>NZ_JAGPOU010000001.1:0-1137580 GCF_018066705.1 Ochrobactrum sp. AP1BH01-1 | reverse complement strand
CGTTCAGATAACGCAAAAATACCAAAACCGGTTCAATAAACACACCATGGCGCGGGGTGGAGCAGCCCGGTAGCTCGTCAGGCTCATAACCTGAAGGCCGCAGGTTCAAATCCTGCCCCCGCAACCATCTTTACTTGCGACCCCGTAGCACCCGCTGCGGGGTTTTTGCTTTGCGTGGAAATCGTAAGGATTCCAGCAAGATCGCCCTGAACGTCGATCTCCACCTTGCCCTCCACCGGCGTCAGAACGATCTGGTCCACCAGCGAGCGCAGGATGTCCGCCGCTTCGATCCGCTTCTTTTCTTCTTCGTCCTGCAAGGCTTCGTAGAACTGCTGGACCCGCTTGCGATATTGCAGCGCCATCGACGGGTGCAGCAGGGGAGGCGGTTCCTCAGCCTCGGCCAGGAACGCTCTCAGCTCCGCTTTCCGAGCTTCCAGCCGCTTCATGTCCTCCACGATTGCTTCGATCGGCCCGCCAGCCTTGATGGCGGTCAACAGCTTCGCCAGTTCACGCTCGGTCCTTTCGATCTCGGACTCGGCCGAGGCAATACCCGCACGGCCCTCCATGCGTAGGCGATTCATCTCCTGTGTGAAGATCTCGCAGAAGCGGGCGAACATGGCGGGATCGACCAGCTTGGTGCGCAGGGCGTTGAGCACCCGCGCCTCCAGCTCGTCTCGGCGGATGTTCACACGGTTGGAGCAGGTGCCCTTGTTGCGGGCCGTCGAGCAGCCGATCAGGGTCGCCGAGATCGCGGAATAGCCGCCGCCGCAGCAGGCGCATTTGGTCAGGCCCGAGAACAGATATTTGGGCCGGCGGCGATAGTTCATTGTTCGGACGTCGGCGACGCCGCTTTCGTCGCGCTCGGTGCGGTTCTCGCCCTGCCTCGCCTTCACGGCGTTCCAGAGATCGTCGTCGAGGATGCGCAGTTCCGGCGCTTCCTGAATGACCCATTCCGATTCCGGGTTGGGGCGGGCTTGTCGCTTGCCGGTATCGGGGTCTTTGACGAAACGCTGGCGGTTCCAGACGATCTTGCCGACATACATCTCGTTGTTGAGGATGCCGTTGCCACGCTTCGGATTGCCATTGATGGTGCTGAAACCCCAATCGCCGCCGGAAGGAGCGGCGATGCCGTCCCTGTTCAGGGCAAAGGCGATGGTCTTGGCGGACTTGCCGGCGGCATAGTCGCGGAAGATGCGGCGCACGACCTCGGCTTGAGCTTCGTTGATCGTGCGATCGCCGCGGATCGGTTCGCCGTTAGCGTCCAGCTTCTTCACCACGTCATAGCCGTAGGAATTGCCGCCGCCCGACTTGCCCGCCTCGACCCGGCCGCGTTGTCCGCGCCGGGTCTTGTCGGCCAGATCCTTCAGGAACAGCGCGTTCATCGTGCCCTTGAGCCCGACATGCAGATGCGAGACTTCACCCTCGGAGAGGGTGAACATTTTCACGTCGGAATAAGACATGCGCTTGAAGAGGCCCGCTATGTCCTCCTGATCGCGCGAAAGCCGATCCATGGCTTCGGCGAGGATCAGATCGAAACGCCCGCGCGTGGCGTCGGAAATCAGGGCTTGGATGCCGGGGCGCAGCAGAGACGAACCAGAGATCGCGTGATCGGAATACTCCTCGACGATCCGCCAGCCCTGCTTCTCCGCATGAAGGCGGCACATGCGGAACTGGTCGGCGATCGAGGCGTCGCGTTGATTATCGGACGAGTAGCGGGCGTAGATCGCGACCTTCAATGTACCTCTCCTTTCGGCATCAGGAGGTGCGCTTCCCCCGTCGCCTCGTCATCTTGACTTCTTCCGCGTAACATTCCCGTGCCGCCTGCCGCGCCAGAAAGTCGACCAGACGCAAAAGCCGCGGGTCGGGATCGCCCCTTGGAGTAAAGGTCAGTTCCGGCTCGTCGATGAGCAGGGATTCGAGCAGCGCTTCGCGCTCGTTCCTTGTCATCTTCGCCGACGCTTGGATTGATCGTGAGGTCATACATCCAAGCATTCACCTAAATATCAGTGTAAGCAATTGATATAACACGCGTATATTGGGCGGCAGAAAGCCTGTTCTCGGCGGCTTCGGTGAAGTCTGGCGTATTCCCTCGTGCCGCAGCATATAGAAAATACTGGCGCAAATGCGCAGTATTCTTCTGCATTACCTCACAGCGGTGGGCGGCCCAAGGCATCGCTGACATCCCTTGTTTGCAAGGCCAGTATCGGCTATATGTCAGGATATAGCACGGAGGCCCGTCATGAGCAATGCGGCACAGAAGAGAGCGATCGAAAATTACCGGGCACGCTTGACGCAGCGTGGCTTCAAGCGCTTCGAGGTCTTAGCACTGGAATCCGACCGCGAGCTAATCCGGTCGCTTGCTCGCCAACTGGCGGAAGAGGGGCCGGAAGCGGAAAAGGCGCGGGCTGCGGTCAAGGCGGCCCTTGTTGCAGGTGAGCCGCCAAAATCCGGTGGCATCCTGTCTGCCCTTCGCCGTTCCCCCCTTGTCGGCGCGGATCTCGATCTGTCGCGTCCACGCGAAGAAGGGCGCCGGGTCGATCTGTGACGCGTTATCTTCTCGACACCAACATCATTAGCAACATCGTCAAACCGCAGCCATCCGAAACCCTTCTGGATTGGATGACCGCGCAGCAGGACGAGGATCTTTTCGTCACTACGTTGACCATCGCTGAGATCCGACGTGGCATTCTGGAAAAGCCGCGTGGGAAAAAGCGCGATGCGCTCGATGCCTGGTTTTCGGGACCGGAAGGGCCACAGGAACTGTTTGCCGGTCGCATTCTCTCGTTCGATGAAAAAGCTGCCCTCATCTGGGCACGATTGATGGCGGAAGGGAAGGCGGCAGGTCGTCCACGAAGCGGACTCGATATGATTATCGCCGCGATCGCGGGAGCACACGACTGCGTAGTCGTCACAGATAACGAAAAGGATTTCAGGGGGCTTCAGATCGTCAACCCCTTGCGCCGTGGAACAGAGGGGGAGGAGACATGACAACAGCGGCACCTGTGCCGATAGAATACCAGCTCATTGGCCTTACGGAGGGCGGCGGTGTTGGTGATCTGCTTTCCGGGCTTGATCAGAAGCAAGGGCGCATTCGTCTACAGGCGTTGATCTCGGAATGGCTGCGTATGGAGAATCTCGTCGTCCTGACGGGATCGGGCACCTCGGTCTCGGCAGGCGGCAAGACCATGGCCAACCTGGAGAAGGACGTTCTCGCAACCATTGAAGCGCTGCCCGACCTCCCGCCCTCGATCGCGCCCATCATAGAATCGCGGAAGAATGCAGTGGCGTTTGCGGACATTCTCGGTGCTGCAATCGGTTTTGAGGCATGGCTGTCCTTCGTCGCCAACGCCTTGGTCGTCGCCGAATCTGCAGGCGCACCGTTTTCTGCTGTCACTTGGCCAGAAACGCCGGCCCCAAATACCGCCGATTTGGGTTGGTTCGTTCGCCGCCTGCGGATCGCCATCTTCGCAGAATGTGCGCTATCACTGCCAGACACCACGTCCGCGACTTCGGCAAAGGGGATCGCACCCCAATTGGCGTTTCTCTCAAAACTCGTTGCCCGCGACAGCAATCTCGGGCGCACCCATCTTTTCACCTTGAACTACGACACCCTATTCGAACAGGCGCTGGAACTTCTGGGCGTCCAGTACTTCGATGGGTTCACGGGGCGCGCGGCGGCGCGCTTCGATCCGTCCGTCTATGGGCTCGACATCTATTATCCCGGCGAGGTGGCGGAAGGCCGTGTCCGCCGTTTCGACAAGTTTCTGCATTTCTACAAGCTGCACGGCTCGATCCACTGGTTCGAGCAAGGCGATGAAATGCGCGCCCGTCATCCCGACCTGACGCTTTTCCAGTCCTATGCAGCGAAGAGTCCGGCGGACAAGGCGGCGGCACTCGTGCCACTGGCTGACAAAACGCCCTCGGTAGGCATCCTGCCCACCGCCAACAAGTTCGCGCAGACGCTGACCATGCCCTACGCGCATCTGTTCCGGTCGTTCCAGGTCCGACTCGGCATTCCCCAAACCTTCTTGCTCGTCCTCGGTTATGGGTTCGGGGATGAGCATGTCAGCCGGATCATCGAGAATGCCTTGATGAATCCTTCGCTGGTGATGCTGGTAATCGAACCCAATCCAGAAAGTCCGGTCATCGAACGCATCCGACGCTACAAGGATCTCGGCAAACGCGCCTTCGTTCTCTGCCCCACGACAGATGCTTTCGCCGCCGCGCCTTTCACATTTGCGACGTTCGACGACTTTGCGACCTCGGTGATGCCCGACGTGCAATGGCTCGACGACTTCCTGCGGCTGCGGCGTTTCGAGAAACAGATTGCCTCCTCTGAAACGCCAACCGATCCAAACGCCGGTGTGGGGGCTTAGATGGATAATCCCCGGCTTGTCGGCCATATCGTTTCGGTCCAGGGTTTTCGGGTCAAGGTAGAGTTGCTCCCCGAAACCCGTTCGGCGTTACGTGCCACTCTGGATGGCGTTCAGGTCGCGATCGCGATCAATGCTTACCTGACCTTCTCGCTCGGGGCGGGGGAGACCGTCATCGGCATCATCACCGATCTGGAGGCCCGCGAGACCTTCGATCCGAACAGCGGCGATGATCTCAGTCTCGAACTGATGAAGCCGCGCCGCGTCGCCAGCGTACAATTGCTGGGCGCCATCGAGCATGCGGATGATGAACCCTCCTTCAGCCCAGGCATTTCCGTTCTGCCGACGCTCGATACGCCAGCCGAGATCGGCTCACCCGACATATTACGGGCGGTCTTCGAGATTCCTCCCCGCCGCAATAAGCCGGAAGACTACGACGATAAGGACTTCGACTGTGACCTGAGAATAGGGTTTCCGACTGGTCAGGCCCGCAACGTCGTGCGCGCTTCCTACAATGACCTGTTTTCGCGGCCTTTAGCTATCGTAGGCAACACTGGGTCCGGCAAGTCATTCTCCGTATCGAGCCTGATACAGAAAGCCATGAAGGCCCTCGATGGCGCGGCCGAGGAGCCGCATGTCTTCATCCTCGATATCAACGGGGAGTACGGCAAAGCCTTTCCGACAGTTGCAACAACCGCGCGTTTGCCGGACCGAATCTATCTGAACGGCAGGGAGTTCGGTCTCCCTCTCTGGTTCATGAATGCCGAAGAGATCTGTGCCTGGCTCAGTGCGGCGGAGCAGACACAAGAGCCTGTGCTGAAGGATTGGTGGGCGATCGCCAAGGGCGGCGATGCCGCCGCCGCTGTCAGTATGAACGCGCTCCAAAACGCCATGAGTGCACTCGATCAACTTCTCAGCGAACTGACCAAGATCAAGAAAAAGGCAGCAGGTTCGCATTGTGATGCCGTGACAGGCCATCTAGCAGATACCGACATCGATACTGCAGCCTTCGAGGTGTTGTTCGAGAACCATCGGCTCGTCAACGACTACAACACCGAGGTCATGAACAACCAAGCTGCAATTGCGGCAGAGGCGGAAAAGCTCAAGGACGTCATCAGAGGTAAGATTGTGGGTGGAAACGCGACGGCAGAAGCCGGAGTGCGGACGGCCGACTCTCCGTTGCCAATTAGTCGAGCTACGCTGACCGATCCCTCCCTTATCAACCGCGCGGTATCGAAGGAGGATAGCTTTCGCGTCGACGCCCATCTCACCACACTAAAATTGCGCCTCAAGACTCGTTTGGATGACAAGCGTTGGCGGGCCTTTCTAAACTACGAGGATACCGGTACGAAAATCGAGAATCTGTCAGGCTGGTTCCGGCGCTTCGGGCTTGGTGCGGCAATGGGACCAAAGGTTTCAGTTCTCGATCTCTCCATGCTCAGCAACGAGGTTCTGCCCTACGCCTGTGCGATAATCGGCCGTGTGTTGCTGGAAGCGCGTGAGCGCCTGCCGGCGGCTTCGCGCTACAGGAATCCCTGGGTTTTGGTGCTCGAGGAAGCACACAATTATGCTCGTCCAGCCAGATCCGATGAGGATCGGGGACATCGCCTTGCGCGTCTTACTTATGAACGGATCGCCAAGGAGGGGCGTAAATTCGGTCTTTCGCTTATCATCGCCAGCCAGCGGCCGAGCGAGATCAGCCAGACCATCATCAGCCAATGCGCGAACTTCATCAGCCACCGGCTTCAGAACCCCGACGATATCGACCATTTCCGCCGGATCATCCCCATGCAAGCGCGGCGACTGTTGGATCAGGTGACTATCCTAGCCTCCGGTGAGGCGATTGTTTTCGGTAGTGCCTTCCATATCCCGACACGCGTACAGTTCGACCGGCCTGATCCGGGTCCGTACAGCCAGACTGCAGCTCCGTTCCATGAATGGTCAAAGAGTAGCACGCCATTTCCCCTCGATACCGTGATTGATGCGTGGGGCACCTGACCGTACATTTCCTCGGGTAATCCAGTGGGCGAGCGGGCAGTCATGGCAGCACCCTTAGACGATGATCTCCTCGGCATTTGGGGAGGGAAAGCCTTCCCCCTGGCCGGCGCCGCAGTCGCCGGCACACCCCCTTCTGCGGGGAGATCCCCAGGCTGTGCAGAAACTCAGCGAGGACTCGATGCGGCCGCGATGACGCAAACCGAATAGAGCGGGGTTCTCAGCCCCGCGACATCAGCGCTCCGGTTCCGAAGGCGTTCGAAGCGCGGATAATGTTGAATGCCAGAACCGAGAGGGCAGCTTCGGCTTTCACCCGCCGCAAACCGCGGGTCAGGAAGCGACCTCCGCCAGACATTCGCTTGATGGTGCCGAAGGGATGCTCGACCGTGCAGCGCCGGATCGTCATAAGATCAGGTTTCTCCTGAACCCGACGTTCCATCCGATCGAGCGCGCCCTGATCCACGAGCCTGTGAATGGTGCGCTGATATCCCGGCGTACACTGCTGTTTGATCTGGCAAGTCTGGCAGGCGGCCGTTCTGTAACGGATCGCCCGATTTCGGGTATGCTTGCCCTTGGGATACATAGTTTCACCAGCAGGGCAGCGGATCGTGTCGGTCTGCTCGTCATGGACGAATTGCACGGGGCGGAAGTATTGCGCGCTCATGGCCCCGCGCTTGATCGGCGCTGCCACGCGGACACCGTCCTGTTCGCAACGCGCGACTTCCTGCGCGTTCGAGTAGCCTCCGTCCGCCAGCACTTCGAGCTGGTCGACGTCGAGCACTTCTTTTGCCGCTATCGCCATTGGATGCAGCAACTGGCTGTCGTTGGCTTCGTTGGCGACATCGTTGTGAATGATCAGCCCGCTTTCGATATCGACGACACTCTGGAGATTATAGGCCGGGAACTTCGGCGCCCGGCCATATCCCATTGGTCGTGCATCCGGCTCTCCGAAGACCACGACGTTGGTATCATGCTCAGCAAGTTCGGCCTGCCGCTTTTCCAAGCGCTGCTTACGGCGTTCGAGTGACGCGATCGCGCTGGCAAACGCCGCGCGATTGACCGTCTGATCGCGCGCGCCCGCCGAGTGTTGATCTGCTATGTTGAGGCGGTCGAGATAGTAGGCGATTTCTGTTTCGGTATGAGCGATGTCGCGTGCCAAACGATCCGCTCCTGCAATATTCTTCGCGCTGGCAACCGCCCGCATCTTTGTTCCGTCCAGCGCCACCTTGCCAGGAGTGACCAAGCCGTTCTCGCGACAGAAGCTGATGAATGCGGCCCCCGTGCGGATGATCGCTTCGGGGTTGTCGTGCCGGAACGCCGCAATGGTCCGATAGTCCGGGGTCATGCGCCGCATCAGCCAGATGGCCTCCAGATCGCGCTGGCAGGCGCGCTCCAATTGTCGCGATGAACGCAACTGGTTCAGGTAGCCCCAGATGTAGAGCCGCAGCATGTCGCCGGGGTGATAGCCAGGTCGTCCTGTCGGGGCAGAGACGGTGCGCTCGAAGCCGAGCGCCGTGAGATCGAGGGTTTCGACGAAGGCATCAATGACGCGGACGAGAGAGTCCTGCGACACGTAATCTTCAACACAGGCCGGCAGCAGTAACGGCTGGCTCCGGTCATATCCCTCAATAAAGCGTCCCATCGTGCCCCCGTCCCGCAAATAATTAAGTGTACCATCCGCAGGTGAATAACCCCAGTAAATGCTTGGCAATACGAGCAATATCTACTGAGCGCGCTTGGGCTTCCCGTCCTCACTGTTCGGCGGCGCTGTCCAGCTACCCGACCAGATGGAAACTTCGGATCGTCCCTGCCTAGACTCTCGCCAATATGTCGATTAGTCTCGACATATGGAATCAGATAATGCCATCCTCGCTTTCGCCGCGCTCGCGCAACCGACCCGACTCGACGTGTTCCGTCTACTGATGGAGCATGAGCCGGACGGGTTGCCCGCAGGCGAGATCGCCCGCAGGTTAGATGTCCCCCACAATACGATGTCCACACATCTGGCGACGCTGACGCGCGCCAGCCTGATAGAGGCGGAGCGGCATAGCCGGTCGATCATTTATCGGGCAAGGCTCGACGCCGTTCGCGCGCTTGCCAGCTTTCTCGTCAAGGATTGCTGCGGCGGCCGACCCGAGATCTGCGCGCCGCTGATCGCCGATTTTTCCCCTTGCTGCTCACCGCAAACCCTCACCGCAAAGGAGGCCACTCATGACTGACCGCATCTTCAACGTCCTGTTCCTCTGCACCGGCAATTCGGCGCGCTCAATCCTCGCGGAAGGCATCCTGAACAAGGATGGCGAAGGCCGATTTCGTGCCTTCTCTGCCGGGTCGCAACCCAAGGGGGCGGTCAATCCCTTCGCGCTGAAGGTGCTGAAGAGCTTCGACTACCCCTCTGAAGGCTTCCGCTCGAAGGGTTGGGAAGAGTTTGTTGGGCCTGATGCGCCTGTTATGGATTTCGTGTTCACCGTCTGCGACAACGCCGCCGGCGAAACCTGCCCTGTCTGGCCTGGCCAGCCGATGACAGCTCATTGGGGCATCGAAGACCCTGCCGCCGTCGATGGGCCGGATATCCAGAAGGAAGCCTCCTTCGTTGCGGCCTTCCGCTACATGAAGAACCGCATCTCGGCGTTCACGTCCCTGCCGGTTGCTAGTCTCGACAAGGCGTCGCTGCGCACGAAGCTGACCGAGATCGGCCAATCAGATGGCGCGTCGTCTCCCAGAAACAGCGCGGCGTGAGGCAAGCCATGGATGTCATCATCTATCACAACCCGGATTGCGGGACTTCGCGCAACACCTTGGCGATGATCCGCAATGCGGGCGTCGAGCCGCATGTCATCGAATATCTGAAGACGCCGCCATCTCGGGACATGCTGACTCGGCTTATCGCGCGCATGGGTATATCTGCGCGAGAGCTGCTCCGTGAGAAAGGCACGCCTTATGCCGAACGTGGCCTTGGCGACCCGGCTCTGAGCGAGGCGCAATTGCTCGATGCCATGATGGCGCATCCTATCCTGATCAACCGACCCATCGTCGTCAGCCCTAAGGGCGTCCGGCTCTGCCGACCGTCCGAGGACGTGCTCGACCTGCTGCCGCCGCAACGCGGCGCGTTCGTCAAGGAAGACGGCGAGCGCGTGATCGACGAACACGGCCAGCGTGTCGCAACGGCCTGAGGGAATTGCATGTCCACCTTTGAACGCTACCTGACCCTCTGGGTCGCGCTGTGCATTGTCGTCGGCATCGCGCTCGGCCATTTTCTGCCGGGCGCATTTCATGCCATCGGCGCGATGGAAATTGCCAAGGTCAACCTGCCGGTGGCGGTACTGATCTGGCTGATGGTCATCCCTATGCTGCTCAAGATCGACTTCGCTGCGCTTGGTGAGGTCGGCCGCCACTGGCGCGGCATCGGCGTAACGCTGTTCATCAACTGGGCGGTAAAACCGTTCTCGATGGCGCTACTGGGCTGGTTGTTCATCGGCTGGCTGTTCCGGCCCTATCTACCTGCCGACCAGATCGACAGTTACATTGCCGGCCTCATCATCCTTGCAGCCGCGCCATGCACGGCCATGGTGTTTGTCTGGTCGAACCTGACCAAGGGTGAACCGCATTTCACATTGAGCCAGGTCGCCCTCAACGACGCGATCATGGTCGTCGCCTTTGCGCCGATTGTCGGCCTGCTGCTGGGCCTGTCAGCCATCACCGTGCCGTGGGGCACGCTGGTCCTGTCGGTCATCCTCTATATCGTCATTCCCGTCATCATCGCGCAGATCATCCGTCGCCGGATGCTGACAAGTGGCGGGCAGGCAGCGCTTGACCGGCTGCTTTCAAAGCTCGGCCCGGCTTCTCTCGTCGCTTTGCTGGCGACGCTTGTTTTGCTGTTCGGATTTCAGGGCGAGCAGATCATCGCGCAGCCGGCCATCATCGGCCTGCTGGCAGTGCCGATCCTGATTCAGGTCTATTTCAACTCCGGCCTTGCCTATCTGCTCAACCGGCTTGCCGGCGAACAACATTGCGTTGCCGGTCCCTCGGCGCTGATCGGCGCGTCAAATTTCTTCGAACTGGCGGTTGCCGCCGCCATCAGCCTGTTCGGTTTTCACTCGGGTGCGGCGCTCGCCACCGTTGTCGGGGTGCTGATCGAAGTGCCGGTGATGCTCTCGGTCGTCTGGACCGTGAACCGCTCCAAAGGCTGGTATGAGCGTGGCGGCAAGGTGTCCGAACTCGCGAAAGAGCAGCGTTGATGCCGGACGATCTTCCCAATCTTGATGCCGGCTGCGTTGATACTCCCAGCCTTGGTCGGCTGCGCGTAACCGACCCTTCTACCCATCCGCCGCGTATCCTGCTGCTTTATGGCTCGCTCCGCGAGCGATCCTACAGCCGTTTCCTGACATTCGAGGCCGAGCGCCTGCTGAAACACTTTGGCGCGGAAACACGCATCTTCGATCCGCATGGCCTGCCATTGCCGGACGGCGCCGAGGTCAGGCATCCGAAAGTGCAGGAACTGCGAGAGCTCTCGCTCTGGTCGGAAGGCCAGGTCTGGACCAGCCCGGAGCGGCACGGCGCAATGAGCGCGGTGATGAAGGCGCAGATCGACTGGATTCCCCTTTCGGTCGGCGCGGTAAGGCCAACGCAGGGCCGGACACTCGCGGTGATGCAGGTCTCCGGCGGCTCGCAGAGCTTCAACGCCGTCAACCAGATGCGTGTGCTCGGCCGCTGGATGCGCATGGTGACGATCCCCAACCAGTCCTCCGTCGCCAAGGCCTTTCAGGAGTTCGACGATGCGGGCCGGATGAAACCGTCCTCCTATTATGATCGAGTGGTCGACGTAATGGAGGAACTGATGAAGTTTACGCTTCTGACGCGCGACGTCTCACCCTACCTGACCGACCGCTATTCCGAGCGCAAGGAGAGCGGCGAGGCCCTGATGCAGCGGGTCAATCTGACGGCTGCAACCTGAGAATCTATCCCGCGCCGATCGCGCGTCATCGCTCGCAAGAATGCCCCAACCAACGAGGTCCCTTGAATGGATCATAGCCCGCAACAGTCGCAAGGAAGCGTCTCCGAGGTATTCCGCGCATTCCTGAAGCTGGGGCTCACCTCCTTCGGTGGACCGATCGCACATCTGGGCTATTTCCGGGACGAGCTGGTGACGCGGCGAAAATGGCTGAGCGAAAGCGCATATGCCGATTTGGTGGCACTGTGCCAGTTCCTGCCCGGTCCGGCTTCCAGCCAGGTCGGCTTTGCTCTTGGTCTGACGCGGGCGGGATGGCTCGGCGCGTTCGCAGCTTTCCTCGCCTTCACCCTGCCATCGGCCATGATCCTTCTTGCGCTTGCCATGACGGCTACGCGGCTGGAAAGCCCGTTAGCGCTTGGCGTCCTACATGGTCTCAAGATCGTCGCCGTCGCCATCGTGGCGCAAGCCGTGTGGGGCATGGCAAAAAACCTGTGCCCCGATAAGGAGCGCGCCACGATCGCGGTGGTGGCCGTGCTTCTGCTTGCCTGGGCGCCGGGAGCGATCGGGATGATGGCGGCCATACTGCTGGGCGCACTTGCCGGGCTGGCTCTTGGCAAAGGACAGGTCACGATTGGCGAGCATCTGCCTGTGCCGGTTTCACGCAAAGCCGGACTGATGGCCTTCGCGCTGTTCGTCGCCCTACTGATTGGCCTGCCGGTCCTAGCGGGGCAAGCGCAAGGATGGGCGCTGGCGGACAGCTTCTTTCGTGCCGGCTCGCTTGTCTTTGGTGGCGGACATGTCGTGTTGCCGCTGTTACAGGCTGAAACGGTCACGCCAGGATGGGTGTCCGATGATGCCTTCCTTGCGGGTTATGGCGCAGCGCAGGCGGTCCCCGGACCGCTCTTTACCTTTGCCGCCTGGCTCGGAGCGGTCATGGGACCGGCGCCGAACGGCGTGGCCGGCGCGACGATCGCTCTTGTCGCACTTTTCCTGCCGGGCTTCCTGATCCTGATCGGGGCGTTGCCCTTCTGGGATCAACTGCGCCGTAAGACGTGGGCGCAGTCGGCCATGCAGGGCGCCAATGCCGCAGTCGTCGGAATCCTCGGCGCTGCGCTTTATTCGCCTGTCTTCACCAGCGCGATCGGAGGCATGCCGGATTTCGCACTGGCCTTGATTTGTTTCGTGGCGCTGATGGCCTGGAAAGCTCCGCCATGGGTCGTCGTGTTGCTGGCGGCCGTGGGTGGAGCTGCGCTTAGCCTGTTGATGTAAGGCGGTTTCGAAAGCTATCGGGCTCACTCTGTCAAACCCGAGGTAGCACGATGCTGAATTGTGTCGCGCCACGCCAACGCTAGCCGGCGAGATCCAAGCCCAGCGACATCAGGGAGAGTTTCTGCACAGCCTGTCCCGCAACGCCCCCTTTAGAGTGAGAGTGCGGGTCGGATTTGCCGTGACGGGAAGATAGCCGGAGGAGAGTCTTCCGGCGCCCGTCGCGGAGAACCGCGATGTCCAGACATGATCGCAATGTTCGCACCGGCTCGGACCGGACGAACCTCTATGACGAAATCACCACCAAAATCATCGCCGAACTGGAGGCTGGTCGCGTGCCGTGGGTGCAGCCCTGGGGCACATCGGTCGCCAAGGCGCTGCTCGGCCTGCCGAAAAACGCCGCTACCTCTCGCAGCTACAGCGGCATCAACGTGCTCATCCTTTGGGGCGCTGTCATCGAGCACGGCTTTCCCTGCCAGGGCTGGCTCACATTCCGGCAGGCGCTTTCGCTCGGCGGCCATGTCCGCAAGGGCGAGCACGGCACCACGGTCGTCTATGCCGACCGCTTTACGCCGGGAGACGAGAAGCGCCGCGCCCGCGAGACCGGCGAGGAAGCGCATGCCATCCCGTTCCTGAAACGCTTCACAGTCTTCAACGTCGCGCAATGCGACGGGCTGCCCGACGACATCGCCACCGTCGCGCCGCCGCCACCGCCCGACCTGATAGAGCCGAGGGTCGAGGCGCTCATCAAGGCGACCGGCGTCGATTTCCGCATTGGCGGCAACAGGGCGTTCTACGTCCCGTCCCAGGACTATGTGATGGTCCCTCCGCCCCAGGCGTATTTCGAGCCGATCAACTGGCACCGGACGGCTCTGCACGAACTCGGTCACGCCAGCGGCCATCACAGCCGATTGAACCGTGACCTGACGGGCTCGTTCGGCTCGAAGAAATACGCCTTCGAAGAACTGATCGCCGAGCAGATTTCGGCCTTTAGCTGCGCCGCGCTCGGCATCGTGCCGACGGTGCGCCATGCCGATTACATCGGCAGTTGGCTGGAGGTCATGCGCGAGGATTCCCGCGCTATCGTGCGCGCGGCCTCGCAGGCGAGCAAGGCGGCCGACTGGCTGCTGTCCTTCCTGCCGGAAGACGAGCAGCGGCCTGCCACACCCGAGACGGCTATCGACAGGAGGGCAGCATGATCCTCCTGACCGACGAGCTGCGCGCGCAGCTTCTCGCCAATGGCCGCCAGCGCGATACCGATCATGTGCCGGTCGTCAAATTCTTCAACCCGCTCGGCGCCGGCGTCTGGCTGGCGACCGAACTCGATGCCGACGGCGATATCCTCTTTGGGCTTGCCGATCTCGGCGAGCCGGAGCTTGGCTATTTCTCGCTCGAGGAGATGGCTTCGGTGCGGCTGCCTTTCGGACTCGGCATCAAGCGCGACGTTCTCTTTTCCGGCGACTTTCCGATTTCGATCTGGGCCGAGGCTGCACGGGAAGCCGGCAGCATCCGCCGCGCCGAACGGATCATCTATGCCGCGGCGCGTGCGCGGCGGGGGAGCATCTGATGCGCTTCCGCCGCTGGCATAGACCCGAACCCTATGGAGATACGTCGCGCAAGCGTGCGGCGTTTCTCCGCAAGCAGCGCCTCGAACGCGAGGCGCTGCCGCTCTTCGCCGAAGAGATCGCCGCCGGCCAGCACGGCGTCGACGATGAAATGGCCCGCCGCGCCGTGTGGTGGGACGAGGCGGAACGCGAACGCCGCGACCAGCGAGCGGTGTGGTGGCGGAAGGGCCGCGCCCGGCTCTTCGCGCTGCCCGACAGGCTGCGCGCCCGTGTCCGCGAGATCTGGCGGACCTGCCCATATCCGGCCGACCCGGCGAGCTTCGTCGATTTCCTGCATCAGATCGCGGTTGGAAAGCTCGATCCCTGGCGCCCGCCGTGGCAGTTCCATCCCGAGCGGACTGCGCGGATCACCGGCGATCCGTCAACCTTCAACGAAGCCTTCCGCAGGATCGGCGGCCGCAAGGCCGGCATCGGTCCGAGCGCGCCGGACGTGGACGAATTGCTTTACTGCGGCAATCTCGGCTCCGGCATCCTGTTTCTTCGGTCGAGGCTGCGCCCGGTCGATACCGGCGGCAATGTCCACATCGCCGCGTGCCATCACGCCAACGCCGCCCAGCGGCTCGAAATCGAGGTGCGCGGCGCGTGCTCGGATACTGAGCTGGCTCTGATCGAGCGCCTGGCGCAGGCGACCGAGACGCGGCCCGTCGTGGTCCAGCGTGTCGTCATGGGAGGCCCGTCATGATCGGGCCGACGATACGCGGACACAATGGCGGACCGCCGCTTGACGAGCCCGTCGACCGGTGCTCCGGCCAGTGCAAGCACTGCATCCATTGGGACGCGCCGCCGGAAAGCGAACAGCGCGTTTATGAATGGTTCCGGCTCGGCCTTTCGCGCCGCCGCGTAAAGCGCCCGTCCGGCACCTGTGATCGCGTGCTTCTGCCGGGTCGCAAAAGCACCGTATTCTCGGCTACCTCGGCCGTGTTTGGATGCCTCAACTTCGAGGCGAAGCCGTTCCCCGTCCGCTCGACCGGGGGCGGCTTCGTTACGATTCGGTGGAACGGCCGCATCGCCTGGCAGGGACCGGAGGAGAACGTCCCGCCGCGCTTCCTTCAGGACGTGCTCGATCCCGGCCCGCCTGATGACAGAGGACAGCGTGATGATGCCTCCTGATCGTCTGCGCTTGCTGCTGGCACGCATAGAGGACGCGCTTGCGGATGCGCGGCGCAATCTCGGACTTGCCGAACGCGCACTCAGCAATCGCGCCGAGGACGAGACGGTCCGTCTCCGCCCGAAATCCCGGCACTACCACCGGCGCATGAGCCGGTGGACCGGCGCGGACGAGGCGGAATACCGGCGGGTGCTCGATCGGCTCCTGGTGGTTGCGGGGCCGGATCTCGACCGGCTCCGGCGCAAGATCGACCGGCAGGAGGCGGCGATCCTGGCGTTGCGTCGGAAATACCGGGTGAATGCGGAGCGACCGCAGCGCTTCGACTTGTAGCGCCGCGCCCGCTCCACGGTCGAGAGTGAGAGAGGGGCTGTGGATTTCGTGACGGGTTGGAAGGTCGAGAGAGGGTCTCGGCCGCCCGTCGCGGAGAACCACCATGGCCAAAGTTGCCAGGAAGTCGAAGAAGCCTGCCGTCGCGATGATCGTCTTCTCGCGCTCGCGTGATATTCCCTTCAATCGCATCCGCCTCTCGGACAGCAACGTCCGCGAAACCGACGTCGAGGCCGGTCTCGACGATCTCACTCACGACATCGACCGTCGCGAGGACATCGTGCAAGGCATTAATGTCCGCGCCATCCTCGATGCCGACGGCAACGAGACCGGCGATTTCGAGACCCCGGCCGGCGGCCGCCGGTTCCGGGCGATCGCGCGGCTGGTCGCGGCCGGACGCTTTCCCGCCGATGGCCTCGTTCCCTGCCTCGTCAAGAAGACCGACGCCAAGACCTCGGCCGTCGACGACTCGCTCGCGGAAAACATGCTCCGCCTCGGCCTGCATCCGCTCGACCAGTTCCGGGCGTTCAAGCGCATGTTCGACGACGGCATGACGAAAGAGGAAATCGCCGACGCCTATCGCACCACGCCGCGCTACATCACGCAGCGTATGCGCCTGGCTTCAGTCTCGCCAACTCTACTGGAGGTCTATGCGCGTAACGGCATGCCGCTGGCGATGCTGGAAGCGTTCACCGTCAATCCCGACCATGCCCGCCAGGAGCAGGTCTGGGAGGCTGTCCAGCGCTCCTACAATGTCCAGCCTTGGCAGGTCCGCCAGCTCCTGACCGAGACCACCGTTCCAACCGACGACAAGCGCGTGCGCTTCGTCGGCGTGGACGCCTATGAGCAGGCCGGCGGCGCGATGCTGCGCGACCTTTTTTCCGAAGACGATGGCGGCTGGCTCGAAGACGTTGCGCTTCTCGACCGCCTGGTTTCGGAGAAGCTGAAGGCCATTGCCGATGAAGTGGCGGCCGAGGGCTGGAAGTGGATCGCTGTCGATACCAGCCATCCCTACGGTTACGACAACGGCCTTCGCGAGATCACCGGCAGCTTCGCCGATCTCACCGACGAGGAGCGCGCCGCGCGCGAGGCATTGCGCAACGAGTACGACGATCTCGAATCGGAATATTCCGAGCACGACGAACTGCCCGACGAGATCGATCGGCGGCTGGGCGAGATCGAGGCCGCTCTGGAAGGCTTCGAGAAGCGCCCCGTCATCTATGATCCTGCCGAGATCGCCCGCGCCGGTGTCTTCATCAGCATCGACCGCGACGGCGAGCCTGTCATCGAGCGCGGCTATGTCCGGGCCGAGGACGAGCCGGTGGCCGATGCCGGGAACGGCGAGAACGAAAACACCATCGTCGCCGGCGGAAATGACGGCGACGTGCAGCGCGCCGTCATCACCATCGGCGGCCAGCCGGCCGAACCCGAAGAGGACGATGACGACGACGGGATCAAGCCGCTGCCGGAGCGGCTCGTCATCGAGCTGACTGCACATCGCACCGTCGCGCTTCAGGAAGCGCTCGCCAGCAACCCGCACGTCGCGATGACGGCGCTGCTCCACCGCATGGTGATGGAGCGCTATCATTACTCGGCGCCGACCGGGTGCCTGGAGGTTTCCGTTCGCCACAGGTATTTGGCTTCGCAGGGCTCCGATCTCGCCGACAGCCCGTCGGTCAAGGCGATTGGCGAGCGCTTCGATGCCTGGAAGGCCGACATGCCTTCCGACGAAGCAGCGCTCTGGGACTGGATCGCCGCGCTCGACGAGGCGAGCCGCATGGCGCTTCTCGCCCATTGCGTCAGCTATGGCGTGAATGCGCTTTACGAGCGTCCGAACCCTCATAGTGCCTCCGGTATCTCGCAGCATGGCCTTGATCGTCGCCTTGCCGGGGCCGATCGGATCGCCCGCGCCACCGGCCTCGACATGGTGCTCGATGCGGGATGGCGGCCCACGGTCGAGAACTATCTGGGTCGCGTGACCAAGACCCAGATTCTCGCGGCGGTGCGCGAGGGTGCGGGCGAACGCGCGGCCCAGCTTATCGACCATCTGAAAAAGGGCGACATGTCCAAGGAAGCCGAGCGGCTGCTGGCCGATACCGACTGGCTGCCCGAACCGCTGCGCCTGGTCGATCTCGATAGTGATGCGACCGCCGACACCGATGGCGAGGTCGAGGCTTTGCCCGACTTCCTCGCCGGCGACGGTGACGACGAGGAAGCAGCGGCTGAAGAAGACGAAGACCGGCAGCACCTCGTCGCTGCGGAATGACCGCATACGGGGCGGCGCAGGCCGCCCCGTATCGTTCTTCAACTCGCCCGGCCATCGCGCCGGGCATTTTTTATGGAGGTCGTCATGGCTGACCATATCGACATCGACTTCATCTTTCAGGCCGACCGAGAAAATCCCCCGGCCGAGCGGTCACTGCCCTGGGAGGAGACGCGCGACGGCGTCACCGTCGTCGTCGAGCCCAAGCCGCATTGGGCCGACGATTTGCGGGCCTTCCGCCTCGGTGCCCGCGAATATTGCTACTATGCCGACTGGAGCCGATGCGGTGCGCGCGCCCGGTTCTATGGCCATATCGATACCTGTGGCGATGACCTGCTGCTGAAGGCCCGCGCCCTGATCGTCCGCGAGATTGCCGAGGGGCATTGGAGCTGACCATTATCCCGGTCGCGTTTCAGTTTCACCAGCATCCGCCGTCCTTGCCATGCCGTGTGGAGTTGGATTCCGTCTCCGGCCTGGAACACGTCGATCCGGTGAGACCGGCATGGGGGAAAGGCTGGCGCGGCGCGGCACCTGCGACGGGATTTCGGCATCCTGTCAGAGGCAGAACACCACCCCCGCTTCCATTCGCTGACCTTGGTCTGAGCCGTTTCCTTGTCAATCAACCCACGAGGGGGGTCGGCTTACGCGAGCGTGCCGCCCTCGCGGATTCGGACGAGCCGAACGCGCGAGGGTGATTGCAGACCCGTTCAGACACTTCGGGCGCCTGTCGCGCGGGGGATGGTCCCCCGCCTCCAGAGACAGGAGCCGGAACCCATGTCCTACGCAGATGCCACCGCCTTCGCCGCCAGCCTCGCCACCACGCTCATGGTCTCAATCGTCGTGTTCCAGGCCGGAGACGGAACCCACGGCGCCATGCCCGCCGACGAATTCGACGGCGACGACGAGATGGTGAAACTGGAACTCGACCCATGGAGCTGAGGCGCGCAAGCGCCTCATTCCCGGCGGCCCGGAACGCTCAGGAGGCGTCCGGGCCTCCTGCCTTGCGATGGGGCTGCCCATCGCCGGCAACATCGCCGAGGCGGACGCCTTCGGCAGATGAGAGGAAGAGGTCGGGCCTTTGGCCGTGACGGGTTGGATGCTGAGAGAAAGGCTCTCTGCGCCCGTCGCGGAGCGATCCCGATGACCCATGCCAGCCAATCCACCTTCGCCCCGATCGGGCGGATTCTCGCCGACCGGGTGCTGCCCGAATTTCAGCGGACGCAGAAGCTGCCGCTGCGCATTTCCTGCCTCGGCACTGTCAGCTATGCCGGAGCCGCCGATGCCGATTATCGGGACCGCAGCGTCTCGCTTGGCGAAGCTGCTTCGCCGGAAGACGCCATCGCTCTTGCCGCGCTCCGCGTTTCACGCGGCGATCTCGGCCCCGGCGACGACACCGCATTGCGCTTCGAGCCGCGCCTGATCGTCATTCAGGACAGCGCGCTCGGCTTGGTTCTCGGTGGCGAAATCCGAGCCGGGATCATTCTCTGGCGGCAGCCGGTCGCCAGCGACGGCGAGGCCCGCCGCATCATCATCGAAGCCAGCCGAAAGCGCGGCTTGGCCTTCGCTGCCTCCGGCCGAGGCGATCATGTGTCGGCCCGCGTCCTGCGATTCGGAGCGGCGTTGCTGGAAGCGCGGCTGGTCGATCCGCTTTGGCGCGAGACCGCCGCCGAGCTGCTCAGGCTACCGCAGGCGGCCTGATTCCATTCCCTTCCTTCAATCAGCCCGGCTTCGCGCCGGGCTTTGTCGTTTCAGGAGCCTGACATGGCCGACTACTTCACCCATTTTTCCTGCCTGCTCGATGTGGGGACGTCCGACAACGCCGCTCGCGCCCTCGATCTCTACAATCAACTTTCCGAGGAAAACGCTTCGGAAGAGCCGCCGTCCGACAGTTTCCTCCTGTCAATCCAGCCCGAGCATGGCGGCACCAAACTCTGGATGCGCGATGACGTCACGGGCGACCCGGAGCGCCTGATTCAGTTTGTGAAGCGTTGCGCCGCCGAATTCGGACTGACCGGCCGCTGGGGGTTTCAGTATGCCAACGCCTGCTCGAAGCCGCGCGTCGACGGCTTCGGCGGCGGCGCTCATGTGCTCGATCTCGCTACAGGGGAAACCGTAGCCTGGACCTACACCGACGGCTGGCTTGCCGAAGTGCTGGATGGAGGTGATCCCGATGCCTGAGATCATCGAAACCACGGTCTATCGGCTCGACGAGCTTTCCGATGCCGCAAAGGACAAGGCCCGCGCCTGGTATCGTGAAGGCGGCTTCGACTATGACTGGTACGATTCCGTCTATGAGGATTTCCAGCAGATCGCGGAAATCCTCGGAATCCGCTTCAAGACCCGCACCGTCCGCCTCATGGCCGACGGCACACGTCAGGAGCCTCGTGTCGCCTTTACAGGCTTCTGGTCGCAGGGCGATGGCGCATCGTTCGAATGCTATTATTCGTATCGGAGGAATGCCGCGGCCGAGATCCGATCCTATGCGCCGCAGGACAAGAAGCTGCATGAGATTGCCGATGCGTTGCTGGCGATCCAGCGCCGGAACTTCTACCAGCTTCGCGCCGAGACTAGCCATCGTGGGCACTACTATCACGAGTATTGCATGTCCATTTCGGTCGAACGTGACAGCCCCACCTATCAGGACATGACCGCCGACGCCGAGGAGATCGTCCTCGAGGCGCTGCGCGATCTGGCCCGCTGGCTCTATCGCCAATTGGAGCGCGAATACGAATACCTGTCCTCGGACGAGGCAGTCGATGAGACGATCATCGCCAATGAATACACCTTTACCGAAACAGGTCGCCGGTTCGGCTGACGCCATTTGAGCGCCCCCTCTACAGGCGGGGCGCTCTTTTTGTGTCTGCCATGGTCTGGTCGGCAAGCAAGGCCGGCCATGTTGCCACTCACCCTTCGGCCGCCAGGGGCCGCGATCGGCGGCTTTCGGCGATTTTGGCCGATGGAGTGAGAGTGAGAGCGAGGCCGGGACGGATGCGAGCCTGCGCGGTCAAGAGAGAGCGCTGCGCGGGCTCGATTCTGTCCCGCTCTCCCGAGGCTCCTTCCATGAACATGATCTCCGCATCCGCGGCGGCATCCGCCACCGCGCCGCTTTCGCTTGTCCCTGACACCGACATTCCTGCCGCCGTCTTCGCCGCGGCGGAGCTTCTCCTGCCTCACCTCGAACGCGGCCAGCGCGTCGACGCCGCTACGCTGCGCGGCGCGATGGAGGCTACCTTCGGCGCCTCCGACGCGACCGGAGCGTGGAGCTGGAAAACGGCCTATGACGCCTGCGAGGCGGCGACCGTGCTTTTCCTGCGCAAATACGGCAAGGCGCTTTTCCGCAAATCCGCTTCTCCGGCGACGGTTCTGCCGCAGCTCACCGAGATCGCCGGCCTCCTGCCGATGCATACGCGCCGCTCAGAGGAATCCCAGTCCTTCCAGCAATTTTCGACTCCGCTCTCCCTCGGCCTCGCGGCCGTGACGGCGGCGGCGATCACGCCCGCCGACCGCGTGCTGGAGCCCTCGGCCGGCACCGGGCTTCTCGCCATCCTGGCCGAGATCGCCGGAGGCTCGCTCGTTCTCAACGAATTCGCCGAGACCCGCGCCGGTCTCCTGTCTCTTCTCTTTCCGGCCCTGTCCGTCTCCCGCTTCGACGCGGCGCAGATCGACGATCATCTCGACACTGGCATTCTGCCATCCGTCGTGTTGATGAACCCGCCGTTCTCCGTCATGGCCAATGTCGAGGGCCGGATGGCCGACGCCGCCTTCCGCCACGTCGCCTCGGCGCTTGCGCGTCTCGCGCCCGCCGGCCGTCTCGTCACCATCACCGGCGCGAACTTCGCGCCCGACGCGCCGGCCTGGTCCGCAGCCTATGGCCGGCTGCAGGAACGCGGTCGCGTTGTCTTCTCCGCCGCGATCGACGGTTCGGTCTACGCGAAGCACGGCACGACCTTTCCGACGCGCCTGACCGTCATCGACAAGATGCCGGCGGACGACCCGTCCGTATTCCCGACCGCGCCGGGCGTCGCGCCGGATGTGGCCACGCTGCTCGGATGGCTAGCCGAGCATCTCCCGCCACGCCTGCCGGTTGATCCGGCCGTCGCCGTGCCTGCGGCAGCACCTCGCACGGTTCGCGCCTATGTCAACCGGGCGGCCAGAGACGCGCCTGCCGTGGCGCATGCCGAGCCGGAGGGCGTTCCGCTCGACTACGAAACCGTCGACTGGAAGCCGGCGGATGCCGGTCGCCTTTCCGATGCGATCTATGAGGAATACGGTCTCCAGACCGTCCGGATTTCCGGTTCTCAGGCGCATCCGACCCGGCTCGTGCAGTCGGCGGCCATGGCGAGCGTCGCCCCGCCGAAGCCGAGCTATCGCCCGACGTTGCCGGCGAACGTCGTCGATCTCCTGTCCGATGCGCAGCTCGAAACGGTGATCTATGCCGGAGAGGCGCATTCGGATTTCCTTGCCGGTGCGTGGACGGTGGACGACATCTTCGACAAGCTGACCGCTGCGTCTGAGGACGCCAAGGGCGCCGTCAGGCTGCGCCAGGGCTTCATGATCGGCGACGGCACCGGCGTCGGCAAGGGTCGCGAATCGGCTGCGATCATCCTCGACAACTGGCTTCAGGGACGGCGCAGGGCCGTCTGGATCTCTAAATCGGACAAGCTGATCGAGGACGCACAGCGCGACTGGGGCGCACTCGGCATGGAGCGCCTGCTGGTCACGCCACTGTCGCGGTTCCCGCAGGGCAAGCCGATCACGCTGAGCGAGGGCATCCTATTTTTAACCTACGCCACGCTGCGCTCCGACGACCGCGGAGAGAGGGTTTCGCGGGTCAAGCAAATCGTCGAATGGTTGGGCTCCGACTTCGATGGAGTGATCATTTTCGACGAGGCGCACCAGATGCAGAACGCCGCTGGCGGCAAGGGAGAACGCGGTGATGTCGCCGCCTCGCAGCAGGGCCGCGCCGGCCTGCGCCTTCAGCATGCGCTTCCGAACGCCCGCGTCGGCTATGTCTCCGCCACCGGCGCAACCACCGTCCACAACCTCGCCTATGCGCAGCGGCTCGGGCTGTGGGGCGGCGAGGATTTCCCGTTCGCCACGCGCGCCGAGTTCGTCGAGGCGATCGAGGCCGGCGGCGTGGCGGCGATGGAAGTGCTTGCCCGCGACCTGCGCGCGCTCGGCCTCTACACCGCCCGCTCGCTCTCCTTCGCCGGCGTCGAATACGAGCTGGTCGAGCACGAGCTGACGCCCGAGCAGGTCCGCATCTATGACGCCTATGCTGCGGCCTTCGCCATCATCCATAACAATCTGGATGCGGCGATGCAGGCCGCCAATATCACCGGCGGTGGTGAAGGCGGCTCCGGTACGCTGAACAGGCAGGCGAAATCCGCTGCGCGCTCTGCCTTCGAGAGCGCCAAGCAGCGCTTCTTCGGCCATCTGCTGACCAGCATGAAGACGCCGACCCTGCTGCGTTCGATCGCCACCGATCTGGAGTCGGGCCATTCGGCCGTCATCCAGATCGTCTCGACCGGCGAAGCGCTGATGGAACGGCGGCTGGCGGAGCTGCCGACGGAGGAGTGGAACGACGTCCGCGTGGACATCACCCCGCGCGAATACGTCCTCGACTATCTCGCCCACTCGTTTCCAGTGCAGCTCTACGAGCCGTTCACGGATTCCGAGGGCAATCTGTCGTCACGGCCGGTCTATCGCGACAGCCAGCCGGTCGAGAGCCGCGAGGCCGTCGCCCGTCGCGATGCGCTGATCGCCAAGCTCGCCAGCCTGCCGCCGGTTCCCGGCGCGCTCGACCAGCTCGTCCAGCATTTCGGGACGGATATGGTTGCCGAGGTAACGGGCCGCTCGCGGCGCATCGTACGCAAGCGTGGCGGCAGCGCCACCATCGACCGGCTTGTCGTAGAGACGCGCGCAGGAGCCGCCAATCTCGCCGAGACGCAGGCTTTCATCGACGATGCCAAGCGCGTGCTCGTCTTCTCCGACGCCGGCGGCACCGGCCGCAGCTACCATGCGGAAATGTCGGCGAAGAACACGCGCCTTCGTGTGCATTACCTGCTCGAGGCAGGCTGGAAAGCCGACACCGCCATTCAGGGCCTCGGCCGCACGCACCGCACCAACCAGGCACAGCCGCCGCTCTTCCGGCCGATCTCGACCAACGTGAAGGCGGAGAAGCGCTTCCTCAGCACGATCGCCCGCCGCCTCGATACGCTCGGCGCGATCACGCGCGGTCAGCGCCAGACCGGTGGTCAGGGTCTGTTCCGACCGGAAGACAATCTGGAGAGCCACTACGCCCGCGATGCTTTGCGCCAGCTCTATCTCCTGCTGGTGCGCGGCAAGGTCGAAGGCTGCTCGCTCGACCGCTTCGAGCAGGCCTCCGGGCTGAAGCTGATGGACGCGACCGGCATCAAGGACGATCTGCCGCCGATCACGACCTTCCTCAATCGGCTGCTCGCGCTCACCATCGAGCTTCAGGGCGTCCTCTTCACCGCGTTCGAGCAGCTCCTGACCGCCCGCATCGAGGGCGCGATTGCGTCGGGAACCTATGACGCCGGGCTGGAGACACTTCGCGCCGAAAGCTTTGTCGTCGTTGGTCGCCAGACGATCTACACCCACCCGCGCACCGGCGCGGAAACCAGCCTGCTCACGATCAACGAACGCAGGCGCAACCGTCCGGTGACACTCGATGCCGCTCTCGCCGAACTCGGCGATCCGCGCGCGAAGCTGCTCGTCAACGAGCGTTCCGGCCGCGCTGCTGTTCAGATCCCGGCCAGCAGCATCATGCTCGACGATGGCGAGGTCGAGCGCCGTGTCCGGCTGGTCCGCCCGACCGAGGCGCATAACATCCCGGTGCGCTTCATGGCCGAGACCAATTGGGTCGAAGCTGACCGGGAGACCTTCGCGTCGGCCTGGCAGGCTGAGATCGCCGACGTGCCGGAATTCACCGACGCGACGCTTCACATGGTCACGGGCCTGCTTCTGCCCATCTGGAAGCGGCTGCCGAACGATTCGACCCGCGTCTACCGGCTCCAGACCGACGACGGCGAGCGCATCATCGGCCGCAAGGTCTCGCCTGCCTGGGCCGCGAATGCGACCGCAACCGGCCCAGCCGCGATCACGCCGGATGATGCGTTCACCGCCCTGATGGACGGTCGCACCATCCTCGATCTGGCCGAAGGTCTTCAGCTTCGCCGCGTCCGCGTCATGGGCGCGAACCGGATCGAGCTGTCCGGCTTCGACGACACGATGCGCGAGCGCCTCACGGCCTACGGCCTGTTCCACGAGATCATCTCGTGGAAGCTGCGCATGTTCGTACCGACCGATGCCAATGGCCCCGCGGTTCTCGCCAAGCTGCTCGACCGCTGGCCGATCGAGCGCATCGGCGAGAAGGAGGCAGCGTGATGGCCCGTCACGATGCTTCCGAACTGGCATCCCGTCTCGGCCGCAATGCCGAGGCGGTTTGCCGCCACTACCTGTCGTCCGGCCACCGCGCCGGACGACACTGGGTGGTCGGAGACGTTCAGAACAGCCCCGGCCGCTCGATGTTCGTGCGGCTGACCGGGCCGGAATCCGGCAAGGGTGCTGCCGGCAAATGGACCGATGCATCAACGGGGGAACATGGCGATCTGCTCGACGTCATCCGCGAAGCGCTCGGCCTCATCGACTTCAACGACGTGGCCGAGGAAGCGCGCCGCTTCCTCGCTCTCCCGCATCCCGAACCGAAGAAGACGAGGACTCCGACCGGCAGGACGTCGAGCATCGCTATCGGCTCGCCCGAAGCGTCGCGGCGGCTTTTCGCCATGTCGCAGCCGATCGGCGGCACACTGGCGGAAATCTACCTCAACGGGCGGGCGATCACCTCCCTCGCGGGAACCTCCGCGCTGCGCTACCATCCGCGATGCTACTATAAACCGGACGAGCATTCGCCCACAGAGATCTGGCCGGCGATCATCGCTTCCGTCACCGATCTTCACGGCAACCAGACCGGCGCACACCGCACCTGGCTCGCTCCGGACGGTTCGGGCAAGGCGCCGGTCGAGTCACCGCGGCGCGCGATGGGCGACCTTCTCGGGCACGGGGTCCGCTTCGGCGTCGCCGGTGAGGTGCTCGCAGCCGGCGAAGGCATCGAGACCGTGCTGTCGCCCCGTCAGGTTCTGCCCCACATGCCGATGATGGCGGCGCTCTCAGCGGCTCACCTCGCTGCCATCCTGTTCCCGGCGACGCTGCGCAGGCTCTATGTCCTCAGAGATCGCGACCCGGCCGGTGACGGCGCAAGAGACAGCCTGGTCGCCAGAGCAAGGAGCGTCGGGATCGAGGCGATTTCTGTGTCGCCGATTGCCAAGGACTTCAACGAAGATCTGCGCTGGCGCGGCATCGACGCCCTCCGGGCGACCTTGATGGAGCAGCTTCATCCTGAAGATGTCCACCGTTTCGTGGAAGGGTGAGGAGATCGGTGGGGACAAGGCGCGGTCGAGGCGTCTCCACCTGCCGTCTCCATTCATCACCGCGAACATCCTTTGAAGTCGGAGAGAGCGGCGCCCACGGCCTTCTGAGAGGGCGATCGGCCCACAAACGGCCCGGGCAGGCAATGGCCGTGTTCGGGCTATTTTCCGCCGGCGCCTGACCACCCCACGCGACAGGTCGCGTGGGGACCCCGGATCAGCCGCCTTTGCAGCGCGAAACAAAATAGCCCGAACCCGGCCATCGAAGCCCTCGCGAGGGCGCGAGCGTGCCAGTCCAGTCCGCCCGTGGGCTTCCGACGCCTGCGAAGGCCGCGATGGGCGCGGTCTCCAGACAAAGGACGCTCCCGATGACGAACGAAGACGATAACGTAGGTTTCGAGCCGAACCACACCCCGTCCCCCACCGATCATCTCCTCACCGAACTCCAGCTCTACGGCTGGCGGCCGTATCAGGACGAACCCGATCCGAGGCCGCTCCCGGAGGGCAGCGCCGTCGCCGCAGCCGTCGCGGATATCTTCGACGCCCTCGTTGCGACGCTCGGCGACACGCGCCTCGAACCCGACCTCGACGAGTTGCTCTGGGGGACCGTCAATCTCTTTCACCGCGCAACGAGCCGGGTCGAACGCGATCTCGACGACAACGAGCAGTCGCAGCGCCGCCTCCAGCGTGAACAGGACGGCAGCGAGGTCAAGTCGGTAGAGCTTGAGCGCCTCACGGCAGAAGGGCAGACCCTTATCGAGCGGCGCAACAGCATGGAACTCTTCCGCGACGTCGCCTCGGAAGCCTTCGAACACCACACCGGAAGCGCCTGGCGGCCCCGTAGCGGCTCGATGGTCAACCACCGCAACCTGACCGCCGCGATGATCGACAGCCGGGACTTCCTTGCCGCGAAACACCGGGCCGAGACCGAGGTGATGATGCCCGCCGGTCCCAAGGTTGCCTTGACCGGAGGCGCCGACTTCAACGATCACCGCCTGATCTGGGCAAGGCTCGATCAGGTCCATGCGAAGCACCCCGACATGGTGCTGATGCACGGCGGCACGCCGAAGGGTGCTGAACTGATCGCCTCCCGCTGGGCTGATAGCCGGAAGGTGTCTCAGGTCGCCTTCCGGCCCGACTGGACGAAGCACGGCAAGGCCGCGCCCTTCAAGCGCAACGACGCGATGCTCGACGTCCTGCCGGTCGGTGTCCTCGTCTTCCCTGGCACCGGCATCCAGGAGAACCTTGCGGACAAGGCCCGCAAGCTCGGCATCCCGGTCATGAAGTTCGACGGCGGCGCGTAGCGCCGCCGTTTGGTGGCTGTTCCAGTCGCGCAAACTTGAATTTCCGCTTGCGACCTTAACGTCTGTCGTTGCGACGAAAAATGTTCCCACCACATAGCGGACATTGATCCTGCACGAAAACGCGCTGTACACTCCCAGTAAAAGTGGACCAAGTAGGAGGGTGCTGTGCGTCGCGCCAAGCACTGCTTGTTAGAATGTCATTAGAAATCAGAGACAAGATTCGTAAGAGCGGTTACATATTTTTCAGCAGCCATCGGCCGAACGATAGCATCATCGAGATCGCGGAGGATCTGGGCAAGCCTTTGGACCCATGGAAAGATGGACCCGTCCAGACGCTCGTGCCGCGTAGCCAGGCTGCGCCGAACAGCTATGGCGGCATTTTCGGTCTCAATCATTTCCCTTTTCATTCGGATCTCGCTCACTGGCGCACTCCACCACGCTACCTCCTTCTGCGTTGCGTCGTCGGCTACGCCGATGTGCCGACAATGGTGATAGACGGGCACGACCTTATCGATGCCGTTACCCTTGACATTTTGCGGCGCGCCATCTTCAAACCGCGACGACCGCGTGACGGGAGCGTCTCGCTCTTGCGCCTTTGCGAGCCTGCTGACGATATCGTCCGGGTTCGCTGGGACGAGGTCTTCCTGAAGCCGGCGAGCAGGGTTGGTGAAGTCGCCGACCTGCGTGTTCGCGAATGGCTTTCGACATGCATGCCGACCGCGGTGTCCCTGGCCGAAACGCACGACACGCTGCTGATCGACAATTGGCGGATGCTGCATGCCCGCTCCCCGATCTTACCTGGGCGCGAGAACCGGGCGATCGAGCGTGTCTATCTGGAGGGGCTTCATTGAAGAAATCGATTTCACCCGGCGCGACGCCGGCATCATGCGATCCGGATGCGCTCTATCTCAAGGCAGAGCGGTACATCCAGCATATGAGCGCATTCGACAGCGACGACTGGGAATATGCCCTGTGGTCCAGCCTCGCGCTCGAATTTCTCGCCCGCGCCGCGCTCGCCAATGTCAGTCCCGCCCTGATCGCGGACACCGATAAGAGCTGGTCGAGCTTATATCACGCGCTGGGTTTCACGCCCACGGAGGAGCGGTTTGCGCCAAAATCGATCGCCGTCACCGAGGTCTTCAAGCGGCTCACCGCGATCCTCCCGGATTTCGCCAAGGAGCATGAAAATTTTGGCGTCCAGCATACGGGCCGCCGCAACGCCGAGCTTCATTCCGGTGAGCTTGCCTTCGACGGGGTCAAGGGATCGTCCTGGCAGCCGCGCTTCTATCAAACCTGTGAGGTTCTCCTCGCCTCGATGGGGGCGACGCTCAAGGATTTCCTCGGCGAGGATGAGGCGAAGGTCGCAACGAAACTGATCGCCGCTGCGGTCGACGAAAGCGCGAAGGTGGTAAAGGGCGAGGTCGAGGCCCACAAGAAAGTCTGGCTCGCCAAGGCCGACGATGAGCGAGACACACTGACCAAACAGGCAGCGGTCTGGGCCACGCGCCATGCCGGCCATCGCGTCGATTGCCCCGCTTGCGCCTCCCAGGCGCTTATCTGGGGCGAACCGGTTTCTGCGCCACAGCAACGGCTGAGCGACGGCGAGATCACCGAAACGCAGGAATTCCTGCCGAACTGGTTCGAGTGTGTCGCATGCGGGCTTAAAATAAGCGGCCTGTCGCGTCTCGCGGTGGTTGGCTTGAGCGATCGATACAAGAAAACACAAGTCTACGACGCTGCCGAATATTACGCACCGGAAGATGACTATTCCGGATATGAGGATGACAACAACGAACGCTGAACGTCGTCGCTCGGCGCGGTCGGCGTGGAACATGGCCTAGCGAAGGGCCGGGAGGGCAAATGGCCGGCGAGGAACATGTATCCGTCGCGGTAAGAGATGATTTCGTCGCGCGGCAGACCAAGGCGAAGCCGGTGCCTGCCCTTGCCGAGCTGCTGTGGAACAGCCTCGATGGCGACGCCACCGAGGTATCGGTCGAGTTCGCGCATAACGATCTCGCAGGCGGCATGTCGAAAATCGTCGTCTACGACAATGGTGATGGATTTTCCCGCAGCGACGCCCGTGCGCTGTTCGGTAATCTCGGTGGCTCTTGGAAGCGCCATGTCCGACAGACCAAACGCAACCACCGCATGATCCACGGCCAGGAAGGGCGCGGCCGCTACAAGGCGTTCGCCCTCGGCCAGTCGGTCACCTGGAAGGTCTGCTACGACGATCCGGCCGGACGCAAGGCGTTCGAGGTTCGCCTTCTCGAGGCCGATCTCACCGACGTCACCATCACTGAGGAGGTGCTTGCGCCCGACCGCTTAACGGGCGTCATCGTCGAAATTGGCGACCTCCGGCGGGATTTCAAAACCTTCAAGAGCGAAGGCGGCATTCAGGACCTGAACGAGATTTTCGCGCTCTACCTGATGAACTATCGAAGCGTGTCGATATCAGTCGCCGGCCAGAGGCTCGACCCCGAGAAGGTCATCGCCAGTCACCACAAAGCGTCACTGCCGCCGATCGAAAAGGAGGATGGCGCTGGGCACGACGTCGAGCTCGAAATCATCGAATGGCGAACGGATGCGCGCCGTGTCCTGTATCTCTGCTCCGCGAGCGGCTTTCCTTTCGATCAGGTCGAAACGCGCTTCCACATTCCTGGTTTCTCTTTCTCAGCCTATCTGAAATCCACCTATGTCGAGGAATTGCACAATGAAGAGCGCGTTGCGCTGTCGGAGATGGATCCGCTGCTGAGAGCAGCTGTCGAAAGTGCGCGCTCGGCGATTAAAGACTATTTCCGCGACAAATCGGCGGAAAAGGCGCGATCCCTGGTCGACGAGTGGATTGCCGAAGACGTCTATCCCTATCGCGGCACGCCGCAGAACGCCGTCGAGAAGGTTGAGCGTCAGGTGTTCGACATCGTCGCGGTCCAGGTTCAGGAGCTCGCGCCCGATCTCGGCATCAGCTCGGCAAAGGCGAAGGCGCTTCACCTTCGCATGCTGCGCAACGCCATCGAGCGCGGACCGGAGGAATTGCAGCTCATCCTAAAGGAGGTGCTGGAACTGCCGGCGCGCAAGCAGAAGGAGCTTGCCAATCTCCTGCAAGAAACGACCCTGTCCGCGATCATCACCGCGGCAAAGACCGTCGCCGATCGGCTGAAGTTCATATCCGCACTCGAATCGATCGTCTTCGATCCGGAAACCAAAGGCCGATTGAAGGAACGCACCCAACTTCACAAAATCCTCGCTGAAAACACCTGGGTGTTCGGCGAAGAGTATAATCTCTGGGTGAGCGACAAAGATCTCCGTCGCGTCCTCGAAAAGCATCGCGACCATCTCGACCCGAGCATCGCGATCGATGAGCCGGTGAAAGTGATCGGCAAGGCGCGCGGCATCATCGACTTGATGTTCTCGCGCTCGACGCGCCGGCATCGTGCGAACGACATCGAGCACATGATCGTCGAGCTCAAGGCGCCGAAAGTGAAGATCGGCGCCGATGAGATCACGCAGGCAAAGAAATACGCGATCGCCGTCACGTCAGACGAGCGCTTCTCGACCGTCGACGGCGTGCGCTGGCACTTCTGGCTGGTCTCCAACGCCTATGACGACTTCGCAAAGCATGAGATCGAAAGTGGTCCGGATCGCGAGCGCCGCCTGATCGCGCGGGGGCCGCGGCATATTGTCGGTATAAAGACGTGGGGCGAACTGATTGAGGAAAATCGAGCTCGGCTTCAGTTCTTCCAGGAGCATCTTCAGCATTCCGCAGACGAGAACACGGCCATCAAATATCTGCAGCAAAAGCACAGCCAGTTTTTGGAAGGTGTCATTGTCGAAGACACGGACGAAAATGGTGACGATCAGCCGGAGGCTTTGGTACAGGAAGCGGCTGAGAGCAGTGCCTAGCCTGAATTACTAGGGGCTGATCGGGCTCCGCAGTGGCGGAAGGCCGGGTTTCGCTCTTCGCGCGAAAAGCGGCCGGTCGGCTTTGCATCCCATTATGGACATTCAATTAAGGGGCTGATTCACGCCCATACTTGACGCGATTCCATCTTCGTCGTCGAATGAAAAATCCTTGCAGAACCGGAACAGTAGTATAGTCGCAGGCGGAGCGTATCTACAGGCAGCCTGTCGTGATCCTCAACCGATCATGTGGAGGTTTCCATGTCGCTCATCCTGCTCGCAATCTCCTTGACGATCGCGTTCTGCATCTTTGCCTACAACCTTGCGATCTACGCTTTGCCTTTCATGGTTGGGCTGTCCGCTGCCCAATATACCTGGGGCGCCGGAGGCGGCATCCTCCTGTCGGGATTGGCCGCCATCGGCGCGGCGTTGGTTTCGATCGGCCTGGTCATCGCAGTTCTCGGCTTCGCCAGGAATCCGGCTCTGCGGCTGATCGCTCTCGCCGTCTTTGCCGTACCAGCAGTCATCGCCGGATATGCACTCGTCCACGGCGTGGCGAAGAACGCCATCGACCCCGGCTTGATGCTCAATTTGCTTTCCGGCAGCGCCGGCTTGTTCATCGGCATCGCGGCCATCATCAATCTGAACGCCCTCGGCGTGTCGTTCTTCTCGCGCTGATTAGTCGGTCGCAATCCGGCGCGACCGTTAAAAACCCGGCGGCTTTCGCCGCCGGGCTTCACGTTTTCCGCGCAGTCGAAACTGTCGCGTCAGCGCTGCCTTTGTCGTTGTTGCTTTCGGTCCGCTTCACCCGGCTTCGGAAGTCGGTCATGGGATTGATATCCGTATGCCGTGGACAATCGGTGCCTACCCGTCCATCCATTCGTAGTGAGGACGCGAGGGCGAATCAGAACCTTCATTCCCTTCTCGCTATTCGGCTGAATCGGACCATCCGTCGTCAAACACGGTAATGCGCTGCTGGTCCGTGCTCTGAAAGCCCGATAGCCTGCTCGTTCTTCTCCAGCCCATGTGCCCGTCAAATCGGCGAAGACGCGAAATGGCCGGAAGCGGAGAAGGTCGGGAGTCGCCCCGAAGTGCGCAGGTCCGTGAGCCTGCCTGGTCGGCGTTACCGGTGAGGACGATGGTTCGGCTGCGCGTCCCCGTATTCGTGCTTTCAAAGGCACCAATCCCTCCGACTGACTGATCCCCTAAGTCCGTTCTGTTTCCTCCAGCAACCCCGGCGGCTCCCAGCCGTGTTGCCGCGCAAGCGCGGCTGCCCGCCCCACCTGGGGCCTTAGGGGGCAAGCTGCCGAAAGGTTCGGCAGCTGCGGGAGTCTCCCGACGGCCTTGGCCGGGTCTCGTCGGAGGGATGGTCCCTCCGAGAAGCAACGGAGACTTACAATGCAGAACATCGTCATTCTCGCCGGCAACGTCGGTCAGGCCCCCGAAACCCGCACCACCCAGGGCGGCACCCGGATCACCCACTTCACGCTGGCCACCTCGCGCCCCCGCTACTCGGACGGCAAGGTTGTCCGGGACGAAAAGGGCTACCGGGTCCAGGATACGGAATGGCACCGCATCACCGCCTTCAACGGCCTCGGCAAGACGATCCAGGAGTATTGCGAGAAGGGAATGAAGGTTCTGGTTCGCGGCCGCATCCACTACACGAAGTGGACGGATCAGCAGGGCAACGACCGCTACGGATGCGAGATCATCGCCGAGACGGTCGACTTCCTGAGCCGGGCGAAGCAGACCGAAAGCGAGGACGGCAAGTTCATCGACGACGATGACATCCCGTTCTGAGCGGGAACCGCGAAGCCCGGCGGCGCAAGCCGCCGGGTTCTCTCATGGCAGGCCATGCGCCGAAACGACCGAATCAGTCGTCAAAGGAAAGCTGATTGCAGTGTCGATTAGGCATTTCATGCTGGCGAAGTGAGCCAAGAACGACTAATTTAGTCGTAGTTCTGGAGTGCGCACAGGTCCGAATGGGAGGTGATCATGCATGATCACCGCCCGACAATCACGGGCCGCACGCGCGTTGCTGGGTTGGACACAGGAGACGCTCGCTGACAAGGCCCGAGTAGCACTGACCGCACTGAAACGCCTCGAATCCGAAAGCGGTCTCGAAGTGTTCGAATCGACGCGCGATCAGGTGCGCCGGGCCTTCGAATCGGCCGGGATTGTTCTCCTTTCGACAGACAAGGGCGAAGGAGTTTTGCTCCTGCATGACAGGAGCGATTCGTCCCGGTAGTCACGCCGGGCACCGAGCTACCAAACCCTTGTCAAAAAAAGAGGCTATCTCCTGAGAGAGATGGTTAACGGACTTAGCGCGCGTGAATATGGTGGCTCGATGGCACAGGAGACGCAAACATTTCTGGACGAACCACCGTTCAGCGAAACGATCACGTCTTATGACCGCAAACATATGAAGCTCTACATGCGGCTGGTCGACGCCAACCGCGACGGCGCAGACTGGCGCGAGGCGGTGCATATCCTGTTTGGCCTCGATCCCGATCAAGACCCCAGACGCTGCCGCTCTATCCACGATGCGCATCTGGCGCGCGCCCGGTGGATGATGGAGCGCGGCTATCGCCAACTGGTTCGTGAGAGCCAGCGCGGGTCGCCATCGTGATGCGCCGAACGCATCACCTGTTGAGGCGCAACTGACTTCCGCAGATCAACCCAAACGGGAATCGTGATTCTCCCAAAGACTTAGACAAATACTTGGGAGGATCAGCGATGACACCCGACGCATCGATCTGGCGTTCCTCGGAATATGATCATCTGGACGGCCTGACCGCGTCCGATCTGGCCTGGGAATGGCTCCGCCGCAACGACGCCTATGACGCGGATTTTGAGGCTTCGGCCTCCGCTCGCGGAATGCATGAACCACTGACCGTGCGAATTCGACAGCAGTGGGGGTTGCGATTTCCCGGTCGATCCCCTGACACCTCCGCCGGAAGCGCCGGTCTTCTGGCTTCCGCAGGAGGACACAAGCGTTGTAATGCTCGCCGAGGCGCCCGTTGACCTCGGCTCAGGTATCACAAGCGATGCTTCCGCGCTGTGGCGGCATGGGTCGCCGATGGGCGATGATGACGCTACATTTCGCTTAGCCCTCGCAAACGGTCAGTCCCTCCAGATCATTGACCACGCCATCGACGGAAAAGAAAATGCCGTTGCGGTCATTCCTCTCGGCATAGACGGCTTCGACCGGATCGAAGCTGTCTATCGATTCCTCTCAGCCTTGCATGGCCGCGCCATTCCCCCGGACACGCGCCTGACGCATCAGCAGCGCGCCCGCCAGCGCCGGATGCTGCGCGCCTTCGACGGCTATCGCGCCGGCGCCACGCAGCAGGAAATCGCCGAGATCATTTTTCACATCGACCATCTCGACCGTGACGCTTGGCAGGCGTCTTCCATACGCCACGCCATCAAGACGCTCCTGCGCGATGCCCGCGCCATGATAGCGGGCGGCTATCGAAAACTCCTTCGTCATCGCCGCCAATCCTAGCGCGGTCTCGCCCGCTGCATGGTGGGCGAATTCGATACCCCCCAACTTTGCCCTGCAACTCGCCGGCTCTCCTCCGCCACCGTGGTCATTGCCCGCCGCTGATCCGCGACGGTCGTCCCCAACACCACGGAGGCCCGATCCATGCCACATGAACCCGTCGTTCTCCCGCCGCGCTTCCTGCGCACCAAGGAAGCCGCCGAGTTTCTCAGCCTTTCGGCCCGCACTCTTGAAAAGCACCGGACGTATGGAACCGGCCCGGCCTATCGCAAGCTCGGTGGCCGCGTCGTCTACGCCATCGACGATCTCGAAACGTGGGCCGCTCGCGGCGCGGTGACGTCGACGTCCGATCCTCGCGGCTCCGTGCTGCCGGCGAAGCGCCACGTCATTCCCTCCGGGCCGCAGTTCGGCCGCTACGCACGCTGACCGCGGCCGGTTCCGTTCATGGCGGTGCGGCGTCGATCCCTTTCGGAGCGCGGACAGCTCGATCTGTTCCGGGCGCTTCCCGGCGACTTCGCGCCACGAGACGCGCAGGATCTCATGGCCTATCCCTTCTTCTCCCTTTCCAAAACCCATCGCGTCGCCCCGATCGATTTCGTTGCGGGCAACGTGACGATCCGGGTCGAGGCGGTCCCGGATCATGGCATGGCCACGATCTGGGACGCCGACATCCTGATCTGGGCGGCGAGCCAGATCGTCGAAGCCCGCGATAACGGGCTTCGTACCTCGCGGCTGATGGCCGCCACGCCCTACGAAATCCTCACCTATGTCGGCCGGGGCACCAGCTCGCGCGACTATCAGCGCCTCAAAGCCGCCCTCGACCGCCTGCAATCGACCACCGTTTCCACCTCGATCCGACAGCCTGCCGAAGGCCGCCGTCATCGCTTCTCGTGGATCAATGAGTGGCAGGAACGCACCGATCGCAACGGCCGCCCCGAGGGCATCGAGCTGATCGTGCCGGACTGGTTCTATCAGGCCGTCCTCGACGATGCGCTCGTGCTGACCATCGACCGGACTTATTTCGACCTGACGGGGGGCCTCGACCGCTGGCTCTACCGCCTGGTGCGCAAGCATGGCGGCCGCCAGCGCGATGGCTGGCGCTTCGACTTCCGTCACCTTCACCAGAAATCCGGCAGCCTGTCGCCGTTCAAACGCTTCGCCTTCGAACTGCGCGACATCATCCGGCGCCAGCCGCTGCCCGGCTACAGGCTCTTTCTCGAAGCCGAGATCGGTGGGCGCCTGCTGCTCGCATTCGAGCCGCTGCCCGCCTGTGGACAAGCTGTGGATAGCCTCGTGCTATCGGGAACCCGGTCTATCGTGCTATCGGGAACCCGAGGCTCGTGCTATCAGGAACCCAAACAGGGTGTAAGCCACGGAAACTCCACACGAAATCGCGCCCTTAACTTAGAGTCTAACATAGACTCTAACCTTGAAGAGCGCGCGCGTGATGTGGAAAACCTCATCCGCGATGCCGCCAGAAGCCTCAGCGTTACCGCGAAGAAGAGCGTATCGATCGCGCCCGCCGAGCCGGTATCGACGGCAGTGCAGGACCGCGCTGGCTCTTCCGCATCCGCCAATCCCACGATGCCCCGTGTTCCTCTCGACCCACCGGGAGGACGCCGATGATCGTCGCGCTCCTCAACCAGAAGGGCGGCGTCGGCAAGACGACGCTTGCGCTGCATCTCGCCGGCGAGCTGGCTTTGCGCGGAAAGCGCGTCACGCTTATCGACGCCGATCCACAGGGCTCGGCGCTCGACTGGTCGCAGCAACGCTCTCGCGAGGGCCTGCCGCGCCGTTTTGGCGTTGTCGGCCTCGCGCGCGACACGCTGTACCGTGAAGCCCCTGAACTCGCCCGCGACGTCGATCATGTGGTCATAGACGGGCCACCGCGTGTCGCTGGACTCATGCGCTCCGCGCTGCTCGCGGCCGACCTCGTGCTGATCCCGGTACAGCCGTCGCCGCTCGACGGTTGGGCCTCCGCCGAGATGCTGGCGCTCCTGACGGAGGCGCGCATCTATCGGCCCCAGCTCGCCGCCCGTTTCGTGCTGAACCGCTGCGGCGCCCGCACTGTCATCGCTCGCGAGACGGCCGAGACCCTGGCCGACCACGATCCGCCGGTGCTCGCCAGCACCATCGGCCAGCGCGTCGTCTTCGCCGACGCCGCGCAGACCGGGCGGCTCGCCTTGGACATCGATCCGCGTTCGCCCGCCGCGCGCGAGATCGCGGCGCTGGCGGCCGAGGTCGAGCGTCTCGGTATCCGGTGGACCGCGCCATGACGGTTCGCCCCGAAATCATATTGTCCGGAGACTGCCGCGATCGCATGCCGGCGCGCGGTCCCTACGACATGATCCTCGCCGATCCACCTTACGGCGACACATCACTCGCCTGGGATCGCCGTGTCGAGGGCTGGCTGGCGCTCGCGCGCGGCGCGCTTGCCCCGACCGGCTCGATGTGGGTCTTCGGTTCGCTGCGCAGCTTCATGGCAACCGCCGACCGCTTCGCCGACGCCGGCTTGCGGCTCGCCCAGGAGATCGTCTGGGAGAAGCAGAACGGCACCGGCTTCCATGCGGATCGCTTCAAGCGGGTGCATGAACTGGCCGTTCAATTCTACCCCGCCGAGACGCCATGGCGCGACATCTACAACGACGTCCAGACCACGCCCGACGCGACAGCCCGGACCGTGCGACGCAAGCAGCGTCCGCCCCATACCGGCCAGATTGATGCTGGCCACTATGTCAGCCACGACGGCGGGCCGCGCCTCATGCGCTCGGTCATCTACCTGCGCAACTGCCACGGCCGCGCGATCCACCCGACTGAAAAGCCGTCGGCGCTCCTCGAAATCCTGATCCGGACAAGCTGCCCGGAAGGCGGTCTTGTCGGCGACTGGTTTGCCGGTTCGGGCTCCGCCGGCGAAGCCTGCCGGCTCTCTGGCCGACGCTATATCGGCTGCGAGATCGACCCCACGATGGCCGACCGCGCCCGCGACCGCATCGCCACCGTGCTGCCGTTCCATGACGGAGACCCGTCATGACGGCGCGCACCGAAAAGCGTGGGTTCGCGCAACGTCCGGCCGATCCGGATGGCTGGATCAAGGGTGCGGACACGCCTTCGCCACGCAGTGGCGCTGCCGCGACCTTCACGGCCCGCCTCACCATCGACATCACGCCTGAGCTGCGCGGCCGCATCAAGATCGCCGCCTTCAGCCGCAGCGTCACCGTCGCCGACATGTTGCGCGACCTGCTCGAGCGCGAATTCCCCGACACCCAAGGAGACACACCATGACCGGCAATGCGGCGCTCCGCATCGGCGGTCGTCCGTTGCCGGACGGTCCCGCCGCTTTCACCACGCTCGTCGAGCTCACCTGGATCGAGAAGCGCATCGAGAACTGGATCAGGTTCGGCCGCGAAAGCTACGAGCAGAAACTCGACCGCCGGCACAGGGTCGTCGGCTTCGCTCCCGGCACGATCTTCTGCCTCGTCCGCTGGGCCGCAAACGACTACGGAACGATCATCTCGCGCCTGGACATCGTCCGCGCGGTCGACCGCGGCGAGCCGTTCCAGACGCTGCCCTTCGTCCGTCCTGGCGGCGAAATCCTGCTGAAGGTCGAAAGCTGGCCCAAGGTCGAGGACGTACTTCGCCATGTCGACGGCATCGAGGCCCTCGGCATCGATCCCGCCGACGCCGATCCCGATCACTGGCGGCACGTCGCGCACTGGATGAATGCCGGCGAGACGCCGCGCCCGTACACAGCCGAGCGCCATCAGGCGTGGCTCCGGCGTCGGGAGATCGGGCGATGAGGCGGCTCGGCTACCTCGCGGCGACATCCGTCGCCGTGCTCGGCATCGCCGCAGCCAGCGCCATGCCGATGCCGCTGAAACTCATCTGGAACGCGACGGCGAGCGCGCCGATCGGCTTCTACACGATATCGCCGGCCGGGCGGATCGAAGTGCCGGATCTCGTCGCCGTCATGCCGCCGGAGCCGTTCGCCTCCTTCATGGTCGAACGCGGCTATGTCGCCCGCGACGTGCCGATCCTCAAGCACATCGTTGGCCTGCCGGGACAGCGCGTATGCCGCAACGGCCGCGCCATCTCGGTGGACGACGTTCCGCTCGGCGAGGCCCGCGACCACGACAGCCGTGGCCGCGACCTGCCGGCCTGGCAGGGCTGCCGGGTGATCGCCGAAGGCGAGCTTTTCCTCATGAACCTCGAAGCCGCCGACAGCCTCGACGGCCGCTACTTCGGCCCGTTTCCCGCCGCGGCGGTCATCGGCCGGGCCACCCCGCTTTTCACCGACGAGGACGGCGACGGTCGCTTCGTCTGGCGCGCGCCGACGCGGTGAGCGCTCGTCCTTCGCAATCCCACCGCAGCACAGGAGACCATGACCATGGCCCAGATCGGACAGTTCACGCGCACGGAAACCGGCTTCGAAGGCGAGTTCCGAACGCTCGGCATCAAAGAGGAAATGACCCTCGTTCCTGCGGAACCCTCGGAGACCGAGAACGCCCCGAAATACCGCGTCCTGCTCGGTGACGAAGACGGCCTCGATATCGGCGCGGGCTGGATACACGTCGGCGAACGGGCCGGCGAGTTCGTCTCGATCACGATCTACAGCCCGCTACTCGGCGGCACGTTTCGCGCAAATCTCTTCCGCGCCGGTGACGACGGTTCTGCCTGGGTGCTCACCACCGTCCAGCCCTCCAAGAAGCGGCAGGAGGACTGAATGGCGGCGTCCCGAGACCGCGCCTGCGCCGGACGTTTTTCCACCGTCCGGCGCTCAGCGCTCCTTCTCCTTTCCGGCCTGCTCTTCACCGCAGCCGCAACGCCGACGGTTCTGGCGCAAAGCGTGTCGCCTACGAGCACCGTCGCCGCGCATCCGTATGCGGCGCATATCGCCGAGGCATCGCGCCGCTTCGGCATTCCTCCAGCATGGATCGTCGCCGTCATGCGCGCCGAGAGCGCGGGCGACGTGCGGGCCGTCTCCTCGGCCGGCGCGATGGGTCTGATGCAGGTCATGCCGGACACCTGGGCCGAGCTTCGCATCCGCCACGGCCTCGGCCGCAATCCTTACGATCCGCGCGACAACATCCTCGCGGGTACTGCGTACCTGCGCGAGATGTGGGATCGCTATGGCGACATCGCCGCCATGCTCGCGGCCTACAATGCCGGTCCGGCGCGCTACGATGAGCATCGTTCGAAGGGCCGAGCGCTGCCCGCCGAGACGCGGGCTTATGTCGCTTCGCTCGCGCCCGCGCTGCGCGGCGAGCGCCCTTCGAAGAGCGGTTCGACGGTCGCCCGGCCGCTCGATTGGCGCGAGGCGGCGATCTTCGTCGGGCGCGATGGCGGTGCTTCGGCCGCCAATTCCGCGTCTCCGGATCGAGCGCCGGACGACGCTCTCCCACCCGTCACGGCGACATCGCAGATGCTTATCGCGGCACAGCCGGAGGGGCTGTTCGTCGCTCGGAATGCCTCCGGGGAGCGGCCATGAGCGGCCCTGCGGCGCTTCGCATCCCATCGTGCGCTGGCGTGTCGTGGAGGACGCCGGGGGTAGCGGCAGGCGCAGCAACCGGACGATGGCAGGATAAAAGAGCGCACGGTGCGCTTCGGTTGGGCGGTTGTTTTTGTTCAGGTTTTCGGCGCGATCCGCACCGTGTAGCGCTTGCGCGCACCGTGCGCTCCGCGCCTATCTTTCTGTTTTTCCTCCGAGTTTTGCACCGTGCGGGGTCGCATCATGTCCGATAACAGCGAGTTCCGCATCCGTCCCGGCCGCATCCGATCGACCCGCGCGCAGCAGGCCCGGCCTTTCATCGCGCAGGTGCTCGCCGCAGCGAAGAAGGCAGGCGGCGGCGTCTCGCGATCGGGCCGCGTCACATCGGGCAACCGTTCACGCTTCGGGCGCGGCCAGCGCGCCAGCATCCAGGCCAATCGCCTCATCACGTCGCGGACGCGCGGCGCCGTCGTCAAGGCGCGCGTGGTCCGCCACTCCCCACGATCCGCACCGCTCGGTACGCATCTCGACTATCTGCGCCGCGACGGCGTGACCCGTGACGGGGAGAAGGCGCGGCTGTTCGGGCCCGGAACGGAGAATGCCGATGCGCGCGCCTTCGCAGAGCGCTGTGGCGATGACCGGCATCATTTCCGATTCATCGTTTCGCCCGACGACGCGCCCGACATGGCGGACCTCAGATCCTTCACCCGCGATCTCGTCGGCCAGATGGAAAAGGATCTCGGCACGGAGCTCGACTGGGTGGCCGTCGATCACTGGAACACCGAGCATCCGCATGCCCACCTGATCGTCCGCGGTGTGCGCGACGATGGACAGGATCTCGTGATCTCGCGCGACTACATCAAGGAAGGCATGCGCGACCGGGCGCGCGATCTCATCACGCAGGAGCTGGGGCCGCGCACCGACCTCGATATCCGCCGCATTCTCGAAAGCCAGATCGAGACCGAACGCTGGACGCAGCTCGACCGCCAGCTTGTCCGCGACGCCGGCAAGTCCGGCATCATCGACCTCGCGCCGCGCCCCGACCGACAGCCGGACGAATTCCACGCTTTGAAGGTCGGCCGGCTGCGGACCCTCGAAATTCTCGGCGTTGCCGGACAGGTCGGCCATTCGCAATGGTTCATCAAGCCCGAGGCGGAGAGCGTCCTGCGCGAGCTCGGCGAGCGCGGCGACATCATCAAGCGCATGCACCGCGCTCTCACCGATCGCGGCATCGAGCGCGGCGCGGCGAATTATGTGCTGGCCGGCGAAAGCCTCGACGTGCCCGTTGTCGGCCGCCTGCTCGAACGCGGTCTCGATGATGAGCTGAAGGGCACGGCCTATGCCGTGGTCGACGGCGTGGACGGCCGCACCCATCATATCAAGCTGCCGCATCTCGATGCCGCTGGCGACAGCCCACCCGGATCGATCGTCGAGCTGCGCGCCTACGAGGATGCACAAGGTCAGCGCCGCGTCGCGCTCGCCGTCCGTTCCGACTTGGACATCCACGCGCAGGTCAACGCAACGGGCGCGACCTGGCTCGACCGGCAGGCGGTTGCCCGCGAGCCCATCGCGCTGTCGGAGGGCGGCTTTGGCGCCGAGGTGCAGCAGGCGCTCGAGCAACGGGCTGAAAACCTGATCGGCGAGGGCCTCGCCGAGCGGCAGGGCGGCCGCGTGGTCTTCGCCCGCAGGCTGCTCAACACGTTGCGAGATCGCGAGGTCAGTGCGCTGGGCGAGAAGCTCGTCGCCGAAACCGGTCTGCCATTCAATCATGTCGGTAGTGGGGAATATGTCGCCGGCTCCTATCGCCAGCGCTTCACGCTCGCCTCCGGGCGGTTCGCCATGATCGACGACGGCCTCGGCTTCCAGCTCGTCCCCTGGTCTCCCTCTCTCGAAAAGCAAATCGGACGTCACGTCTCAGGCGACGCCCGAGACGATGGCGGCGTCGACTGGGACTTCGGCCGCAAGCGGGGGCTCGGCCTCTAGCACCCGTCAGAAAGGAACCTCGCCATGTCCGGCACCAAGATCCTCTGGGGACAGATCACGATCGTCTTCCTGATCGTGCTCGTTACCACCTGGGGCGCGACGCAATATGTTGCGTGGAGCCTCGGCTATCAGGCGCAGCTCGGCGAGCCGTGGTTCAGGCTCTTCGGTGTGCCGTTCTATTTTCCAGCCGCTATCATGTGGTGGTGGTACTTTTACGACGCCTATGCGCCGGGCATATTCGCGACCGGCGGCATGATCGCCGCGTCGGGCGGTTTCATCGCCATCGCGGTCGCTATCGGCATGTCGGTCTGGCGAGCCCACGAACAGAAGAATGTCGCCACCTATGGCTCGGCCCGCTGGGCAGAGAAGCCCGAGATCGAGGCCGCGGGCCTGCTCGATCCCGACGGCGTGGTACTCGGCCGATACGATCACGAGTATCTGCGCCATGACGGGCCGGAGCATGTGCTGTGCTTTGCGCCTACCCGATCCGGCAAGGGTGTCGGTCTCGTCGTCCCTTCGCTCCTCACCTGGCCAGGCTCGGCGATCGTCCATGATATCAAGGGTGAGAACTGGACGCTGACCGCGGGCTTCCGGTCACTCCATGGCCGTGTGCTGCTGTTCGACCCGACCAATCCCAAATCCTCCGCCTACAATCCGCTGCTCGAGGTCCGTCGGGGCGAGTGGGAGGTGCGCGACGTCCAGAACATCGCCGACATTCTCGTCGATCCCGAGGGGAGCCTGGACAAAAGGAATCACTGGGAAAAGACCAGCCACTCACTGCTCGTCGGCGCGATCCTACATGTACTCTACGCCGAGCCGGAAAAGACGCTGGCCGGCGTCGCCAACTTCCTCTCCGATCCGAAGCGCCCGGTGGAGTCGACGCTGCGCGCCATGATGAAGACCGCGCATCTGGGCGAGACCGGTCCACACCCTGTCGTGGCCAGCGCGGCGCGCGAGCTCCTGAACAAATCCGACAATGAGCGCTCCGGCGTTCTATCAACCGCAATGTCGTTTCTCGGATTGTACCGCGATCCTGTTGTTGCCGAGGTCACGCGGCGCTGCGACTGGCGGATCAGCGACATCGTCGGCGGCGACCATCCGACGACGCTCTACCTTGTCGTGCCACCCAGCGACATCAACCGGACCAAGCCGCTGATCCGCCTGCTGCTCAATCAGATCGGCCGTCGCCTGACCGAAGAGCTCCAGGCAAAGACCGGGCGCCATCGTCTCCTCCTTATGCTCGACGAGTTTCCGGCGCTCGGGCGCCTCGACTTTTTCGAGACCGCGCTGGCCTTCATGGCAGGGTATGGGTTGAAGAGCTTCCTGATCGCGCAATCGCTGAACCAGATCGAGAAAGCCTATGGGCCGAACAATTCGATCCTCGACAACTGCCATGTTCGCGTGAGCTTCGCGACGAACGACGAGCGGACGGCCAAGCGCGTATCGGACGCCCTCGGGACGGCCACCGAGATGAAGGCCATGAAAAACTATGCCGGGCACCGTCTGTCGCCCTGGCTCGGCCACCTGATGGTGTCCCGCTCGGAAACCGCTCGCCAGTTGCTCACGCCGGGCGAGATCATGCAGCTTCCGCCGGCCGACGAGATCGTGATGGTCGCCGGCATTCCGCCGATCCGGGCGAAAAAGGCTCGCTACTATGAGGATGCCCGTTTCCGCGAACGCCTGCTGTCGCCGCCCTCCTTGAAGCGCCCGGAACAGATTCGTCCGGACGACTGGACCAGCCTGCCGATCCCGGCACGACCGGAAGCGCTCAATGCGCAACCGGCAGGCCGATCCGACGACGAGGACCCGACCGAATCCGAACGGCGGCTGCAGCACGAGCTCCACCGGGTAAAGCCGGTAGAAAAGAAAGCGCCGATCGAGAACGAGTTCGAGATCGAGCCGCCTGACGACATCGACGAGGATGCCGTGCGCAACCAGCGCATGATCCGCCAGATGCAGGGCGTCGCACGGCAGGTCTCGCTCGATCCGAATGACGGCATGGAGCTGTAGGCGCCATGACCACTCGCCGAAAGAAGAAAAAAACCACGATCTATCTGGACCCCGACGTCGAGAAGACCTTGGCGGATTTCGCCGCGCGCCGGGATCAGTCACAATCCATGATCGCCGAAGCCGCGATCGCGTCATTTCTCTCGCCGGACGATGCCGAACGGCGAGAGGCGATCATTTCAAAACGCCTCGACCAGCTTGATCGTCGCATGACCCGCCTCGAACGCGATGTCGGCATCGCTGTCGAGACACTGGCGGTGTTCATCCGCTTCTGGATCACCACGACGCCCGCATTACCGGAGCCGGCGGCGCAGGCGGCGCGGGCCAAATCCAGCGAGCGGTATGAAGCGTTCATCACCGCCCTCGGTCGGCGTCTGGCTCAGGGGCCGAAGCTTCGTCAGGAGATTTCCGAAGATGTGGCTGGTCCCGACGCGCGTGAATGATCTCTTCGTGCGTTCTCCTAAAACCGGATCGGAATCGCATACCGCAAAAATGAGGTTTGAGCCATATCTGGGCGAGGGGCTTCTCGATGCGAGGCAGGTGCAATGGCGGCTTCAAACCGGTTGTTTCGCAGCGTTTCCGAAAGTCTCAACACCATGCGCATCGGCCGGTTCTCCAAAAAGCATTCGGGAACAGGTGTCGGGCAAGCGGTGTCGTTCAAGTAGTACGCTCGCAGCTCGGAAGGCACCGCCTCATTCGAATCTTCCGATCGGAGCGGCCACGTTGCGGCGAACGATCCGACCGGTGAAGGGGCCGAGGTCGGCTATTACGCGACCTGCGCGGCAAGCGTTACGGCGTCCGCGCCGGCCGGGATGCGAAACGGAGAAGACGCATCGGTCACGGCCTGCCAGACCGCTTCCGCCACGTCACTTGCGGTGGTGGTTTCGACGAGCTGCGGCGCTGCGGAGAACACCTGTCTGGCCCACGCAGCATAGGCTTCGGGTATGCCGTTCTGCGAGCGGGCACGGGCGGTCGCGCTAAAGGGCGTTTCCGGCGCCCGGCCGGGGACGACCAGCCGCACACGCACACCGAAGGGCTCCACTTCCAAAGCGAGGTTTTCGCTGAATACCTCTACGGCTGCCTTGCTGGCCGTGTAGGCGGACAGCAGCGGCAACGGCTTGAGCGTCACGGCGGACGACACGTTGACGATCACGCCCGACCCTTGCACCCGGAAGCCGGGCAGTGCGGCTTGCGTCATCGCCATGGTGCCGAACGTGTTCAGCTCGAAAAGCTGGCGCGTTGCGTCGATCGACACGCCTTCCAGCGCACCCATCAGACCGGCACCGGCGTTGTTGACGAGGGCGTCGATCGGCCCTGCTTTATCCAGAGCACTGGTGATGCTGGCAGCGTCGGTCACATCGAGTGCAACGACGCGCAGACGTTCGGATGCTGGCAGCACATCGTCACGAGGCGTGCGCATTGTGGCAATGACGGTCCAGTCGCGATCAAGGAAATAGCGGGCAGTCTCAAGCCCGAAGCCGGACGAGGTGCCGGTGATGAGAATCGTGTTCATGCAAAACTCCTGTTTGTGGTGATGGCGTAGCGCGGCCGCGGATGGGGATAGACGCGGGTTACGAGGGAGTGGGAACAGGCGCGTCCGATTACTTCGTCTCGACGCTGCCTTCCGCCGCGGCATCGGCTGCCAGTGTCGCGACCGTTTCGGAAAATGCGGGATCGCCGGGATAGAGCGCGCTGCGGAGGAAGGCGGTGGAAAGACGCTGGATCGCGGCGACCCGCTGCGGCCGTTCGTCCGTCGTCTCGCGTGCCTCGTAGCCGGGGATGCCGCCAAGAGCATGCTCGCCGCCAAAGGCCGTAAATAATACCTTGGGTGAGGGGCTCAAATCGTAGGCATCACGCCACCACTCGGCGCCATGTGTCGAAAGTCTGCCGACATCGCGGTCGCCGACGATGACCAAGGTCGGCGCCGTCATGGTCGAGAAATCTGGATACATGAATGGGTAGGTATGGGCCGCATATTCGGTCAGGCCATTGCCTCTACCTGGCGGCGCCAGCAGCACGCCCGCTTTCACGCGGTTGTCCTTCCTATTGACCACCGATCCGTCGTCGGGATCGGGATGGGTGGTGCCAAGCAAGGTACTGGCGGTCTGGGCGCCCCATGAATGGCCGGCAACCGCGATACGAGAGTGGTCGAGCCGCCCCCGGATCAGCGATGCTTCGTTCTCTATGCGATCAAGCCCGTCGAGGACGGTGGCTAGGTCTTGCTCACGAAAGCGCCAGAATTGGGGGCGGCGAGGATCGTTCGCGGCAAGGCCGAGCATCCGCGAATCCAGATGTGTCGGCTGGATTACGGCGAAACCATGCGCTGCCCAATAATCAGCAAGGGGGCCATAGGCGTGAAACGACTGGCCATTGCCGTGCGAGAAGATGATGACGGGCAGCGTGTAGCCTGAGATCGGTAAGGAAACCCGAACGTGCAGATCAACGCCTCGTCCCGGTGACAGTAAGGTAATGGGAGAGATGGAAACAACGGCGGGTAATCCGGCAGTGCGCGCGCGGGTTTCTGCGAACGGGCTGGACATGAGACTGCGAACCTCCGAACTGGAAACCGGATCAATGATCCGCTATACTATAAATACGGATCATTGATCCGTTTATCAAGAGGGATCGCAAAAATGTTGTCGACCGAACTCCGGAATGCAGGCGAAGCCGCGTCACCGGCTCCTGGCGATGCCGAAGCACCCGCACCGCGAATGCGTGCTGATGCTCGCAGAAACGAGGAAGCCGTTTTGGAAGCGGCCAAGATCGTGTTCGCCCGTTCGGGGGTGGATGCGCCCATCCGGGAGATTGCGACGCAGGCGGGCGTTGGGCTGGGTACGCTCTACCGCCGTTTCCCGACGCGTGCCGATCTGGTGGCTGCGGTGTTTCGCCGGGAGGTTGATGCCTGCGCCGGTGCGGCGGCGATGCTTGCCGCTGAGCATGGGCCAGCCGATGCTCTGGCAGCTTGGTTGAAGCGCTACACGCGCTTCCTCGCTACCAAACAGGGGTTGGCCGCGGCGCTCCATTCCGGCGATCCGGCATTCGCCACCTTGCCGGACTATTTCCGAAGCCGATTTGAACCGGCTCTGTCGATGCTGCTGAATGCTGCTGCCGCTGCGGGAGAAGTCCGAGCTGACATTGCGCCCTACGATCTGCTGCGCGCGATCGGAAACCTCGCCGTGGCTTCAGGGGAGGATGGGCCGGCGCACACCGAACGAATGCTCATGCTGCTGCTGGATGGCCTGCGTTATGGCGCGGCGAAGTCGAAATAGCCGCGACTGCCAAGAAGACGCTCGATAGGGCCGATACCGGACTCCATCGCCTCTCGGGGGAACGACTCTCGCCGATGGAAGCTTTCGCCACTCCCCTTCCCACAAGAAGCCTTACTGGTTTCCACCCCCCTCGTCGCCTTTGTAAGGATCGCCGAATCGCCGACCGGATTTTCACGCGCAATCGGCGAACAATCGCAGCAAGTAATCCGTCAATATGAGGCCCTCGCCGCCGTTCTCCTGTATTTGCACGCTACACTACTACTACGACCGAAACTTGTTGAATCGGCCTGATTCCGGGCTCTTTTAATAATCCCCGATCCGGGGATCATCTGTTGCGTCCCCACGAGAAACGGGGACGACATGGCATCCACCCACCACAGGCAGGAAGCGATCCAGCGCGGAGCGCGCATGCTGCGCACCGCGCTCGGAGCGGCAATCGCGCGGTTTCTGGAAGACCCGGCCGTGGTCGAGGTGATGCTGAACCCCGATGGGCGCATCTGGGTGGATCGGCTTTCCGAAGGGCTGGCCGACACCGGCGAGACGATGACGGCCGCCGATGGCGAGCGCATCGTGCGTCTGGTCGCGCACCATGTCGGTGCGGAGGTCCACGCCCGCTCGCCGCGCGTCTCGGCCGAGTTGCCGGAAACAGGTGAGCGTTTTGAGGGCCTGCTTCCGCCAGTCGTAGCGTCACCCGCCTTCGCTATTCGCAAGCCGGCTGTCGCGGTCTTCACGCTCGACGATTATGTGGCCGCCGGCATCATGACGGCCGATCAGGCAGTGAAGCTGCGCGCAGCGGTCCAGTCCCGCGCCAACATACTCGTCGCTGGGGGCACTTCTACCGGCAAGACAACGCTGACCAACGCGCTGCTCGCCGAGGTGGCGAAGACAGCAGATCGCGTCGTCCTCATCGAGGATACCCGCGAGCTGCAATGCGCTGCGCCGAACCTTGTCGCGATGCGGACCAAGGATGGCGTTGCCACGCTTTCCGATCTCGTCCGCTCCTCGCTGCGCCTGCGGCCCGATCGCATTCCCATTGGCGAGGTCCGCGGCTCAGAAGCCCTCGACCTGCTCAAAGCCTGGGGCACCGGCCATCCCGGCGGCATCGGCACGATCCACGCCGGCTCCGGCATCGGCGCGCTGCGTCGCCTCGAGCAACTCATCCAGGAAGCCGTCGTCACCGTCCCGCGCGCGCTGATCGCCGAGACTATCGATCTCGTCGCCGTCCTCTCCGGCCGCGGCTCGTCGCGCCGGCTGGCCGAGCTCGCGCGCGTCGACGGCATCGATCCCGCCACCGGCGACTACCGCATCATCCCCGCAACCACCTCGAATGGAGAAGCTGAATGAATTCGCCCGTCGTTCCGAATGTGACCAATCCGCCCGTCCTGTCGACCGTGCCCATCGGTCCAGAGCTGCCCGCCGGCTCGATCATGCGCGGCAGCTACAGGCGTCTCGCCAGTTCGACCGCGCTCTTCACCATCATGATGCTGGCCGCTACGCCGCCGGCCCATGCCTCCGGCTCCTCCATGCCGTGGGAGCAGCCGCTTCAGCAGATCCTCCAGTCGATCGAGGGGCCGGTCGCCAAGATCGTGGCGGTGATCATCATCATCGCCACCGGCCTGGCGCTCGCCTTCGGCGACACCAGCGGCGGCTTCCGCCGCCTGATCCAGATCGTATTCGGTCTGTCGATCGCCTTCGCGGCCAGCTCGTTCTTCCTCAGCTTCTTCAGCTTCGGCGGCGGGGTGCTAGTCTGATGGCGGCCGTCCTCGAACAACTCGACGCGGTGCCGGGCTTTTCGGTGCCAGTCCATCGCGCCTTGACCGAGCACATCCTGCTGGGCGGTGCGCCGCGCTCCATCGCGATCATGAACGGCACGCTGGCCGGGGCCGTGGGCCTCGGCCTGCGCCTTTGGCTCGTCGGCCTCGCCATTTGGGCGATCGGTCATTTCGTGGCCGTCTGGGCGGCCCGTCGCGATCCGCTCTTTGTCGAGGTCGGGCGCAGGCATCTGCGCATTCCGGCTTTCCTCGCGGTGTGAGGAGGCGGCCATGATGAATCTCGCCGAATATCGTCGCACCGCCGCTCGCCTCGCCGACTATTTGCCATGGGTCGCTCTGGTCGCGCCCGGCATCGTGCTGAACAAGGATGGCTCGTTTCAGCGCACGGCCCGCTTTCGGGGTCCGGATCTAGATTCCTCCGTCGCGGCCGAGCTGGTTGCCGTTGCAAGCCGCATCAACAACGCGTTCCGCCGCCTTGGCCTGGGCTGGAGCATTTTCGTCGAGGCGCAACGGTACGAAGCCGCCACCTATCCCGACAACATCTTTCCCGATCCCGCGTCGGCTTTGGTCGATGCCGAGCGCAAGGCCGACTTCGAAGAAGCCGGCGCACATTTCGTATCGAGCTACTTCCTCACCTTCCTGTTTCTTCCACCGGCCGAGGAAGCCGCACGTACCGAGTCCTGGCTTTACGAAGGGCGTGAGCGCTCGGGCGTCGATCCGCACGAGATCCTGCGCGCCTTCACCGACCGCACCGATCGCGTGCTGGCGCTGCTCGACGGCTTCATGCCGTCCTGCGGCTGGCTCGATGACAGCGAGACACTGACCTATCTGCATTCCTGCGTGTCGACGAAACACCATCGTGTCCGTGTGCCGGAAACGCCGATCTATCTCGACGCGCTCCTCGCCGACCAGCCACTCACCGGCGGTCTGGAGCCGCGTCTTGGCGATCAGAATCTGCGTGTTCTGACCATTGTCGGTTTTCCGACCGCGACAACGCCGGGTCTGCTCGACGATCTGAACCGGCTGGCCTTCCCGTATCGCTGGTCGACGCGCGCGATCCTCCTCGACAAGACAGACGCAACCAAGCTACTCACCAAGATCAGGCGGCAATGGTTCGCCAAGCGCAAGTCGATTGCCGCGATCCTCAAGGAGGTGATGACCAACGAGCAATCGGTGCTGGTGGACACCGACGCCGCGAACAAGGCCGCCGACGCGGACATGGCCTTGCAGGAGCTTGGCGCGGACGTCGCCGGCATGGCCTATGTCACCGCTACGATCACGGTCTGGGACGCCGATCCGCGCCTTGCCGACGAAAAGCTGCGTCTGGTCGAGAAGGTCATCCAGGGCCGCGACTTCACCGCCATGATCGAGGCGGTGAACGCGGTGGACGCCTGGCTCGGCAGTTTGCCCGGCCATGTCTATGCAAACGTGCGTCAGCCGCCGATCTCGACGCTCAATCTCGCCCACATGATCCCCCTCTCTGCCGTGTGGGCGGGGCCGGAACGGGACGATCACTTCGATGCGCCCCCGCTGCTTTACGGCAGAACCGAAGGTTCGACCCCGTTCCGGCTTTCTTTGCATGTCGGCGATGTCGGCCACACGCTCGTCGTCGGCCCAACAGGGGCGGGCAAATCCGTGCTGCTCGCCCTCATGGCCTTGCAATTTCGCCGTTACCTCCGCAGCCAGGTCTTCGCTTTCGACTTCGGCGGTTCGATCCGCGCCGCATCGCTCGCCATGGGTGGCGACTGGCACGATCTCGGCGGCGGCCTGACCGAAGGATCGGAATCCTCGGTATCGCTCCAGCCGCTGGCCCGCATTCACGACACCTATGAGCGCGCCTGGGCCGCCGACTGGATCGTCGCGATCCTTCTGCGGGAAGGGATTAAAATCACCCCGGAGGCAAAGGAGCACATCTGGACGGCGCTGACCTCGCTCGCCTCGGCGCCGATCGGCGAGCGCACGATCACCGGCCTCAGCGTCCTTCTCCAGTCCAACGATCTCAAGCAGGCGCTCCGCCCTTATTGCGTCGGCGGCCCTTATGGCCGGCTGCTCGATGCCGAAGCCGAGCATCTCGGTTCGGCGGACGTGCAGGCATTCGAGATCGAGGGGCTGGTCGGCACGGGCGCGGCGCCGGCTGTACTCGCCTATCTCTTCCATCGCATCGGCGACAGGCTCGACGGGCGGCCGACGCTGCTGATCATCGACGAGGGCTGGCTGGCGCTCGATGACGAAGGCTTCGCCAGCCAGCTCCGCGAATGGCTCAAGACGCTCCGCAAGAAAAACGCCTCGGTCATCTTCGCCACGCAGTCGCTCTCGGACATCGACAATTCGGAGATCGCCCCGGCCATCATCGAAAGCTGCCCGACGCGACTGCTGCTGCCAAACGAGCGCGCGATCGAGCCGCAGATCACGGCCATCTATCGCCGCTTCGGCCTCAATGATCGCCAGATCGAAATCCTCGCGCGGGCGACGCCCAAGCGGGACTACTACTGCCAGTCACGGCGCGGCAATCGTCTGTTCGAGCTCGGCCTGTCCGAAGTCGGCCTCGCGCTTTGCGCCGCTTCCTCGAAATCCGACCAGATGCTGATCGCCCAGATCGTCGCCGAGCATGGCCGCGATGGCTTTCTCGCGGCCTGGCTCAACGCTCGCGACGTCGGCTGGGCCTCGGAGCTCATTCCGACTTTTCCCTCTCTCGTCCCCTAAGCCGAAAAGGAAATTGAATCATGACAACCCGTTCTGTCCGCTCTCCTGCTGTCCTTTTCGCGGTGACCATGCTTGCCATACCGCTGGCGGCCTTGCCGGTAGCGACCACGCCAGTCTACGCCTGGAGAATCGTCTTCGATCCCAGCAACTACGCGCAGAACGTGCTCACGGCCGCGCGAACGCTCGAACAGATCAACCACCAGATTACCTCGCTTCAGAACGAGGCGACGATGCTGATCAATCAGGCGCGCAATCTTGCGAGCCTGCCGTTCTCTTCCCTCCAGACGCTTCAGCAGAATGTTCAGCGCACGCAGCAGCTCCTGACCCAGGCCCAGAACATAGCCTTCGATGTGCAGCGGATCGATCAGGCGTTCCAGCAGCAGTACGGCAACGTCTCCATGTCGGCCACGGATCAGCAGCTCGTCTCCGATGCGCGTTCGCGCTGGCAGAATACCGTCGGCGGCCTGCAGGACGCCATGCGCGTCCAGGCGGGTGTCGTCGGCAATATCGACACCAACCGCACGCAGATGAGCGAACTGGTGAGCCAGAGCCAGGGCGCGACCGGCGCGCTTCAGGCGACGCAGGCCGGCAACCAGCTTCTCGCGCTCCAGTCGCAGCAGCTTTCCGATCTCGTCGCACTGCTTGCTGCCAACGGGCGCGCAGGCGCACTGACGGAAGCCGAGCGCACAGCTGCGGCCGAACAGGGTCGCGAGCAACGCCGCCGCTTCCTGACGCCGGGTTCGGGCTACCAGCCCGGCAACGCGCAGATGTTCAACGGCAACTGAGGGCGGGCTTATGGACGGCAAGATGCTGGCCCGGCTGGGTGCTGTCGTGTTCGTTGCCGTCGCCATTACGGCGGCGGTCGTCGAGATGACCCGGAAGGAGGAGCCGACAGAGGATTTCTCCACGCGCATCATCGAACCCCGGCGCGATCCGCTGCGTGAGGCACAGCGCCGGTGCCAGCAGCTTGGGGCAACGGCTGCGAACGACGCCGAATGCCTGCGCGTCTGGGCCGAGACGCGTGATCGGTTCCTCGGCCGCTCGCCCGTACCCGCATCGCCAACCTCCAGCGAAGGGCAGTGAAGCATGGGCGGCTCCGGCGTTATCGACACGTTCCTCGGCACCTTCACACGTTACATCGACTCCGGCTTTGGGCTGCTCGGCGGCGAGGTAGCGTTCATCGCCACATCGCTAATCGTGATCGACGTCACCCTTGCTGCGCTGTTCTGGAGCTGGGGCGCGGACGACGACATCATCGCGAGGCTGGTCAAGAAAACCCTATTTGTTGGGGTGTTTGCCTACCTGATTTCCAATTGGAATAACCTCGCCAAGATAGTCTTCGACAGCTTCTCCGGTCTTGGACTGAAAGCCGCCGGCACGGGCTTCACTGCGCAGGATCTGCTCCGTCCGGGTAAGGTCGCACAGACCGGCCTCGATGCCGCGCGCCCCTTGCTCGACGCGATATCGCCCCTGATGGGCTGGATCGCGGTTTTCGAGAACCTGATCCAGATCGTCTGCCTGCTCTTTGCCTGGGCGCTGGTCATCCTCGCCTTCTTCGTTCTGGCGATCCAACTCTTCGTGACGTTGATCGAGTTCAAGTTGTCGACGCTCGCCGGTTTCGTCCTGATCCCGTTCGGCCTCTTCGGCAAGACCGCCTTCATGGCCGAGCGCGTGCTTGGCAACGTGATTTCCAGCGGCATCAAGGTCCTGGTCCTCGCTGTAATCGTCGGCATCGGCTCGACGCTGTTCAGCCAGTTTACGCAAGGCTTCGGCGGCCAGACCCCGAGCATCGACGACGCCATGGCCATCGTTCTTGCGGCGCTTTCGCTCGTCGGCCTCGGCATTTTCGGTCCCGGCATTGCCTCGGGTCTTGTCAGCGGCGGTCCTCAACTTGGCGCAGGCGCCGCGGTGGGCACCGGCCTTGCCGTCGGCGGTGCAGCACTCGCCGCCGGTGGCGGCGCGGTACTTGCCGCGAAGGGCGGAGCCGCTCTTCTTTCCGGCGGCGCCGCTGCCGCGCGAGGTGGAGCGGCGGCGGCCGGCGCGGCATCGTCTGCCTACACCCTCGGTTCCATGGGACAGTCGGGAGCGGCGGGCGTCGCGTCCGGTCTCAGTGGCGTCGGCCGAGCAGCCGGATCGGCGGCCGTCTCGCCCTTGCGCCGTGCCGCTTCCCGCGCGTCCGAGAGCATGAAATCCAGCTTCTCCGACGGCGCGCGTACAGGCGTCAGCGCCACCGGCGGCTCCTTCTCGTCTGGCGCGGGCGCGGGCGAATCCGATCCCGCTTCCGTCGCTCCCGCAGCCACACCCGATCAGACGCCGGCATGGGCCCAGCGCATGAAGCGCGGCAGCCATGTCGCCCACGGCGTCAGCGCTGCCGCCCATGCCGTTCGCTCGGGCGACAGCCATGGGTCCGGCGCATCCGTCAATCTCTCCGAAAGTGACCGTTCATGAATCTCTTCAAACGACCGGCCGTGCATTACGGCAAGACACCTCAACCGGAAACGCCTTACCAGAAAGCCGCGCAAGTTTGGGACGAACGTCTCGGCTCAGCCCGCGTACAGGCGAAGAACTGGCGCTACATAGCCTTCGGTTCGCTGATCCTGTCGGCGGGCTTCGCCTCCGCGCTGGTCTACCAGTCCGCTCGTGGAACGGTCGTGCCGTGGGTTGTCCAGGTGGACAATCTCGGTCAGGCGCTGGCCGTTGCGCCGGCCGCTGCCGATTATCGTCCGACCGATCCCCAGGTAGCGTGGCATCTCGCGCGCTTCATCGAGCAGACGAGAAGCATTCCCGCCGATCCGATCATCGTCCGGCAGAACTGGCTCAGGGCCTATGAATGGACGACCGATCGCGGTGCGGCGGCCCTTAACGACTATGCCCGCGCGAACGATCCCTTCACGAAGGTCGGCAAGCAGCAGATCGCCGTCGAGGTTTCCAGCGTCATCCGCGCTTCTCCGGACAGCTTCCGCGTGGCGTGGACGGAACGGCATTTCGAGAACAGCCAGCTCGGCGCGACCGAGCGATGGACCGCGATCCTGACCATCGTCATCCAGCCGCCGCGCGATGCCGAGCGGCTGAAGGTCAATCCGCTCGGAATTTACATCAACGCCATCAACTGGTCGCGGGAGATGAGCCAATGAAATCGGCTTTCCGTACCCCCGCCATTCCGACTTTCCGTAAATCCGTACTTCCTGTTCTGCTGCTCTCCGCCTCGACGTTGGCAAGCTGCGCTACGCCGCAGAAGCCGCCGGAAATCAGCTACGATCGGGATGTTCCGGCTTTGCCGTCCGTTCCGGTGTCCGTAACTGACGATCGGCCCCGTCCGATCCACATTCCTCCGGCCTGGACGCCGGCAAAGGGCGGCACGGCGGCCAGCACACCAGTCGCCCGCGTCGAAAACGCCAATGCAGCCGCTCGCGTGCAGCCGCGCCGGGAGGGCTACTTCAATGCAATCCAGATATATCCCTGGTCAGAAGGCGCGCTCTATCAGGTCTATGCGGCGCCCGGGCAGATCACCGATATCGCGCTGGAACCCGGCGAATCGCTGACCGGCGCCGGGCCGATTGCGGCCGGCGACACTGCCCGCTGGATTATCGGTGACACCGAAAGCGGGGCCGGAACGACACGCCGTGTCCATATCCTCGTGAAGCCGTCTCGGCCGGACATCACGACCAATCTCGTCGTGACCACCGACCGGCGCGTTTACTTGATCGAACTGCGTTCCGGCGCGAAGCCCTATATGCCGTCCGTCTCCTGGTCCTATCCGCGGCCGCGCGCCGGTCAAGGCCAGAGCATTCCGGCGACCCCGGTCATCCCAGCCGTTGCGGCGCGCAACTACCGATACGGTCTGACCGGTGGAAATCCGCCCTGGAAGCCCGTCTCCGTCTATGACGACGGCCGCAGGGTTTACGTCGAGTTTCCGCGCGGGATCGTTCAGGGAGAAATGCCGCCGATCTTCGTCATCGGGCCGGACGGCGAAGCGCAGCTCGTCAACAGCCGTATCCACCAGCACATCCTGATCGTCGATCGCCTGTTCGGGGCCGCCGAGCTTCGGCTTGGCGGTGGCGACAAACAGCAGGTCGTCAGGATCGTCCGCACCGACGGGAGACCCGCGTCATGAGCCAAAACAATTCCAACGAAGCAGCTCCAATGCGCCTTCGCGCCGAGTCGCCGCGTGTCACACGTCTTTCGCGGAAGGTGCTGGCAAGCGTTACGGCGGTCGGTCTCGTCGGAATCGGCGGCGCGTTGATCTACGCCCTCCAGACCCGCGATGCCGGCCGGAACGGAGAGGAGCTTTACTCGACCAACAACCGCCAGACGGCAGATGGCCTCGCCGGCCTGCCGCGCGACTATACCGGACCAGTGCTTGGACCTCCGCTGCCTGGTGATCTCGGGCGGCCGATCCTCGACGCCCAGAACCGGGGCCAGCCCGTCGCTCCGCCCACGATCACGACGCCCACCGTCGACGAGGCGGAGCAGCGCCGGCGGGCCGAGGAAGAGGCTGCGCGCACCAGCCGCGTCTTCTTTCAGACCCAACCTGGCTCGACAGCGACGGCACCCGGCAGCTCAACCACGCCGAATGTTCCCGGTTTCGATCTCGCCGGACTCGCTGGACAGCCCGGCCAGCAGACCGCCCAGGACCGGCAGCTTGCGTTTCTGAATGCGCCCGTTGATCGCCGCACCACATCGTCGGATCGGGTCATGGCTCCGGCTTCGCCGTTTATCCTCCAAGCCGGGGCGGTGATCCCCGCCGCGCTTATCACCGGCATCCGTTCCGATCTGCCTGGCCAGATCACGGCGCAGGTGACGGAAAACGTCTACGACAGTCCGACCGGCAGATTGCTTCTGATCCCGCAAGGCACGCGGATTGTCGGCCAGTACGACAACAACGTGCAGTTCGGACAAAGACGGGCGCTGCTGGTCTGGAACCGGCTGATCTTCCCGAACGGCCGCTCCATCGTCCTCGAACGCCAGCCGGGCGCCGACACGCAAGGATACGCTGGTCTTGAGGATGGGGTTGATTATCACTGGTGGGATCTCGCCAAAGCGGCCGGTCTCTCCACGCTGCTCGCGGTCGGCACGGAACTGGCGGTCAGCGATGAGGACCGCCTGGTCCGCGCTATCCGCGACGGCGCACAGGACACCATCAACGACGCCGGTCAGCAGATCGTCCGGCGCCAATTGCAGGTCGCACCGACGCTGACCATCCGGCCGGGCTTCCCCGTCCGAGTCATCGTCACGCGCGATTTAGTTCTCGAACCATACAAAGGCTGACCATGGCAAAGCTGAAACTCGGACCGATCGTCGACGACAAGCCCGTCAAGGTGACGGTGGAACTGCCCGCGCCGCTCCATCGCGATCTTGTCGAATACGGCCGGTTGCTCGCCGAAGCGGGAACCCAGCCCATTGAGCCGGTCCGCCTGATCGTGCCTATGCTAGAGCGCTTCGTCGAGACGGATCGCGGTTTCGCCAAAGCCCGGCGTTCGGTCACGCCCGACCGTCAGGAAGAGTGATCGGCTGCGTTGCGAAGCGCTTCTTCGACAGGCTCTTGGCGAGGCTCAGCATCCTACGTAGCGCGGGATTGTCGTTACGCGATGACCAGACCGCGCAGAATGGAATTGCATCCGCCTCGAGCAACCGATAGGTCACGCCTGGAAACATCGTTCCCGTCGTCGCCTCACTGGTCAGCGTGATCCCTTCAGCAAGCGCCACCATCTGCATCAGCGTGTCTCTGTTGTAGATCGAGTACCGCTCGATACTCGGACGATGGCCGAGCTCCGCGAGATGCTTCACGAGATAGTCGTGGATCTCTGGACCGGGCTCGGCCTCGCTCACGATGAAGTGCCGCCCGCGTAGATCGGTCCATTCGATCCGATCCCTTGCTGCCAGTTCGTGCGTCTCCGAAAGCACGACGAATACCCTCTCACACCATAGCCGCGTCACCTCGCAGCCCGGCACTTCAGCATGTCCGGTCAGAAAGGCGACGTCGATCTCGTGTCGCCGTACGGCCACCACGTGGTCGGCAGGCGCGCCCTCGACGAAAGTCGAACGGATGCCGGGATTTTGCTCGCGGTAGCGCTGGAGCAGCTCAGCGATAAACCCCGACGCGAGCGAGGTGAATATACCGATCCTCAGCACACCCTTCTCGGCGCGGCCAGCCGCGCCCACCTCCTTCAAGGCGAGGTCGATCTCGTTGATTGCTCTGCGCGCATGCGTCAGGAATTTCTTTCCGGCTTCGGTGAGCGACACGCCGCGCGGACAGCGGATGAAAAGAGCCGCGCCAGCCTGGTCCTCCAGATCGCGGATCCGGCGGCTGATCGCGGACTCCTGTACACCGACTGCGAGCGCCGCCTGTCGGAAGCTGCCATGCTCGGCCGCCGCGATCACATAGTGAAGCTGTCGGAGTTGGATTTCAGGGTTGCAGTCATGTCTGAGCAAACACTTCGACTCCCCGCGTTATGGCCCTTCTGCTGGAGCGGTTCATTTTGCGAGTTCTCCATCCCGGCGTATCGTCGTGATGGACCCGTTTAAAGGGAATGCTGTAGGATGGCGGGCCGCCTGGGCCATCGCGCGTCGCGATGGTGATCAGCTTCCGACCCTTCTCCCGTGATGCCCCCGACCGTTCATTTTCCGGGTCGGCAAACAGGGCAATGAGGCTGGCGTAGATGCCGACTACGGGCAGGCAGACTGGGGATTGTGTGCTCTTGGCCCCCGCGGCGTAGGATGCATCGTCCTCCAGTCCATCGGCGCTGCACTTCGGGATGGCGATCAGGACGGCAAGGCCGATCGCGTTGCCGCCGCCCTGTTTATCGTAACGCTCGCCGGGGAGTGTCGCGATCCATATGCCGGTCGAGACGATGACCTGCCCGACCTCATCGGGGCATCCCAGTTCTATCGCGGAGTTCCAACCCATGCATGTTATCCTCTCTGCAACTGCCAGGCGCTGTACCCTGTTCAGGCTAAGACGAATTCCAGTTTCAATTCGTCTGCTGTAGGGCGACTCAACCAATGTCGGGCTGAAGATTGCCTGATCCTAGCCCCAGGATGTGTTCAGCTGTGTCACAGAAATCGGAACGTGCGCGTCGATGTCGATGAATTAGCGACCCGTGACGGAGCAATGGCTTGGCGTTGCCACCAGAGACGGCATGGGCGGTTCCTCGTCATGACGTTCAGGCTCGGGTGAGCCGCCGGTATCAAGATGCTGTGTACGACATCGATAGGATCTGAAGACCTCATCGAGGGAGACATTCATCCGGTCGCCCCAAACAGTGGTAAGCAAGGATTTCACTGTCTTGGATTGACGGCGCTGTCGCGGCCGCGAAGTCGAGCCGCCGTAGAGTAACTCCGCCAACATCGGAGGCATTTCTGAAATGCTCTCGAGATCATCTATGCGGATATCGCCGTTCCTCATAGTGCGACACAGCTTCACATTAACGGGCGCTACCATACCATAAATATAAATGTCAGTGTCCTTTGAAGTACTGCCGAAGGCCGTGCCAGCACGCGCGTGTCACCAAGGCCGACGCGCTGGATCAGGAACTGCCGAATTCCTTCATATCGGCGACCAACAGCAGATCGTCCGCCACCTGAGGCGGCCTTTATGACCAGTATGAGCGAAGGAACGTGACATGAGCTGGAACCCTACGCAGAACCCCGAATGCCCCGAAGCCGTCAGCCTGGACGCTATTGAAACCCTCATCATCCCGCGCACCCGCGATCTCGGCGGTTTCGAAGTGCGCCGGGCATTACCCGCCCCGAAACGGCAGATGGTTGGCCCCTTCATCTTCTTTGATCAGGTGGGACCGGCGGAGTTCCTGACCGGCGGTGGCATCGACGTACGTCCGCATCCGCATATCGGGCTGGCGACCGTGACCTATCTTTATGAGGGCGCATTTCATCATCGCGATAGCACCGGCGCCGACCAGATGGTCTACCCCGGTGAGGTAAACTGGATGATCGCCGGTAATGGCGTCACGCATTCCGAACGCACCAGCGAGGAGATGCGCAGCCGTCCCCGCACCGCTTTCGGAATCCAGACTTGGGTTGCGCTACCAGATCATGCGGAAGACACTGCGGCCAGTTTCGAACATCACGGTCGCGAGGCGCTGCCGTTCATCGAGGATGAAGGCAAGCAGGTCCGGCTGATCATCGGCTCGGCCTGGGGCGCGCGGGCCCCGGTCAAGACCTTCACCGAGACCTTCTATGCCGATGTCATTTTATCCGCCGGCGCAAAGCTGCCGCTGCCCGACGATCACGAAGATCGCGGCGTCTATGTCGTCGAGGGCAGCATCCTGATCGCCGGAACTCCGTTTGCTGCTGGCCAGATGATGGTGTTCCGTCCCGGCGATCGGATCAGCCTGACAGCAGGCGAGGCAGGCGCGCGCCTTATGGTGCTCGGCGGCGAGACAATGAATGGACCGCGCTATATTTCGTGGAACTTCGTCGCCTCGTCGCAGGAGAAGATCGATGCCGCGAAAGAGGCCTGGCGAAAGGGTGACTGGGAGCATGGTCGCTTTCGTCTGCCGCCCGGCGATGAGACCGAGTTCATCCCGCTGCCCGAACAGCTGAAGTGATCGAATGTGATACCAGATTGGCTAACATACCCATCGACAACAATTAAGAGAGAACGAGAAGTGACAAAACCCCAGGCCATCTTTCCGGTCAAAAGACATGCTCTTTACGAAGAACATCGCTACTCGGCAGCGATCCGATCAGGCGATCTTCTTTTCGTTTCGGGGCAAGTCGGCAGCCGCGGCGATGGAACACCCGAACCCGATTTCGAACGCCAGGTTCAACTGGCCTTCGACAATCTGGAGGCTGCACTCGATGCCGCAGGCTGCACGTTCGACGATCTCGTGGATGTCACGACGTTCCACACGGATCCGGAGAGCCAGTTCGCAACGATCATGGAAGTCAGGCAGAGGATTTTCACCAAGCCGCCCTATCCCAACTGGACTGCCGTCGGAGTAAACTGGCTGGCCGGGTTCGATTTCGAGATCAAGGTGATCGCACGCATACCGGAGAGCAAGTAAATCCTGAGGCTTGTCCTCATCCGCCCACTGTAAGGACGGCCTTTCCCGCGATTTTTCTTTTCAGAAGCTCGCGGGCTGTGGCATCAATGTTAGCCCAGGGTTCGGTTTTTCCGATAACCGAACGGAGACTTCTATCAGACAGCCGCTGCGCAAGATCGGCAAGAATGGCCGACCCATCGGCCGCGCCCTCCGGCCGGGTCAGCTCCTCGAGGAGGAAGAAGCCGTAGAGCACCGTACCGCCATATGCTCCGCCGGATTGGAGGCGAAATCGACGGGCGTCAAAGGTCGTGAGTGTATCCTCCGAAGCATCCCCGAAAAGAACGCAGACACCGCGTGATGCCAGCCACATCAGTGCCTCGCCCAGAAGCGAGCCTCCGACACCCTCCAGAATCAGGTCGTAGGGCCCACCCTTCTCGCCGGCCTCAACGCCGACCGCGATATCGTTCGCGCCAAGGCTGCGCAGGAATTCCGCTGTCGAGCCATCCCGCGTGAAGGCCGTCACGTGGGCGCCCGCAGCCGCTGCGAGCTGGATCGCATAAATGCCGACACCACCCGTGGCCGCCGTGACGAGAACGCGGCTTCCCGGACCAATCGCCTTCTTCCGCAGCGCTATGGCCGCAGTCAAGCCTGCGACAGGGAGGGTCGAGGCCGCTTCAAAGCTGACGTCGTCGGGAATTTTGGCAAGTCGGCTCGTCGGCACGGCGACACGTTCCGCCCAGCCACCGCTCCATACCAAGCCTACCACGCGATCACCTGGGTGGAAACCGGATCCTTCCGGCGCGGTCTGTACTACACCGGACAAATCCCATCCGGGTCGATCGCCATCGCTACCTTCATTGAGTGCACCGCGAACCTCGCCGTTGTTCAGGGAGAACGCGCGAACCGCGACGATTGCCTCGTCCGGTGCGGCCCCAGGTTCTGTATGTTCGGCAAGGACGAGGTGAGTTTCTGCGCCTGTCTTCGAAACTGTGATAGCTTTCAATGTGACACTCCCCGGTTCAGTATTCGACCCGATTTGGATCTGGTTGCGTATCGTACCGCGGGTGAAGACACGCGCAACGGTGGTCGGATATCGGCCGAATGCCGGATTATTTCGCAGCCTCTTCGATCAGGTCTGCCACAATCTTCGGGTGCGAGACCATCACGACATGCGATGCCCCCTCGACCACGACCGTCTGCCTGGAGCCTGCACGCTCTGCCATGAAGCCAAGTGCCTTGGCCGGGATATTTTTGTCGCTGTCGCCATAGACGAAGTACGACGGCAGCGTTTTCCAAGCCGGTTCACCGGACTTGTCCGTCAGGGCCGCTTCAGTGATTGGCCGCTGGCCGACAGCCATTAGTGCCGAGGCATCTGGCGGAACGTCGTGCGCGAACTGGTCGCGGAACTTGGTCTGGTCGATGGAAAGATCGACGCCACCGTCAGTGAGCTTGACGGGAGCAGCAAGCGCTTCCCCAAGCGTGCCGCCGGGGAACCTGCCCGCCAGATCGGATGCAGATTCGCCAGAATCCGGTGCGAAGGCAGCCACATAGACGAGTGACTTGACGTTGTCGTGCCCATTCGCAGCGTTGGAGATAATTTGGCCTCCATAGGAATGACCAACGAGCACCACCGGGCCCTCGATGCTTCCGACGACGTCGGACACGAGACCCGCATCATTTGATACACTTCGCAACGGGTTGGCTACAGCGACCGTCTTATAGCCGTCCTTTTGGAGGTTGACGATGACGCCATTCCAGCTTGACGAGTCAGCAAATGCACCATGAACCAGGACGATAGTGGGCTTGACCGGTTGAGCGATAGCGGTGCCGGATAGAAGGGAGGTCGCAATAGCAACCGTTGCAGCAAGCTTGAGCATGATCACTTCCTATTCATATCTGTTTTTGTGAATTTTCATGCGTATAATCCGCGACGCGGACGAAGCGTGTGTCGAAGACGGCTCGGCTCCCTTTTAGTCGACATCGGCGGACAGATAAGGCTAAGCAGTCTCAACGATCACGGCGGACCGACGGCGTTACCAGCAGTCTTCGTTCAATTCGTTACTGCCGTGGTGGCACGATTCTTATTGTTCCTGCAGGTGTTTCGGTAGCCCTTTTTCATGAAGAGCTGTGTCGCTGAATCGGGAACGCTACACTTTGCATTCGCAAACACGTAGTGGCAGCGCGCGCGTTTATTCAGTTTGCTGCGCGATGCACGTGCATCGCGCAGCCGCAGGGGCTGGTCCTATTGCCGGCACTCGCGCCGGTCAGGATCGCGCCTGCAGCGGTCCCAGCGCGCGCGATCAGTCGCCACCTGGGCGTTTCTCGCAATCTCCTGCGTCAAACGGGTCCGCTCGAGCGACTCCCGTTGCGCATTGTCGCGCCGCGCCTGTTGTTCCAGCATACAGTTCGTATAAGCGCGAGACCCGTAGGGTGCCCCAAAGCTCTGGCAGGTATTGGTGTCCCTGTACTGCCGCTCTTCAGCTGAAACGCACCCTGTCACAGCAAGGCCGAACAGGGCTATGGAGAATATGGTTATCGCAGGCTGACGACTTTCGGCGGAAGGACGTTGTGGCATTCTGTTGATCTCCTTTCGAGAATGAGCGCTGGCGGTCAAAGCGCGACGCAAGCGAGCGACGCCCCTCAGTCGGCATAACCAGCCCAAACCCCAAAGAGCAGGAGAAGATTGCGGCAACATTGTTTGGCTGTGGAAAATCCTCCGGGAACAGTCCGTTCGCCACCTGGAGCCCAGTGCGCGCTTCGCGAACCGGAACGCACCGGTGTCGACGTTTCTGACATCAGTGCAATTAATGCACGTTCCTTGAAACACGCCGTTGAACGGAAACGGTATGAAGATTAGCCAATTCTCTGTAGCAAGCCTTTTACTCTTGAGACACCAAGGCGTTGATGAGTGCGTAAGTGGCTTTGACGCGTGCTTCATTGGGATAGTTGCGGTTCTCCAACACGACGACACCCAGATCCTTGTCCGGAAGAAGGGCGACATATGCGCCGAAACCGTTCGTCGATCACGTCTTGTTTAGAAGACCCTGCTTTTGCGGGGGCAGGGCGGGCACGATCCTATCTTCCCGTTGAGGGTTCAGAATGAAGTCTGGAGCATTGTCCGATATAAGCTTTTTCTCATCGACAGGCCATTCGTACTCTTCCCAGATCATGTCCTGCGTGAAGTAGGAAGTCTGGAACTGACCTTCATGCGTGCGGGCAATCGCCGTCCTGATATCCGCCGGAACCTCCCGCTGACCGAGTTGCGCGTCAAGGAATGTCAGCATGTCGCGAGCAGTTGATTTGATGCCATAGGCCTCCGCGTCGAGAACGCCTGGATTGACGCGACTGGCCTGGTCGGTCTTGTCATAACCATAGGCGTAATCGGCTATCGCCTAATTGGGGACCGTGATCCAGGTGTTCGACAGGCCAAGTCCGGTCAAAAGCCCGGTCTTCAGGGCGCTCTCGTATGTCATGCCCATGGACATAGAGGTAATATGTCCGAGCATACCGATGCTGACGTTCGAGTAGCTGCGCGCTCCAGGCTGTGTCGGTTTCCAGGTTTTCAGCCAGGTAGCCATCTTGTCGACGTTGTCCACGTCATCCGGCACCTTGAGCGGAAGGCCACCCGGGTGATGGGTGGCCAGATCCATCAGCGTCATATCATCGCCGATCCGGCACGTATTCGCGCAAAGGTGTTTTGCAACCCTATCATCGAGCGATAGTTTGCCCTCTGCTCGGCGACCGCCGCCAGGGTCGCGGTAAAAAGTTTGCTGACCGATCCCAATTCGAAAATCGTGTCGGGGCTGACAGGCCGCTGATCCGCCAGCGATGCAAAACCATAGCTATAAAAACTATGCCGGCCGTTCTGGGTCACTCCGACCACGAGTCCTGGAATTTTGTACTCCCTGACCGTGGAGGCGAAAATTTCCTTCGCTTTCTGCTCAATTGCTGTCTCAGCAGCATATCCGGGGTCCAACGGCACGGCACCGAGCGCAAGCGCGAACGAAAGGAGATAACGTCTGTTCAAACTGATTTTCCCTATGGCTGAGAGGACCCGCGCAGTCGGCATTGCTGAGAGAATTCGCTTCCCGTTCAGCCATGGCCGCTGCTGCGGGCGATTGCAGCGGCCAAAGGGTTCTCGCTTTACTGCATTGGCGAGAACCCCAGGGCCGACGCGAAACTATTGGCGCCGTTATAGACGCAATGCAGGATGACACAGGGCCAAACCGATCCGGTTGCCCGGAAAAGGCTGGCGGATAAAATACCGACCATGATCGCGACCGGCAGGATCACACTGACGCCATGCGCGAATCCGAATATGATCGCGCTCAAAACGATGCCGGCAAACGCGCCGTAGCGGTTGAGCGCATTCGCAACGATGCCCCGAAACAGGATTTCCTCGCCGAAGGGCGTGAAGATGGCGCCGCCCAGCAACGACAGGAGAAGCGGTAAAGGTCCGCCGCGTGCGGCCGCATGCAGGATGCCTTGAGGATCACCGGCTCCGAACCAGGCCATATATGCGAACTGTATGATCAGGTTGAGACCATAACCGACGATGCCAGTTGCCGCCGCGATCATCAGCCAGCGAGGCGAGACCGGTATGAAGCCGAACGGCCGCAGATCGCGTATCCGCAGGCCATAGGCCGCGGCGAAAGCGCCGACGCCGACAACGCCCCCCGCCGTCGAGCCGACAACACCCAGGAGAACAGGGTCGTTGCCCGGAAGAAATCCCATCAGTACGCCGAAAGAAACAAGCAGCACCGCGTAACCAACGAGCCCGACGAGGATTTCTGGCCAGCCGGGCCTTTCCCATCGATCATCTACGATCATCATCAACCTCATCTGTCGCAGAGCGCGCCTGTCGGGGAGCAGCGCATTGCAAAATGCGAACCGTGGGTGCGGCCGCATGTAGCGACCATCAGCTGGATTCACTGTTTCGTTCGAGCATTCGTGCAGGGAAACATTGCGTCAACATTGGCTGGGCGGCCCGTCCCGAATCGCGGGAAACTCCACCCGCACGATTGTCCCTCCACCCGGCGCCGCTGCAAGAGTGATGCGGCCGCGATGGTGATCTATGACCTGCTTCACCAAATTGAGACCCAGGCCGGCACCGGAGGAGCGCGGCGTTAGCCGATGAAAGGGCTCGAATACGCGCTCGTGCTCCTCCCCCGGAATGCCGGGACCGTTATCCTCGACCTGCAACGAGGCGCCTTCGATCCGCACGATGACTTCGTCACCGCCGTGCTCGACCGCGTTTTGTATGAGATTGGTGAGCGCGCGCTCGATCGATCCGGAGTTGCCGCTAATCGAGCCCGATTGCTCAACGACCACCTCGATCGTCTTTCCCGACGCGATCAGCATCGGCGCCAGATCGGCGGCGACGTTGCGCGCTAATCCTGCGAGGTTGATCCAGTCGCTCGGCGCGCCATTGTCTAGTCGGTGAAGATCGAGTAGTTGCTCCGAGAGGGTCGCAAGCCGGGATACATCCGGCAAAAGCGAACGCATGCCTTTGTCTTTCGCTGCGTCGATCTTCATACGCAATATTGCGATCGGGGTCCTCAACTCATGGGCTGCCGATGCGATGAAGCGGTGCTGGCGATCATAGCCTTCATCAAGGCGGCCGAGAGCTTCATTGAAGGCGCGAACCAACGGGCCGATTTCACGCGGGACCTTGTCTTCGGAAAGGCGAAGACCGCGACGCTCGGCGTCGATCCCCTGCGCTTCCTCCGCGGTCTTGATGACGCCGGCCAGGGCGCGCTTGACGATCATCGGCGTCGCGACGATGGAGACGAGCGCCAGGGTCAGGAAAATGGTGATGGCAACGATATTCGACGCCAACGTGATCAGCGCTGTGAAAGGTTTGACCCGACCGTGCGCGATGATCTTCATGCCACCTATGGGACCGGATGCCTGTCGCACGATGGCGGAAAGGGTGAATGGCGCGAACTGCCCGCGCATGTCAGCAGAAGCGAGTTTGTCGAGGTGGTCAACAAGCGGGGCGAACTCCGTTGGTACCTGGCCAAAGGTAATCGTATTGCCGTCGCCAAGCCGGGCCGCGAACCAGATCTCCGGCGCTTCGTTTCGAAGTTTCGCCAGCTCCGGCGTCACTTCCACGACCGCAGTTCCGGTCGCATCACGAACGATCGAATCTGCGGCGACTTTTACGACGACCTCCTCGACATACATCCCGTCGAGCGGGGAATTGACGAAAAAGACGATGAAACCGACGGCGGCAGCGGCGATCGCCAGAAATTGAAGGACGACGTATCCGGTAACAAGGCGTGTCTTCAATGACGACTGGCGGCGCTTCAATCCTTTTCCCTGAGCAGATAGCCCACTCCTCTGACAGTATGGATTTCGACGCCTGCGCCCGCACCGCTGAGTTTCCGACGCAGCCGTGAGATATGGGAATCGAGTGTATTCGACTGGATCATGTCGTCGAAGCCGTAGACAGCTTCCTCAAGGGACTCGCGTACGACAATGCGCCCGCGCCGGCGCAACAGTGTGGTGAGTACTCTTACTTCCCGGCGCTGCAAATCCAGGCGCGCGCCGCGCACCCTGGCCTCGCCATAAGCCATGTCGAACGCGAGGTCGCCGATGACGATCTCGTCTGGCGCAAGGTCGTTCGGACGGCGCTGAACCGCGCGGATGCGGGCAAGCATTTCCTCCAGATCGAAAGGCTTGACCAGATAGTCGTCGGCGCCGTCATCAAGCCCGGCCACCCGGTCGGTCAGTTCGCTGCGGGCGCTTAACACGATGATCGGGACGCCCGGAGTGTCGACCCGCAGTTGCGGAATGAGGCTCAGGCCGTCGCCATCGGGCAACGTGCGATCGAGCAGAACGAGTTCGTGCACTCGCGACCGTGATGCTTCACTGGCGAGCGACAGGCTCGTTACCCAATCAACCACGAAGCGGTCGCGTTCAAGCGCGCTACGCAAGGCTTTGGCGAACTCGGCCTCGTCTTCAATGAGAAGTATTCTCATGATGGTGCTCCCGCAACGCGGGAAGGCGCGCCTGAATGAGTCCAGTGGAACTTCTTGCCGCCGAGCTGTAATGCCTCAATCACGATACGTCTCATTTTCCTTGTCGTGCCCCGGTTTGACATGCATTCGGGACCTTCGATGCAAAGCTGGGTGACGACTTCGCCAGGCAGCGGGTGACGAAACGAACGATTTCCCCTGTGAGTTCCTGATCTTCCGGGGCGCCTCCAAATCCGCCATGCGGCATTGCCTCGAAAACATGCAGTTCTGCTGGAACGCCCGCACGTCTCAGCTTGCGATGAAGTCTCACCGTATTAGAAAGAAACAGATCGCGGGTTCCACTTTGCAGGAAAGTCCGCGGAAAATCGGCCGATATTTCCCCGAAAAGTGGAGACAGGTAGGGATGAGACAAATCCGCTCCGTTTGCGTAGAGCAGGTTATGCGACATCAGCGAATTCGGCAGGATGACGTCGATCGTCCGGTTGGTCTGAAAGCTGTCGCCCGATTCAGTGAGGTCCACTTCTGGGGAAAGGAGCACGACGCCGGCCGGAAAAGGCAGGCCTTCGTCCCGTGCCCTCATAATAGCAGCCATCGCCAAGTTACCGCCGGCCGAGCGACCGCCAAACACGACACGGTTTGCGCCATAGCGCTGGATCAGGTGCCTGTAGGTTACGATGCAGTCGTCGAGGGCGGCGGGATAGGGGTGATCTGGTGGCATGCGATAGTCGATACCGTAGCAGATCATACCGTGCCGCTCAGCATGTATTCGCGCACTTTCTCGACAGGAATCGCCGCCGCCAAAAACAAGCGCGCCGCCATGCAGATCGATAAGAACGCACTCCGCAAGTCTAATATTTTCCGGTGTTGCTACATGGACCGTGGTTGTGCCGAAATGTAGCGTTTCGAGATTTCCTTTCGTTTCCTTCACAGCCTCCGGAGGAGTTTCTGCGTAATACCTGTCGGCAGCGATCTGCATCTGCCGCCATGCCTCATGATCTTGTGGTGATGGTGTTGCAAAGAGTGCGTTGAGTGGCGCTCCCTCGCGTACAGCGGCGTGCAACATTGCCTGCGCCTCGGTGCTTATTGAGGTGGGGACGGGTATTATGCGTTCGTCTACGCGGACGCCCTGTGACCCAGCTGGTTTCCGTCTGTCTACCATAAGAGATTTCTCCCAATCCATTCATGCGTCTCGCTAACCCACCAGGTCGGCATTTAGCTCTCTGAGATCGAGCGTATCCGTGGCCCTACTTTCCATCGGGCAGAACGCGGCCGAGGAAATCGCGGATCAGGGCTGCGATCTCGTCGGCATGGGTCTCCAGCGCGAAATGTCCGGCATCGAGCAGATGGACCTCTGCGTCGGGAAGGTCGCGCTTGTAGGCCTCGGCGCCTGGAGGAATGAACGCCGGATCATAACGACCCCAGGTGGCCAGCAGCGGGGGGCGATGTTCGCGAAAATACGACTGGAAATCCGGATAGAGCGCCACGTTGTTGCGATAGTCGTGGATTAGGTCGAGCTGGATTTCCTCCGCGCCGGGCCGAGCCATATAGGCGATGTCGAGCTCGTAACCGTCCGGGGAGAGGAGTTCTGGATCGGCTCCCGTGCCATATTGCCAGTTCCTGATGGTGTCCGGGGACAGCGATGGCCGGCAGGCTTCGCGGTTGGCGTCACTCGCATCGCGCCAATAGGCCTCCCAGGGTCCCCATTGGTCGCTGAAGCCGTCGACATAGGCGTTGCCGTTCTGGCTGATGATCGCCGACACCCGCTCGGGGTGACGCGTCGCCAGTCGCAGGCCGACCGGGGCGCCATAGTCGAAGATGTAAAGCGCGTAGCGATCAAGCGAGAGGGCTTCTGTGAAACCTTCGATCACATCGGCAAGGCGATCGAAACTGTAGTCGAACGTCCCGCGTGGTGGTGCCTTGGTCTGGCCAAAACCGGGGAGATCAGGCGCGATGAGCCGGTAGCGATCGGCCAGACGCGGGATCAGGTCACGGAACATGTGACTGGCCGTGGGAAAGCCGTGCAGCAGCAGGATGACTGGCGCGTCGACTGGTCCTGCCTCGCGGTAGAATACATTCACATCGCCGACTTGCCGGGACTTATAGCGTGTTCGATTGAGGTTGGATTGCATCTTGGGTTTGCCTCCAGATTTTTGAGGTTTCGCAGGGTCGCGCTAGAGTTCGGTTCTCGCGTTTCCGGACCCGAAACAAACAACAGATCGCCGAAGCGGATGGCGGCCGAGTAGCCGTTGGCCTGATAGAGCGCGTGGCGTCCAGCGGGAAGACTGCAGTGCGCTGCATCATGATCCACGTCCTTTCCGGCCGAGGTGACCACGAGTGGAGCCCTCGGCTCGCATGGAAGCTGCACCATCAATGAATGATGGCGGTGACGCGGATCTCGAACCGCATCGTCGGCAGGCCCAGCGCCTCGACGCCCACTTGCGTCCAGATCGGTGCGTGGTCCGGCATGTACTGGCGGTACAGCTTGACGATCGTCTCGTTGACGATCGGCGGAAAACCGCCGACATGGTAGGTGTTAACGTGAACGACGTGGTCCCAGTTCGCGCCGGCCTTCGCCAAGATCAACTCGATATTGCGGAATGCGGCGGCGATCTCTTCATCGATCGCCTCGGGGATATCCAGATCGTCGTTCCAGCCGCCCTGGCCGGAGGTCTCGACCCGGTTTCCGATCTTGACGGCGTTCGAGAAGTGCAGGTTTTCACGAAACTTTTCGCCGAAGCCCGGCACGACGATGAATTCAGGCTTTTCCATTGTGTTTCTCCATTTTCAAAGGTTTAATATTTCGAGGAGTGCCGCGGAGTTACTCAAACGATTCCGCCAACGTTTTTCTGTATGGATCGGGTCATCACCTGCCGACGTGGGTTCAGCGTCTGCTTGTTACGAACGGAACTACGAGAGACGCCGCTACCAGCGTTACGTTGGCGACCAGTGACATCGTCGCGTACATTCCAAAGTTTTTGCCTGGCACGGTATCGGCGATGTGAAACTGAACCATCGCCACTCCCGGTTTGCCAATTCGGCTGTCGGCGCTCCGCATACCGGCCATCATTCCCGCTCAGCCTTTCGCAGTGAGCCTTCCGCCTCACGCGCGAGCACCTTCTGCACGGCCGGATCGCCGGCCAGCCTGTCATGAAGTGCCAGCACGTTCGGATATCCTTCCAATCCTCCCGGCAGAAGCTTCAGCGCCCAGCGGATCATCGGGAAAGAGTAGGCGTCTATCATCGAGCGCGCTCCATTCAGGATATACTCCCGCCCATCTAGGTGGCGGCCGAGGATGCTTAACTGCTTCGCGACCAGTTTGTATCCGGCTTCGACCACCGCCTGCCGGGCACTTTCACTTTCGTCGCTCGTGTAGCGGAAAGGCATGAAGATCGGCCAGAAGGCCGCATGAACGTCCGAAGTGAAGAAGGAGGACCAGGGATGCGCTTCGGCTCTGGCGCGTAGGCTATCCCCACCGGCAAGGCCGGCCTCGGGGTGTTTGTGTGCCAGATAGTCGAGGATCGCACCGGCCTGTGTTAGAAGCCAGCCGTCGTCCTCGCGAAGGGTCGGCACCGCGCCGGCCGGATTGACCGCAAGCAGCTCGCTGGAGCCGTGCTGCACCCTGGCCGCCTCGTAGGGTGCGCCGATCCATTCGAGTGCGATATGCGGCGCCAGCGAGCACGCGCCCATGGCATAGTACAGTGTGGGCATGATTTGTCCTGATCTTGTTATTCGATTTCCACGGGAGTTGCGACGAAGCGGAGAAGATTCTCAGCAGAGGCGGTCACAGCGATATCTGTTTTTGCAAAAAGCCTGATCATCAGAGCGGCTTTCGCACGGGTTGAAGGAGCAGCCGGTTGCTGCCTGACATGATGTCTCCGTGAACCTGCTCGGACAGGCGCTCGGCATCGCGCCGACGAATGTCTGTGCTGGCATCTTCAATATCGGCTTCTCCGTAGCCCAACGCCCGCAAACCTTCCGCTCCCATCAGGTAGGCGGATTCGACCGTCTCGCGGATCTGGTAATCCACGCCGGCGCGGATCAGATCTATCGCGTGTCCACGATCGTAGCTGCGGACAAGAAGCTTCGCCTGCGTAAACTCGTGTTGCGCCAGTTCCACGATCTTCAGCGCGGCCTTCGGGTCGTCTACACAGATCATGATCGCATCCGCTTCCCCCGCACCGGAGTGGCGCAGCGTATCGAGTCGGGTCCCGTCGCCGAAGAAGACCTTGAACCCATATCGCCCAGCATCGCGGATGCGATCCGGGTCCTTGTCGATGACAGAAAGCTCAACGCCCTGCGACAGAGGTATCTGTGACGCGATCTGGCCGAAGCGTCCAAACCCGATGATCAGGACCCGCCCCTTGAGATCGCGGGCGGGATCGACGCCATCCATCGACGCTTCCGTTCGAAGCAGAAGGTCGGTCGCTATCGTGAGCAGCGGGGTCAGCACCATCGACAGGATTACGACGGTGGCGAACAGCGCATTCTCCCGTGTGTCGATTACTCCGCCCGAGGTCGCTGCCGCATAAAGGACGAAGGCGAATTCGCCGCCCTGGAGGAAAATGGATGTGCGATGCAGGGCCTGATGGTTCGAACTGCCGAACAGACGCGCAACCGCATAAACCACGGCACCCTTCGCGACCGTGAACGCGCCCAGCATGGCCAGCAGAAGTAGCCATTCGGCCGCGACGATCGAAAGGTCCAGAGACATGCCGACGGCAAGGAAGAACAGTCCCATGAGCAGGCCGCGAAACGGCTCAATATCGCTTTCGATCTGGTGCCGGTAGCTCGAGCTCGAGAGCATCACTCCGGCAAGGAACGCGCCCATCGCCATTGACAATCCGGCGACATCCATCAGCAGTGCTGCGCCGAGCACGACCAGCAGCGCACCTGCCGTCAGCACTTCGCGGGTGCGCGCGCGTGCCAGTAAGGCGAAGAACGGATTCAGGCCCCAGCGCGATACGCCGAGAAGCACGAGCAGTGCCGCAACGGCCACGAGGACGTCGGTCCATTCTGCCTCTCCGTGGGAGAGCGGTGAGAGAAAAGCGACCACCGCCAGCAGCGGCACGATCATCAGATCCTCAAACAGCAGGATGGCAACCGACTTCTGTCCCTCTGTGCTCGTAATCTCGCCCCGATCCTGCAGCACCGACATGATGACAGCGGTCGAGGACAAAACAAAGCCCGCCCCCGCGATGAAAGCGACGGTCGCGGAAAGACCAAGGAGCACCGCGCCCGTCAGCGTAAGGACGGCTGTCGCGGCGAAGACTTGGACGAGGCCCAGCCCGAAAATCTGTGTTCGCATCGCCCATAACTTGTTCGGTCGCAATTCGAGTCCGATCACGAACAGGAACATCACCACTCCAAGCTCGGAAAAATGGAGGATGGATTGGGTATCGTTGAACAGGCCCAGCACCGATGGCCCGACAAGAACGCCGGCAGCGAAGTAGCCGAGCACCGATCCGAGCCCCAGCCGGCGGAACAATGGCACAGCGACAACGGCCGCTCCCATCAGGACGACTGCCGGTCCTATCGTTTGCCCCAGACTCACTTCAGCCATCCACGTGCCTTTCCTGTTTGCGTTGTTAATGATCGAAGGGCGACGACGGGGTGGCGGACGATAAGCCGTCGTCCCGTCATCGACAGTTTGAAGCGATGCCCGGCGGGATGGCCGCCGCTCGCTTACCCCTCATCCCGGCTTTCGATGAACGCCAGCAGATCGGCATTGATCAGCTCGGGATGCGTGGCGAACAGGCCGTGCGACAGGCCGGGATAGGTCTTCAGCGTGCCGTTCGAAAGGAGATCGACCGCCTTGCGGGCTGAAGCGTCGATCGGCACCACCTGATCATCCTCGCCGTGCATCAGGAGAACCGGCAAAGAAACGGCCTGAAGGTCCTCGGTGAAGTCCGTCTCCGAGAAGGCGGTAATACAGTCGTAATGGGCCTTTGCGCCGCCCATCATGCCCTGCCGCCACCAGTTGCGGATCAGTCCTTCGCTGACCTCGGCGCCTTCGCGGTTGAAGCCGTAGAAGGGGCCGGTCGGGACATCGAGGAAAAACTGCGCGCGGTTGCGCAGGAGCGCCTCGCGAAACCCGTCGAATACCTCCATCGGCAGGCCACGGGGATAACGCGGCGTCGCCAACATGATCGGTGGCACCGCGCCGATCAGCACGGCCTTCGACACACGACCAGGCTCGCTGCGAGCGACATAACGGATCACCTCGCCGCCGCCGGTCGAGTGCCCGACGTGAACCGCGTCTTTCAGATCGAGTTCCCGCGCCAGCTCCGCGACGTCGGACGCGTATGTGTCCATGTCGTTTCCTGTATCGGTCTGATCGGAGCGACCATGACCGCGCCGGTCATGCGCGATGACGCGGTAGCCCTTGCCGAGGAAGAACAGCATCTGGTTGTCCCAGTCGTCCGCGCTGAGCGGCCAGCCGTGATGGAACATGATGGGCTGCGCGTCTTTCGAACCCCAGTCCTTGTAGAATATCCGGGTGCCGTCCTGCGTTGTAATCGTCGTCATGGTTTTCTTTCCTTTCCTTAGGTTTTCGGACGGGGATTGCCGTCTCTTCCCGATGGTGAACAATCGTTATTGATGTCTCCTCTGATCGATCATCGGCATGCGGATGTTCTTGCCACTTCAATGGATTAGCCCAGACCGACCAGTTGCAGGCGCGGCGCATCCAGTTCCGCATCGGATTTCGCCTGGACCATGCGAAGCATTTTGCGGCGTCGTGGCGTAAGCCCGCCGTTCAGTTGCTGGCTACAAATCGTAGTCTGTCGCGACAGGCGAATTCGAAACGTGAGAAGCGTGTGAGTGAAGACCATCATGTTACTGCGCTCCAGGCAGGCGCATTTCGCTCAAACGATTCGATCAGCAACTCTGAAAGGATGCGTACCTTTTGCACTGGATGCGGACTGGGTGGGCGCACGACGTGGACATTGCCGACCGGCAGTGGATATGCGGTCATGACCGGTACGAGCGCGCCGGAGGCTAGATAATGTTGCGTGACACAGTCGGGAAGCCATGCAAGGCCAAGCCCGGCGGCGGCTGCATTGGCAAGTGCCATGCCGTTCTCGGTTCTGAACCGTCCCTGTGGCTGCACGGTGACGATTTTGTCTCCATCCATGAACCGCCACGTTTCAGCCCCCACCAAAGCCTGGTGAGAGCTGATCTCATCCGGTGCTGCCGGTGAGCCATGCATCTTGATATAGTCAGGGCTTGCGACCAACTGCCCATAAATCTGACCAACTCGCCTCGCGATCAGGTTCGAATCGCGCAGTGCACCAACCCGGATTGCACAGTCAAATCCCTCTGCGATCAAATCCACGAAGCGATCACTGTAGTCAGCCTGAATTTGCAACTCTGGATGGAGCCGCGCCATCTCAGAAAGCACTGGGGCAAAATGTACTGGCCCCGATGTCAGTGGCACGGCGACCCGCAAGCGCCCACGAAGATTGCCGGCTGGCAGGATAATCTCCCTTGCCGCATCCATTTCGGCGCATACCTTTGCAGCATATTCACGAAAGGTAACACCGGCTTCCGTCAGCGCAGCACCGCGGGTCGTTCGTGCAAGAAGCTGGACACCCAAAGCTTCCTCGAGACGGATGAGGCGCCGGCTGACCATCGACTTGGATATCCCCAGTCGACGTGCCGCGGGAGAAACGCCCCCGGCGTCAGCTACTTCGACAAATGTCTGCAGATCCTCGATATCCATATGGTCACCCCGGTTCGAATTCGCTTCACGATCAGATCTTTCCAGTAGCCCTCACGATTGGCGCCACCTCGGTGCCGAGAAGTTCGATCGAGCGTTTCATTCCCACCGTTTCCAGAGAGGCGGTGCTCATCTGAAATGTGATGCGAGAAATACCACCGAGCACCTTGCTGGCCCGAAGCAACTTCTCGGCAACCGTTGTCGGGGCGCCGATCAGGAAGGCGCCGTGGGGGCCCGCCATGTCTTCGAACTGCTGACGCGTTGGGAGCGACCAGCCACGTTCGCGTCCTACCTTGGTCGTCAGATGCGCCCAGCCCGGGAAGAAGGCGTCCCTTGCCGCCGCGTCGGTCTCGCCGACGAAGCCCATGGCATGAACGCCCACCTTGAGCTTCTCGGGACTGTGCCCCGCGCGCAAGCCGGACTCGCGATAGAGATCGACGAGCGGGCGAAACCGTTCAAATGTTCCTCCAATGATCGCCACCATCAGCGGAAGGCCGAGCGCGCCGGCACGCGCGAATGATTGCGGCGTGCCGCCAACGCCGATCCATAGAGGCAGTCGCGATTGGTGAGGTCTCGGAAAGACCCCCTGACCGTTCAACGCCGGGCGGAATTGCCCCTCCCAGACGGGATTGCTTGTCTCGCCAAGCTTCAGGAGCAGGTCGAGCTTTTCCGCGAAAAGATCGTCATAGTCGCGTGTGTCCAGACCGAATAGCGGATAGGCTTCCACGAAGGAACCTCGGCCGACAACGAGCTCCGCCCGGCCTTTGGAAATCAGATCGACGGTTGCGAACTCCTGAAAGACCCGCACCGGGTCGGCGGCGCTCAGAACGGTTACCGCGCTCGTTAATCTAATCTGGCTGGTGCGCGCCGCTGCTGCGGCAAGTATGATCGCTGGTGCAGAATCGAGGAATTCGGCTCGGTGATGCTCGCCGATGCCGAATACGTCCAGCCCGACCCTGTCGGCGACCTCCACTTCCTCAAGAAGATCGGCCATGCGGTCGGTTGCCGAAGGGAGCTTTCCGGTCGTCGGATCAGGAAGGATCGCGGCAAAACTGTCGATACCTATTTCCATGCTTGGTCCTTCCAAGTTTTACCGGGGTTTGTTGCCGGCGCCACCACGCCAGTTTCATGTATGTCGTCAGATATTCACCGTCGCGGTGGTCGAAGACGCCTCTTTCGCGTCGGTGCACGGCTGGGCCAAGCGTGAGCATGCTAGAACCGGGATGGCGAGGCTCAACCTGAGGACCTTTGCGGCGACGTCAACTCGAGATTCCGCCATCCCGGTCAGCTTTTACAAACCGGCCTTGCTGGCTGCCTTTACGGGCGTGTTGAGGAGTTGCTGTTCCCAGAGATAGGCGATGCCGCTGCCAGCGAAGTGCTGGATGAGAATCTCGGTCAGCTGCTCGACATGCCCGGTGCGCGCCCAATCGCGCTGCCATTCGCCGGCGAGCGCCATCACGGTCATCGGGTTTGCACCGGCCGCGATCATACGCTGGACTGCAACTTCGTGGGACTCCTTCGAAATCCCGCCCGACGCGTCGGTGATTACGGTCACGTCCCAGCCTTCGCCGGCCGCCTGGATGACAGGCATTGCGACGCAGACCTCCGTCCACAGGCCGGCAATAATCAATTGCTTGCGACCGGTCGCCTTAACAACATTCACAACATTCTCGTCCTGCCAGGTGTTTACCCAGGTGCGATCGATGACCTCCTGGTCCGGAAATACATCCGTGATCTGCTTGAAGAGAAGTCCACCGCGATCCGCGATCACGCTGGTAAGAATGGTCGGAACGTCGAAGGCTTTTGCCAGCTTCGCCAATGCGGTCGTGCTGTTGACCACGGCTTGCGGATCGTGGCTGTTCAGGTTCGCGAGCTGATAGGGCTGGTGGTCGATCAGAACGAGGACCGAATCTTCGGGGCGAAGAAGCGAGTCGAGGCCGTTACGAAAGGTCATGGAAGCATCCTTTGCTACTGTTCAGGCGTGGGTTAACTGGTAGGCTCACACCGCTTGCGATGACGCCTTTATCGACAGTGTCATTTTCATTTGTGATGCGGTAGCGCCCGTTCGTGTAGAGCTGTGTCGCGGAACGAGGAACGCTAAAGTCAAAATCTGTATTTCTATGTGTGGTACGATCAGAACGATTCGACCGCTAATCTGTCGTGAATACAGGAACGTTGATTTGGACATCGAAGATTTACGAACCTTCGTGGAGGTTGCTGATACTGGCGGGGTTTCTCCCGCCTCGCGGCGGCTCGGCATCTCGAAGTCGATGGTCAGTCGGCGGCTTATTCGGCTGGAAAAGGAATTGGGCGTGCAGTTGCTCGCTCGCACGACGCGCGGCGCCGCGCTCACGGAGGCTGGAATCACCTTTCGGGAGCACGCCGCAAAAGTCTGCGCCGAGATCGACATTGCCAAGGAGACGATATCGCCCGCCGGCGATCTTCGCGGTCGGCTAAGAGTAGCAGCTCCGCTTACGTTCGGTCCGACGCACTTCGCGCCGGTGCTCGCGTCCCTGGCACAGCGCCATCCGGAGTTGCAGGTTCAGGCCAGCTATACTGATCGGTTCGTTGACCTGATCGCAGAAGGGTTCGACTGCGCGATAAGGGTCGGTCATCTTGCCGACTCGAATATGCTTGCAAGACGGGTCGGCTGGACCTCCGCCAAGTACGTTGCAACACCGGACTACATCAAAAAGTACGGCTCCCCCGAGACGCCAGAGGAATTCCTTATGCACGAAGTCGTCATGCAGGGAACTGAAACATGGCTGGCGATGGATGGGGATAAGATCATCACTTTGAAGCCGCAGGGCCGCTTCAAAGCCGACAATGCCGTGGCTCTTGTGGCCGCAGCACTTGCGGGGATTGGCCTTGCCGGTCTTCCTGAAGAATTGATCAGGGAGCATCTGGCTTCCGGCGCGTTGGTCCCGGTCATGACACGTTATCCGCCGCCTAGACTTGGCATCTATGTGATCCGGCCGCCGGGGCAGCACCCTGCACGCAAGATACGGGTGCTCACCGAGATTCTAATCGAGTGTTTTGAAGACTTTTCGGCGGATCGTGAAAACTAGGACCCGGATTGGGCCGGGTCTTTTGCGGATATCACGACGATCGCAGGGCAAGTGCCAAGCTTTCATGAATATCAGAGTGGCGCTCTGATTTTTGCGTTGCGTGTACTTTACCGAAAACCGTTGCGTGCTTTTCGGAATGCGTCCGAACGCAACAGCGATCCATTCAACGTCAAAAACGCTCTCCGACCAGTTCTTCGCTCTTTTGCCAGAGTGCTTTTGCCCGTTCGGGATCCACGGCGTAGCCGTAAAGGCCTTCATCGGCAGGATCGAGTGCGCCCTCCACCTTATCGCAGGACTACGTGCCAGGCGATGTAACGGCAATCAAGGAAAGACCGTGCGTTTACCTGCTGCTGGATCAGGTTGTTCTCCGGTCCGCCAATTATGTCAATCGGCGTCCAGAGGGATAATGCTGCCGCCTTCCGCATGCAACCGAGATAGATAGGTGGTGTGATCAAGAACTTGAAAAGGGAAATACAGCCCTGCTGGGGTCGGCCTGTTACCGTCCAGCCCGATCAGTCGTTCAAGGATCATGCTAACGCCCAGTGCAGTCAAGGAAGCGGCGCCGTCCGGATGAAACACCGCATGGCGGGTGCGAAGCGGCTGTCCGTCGTGATCCCCGCCAGCCAGTTCGATGATGATTTCCGTCGATTTGGGTTTGCCCCGACGACGGGACGAACTGACGCCGGTCGCAATGTTGAACTGAACATTCGGCGCTCCGGTTGCTGCGGCCAGGCCGGCAACATCAACAGACGAAAAGCCTGTCCCAGTTATTTTGGTACCATCGATCGCATGGAACTCGGCTTTGGCATCATCTTCACTACGCCAGACATAGCTGCCGTCACGACGGGTGAGGGCGGCCGGCATCATACGGTTCAATCGCTCAAAATCCTCGGCGACGGCCGGGCCGCCACCATCCTGCTCATCGACAAGGGCACCGATCGTGATCTCGTGTAGTCGTGCAAATGCTTTTGCGCATGTGAATGTGGCGACGGTTGTGGCGCCGACCAGCCATTCATAGCCGAGGACGACTGCCGCGGCGTCCGGCGCGTGCATATAGGTCGCAACTTCGGGAGCAATTTCATAGACGCCTGAAGAAATGCCCAGATGCGGTATCCTGCGGCTTTGAGCGAAGCGCAGGCTGGCCAATCGTTCGTCAGCGTAAAAAATCGAGACGGCGCTGATCTCGCGATCACCGAGACCGAGATCGTCAGCACACGCGTCAATCACCACGCCCTCTGCTTGCCCGATCTCGCTTGCGGCGTTGCGGCTTTTGAGCAGATCGCGCCCACCGATCAATAAAGGAACGTCGGGGTAAACGGAGCGAAGCGCGCGGGCAGTCTGACGTCCGATCGCGCCCGTGCCACCCAGCAGGAGAATAGGATGGGAAATCATTGTCGTATATCCTTACTTGGTATAACCTACTAATGGTAGTTTATACCTACTAAAAGTAGGTTTTGCAAGGACCCGACAATGACAGGTATTTCCAATCACGTTGCCATACAGACCTCATCACGTAGGCTTTCGAAAGGAGAGAGACGACGGCAACTGCTCTATACTGCATTGCTGATCGTCCGCGAAGAAGGTGCAGACCGTCTGACGCTGGGCAATCTCGCCTCCCGTGCCGGAATCTCCAAACCGGTGGTGTACGAACATTTCGGTACCCGTTCTGGTCTACTCATCGAGCTTTACCGGTGGATTGATGACGAGCGGGTGAGGGCATTTCGAACTGCGATGGCAGCGGGTGCGCGGAGCCTAGAGGAAACCATTCATCTGCTGGCGGAAGCCTACATCCGTTGCGCTGCTGACATGACGGATGAATTTCATACCGTCGGCGCAGCCTTAACCGGAAGTGAGGAAAAAGCCGTCGTATTTCAGGAATTGCTCGGCAATTCGGTTCAGATGTTCGCCACAGTCCTTAAGCCCTTCGATACTCTATCGGCAGGGGATCTGGAGAAGCGTTGCATTGGCTTCGTCGGTGCGGGAGAAGCGCTTTCATCGGCTGTGGTACGTCAGACTTTGTGCCAGGGCGAAGCTGTCGAGGTCTTTGTGTCGCTGATCGCTGGCGGAATGGTTGCATCATAAATTCTCAGACTCAGAAAAATCTGAGTGGAGGTCTCATCCGAGGGAAGTGCTGAGAGAAATCGGCACTTCCGTACTGCCTTCGACGTGGATCGTCCACATATTGTCAAAGTGACGAATGACCACGTTCGAGATCAGATGAGCGTCCTGTTCGCGCTGTCCTCGGTTCAGACTGTTGCCTGATCTTCGCGCGCGTCATAGCTGCGCTGACAGTCCTGGATCACGTCGATGTTCTCGACGGTCCAGTCGAACAGGATCGAGAACGGTCCTTGCAGCGATCGGCCGAGCGGTGTCAGCGCATATTCGACGCCGAGCACGCGCCCGTCCAGAACCCTGCGCGTCACCATCCCGTTGCGTTCCAGTTTGCGCAGCGTCTGCGTCAACACGCGCTGGGTGACGCCATCGAGGCGGCGTTTGATCGCATTGAAGCGACGGGGCTTGCTGAGCACCGCCAGCACCATCATCGACCACTTGTCGGCTATCTGGTCGAGGATCACCCGGCTCGGGCAGTCGGCACGGTAAACCGGGTCATTTTCACTTGTTGGTTCATCCATCGGTATCCTCCGGCATCCCTGGGATGCTTCAGGTGCGTAATTGACGCTAGGTATCCGATGAATACTTTATGGTCAATGGTGCAAAACACCGGCACCAGAGTTTCACGAAGAACAGAGACTTTACATATGACAGACACAGATTTCAGCCGGCTTCGAATTTCCAAATCGGAAGGCATCGCAACGATCACCATCGACAATCCTCCGGTCAACGTTCTCGATGTCCCCTTGATGAGTGAGATACGCCGTTTTCTTCTCTCCGTTCGCGATGATCCCGACACGCGCGTGCTGGTTTTCCAGAGCGCGGACCCGGAATTCTTCATTGCTCATGTCGACATGACTTTGATCGACGAGCCGCATGCCTTCGATGAGATTGCCCGCGAGGCTCCGGAAGGCCTCAACCCGTTCCAGGCATTCGGTGAGCTGCTGCGGGAGCAGCCGCAGGTGACAATCGTCAAGCTCGCCGGGCTGGCGCGCGGCGGCGGCGCGGAGTTCGTCGCAGCGGCCGACATGGCGTTCGCAGCAGAGGGGCGGGCAGGGCTTGCCCAATGCGAGGCGTTGATGGGCATCACGCCCGGCGGCGGGGCCATGCAATATCTGTCCAGCCGGATGACACGCGGCCGGGCTCTCGAAGTGATCCTCGGCGCCGATCTTATCGATGCGGCGACGGCGGAATGCTATGGCTGGATCAACCGGGCGCTGCGGGCCTCGGAACTCGATAGCTTCGTCGACCGGTTGGCAGGCAACATCGCCGCTTTACCAGAAGGCGTCATCGCCGCCGCCAAAAAGGCGGTGCCACCCGCAGACTTGCGGGAGGGCTTTAGTCGCGAGCACGACGCCTGGGCGGGATTGTTCGCGCGCCCGGCGGCCGAAAAACTCATTCGAGGCGGGCTTAAGGCAGGAGCACAGACCAGGGACGGTGAGCGAAACCTCGAAGGTCTGCTCCGTGCGCTGCGGGTTTGACGCCAAGGCGTCGCCGGACGTTCCGCATCTTGCAACACAGTTCAGCAGGTCTTGAGACTAAGCGTCGTTAACGGAGAACATTAAGTTAGCGGGACAGGCGGTCGAGCGTCTTTCGCATCTTGTAAGAACCATCGCGGCCTGGGTCGACTACGTAGAAAAGGAAGAACACATGATTGATCTGAACGGGAAACGTGCATTGGTAACCGGAGGGTCGCGAGGCATCGGTGCCGCGATCGCATTGGCTCTCGCCGAGAACGGCGCTGACGTGGCGTTTACGTACCAGCGCTCGGCTGAAAAAGCTGCCACGGTGGCCAAGTCCATTGAAGATGCGGGGCGTCGCGCGGTTGTTATTCAAGCCGATAGTGCCAATCCTGAGGCGATCACGCGTGCAGCCAGCGATGCCATCACGGCGCTTGGTGGTCTCGATATCCTCGTCAACAGCGCGGCGATCGGCCACTCCGGAATGATCGTTGACCTCGATGTAGCCGACTATCAAACCTTGATGGACGTCAACGTGCGAGCGCCAGTGCTGTTCGCGAAGGCTGTCATTCCGCATCTTTCCGCCGGCGGGCGTATCATCTCCATCGGATCGGGTCTCGGTGAGCGGGTTCCATTCCCGGGCGTAACGGCTTATGCGATGTCCAAGGCAGCACTCACCTCTTTCACCCGCGGGCTGTCGCGCGAACTTGGTCCGAACGGCATTACCGTAAACCTGGTGCAGCCCGGATCGGTGAATACCGATGCAAATCCGGCGGACGGCGCGGCCGCCGACTTCCAGCGGAGCCTCACGTCGCTGGGGCGTTTCGGCGAGCCACGCGAAATCGCGAACGCTGTGGTCTTTCTCGCAAGTCCTGCTGCGAGCCTGATTACGGGTGCCATTCTGACCGCCGATGGGGGCGCGATAGCCTGACTGCGCCCGGTCTTCCTTGGGCTAAGGGGGCGAACCCTCGCCTCCACCTTGGATGATCGGAGCCTAAATTGCCGTCCGGAAAAAGCAAGCTAAGATGGGTGCATGCTTCCGCATCAGATGACCGTGGATCATCGAACGGTGGTCATCGCGATACTTAACAGGTCGGCTGACCAGCCCGTAGAAGCGCCATGCCTCAACGTGTACTGGACGGTTATGATGATCTCAGGCGCGGCGCTCAACGCATTGCCGATTTGCCTTTGGGTGATCCGGATGTTCTTTTGCTCAAATCCGCCAGCGGCATCTCGCAAAGGCGGGCGTTTGTCGCTGCGCTGCTGGCCACAGACATCGGTGATCGCCAGCATCTGTTGCGTGTCGAGACCCGTACCGGTCGCGGGGCGGCAAACCGACGAACAAGGCCATCAAGGAGTTCGCTGAGCAGTGGGCGTTCGCCGAGCAATAGACCGAATTGAAAGTCCGTCAGCCGGATTGATACAAACAAGACGCTCAAGTCGTAAATGAACCCGCCTTCCAGGCGGGTTTGTGACGCCAAGCTTGGTGTTACCTAAACATCTCGCCGGGGTGTCCATCCCTGTGGTGCCATTTCGAACTGTTCGAACAAGAAGCCCGGCGCGACGGTGCATCCGACTAGGGTCCAAGCCCCGAGGGGTTCCGCCGTCTGCCACCATCCCGCGGGAACGACGAGCTGCGGCCGTTCGCCGGCGGTAAGGTTAGCGCCGAGGCGATGAGGGATCATGTCGCGCCCATCGGGCGAAAGGGTGAGAGCCAGCGCGTCACCGGCATGGAAATGCCAGATCTCCGTCGCGTCCTTGACGCGGTGCCAGTGCGAGCGCTGTCCGGCTTCGAGCAGGTAGTAGATTGCGGTAGAATGGCCACGAGGGGCCGCCGACTCGTCGCGGAAAGTCTCGGCGTACCAGCCGCCTTCCGGGTGCGGCTTGAGGCCGAGCGCCTCGATGATCTCGCGAGCGGATGGCGTTACATCCCTTGGAAGTTCAGTCATGACGAGGGCTCCGAAATCGATACCGGAACGGCTACCCTCGCAGACAGAATGTGCTCGAGATCTTTCAGCGCAGCTGCTGCGGTGGCGAGGGGCTCCTTGCCGGATCCGATCGCGATCGTATCGCCCATCGCGTCGGTGGTGATACGGATTGCCTTGTCCTTTCCCCGAACATTCGCAAGTGGGTCTGAAAGCGGATAGGTCCTGATTCCGACCGCGGCGCGGAATTTGCCGTCAATGCACGTCAGGCTGCCGACGAGCTTCGGAACCACACCTTCCGCTCGCCACGCTTCGATACGATCTCCGGTGACCGACTGGAGGCCTTCGACGGCAAGCTCGTCCATCGTTAGGTCGGCGCCGAGCCCGAAATTGGCGAGGATCAAGAGCTTGCAGGCGGTATCCCAGCCTTCGGTGTCGTTGCGCGGATCGGCTTCGGCGAAACCGCCTTTCTGCGCCTCCTGCAGGGCCGCATCGAAGCCGAGGCCTTTCGTCGTCATAGCGTCGAGCAGGAAATTGGTCGTGGCGTTCAGGATACCCTCGATTTTGAGCACTTCGCAGCCCTTCAGGCTGTAATCGACGAGATCGATCGTCGGCAGGGCGGCGGCTGCTGCGCCGCTGAGCTTCAGCATCGCACCCGAGCCTGTTGCGAGCTCACGCAACTGTTTTCCGCTATGGACCAGCGCACCCTTCGATATGACGATCGTGTCGTGCCCGGCGGCGAGAGCCGAGCGGATATAGGCCAGTCCCGGGCCGCCGGTGCGGAAATCACTTGGTCCCGCCTCGATCAGAATGTCGGCGCCGCTTGCCGCCACGAAGTCCGGTCCAGAAAGCCCTGCCGCAAGCGTATCCAGCCGCTCAGCTTCCAGACCGCCGGGGTCGGATAGACCGGATCGCGATCCGCAGACGGCGACCAGGCGAACATCGGCTCCGTAGACCTTCCGATAGCGCTCGCGCCGAGACAGAAGCAGCTTCGCCGTGGCACGTCCCACGCCTCCGAAACCTGCAATCGTGATGTTGAAAACCCGCATATAGTCTTCTTTCTTTTCTGGTTTGCCTACGGCCTGTCGACGGACAGTCGCTAAAACGCCTCGACCTCGACGGGTTCCGGCGTTTGCGTTCGTGAAAGGCCAGATTGCTGGGGTTGCAATCTTACCTTGATGCAGGCTCGGGCCTACGGTCCGGCCCTTGGTGGCACCTGTCGGCTATCTGGAGAGCGCCTGTTCGATAACCGCCTCGCTGACGATGATGGATTGTCGGCCAAGCGGTCAATCCCTCGTCGTAGCGTCGAGGCCGGTCCAGTGGGCGACGAACGCCCAAAGGTCGGCGATCTCGTCGATTGCCTTGTTGGTGGGTTTCCCGGCACCGTGGCCGGCCCGCTTGTCGACCCGCAGGATCCGCGGCTTGTCGCCGAGGTTCGCGGCCTGAAGTGCCGCAACATATTTGAAGCTGTGGGCCGGCACGACGCGGTCGTCGGTATCAGCCGTCGTGACCAGGATCGCCGGATAGGGTGTGTCCGAGCGGATCGTGTGATAGGGCGAATAGGACAGGAGGTTGCGGAAGTCGGCTTCCTTCCGTGGATCGCCGTAGTCCCCGATCCAGAACTGTCCGCCTGTGAAACGGGCGAAGCGCAGCATGTCCATGACGCCGACACCTGGAAGGACCGCGGCGAAAAGGTCCGGTCGCTGGTTGGTCACGGCCGCGACCAATAGGCCGCCATTGGATTCGCCTTGGATTGCGAGGCTCTCGGCAGCGGCGATGCCTTTGCTCTTCAGATATTCGGCGGCGGCGATGAAGTCGTTGAAGACGTTCTGCTTGTTCGCGAGCCGCCCAGCGTCGTGCCATGCTTTGCCGTATTCCCCGCCGCCGCGCAGATTGGCGACGGCGTAGGCGCCGCCCGCTTCCACCCATGCGAGGACGGGCGGCGAATAATAAGGGATCATGCTGATGCCGTAGCCGCCATAACCGTAAAGGATTGTCGGTACCGGCGCCTGAACGTCTGCCCGGCGCACAACGAACATCGGAATGCGTGTGCCGTCTTTCGATTGATAGAAGTGCTGTTCGACGGTCATGCGGCCGAGATCGATCGCGACCTCCGGTTGGGCCCAGACTTCGAGCTGTCGGTTGGTGACATCGTAGCGGTAGATCGTCATTGGAGCGTCGTAACCGGTGAAGACGAAGAAGGCGTCGTCGTCGTCCGGACGTCCGTGAAAACCGCCCGCACTGCCGATGCCCGGAAGCTCGACCGTCCCATCGGGCGTGCCGTCGGGCATATAACGGCGGATCTCGGTCTTGGCATGGACGAGATAGGTGACGAGAAGCTTCCCGCCGAGGAGGGATGCATCGTTCAGCGTGGCGTCGTCTCGCTCTTGGACGAGATCGACGATGCGCAGTTCGACCTCAGCGAGGTCGAAAGTGACGATCCTGCCGCGCTCCGCCCCTTGGTCCGTCACCACGAAGAACCTGTTCCCCTGATTTCCGGCCACGAACCAGTTATGCCCCTGGGTCTCGATGACAGGGCGCGGCGTCCACGTCGGGTCGCGTAGGTCAATGATCGACAGTGTGTTGCTGCCCGCGCCGGGAGTCGAATAGATCACGACATAACGCCCGTCCGCTGTCACGCTGACCGTCTGTATGAGGAGCTGACCTTCCGCAGCCGCGTGAACGAGCCGGTCGTCAGCCTGCGCCGTGCCGAGTGTGTGGAAATAAATGGCGTGCCCGGTGACCGGCGCTTCGAATCCGTTCGCCGCAGGCGGCTCTGGAAAACGGGAGTAGAAGAACCCGGATCCGTCATGTGCCCAGGCGATGGCGGTGAAGCGCGCCCATGCGATTTCGTCGACAAGGATGTTTCCACTCTCTACATCGAGAACCCGGATCGTACGCCAGTCGGTGCCGCCCTCCTGGCGGGCAAAGGCAACATGACGTCCGTCTTCGCTGACGGCCCATTCCGCCAGGGCCGCCGCGCCATCCTCGGCCCACGTGTTGGGATCCACGAGGACATGTTCCGGGCCGTCCGCCCCTTCGCGCATGACGAGAACCGCCTGGTCATCGAGGCCGGGATTGCGGGTGAAGAAATAGCGCTCTCCACGCTTGATCGGGGCGGTCAGGCGGGCATGCTCGAAGAGCGCCGCCAGCCGCTGCCGGAAGGCTTCCCGGCCCGGCAGCCCGGCCAGATGTGTTCGTGCCAGTTCGTCTTGCGCCTGCATCCAATCCGCGACCTCGGGGTGACTGCGCGCATCGGCTTCCAGCCACCGGTATGGATCGGCAATCGTGGTGCCAAAATGCTCTTCCATCGTGTCGGTGCGTCGGGTTTCGGGATAGATCATTTTGGTTCCTTATGGAGCGAAGGGACTGGCCGACCGGTTTAGCGAGCGACCGGATCGCAGATCGGCAGGGTGCTTGCTGCGCGAATGGCAGCGGCCAACCGGTCGCAGACTTCATGGTGTTCGAAGTAGCGGCCATGGGTGAACGTGGCGGTGCATATGTCTTCATCGACAACGCGCACGGCGGCCATTGCGGCCGCAGCGCAGAGCTTGACGTCGAAATCCTCGGACGTGCGCCCGGCGCGCTCGGCAACGATCGCGACGAACTCGTCTTCTGCTTGCGCGCTCGCCATCAGATAGGCGGTGCGGATCGCCGGTTCGGTTTTCAGGCGGGAGATCAGGCGCGCCACGGCTACGCCGTCGCGGATCTCCTGCTCTGTCTTCAGCATCGAGCCCAGCGTATCGCGCAGGTAGACCTCGATCGAGAACTCCCGCGGCCAGGTGCGCAACAATTCGATGAAGCGCAGGCTCGTAACCATGAAAAGCGGCTCGATGCAGGCTTCCTTCGAGCGGAAATAGCGCCAGACCGTTCGCTTGGAGAGCCCCGATTCGGCGGCAATCGCATCGCCACTTGTCTTCTCGACACCGTTTTTCCAGAACAGATCGGCCGCGTGACGCGCGACCTCAAGTCGCCCCTTCTCGATCTTCGCCAAAATCCGATATCCTTCTGGCACTTAGTGACAATAGAATATTTGGCACTAAGTGACACTTTGGTCAAGGAGATGGACGAAGCCTTTTCGCCCGGCGCCTGAGCGAGCGGCTAACCGAGGCCGCGCGTTAGAGCTGCCATGACATCCTTGATCGGCCTGCCGTTCCACGTTTTGCAACAACGTTTCGCATTCGGGGAGACTATGCTGCTAGCCGATGCAGTACTAACCTCCACGCCATGAAATTCTAATGAAGGCGGCCATTTCCGGGAGGGCACTTACAGCCGCAGCTATAACAGCCGTGGTATCTCGAACCAAATCCGGAGCGATAAAAATAAAACTCAGGAAATCACATGGTAGATTTCGTCCATAGCCTTCATCATGTCGGTGTTGTCGTCAATGACCTGCGGGCTAGCCTTGATTGGTATCGTGATAAGCTTGGATTCGAGCACCAGTACAGTTTCACCTTGCCTGGCGCGCAGGTGGCCATGCTCGTCCGCGGCCAAGCTCGGCTCGAAATCTTTCAAGTCGAAGGTGCTACGCCGATGGCAAGCGAGCGCGAAGACATCGAAACACTCCTGAAACGCGGTGGCGTCAACCATTTCGCGCTCAATGTCGATGAACTGGAAGAGACCATAGCCGCGCTGGCGGCTAAGGGTGTTGAAATCGTTATACCGCCATCCTCCGTTCCCAACAATTCCGGCGATCGTTTCGCTTACATCCGAGACAATGAGAGGATGCTGGTCGAGTTGTTTCAACCGGCGTCCTGAGAATGGGTGCTGCGATATCGGCCCCAGAATGCCTACCCGGCTTTCCTCATCGTGCAGCACCGCGTCTTGCATATCAGACGACCGATCCATCGTCCCTCTGTGTTCGGCACGGCGAAAGGCGGCGTTGGTGCGTAGGGTTGTGCGTTCGCTACCATGAGTATTTCAATTCCGCTCGAACATAGTTGCTGTCACTGCCTCCGGCGTCGCGAAGCGCCGAGCCGACTTGATAATGGACGGCCTCCAGCGATCCCGTGAGAACGGGAGTGAAGCGGTAGTCCGCTCTGACCTGCAAATAGGCTCCTGTCCGTCCCGATCCCTGACCCGCCGTGCCGGACACGGGAATGCTTGGCAGGGTGTAGACGGCGTCATCAGTCGTTTGTCGCCAGAGCAGTCCGACCCCGGCCATCAAGGTCAGGTCTTCTGTCGGCTGAACGGTGACCGATGGTTTGATGTGGACGAGGTTGGCGTATCCGGTATGACCGCCGAGCGAGAAATAAAAGCCGTTCGGAAACAGCGGATTGAAAGTGCCGAGCGTGTCGTCGCCCGCATCGCCATCGCCCGACGCCACGTCGAACTGCAGACCGATTCGCGGCGACCAGGTGATATCCTCGAACGTGTATCCGGTCCTCGCGCCTACGGCCCAGGCTAGAATATCAGCCGAGCCGACCTTGCCGACCTGTCCTATCGCTTCCGCGTCCCAGTCGAAACCGGCATATTTGCCGGCCGTCCGGATATTGAAGATATGCCTGTCCTCCTCACCCGACGCGGTGAGAAAGGTGGCGTCCTTGCGCTGATAAAGTGCATAATACGCGGAGGCCTCGATATCCGGCGACAGCTGCCATTCCACACGAGCTCCGCTGAACATTGCATCGCCACTCGATCGATCATCGAAAGGGCGCTCATCGCGATACTGGACAGGTCTGCTGACAAGTCCATAGAAGCGCCATGCATCCGTCTCCCACCCGGCCCAGACCGCATCGAACGACTGACGGACATTCGGCCCATCGCGCGTCGAAACGAACCGCTCCAGGTCGAACGCAAAGTCCTGACGGCCAACCCTTGCCCTGAATGTTCCCGCGTCGGTCTCCTGCGTATAACCGATGAAGGCTTGACGAAGGTCAAATCGGTTCGCGTCATTGGGACCGACTACCGTCTTGTTGAACGCACGAACATCCTCGAACTGTGTGAACAATTGCCAGTTTTCATTCAGGTGAACATCGATATGGAATTGCGCGCGCTGCAACCAGTAGGAGTCTCTGGGATTCGCACGCACGGTTCCGAATGCCGGCGCATCACTGACTTCGAAGATTTCGCGCAGATTGAGCCCAAGCGAGATGTAGCTGTCGGGATTGGAAGAAAACAATGGAATGTATTTGAGACTGTCCAGCGGCTCAGTCCGCAGTTTCGGATCTGCGAGAAGCGACCAGTCCTCTCGCGACCTGTCGGCTTTTATGGAGGGCCTCTCCTGCTTCAGGCCAGAATCATCTGCCATGGCGGGCGGGGAGTCCCATTGAGCGAAGGCGAGGGCAGCAAGAGAGAGCAACGGTAATCGTGCCCTGGATACGGACCGAAGGCCAAGCGTTATTGAAAAACGCGAAATGGCGTATCTCTGTCGGTCAATCCTCTGCTCGCCTTTCGACCTTAGGCACATGGACACATCCTGCGTTGTTTTTCTTGAGTGGTCGCCGCCGTCCGTCGCTGGCACGGTATGCGATGGACGGAGAAACGAGTTGAAGCGGCTATGAAAGATTATAGAATCGATCCTATGTTCACGGTTGGTGCGGTACGTTGCGAAGATGCCTTCCTGGAAGATTCACCGGCGCCGACGTTGTCATTCTCTTCTTCGCCTTGGTAGCCCCCGGTCGCGTGAAGCCGTGTCGCAAAATAAGGAACGCTTTGTGGAAATTGAGGATTTAAGGATATTCGTCGAAGTTGCCGATGCGGGCGGATTATCGTCGGCAGCGCTACGACTGGGCATCTCCAAGTCAATGGTCAGCCGGCGGATCAACAGGCTTGAGGCCGAACTCGGCGCACAGCTATTTGCAAGGACGACCCGTGGTATAGCGCTCACTGAAGCAGGAGCTACATTCCGCGATTACGCAGCCAGGACCTCCGCCGAATTGGACTTGGTGCGCGAAACAATCCTGCCCGCTGGTAAGCTTCGAGGCCGCATGCGTGTAGCCGCCCCATTATCATTTGGTCCGACCTGTTTTGCTCCCGTCCTTTCGCGGATGGCGAGCCAACACCCGCAGCTACAAATCCTCTCTTCCTTTACTGATCGCTTCGTGGATCTCGTGGGAGAAGGGTTTGATTGCGCAATCCGGCTGGGGCATCTGTCGGATTCGAACCTCGTCGCAAGACGGATCGGACCGATCTTTGGCAAGCTGGTTGCAAGTCCTGCCTATATCGAGGCTCACGGTGCTCCAGAGACACCCGACGAGATTGTGAAGCATCAGACCGTTATGCGGGATGCCGAGAAGTGGCAATTCATGGATGGAGTCGAGATCGTCACAGTGCGGCCCCAAGGACGCTTCATCGCTGATAACGCAATGTCACTGGTAGCGGCCGCTCTGGACGGTGTCGGGGTCGCCTATCTGCCAGAGCCGTTGGTCGCGGATCATATTCGTTCGGGCGCGCTGGTGCCAATCATGGCGCGTCATCCAATTCCGCCGGCCGGCATCTTCGTGGTGAGGCCGCCGGGCCAATATCCCTCTCGAAAAGTGCGAATTCTCACCGAGATGCTTATCGAACGATTTGGAACGCCGTCCGTTAGCGAGGGGAAGTCGGCTGCCGAAGGTATTTTAACGCCATGAGGGCCGACTGAAGCGAAGACGACAAAACCGCTCCAGCAGAGATATAGCATAGTGGTCCCGTATGGTGCGGAGATCTGCCGGAAACACCACCGTTGGATCACGACGTCGCTCGCACCACCGTCTGCCGCGGAAAGAGGATCCCTCCAGAAGATGTCTTCACTCCGCTGACAACGAGTGGAGCGTCATACCTTGCCGGGCACAATATCCCCAGCTTCGCGTGGAGCCTTGAAGCTGATTCCGGCAGAAACGGGAGCAAGCAGCGAGCGACGATGACGAGCCCATGGACCTGCTCCGCCAGTGTCGCACCAAGACGATCCGAAATTCTTTGCCGTTCCGAATGGTTGAGATCGCCGAGCAAGGCCTTCGCATCAGACCAGGGCGCTTTCCGCGTAAACTCCCTGTTCGCGGACCCGAGATAGGAAAAGATTTCTGCCAAGCCGACGTGAAGTTCGTAGTTATCGAAGGCGTCCAGGATTTTTTCGGGAAGACGTGCTGCTTCGCGAACAAGGGCACTGTCGGGAACGGTTGGCGTTACACCGGAGAAGGACGAAGACAGTAATGTGAGAACCCGATTGAGGAGATTTCCAAGCTGCCCGCCGAGTTCTCCCGACCACGCGGCCTCGAGCCGTTCCTCGGAGAAATCCCCATCATCGGCCGAACGGATATGGCGGAGCAGGTAATAACGAAGTGCGTCGGGAGTCCGGTAGTTTTGAACGAGGCCATCGGGATCGATGCCGTTGCCGGTCGATTTCCCGATCTTCCGCCCGTTGGCGGTCAGGTAGCCATGAACGTAGATCGACGATGGCAGCGGTAGGCCAGCGGAAAGGAGTATCGCCGGCCAGTAGACCGCATGGAACTTGGATATCCCCTTTCCGACGAAGTGAATGCGCTCGCCCTGGCGCGCCCAATATTGGCTGAACAGCACCTCGTCGGAACCGTAGCCGAGCCCTGTCAGGTAGTTTGCCAAGGCATCGAACCAGACATAGATAACTTCGTCGCTGCCGGGCACGGGCACTCCCCAGCCGCGCGCTCTTTCGGCACTGCGCGACACACTGATGTCCTCGAGTCCCCGCCGAAGCAAGGCAAGTATCTCGTTCCGCCGGTGAGCCGGCACGACCTGAAGCTCCTCTGTCTCGATCAGACGGAGGATACGGGAGCCATATCGGGAGAGGCGGAAAAACCAGTTTTCTTCCTTGATGACTTCAAGCGGGATACCGTGCTCCGGGCATCGGCCGTCATCAAGATCTGGTAGGTCGTAGAACTGCTCACAGCCCACGCAATAAAAGCCCTCATAGCTCTTTCGATAAAGATCGCCATTCTTCGCACATGCATCCCAGAGCGAATGAACGCAGGCGGCATGTCCTGAATCAGCGGATGTGCGGACAAACGCATCGTTTGAGATGTGGAGGCGCTTGCCAAGCTCTTCGAAGCGGTCTGCATTTTCGCCGACGAAGTCGGCCACGGGGCGTCCCGCCGCTTCCGCGGCACGGACATTTTTCAGGCTGTTATCATCCGTCCCGCACTGAAACCTGACGTCGTTGCCGAGAAGTCGGGAATGGCGAGCATAAGCGTCGGCCTGCACGAGTTCGAGCGCAAAACCCACATGTGGTGCGGCATTGACATATGGAATCGACGTTGTGATGTAAGTCGTCGTGTTGTTCATTGGGATATCCTTGTGGAGGTTGAATATCCCTCAAGGCGGATCGACCAATGAAAAACCGCCTCAAGGGCGGTCTAAGGTGCATAAAAAGCGCACAAAATCCGCCACGCTAGGAGCGCAGCATCATCATCGTGGCGTTGGCAAAAAGTCTGTCCATATCCTCGCTGCTATCATGCGTAGACGGCGGGAACAAGATAGCGACTGACAGTTTTACCGGCGCCGAGGCGACAAATGGCGAGACCGTTCTTCTTCGATCAGACCTGCCCGGCAGAGTTAGTGATCGGTCACGGCATCAATGTTCGACCCCGCACGTTATCGGCCTTGCCACTTTCCGGTGCCTGTATCGCGGCGACTTTCACTGCTGCTGCAAGCCTCCGGCTGACCAGATTATCCGTTTTGGTGCGTTGGACCGAATGATCGAAGGGCGTGGTGTTTCCCGTTGCAAGCAGCCGGGCAGCGTTCCGCCTTTGATGACGGAGTATTGCAAATGGCGGGACTACCCAACCTATGACGGCAAAGATACCAACCGTGTGAAAGGTTACTCGAAGAGTTGGGAGCCCTCTCGGGCCGTTGCCCGGAAGGTAAACGACCAGGGGGCGGTGTAGCGGTGCAGCACTTCGGATGGAAAGGAACGTCATGAGGGTGTTTCCAAGGATGGGAGTGAACAGCGGCAAGAGGCACTCGCTTGGCACATCAACGACCGCAAGTTTACGCAGACGGCAAAAGCTATCCGTCGATTCTCAGCACCCCGCCAGAGTAGGCGCTGTGGCAGAGCATTTGACGTACACTGACAATATGTGAGGTGAACAATGACAGATATTGGACCTGATTTTACCCCGGCTGAGCGCCGAATCGCTGTCGTCATCAGCCGTGTGGACAGGATGTTGGCTGCTACCGTTTCGGATGCTTTGGAAAAGGCGATCGAACAGGCCGCCCATGACCTGCGAGCGATCGGCCAGGAGGGTGCCACGCCGGTTCTGCAATATTTTGCAGGCGTCGTTCATCAGCAAATGTATTGTTTGATGTGTGGTGCAGATCCGGACACTCTTCAAGGAGGCGATCCGGACATCGCCTACTACGTTATTCGTAACAGCCAGAATATTGCTAAACACTATTGGTCGGCGGACATCGAGCCTTATCCAGCCAAGTGACAATAGTATGATCGGGCTCCGGTATTCGCGATCTAAACGAGGCTTTGCAAATCTTCGATACTCTCTCGCGCGTTCCTCGTTGCAGGACATAGTTTTGCGCGCGGCGAGACTAGAGGGGCGCCCGATAGAACGGTAGAAGGGGGCTAAAGCACGGGGTTGATGCACTTCGCACGACATACCGATCACCCCAGCAGAGAGATTGAAAATGGCGTTCCGCGATGATCTGAAGTCACTTCTTCGGCGAAGCCGCTAAATTCTTTCAATTATTACTTGGGGCTGTGTGGCCAGATCAGTCTTAGATCGGGGACCGGAAGCAAGCTGATCCGTGTGATGAGGAGCGGAGAGGATGACGATCAGGCGGCGACAGCAATCAGGGCGATACATGGCGGTCATAATGGTCATGGCGCTGGCACTTGCATTATGCGCCTGCGTCTCGCGGCCTGGCTCATCCGTCCTCACTCCGGTGGCTGCCGTCGACGGTGCGAAGCAGGTTACCATCTTCGTGGCGAGTACGCGGGCAACCGACCCGAGCGCACCGACCTTTCTGACCGACCGGATTACGACCGCGACTACCTACGTTCGCTATGTCGTGTCCATTCCGCCGACCCACCGACCGACCGAGATCGAATGGCCGAAGGATGTGCCGGACCCGACCCGGCACTTCGCGATTGTTTCGTCCGAGCGCCTCGATGAAAGGCGGTTCTTTGCTGAAGTCGGGGCCACGGCCGCCCGCGGAGAAGGGCTCGGACGAGACGTCGCCATCTTTGTCCACGGCTTCAACAACAACTTTCCGGAATCGCTCTTCCGCACGGCGCAACTCACCGCCGACGTCCATGTGGCGCAATCGGCTGTGTTGTTCGCGTGGCCTTCGAAGGCAGCGATCACCGGTTATCTTGCAGACAAAGATGCGGTGACCTTCTCGCGCGATGCGCTTGCGCGGGTGGTCCAGCGGGTCGCTGGCGATTGCCATATCCGGGGGATGAAACTTTACGCTCACAGCATGGGGGCTTGGCTGACAATGGAGTCTGTCCGGCAAATCCGGATCGCCAAAGACGAACGCACCCTCGGCAAGCTCATCGACCTCACGCTGGCTGCGCCAGATATAGATGCGGACGTTTTTCTTCAACAACTTCGGGTCGTTGGCCGGCTACGTTCACCCGTCACCGTTCTGGTTTCCAAGAAGGATCAGGCGCTGTCGATATCCAGGTTTATCGCCGGTGGGCAATTCCGTGCCGGCGCAGCCAATATCGATGACCCCCGAGTTCTCATCGAGGCGCGGAATTCAAACCTCCGCGTGATCGATATAACCAATCTGGCCACGCGGGCGGGAGCGGGCCACGATGGGTTCGCGGCCTTTGCCTCTATCTATGGCCGCCTCCCGCAGAGCTCAGACGGGAGGGTCGCTTCCGGCATCGGTCCGGGGGTCTACGAGCTTGATGTCGCTAACAAGTTCGAAACGCTCGACGCCCGACTGGTCCAACGGGTCGCAGATACAACGACCATCGAGCGCTAGCAATTCGCAGTTACGCAACTGTACGAGAAAGTCCGCGATAGTTGCTGGTAGGAAGTGATTTTAGTACGACACGTTGTCCCATAAAATTGACAGCAGGTTCGATGCAGGTCTGGGCCGCTTCTGGCCATCAACTGAAATGGGTCGGTTTGCTTGCGACAGGACAACGATCCAGAGCGCCTATTGAGGCCGATCAAAACCAGCTGTTGCGAGATCAGATCCCGGACTTCGCGGTATTCTCTGGGGCGCATCCGGCGGCGAGCGCGAAGGCCGCGAAGGTCGCCACCGATGGCATGGCGCCAAAGCTGCCCAGAAGCAGCCCGAACAGAGGGGCACCGACCGTCTGGCCGATGGCAATCGTCAGGAAGGCGATCATTAAACCTGTAGCGGGGCGGTCGGCCAAGGTCCGCACTCCCCAGACAAGATAGACGCCGGTGAGCATCACGTAGGCCGCTCCGAACACTGCCCCGCCGAGGAGTACCATAGCAGGCGTCCCAGCCCCGGAACCAAAGCTCAGGATGGCTGTCTACATCAGGACTAGAAATGTCCAGTGGACAGGCACCAGTCCGAAACGCGCGATGCAGCCACCCGCCCATATGCCCGTTATCCCGCCGAGACCGATGCAACTCCATAGGAGGCTGACGCCCGCCGGTTCCCAAGCTGGTTGCCGCGACACGACCTCGCCGCCGAATGACCAAACCGCCGTACTCGCCGCGCCCATCAAAAACGTTGCAGCGATCAGGCGCAGCAAAGATGTGGACGTGACCGGCGCTCCGGCAACTCTCTTACCAGTCTGAGCATTCGGTAACAAAGCTGCGGTGATAACTGCCAAGATCGCCGCCATGGCTGCAAAGATGGCAAAGCCTAGTCGCCATTGTTCCGCCATAGCAAGAGCGATGGGACCCGAGAGGGCCACGCCGACGCTTGCCCCGGCATTGATTGTTGTGTTCGTCCCATCCTGGCCGGACGGCGGGACAGCCGCCGCCACGACCGCGGCCATCGGCGGCGACGCCAGCCCGGTGCTGGCGCCGGCCACCATCACGGAAATAGCCAGAATTAGCGCAGACGGTGCCAGCGCAATGCCCGCCATGCCAATGGCCGCGACTATCGCGGCTATGGTTGCGACCACCGTGGCTCCGACCCTTTCGGTAAGATAGGCGGAGGCGATGATAGTGACACAATAGGTGGCGAAGGCACTACCCGCGATTGCGCCGCGCAATTCCGGACCAAGCGCAAGATCCGCGCCGATCTGAGGCAAGAGCAATCCGAAGGCAAACCGGGCGAACCCGTAGCTGTAGCGGCTTGCCAACATAAGCGCCTCTGCTCGCAAACATCGGCATTTTCTGCTCGAATTATCTGACAATGGAGCGGGCGTCGTGCTCACGCTCTTTGCCAATGTGCTCGCAAACATCCGGGTCTGCTTGCAAACATCCGCCACGTGCTCAGATTAATTGCCAGCGACGGCATGGTCAAACCGGGACGCCTGCCTGTCGTAGTTGCTCGGTCAGCTGACGGGAATATTCGGGATCAAGGGTGCCCGCCAGGAAGGCGCGGATATACGGACATGCGCTGTGGCTTTCCCTCCTTGGCGCTTCGGGTGCAGGAGGTTCTGCAGCATGATCCGTTGTCAGGGCATCTCTTCGTCTTCAGGGGCCGCAGATCGGATATTTTGAAGATCATCTGGCATGATGGTCTGGGCGCCTGCCTTTTTACCCGGCGGCTGGAGAAGGGCCGGTTTATCTGGCCGAATATGGGATAGCATCCGTCAAGGTGGTGTAGAATTGGGACCGGGCCGTCATGATCAGGCGGCTCTGGGTGAAATTTCTCCATCGCAGCTACGCGAGGAGGTAGAGCTGAGTTTAAGTGCTGTCATTGAAGTTTCACGAGCCTGATAAACGGACGTCATATGTCGCCCATAGTGATGCAAATATTCAATCGATGCACCACTAACGATCAGGATTATTGTGATGCTGGCTCTGAACGGAGTTGCCGTGACCTATGCCAACGGCACCCAAGCTTTGAAGACAACGACATTGACGTTCAACCAGGGTCAGTTCGTCGTGCTCCTCGGTAGATCCGGCGCAGGCAAATCTACCCTCATCCGGACACTCAACGGCTTGGTTGCGCCGACGTCTGGTTCGATCACTTCTAACGATATTGGTGCTCTGGATGCGGAAACTAAGCTTCGCATTCACCGAAGGCGAACTGGGATGATATTCCAGCAGCACCAACTCATAGGGCGCTTGAGCGCGCTCGACAACGTCATGACGGGCCGCCTGGGCTACCACTCTGGCTGGCGTACGTTGTTCCCTATGCCGCGTTCGGATCGAAGGCTGGGGTTGGAATGCCTTGAACGCGTAGGCCTTCTTGATAAGGCTCTCGTCAGGGCGGATCAACTATCCGGCGGTCAGCAGCAACGGGTGGGCATTGCGCGCGCGCTGGTCCAGAAGCCCCAACTGGTCCTTGCAGATGAGCCCGTTGCAAGTCTGGACCCTGAAACGGCTGTCGAGGTCCTGTCGCAGCTTCGCGAAATATGCACAGCCGACGGCATCACTGCTGTGATCAGCCTTCATCAGATCGATCTAGCTCGCCGGTTCGGCGACCGGGTCATTGCTATGCGCGACGGGGAAGTGGTTGCGGACGCCGCTGTCGACGAACTGACCGATCAAATGTGTGCGTCGATCTACCGCAGCGCCCCAAGAAATCCGACCACAACACAAGATTTGTCCAACTACGAGTATGATCAACCTTTAGCTGCCATGGAGGCCGCATTATGAAGAAGCTTCTGTCCCTCGCATTCCTCGCCGTTCTTGGCTGGAGTTCGTTGGCGCATGCTGGCTCAAATCCAGAGACATTGCGCGTCGCGTTGCTACCGGACGAGAACGCCGCCACTGTCATCAAAAACAATCGTCCTCTCGAGGAGTATCTTGAGAAGACACTCGGTCGGGAGATTGAACTGATCGTAACGACCGACTACTCGTCAATGATCGAAGCGATGCGTTTCGGCCGGCTTGAGTTGGCTTATTTCGGGCCGCTCTCTTACACGCTCGCGAAAACCAAGGCTGATATCGAGCCTTTCGCAGCACTTATGAAGGATGGCGAAACTACCTATCGCGCTGTAGTTGTCGCCAATGCAGAGGCTGGCATCGAAAGCCTTGAAGATGCAAAAGGGAAAAAGGTCGCGTTTGGGGACGTGGCTTCCACCTCAAGCCACCTTATCCCGAAATCTATGCTGCTTAAGGCCGGAGTTGAGGCTGGAAAAGACTATAGCGAGAACTTCGTAGGGTCGCATGATGCCGTGGCTATTGCAGTGCAGAATGGCAATGCTCAGATTGGCGGACTTTCGTTGCCCATCTACAATTCAATGGTCGCTCGTGGCACCATTGATCCTAAGAAAGTTATCGCCCTCGCCGAGTCCGATCCGTTCCCGCAGTACCCCTGGACCATGCGGTCGGATCTTGACACTTCGTTGAAAGAGGCGATCACCAAAGCCTTCATCGACCTTAAAGACGAAAAGGTATTGGCATCCTTCAAAGCCGATGGGTTCGCTCCGATCGATGACAAAGCCTACGACGTCGTCCGTGAGCTCGGTAAAGTGCTGAACTTGGACCTGAGTCAGTAAGGCGCGTTCGAGACAGTTTCTCACCTTTCGACGCAGGCGCTGGCCTGCGTCCTTTCTTCCAGGATATGTGATGACACAGCCGTCGGCCGACTACGACTCTATCCTTCAACATCAAAACAAAGCTTGGACCAGAGCTGGCGTGATCGCGTTGGCAATTGCGTGTGTGATCATTGTTAGCAGTTATCACTCCGGTCTTCTTGATCTGGAGCGTCTGGGATCTGGGTTTCCTGCGCTCTGGCAGCTCGGTACGGAAATGTTTCCCCCGGATTTCAACCGAGGCTTGGAGTGGATCAGCCCTCTCATCGACACTCTGGCGATGAGTATAGCTGGGACTGCGATCGCGGTACTGATATCACTTCCAGTTGGCTTTTTCGCCTCAGGGAAAACAGCACCCAACGCTGTCATCTATATGATCTCGCGTGGATTGTTGAATGGTCTACGGTCGATCCCGGAGCTGATTATGGGCATCGTCTTCGTGGCGGCAGTGGGATTTGGAGCGCTCCCAGGCGTGCTGGCTCTTGGTCTTCACTCGGTTGGCATGGTGGGCAAGTTCTTTGCGGAGGCGATCGAGCATTGCGATAATGCGCCTATAGAAGCCGCACGCGCAGCTGGTGCGTCGCCGTTCCAGATCGTGACGCGGGCGATCTTGCCACAAGTTCTACCGCAATTGGCCGATGTGACCATCTATCGGTGGGAGTACAACTTCCGCGCCTCGACAATCCTGGGCACTGTGGGAGCTGGTGGTATCGGTTTCGAGTTGATGACATCCCTCCGGATCATGAATTATCAGGAGGTTCTTGCGATCATGCTCGTTGTCCTTCTGATGGTCACCATCGTTGACCAGGTCGGCGCTCTCCTCCGCCGCCAGCTGCAATAGAAGGATAAATTAAATGCTCCCAAAGGTAGTAATCACCCATCGCGTCCACGAGGAGATTATCTCAAAGCTATCTCCCCACGCTCGTTTAGTTTGCAACGATACTGATGATACATGGCCCCGCGAGAAACTGCTCGCAGAATTGAGCGACGCCAAGGCGATGATGGCGTTCATGCCGGACATGATCGACGCGTCTGTACTCGCGCACGCTCCCGATCTTCAACTTGTGGCATGTGCGCTGAAAGGCTTCGATAACTTCGACATCGAAGCCTGCACGCAGCGTGGAGTCCACGTCACGATAGTGTCCGATCTTCTCACTGACCCGACAGCCGAACTTACAATCGGTCTGATGATTGCTCTTGGGCGGCACATTCTGCCAGGCGACAAGAGCGTCAGGAGGGATTACAAAGGTTGGCGCCCTCGGTTTTACGGCCTTGGGCTGCAGGGCACAGCAATCGGCATTTTAGGGATGGGAGCGATCGGAAAAGCTATAGCACAGCGCCTAAGTACCTTCGGCGCCATTGTGTCGTACTGGGATCGTCAATCCCTGGACAAAGCCGATGAGATCAGACTGAACGTAAAGCCTCTTGAATTTGACCAGTTGATCTCGTCGTCTACCTTTCTTGTGTGTGCACTCCCGCTTTCGGCCGAAACGAAGCATCTCCTCGGCGCTGAACAACTCGCCAAAATGCCCAAAGGAGCACTTCTTATTAATCCTGCACGCGGAAGCGTGGTTGATGAAGAGGCTGTTGTCGCTGCATTGCAGGCGGGGCGCTTGGGAGGCTACGCCGCTGATGTTTATGAGATGGAGGACTGGGCCAGACCCGACCGGCCTGACAAGGTCCACGGGGGTCTCCTCAATCGCGAACATGATTCGATCTTGACACCCCACATAGGCTCAGCAGTGGCGAAGTCGCGTTTGGCTATCGAGCACGAGGCTGCTGACAACATTATAGATTTTGTCCAAGGCCGAAGACCTCGTGCGGCAATTAACGAGGTTCAACTAATTCCTTGATTAGAGAAAGTAATGTTTAGCCTTTCGCATGTCGCAGCATTCATAGAGGTAATCGAAACTGGCAGCTTTCACGAGGCGTCGCGACGGCTTCAGATATCCCAACCGACTGTCTCACATAATGTGAAACGATTGGAGGATATACTAGGGGTGCGGCTGGTCGAGAGGAGGAAGGACAAGTGTGTGCCGACTCGGCAAGGGCTCGTATTCTTGCCATTCGCACGCAGCCTTTTGACCGTCACGAAGAGATCTCTGGACCGCCTGCACAGCGGCCGGATTACGTTGGGTGCCAGTACTAACATCGGTACCTATATTTTGCCAGTCCACTTGAAGCGTTTACAGGATGCTCAAGGCCGGCCACCTGAGGTGGCCGTTGCCTCAAATCCTGAAATCATCGAAAAGCTCTTGAGGAAGGAGATTGATCTAGCCTTTACCGAATGGTGGGACGATCGAAAAGGATATCAAGCCCGCCTTTGGCGGAAGGAAAAGCTGGTAATAATCGTATCCCCACAGCATAATTGGAGGACGCGAAAAACAATTGAAGCGGCAGAGTTATTTCAAGAGTCCCTCATTGGCGGAGAACGTGGAACCGGTACCGGATCCGTGCTCCGCGAGGCCTTCGGCCAAGCGGCAGAGCAATTCCCAATCTCATTCAATGTCGGGAGCACTGAGGCTGTGAAGCATGCAGTTCGAGCTGGTCTCGGCATTTCGATCGTGATGAGGAGCACTGTCCTCGATGAGCTCGCGTCGGGTAGGCTTTATGAGGTTTCTGTTGAGAATGTGGTTCTCGAAAAGTCTGTGTGGGCTGTACATCCCGTACATATGGAGGATGGTTCACCGGAAGCAATCGCGCTTAAGGTTATACTCGATGCGAGCGCCCCTCTGGGTGACCTAGAGCACGTCCACATTACTCGGGGTCATATCCGCAAGATTTGAAGTAGTTGGCGCATTCCTGCGGCTCGAACATGGTAACGGCCTGGCCGACCGCATCCTTTGGTATCGCCGCCTCAATTCCCGGAGTATCCCATACAAGGGGGACAAGATCGGGGACCGCCCGATTTTCGATGCGTAAGGTTCCCTGCTCCATGTCGCGAATATTCGGCCGTCAGACACATAGTTGGTTTCCATGGATCGTTTGTCATAAACGAGGGTTTTTGAGCATGCCATAGCGCATGCCGTCACGCCCCTTGAATGGCGCGATGGAATCTTCTCAAAACTGTTATAGAAACGGTTGTCGCAAAATGCTATGTGTCCAACGACTTTCAAGAACATTTGGATGGCTATGCGGGTCGGGTACGCCAGGGTCAGCACGATCGATCAAAATCCGGAGCTTCAGCTTGAGGCGCTGAGACGCGCCGGTTGCGAGAAGGTGTTTACCGAGCGCGGGTCAGGCGCTCGCGATGACCGCCCGGAATTGGGCCGAATTCTCTCCGACGTGCTTCGCACTGGTGACACGCTCGTTGTCTGGAAACTCGATCGGTTGGCGCGATCGCTAAAGAAGCTCATCGCGACGGCGGAAGAGTTGGAGCGCGCGAAGATCGGGCTCGTGTCCTTGACCGAGAGCATTGATACGACGACGCCGGGCGGCATGCTGACCTTCCATGTCTTCGGTGCGATCGCCCAGTTCGAACGTGCTCTGATCCGCGAACGCACGACGGCTGGACTGGTCGAGGCGCGGCAACGTGGCCGCAAGGGTGGCCGCCCGCCCGCGATGCGCCCGGGCGATATTGCCGCGGCGCGCGCCCTGATGAAGGAAGGCAGCATACCGGTACGCAATATTGCGCAGCGCATGGGGGTTTCTGTTGCAACCCTCTATCGTCATATCGGCAAGAAGGGTGGCTCTCCCAAAACAGTGGAATCCGAGGACGTCCATGGCTGAGCGGAGAAAGCGGCCGCCCGGAGAGGCTCTTGTCGATCTTCGACGCCGATTGTCGCTGCTTTCTCCCCGTGATCCAGGCCGTACCGAGATTGTTGCTCGTGCCGCCGATGCCTACGGCATCTCGATCTGGACCCTGTATCGGGCGCTGCGGGAGTTGAACCGCCCGAAATCCGTACGGCGCGCCGATCACGGAACCTCCCGGATCGCCCCGCAGCCGGAGATGGAAACCTATGCCGAAATCATCGCGGCCCTGAAGATCAGAACGGCGAACCGGAAGGGGCGGCATATCTCCACGGCGCGCGCCATCAAGCTGCTTGAGGAAGACGGCGTGGTGACGCCCGATGGCCTGGTCCGTGCACCGCCCGGCATCTTGAAACGCGCAACGGTCGATCGGCTGCTGCGTGTTTCCGGCCTGGATTATGCGCGCGTCACCCGCCCGGTGGCTGCCGTCCGATTCCAGGCGCGGCGTTCCAACGAACTCTGGCACTTCGACATGAGCCCGTCCGACCTGAAGCAGGTGGAAGCGCCGCTTTGGGTCGAGGAAGGGCGCGGCCGGCCGACGCTGATGCTGTTCTCCGTGGTCGATGATCGCTCCGGCGCGAGCTATCAGGAATACCGCTCCGTCTACGGCGAGGACGCGGAGTCCGCCTTGCGCTTTCTCTACAATGCCTTCGCCGCCAAGCCTGAACCGGAACTGCCGCTTCAGGGGATTCCAACGACCATCCATATGGATAACGGGCCGGTGAGCCGCTCGCGCGTTTTCCAGTCCGTCATGGGTAGCCTTGGTGTCCGGGTTCTCACGCATATGCCCCCGTCGGACAGCGAGCGGCGCACGCCGGCGCGAGCGAAAGGCAAGGTCGAGCGGCCGTTTCGCACGATCAAGGAAGTGCACGAGACCCTCTATCATTTCCACAAGCCGAAGGACGAAGAGGAAGCCAACCTTTGGCTCAGGCGCGCCTTGGTCACCTACAATAACGGCGACCATCGCACAGAGTCTCATGCACGCATCGAGGATTGGCTGCGGCATCTTCCTCCTGACGGGGTGCGGGCGATGTGCTCCTGGGAGCGGTTCTGCGCCTTTGCGCGCGAACCGGAACGACGGACGGTTGCTGGAGACGCGACCGTATCGGTCGAAGGCGCATCCTATGAGGTCGAGCCCGAACTTGCCGGCGAAACGGTGACCTTGCTCTGGGGCCTGTTCGATCAGGAACTGTTCGTCGAGCATGAGGGCAAGCGCTTCGGTCCATTCCAACCTTCGCGCGGGGCGGTTCCCCTCTTTCGCTATCGCAAATACCAGAAGAGCAAGCTCGAAGAGCGGCTCGACAAGGTGGTGCGCCTGGCAGACCAACTTGGGCTCCCCCGCGCCGCGGTCACCGGCGGGGATCGTCCATTGCCTTCGCTGCCCCCGACCACGGCTGGGCTGAGTGTACGGCGGACACCGTTTCCGGAACCCGCAATAGAGACCGCTTATCCAAATGGCCTCGCAGCCCGTGGGGCCATCGCCGACCAGCTCGGCCGGCCGATCGGCGCGATGAATGCCGGTGACCGCGCCTTCATCAATGAACTGCTTGGAGAAACACTCGACAAAAAGATGATCGCGGCCCGTATCCGCGAACGCTTCCAGGCGCGAAGAAAGGAAGAATGATGCTCGCTGACGTTCAATCCAGTTACGGCCTCGACCGGCCTTTCCAAGGGGCCGGCAACTTTGAGACCGAGCATCAGCGCACGATCATCCGCGAGGTGTGTGCGGCCGTCCAGACCGGTCGGCTTGTCGTGGTCTCCGGCCTGGTCGGTTCGGGGAAAACCCACCTTTTGCGCCGCATCGAGGCCGAACTCACCAAAGCCGGCAAGGTCGCACTCGCCAAATCGCTGGCGGTCGACAAGCGGCGCACTTCGCTGCCATCGCTCATTGAAGCCCTGTTCTACGACTTGTCTCCCGGCGATCGTGCGCAGGTCAAGATCCCCAAGCAGGCCGAGCGCCGGGAGCGCGACCTGCGCGACTTCATGAAAAAAGGCAAACGGCCGATCGTCCTCGTGGTCGACGAGGCCCATGACCTGCACCACAAGACCTTAACCGGCCTGAAGCGACTGATGGAGGTGGTCGCCGACGCCGGCGTGCTCCTTTCCGTACTTCTTGTCGGGCATCCCCGGTTGCGCAATGATCTGCGCCGGCCGCAAATGGAGGAGATTGGCTACCGCACGACCATTTTTGACTACGAGGGGATCGGCTCCGCGCGCCGCGACTATGTTGCCTGGCTGCTTGGCGCCTGTGCGGCCGAAGGCGTAAAGGTTGGCGAACTCCTCGAGGAAGAAGCCATCGACCTCATCGCCGAACGTTTGCGCACGCCGCTTCAGATCGAGATGCATCTCACCCTCGCATTCGAGCAGGGCTTTCGCCTCGGCGCCAAGCCGGTTACCGCCGAAATCGTCGAGCAGGTCCTGTCCCGCGCCATCGACGATCTCGAACCGACGTTGACCCGAAATGGTTACGATGCGACGGCTCTGGTCACGCACCTCAATGCTCGGCCGTCGGATATCCGCGCCTTCCTGGCGGGCACCCTTGATCCCGAATATTCCCGTCAGCTGACCGAGCAACTACGACAGGCAGGCGTCCCGGTTTGACCATGCCGTCGCTGGCAATTAATCTGAGCACGTGGGGGATGTTTGCGAGCACATTGGCAAAGAGCGTGAGCACGACGCCCGCTCCATTGTCAGATAATTCGAGCAGAAAATGCCGATGTTTGCGAGCAGAGGCGCTTATGTTGGCAAGCCGCTACACGTAGCATACGGCGATCAGTCCGAAGCCTATCGCACCGGTACGGAAAGCCGGGCTCATGACCGTGCATTCTCAACGAGCACCGAAGCCGCAGCCCGCGCGGCCGAGACGGAGAAAGCACCCCGATAGACGGCGGCATGGATCGCGCCCTCGAAAAGAACGAGAACCTGTTCGGCCAGGATTGGGTCATCGTATCCGAGTTCCGCCAAAACGACGTCAGCGATCCGCTTATGAAAGGTTGACTTGTGCGCAGCGACCGCCTCCGAGATTTCAGGAATCTCTCCGCCCGTCTCAGCACGGGCGCGCAGGAAGAGGCAGCCTCGTGTCCCTTCGACGCGGTTCCAATCTTCGAGCGCAGCAAAGAGCGCGTCCATACTCCCGACTTCGATTCTACGCAAGAACCGCCGATCCCGTTCGGTGAGGATCAAGGCCATGAGCTTTACCTTGCTACCGGCATGCTTGTAGAGCGTCCGGCTCGACATGCATGCGGCTTCAGTCAGTTGGTCCATGCCAGTTGCCGTGAAGCCATGCTCGTCGAACAGTTTCTCGGCCGCGGTGATGAGCCTTTGTTTCATGTTCATCTCGGATCCTCCGTGCCAGGTCATGATCAGTATGTAAAACGAACGTTTTACATGTCAAGGGCAATCAATGCCAACGCGTGGCGCCGCGTCACTTGACTTGCCGCTCCCTTTGATAGTCTGGGACAGCCATGTGAGCTTGCTCTATGCTTGATGATGAGACGCTAATGAGGCGATGCGGCCACCACTCGATCCGGCTAGCTCGTTTAAGTGAAGAGCTGGAAAGAAAGTCAATTGATTTGGGGACCGGTGCCGCGCGAATTTCGATCAGGCGCGTGCCGAAGTTGACGTGCGGGGGCGATACGAATGGGAGCGCCATGCGCCCAGGTTAAATGTCTGGGCCGGTCCCAGAAACCAGATCATCAACGGTTCTGCGGCCGAAAGGTCTCCGACCGGCCTATTCGACCCGAAAAATGGCGATCGTTCATCACGGCCCAAGAGGTTCCAGCCGTGGCGGACACAATGTGACTTCTAACCGAGATGCTGATTCTCAAATCGTGATTTGGTGTTGACCAAGTGTTGACCAGCCCGAAAAACGGACGGGCCGCCCGAAGGTGCCCTTACTTAATCCCTTGACTTCCTTAGGAAATCTGGGCGGGCGAAGGAATTCGAACCCTCGATCCCAACCTTGGCAAGGATCGGCACTTATGCTGCTGCCCGGAAAAGCAAGTTAAGATGGGTGCATGCTCCCGCAACCATCTTTGCTGGTGTCGATCGCAAGTTATGATCGACGCCGGTCCCCGCAACCATCTTTACTTGCTCGGGGCGCAAGTGAAGATTAGATCCTGCCCCCGCAACCAAACTCCTCTGAAAATACTAAAAGCCTTGATCCGCACACCATCCTGATCGCCGCTATGCCGCTTGCGCAAGCTCTGTCGAGCAGCCCGTTCGACCTAAAATCGATTCACTGGATCGATTTTTTAACGGTCTCACCTCATCAGGCTCATAACCTGAAGGCCGCAGGTTCAAATCCTGCCCCCGCAAACAAAATACCAACAAACCCGTCGCAGCAGCGGCGGGTTTTGGCGTTCTAAACCACCAAAACAAAACGTAAGGGGATGTTTTGCCCCCTGTTCAGCACAACAAAAAGCAAGCCAATCAAAGCTCCCAACGACCGGCTTAGAAAACCAAAATAACGTTGTGCAATCAGCAGCGGCGCTCAATGCTGTTTCTCCCTTCTGACTTGTTTTGTCCGCCGAATGCAGATTGCCACGAATGAGGCAGAATTGACGGATATATATTTACACCCGCAAAAAAACGACGAAGCCATATATTTTTAAGCAGTGTACAAGCAAGTCGCATGGATAATTGGGCGTCGCTAGGGGCGCGGCATTTCAATTATGGTTTGAAAGATCGGCAACAAAATCCGTTCGGAAATTGGAGCTTTGCATGAATACCTCTTTGATAACATCGAAGTTCAGCAAGTTGGAAGCCGAGGCTGTCGATCAGTTTTTCCGAAATCTACGCAAGATTGTAGGCGTTGACTTGCAGCTGGTGGGACTATTTGGGTCTATGGCACGAGGGGAGGCTTGGGCACAATCGTCCACCAACCGCTCGGATATCGACCTCTTGATTGTGACGGAGAACTCTCTCGACAAAGATACTCGCCAGAAAATTGACGAATGGACCTATGACTTATTCCTATACTGCGGTCGACAAATTTCGCCTCAGTACAGGGATGCGAAGTGGATGCAGCATCCACCAGATCAAGAGGCAAAGGATTTTATAGAAACGCTGAAAAACGAAATGATACCGATTTATATAAAAGACGATTGAGTACTCGCGCGGGGTGAGTTTTGGGTCCAGACCGTAAGTGCTATCCCTTCACGTGCCGGCATTTATTCACTACTGATGCTTGGAAGCAGTGTTCGAGAGGATAACCCGGTATGAGCACGGTGAGCGACGCGCGTTTCTGGGATCTGGCATCAAGGAAGTACGCCCTAGGAGCCATCAGCGATCAGCTCGGCTATGAGCGCACTCTGGATCGCACCTTGGCTCTGATCGGAGCGAGCGACCGGGTCCTGGAACTGGGCTGTGGAACAGGAACAACCGCGCTCAAGCTTGCAGGCGCTGTCCAGGATTATCTCGCCACAGACTTTTCCAGCGGAATGATTGAGATTGCTAAAGAGAAACAAGCCGCCAGCCCGATCGCAGCCCTCAGTTTCCGAACCGCCACCGCAGAGATGCTTGCGCTTGAGGCAGGCCGGTTCAATGTGGTTCTTGGATTCAACTATCTTCATCTGGTCCGTCATCTGCCCGGTACGCTGCATTGCATCCACGCCCTGCTTGAGCCGGAAGGCTTGTTCATCTCCAAGACACCCTGCGTCGGCGACATGAACGCGCTTATAGGGTTCGCTTTGTTGCCCGCGATGCGTGCGATCGGAAAAGCGCCCTATGCCGGTATTTTCCGGGCAGAGGAACTAAGCCGGCAAATAAGTGCCGCAGGCTTCGAGATACTTGCCGTAGAACGCCACGCCATGAAGGGCAACGACTACCGTCCCTATATCGTGGCTCGCAGGCGTTGACGTGAGCTGACGAGGCGCGACGCGAAGCTCTCTTCTCTTTGTCGATTTCTCGCTGCGGATAAGGAACGGCGCTGCAAGGAGCTTTGCGACAGCCATAATCCAGCCATGGGCTTCAAAGCATCTTTGCGCCGTTGTCCCTTATTGCCGCGCAACCCACTTCCAGTCGCGGATTTCCGGCATGTCTTCGCCATGTTCGCGCACGTAGCTCTTGTGAAGTGCCAGCTTTTCCTCAAACTTGCCAGTCAGCGAAGCCACGACATCATTGGTGAGCGGCAGCCGCTTGATAGCCCCGATGGCGAGATGAAATCGGTCCAGTTCGTTCAAGACGGTCATGTCGAAAGGCGTTGTCGTTGTTCCCTGTTCGACGAAGCCATGCACGTGAAAGTTGGGATGATTGGTGCGTTTATAGACCAGCCGGTGAATGAGGTAGGGATAGCCGTGATAAGCAAAGATGACGGGCCGGTTGGTTGTGAAGATCCGGTCGAATTCCTCGTCGGCAATACCGTGCGGGTGGTGTTGCGGTGACTGGAGGACCATCAGGTCCACGACATTGACCACACGGATGCGCAGATGCGGCAAGGATTGGCGCAGGAGATCGACCGCGGCAAGGGTTTCCATTGTCGGGACGTCGCCCGCGCAGGCCATGACGATATCCGGTTCCAGACCGTCCTCGGTTCCGGCCCAGTCCCATATGCCAAGACCGGCTTCGCAATGGCGCCCGGCTTCATCCATCGTGAGCCATTGGGGTTCGGGCTGTTTTCCAGCCACGATAACGTTGATGCGATCCCACGTTTTCAGGCAATGATCTGCAACCCACAACAGCGTGTTGGCATCCGGCGGAAAATAGATGCGGATGATATCGGCGCTTTTATTGGCCACGAGATCGACAAAACCGGGATCCTGATGGGAAAAGCCATTATGATCCTGACGCCAGACATGGGAAGTCAGGAGATAGTTGAGCGATGATATGGGCTTGCGCCATTTCAACTCGCGCGCGACCTGCAACCATTTTGCGTGCTGGTTGAACATGGAATCCACAATATGGATGAACGCTTCGTAGCAAGAGAAAAATCCATGTCTCCCGGTCAGCAGATAGCCTTCCAGCCAGCCCTGACACAGGTTCTCGCTCAGTACTTCCATGATGCGGCCATCGGCTGAAAGGTGATCGTCTATGTCGAGGGTTTCAGCCATCCATACGCGGTCGCTGGCATCGAAGACGGCGCTCAGACGGTTCGACGCAGTCTCATCGGGGCCGAACACGCGGAAATTCTTTTCCGGCTCGTTCAGCTTGAGCACGTCGCGGAGATATTCGCCAAGTATCTTGGTGGACTGTGCCTCAATCGCACCCGGTTCGGTCACGTCGACGGCATATTGGCGGAAGTCGGGCGTATGCAGTTCCTTGCGAAGCAAGCCGCCATTTGCATGGGGATTGGCACCCATGCGCCAATCCCCCTGTGGCGCCAGCGCGCGCAGTTCGGGCTTCAGCGCACCTTTCTCGTCAAACAAATCCTCCGGGTCATAGCTTTTCATCCAGTCTTCAAGGATTTTGCGATGCGCATCATTTTCGCGGCAGTTGGCAACGGGCACCTGATGCGAGCGCCAGTAATTCTCGACGATGAGCCCGTCGACTTCCTTCGGGCCGGTCCAGCCTTTCGGGCTTCGGAGAATGATCATCGGCCAGCGCGGGCGCTCTGGTGATTTTGCATCGGCATTTTTTTTGATTTTCGCGATCTGCGTGAAGATCGTATCGAGTGTTGCCGCCATCTGCTGGTGCATGGCTTCGGGTTCGCTGCCCTCGACGAAGAAGGGCTCATAGCCGTAGCCTTTGAAGAGGCTGGTCAGGTCGTCATCGGGAAGGCGGGCGAGGATGGTGGGATTTGCGATTTTATAGCCGTTCAGATGGAGGATCGGCAGCACGGCACCGTCGCGCGCGGGATTGAGAAATTTGTTGGAATGCCACGAGGCGGCAAGGGTTCCCGTTTCTGCTTCGCCGTCGCCAACCACACAGGCAACCACCAGATCAGGGTTGTCGAAAGCAGCCCCATAGGCGTGGACCAGCGCATATCCCAGCTCGCCGCCTTCATGGATCGAGCCCGGCGTTTCCGGCGCGACATGGCTTGGTATGCCGCCGGGGAAGGAAAACTGCCGGAACAGTTTGCGCATGCCTGCTTCGTCCACGCTGACGGCTGGATAGATTTCAGAATAGGAGCCTTCCAGATAGGTGTTCGCCACCATGCCCGGCCCGCCGTGACCCGGCCCGCATATGTAGATTATGTTGGCTTGTCTTTCGCGAATGATGCGATTGAGGTGCGCGTAAATGAAATTGAGGCCCGGCGTCGTGCCCCAGTGGCCGAGCAGCCTTGGCTTGATATGCTCAGGCTCCAGCGGTTTTCGCAGCAGGGGATTATCCATCAGGTAGATCTGTCCGACCGAAAGATAGTTGGCCGCTTTCCAATAGCGATCGATCAGCGCGAGCTGCTGCGGTGTGAGGGGGCCTTGGGCGGGTGCTTTGGTCATGCTCTGTCTCCTTCGCGGATTGTTAGGCAGACGCGACGGGCGCCGTTAGTGCGGCGTTCCGAAGAGCGTCCAGCGTCTGGGAGGCGATGATCTGTTCCTCGTCGGTGGCAAGCACGAAGGCTGCTACCCGGCAGGCTGGGTTCGTGATCCGAAAGGCGTTGTTTTCGTTGGCGGAAGCGTCCATTTCCAAACCAAGCCAGGAAAGACGCTCACAGACCGCTTCGCGGATTGCGGGCTGGTGTTCCCCGATTCCTGCGGTGAAGATGAGGGCATCGAGTCCGCCGAGCGTCGCGGCGAGCCGGCAGACTTCGCCGGCAATGCGGGCGGTGAAAATGTCGAGGGCTTCCAGCGCGCGGGCATCGTCGTTTGCGAGCAGATCGCGTGTATCGCCGCTTATGCCGGACAGTCCGAGAAGACCGGAGCGATGATAGAGCAGGTCGGAAAGCGAGCCCGGCTGCATGTTTTCCTGCTGCAACAAATGGAGAAGAACTCCCGGATCTAGGGTTCCGCATCGGGTTGCCATCGGAATGCCGTCAAGCGTTGAAAAGCTCATGCTGGTGTCGATGCTTTTGCCTCCATCCATGGCGCAGAGACTGGCCCCGCTTCCCAGATGAGCGGCGACGATCTTGCCGCCAGCAAGCTCCGGTTCATGTCTGGAAAAATTCTCGATGATGGAGTTGTAGGACAAGCCGTGAAAGCCATATCGCTTTATTCCGTGGTCGTGGAGTTCGCGCGGAATTGCGAAACGCCTGACCGTGTCGGGTATGGTCTGGTGGAAGGCGGTGTCGAAGGAAGCCACTTGCGGAAGATGGGGGAGGAGCTTTCGGATGGCCTTTATCAAGGCCACGCTTTTCGGCTGGTGAAGCGGAGCGAAGACGGACAGGCTCTCGACGGCATGAATATGTTCATCGTCTAACAATATTGGTCCGGGAAATTGATCGCCGCCAAACACAACGCGGTGGCCGACGCCCAGAATGTGCGCGGGGCTGATATGGTCAGACAATCGCGCGAACAGTTCTTCCAGAATAGTAACGACATTCCCGGCCCCTGCAGAGGCCAGAGCCAAGTCCAGATTAACGCTTTCACCGCGCAACCGAAAGGTCACGGGAGATGCATTCAGGTCGATCTCGCCCCGCGCCAGCTTTCGGATTTGCTGTCCGTCAGAAGCGAACGTGCCGATCTTGACGGTTGAAGAACCGGCATTGAACGTAACAAGCTGCTTTTGCACGCGCAGCCTCTCCCTTGTTCGTGGCTGATGCGTAACAAGATAGGGGAATGTTTCGGGCTGGCGATATGTCCGGCGCAGAACGTCAGGCTGAACCTGGCACGCCGGTTTTGCGGCGTGTAAATGCACCGGCAAATCCGGATGAAATTTTCTGTTACAACTTTATAGGGAACAAAACTGCTTCCTGTTCATTTAATTCGAGCGTTTGTCCGGGAATCACCGGATGATTTGCTGTGTCCAGGTTTCCGATCGTCGCAAGTCGGGAGTTTGGGGGCATATCGATTTTTCAACGATTGGAGTTCGTGATGGGGATTTTCGACAAGATTAAGAATGCGATTTGGGGAGAAGCGCAGGCAGCAACTCCTGCTGCCGAAACAGCTGCTTCGGCAGCGCCGACGCCAACCGCATCGCCGAGCGCTGCCGCTCCGGCATCATCCGCCCCGGCTGCTGCTGGCACCGTCGACGTAGGCGCCATTCTTGATGCTGCCGTCGCCAAAAGCGGCCAGAAGCTCAACTGGAAGACTTCGATCGTCGATCTGATGAAGGCCCTCGGCCTCGACAGCAGCCTGGAACACCGCAAGGAACTTGCCAAGGAGCTGGGCTATACCGGCGATACGGGCGATTCCGCAACCATGAATGTCTGGCTGCACAAGCAGGTCATTCAGAAACTCAAGGACAACGGCGGCAAAGTACCTGCCGGATTGTAATCAGGAGGGTTCCCGATGGGAAGCGCAGGAATAGGCTGGATTGCGGCAATCATCATCGGCGGTCTGGCCGGTTGGATTGCCTCCAATTTCATGAACAGCAATACCGGGATATTCATGAATGTCATCCTCGGTATCATCGGCGCAGCCGTAGCGAGTTTTATCTTCGGATTTCTCGGTGTTTCGTTCGGCGGCTGGCTGGGCTACCTGATCGCGGGCTTCATCGGCGCCTGCATCTTGATATGGATCGGCCGATTGGTAAGTTAGAAAAAGGCGCCGCAAGGCGCCTTTTTCTTTTGCGGATTAATTCCGAGCCCGATGCTGTGCGAGAAAAATGCGGTCATCGCGGTTGGAACAAATCACTGCGAAGATGATCGCCAGAGCGGCACCGAGAAACGTATCGAGGATGCGTTCGGAAATCATGCCGTCGTGCGGCATTCCCGGCGTTGCCAGATAGGTCATCAAAAGCGCCATCGGCGTCACCAGAATCTGTCCCAGTGCATAGTTGCTGCCGATGATGACCTCCGTGGCAAATTGCAGCCCGGCCAGAATTGCAATGACAGACCAGAGACTGGGGCCTTGCGCAAGCACCAGCCATGTAATCAAGGCACCCAGAAGCGTGCCCGCCATGCGCTGCAAGGCCCGGTTCATGCTGATATGCAGATGCGCGCCCTGCATCACGGCGACAGCACCCATGGCCGCCCAGGCTGGATGCGCGGCACCCAGAGCATAGGCCGTCAGGGCAGCAATCGCAGCACCAAGCGAAATCCGAGCGGCGGCGATCAGCCGGTGAGAGACCGGTCGCGGCGGCTCGGAGGGAAACGGTCTTTCCGGCGGTGCCTGATGACGAAACTTTTCGGTCAGGGCACAGATGAGGCACGCGAGAGCAGAGACGATTGCTGTCGCGGCGGTGCGCTCGAAAACATCGTGCAGCGATCCGACGGGTGCCATGGAGGCGCCGGCTGCGAAGATGAATATGAGCGCGCCGGGCGGTCCGAATTTTCCGGTGACGGTTATGAAAGAAAATATGCCCGCAGAAAGCGCCAACAGCAAAAGCTGGCCGGGCAGGGGCAGACCGCCCCATGCTGCGAGCGACATGAAAAACACCGCGAGCGTCTGGCAGATCGCGCACAGGAAAACGATCCATTCGCGTTTTGCCTCTGGAGCAAACCGGCCAAACAATGCGACAAGCGAGCCAAGCGAGGCAAAGCCGATCAGATGCGACCACGAGGAGAGGCTGACCAGCGGAAGTGCGATAGCAACCGTGGCCGCAGCCTGAAGCCCCGCAAGCGACGAGTTTCGGAGCGAAGGTTGGCCAGCAAGGGTGATGCTTTCCCGAAACTGCTGCGGCTTCAAAAGGTTATAGGCGGCGTGGCGCCGCCCGGAAGGAAATCCGTCCGCTTTCATTTTTCCGGGTCCTGCTCGCGGTCGGATTGTATCTGCGACAGCCGGTGCTCGATGCTGTCGAAGCTGCGAAGCATGGTCGCAATGTCGTCGTCCGACAGGTCGGCCAGCATTTCTTTCTCGCCTTTTGCCAGTTCCCGGCGAATTTCGGCGACCTGATTTTCGCCTTGCTCAGTCAGGTGAACCAGCCTTGCACGGCTGTCCCTTTCATCGACACGGCGTTCCGCCAGACCCTGACGGCATAGAATGTCGAGAAGGCGCACGAGACTGGAGCCGTCTATCCCGACCAGTGCGGCCAGTTCCTTTTGCGTCAGGCCGCCACCGGTCTGGTGGAGATGGACGAGGGGAACCCATGTCGCATCGGTTAGTCCGGCTTCGGCAAGCCGGATGTCGAGCGCCCGCCGCCAGCGCCGCGCCAGCAGCGAAAAGCGAATACCAAATTGGGAGCGGGGGGCATCTGAAATCATGCGATGATTAAGCCATAAAATAATTTGAATTGCAAATCAAATTATTTTGGGAAGTGTGAAGGTGCTATCCGGAACGGGATCGTCCGTTCCGGCGTAACGGTTCACAGATTGCCGGTTGTGCGCGCGATAACCTTGATTTCAAAGTCGAAACCGGCAAGCCAGTTGACGCCGACCGCTGTCCAGTTGGGGAAGGGCGGAGTGCTGAAAACTCGGTTCTTGACCCGCATGATGGTCTCGAACTGGTTTTCGGGATCAGTATGAAAGGTTGTCACATCGATTATATCATCGAAGGTGCAACCGGCGGCTTTCAAAGTTGCTTCAAGATTATCGAAAGCGAGCTGAACCTGCTTTCCAAAGTCCGGTTCAGGCGTTCCGTCGTTGCGGCTTCCAACCTGTCCGGAGACGAAAACCAGATCGCCTGAGCGGATCGCCGCGGAATAACCATGCGCTTCATAAAGGGCATGGCGGTTTGCCGGAAAGATAGCTTCTCTTTTTGTCATTCTCGTTTCCTTTGTTGTGGGGGGGGGCACCGGAAGAATTTGCTTGTTATCGGGTTCCCAATCGGTTCGACTATTTGATATACGCGATGTATATTAAACAGCACATATACGGCCTGTATGTCAATTCATATACGTACCGTATACGAAAAGAGGTGTGACGATGGCGGTGAACCGGCGCATCAAGGCAATGGAAGAAAACCGGGCGAAGCTGATTGCAGCGGCCCGGAAAGCCTTTGCTGAAAAGGGATATGCTGCGGCCTCTATGGATGAACTGACCGCGGAAGCAGGTTTGACGCGCGGCGCTCTCTATCACAATTTCGGCGACAAGCGCGGGCTTTTGGCAGCCGTCGTCAGCCAGATGGACAGCGAAATGGCCGCGCGTGCGCAAGCGATTGCGGCGCGGGCGGATAATTTGTGGGACGAGCTTCTCGCGGAAGGCGTGGCCTATATCGAGATGGCGCTCGATCCCGATATCCAGCGCATCGTGCTGCTCGATGGACCGGCATTTCTGGGCGATCCCTCGCAATGGCCGAGCCAGAACAGTTGTCTGCAAGCCTCTCGAGAAAAGGTGGCGGAACTGATCGGGCAAGGCGTACTGAAACCGGTTGACCCCGAAGCCGCCGCGCGATTGCTCAACGGCGCGGCGCTGAATGCCGCGCTCTGGATCGCGGCGAGCGAGGATCCGAAATCAGTGCTTTCCAAGGCGATAGAAGCCTTTCAAGCGCTTGCGACCGGCCTTCTGGCAAAGCCGATCTAGATATCGGGTATACGGCTGACGGGTATATGGTTGACGGCGGTGCGTTAATTGTTCAGTTTTTATTGACTGGATATATTAGAAAAACCGAACAAATAAATCCCGGCACGGAGACCATATGGCGGCTGAAGGACTTGGACAGACACTGGGGCCTGCTGTGGTTCTGCTCGCGGCTGGCGTTGTGGCGGTGCCGCTGTTTCGCAAACTGGGTCTCGGTTCGGTGCTGGGATATTTCGCTGCCGGTGCCCTGGTCGGACCGTCGGTCTTCGGGTTCTTCACCGATCCCGCAACGATCCTGCATTTTTCCGAACTTGGCGTGGTCATGTTTCTGTTCGTCATCGGACTTGAAATGCGCCCCGGCAAGCTCTGGACAATGCGGCAGCAGATATTCGGTCTGGGCCTTGCGCAGGTTCTAAGCTGCATTGCCCTTCTCACCGGCGCAGGCGTTCTTCTGGGCTTGTCGCCGATAACGGCTTTGATCGCCGGCTCCGGCTTTGTGCTCTCTTCCACGGCCGTCATCATGTCGATGTTGCAGGAGCGAGGGGAAATCGCGACGCCGGACGGCCAGAAGGCTGTCTCCATCCTCCTGCTCGAAGATCTGATGATCGTGCCGCTGCTGGCACTCGTCGCCTTCCTTTCGCCCTCACAGCATGAATCGGGTGGAATCCTCGGCATTGCAACAGCCATTGGCGCGATTTTGGTTCTGGTTGTTGTCGGGCGCTGGCTGCTCGATCCCTTCTTCTCCTTGCTTGCCCGCGCAAGAGCGCGCGAGGTCCTGACCGCCGGTGCGCTGATCGTTGTGCTTGGCGCTGCCCTCCTTATGGAAGCGAGCGGCCTTTCCATGGCGATGGGCGCTTTCCTCGCCGGGGTGATGCTGTCCGGTTCCAGTTACAGGCACCAGATCGAAAGCGACATCGAGCCGTTCAAGGGGCTGCTGATGGGGCTGTTCTTTCTGGCTGTCGGCATGTCGCTCGATCTTGGCGTGGTCGCATCTGACTGGCCTTCGGTTCTCATCTTTCTCGTCGCCTATGTGATTACAAAGGCAATCGGAATCTATGCTGTCGCCCGAATTTTCGGCTCCAGCCACCGCTCCGCGCTCGAACGGACGCTGCTTTTTGCGCAGGGCGGCGAATTCGCCTTCGTGCTCTATACATCGGCCTTCGGGAATGGGCTGATTTCGGCGCACGACAATGCGCTGTTCTCCACCGTCATCATTCTGTCTATGGCTGTGACGCCATTTGTTCTTATTCTGGGTTCCCGGCTTTTGCGTGAGGAAGCGCCGTCGCTCGAAGGCGTTGAAGCAGCGCACAACCTGAAAGGCCGGGTGCTGATGATCGGCTTTGGCCGCTTCGGGCAGATCGCATCGCAATTGCTGCTTGCACAAAGATCGGATGTTTCGATTATCGAAGCCGATCCCAATCGCATCCGCGAAGCGGGGCGGTTCGGTTTCAAGATTTTCTACGGCGATGGATCGCGGCTCGACATCCTGCATCATTCAGGTGCCGATGAAGCGGAAATCATCATGGTTTGCGTGGACGACCGGAAGACGGCCAATCGCATTGTCGAGCTGGCCCGGTCGCATTTCCCGGCTGCAAAGCTCATGGTGCGTTCCTATGACCGCACGCATTCCATCGAGTTGCTGAAGGCGGGAGTGGATTTCGAGCTGCGCGAAACATTCGAATCCGCGCTGCTTTTCGGAAAGGAGGCGCTCTGCGAGCTTGGGCTGGACGAGATGCTCGCAGAGGATACGCTACGCGATATTCGTATGCGCGACGCCGAGCGGCTGACGGCGCAGGTACAGGGCAACATCTATTCCGGCACCGATCAGCTACTGACCGGCGCTCCGGTTCCTGAACCTTTGACGCCGCCCGGCAAGATTACGAAACTCGCCGGGGAAGAAGGTTCAAACTGAACAACGGGACTTGCCGGATCAGTTCCGGAGTGCCATCTGCAGCTCCGCTTGGCGTCCCAGTGACGTCATCCATTCGCTGTATTGGGGGTTACGCTCGATCTGGCGTCCGTAATGTTTGCGCAATGCGATTGTCAGCTCGCCTTTACGCCCAAGCTGTTCGTCGGCAAAGCCTATCATTTGCGAATTCGGCCAGGCTTGCGGGCGGATGGCGACAAGGCGGGTGAAGAGGCTTTCGGCAGTTTCGTCCGGATTGGCCTGCGCCATGAGCGAAACCATGGCCGCCGTCGAACGCGATACGCCCATATGGCAATGGACCAGCAGGTGGCGGGGTGTTTCCGGGCTTTGAGCGGCAAGGAATTCCGAGCCGAACTGGAGGATTGCATTCATATGGTCGGGCGTCGGCATTGTGTGATTGTCGGCGGCGTTGATGATGTCGTGAAAGCGCAGTGTTACACGGTGATGCTGCTCGAAAGTCTGAAACGCATCCAATTCGGGAAGGTCCGGGTCGACCAGCGAAAGAACATGGGTGACTTTGCGCGCCCGCTGTTCGGGGAGTTCCTGAATCCCACATACGGTCAGCTGCGGGGCAAAATGCACACTCATGCCAGTCTCCTTGAATTTCGGTTACGCTATCCGATTTGATGAATATGTCCATGAGATTGGAGCATTTTCTTGGCGCTCAATCCAGCAATTATCCGCGCTCTCCGGCGTGAGCGGTACGGCGATGCATTGTCCCTATTGCAATCGCAGTGCACGCTTGCTTAAGTGAAAAAATGGCATTTACCCTGCGGCAGTTACAATATTTCATCGCTGTGGCCGAACAGGGGTCTGTGACCCGTGCGGCGCAGAAATTGTCCATTTCCCAGTCATCCGTCACCGAAGCCGTCAAGGAACTTGAGACGGACCTGAACGTAGAGCTTTTCGAGCGGCATCCCCGCGGCCTCACGGTCACGCATAACGGTCATCAGTTCCTGCGTCATGCAACAAAAATTCTGGCTGACGTATCGGATGCCCGCCGCTCCTTCACCGACAACCGCATCCAGGAAAAGGGCAAACTCAACCTCGGTGTGACCTCGCTCGTCGCCGGTTATGTTCTGTCGGACCTGCTCGCCCGTTACCGCCGGGCCTTTCCGGGCGTGGAAATCAGCGCCATCGAGGACAACGGTTCCTATCTCGAACATTTGCTTGTGGGCGGGGAGCTGGACGTGGCGGTGATGGTGATCTCCAACCTGCGCGACCGCATGGCGCTGCATGCGGAAATTCTCGAAACCTCGCCCTATCGGTTATGGCTGCCGCTTGGTCACGAGCTTGTCTCCATCGACAGCATTTCAGTGAGCGACATCGCAAAAGAACCGCTGATCATGCTGACCGTGGATGAAATCGAGGAAAACACTGGCAAACTTCTGGCCGCTCTCGGTGCCCGTCCGCATGTGGCTTTCCGCACACGCTCCGTGGAAGCCGTGCGCAGCCTTGTCGCCACGGGTGCGGGTATCGCGCTGCTCCCCGATCTCGTTTACCGCCCATGGTCGCTGGAAGGCGACCGGATCGAAAGCCGTGATGTTTCGGGCTCGCTGCCTGTCGTACAGATCGGCATGGCGTGGCGCAAGGGCTCGAGCCTGCCGCAATCCGCGCGGGATTTTATCGGCATTGCGGAAGCGGCCCGTTCCGGCAGGCTGCGTTAGCACGACAGTTGCATTCTTCGAGATGCCGGGCTGCAACGAGCAATTTCCTGCGCTCCGGTGCTCACGTACCCTTATGTACGCTCCCGGTCCTCGAAAATCACTCGTTTCGCTACGGCCTGACGAATTTGCAACTGTCGCGCCTAGCTCAGATATCGGAAAAACCGATACCAACTTTCCGATAAATGAATTTGCGAAAGGGCGGGTTTCGGCACACCATCCGCTTCGGGAACAAAATCACTGAATGTGAACAAAACGGGAGTGGTCGATGAGAAAATTTCTGCAATCCTGTACCGCTTTGATGGCCGTCGCGAGCTTTGCCACGCAGGCCATTGCCGCCGAACCGCTGAAAGCGATCGGCGAAGGTGAAGGCGCGCTGAGCATCGTGGCCTGGGCGGGCTATATCGAACGCGGTGAGACCGACAAGAATTACGACTGGGTCACCGATTTCGAAAAGGAAACCGGCTGCAAGGTCAGCGTGAAGACCGCTGCCACCTCTGACGAAATGGTGGCGCTGATGAATGAAGGCGGTTTCGACCTCGTCACCGCCTCCGGCGACGCCTCGTTGCGCCTCGTGGCTGGCAAGCGCGTGCAGCCAATCAACACCGACCTCATCCCAAGCTGGAAAACCGTGGACGAACGGCTGCAAAATGCGCCGTGGTTCACCGTCAAGGACGTGCATTACGGTGTGCCCTATCTCTGGGGCCCGAATGTGCTGATGTACAACACCGATGTTTTCAAGGGCGAAGCGCCGAAGAGCTGGAACGTGGTGTTCGAGGAACAGACCCTGCCGGACGGCAAGTCCAACAAGGGCCGCGTGCAGGCTTATGACGGGCCGATCTATATCGCCGATGCAGCGCTTTATCTCATGAAGCACAAGCCGGAACTCGGCATCAAGAACCCGTACGAACTCAACGAAGATCAGTATAAGGCAGCGCTCGAGTTGCTGCGCGGACAGCGCAAGCTCGTCAGCCGTTACTGGCACGACGCCATGATCCAGATCGATGACTTCAAGAATGAAGGCGTCGTGGCTTCCGGCTCATGGCCATTTCAGGTCAATCTCCTGAAGTCGGAAAATGCCAAGGTAGGCTCTACCTTCCCGGAGGAAGGCGCAACCGGCTGGGCCGATACCACCATGCTGCATGTGGATAGCGAGCACCCCAACTGTGCCTATAAATGGTTTGAGCATTCGCTAAAGCCGAAGGTTCAGGGCGATGCCGCGGCATGGTTCGGGGCCGTACCGTCCGTTCCGGCTGCCTGTAAGGGCAATGCGCTTCTAACCGACGAAGGCTGCGCGACCAACGGCTTTGATAATTTTGCCAAGATCAGCTTCTGGCGCACACCGACGGCCAAATGCGAAAGCCAGGGGGAATGCGTGCCCTATCATCGCTGGGTGTCGGATTATATCGGCGTCATTGGCGGTCGCTGACATCGATCATCGCAAGCTCAAAGATCGCCCTTCCTTCGTTTGAAGGAAGGGATGGGGCGGATGCGTCCGCTCCGCAATCAGATACTGGCGCTCCGTATGACGGGTAGAACCATGACAGCAGCAGTTCGTTTTGAAAATGTGAGCCGGCACTTCGGCGAGGTCCGTGCCGTCGATCAGGTCAATCTGACCATCGCGCCCGGTGAGTTCTTTGCCATGCTCGGTCCGTCCGGTTCCGGCAAGACGACCTGCCTGCGGCTGATCGCGGGTTTTGAACAGCCGACCGATGGCAGAATAGAGATATTCGGGGAAAATGCCGGCGGCGTGCCACCCTATCGGCGCAACGTCAACACGGTGTTTCAGGATTATGCGCTGTTTCCGCATCTCAGCATTCTGGACAATGTGGCCTATGGGCTGATGGTGCGCGGCACCGGAAAAGCCGAGCGTCACCGCGCTGCCGAGGACATGCTGGAACTGGTCAAGCTGCCTGGCTACGGCGCCCGCAAGCCCAGCCAGCTTTCCGGCGGGCAGCGGCAGCGCGTCGCGCTGGCCCGCGCGCTTGTCAACAAGCCGAGAGTGCTGCTTCTCGATGAGCCGCTCGGCGCGCTCGACCTCAAGCTGCGCGAGCAGATGCAGGAAGAGCTGAAGAGCCTGCAAAAGGCGCTCGGCATCACCTTCGTTTTTGTGACCCACGATCAGGGCGAAGCGCTTTCCATGGCCGACCGCATCGCGGTCTTCAACAATGGCCGCATCGTTCAGGCCGGAACACCGCAGGAAATTTACAACCGTCCGCGCACCCGCTTCGTTGCGGATTTTGTCGGCTCCTCCAATGTCGTCGCGCCTGAAATCATGGCCGCATTCGGCGGCGAGCGACGCTGGGCAAGCCTCCGGCCGGAAGCCATCCGCCTTGCAGACAAGGGCGATAAGGTCGGCGTTGCGGCGCGGATCGAAACCGCCAGTTTCCTTGGCTCCGCCACACGTCTCGGCGTTGAAGCCGAAGGCGCCAGGCTGCATGTCATGCTGCCCGCTGGCGCGAGCGTTCCCGAGACCGGATCGGATATCCGCATCGTCTGGAATCCGGGCGATGTTCATTACATGGATCAGGCAGCATGAGCGGCGCGCAGGCTTCCACCCTCGGAAATTCCGGAGCAAACCCCGGGGCCAATCCGACCTCCATCATGCCGCAGCGCGGCGGGTGGCTCGGTCGCCTCTCCGACCTGTTCTGGCGTCGTCCGGGATTGCTCCTGTTTCTCATGATCACGCCGCCGCTTTTGTGGCTCGGCATCATCTATATCGGCTCGCTGATCGCGCTTCTGTTGCAGAGCTTCTTCTCGGTCGACGATTTTTCCGGGCTGATCGACTATAATTTCACGCTCGCCACCTATGCGCAGCTCTTAAACTCCGCCAATCTAGACATCATCATCCGCACCGTGCTGATGGCTGCGCTGGTGACGGTTGCCTCTGCTTTCGTCGCCTTTCCCATCGCTTATTATGCCGCGCGCTATGCCCGCGGCCGCTGGAAGGCGCTGTTCTATCTCGGCATCATGCTGCCGCTCTGGTCGAGCTATCTGGTCAAGGTCTATGCGTGGAAGCTGATCCTCGCCAAGGAAGGCATCCTGACCTGGATATTTGCAAAACTGCATCTGTCCTGGCTGCTCGACGGCATCCTTTCCTTGCCGGTCGTGGGCGGCAATTCACTGTCGGTCAGCTATCTCGGCACCTTCATCGTCTTCGTCTATATCTGGCTGCCCTATATGATCCTGCCGACACAGGCAGCACTTGAGCGCGTGCCGGGCAATCTGGTGGAGGCTTCGTCCGATCTCGGTGCAACGCCTGCACAAACCTTCCGAACCGTGCTCATGCCGCTCGCCATGCCGGGCATCATCGCTGGATCGATCTTCACCTTTTCGCTGACGCTTGGTGACTACATCATTCCGCAGATCATCGGCTCGTCGCGCCTGTTCATCGGGCAGGCCGTCTATACCCAGCAGGGGACGGCGGGCAATGTGCCGCTCGCCGCCGCCTTCTCCGTCGTGCCGATCGTCATCATGGCGATCTATCTCTGGATCGCCAAGAAACAGGGGGCTTTCGATGCGCTCTGATCGTAACAACCGCGCTTCCTTCGGATTGAAGCTTGCTGCCGGACTGGGCCTTGCCTTCCTGCATCTGCCGATCCTGCTGATCTTCGTCTATGCCTTCACGACGGAAGAGAAGAGCTATCAATGGCCGCCGCCGGGCTTCACGCTGCAATGGTTCGCCGTGACGTGGAACCGCGCCGATGTTTGGTCGTCGCTTGCACTTTCCGTGCAGGTGGCCACGATTGCGACCGTGATCGCGCTCGTGCTCGGAACGCTTTGCGCCGCTGCCGTCAGCCGAACCCACTTCTTCGGACGCGAAAGCATTTCGCTGCTGGTCATCCTGCCCATTGCACTGCCCGGTGTTGTGACCGGCATTGCATTGCGTTCGGCCTTCTCGCTGTTCGACATTCCGTTTTCGATGTGGACCATCGTGCTCGGCCACGCGACCTTCTGCGTGGTGGTCGTCTATAACAATGCCGTTGCCCGCTTCCGGCGCACTTCCGGTTCGCTGATCGAAGCCTCGATGGATCTTGGCGCAAACGGGTTCCAGACCTTCCGCTATGTGATCCTGCCGAATATCGGAACAGCCTTGCTTGCAGGTGGAATGCTCGCCTTCGCACTGTCCTTCGATGAGGTGATCGTCACCACCTTTACCGGTGGCCAGCAGATGACCCTGCCGATCTGGATGCTCCAGGAGCTTATCCGGCCACGCCAGCGCCCCGTCACCAATGTGGTGGCCATGGTGGTGGTTCTGGTGACCTTCCTGCCCATCCTCGCAGCCTACTATCTCACCCGCGACGGCGATCAGGTCGCCGGTCACGGGAAATGACACAAGGGAGAACGACATGAACACCGAAATGCTGATTGGCGCGCGCTTTGAAGCTGGCACTGAAACGGAAGAAAACGTCCTCAATCCCAAGACCGGCGAGACCGTTCTGAAGTTGCCCGAAGCCTCGTTGGGGCAGGTCGATGCCGCAGTCAGCGCCGCCGACAAGGCGTTCAAGACCTGGTCGCGCACCACGCCCGGCGAACGTTCCAACTATCTTCTCAAGATCGCCGATGCGATTGAGCGGGACGCGGAAGCCTTTGCCACGCTGGAGGCGCTGAATTGCGGCAAGCCGATCAATGCCGTCATCAATGACGAGATTCCGGCAATCATCGATTGCTACCGTTTCTTTGCAGGCGCGGTGCGCAATCTTCATGGGCCGCTCGCCGCCGAATATATTCCGAACCACACATCGATGATCCGCCGCGATCCGGTCGGCATCATCGGTTCCATCGCGCCCTGGAACTATCCCCTGATGATGATGGCTTGGAAGCTCGCGCCAGCCATTGCGGGCGGCAATACTGTGGTTTTCAAACCATCGGAACAGACGCCGCTGACCGCGCTGAAAATGGCCAGGCTGCTGGCGGATATCCTGCCGGAGGGCGTCGTCAATATCGTGCTGGGACGGGGCGAAACCGTCGGCAACGCGCTGATCAATCATCCGCGTATCGACATGGTGTCGATCACTGGCGATGTCGCCACCGGCAAAAAGGTTTTGCAGGCGGCTGCCAAGAGCGTGAAACGCACCCATCTGGAGCTTGGCGGCAAGGCGCCCGTCATCGTCTTCGACGATGCGGACATAGAAGCCGTCGTCAACGGCATTCGCACGTTTGGCTATTACAATGCCGGTCAGGACTGCACCGCCGCCTGCCGCATCTATGCCGATGCCCGCATCTACGACCGTTTCGTCGCGGATCTATCATCCGCCGTTTCCAGCATTCGGTACAATCTGGAGGACGACAGCCAGAATGAGATCGGACCGCTCATCTCCCGGCGTCAGCGTGACCGTGTCGAGAGTTTTGTCGCCCGCGCCCGCGAGCACAAGCACATTGAGATAACGACGGGCGGAAACGCAGCCGGCGCCAACGGCTTCTTCTTCGAGCCGACCGTGATTGCCGGCGCAACACAGGACGATGAAATCGTGCGCCGCGAAGTCTTCGGCCCGGTTGTCTCGGTCACCCGCTTCAGCGATGTCGATCAAGCCGTGCAATGGGCGAACGACAGCGATTACGGCCTGGCTTCATCGGTCTGGACCAAGGATGTCAGCAAGGGCATGCAGACCGCCGCGCGCCTGCAATATGGGTGTACATGGATCAACACCCATTTCATGCTGACAAACGAGATGCCGCATGGCGGTTTGAAGCAATCGGGCTACGGAAAGGACATGTCGATATACGCGCTGGAGGATTACACCGCGGTACGTCACATCATGATAGCGCACTGACACCAAATCATGTCTCCCGAAACCGGTTCCCATTTTTTGGGAGACATGCCCTAGCTGATCACGAGAAATGCTCCAGACGTTAAACCGCTGTTTTGGGTCGCTGGATCAGGAGTTTCCAACAGGGATCTGGTTCAACAATGCAAACAGAATGGCTGAAAGGATTGCTGCAGCGGGCACTGTTATCACCCAGGCGGCGGCAATCGTCAGTGCGTGCGATCGGCGGACCAGCTTGCGACGGCGGCGCTCTTCAACCGGAATAGCTTCCAATGGCAGGGCCTGACGGGCCTTTTTCAATCGACGTTCTGTGTCCCATTCCCGAAAGAACCCAACCCCAAAGATCGCACCAATGGCAATATGTGTCGAACTGACGGGCAGTCCCAGCCAGCTCGCCAGAATGACGGTGATTGCGGCGGAAAGCGATACGCAATAGGCCCGCATCGGGTTCAGTTTGGTGATCTGATTTCCAACCATTCGAATGAGCTTGGGGCCAAACAGACACAAGCCGAATGAAATGCCAAATGCGCCGATCAGCATAACCCAGGGTGGGATCACGACGCCGTCGCTTAACGCGCCGGTCTGCGATGTCTGGACAATTGCTGCGAGCGGCCCGACCGCATTTGCCACATCATTTGCACCGTGGGCAAAGCTGAGCAATGCGGCCGAAACAACGAGAGGAATGCTGAACAGGATCTTGAGCGACTTGTTGCGATTTTCGAGGCCGTGGGACTGGCGGCGAATGATCGGGATCAAAATCAGCCAACTTCCGACGCCGACAGCCAACCCAAAGATCAGGGCTATCCCAATCGATACGTCGATCAATTGCTTCAGCCCTTTCATGATCAGATATGTGGCAAAGGTTCCCGCCATGAGACCGACAAGGATCGGCACCCACACGCGGGCAGCGGCAATCTTATCTGCACGATAGACAATACGGGCTTTGATCAACCAGAGAAAACCGGCCGCTATGATCGCACCCAGTACAGGGGAAATAACCCAGCTTGCCGCGATAGCCGCCATTTGAGACCAGTTCACCGCTCCGAAGCCGGCCGCAACGATGCCTGCGCCCACCACACCTCCGACAACCGCATGCGTAGTCGAAACAGGAGCGCCGATCCATGTCGCAAGGTTGACCCAAAGCGCAGAGGCCAGCAACGCCGCCATCATGGCCCAGACGAACATGGTCGGTGTTGCAAGAGTGTCTGGCGCTATGATGCCGGTTGCGACCGTAGACACAACATCAGCTCCGGCGATCAGCGCGCCAGCACTTTCAAACACCGCCGCAATCGCAATCGCGCCACCCATGCTCAGCGCGTTGGCACCGACAGCCGGTCCCATATTGTTGGCCACGTCGTTAGCGCCAATGTTCAACGCCATGTAGGCGCCGAAAACGGCTGCGGCCACAACGACAAGCATCTGACTGGTCTGGCCGAGCAGCATGGCGGCGCCAAGCCCGGCAAGTATGATGAAAACAAGAGCGATGCCCGGCGCCACAAGCGGACGCGAAACGTAACTCGCCGCCGTTTCAAGCTTGACGAAGCGGCCCAAGTCTCGATCCAGAGTCTCCAGATGACGAGCTTCGATATCTTCGTTTGCCATGATTTACTCTTGATTTCTAACGCAGCGTGCCGATCAATACGGTCGCTCGGGAATGACCCATTTCAGGAATTTGAACGGTGTTTAAATGCCGCTATTTTGAAAAGTCAATGATTCGAGTCTGCCGGATCAGCAAGAGCGGACACGAGACGCATCATATTGCAGTCAGGCTATAATGAGTTGGATGTAATAGCTTAGCAAAATCAATATAATATAGAATATTTTGTTCGTCGGGTTCTTCTTCAATCCGGGCCAGGAATGCTTCGGATTTTCGCTGGCGATCATTCGGCCGCCCGGCGCGCGCAGAAGAAGAATGTAGGTCCCGCTGCCTTACCTCCCTTTCGAGACGGAGGTAGGACCTGCTCCACTTTGTACCGATGGTCTACACCCTCTTGCAGCATGGTCGCCCTAAACACCGTCTAAGGCGCGCTTGTGTTTTGGTAAGGTCTGAGTCACAAATACTTTAGGAATGTTACTGCGCATTTCAGGAAATCCGTCTTTATTGTATGCCGTAACATTCTAATAATTATAATAAGGGGAACCCGAAAAATGAAGACTGGTTTTACGACACATTCTATCGCGAAGTGCTTGATTGTCTCGGCCGCATTGCTCGCGGCGAGCTTGTCTGCCCAGGCAGAGAAAATCGGCAATTGCGAGGTCACCGGCACGAAGGGCTCGGACCCGATCAAGCCGGCTGTACCGGGACAGCTCACGGTCCAGACCACATTGCCAGCTCCAGCGTGGTGGAATGGCGATTCACCCGATGCCATGAAAGACGGCTACGAATACTGCATGGCCGTCGATATGGCTTACCGTGCCGGTCTCGACAAGGTGAAGGTGGTCAACGTGTCTTTTGATGCGCTGGTCGCCGCACAGACCAAGGATTTTGATATCGCTCTGGCTGAAGTCTCCATCACTGATAAGCGCAAGAAGGTGGTAGATTTCTCTACGCCTTATTTCGATTCAGACATCGGTGTGGCGATCAAAAAAGGGACAAATTACACGCCTGAAACAGTCAAGGACCTTCGCATCGGCGTAATGCAGGGTACGACCGGTGCGTCTTTTGTCGATCAGAAGTTGAAACCCAAGGAAGTCAAGGTTTTTGCCGATACCGGCGCCCTTACGACCGCTTTGATGGCCAACCAGATCGACGCCGCTCTCCATGACACCTCGATCATGTTGGGCGTCGCGTCAAACTCCAAGGGCATGGTTGAGGTGCCATATCAATATTCCACTGGCGAATCCTATGGCGCGCTTTATCCCAAAGGCTCTCCCAACGAGCCCGTCTTCAACAAGATGATTGAGGATATGAAGAAGGATGGCACCTTCGCTGCATTGTCAAAAACATATCTGGCCGATGCCTGGGGTGCCGACCCGGCCAAGATTCCTTATCTGAAGCCATAATCGCGTTGTCGCATCGGATCGCCGTGTGTAGCGGTCCGATGCAGCCATTCCATTGATCGTTCGTTCTGCCTGCACCAGCAGCGGCAGGATTGCGGCGTATAGAAAGGGAGGCTCGCGCGATGTCCGCCAACACCCCTCAATACGGCACCAAGCCGACACTTGGTCTTTACGACAGCGAACGCGGCTGGAGTGCCAGTGCGCCGCCGCGCGACACGATGAACTGGGCTGTCACAGCCCTTGTCGTCGCGCTGGTCGTTGTGCTCGCCAGCTGGAAAACGCTGCGCGACCTCAATGCTGCCCTGACAGAGCTTGGAATGGGCGGGATCATTACAGCAGCTTTGTTGCTTTTGTGCGGTTTGGCGACGCTGTTGTTGTTGAAGCCGGCCATCCAATCCTGGCGAATGTCGACGTCGGCCCGGCAGGCGCTTACTACGAAGGATCTGATTGCGGCTCGCGCGGCGGCGGCAACTGCGCGCGATTGCGCCTATTCGACGCTCGGCTATGGCGCGGTAACGGTTCTGGTTCTGGCAGGCATTCAATTCCTGCTGGTGAACGACCTTGCCGTCAGCCGCACATTTCTGCAAATACCGTTGATTGCCAGTTCCTTTTGGCTTGTGCTCAAGGCTTTTTGGGTCAACGTCTATATCTTTGTGATTGCTGAAATCCTGGTCCTGGTTTGGGGCCTTGTCGTTGCGATCGCGCGTCTGATGCCCGGAGAAGCCGGACGGCCCGTCCGCCTGATTGCAACGGTTTATACCGATATGTTTCGCGGCTTGCCTGCGATCATCAATATTTATCTGATCGGCTTCGGCATTCCGCTGACGGGCTTGCCTTATCTGAAAGACCTCTCGCCGGAATCCTATGCGATCATCGCCCTGACGCTCACCTATGGGGCATATGTCGCCGAAGTATACAGAGCCGGGATCGAAAGCATCCATCGCAGTCAGGTTGCCGCAGCACGCTCCCTTGGTCTGTCGTACTTCCAGACGTTGCGCTACGTGGTCGTGCCGCAGGCGGTTCGGCGTATCATACCGCCGCTTCTCAACGATTTTATCGGGCTCCAAAAGGATACGGCTCTCGTCAATGTCATCGGCTCGATCGATGCGTTTAATCAGGCCCGCATTATCGGTGCGAACAATTTCAATCTTTCGCCTGTGACGACGGTTGCTCTGCTGTTCATCCTGATAACGATCCCGCAGGCTCGTTTCGTCGACCGTCTGCTTGAGCGCGAACAGCGGCGTACGCAATCGTAGTCCTTCCGGAGAATATGAACGATGGCGATGATAGAAATCCGTGATGTAACGAAGACCTATGGTCCGGTCAAAATTCTCGACGGCTTGAACCTCAGCGTGGACGAACATCAGGTGGTCTGCCTGATCGGCCCGTCGGGCTGCGGTAAATCAACCTTGCTGCGTTGTCTGAATGGGCTGGAACAAATCCAGGGAGGCGAAATCTGTATCCATGGCGACCGCATGTCGGGCCCCGGTGTCGACGTCAATGCGCTCCGGCGCGACGTCGGCATCGTATTCCAGAGCTACAATCTTTTCCCGCATATGAGCGTGGTTGAGAATGTCATGCTTGCGCCGATGAAAGTGCTGGGACAGAAGCGGGAGGACGCCGAGGCCCGCGCCTTGTCGCTGCTGACGCGTATCGGCCTGGAACACAGGGCGGCAGCCTATCCGGACCAATTGTCCGGAGGGCAGCAACAGCGCGTCGCAATCGTGCGTGCGCTGGCGATGAGCCCTTCGGTTTTGCTCCTTGATGAAATTACGTCGGCGCTTGATCCAGAACTCGTGTCGGAAGTGCTCAACATTGTCCGCGATCTGGCGGCGGAAGGCATGACGATGCTGCTCGCCACCCACGAGATGGGCTTTGCGCGGGAAGTTGCGAGCAAAATATGCTTCCTTTATGGGGGCAAGGTCCATGAGGAGGGGCCGCCTGAGCAGATATTCGGAGATCCTCAAGAAGAACGTACCCGAAAATTTCTCCAACGCATTATCGAAGCGGGGAGGCTTTAGGGCCGGCTAACTCCGGTCACCAGCCCGAACGGAGCAGGTGAGTAGTGGACTGGAGGTTTGTCCTCATCAGCTTTGGTCTAGCACCCGCGACAGGCTGAGAGCTGCGAGCGTGCAGATTGCTCCGGATATAAGATATCCACCGATGAAAATTATTCCAAGACTGCTGGCGAGGCCGAGCGCTACCAGCGGAGCGAAAGCTGCGCCCACAAGCCAGGCGAGGTCCGACGTCAAAGCCGCGCCGGTATAGCGATAATATTGGGTGAAGCGGGAAGAAACCGCGCCGGACGATTGACCGAATGTCAGGCCCAGAACAGCAAAACCTATCAGAATATAGGCATCCTGCCCCGCGCTGCCGGCATCGAGAAGGAAGGGCGCAGAAAAGCTGAAGAGGGCGATGATTATAGCGCCGATCATCAATTCGTTACGCCGCCCGATGCGATCGGCAACAAATCCGGACAAGATGATTCCGATCAGACCGACCGCAGCACCCGCTACCTGAACCCAGAGGAAGCGTTCGGCAGGCTGTGCGCCGGAGAGGACGACCCAGCTGAGCGGAAAGATCGTGACCAGGTGAAACATGGCAAAGCTTGCCAAAGGCACGAAGGCCCCCAGAACCACATCAATGCTGTGTTTGCTCAGCATTTCAAATACGGGTCGGGGCTGTAGTTCCTGGGCATCCATTGCCGCGCCGAACTCGCTGCTTGCGACGATGCGAAGGCGCGCAAACAGCGCGACGACATTGATTGCGAAGGCCACGAAAAACGGATAGCGCCAACCCCATGCGAGAAAATCAGCTTCGCTGAGATTATGCACGAAATAGGCGAAAAGAATGCTTGCCAGTGCAAAGCCGATCGGCGCTCCCAATTGCGGGATCATCGCATACCAGCCGCGTTTGCCCGCTGGCGCACTCAAGCTCAGCAGGGAAGCCAGGCCATCCCATGCACCGCCAAGTGCGAACCCTTGGCCCAGCCTGAACAGGGCGAGCAAAAACACAGCCCAATATCCAATCGTCTCGAACCCGGGCAAGAAGGCGATGGAGGCCGTTGAGCCGCCCAGAATAACCAGAGCGAGCGTGAGTTTTGTTCCACGCCCGTAATGACGATCAATCCACATGAAGACGAACGAACCCACCGGGCGCGCAATGAAGGCCAGCGAAAAAACCGCGAACGACATCAGGGTTGCCGTTACCGGATCGGGGACGAACGGGAAAATCAACTTGGGAAAAACCAGAATGGACCCAAGCCCATAGACGAAGAAATCGAAAAACTCGGATGTTCGCCCGATGACAACGCCGATGGCGACGTTTCCCGGCGACAAAGGCTTTCCGTCGCTATGGATGCGTCGTGCGTCCTCTTCGAGACCTGACGATGACGGTGTGGCGGACGAACTCATGAAACTCTCCGAAGGAAACGTATCATGTGCTTTATGATGTCGCACAACGACAAGTTATCAAGGAAAGGGTCAAAAAAAAAGCAGATATAGTTGTTCGGCGGATCGCTGGACTGCACAACTTCCATAAACTGAAAAATGGGTCTTTCCGAAATGCAATTGCGCCTTATCATGATGAAGGAACAGAATGTAAGTCGGGTCAGACATGAACGCATTCTTCAGTTTCACGCGAAAAGCGATCCCAGCCGTGCTTCTTCTGCCGGGGCTGGCGGGCTGCAATATGGTCGTAATGTCGCCGTCGGGAGACGTTGCCGCGCAGCAGAGAGACCTCATCGTCGTATCCACGATCCTGATGCTGATCATCATCATTCCCGTCATCTTCCTGACGCTTTTCTTCGCGTGGCGGTACAGGCAGTCGAATAGCGCGGCCAGATATGATCCCGAATGGCATCATTCGACAGCGCTCGAAGTGGTCATATGGACTGCTCCTCTGCTGATCATTATCGCATTGGGCGCGATCACCTGGCTAAATACGCATAAGCTCGACCCTTACCGGGCATTGGATCGCATTGATGGCACGCGGCCGGTCGAAGCCGGGACCAAACCCTTGACTGTCCAGGTTGTGGCGCTCGACTGGAAATGGCTGTTCTTTTATCCGGATTACGGCATCGCTACGGTCAACGAGATGGCGGCGCCGGTTGATACGCCGATTGAGTTCAAGATCACGGCCTCGTCGGTTATGAACTCCTTCTATATTCCGGCGCTTGCAGGCATGATCTATGCCATGCCGGGAATGCAGACCCGGCTTCATGCGGTCATCAACAAGGCCGGCGAATATGAAGGGTTTTCCTCCAACTACAGCGGCGAAGGCTTTTCCCACATGCGCTTCCAGTTTCACGGGCTTGACGCTCCGGGATTCGACAACTGGATAGGCCAGGTGAAGCAGAATGGGACCGCCCTGAACAGGGATACTTATCTGAAACTGGAAAAGCCGAGCATCCGGGAGCCGGTTGGTTACTTCAGCGCTGTTGAAAGCGGACTTTTTGAAGCCGTGCTCAACATGTGTGTTCGCCCCGGACAGATGTGCATGAGCGAAATGATGCATATCGACCGGATGGGCGGCGCAGGCCTCGATAGTCGCGAAAACAAGGCCCGTCTACAACACGACAATCGTCGTAGCATTGATGCCGCGCAATCCAGCGCAACTGATATTCAAGCTTTACCCGACGCGCAAAAGGATCCGGGCCATGACATGCATAACATGCCCTGAAAACCGTTTGTGCCCAAGGGCGCGGTGGAGGTTGGTGGTAGCTCTGCGTTCAGGGTGAACTGGCGAACAAAACCAAGAGATTGAAGAATCTGCAATCGGATAACAGTAACTTCGGGAATGTTCTATCATGATTGGCGGTGACAGTTCCACGAGTTTGATCTTCGGGCGCCTCTCCCTGGAAGCGATACCCTATCACGAACCAATCCTTCTGGTGACCTTCATAGTGGTCGCTATTGGAGGGATCGCTGTCGTGGGTTTGATTACCTATTTCCGGCTGTGGGGTTACCTGTGGAACGAATGGTTCACCAGCGTGGACCATAAGAAGATCGGCATCATGTATGTCGTTCTCGCATTGATCATGCTTCTGCGCGGCTTTGCCGACGCCATCATGATGCGCATCCAGCAGGCAATTGCGTTCAATGGGTATGAAGGCTATCTGCCTCCGCACCATTACGACCAGATATTTACTGCGCACGGCGTCATCATGATTTTCTTCATGGCCATGCCCTTCGTGACAGGCTTGATGAACTATGTTGTGCCGCTGCAGATCGGTGCGCGGGACGTTTCATTCCCGTTCCTCAATAATTTCTCGTTCTGGATGACGACCGGCGGCGCCATCATCATCATGATGTCGCTTTTTGTGGGAGAGTTCGCCCGAACTGGCTGGCTGGCCTATCCACCCTTGTCGGGCATTGACTACAGTCCCGACGTTGGGGTCGATTATTATATCTGGGGGTTGCAGGTCGCGGGCGTGGGCACGACGCTGTCCGGGATCAATTTGATAGCCACCATCGTGAAGATGCGTGCGCCGGGCATGTCCTTCATGAAAATGCCGGTCTTCACCTGGACTTCACTTTGCACCAACGTGCTCATTGTGGCGACATTCCCGATCCTCACCGCAACGCTCGCCCTTCTATCGCTGGACCGTTATGTGGGAACAAATTTCTTCACCAACGATCTTGGCGGCAATCCGATGATGTATATCAACCTCATCTGGATATGGGGCCACCCGGAAGTCTATATTCTCGTACTGCCGGCTTTCGGCATTTTTTCCGAAGTGGTCGCAACCTTCTGTGGCAAGCGCCTGTTCGGCTATGCGTCAATGGTTTACGCCACCTGCGTCATCATGATCCTGTCCTATATTGTGTGGCTCCATCACTTCTTCACAATGGGGTCCGGCGCCTCGGTCAATGCGTTCTTCGGTATCACGACGATGATCATCTCCATCCCCACCGGGGCGAAGATGTTCAACTGGCTCTTTACAATGTATCGCGGACGTATCCGCTATGAAGTGCCTATGTTATGGACGATCGGCTTCATGGTGACATTCGTGATCGGCGGCATGACGGGCGTGATGCTTGCTATTCCACCGGCTGACTTCGTGCTGCACAATTCGCTTTTTCTCATCGCGCATTTTCATAACGTGATTATCGGCGGTGTTGTTTTCGGCCTGATGGCGGGACTCGTTTACTGGTGGCCGAAAGCATTCGGCTATAAGCTTGATCCCTTCTGGGGCAAGATGAGCTTCTGGTTCTGGCAGATCGGTTTCTTGTTCGCCTTCATGCCGCTGTATGTCCTTGGGCTAAAAGGGGTTACCCGGCGGCTCAGCCAGTTTGAAGATCCTTCGTTGCAGGTATGGTTTGTCATTGCGGCCTTCGGCGCTGTCTTGATTGCGCTCGGAATAGCCTCCTTTCTCGTCCAGCTCGTCGTGAGCTTTTTGAAGCGGGAGCAATTGCGTGACCTTACGGGCGATCCGTGGGGCGGCCGTACGCTCGAATGGTCGACATCCTCGCCTCCGCCCGAATACAACTTCGCCTTCACGCCCGTAGTTCATGATCTCGATAGCTGGTATGATATGAAAAACCGCGGCCATGAACGACCGCTGACCGGCTTCCGCCCCATTCATATGCCGCGCAATACCGGGGCCGGTGTCATTCTGGCCGCACTGAGCGTTGTCCTCGCGTTTGCCCTCATCTGGTACATCTGGTGGCTGGCGATCCTGTCGTTTGCCGCTTTGCTGATTGCCGCGATAGGGCACACATTCAACTATCAACGTGACTTCTATATCCCCGCTGAAACAGTTGCGGCGACAGAAGACGCCCGTTCAAAACTTCTCGCTGGATAGGTCCGATGACAGAGATACAGCTAGATCAAGCCGAGAAGCCGCAGTTTTATCTGACGGAAGACCATCATCCGGAAAACAGCACGACGCTGGGCTTCTGGCTCTATCTGATGAGCGACTGCCTGATATTTGCTGTTCTTTTTGCCACCTACGGCGTGCTCGGTCGCAACTATGCCGCAGGACCCTCGCCGGCAGATTTGTTTGATCTCAATCTGGTCGCAATCAATACGGCCATGCTGCTTCTGTCGTCTATTACATATGGCTTCGCTATGTTGCAGATGCAGCGAAATGAGAAAACCGCGACATTGTTCTGGCTGGCCATTACCGGCATTTTCGGCGCCGCGTTTCTGGCAATCGAAATCTATGAATTCAGCCATCTCATTCGCGAAGGCGCAGGGCCCGGCCGTTCGGCATTTCTGTCCTCCTTCTTCACCCTTGTCGGCACACATGGACTGCACGTTACTTTCGGTATTGTCTGGTTGATCACGCTCATGTTGCAGGTCATGCGTCACGGGCTGATTGTCGAAAATCGTCGACGCCTGACGTGCCTTTCGATGTTTTGGCATTTTTTGGACGTCATCTGGATCGGCGTGTTTTCCTTCGTATATTTATTGGGAGTCCTCGGATGAGCGCAAAAGGCCCAGACCACGCAACCCATCCCGACCGCCATCATGATCCGCACGCATCAGCAGCCGGCGAAATACACGGGACTTTCAGCGGTTACATGACGGGCTTTATCCTGTCGGTCATTCTCACAGCCATCCCGTTTTGGCTTGTCATGGGGGATGTGTTTGCCAGCAAGCAGCTAACCGCGATGCTGGTCATGGGCATCGGTGCTGTCCAGATTGTGGTGCATATGATCTATTTTCTGCATATGAGCCCGAATTCGGAGGGCGGCTGGACGCTGATGGCGCTGATATTTACGCTTATCATTGTTGGCATCGCTCTGGCCGGCTCGCTTTGGGTCATGCACCATCTCAACGAAAATATGATGCCCGTTACCCATGAAATGATGAAGAACATGCCCTGACGCCGGAAATCCATGTTCCCGGGCAATTGGCCCCATTGTCTCGATTACAAATATCGGTCCTTGCCGCTATTAATCTTTGGGAAGCTGTCGTCTGGCCCATTCTCCTTCGGGAATGGCGCGTCCGATATTATAGCTGAAGGCATCGATCACCATCGTTTCCGCATTGGCTTTGCAGGTGAAGTCGATAGCATACCATCTGCGCTGGCTGCGAAATGCGCCGTCGCTGACTGTCAGGCCGGTCGCTGAAACAGAGCCCCCTTCACGCGCAAGCATGTCCGGATATGCGCCGGTTTTGTGACGACGCACCTGTTCAAGCGCCTCGATGCCACAAATCTGGATGATCCGGTCCTTCGACGCCAGCTTTCCCAGCGCCTGTTTCACACGAGGATCGGAAAGGGCATCCTTCGAATAGATTTCACGGGCCCGCGTGAGTTTTTTGGCCGGTGTCGCCGGCTTGGAAGCATCGGCCTTTTGTTTTGGTGCGGTTTGAGTTTTTTCTGCGCTGGACTGGCCGGTTTCGGATGTCTTTTCGGTCTGAAGAAGCTGCCCGGCCAGTTCTGTTTCCGCTGTAGAAGGTTTTTCGTTCGCCTGCACAGCATCCGTAGCCGCATCAGCCTCGAAAGGCTCGTTGGGTTTCTGTATTTCTTCAGGTGCAGTGGGCGGCAGGTCCTGCTCCGGCGGCGACTTCACATCCTGCTTTGCAGCCGCGGACTCGAATGCCTGGGGTTGCGGCGGAGGGGCAGCCTGTTCTGGCGTCTTTGGCGCTTGTGGCTGAGGCTTCTTTTCAGGAGGCGGTGGTTGAACCAGCTCCACATTGACGCTTTGTTCCGGGGCAGGCGAGAGAAGATTGGGAAGTCGAACCAGAAACAGAAATGCCAGCACCAGATGCAGGGCCACCGATGCTGGCAACCCCCACCCAGCTTCTTGCAAAACTCTTCTGGTGAACTGCAACATGGCTCCAAGGATCAGGGGTTCAAAAGCTTCAATCTAGAGCATTTCCAGCAAAAGTGTGAAACGGCTTTCGGAAAAGATAAGCGTCACAAAAGCTAAAGACCGACGTTCGGCCTGTCGATAATTTCACGCAGGGCAAAACTGGAGTTGATCTTCACGACATGCGGCAGGGCTGAGAGCCAGTCGCGGTGGATACATTCGTAATCCTCAAGATCGCGCGCTGCAACGCGCAGAATGTAATCATATTCCCCCGACATCAGGTGGCAGGCGAGCACGTTGGGGCAGCGCCTAACAGCCGCCTCGAATTCGCCAAGCGTCTTGACGGATTGCCCCGAGAGGGAAATATGAACAATCGCAATCATCCGGTATTCGAGTGCCCTTTGGGACAAGCGGGCATGATAACCCGCAATTACGCCGCTCTTTTCCAGAATATCGAGGCGGCGCGAACAGGCTGAAGGCGACAATCCAACCTTCTCCGCGAGTTCTGCATTGGTGATGCGGGCATTGGCCTGCAATGATCGGAGAATTGCAAGATCGATTGGATCAAGATTGCTCATTCGAAGGACCTTCGAGGAATAGGGCCGTCTGCGCAATAATTCACTAAAAAACCTGCATAGGCAAATCTTCTTTGCAAGGACATTGCAAGCCGCCGGTGTTCTCATTTTCGGATCGACAACGACCCACGGCAAGTGGGCAAAAATGAGAGGAACGCATTATGCGTGTCGGTTGCCCGAAGGAAATCAAGAACCATGAATATCGTGTCGGACTGACCCCCGCCGCAGTTCGTGAATATGTGGCCCATGGTCATGAGGTCTGGATTGAAACAAAGGCAGGTGCCGGTATTGGTGCCGATGATGCCAGTTACATAGCCGCCGGCGCGAAAATTGCCGCTTCTGCAAAGGACATTTTCGACAAGTGCGACATGATCGTGAAGGTCAAGGAGCCGCAGCCTACAGAATGGGTGCAGTTTCGCGAAGGCCAGCTTCTTTACACCTATCTCCATCTCGCTCCGGATCCGGAACAGACCAAGGGGCTCCTCGCCTCGGGCGTGACGGCAATTGCTTATGAAACCGTGACGGATGATCGTGGCGGGCTGCCGCTGCTCGCTCCGATGTCGGAAGTGGCGGGCCGCCTGTCGATACAGGCTGGCGCGACTGCACTTCAGAAAGCAAATGGCGGCCTCGGCATTCTACTGGGTGGGGTTCCCGGTGTGCTTCCAGCAAAAGTTACGATTATCGGCGGCGGCGTCGTTGGGCTTCATGCAGCCAGAATGGCAGCGGGCCTGGGCGCCGATGTTTCAATCCTGGATCGCTCGCTGCCGCGCTTGCGCCAGCTTGATGATATATTCAGCGGTCGTGTTCATACCCGCTATTCCAGCATCCAGGCACTTGAAGATGAAGTATTCTCTGCCGATCTCGTCATCGGCGCGGTGCTGATCCCCGGTGCCGCAGCGCCTAAACTCGTTACCCATGAAATGCTGTCGGGCATGAAGAAGGGGGCGGTTATCGTTGACGTGGCTATCGATCAGGGCGGCTGTTTCGAGACCTCCCATGCAACAACGCATTCCGATCCCACCTACGAAGTGGATGGTATCGTCCATTACTGCGTGGGCAATATGCCGGGCGCCGTTCCGGTGACATCGGCGCATGCGCTCAATAACGCGACCCTCCATTACGGTTTGGCGCTTGCCGACCGTGGTTTGAGGGCAATTGCCGAGGACAAGCATTTGCGCAATGGCCTGAACGTTCACAAGGGGCGCATCACCAACAGGCCGGTTGCTGAAGCGCTCGGCTATGAAGCTTTCGCCCCCGAAAGCGCTTTGAACGTAGCATAGGTTCTGCATGGCGGCGCCCGGTCAACCGGAGCCGCCTTCAGCGGTTTCGATACAGGTAACTGTAAGCAGGCAGCGCTGGCCCTCTTGCACGGGAACCCGCGCGGGAGGGAAAAAGAGCTGGATTGGACCCTTGCTATCTAATTTGTTGCATGACCTTGTTTTGAACAAGATGTGCGCCTATATGGTTGTCACAGGCATTGCTCAAGAGCGCTGGAACGCGTCTGTCGCTCGCAATAGCCTTCATCGCTTGATGCTTTTGACCACGGATGTACTGGCACTGGTAGGAAAGCGATGATGAGGAAGGTCGGTGCGTTTTCGCCCCGGCCTTTTTTGTTGCTTTCGATTTCGCAAAGCAGAACGGCCTGCTGAAACTTTCAAGCAGGCCGCCCGGCTGAAAATCAAGCAGCGAGTGCTTCGTCTTCCGAGGTAGGGACTTCGGAAATCGTCTTCAGAACCTGCGAAGCGATCTGGTACGGGCAGCCCTGCGAGTTCGGGCGGCGATCTTCCAGATAACCGCGATAACCATCCCGGACGAACGAGTGGGGAACGCGGATTGATGCGCCGCGGTCAGCAACGCCATAGGAGAACTTGTTCCACGGAGCGGTTTCATGCTTGCCCGTCAGGCGCATGTGGTTGTCCGGGCCGTAAACGTCGATATGGTCCTGCAGGTTCTTCTCGAATTGCGCCATCAGCGCTTCAAAATAATCCTTGCCGCCCACTTCGCGCATATATCTGGTCGAGAAGTTGCAATGCATGCCCGAGCCGTTCCAGTCGGTGTCGCCAAGCGGCTTGCAATGGAATTCGATGTCGATTTCGTACTGCTCGCAGAGGCGCAGCAGGAGATAGCGGGCGATCCACATCTGGTCGGCCGCGTTTTTGGAACCCTTGCCGAAAATCTGGAACTCCCACTGGCCCTTGGCCACTTCCGCATTGATGCCTTCGTGATTGATGCCGGCATCAAGGCAGAGGTCGAGATGTTCCTCGACGATCTTGCGGGCGATGGAGCCGACATTCTTGTAGCCGACGCCAGTGTAATACGGACCCTGGGGGGCAGGGAAACCCTGTTCCGGGAAGCCGAGCGGACGACCATCCTTGTAGAAGAAATATTCCTGTTCGAAGCCGAACCACGCATCGTCGTCTTCAAGGACGGTTGCGCGGCTGTTGGACGGATGCGGCGTGACGCCATCCGGCATCATGACTTCGCACATCACGAGAGCGCCGTTCTTGCGCGCGGGATCGGGATAGATCGCGACCGGCTTCAACACGCAATCGGAGCTGCGGCCTTCGGCCTGCATCGTCGAAGAGCCGTCGAAACCCCAAAGCGGCAGTTGCTCAAGCGTCGGGAAAGCGTCGAATTCCTTGATCTGCGTCTTGCCGCGCAGGTTCGCAGCCGGCTTGCATCCATCGAGCCAAATGTATTCGAGCTTGTACTTGGTCATCGGCTAGTCTCTCTGTCATCCTCGGTTGATCGATCACCACAAGTCATGCAGTGTCGCGCGGCTCGGTGTTCGATTTAATAGAAGCAAGGATCGTGCCAGTCTTGGACGGGCCGGGATTTCCACACGACGAAGATATATGAGATCCGACAGGCGGGAGATGCGCAGCTGGAATCTGCTTAAAAAATAGGCAACAGAGCAGAATTTCATCACGCGTCGGATGCAGGCTTCATCAATCCGGTCTCGCCGCCTGTCATCCTGGACAGAAAGTCCGGGAATTCAAAGCTATAAAGCAAAATCGAACAGGCGGACAGAATAAGTCGTTGGACGCTCCGGCCACCATTCTTCACCTTACCTCCAAACAAAAAGGGGAGTGACTGATGGCACGTTCGATCAACCGAAAATCGGCTTTTCTGGCAAGTTTAGCGTTCAGCGTTTCGGCAATGACAGTTTTTGCTGCCAATGCTGCGGAAATCACCGTGATGGGTTATCGTGGCGCATTCCAGGACAATTACGTCAAGGCCGTCATCGAACCGTTCCAGAAGGAACATCCCGACATCAAGGTCACTTATTACGGTGTGCAGAATGCAGCGACTTCGCTCGGCAACATGCGTGCCCAGAAATCCTCTTCCCAGACGGATGCGGTGATCTACGACCTTTCGGTTGCCAAGATTGCCGATGAGGAAGGGCTGGTCGAAAAGCTCGATCCGGCATCGCTCAAAAATTATGCGGATGTGGCCGATCTCGGCAAGGAACTCGCTGGTTCCGCAATTCCGATCACATATGACACGCTTTCGCTTCTCTATAATCATGATGCGTTTGCCAAAGGTTCACCCGATAGCTGGGAAGCGCTCTGGGACAAGCAGCAAAGCGGCAAGGTCATCATCCCGGCACAGGGCGGCGGCGATATTCAGGCCATCCTGCTTACGATCATCGCTAACCGTCTTGCCGGTGAAAACGATTATACGAAAACAGTGAAGCCCGGTGTCGACAAGCTGGTGGAGCTGGCGCCTGCCGTGCAGACATGGGAACCGAAGCCCGATGCCTATACGCTGGTTGCAAACGGCACGGCGACCTTGTCGATCGGCTATAATGCCCGCGCCCAGTTCTACTTCGACCAGACCGGCGGAAAGCTTCAATCGGTCGGACCGAAGGAGGGCACGGCTGCGCAGGTGAACGTCATCAGTGCGATTGCCAATGGCAAGAACACGGATGCAACCAAGACATTCATCGATTACGCAATAAGCCCCGAGGCGCAGGCCCGGTTTGCCGAGATCATGTTCTATGCGCCATCGAATACGAAGGCCGACGTGAACGACGAAACGAAAAAGCGAATTCCTTACATGGATACGGCCCAGCGCGAAAAGCTCATTCCCGTCAACTGGATGACAATCGGCGATATGCGCGACAAGCTGCTCAATCCCTGGCGTCGCCAGATCATTCCGGCTGGCCGTTGATCGGCAACCCGCATCTCATCCCGAAATTGATTGCACTGCCCCGTTTTGCCGGGGCGGCGGCGAACCCTCACAGGTTTCGATATGGTAGCAGAAAGCTCATTTCTTCAGTTGAAGGCCCTCACGAAGCTTTACGGTAACAACTACCGGGCAGTGGACGACCTTCATCTTGATCTGCCGCGCGGAAAACTGCTCGGCCTTCTCGGTCCATCCGGTTGCGGCAAGACGACGACATTGCGCATGATTGCTGGTCTTGCATCGATTTCGGACGGCAGCATCCTGATCGATGGCAACGATATTTCGCGCAGGCCGCCCCATCAGCGCGATATCGGTCTGGTTTTCCAGAACTATGCCCTGTTTCCACACATGACCGTGGCAGAAAATGTCGCTTTCGGTCTCGATATGCGCAAGGTCGGCAAGGCCGAAGCGAAGCAGCGTGTCGAGGAGGCGCTGGAGATGGTGCGGCTTCCTGGCTACGGTTCGCGCAAGCCGAAAGAAATGTCCGGCGGCCAGCAACAGCGCGTGGCATTGGCGCGGGCGCTGGTCATTCGCCCGCGTATTCTTCTGCTCGATGAGCCTCTCTCCAATCTGGACGCGAAGCTGCGCGACGACATGCGGATCGAAATTCGCGAGATCCAGAAACGGCTCGATATCACGACGGTTTTCGTCACGCATGACCAGGTAGAAGCGCTTACCATGTGCGATGTTGTGGGCGTTATGGATAGTGGCAAGCTGGCACAGCTCGGTTCGCCGGAAGAGATTTATGAAAAGCCGTCCTCCCTGTTTGTGGCCAAGTTCGTCGGTCGCGCCAATGTCCATGATTGCGAGATCGTCGACGAAAATGTCTGTCGTCTCGGCAGCGCCGCCTATCGCTGCAACACGCATGGAAAGTCACGCGGGTCAGGGCAGATCGCCATCCGTCCGCATCGCATCAATCTGACGCCCAACCGCGATCGCAATCTGGTCAGCGTTGTGACCAACAGCGCGCACGGTGTGGTGGAGCGCACGACCTATATTGGTGATATCGTTCAATACGACATCGAGATCGAAGGCGCTTGTCTGAAAGTGGAAGTGCCTGCCGCAAGTGCAGGCCATGCCTTCCATACCGGCGACCGGCTGCTGTGCGAATGGAAACCGGAAGACATGCTGGTTTTCGGGAGCTGATGTCATGACAGCGATAACATCGACCGACATCATACCGGCAAAGCCATTGAGACGCAGACGTTACGGTCTCGTCGCCGTTGCGCTCCTTTTGCCGATGGCCTTGATCAACCTCGTCGCGTTCATCGCGCCGGTTGCGCATCTGGCGCAGATATCCTTCCTGCAGAGCGAGAGCGGCGGTGTCCTGACAGACCGCTATACGTTCGAAAACTACATCAATTTCTTTACCGACAGCTTCAATTGGGGGCTGGTGTTCAACTCGCTCTGGCTGAGCGCGTTCATCACGCTGGCAACACTCATCTGCGCCTATCCGATTGCGCTTTTCCTGCACCGTGTTTCGCCGGTCTGGCGCAACTTCCTTTTCGTGGTGACGGTCTCGCCGCTGCTCGTCAGCAGTGTGGTGCGCACCTACGGTTGGATGGTGCTTCTCGGCGACCAGGGGCTTGTCAATGGGGCCTTGATGAATCTCGGCATCATTTCCTCTCCGATCAGGCTCGTCAACAATACGCTCGGCGTATTCATAGGCATGGTGGAAATCCTGATCCCCTACATGGCGCTGTCGCTGATTGCCGGCTTCGGGCGGCTGAACGCCTCGCTTGAAGAAGCCGCGGCGTCCCTCGGCGCCAATGCCTTCACGCGATTTCGCCGGATCATCCTGCCGCTCACCTTGCCCGGCATCGCGCTTGGCTGCCTGCTCTGCTTCGTGCTGGCAATCAGCTCCTTTATCACGCCGAAATTGCTTGGCGGCGGGCGCGTATTCCTGCTGGCGACGGAAATCTACGATCAGGCTGTGATCCAGCTTGAATGGCCGCGTGCCGCCGCAACCTCCGTCATTGTCCTGATCATCTTCGGTCTCGCTTTGATGGTCTATTCCCGCATCGCACGTCGCATCGACTGATTGGCAAAGGAGAAATGAGATGATTGGTTCCACTTCATTGCCATTCCGTGTGCTGGTCGTGCTGCTCTATCTGTTCCTGCTGGCCCCCATTCTGGTGGTCGTGCCGCTATCGTTCAGCAACGACAACTATCTCACCTTTCCGCCGCAAAGCTGGGGCGTGCGGTGGTATGCGGAAATGCTGCATCATGAGACGCTTATTCAGGCGTTCTGGATCAGCCTCGGCATCGCATCGGTCGTTACCGTCCTGTCGTTACTGGCGGGCATTCCGGCAGCTTATGCGATCCGCCGTTATCAGTTCCGTGGACGCGAAGCGGTGCTGAACCTCTTCACCGCGCCCTTGCTTCTGCCGTCCATCGTGCTCGGCCTTGCCATTCTGCTGGTCTTCGTGCGGCTGCAACTGCTCGGCACATTCACCGGTCTGATAATTGCCCATCTGATTGTGACGACCCCTTATGTGATCCGCATCATGATAACGGCATTCTCCACCTTGCCGCCATCGGTCGAGGAAGCCGCCACAATGCTTGGCGCATCGCCGTTCACCGTGTTTCGTCGCATCACCCTGCCGTTGATGATGCCGGGTCTCGTGGCAAGTGCCGCCCTGTCCTTCCTTCTTTCCTTCGATGAGGTGGTGATCTCGCTCTTCATCACCGGACCACGCATGACGACGCTGCCGGTTGAAATCTTCAACTATGTCGAAAGCCGCACCGACCCGATGACCGCTTCCATTTCGGTCGTGCTGATCGCGGCGACGCTGTTCATCATCTTCGTCATCGAACGCACACTCGGATTGTCGCGCACAATCGGCAAATAACCTCCCAACTGAAAGTGACTGCAAGCATGGAAAATATCGCCCTCTGGATGTCGCAACCGCATTTCAGCTATCTGGAAATTGCCCGGACCTGCGGCTTCTCATCCTTCGTCCTTGAACTCGAACACGGCACCTTCGACTTGTCGACGCTGGACCAGTTTCTGGCCTTTACCAAGGCGCACGGTCTGTCCACCCTGACCAAAGTGCTGGCACCAACGCCGGAAGCTATCCAGCAGGCGCTGGACTTCGGCTCGGATGGCGTCATCGTTCCGCATATCCTCGGCGTGGAACATGCACGTCAGGTGACAAGGGCGGCAAAATATCCGCTGACGGGTACGCGTTCTTATACTGGCGGCCGCATTTTCGGTTACGCACGCCCGGCGACCGATGCCTTCGAAAAAGAGAACAAGCGGACGAAATGCTTCGCGATGATCGAGACGGCGGAAAGCCTTGCCGACGTCGAGAAGATCATTGCGCTCGATACGATCGACGGCTTGTTTCCCGGCCCTTCGGATCTGGGGCTTGCGCGTGGTCGGGGAGCCTATGCTTTCAATGATGAAGATAGAGCCGACCTGCGCCGCTGTGCGGCGGCGGCGCGCGCTGCCGGAAAGCCGTGGATCATGCCTGCCTGGACGGAAGCCGAACGCCGCTTCGCACAGGAAGAGGGGGCCGCGATGCTGGTCGTCGCCACCCAGAACATGACGCTTCGCCAAGGCATGATCTCCACTGTGAACATGCTGAAAAGCGAAGCCCTTGTTGCCTGAACTGAATACTCACTCATTCGCTGGAGGAAGAAATGAAGATTAGCCTGATCCAAACGAGCCCGCAGACCGACAAAGCAGAAAACCTGCGCATTACGCGGGGATTGATGGAAGATGCCGTGCGCGCGGATTCTCCCGACCTGATCGTGCTGCCGGAATATTTCGAATATTACGGGGGTACACCGGAAGAAAAACTTGCGGCGGCGGAGAGCGTTCCCGACGGCCCCGCCTACAGGATGGCGCAGGATTTCGCCCGCGAGCACAAGGTCTTCGTTCATGCCGGAACACTGATGGAAAAGGTTCCGAACGAAAAGCGCATCTACAATTCCACCTTCGTTTTCAATCGTGAAGGCAAGGAGATCGCGCATTATCGCAAGATTCATATGTTCGACATCGTCGGACCGGACGGGACGGCCTATAAGGAATCCGCCACCGTCAAGCCGGGAGAGAATGTCGTCGTCTATGACCTTGACGGGTTCAAGGTAGGCTGCGCGATCTGCTACGACATCCGCTTTGCGGAGCTTTTCCTGGAACTGGAAAAGGCCGGTGCCGATGTCATCGTGCTTCCCGCCGCATTCACGCTGCAGACCGGCAAGGATCACTGGGAGGTGCTGGCGCGTGCCCGTGCCATCGAAACCCAGACCTATTTCGCCGCCTGCGGCCAGACTGGGAGCACCGTTTCCAACGGTGAACGGCGTCATACTTATGGTCACTCGCTCGTCTGCGATCCGTGGGGTCATGTCGTGGCGCGTGCATCAGACGGCGTCGGCTTTGTGACGGCCCGCATCGAGCGCGCGCAGATCAAGCGTGTGCGTTCGCTTATCCCCATGGTCAGCCATCGCCGCATCGGCAAGCAGTTGCAGGCCTGCGCATAGGAGGCGTGATATGTATACGATCAATCCCATGCCGGAGCAGATTGCCGGAAGCGATCTCAAGCTCCTGTCGGGCGTCGAGACGGCGACTGTCGGACACTGGCGTTTCTTCGGCTTCATGCACCGTTCCATCCAGCCGCTCCTCCCGAAGCGCCGCGTGGTCGGCACCGCCGTCACCATCGCCATACCGGGGCCGGATTCCACCCTGCTTCACCACGTCACCGGAATGCTTCGTCCCGGCGATATTCTCGTGGTGGACCGGATGGGAGACGACCGCTATGCGTGCTGGGGCGGCGGTGTGACCATCGCTGCGAAAGCTTCGGGCGCTGTCGCGGGTATAGTCGACGGCCCATGCACGGACCTGACGGAAATCGAGGAGTCCGATTTTCCGATGTGGGCGAGGGGTATCTCGCCCATCACCACCAGGCTCTATGATCTGGGTGGCGGCATCAACATTCCGGTCTCGTGCGGTGGTGTTGTAGTCAATCCCGGTGACGCCATTCTGGCCGATGAGAGCGGTGTGCTGGTCCTGCCGCGCGACGAAGTGAACGCGGTCGCCTCGCGAGCGCTCGACATTCAGGACAAGGGCAAGGTGCGGGAAGCATCGGTGAAGACGGGTCTCAAGCTTGGCGACGTATCTGGTGCCACCAAGAAAATCTTGGCTCACGCAGGGATTTGATCCGATAGGGACCGGTTTCGACCGGTCCCTATCATTTGTGGGACGAAACATGACTAATTGCTTATTTTCGTCCTGCAAGTGCCTTAGAAGGAAAGGACGAATCTGGATGCCCGGAGCGCAATAAGGGACTGCAAGAAACGCGCGCGGGTGACTGAAATGGGAAGGGACACGCCCGTCCATGAATATCCGTTTTCTGGAAACGGTGATCTGGCTGTCGGAACTGCGCAATTTCCGGGCGACGGCAGCGCGCCTCAATATGACGCCGGCGGCAATATCCAATCGTATCGGTGCCATGGAGCAGGAATTGGGCTTCCGGCTTTTCGATCGCGATGCCCGTGACGTGAACCTTACGGCGGAAGGCGAAGCTTTTGTCGAGGGTGCGCGCGATGTCGTGCGCCGTTACCACGATCTGGTAGAAAGCCTGAGCCCGCAAAACGGGCTGGAAGGAACGCTGAAGATCGGTATTGTTCCTAGCCTCGCCATGACCATATTGCCCGGAATTCTCGATATTGTCCGGCAGCGCTACCCGAAGATTCGTATCTCGATTACAACCTCCTCATCCAAAGGGATCGTGCAGAAGCTGGAGCAGCGGGAACTCGATATCGTTTTCGCCATAAGACCCGAACCCACACCCAATCTGCGTATTGTGGACATATGCACGTTCGGCATGTTCTGGATATCGCGCAGCAATCAGTTTCCCGGCGGGGCAGAGGATGTTTTATCACGCGAGGATCTGCTTGGCTGCAACCTCATTTCCTATGAGAGCGGCTCTTATAATTATCAGCAGATCATCAACTATTTCACCGAAGAGCGGCTGAAAGACGCAACCGTCCACTACTCCAACTCGCTCACCACAACGATCAACATGATTTCGGCAGGGGTCGGGATTTCCATAATTCCCCCCGTGGTGATCCAGAAGGAACTTCGGACGGGCGAGCTGCAGGTGCTGAATACCAATGCCTCTTTCCCCGCGACGAGCTATAGCGCTATCTATCTCGAAAGCGCGGCGACACGCCTGATCACGCTTGTGGCGAACATCGCCCGTGAAGCCGGGCGCAATTTCAGCGGTAATTTCAGCGATAGTCTCGCTTATCAGGATTAGGACCCGTCCCGCTATGCGGGATGGAGGCGCCGGGCGGGCATCTCCTCACAATAGAGGCCGACGATCTCTTCGGCGACCAGACGCTGCAATTCCCAGAGATTACGGTCACGAATACCTTTTTCTTCCAGATGCTTGACCGTGAGATAGAGATATTCGGCGCAGGACCCCATATGCCCGCAGGCACGTGCAAGCAGTCTGGCCACGGATGCGAGAGGCATGTTCTCGGAAAGCCTGTCTCCACGCGGGCCCGCCCAGAAGACGAGTGCGCGCACGGGCCCAGCTTGCGTTTCGACCGAAATCCAACGAATGGAATAGGCATCGTCAATCGAGCTGATTTCTCGTCGTATCATTCTGCGCAATTGCCCCAGACGGTCCTCATCCGACAGCCGAAATACAATGCCCTTGCAACTGCCGCCCCGCCGAAGGGCGAGCATCAGTCCGGGCTGGGCTATCGTCGCCCGCCAGCGCGTCAGCCGAAGGCAGAAAGAACGATGCCAGCCGCTCGCCGTTCCGGCGCGCGAGTCCACTGCATCGAAATCAGGTTTCCAGATCAACGAACCATAGGCGAAAACCCAGAGTGGGCCGTCTCCTGCTTCGTGAAGGAGCTGTCCCGCCAGTTCGTCGACATCGCTGTCGGTGATCGGCGCGCGGCCTGGATCAGGACCCCGATCAACCTCAAGCCGAAGGCTCAGCGAAACAAGTTCCTCGGTCAAAGCCATCCGGGATATATCGGCTGAAGGCACGGCACATGCGGGATGATCATAATTTCGGGTCATTCTTTCAGGTCAAACCATCTCCATGAGGCGTCGGCTCAGACGCTCGCATTTTTGCGCATGTCATCAAGCTGTCTTAGCGACGAAAACAACGATTCCCGGTCTCGCAGATGTTCTTCATAGAGAGACACAAAGATGGAATTCGTGGTCACGTGCGGCTCGGGTGCGGACTGGGCGCGGCGCAGGCTGTTGTTGGCCTTGCGCTTGGCATCTTCCACTTTGGCAAGCAATTCCTGAAGCCTGCCGGAATTGCCAAACGCATGAACAGCGGCTTCCGGTGCGCTTGTATTCAATGTCGAGTGGATCATGGTCTGCATCTCCAATGGCAAGATATAGAACTGATCGTGGCGTCCGTTTATGATATAATGATGTTGTAAAATGTACTAAATTACATTCTTGTGATGATGTGTTTCGGGCGCCGATCCGAGGAATAATTGCATTTCTTGCTGCTGAAATTTTTAGCATCGTTGCCGCGTCGGGAACGAGGCATTCAATGCCAAAACATCCAGTCAACAGGGAAAAATCGCATGGTCTCGCTGTGGTGAGCGAGATTTCCGAGGCGCAGGGAAGCTGGCTTCATGCTGGCCTCTAATCAGCGTCATGATTCATGAACGGCAGTAGATCGACCGTGTCAATCGACGTCGGCTCAACAGGCTTTCCGTCCGGCTTGGCGAAAATCATCACCGCGAAGCAGTAAATCAGAAACACCGCGACCCCGATGGCTATGAAGCTGACAAAGATGACTGACCAGTCGAACATTCCCGCAGCTTGGCGCAGTTCGCTGGTCAATACAATCGCCTGAAATTTGTCGTGCACAGCAGAACCCGTGCCAAGTCGCACCGGGCGAAGCGGCTATGATCAGAAAGGCGACGTCCCTTAGGTGCGTCACTTCTTGTGGATCTCGATCCAGGTGATGCCGAAGACGACGGCGCTGACGGCCAGGATCGCAGTCAATTCTATCCAAAAGAGAAACTGCATCTCTATGTCCTCCAGTATGGTTAACAAACAACGAACGAAAAAGTTCATCCGAATGTCTGTCCCAAATCCCGAAGTTCTACCGAGCAACGGACCCTTCCGCTCAGCCTATCGAGACAAGCTCGCGGGAAAGAGTATTCATTGTTTCCGACCCGTCAGCGGTGATGAGGAATTGTTCCTCGATCATCAGAGCCCCCAGCCCGTTTGCGTAGAACGGGGCCTCTACAGCCAGCACCATGTTCGGTTCAAAGACCATGGTATTGCCGTGCGAGAGGAAAGGCCATTCCTCTATCCCGAGCGCGGAGCCCACCGAGTGCCCGAAATGGCCGCGGTAATAGTCGCTAAAGCCATGACGCCGCATGGTGGTGAGCATCGCTTCATGGACCTGTCCGAATGTATTTCCAGGCTTCAGCAAGGCGATACCGGCGTGGAAAGTTTCCCGAAGCGCGTCGTAAATCTGCTTGGCCAGCGGAGCGGGTTCACCGTAGACATAGGTGCGCGCTCCATCGGAAGAGTAGCCGTTCACCAGCGTACCGACATCGGCCTTGATGAGACCGCCTTCCGCCAACTGTGCCGCCGGGTTCTGGAGGTTCGGTCCGACCGAGATATAGGCCCAGTTACCGGACAGGCTCTGACCTTTCGCCTCGGCGGCACTTGTTGCTCCCGCGAGCCAGACGTCGCTAAGCTCTGCTGCCGTGGCGCCACGCCGCGCTGCCGTCGCCATTTTCTGCAAACCGCTTTCCGCATAATGTGCGGCATTGCGTAAAAAATCGATCTCTCTCGCGCTTTTTATCAGGCGCAACTGCTTGACGATGCCGGAAGCATCACACCAACGGACCGAAGGCAGGGCTGCTTTCAGACGCTCAAAATCAGCAGCAGGTACGAATTCAAGGTCAATCCCGAGGCTCGCCCGTGCGAGACCCCGTTCGGCAATCATGTCGGCAAGCAGATGAAAGGCTGCGTTCTGGTCGAAGGTTTCCGGGCGCGGTCCGATATTGCCGCTGTTGCGATAAGCCGCGTTAATGTCTTCTATCGTACAAGCTCCGTGAACCGTGACGGCATCGATCCAGATTCTGTGCAAACGAACATCGATGTGATCAGTCATCGCGCCAGCCGCCCCCCGCGCCTGATCGCTGACAACGGCGCCAAGTTGTGCTGATGCGTCTGCGGGAACAAGCGCTATGGCCGACCCGGCGCGCCCCCACATTGTCGCCACGCCCGCCGTAATCCCGGTCGCATAGCGAAAGTTTTCGGGTTGAAAAAGCACCAATGCATCCAGCCCTTCCGCGGTGAGCAGTTTCTGTACGCGGTGCCGGTCCATATGGGTCATGACTGATCTCTTGCGGTTAGTGCTTTGCCGGTGCCTTATATCGGACGGCTTGCGTCGCCGTCTGGATGGTTTGTCCGATAGGTTGACACTTTATAGAATAAATTTCTAATAATTTTCATTATCTCACGGTGCCGCCGCTTACCGATGCTCTCGTGGTCGCGGTATAAACATTGCCAACGGAGAGCCCGAAAGGGCACTTTCCACGCAGGAGAATAATATGGGCGGCTTCAACACTCGTAATCGTAAATCCAAACTGGCCTATTGGGGGCTGAGCGCGGCATTGGCCATGACGCTTGGTGCCGGATCGTTCAGCCAGGCGCTGGCGCAGGAAAGCGACCCAGACGCGACAGTCAACATTGGTTCGCTCTACGAGCCGCAGAACCTCGACAATACCGCGGGGGCAGGCCAGGGTATCAACGAAGCTTTCAATGGCAATGTCTATGAGGCCCTGTTCCGGCTCGCTGACGACGGCAAGGTCGAGCCGGTCCTGTCGAAGGATTACAAGGTCAGCGATGACGGGCTCACCTATACGTTCAGGCTGCAACCGGGCGTGACGTTCCACTCGGGCGCGCCGCTGACTTCCAAGGATGTGAAGTTTTCCATCGAGCGCGTTGCCGCGCCGGAATCGAAAAGCTCGCGCAAAAGCAGCCTCAAATCCATTTCTGCCATTGAGACCCCTGACGATGAAACGGTCGTCGTCAAGCTGTCATCGCGCTCAATCTCCCTGCCATATAATCTCAGCTATGTATGGGTGGTGAACGACGAAGCCAAGGACTTGCAGTCGAAGGAAGACGGAACCGGACCTTACGAGCTGGAAGACTGGCGCCGTGGTTCGTCTCTTTCGATGAAACGCTTCGATAAATATTGGGGCGCCAAGCCGAAAAATGGTGAGGTGGTCTTTCAATATTTCACCGACGCCAGCGCGCTCAACAACGCCTTGCTGACAGGTTCTGTCGATATTATCACGTCGGTTCAAAGCCCGGATTCGCTGGCCCAGTTCAAGGACAATCCGGACTTCACAGTCAGCGAGGGGCAGTCCACTACCAAGCTGCTTTTGGCCTATAATGACCGCGTTGCGCCGTTCGACAATGTGAAAGTTCGCAAGGCGCTCGCTCGCGCCATCGACGATCAGAAGCTCCTGAAGGCCGTATGGGGCGATTATGGGACGTTGATCGGTTCCTTCGTACCGCCAACCGACCCGTGGTATGTCGATCTTACAAAGGTCGACGCCTATGATCCTGAAAGCGCCAAGGAGCTTTTGAAGGAAGCCGGTTATCCGGACGGCTTCACCTTCACCATCGACACGCCAAACTATGACCCGCACCCGATTGCCGCGCAGTTTATCCAGAGCGAGCTGGCCAAGATTGGGATAACGGTCAAGATCAATGTCATCACCGCCAATGAGTGGTACACGAAGGTCTACAAGGCGCATGATTTCCAGGCCACCCTGCAGGAGCATGTGAACCACCGCGACATCGTGTTCTACGGCAATCCCGATTTCTACTGGGGCTACAACAATCCGAAGGTTGTCGATCTCATCAAGGAAGCGGAAGCAAGCACGACCACGGACGAACAGACTGCGAAACTGACGGAAGCCAACAAGATCATTGCCGAGGATGCGGCCAGCAACTGGTTCTACCTCTATCCGCAGATCGTCGTTTCGAAGAAATCCGTCAGCGGTTACCCGCTCAATGGTTTGAATTCGCAGTTCTTCGCTTCCGACATCGTGAAGGCGGAGTAACAATAACCGCCTGTCGATATCGAGAACATGAACTCGACAGACAGCGCCGCCTGAATTAGTTTCCGGCGGCGTTGTCGCATTTGCACGAGGGTCTGAGCGCTGCCCCTCACATCGGAGAGGTAAACGCTATTTTCGCCTACATCATACGCCGCTCGGCCATATTGGTTCTGTCGGTTTTCATAGCATCAATCGTCTTGTTTCTGCTGCTGCGCCTGTTGCCGGGCGATCCCGCCAATGCGCTTGTTTCCGTCGGCGCGGATGCAGCGCAGATTGAAGCCGCACGCAAACAGGTCGGTTCGGACCTGCCGCTCTACGAACAGTTTTTGCGCTTTATCGGCAGCCTCTTGCGCTTCGATCTTGGCAATTCCTTTGTCAGTGGAGCACCGGTTCTTGGTGAGATCGGTAAACGGTTGATCGTGACCGTGCCATTGACGCTGATGGCATTCGTCGTTGCAATCATGATCGCCGTGCCACTCGGTATTCTTTCGGTTGTGCGTCAGAACCGCTGGTATGGAACGGTGATATCCGTCGTCTCCCAGTTGGGCATCGCCGTGCCGGTTTTCTGGATCGGCATTCTGCTGGTCTGGGTTTTTGCCGTTAAGTTGAGGCTGTTTCCCTCCGGTGGCTTTCCATCGCGCGGTTGGCAGACAGCGCCTGCCGCGTTCCAGTCGCTTGTATTGCCAGTCGCTACCATTGCCATCGTCATGTCGGCGTCTTTGATCCGTTATGTTCGTTCCGCCACGCAGGATGTGCTTGGCAGCGATTATCTTCGCACCGCGCGTGCGCTTGGCGCGACGTTCTCGCAGGCGCTTGTACGCCACGGTATCCGCAACGGCGCGGTGCCCGTGATCTCCATTCTGGGGATCGAACTTGCATCGACATTGCTGGGCGCGGTTGTGGTCGAACGTGTATTTTCACTCCCCGGCCTCGGCTCGATGCTTCTGCTGGGCATAGAGCAGCGCGACTATCCCAATGTTCAGGGCGTGCTGTTTGTCTCGACGCTTCTGGTGCTGCTGGTCGGCTTTGCTGCCGACCTGCTGCAACGCCTGATTGATCCGCGCTTGCGCCAGCGCTCCGCAGGAGGCGGCGCATGACGAAACCGGCCAACATGACGATTTCCCATCGCGATGAAAAACCGGTCTATCGACTGCCATGGCCGCTGGTTGCCGGTGGATTGCTGCTCGGGTTGCATCTGGCTCTCGCTCTTCTCACGCTGGTCTGGACGCCCTACGGCGTCGGGGAAATGGTGGGCGGTCGGCTGGAGGCTCCTTCATGGCTGCATTGGGCTGGCACGGATCGTCTGGGACGCGATCTGATGACGCAAATCATGATCGGTTCGCGCATTGCGCTTGTCGTCGGCTGCGGGGCCATCGCGATCAGCGCGGTGATTGGCGTGACGCTGGGCGTCCTTGCAGCATTTGCGACGCAGACGCTCGATGACGTACTGGCTGCAGCGCTCGATATTCTGATTGCCTTTCCGACACTTTTGCTGGCCATGCTGATCGTGGCTTCCAGCGATGGCGCGAGCCTCACAACAGCCATGGTAGCCATCGGTATTGCCGGATCGGCGATTGTGGCGCGTCTGACCCGCATTCTCGCCAAGCGGGTCCTGGCGATGGATTACATCACGGCATCGCGCATTTCCGGCACTTTGTGGTTCGGATTGGTTCGCATCCATGTGCTGCCGAATATCTGGCCGACCCTGATCGTCAATTTTGCGCTTCAGTTCGGGCTGGCAGTTATCGCGGAAGCATCGCTTTCATATCTTGGTCTCGGCGCTCCGCCGCCCAACTCATCCTGGGGGCGGCTTCTGCAGGAAGCACAGGCGTCAGTTTATACGGCGCCCTTCGGTGCCATAGCGCCTGGCCTGGCGCTGGTGTCGCTGGTGATCGGGCTCAATCTGTTCGCAGACGGGCTGCGCGATGTGGCTGATCCGACCCGGAGGAGGCGACATTGACCGCTTTGCTGCAAGTAGAGAACCTTCATATCGAAACCGGCGACAAGCAGCTGGTATCGGGCGTCTCGCTGTCGGTCGGGCAGGGAGAACGGGTCGGCCTGATCGGTGAATCCGGTTCAGGCAAGTCGCTGACGGCACTTGCAATCATGGGGCTTTTGCCGGACGGGATGCGTGCAAGCGGATCGGTCATGCTCGATGACCGTCAGATCATCGGCGCGCGCGACCGTGATCTGGTTCCGTTACGCGGCCAGAGCGTCGCGACGGTGTTTCAGGAGCCGATGACGGCGCTCGATCCCCTGATGCGGATCGGCAAGCAGGTCGGTCTGGTCGTCCGCCGGCGCGCCGCAAGAGATGGCCGCAGGCTGGGAAAGAGTGAATTGAACGCACAGGTCCATGCACTTCTGGAACGCGTATCGCTGCCAGACCCGGAACGTATTGCCCGCTCCTGGCCGCATGAAATATCGGGCGGCCAGCGCCAGCGTGCGGCCATCGCCATGGCTCTTGCTTGCCGTCCCAAGCTTCTGATTGCGGATGAACCGACGACGGCGCTCGATGTCACGACACAAGCCGAGATTTTGAAACTGCTGGAGCAATTGGTACGCGACGAGGGGATGGGGCTACTGTTCATCAGCCACGATTTGCCGGTGGTGGCTACCGTTACCCAGCGCGCGCTGGTTCTGCGGCAGGGCCAACTCATAGAAGAAGGGCCGGTCACAAAGCTCTTCACCAATCCGCAGCAGGCTTATACGCAGGGGCTCGTGGCTGCTGCGCGGGCGTTCGATGCTGCGCTGGAGGTTGCGCGATGACGTTGATGAACCTTTCGCGTGTTTCGTTTGCCTATCCCGGCGGCAAGACGGTCCTGCATGACGTGGATCTGAAACTTGAGACGGGAAGCAATCTCGGCATTGTCGGTGAGTCCGGTTCCGGCAAGACGACCATGTTGAAATTGCTGCTCGGACTGCAGCCTGCCTCTTCGGGGAATGTTTCGTTTCGCGGCAATCGGCTGGATATTCGCAATCGCAGTTTCATGCGTGACTTTCGCCGTTCGGTGCAGGCGGTGTTTCAGGACCCCTATTCATCGCTCGATCCGCGTCAGCGTGTCTTCGATATAATCGCGGAACCGCTGCGATCTCTGAAAATCCAGACCGATATTGCGCAGGCCGTTGCGCAGGCGCTTGCTTCCGTCGATCTGCCTGCGGATGCGGCTCGCCGCTATCCGCACGAGTTTTCCGGTGGCCAGCGCCAGCGCATCGCCATTGCCCGGGCGATCATCTCGCAGCCCGACCTCATCATCGCCGACGAGGTGGTGAGTGCTCTGGACCTCACGACGCGCGCCCGTATCATCGAACTTATGCGTGCTCTTTCAGATCGGACCACTTTCGTCGTGGTGTCGCACGATATTGCGCTGGTCGCCCTGCTATGTGAACGGCTGATCGTTCTGGAAAAGGGCCGGATCGTGGAACAGGGCAATACGCGGGATATTCTTTCCGACCCGCAGCATAGCTATACGAGAAAGCTTCTGACGAGTTTGCCGCGGATGCCCGAACAGGCTTCCTGAGCGCCAAAACTGGAAAGGAGCGGCATGACCGCTCCTTTCCTGATGCAATCCGCAAATCGTAAAGATGTTACTTGCGCAGTTCAGCCTCGATCTGATCGAGAACCTGATCCTTGCCGATGCCGGTGAGGAAGGGCAATCCCTTGATGACAGGCTTGGTCACCGAAGCTGAAATGGGTGTGGTGGAAACAATGAAATCCACGTTGTCGGCCAGCGAAGCAACTTCCGTTGCCTTCGCCTGCTGGGCATTGAAGGTAAGCCCGCGTTTTTTCATTTCTTCGGTAACAGTCGCGTTCACTGCCGTGGATGTCGCTATACCCGTGCCGCAAGCGAAGAGAATTGTTTTTATTTTGGCCATGGGTTCCTCCAAGTTGGTGCATTGAGAACGGGTTTCGGCTCTGATTTAATCAGTGCCTGTTTATTGAAGCGCGGTTTGAACGTCTTCAAGCGTGCGCGCCGCTTTCAGCCTGTCGAGTGCATCAGCATCCTGAATGGTCGCCATGATCTGCTGCAAGGTTTCAATTTGTTTGTCCTTGTCGTTGATGGCAAGCAGAAAGACATATCCGACAGGAACCGCTTCTTCAGGGTCTTCCATATTGGCAAATTCAATCGGCGATTTCAGCGTTGCGAAGGCAATGCCTGCCTTGAGGACATGCTCGGGGTCGGTGTGAGGCACGGCAACGTTCTCGTCGCGCTCAAGCGGCAATCCGGTCGGCATCGACAATTCGCGACTGACGACGGCATCGGCATAGCTTGGCTTTACATAACCGAGCTTTTCCAGCTTGCCCGCTAGAATACGGATGATTTCTTCATTGGTCTTTGCTTCGCTCTGAAGCTCGATTGCCTGTGGGTCGAGAAAATCTATCAGGCCGGCTGGCATTGCACTCTCCGTTTTAAACAAGATCGCACGTCGAGACCGACGTGCGATCTTTACCTCTTGCGCCGATCGTTGCCGCCGTCAGGCAGCAATTTCGTCGGTCGGTTCGTCCTCGGCGCCTGCCGCGCGTTCCCATGCCAGTGTGTTGCGACGATAGAGCATGAAAAGTGCTGCAATAACAACGGCGATCACAGCGATACCAATAGCACCAAGCCACTGGATGGCCGAGATGATGACATATGGCACCCACAGAAAACCATCGACTACAGACGTAATCTGCAGGGCGTTTTCAGGCAGCTTGAAGCCCGACGAAACGGCAGCGCTCGTGAACAAAGGCGCAAGCGCATTGGCCACATAGAAGCCGATGGCCAGCGTAATCGTTCCGACGACGACCATGCGGAAAACGTTTCCTTTCAGAAGCGGCGCAGTCATGGCGACAATGAACGGAATGACAGCAAGATCGGCGAACAGGATCACGCGGTTGCCCGGCAGGATGACCGACAGGATGATCGCAATCGGCACGAGAATGAGCGAGGATGAAATCGCCGCCGGATGTCCGATGAGAATTGCCGAGTCGAGGCCGACCAGAAGTTCACGGTCGCCGGTGCGCTTGCGCACGAACTCCTGCGCAGCATCCGATACCGGCAGCAGGCCTTCCATGAGGATTTTGACCATGCGGGGCAGCAGCAGCATAACGGCTGCAAGCGTCATGCCCGTGCCGAGAACCTTGGCGAGAATGGTTCCGAAGTCGCCCGCATTGTAAAATGCTATGAGGCCGAGCACCAAGCCGATGATCAGGCCAAGCACGACCGGTTCGCCGAACACGCCGAAGCGGCGTTCGATGGTTTCGGTGCTGATATTGATTTTGTTGATGCCGGGAATGCGGTCCATGATCCAATTGAGGATGATCGCAATCGGCAGAATCTGCGCGGAAGCCAGATGCGGCACGGAGACGCCCGGTACGCCATAGAATTGCTGAACTGCGCGCGCGGACCAGTCTGCGAACAACAGCGATAGAGCGGCAACGAGCGCTGCAATGATGATGCCATAGGCGAGATTGTCGGTTGCAGCGACAACCAGTGAGCCGACAAAGGCAAAGTGCCAGAAATTCCACACGTCCACATTCAGCGTGCGCGTCCAGCGCAGCAGCAGAAGCACGATGTTGACGAGAATGCCGACCGGTATGACCCACAGGCCCACCGATGAGCCAAAGGCGATTGCCGCAGCGGATGGCCAGCCGACATCGACAATATCGCGCTTGATGCCGGTATTGGTGACGATAGCCTGTGCCACTTCACCGATGGAGGTGAACATGAGGCCCAGAACCAGATTGATGCCGATGAAAGCCACACCGATGGTTACGGCTGCGCGGAAGGCTTTGCCCACTTTCGCGCCGAGGATGACGGCAATGATGAAAATGACGATGGGCAGCAGAACCGTTGCCCCAAGTGTGTCGATTGCCGATTTCAACCCGCTCAGAAATGCGTCCATTTATTTCTCCTCCCCCCGGAGCACTTTCCCAAAGTGCGCCGAGCCAACAGAACGCTGTTATTAGCTCGCACGTATCGACGTTTCAAAATGTGAACGAGGCGAAACGGCAGAACATTTGTATTCTATATCAAACCAAAGTTGAATAACAATATGGCATCTGAGTGCGAAGGATGACACCATGAGAATGAACACTAGTGTTGACTTAGAAACAAATGTTCATTAATCGATAAGACATCAGAGGAGCCTGCGAGAGTTATTGCAGGGACGATCAGGAGGAAACGATGGCAACCAATGTGGCGTTGACAGGTTTGGCGCGCGATATGCAGGCACGCGCGGATAGCGGCCGACCGATCCGCATTGGTCTGATCGGTTCGGGCGAGATGGGTACCGATATCGTCACGCGCGTTGCGCATATGCCGGGCATCGAGGTTGGCGCCATCTCCGAACTGCGCATTCCCAATGCCCTGAAAGCCGTCGACATTGCTTTCCAGGAAGAAGGACATGGCCGCGAGGTTTCGACCGCTTCCGATCTGACCGTCGCCATGGAGGCGCACAAGGTTGCCGTAACCGACAACGCCGATTTGATCCTTGAAAACGACCTTATCGACGTCGTGATCGATGCAACCGGGGTTCCCGCTGTCGGCGCTGAAATCGGCCTGCGCGCCATGGAGCATGGCAAGCATCTTGTCATGATGAATGTCGAAGCGGATGTGACAATCGGCGCTTACCTGAAAGCGGAAGCCGAACGTCTCGGCGTCACCTATTCGCTGGGAGCTGGTGATGAGCCGTCGTCATGCATGGAGTTGATCGAGTTCGTGACGGCGATGGGCCATCCGATTGTGGCCGCTGGAAAGGGCAAGAACAATCCGCTCAACATCGATGCTGTTCCCGACCAATATCTGGAAGAAGCCACGCGCCGAAACATGAATGTGCGCATGTTGGTGGAATTCGTGGATGGTTCGAAAACCATGGTCGAAATGGCCGCCATTGCCAACGCCACGGGGCTTGTCCCGGATAAGGCTGGCATGCATGGCCCTGCTGCAACGCTTGATCAGCTCAACAAGACGCTGATCCCCGAAAAGGACGGCGGCGTGCTGTCGAGGGTCGGCGTGGTCGATTACTCGATCGGCAAGGGCGTCGCTCCGGGCGTATTCGTTGTCGCCGACATGTCGCATCCGCGTATTTCCGAGCGCATGGAAGACTTGAAAATGGGCAAGGGTCCATATTTCACATTCCATCGGCCATATCATCTGACTTCCCTCGAAGTGCCGCTCACCTGTGCCCGGGTGGTGCTCTACGGCAAGCCGGACATGGTGCCGCTTTCAAAGCCGGTCGCGGAAGTGGCCGCGGTTGCAAAGAAGGACATGCAGCCCGGCGAAAAGCTCGATGCCATTGGCGAATATTGCTACCGCGCCTGGATCATGACTTCGGGCGAGGCGCGCAGCGCGCACGCAATCCCCTGCGGGCTTCTGCAAGGTGGCAGCGTGACCAAGCCGATCAAAAAGGGCGAGCTCATCACTTACGATAATGCGGCTGTGGCTCCCGGTTCCAAGATTGCCGAACTGCGTGCACGTCAGGATAAGCTCGTCTACGGAGCGTGAGGACAAACATCATGGTTCAAGCCAAAAAAGTCGAACCGCAGGATACGGGCGACCGCCACAACTTGCCTTACGCCTTCCGCACCTATTCGCCGGATCAATTGAAAGAAGCGCTGCACAAGATGTATCTCATCCGCCGCTTTGAGGAAGGTGCGGAGGAAAGCTACACGCGCGGCCTCATTCATGGGACGATGCATCTTTCCATCGGGCAGGAAGCAAGCGCGATGGGATCGTGTCTGCCGCTCAATGACGACGACATGATTACCTCGACCCATCGCGGTCACGGCCACTGCATCGCCAAGGGCGCGGACGTGAAGCGCATGTTTGCCGAGTTCTTTGGCAAGGAAACCGGCTATTGCAAGGGCCGTGGCGGCTCAATGCATATCGCCGATGTTTCCAAGGGAAACCTTGGCGCGAACGGTATTGTCGGTGGCGGTATTCCGATTGCGGTCGGCGCTGCGCTTTCTGCCAAGAAGCAAAAGAACGGCAAGGTTGTCGTGTCGTTCTTCGGGGACGGCGCGAACAACGAAGGTGCTTTCCACGAAGCTCTCAATATGGCCTCCGTCTGGAAGCTCCCGGTTGTTTTCGTTTGCGAAAACAACGGTTACGGTATGTCCACCTCCACCAAGCGCTCGACAGCGGTTGCCAATGTTGCCGACCGTGCATCGGCCTATAACATGCCGGGCGTGATCGTGGATGGCAATAATCTGTCGGAAGTGGCTGAGGCCGTCAGCGAGGCCACTGAACGCGCGCGGCGCGGCGAGGGACCTACGCTGATTGAAAACAAGACTTACCGTATCCGTGGCCATTCCAAGAGCGACCGCAACCGTTATCGCACCAAGGAAGAGATCGAGCATTGGCAGAATGATCGCGATCCAATCGCGCATTTTGAGGCCGATCTGAAAGCTTATGGTTTCATCAGCGATGCCGAGATCGAGGCGATACGCGCAGAAGTGGAGAAGGAAATCGCCGAAGCGATCGAATTCGCCAAGAACAGCCCCGCGCCTGATTTGACCAACCTGACCCGCGACGTTTACACGGACGATATTTGAACATGGACACGACAATCCGTGAGTTGAGCTATTCGCAAGCCATTCAGGAAGCCATGGCGATTGCCATGGAGCGCGACGAGCGCGTGTTCCTGATGGGCGAGGATATTGGCGTGTATGGCGGCGCTTTTCAGGTGACCGGTGACCTTGTCCATCGCTTCGGTGAAGACCGGGTCATGGATACGCCTATTTCGGAACTGGGGGGTGCCGGCGTTGCTGTCGGTGCGGCGCTGACCGGCATGCGTCCGATCTTCGAGTTCCAGTTTTCCGACTTTGCAGCGCTTGGTATGGAGCAGATCGTCAATCAGGCGGCAAAAATCCGCTACATGCTTGGCGGCGCTGTTTCCGTGCCGCTCGTCATGCGTTTTCCGGCGGGCTCCGGGACGGGGGCAGCGGCGCAGCATAGCCAGAGCCTTGAGGCATGGCTCGGCCATGTGCCGGGGTTGAAGGTCTTGCAACCTTCAACGCCGCATGATGCCAAAGGCATGTTGCTGGCAGCCGTCGAAGATCCGGACCCCGTCATGATCTTTGAGCACAAGCTGCTCTATAAAATGAAAGGCCCGGTGCCTGAAGGCTTTTACACTGTCCCTATCGGCAAGGCGGAAGTGGTCCGTGAAGGCCGCGACCTGACCATTGTTGCAACGGCGATCATGGTGCACAAGGCGCTCGATGCGGCTGGCGAACTTGCGCGGGAAGGGATCGACGTTGAAGTGATCGACCTGCGTACTGTACGTCCGATCGATCGCGAAACCATCATTAAAAGCGTCAAGAAGACGTCCAGACTGCTCTGCGTCTATGAAGCTGTGAAAACCCTTGGTATCGGCGCTGAAATCTCTGCAATAGTGGCGGAAAGTGACGCTTTTGATTACCTTGATGCGCCAATCGTGCGTCTTGGCGGTGCCGAAACTCCAATTCCATACAATCCCGATCTCGAACGCGCGACTGTTCCACAAGTACCCGACATTCTGAAAAGCGCTCGCGATCTGGTTAAGGGAGTGCGCTGACCATGGCTGTGGAAGTCATTCTCCCCAAGGTCGATATGGATATGGAGACGGGGCAGATTTCGCGATGGTATGCCAAGGACGGCGATACCGTCACGAAAGGTCAGCTTCTCTTTGAAATCGAGACTGACAAGGCTGCGATGGAAGTCGAAGCGCCCGCATCGGGCATCATCGCAGATATCAGCGCTGCTGAAGGGGCGGTTGTGCCTGTCGGTCAGGCCGTCGCCTGGATTTATGACGAAGGCGAAGAACGCAACGCCACGTCCGAGCCTGTTACCGAAGAGCCGATTGTTGCGCCAGTCGAAACGGTCGCTGAACCGGTAGCTCAGAAACAGGTTGCCTCCAAATCCGACGAAACGGGTTCAAACAACGATGTGCGGGCAACGCCGCTCGCTCGCAGGCTTGCGCGTGAAGCCGGCATCGATCTGGCTGCGGTTCAGGGCTCGGGTCCGAAGGGCCGCGTACAGAAGAAGGATGTCGAAGGCGACGTCGGCAATTTGAAGCCTGCGATCCCAGCTAAATCGTTTGCAAGCAAGAATGCGGAACCAACCGCGCTCGGCCGGCTCAATGCAGTCTGGCTGCGTGAGGGGGAAGCAGGGCGTTTGCCGATTGTTCTGCTCCACGGTTTTGCAGCTGATCTCAATTCGTGGCGGGGATTGTTTGCAGGTGCATCGCTCGGCCATCCTATCCTGGCGCTTGATCTTCCGGGACACGGTAATTCACCGCGTACCGTTCCTGAAAGTATCGATGACATTGCCGCCGCAGTGGAAGCGACACTCGGGTCCCTGAGCGTGAGTTCGTGCCTTCTGGTTGGGCATTCGCTCGGCGGTGCGGTGGCGACCCTCATCGCAGCGCGCGGTGTTGTCGATGTGCGTTCCTTGCTGCTGATCTCGTCGGGCGGGTTGGGACCCCAGATCAACGGTGCCTTTATCAAGGGGCTTGTCGGCGCGAAAAGCGAAGCCAGCATCGTTCCCTGGCTGAAGCTGCTCGTCGTCGACGAGAACCAACTGACCAGGCCGTTCATCAATGCAACAGTTGCGCAGGCTGCCGATACGGAACTGCGCAATACGCAGGAAGCGATTGGCGCCCGATTCTTTGCAGATGGCACGCAAACCTTCGAGGTTCGCTCAAGCATTGCAGCTCTTGCGATGCCGGTGCGGCTTATCTTCGGAGCGGAAGACCGGGTTATTCCCGTTGCTCACGCGCATGGTCTGCCGGGCAAAGTTGGCGTCCACATCTTCGCAGGTTGCGGACATATGCCACAAATCGAGGAGCGGGCTGCGGTGCTGCAAATCCTGAAAGAGTGCGCAGCCGCTGCCTAACCAAGATAATCAAGAACAGCACATCGCTTTGCAGCGATGTGCTGTCTCTCATTCCGCTTGCACCTTTTCACGGAGCATCTGTGCGGCACTTTCTTCATCGGTGATGAGAACGGTCGGTTTCAGAAGCTTTATTGCCCCAAGCAGGGCTGCAATCTTCTCTTTTCCGCCTGATGTGAGGATACGCTGCGGCGTCTTTTGAAGGCTCTCGATCTTCGCCGACATGACACGATCATGGACCGGATCATCGACGATCTTGCCGTCCTTGTCATAGAAGTGGAACAATACGTCGCCGACGGCACCGTTTTCGATGAGCGACAGTTTCTGCGCCTCATCGATCAGTCCCACACGATAAGATGTGCTGCTGGCGGTTTGAATATCGCCGACGCTGAGCAGAACCATGTCCAGTTCTTCGGCCATGTCGAGCACGGTGTTCAGGCCGCAGCGCTCAATGAGGGCAATGCGGGTTTCCTTGCTGTCGACGAGAGCCGGGGCGGGAATCAGATAGCCTTCGCCTTGAAAAATCTGCGCGAATTGCCAAGCAAATTCCGGCGGATTGGAACGGCGTGGCTGTACGATGCCGCCGAGCAGGGAAATGACCTTCAGATCGTTGAGCGGACGCGCGCCGATATGTTGCAGGGTGCTGGAAAGGGTACGTCCCCAGCCGACCCCTATCGTCATGCCGTGCTGCACCTTTTCAGAAAGATAGGCGCCAGTGGCGGCGCTGATCGGCGGGATAGGGTCGATATCAGGCGAAGAGAGGGGAGCGACGATGGCGCGCTCGAGGCCGAAGGTCTTTTCAAGCTCGACCTCAAGAGATGTCAGGCTTGCCAGCTTGCCCTCGATAGTAATCTTTACTTCATTGCGAGCACGGGCATCAGCCAGAAGGCGAACGATTGTGACACGTCCTACCCCGAGCGCTTCCGCAATGTCATTCTGGGTCATTTGTTCAACATAATACATCCACGCAGCACGTGTCCGCAGCCGGCTTGTACGGTTTTCGGCGGCCACACCTTCCGATCCGATGATGAGATCTGCCGTTTCCGGATTCTTCTGGGTCTTTCTGCCAGCCTTTTTCAAAACCATCCCTCAAATTAATGGCGTAATACTGCATTATAGAAGCGCTGTTCTTACACCGAAACTATTGCTTTTCCGAATGAAGGCAAACCATAATTCATGAGTCCGATCCATCCTGTCACGATGTGCCGCCGTCAAGGAAACTGAACATGTTACGCACTCTTTCGGAAGAAATCGCAGTCAATCTGAAGGACCGCCTGCGTGAGGTTCGATACATGATTCGTTGCAATCGCCACGACAGCTTGCCGGGTGCTCCACGACATAGCGATATACCGTCTCCTGAACTGTTGCTGGAACATGCGGCAAGCATGATGGACAGGGCGCTGACGACAGCCGAAACTATTTCCATTTCGCTGATTTCGTCGGACCCGAAAGTACATAACAGCGCGCCGCATGTGAAAAGCCTTTCGGTTTATTTTGGCAGCAGCGGGGAAGGGGTACGCGCTTTCCGCAAGGATATGTATTATCTCACCAAGGAAGTGCTGCGCCGCCATCAGTTGCAAAACGTGCTTATTCAGGAAGCCGCATTTGTAACGGTCCATGCGAGGATGATGCGAAAACACGGCTCGTTGCTGAAGAGCGCGTTTTGCGCAGAAGCAGGTGAAACAAAAATTGCGGCAACGTCAAAAGCCGTGACCGCCCTGTTTCTGGAAATGCTTGGCGAAAGGCCGGTACGATTTATTTCGATGGATGGTCATTGCGACCCGCAGGCCTTGCGCAAATTCGAAACGACCTGTTTTGCAGCGGTGGGACTTGCCTGCGGTCTGGCCACTGCAAAGGCGGCCGATCTGACGGGCGTCGATCCTTTGGAAAGTGCAATTCTGGCGCTGGACGTGCGCCACGATCGTCTCATGCAGGCATCAGAAGATCGCGATCAGACGCAGCTCGAAACTTTGTTCCAGACGCTAATTGCTCATCTTCCCTGACCCCGGGGCAGCCGGCTGAAACATATCCAAGATCAGCTTCTTTGCCCGGGGAATTGACGCCGGGCTCATGCTGAGTTCGGTCAGCCCCATTCGCAGGAACTCACCGATGAGTTCCGGCTTGCCTGCCGCCTCGCCGCACATGCCGACCGTGATGCCTGCTTCCGTTCCGGCTTTCGCAGTCATCTCGATTGCCGCCATTACAGCCGGGTGGCTTACATCGTTGAGTTTCGCAACGGTTGGGTTGAGTCGGTCCGCAGCCATTACATACTGTGTCAGGTCGTTGGTGCCGATGGAGAAGAAAGCCGCTTCCTTTGCAAGTTCTCGCGCCGCGAAAACCGCCGCCGGGGTCTCGATCATCACGCCAAGATCAAATCCGGCAAAAGCCTTGCCTTCGCTTTCAAGCTCGCTGATGCATTCGCTGATAAGGCGTTTGGTTGAGCGGATTTCTTCGACATCCGAAACCATCGGCAACATGACTTTGAGATTGCCGTTAACCGCTGCGCGCAAGAGCGCGCGCAACTGCGGCTTGAACACGTCCGGGCGGTCCAGGCACATGCGGATGCCGCGCCAACCCAGGAAAGGGTTTTCTTCCTCCGGAAATTGAATGCCCGCAATTGGCTTGTCACCGCCTATATCCAATGTGCGAACGATGACGGGGTTCGGTGCAAAGGCTTTCAGAAGCGCCGAATAGGTTTCGGTCTGCATATCCTCTGAAGGCAGGTGAATATGCTTCATGAAGAGAAGTTCGGTTCGGAAAAGCCCGACACCCATCGCGCCGGCTTCAAGGGCGACTTCGATTTCTTCCAGCGCACCCATATTTGCCGCGACTTCTATGATCGTGCCGTCGGTTCGGCGTGGGGTGGCGGAGCGGTAGGCATCCAGCGCCTGCTTTTCCTGCAAGGCCCTGGAAATGCGTGCTTCAATTTCGTTGCGGGTAGCGTCGTCAGGATCGGAGTGAACGATGCCTGAACTTCCATCCACCGCTACGGTTTTCGCGTTTCGTAGTTGTTGCACGGCGCTTCCGAGGCCCAAAACTGCTGGAATGCCATGTGTGCGCGCAATAATGGCGACATGCGATGTCGCACCTCCATGTCCGCAGACAACACCTTTGATCTTCTTGAGTGGCGCGCGCGCCAGATCCCAGGCGCCGATGTCTTCGGCAATCAGCACCGAGCCTTCCGGCAAACCTTCCAGATTGACGTCGTCTTTTCCGAGAAGCGCAAGACAAATCTGACGGCTGACAGCGTGAACATCGTCTGCCCGTGCGTTGAGATAGGGATCATCAAGGGTCGCGAACTGCCCCGCAACTGTCGAAGCCGCGGCGAGCATGGCTGAAACAGCATCGAGACCGCCGCGAATAAGCCCAAGCGCTTCATCCGTCAGGCTGTCATCCGCCGCAATATCCTTTAGCGCTGCGATAATGCCTCTGTCAGTGTCAGCGAGATCACCGCTGGAAAGGGAAGCATCCATCCGCTGCTGTACGGTAGCGATGGCGGCTCTGAAGTGAGCAATTTCAGCCTCTATTTCAGCCGATGCCAACTTTCGGCCCAAAGGCTTGATTTCTTCGGGAAAGAACGGAAAAGCTGTGCCCAGAGAGATGCCTTCGCTTGCGCCGACACCTTTTATCTGCCCTGCGGGAAGCACTGGGTTGATCGCGGCTTGCAACGTGGTTTCGGCTTCAGGTGCAGCCGAAGGTTCAGGTGTGACGGGGGTTGCTGTTTCCTCCAGCCCCGCCTGTGGGTTTTCCAGATAGCCGATCAAGGCTTCGATGGCTTCAATCGCATCTGCTCCATCGGCACGAACGGTCACCTCATCGAGCTCTTTGACGCCAAGCAGCATCAGCTTGACGGAGCTTTTGGCGCTTACGCTTTTCCCGGCCTTGGCGATTTCAATATCACTCTCAAAACCCTTGGCCAGTTTAACGAAGCGGGTTGCAGGGCGCGCATGCAGCCCCTCACGCACCCGGACGATAGTCGAGCGTTCCATCTATGTAAGCCTCAAATCGATACTGAAACCTCCCAACGTCCTCGGCGTTGGAACCTGTTCCAATTATCTGTTTTAACACGCAATCTTAAGCCTTGGGAGGTCCGGTTTCAGCCGCCTATGGTTATAATCTGCCCTTCCTTCAGAGCAGCGACAAGCTCTTCGCCCGCTATTTCACTGGCACAGATTTCACCGGGACGATCTGTCGAATCTGCCCCCGTGAATGAAATGACGACATGTCCGATTTCGCGCACTTTTTGCCAGGCGCTTTCGCCAACGGCGGTGATTTCGGCCTTGAGTGCACCGATTGCGATCTTCGTTCCTATGGCAGGAGCCGAAGCCTCGGGGCCTTCCTCCACCACGTGGAGGACAGATACTTCCGCCAGTTCCGGGGGGGAACCGTCAGCAAACAGGATGAGAACGCCGCCTTCAGCGAGGTCCGCGACTTCCGGGCCGATTGCGGTGATCCGCGTTTTCAGATGTATCGACATAGAGGCGGTCCTTTCTTTCTATGGTATTCGATGCTTGGCGAAACCGATCGGAAAACATCGTTACTGCACGTGTTTGGGAGGGTGCCCGCCGCCGCCTTTGCTGCGGCGGGCTGAAAGTTCAAAGCACCGCGAGGCTGACCAGCCATGCGATCAGAACCGAAAGCGGGCCCATGATCTGACGGCTGATCAGAACTGCTGGCACACCGATCTCGATGGTCTTGGGTTTGGCTTCTCCGAGCGCCAGACCGACCGGCACGAAGTCGCAACCGACCTGCGTGTTATAAGCAAACAGGGCGGGCAAGGCCATCGCCGGTGCGATTGTGCCGTTTGCAATTTGCGGGCCGATAATCGCCACGCCGACGACCTGCGCGATAACCGCACCCGGTCCGAGGATTGGCGACAGGAACGGCAGCCCGCAAATTGCGGAAAGCACCAGCAAACCGACAATATTATTGGCCAGCGGGCCGAGCGGCTGTGCGAGAATATCGCCGATGCCGGTATAGAGGATCAGGCCGATCAGCATCGTCACGAAAGCCATGAACGGCAGAACGTTACGGATAACCTGATCGATTGTGCGGCGTCCGGCCTGGAAGAAGATGCCAACGACGCGACCCATGACGCGGCCGATGCTGCTGATAAGTCCGACAAGGCCGCCTTCGCTTGGCTGCTCCACAGGCGCTGGCTTTTCTTCCTCAACGGCAGCTGCAGCCGGAGCTGCGGCGGCTGAGCCATCGGCCGGAACAATGTTTTCCGGCTTCACGCCTGAGACATAGATGTCTTCGGTGATGAATTGCGCCAACGGTCCTGCCTGTCCGACCGGCGTGATGTTCACGGTCGGGATGCGCTTGCGTGGATAGACGCCGCAACGGGCTGTGCCGCCGCAATCGACAACCACGACTGCCATTTCGCTTTCGATTGGTGGTGAGCGAAAGCCGTCAACGGCTTCCGCGCCTGTCAGTTCGGCGATCTGGCGTGCAAGCGGATGGATACCGCCGCCAGTGACCGAAACCACCTTGTTGCGCTGATCGGTCGGCTGAATGACAAGCGGGCCACCCCAGCCGTTTGAGCCGCGGGAAATCTTGACTGCCTTATAGGTCTTAACCATGGTTTTCTCCCCCGTGCCGACTTAAAGCTCGATGCCCTGACGCCGCGCCATGATGGCGGTGATGCGTTCAGTGAGCATGCCTTTGAGGAGGATCACCACGAGACCCACAATGGCGTACCAGATGGCGACATTGATGTGATAGCCGGTTGGAACCGCGCCTTTTTTCTCAAGCTCCAGAAGGGCAACCAGAACGCCACCCCAGACAAAATATTCGCCGGGATTGATATGCGGGAAGAGACCCAGCGGCGGATGGACGTAGGACACAGCCGCATCATAGAAGGCGGGTTTGTATTTTTCGTCCAGGAACGAGCCGAATGTGTAAGCCATCGGGTTAGTCAGGAAGAATACCGAAAGAACCGGCAGAACCGTGTAGCGGGTGAGCGCAATTCGCCCCGCGCTGCGTGCGATGCCATGCACGCGCTTTTCGCCGACCAGTTCGGTTACGGCATAGAAGGCGGTCATCAGCACGACGAGTGTGGGAATGATGCCGGTGACAAACCCTGCAAAAACTTCGCCGCCTTTCTGGAAGACGCCAATGAAGTGCTTGCCGATGGAGGCAAGCCAGCCAAGCTGCTCTTCCTGCTGGACGTTCTGAAGCCGTTCCTTGAACTGATCCACGGTAATCCCGCTGCTACCAGCGTCGCCCGGCGCGGTGGTGGTTGCTTGTGCAAGCTGCAAAAGGTCATTTCCGGCGTGCTCTGCGGCATGTTTGCCATGCAGCGCCGCATCGGAAATCATGCCGCCAGCCATGTGTATGGATTGAATTGTTACGTCGGCGTGTTGCGCCAACATCGTCACTATCGACATTGCTCCTCCTCGATTGCTTGTTTCAGGCAAGCAACTCCTATGCTCCCACTGCCTTCAGACCTTCGAGTTCGATCCCGTCGGATTGGTTACTTATGCGACCGATCTGCTCTATCGCCTGCGTGGCGGCAGCCACCACTTCAGGCGTTCCTTCTCCAATAGCGGGATTGTCCTGCAATTCGCCGAGACGCATTCCCTCAAAACCTTCGCGGCGGATGAATTTTGCAAAAACCGTTCTTCCGCTCATCTGGAGGAAGCGTCGCACAACCAGGTTGCGATCTACGACGATCAACACGATGACACCTTTGCCGAAGCGTCCCCGTACATGCCCCGCGCCAACAAAGCCGTCGGAATATTTCGAAGTGATGCCCTTCATCACATCGGAGTAGTGACCCATCTGGAACCAGACCCCAAGCGACTGGAAGCCCCACAGCAAGGCGAGCGCCAGCAAAGCCCATTGCCAGATAGCCATCTTGTTCTCCTCCCACGAAGGGCGAACGCGATATTTTCGGAGTTCGCCTTTCGTCAATTAGAGAACATTTGTCTTCTTGAATGTCAATATGTATAATTTTATCGTTACCGGAAGACGAATGAAGACTGACATTTCAATTGGCTTCGCGTAATGTCGCCTGCAAACAGGAGGCCGCTTGCGCTATGGATTTGCTGCTTAGGGAACAAATGGCATCGATGCCCGATCTGCGTCATCGACTGCGTCAGCTGCGTTGGTTCAGGGCGACATTTCGCAAGCATGCAAGCCTTCTGCATGATCTTTATGGTGTTGAATACGATATTAATGAGAAGAAGCTCACCGAGGCGTTTTTGAACTGGGTGGAGCTGGTCGACCAGAACAAGCGTTTTGCCAAGGTGGATCGCAAGGATTTTATCACCTTCGCAGCTGGCCTTGTGCTGCGTGAACTGATCCGTTTGTCGCCCGCGAAGGTCGTCTCACCGCCAAATCGGGCCAGTGGCGACGCTGCGCGCCTTTATGAGATCGTCAGCTTCTGGCCCGAGGGTTTTCTCTACACCAACTATTGCATCTGCGCCATTGCCGCCGTGCAGGAACAGGAGTTCGGCACGGTTCCGGATATAGATCAATGTGCCGACGAGTTGCGTACATGGTGGTCCTATAAGGAAAATATCGCCGAAATGCCCGGGTATGCCATTGCATTTCTCGATAAGTTTCTTGGTGGAGAGCCCAACTGGGTTATGCCTGATCTGGCATCCGCACGCGCAGCGGTGAAGCGCGCGCTGGGCGCAGATAAACCGGTTACGGAAATCCGGAATAAATAGTCGCTGCTTCACTCTGCCGTCTCCCCCTGTTGGAGGGGGAAGGCCGTCCAGGTGTCGCGGCTTTTGACTGGTTCAATCCGCCTCTTGGACATAATGTGGACAGAGCATTTCCAGCAACTTGTGAAGAACAGGAAATAGCTCTTATCGGCATAGACGGTTGCCAAAAAACCATATTTAGCCAACAAGGGTTGGTATCAAACGCTCAGCGTCAAGAATGGAACGTCACTTGAAACGCATCAAAATCGGCTTGGTTTGTCTCTTTCTGGCAGGTGTTTTGCCAGCGCATGCTTTTGAAGCCGGTTCTCCGGCCCTTTTGAAGCCTTCGCCGGAGCAAGTTCAAGCCGCTCATCTGACAGCGGAATTCCTCACACGTTTTCACTATCGGCCTGTCCCGCTCGATGATGCGTTGTCGGTTCGGATCATGAACCGGTTTATTGACTCGCTGGACCCGGATCGCCTCATCTTTCTCCAGGCGGATGTCGACAAATTCCTGACCGGCAGCAAGGAGATCGACGATGCTATCGACCGGCAGGACCTGACCATTCCCTTTTCCATTTTTAACGTCTACCAGACGCGCATCATCGAGCGCATGACGTTTGCGCGCGGTCTGCTCAAGCAGAATTTCGATTTCAGCAAGCAGGAAAATTTCTCCATCGTGCGCGACAAGGAGCCGTGGCCGCGATCGAACGAGGAAAGCGATGATCTATGGCGCAAGCGCGTCAAGAATGACTGGTTGCGTCTGAAGCTCGCCGGCAAGGATGATGCGACTATTCGCAAGACGCTCGATAAGCGCTATGAGAATTCCATCGAGCGCACGTACAAGTATAAAAGCGATGATGCCTTTCAGTCATTTATGGCTGCCTATACGACATCAGTCGATCCCCATACCGACTATTTCGGCGTCAAGGCTTCGGCCGAATTCGACATTTCGATGAAGCTGTCGCTGGTTGGTATCGGCGCTGTGCTTCAGGAGAGAGACGACTATACGACAATCCGCGAACTTGTTGCCGGTGGCCCGGCGCAGTCGTCGGGCAAGCTTTCCGTGGGCGACCGTATCATCGGCGTTGGTCAGGGCAAAGACGGTCCGATCAAGGAAGTGATTGGCATGCGCCTCGATGAAGTTGTACAGATGATCCGCGGTGACAAGGGATCGGTCGTGCGGCTCGATATTCTTCCGGCCGATGCCGGCGCCGACGGCAAGCACCATGTCATCACGCTGGTTCGTGACAAGATCAGCCTCGATAAGCAGGCCGCAAAGAAAACGATCCTTTCGGTAAAGGACGGAGACGTTACCCGTAAGATCGGTGTGATCACTCTCCCGGCGTTCTACGAAGATATTCAAGCGCGACGCAAGGGTGACAAGAACTACAGGAGTGCGAGCCGCGATGTTGCCAAGCTGATCGCCGAGTTGAAGCAGGATAAGGTCGATGGTGTCCTGGTTGATCTGCGCAACAATGGTGGCGGTTCGCTGAGCGAGGCGATTGATCTGACAGGTCTGTTTGTCGGAAAGGGACCGGTCGTCCAGCAACGCAATGCAAACGGCGAAGTCAAGGTTGAAAGCGACAATCTCCCGGCTCCCGCCTGGAAAGGACCGCTGGGCGTGCTCATCAATCGCGGCTCTGCTTCCGCTTCAGAAATTTTTGCTGCGGCAATACAGGATTACGGCCGTGGCGTGGTCATCGGCGAACCAAGTTTCGGCAAGGGAACCGTGCAGACCGTGGTCGATCTCGATGAAGTGGCCAACAATCCCAAACCGGAATATGGTGAGCTTAAATTTACTGTAGCACAGTTCTTTCGTGTTGACGGTGGAACGACGCAATTGCGCGGCGTGACGCCCGATATAAGCCTGCCTGGGCTCTTCGATCTCAAGCTTATCGGTGAATCGAGCTTCGACAATGCTTTGCCTTGGTCGCAGGTAAGCGCCGCGAAATACAAATCATCCGACGATATTAAGGCGTTGTTACCAAAGCTGCGAAAACTGCATGAGGAGCGTGTGCAGAAATCCCGAGAGTTCCAGGACTTTGTGGAAGATGTTGCGGCGCTCAAGGCACAGCGTGAGAAAACGGTCATCTCCCTTAACGAAACTGTGCGGCGCAATGAGATGACTGCTCAGGAAAATCGCGCCAAAGCTCGCGGAAAAACCGATGATGGTATTGATACGCAGATTGACGACGGCCTGCAGTCGAATGAGCGAAGCCTGAGTGCTGATTTGGCAATCGAGAAAAGCCGCCAAAACGCCACTGATGTTCTGCAAAAGGAAGCCGCTGCAATTGTGACCGATCTGGCGGTCCTGCAAGGCAATGCGCCCCAACGTGCGGCAAATTAAAGCGGCCGCCGGGGCCGCTTTCTCCGTTCCAGTATAAAAAGAAGCCGACCGCGAACGGTTCGGTCGGCTTCGAGAGAACTTGCCGCGTATGGCGGCTTCCAACTTAACGCACTGATGCGATATCAGCAAAATCGATTATTTTCCCATTTCAGGCGTAAGCGGCTTTCCTTCCGGCACAAAGCGCAATCCCGTTCCGAGCGGACAATCAAAGACCAACGGGTCAGATAGAGGCTTATAGGTCGATGGAGACAGCCTTCTAAACGTGAGGGTCGCGGTATCGTTCGGTTTCACTCTGTATTGATTAATTTCTGTAACGGGCGTGCCATCGGGCATGACCGTAAAGTGGGTATGAGCATAAGCAATAGTGGAGTTTGGCTCGGGGAGTATCAGGAAGCTACGGATAGGAAGCCCTCCAATAGGCTTTCTATCGGACTTGCTTGTTCCCGACTTGAGTGTGCATTGGTTTAGATCGAGAATGGAAGTCGTGGGGACTGCATTCATAAGCCGGTCGCGCAGTTGTTCGAACTGCGATGGTGTGTCTGCTGCCAGAGCATAGCCTGGTATCAAACCTAAAATGACGGCTAGTGCTGAAAAAGTTTTGCGCATCTTCTGACCTTCCAGAGTAAAGTGGGACGAAGCATCAGACACCATCAGTTTTTACTCAATCCCAAACATTAGGTCGCGATTTCGCGGACGAGATAACAACTGGTACACGCCTGCTCTGGCCTTTGATGACAAAACACCCAGCCGGAACCAAAGCCCGCCTCCAGCCAGGCCCGAAACAGCCATAGCCTTGGTCGCAACGGCATGAATAGCCCTATAGTTTTCTTGCGCCCGTCCAACGAGGCATAGGACATTTTGAGACGCCATGCTCTTGAAGTGACGGGCGGCGATCGACAGAGAAGACCCGGCTACGCAATGCCTCCATCGATATAAACTTTCCGCGCAAGGGACCGGGCGAGCTTGCCCGAGGACGTATAAGGAAGTGTCTTTGGTGGCACGGTGACAATTTGAGCATGCAACCCAAATGAAGAGCTTATGCTTCCTTTCACCTTCTTCAAGACGAGATTTTTCTTGTCTAAAAGAGTATATGGCAATTCGATCAAAATGACGATTTCAGTTTCGGAATCCAGCTCTACGGAAAACGCGGCCGCACGCGTCAGTATTGACCCGGAAGCATCAACGGCTGCCAATTCAATATCTTGTGGCCAGATATTACGTCCGTTATGGATTATCATCTCTTTGGACCGGCCCGTTATGACGACTTGTCCGTCAGTGAGATAGCCGAGGTCTCCTGTATCCAGAAAACCATCTGCGCTCGCAGACGAGGCGTGAGCCGGCCCTTCACTGATATAACCCGACATAATACTGGGGCCCCGGATCAGCACGTGGCCGAGATGCCGATCGGGAAGAGGCTCCTGCTGGTCATTAGTCACAATTAAATCATGACCGGGCAATGGCCGACCACAAATCACAAATGTCTTTAACGCGTCGGAGGGATCATCAGGATTTGCTGGAGTGGCTATATTTTTGTCCTCCAGTATTCTTCTATTTACGTGATCTGTCTGCAATCCTCGCGAGAAGCTCACCATCAACGTAGATTCCGCCATCCCGTAACTGGGCACAAATCTGGCCGGGTCAAATCCCGCCGACGCCATCGTTTCACCAAAAGACCTTAGAATATCGTGGTGGATCATGTCGCCTCCTACACCAGCGATCCTCAGGGCAGAGAGATCAATCGCTGGTCTGGAAAGTAGGAAACGTTGTTCGGCCAATCTGTAAGCGAACGGCGGAGCATAAGTAATGGTGGACCTGTTACGCGACATGAGTTCCAGCCAAACAGCGGGCCGTCTCGCGAAGGTTGACGGTGAAATATAGTCCGCCGAAATCCGGGCAAAGAGTGGCGCAAGAGAAAAACCTACCAGTCCCATGTCGTGATAAAGGGGTAACCACGAGAATGTGCGATCCGAATGCTCTATTCGAATACACTCCTCAAGCATGCCCTTTATGTTATTTGCCAAGGCGGCTTGCGAGATCGCAATGCCTTTTGGTTCAGCGGTCGAGCCCGACGAGAACTGGATATAGGCAAGTTCATCCTTTTGCAGCGGTTCGGGCGGTTGATTTCCGGCGCCTGTCTGGACAGCTGTAAACGAAATGGGAGGTATACCCGCTTCGCGTTCCAGTTGCTCCGATATGCTTGCAAGATTATCGGGCAGGCAGATCACCGAGGCATGAGCCGTCCTCGCAAGCAAAGAGATGCGTGAAATATAGGTGGATTTTCCTCCAAGATAGATGGTGTGCGGAAGAGGGCAGGGGACCAGCCCGGCATATTGGCAACCGTAAAAAATGAAGAAAAACTCAGGGCAAGTCTCGGCAGCAATGGCAACCCGGTCTCCCCGAGAAAGACCCAGAGATCGCAATGCCTGCCCCATTTTGATGGCTTCTTCGCGCAAGCTTTTGTATGTAAATGCGTGTTCCAATTCCCCCTTTTGGTTGTAAATACGGACATCGTTATCTGTCTGCGCGGCTAAATCGAGAGCTTCCGCGACGGTCCCAAAACTGCCGAAGGAAAGGACAAGCGGAGCGCCGGTTCTTTTAGTCCGCAATCAAATAGCCTCCTTATACTACGCGCCTGACGAAAGGCAGTCGTTTCTGCTCCTTTACGCTGTCATCGTATTCGCGCTGGATATCTTAGCATCCAGCCAGTGAAAGCGTACCGGTTGTCCACCTTCCCGCAGCATCTGGGACTTCCAATGAAACGCTGGAGGGGCATCGCTTGTCAGTTCCAGCCGAACCTTATCGAGAAAGACGCTCAGGAACGTGGTCACTTCAACCATTGCGAAATGTTTCCCTCCACAGATGCGTGGCCCGATGCTGAAGGCCATATTGCCGCCTGATATCTTCTGGTTTTTATGACTGTCGATATTCAGCGCCCATGGGTCGGCTCTAAAACGCCTGTCGTGTTGAACTCCGATGAATGAAATCATGACATTCTGTCCGGCTTCAATGTTCTTGTCGCTGAGTTGGTCCGCATCAATCGCGTAGCGGGCTACGATAGGAGTCGGAGGATAAAGCCGAAGCGTTTCGGATACGAATTGCGAAAGCGGCTCCAGCGACGATAGATCTTGCCAGCTTGGTTGCCGCGTAAGCCAGAAATTTTTGGCCAGAGAGCGTAGGCGCTCCTGTATGTCAGGATGTTTTGCCAGCAAATAACAAAGCCATCCCATCGCCGCAGCGGATGTTTCAGAGCCGGCTGCGATGAAAGCCATCAGCTCATGTTCCAGAACGACGCGGTCTTCCATTCTCCGATCAGCGTCCAGCAGGTCGTCGAGCAGCGATGTGCTGGGAGCGCGTCCGTCACGAAAGTAATGAAGCGCGTGCAACATTTTCTTGCGCAACTCGGTAAGCTGGAGGAGCCTTTCCCGGTAAAGTTTGCCCGTTCGTCCGTGAGGGACGAATGAATATTCAGAACCGTATTGCATCAATTGAGCCAGAAGTGAAAGATCGAGCTCGGTCTCTTCCAATTTGGCTCCAAAGAAGTTGTCGATCAGTACACTCGCCGTCATGGTTCGCAATATGTCATCGTCGAGCGTCTCACGCGAAAGGCTCTGCGCAACCAGACGATCAAGCGCGGCAAGTGCGTAGTTCCTGGCCAGACTAAAGGTCTTTTCCCGGTCGAATGTGTTGAAATAGGTCTGAGTTAATTGTCGCCTGATTTCCCAAGCGCGTCCATCTTCCGAAAAACGGGACGCGCCAAGCATCTGGCGAAGCCAAGCCATGTTTTTTCGATAATTCTTGGCATTCCTGCGCAAAATATAATCGGCTTCTTCCAGTCGCTGGATGATCAAAACGTCAACGCCACTGAGATTTCTCACAACGTTTTGCCCGTTATATTCCTCGGCCAGTTGATAAAGCTGCGCGCATATTTTCGAGGACGGATTCATGGCTGTCGATTTTGAAGCAGCTGCGCCAGATCTTTCACCGACCGCATCTCAAGCAATTCTACCGGATCGACCTCATGGCCAAGGCTCTTTTCTATCTCCAGGACAATTAATTCGAACGTCAGACTGTCCAGCTCTCCGAGAGAACTGATGTCTGCATCTGTCTGAATGCTTTCCTTTGGGATGAAGAGACACCCAGAAAGTATATCTTTGGCTCGTTCTACATAATCGACGGTCGTGTCCATATTATTTTTTCCGAACAACTGCATTAGGCGCAACACGGTGAGGTTCTTTTCCTCCACGCGCATATTTATATGATGCAAACAGAAGTATATCGAGGCGCTTTCCGTCCGATGCGCGGCACTCCTGTTTTAAATGGCCTTCAAGTTCAAATCGCGGGTTGTTCTTGAAGTTGAAGAGCATTGCATAGTTCCTCGCCAGAATACGCGCGGTAAATTTTTCGATGTCCCGTGTTTCGTAAAAATGATCAATAACGGCATCTATCGTGGACCACAGTACGTGCTTTCCCAAGTAGTGCTTATCGCCGATCCCGGTTGTGATACTGCCGATCTTGTGATGTCGATTTACGTCGATTGTGTAAAAGCCAACGAGGGCATCGCCCGAAAATATTCCGAGAAAATAATTATGGAAGTTATCGAAGCGTGAGACAAAAGACCTCAGACTTTCCAAAGTGAAATTGAGGTTCTCGAGATTAAGGCCGCGCAGCATCTCAGCTTTATTGAACCACTCGAGAAACTCATCTGTGACATCCCGGGGTAAGAGTGTGCGGACGATGTAGTCGTTAGTCTCCAGATTGATGCTGTTATCAATCTGCTTTTCGCCCGGTGCCGGGGGAGCCGTTTGCAACGGTATAATGACCGGGCGTTTCGGGATAGAAAGAACCACCATTAACCTCTCCCTGTCTGTTGAGGGGCCGCCGTGTTGGCAGGCAAGGCCCACTGTGACCAGATTTTTTGAGACAGAAGAACAACACTCGCGACATCAAGCCATCCGGAGCGAAACCAACCCGCTATTGTCTCAACTGGGAGCGAACGATAGGCGGGCTCGTTGATGGCCAGAAGCCGAGCTGCCGTCGCATTCTGGCCCGCTGGGCCCACAAACTGCACCAAGCTTTGCGTTAGCACACCGCTGTCTCGCAGCAAGCTGGCGAACTCTGCTCCAACTATTCCGTCATGATATCGTTGCTGCGCAGCGGATGCAATTTCACGCAGAAGCGGGGTTGGGTTTCCTGCGCTATCAAACAAGCGGATGTTTTTGTGCGAATCTGCATTTGGGATGATGGCCTGACAATCCATGTCAGCAATCAGGACACCATTGTCCTGATCAGGCAGTTTTTCCAATGTGAAAGGATAGAGCTGGAAGGTCCTTGGGATGTAATGACCGGGCAACCATTGACCGTCTTTTTGCACAAAGGCATTCACCTTTCCGGAAAGGCTCATTATGACAACAGGAACGACGTTATCGTTTTCCAGGAAAAGTACGGGATAGTGTTTTGCCGCCAATGGAATTTCATTGAATCCTAACGGGACGACCGCGATTTTCTTAGCGAAATCAAAATTTTGCTTTTTAAGAAAGCCATAATCACGATGGGTTTCTGCACATATTATACATGGTTTGCGAAAAAGAAGTGTTTGGGTTGATTGCACCATCATATCCACTTCATCATCTAGCGCATATTTTTTAGCATTTACTGGAAGTCTTTGAAACGGAATGTTTCTTCATCGGGATTTGACCTTCCGACGGATGTAATCGAAGAAGAATGTGTCGGCGCAGAAACACACTAAATGACGATATCTCCGTTTATTAGAGTTTGTAAATATTATCTGTTTATTTTTTAGGATATTCTATTATTATAGCGACAAAATGGGATTTTTCAATTGAGGTGAATTCTACGCAAACGGAGCTCTGCCAATGAGGGAAGGCATCGTCGTTGCAGGGGGGGGGAGGCTACTCTACAGTACGTGGTATAAAGCAGCGGCTGACTGCTTCCGTTGCGTTAATTCTATTCACTATCGATCCAATTTCTGGTGCTTATGCCAATGATTGGATCGGACCGCCTGACGGCGACTTCTTTCTAAACGGCAATTGGAGTGATGGCGCCGGGCCGCAAGGCGGGACGTCGGTGTTTGCCTCTGGGTCCGCAAACGGAACGATTGACTTGGCAAATCCCATCAATAGTTCGCTCGCGCGAATTATTGGAACCGGAGCCGGAAGCGATGCGTCCGTGGTCATTAATTTTCTGACGCAGGATTCAAATCCCGGCTCAATCGACCTGGGCGCAGGAAGTGGCCCCTTCTTGCTGGGCTCCAATGGCGCAAATGGATCTCTGACTCTGGTCCTGGATGGACCCACTCATATCGGCCTGTCCGCGGAGTCTTTTATTATTGGCCAGAATGCTGGCAGCGCGGGTGTTCTGAACCTGATCGGAACGGGAAAAGAAACCGGTGTTCCGCCCGAAGGGCCTCTTGAACTTGGCTATTCCTGCTATTCCTGCGCTCCGATGTTCAACTTTTCGAATGGAGCAATAGTAATCGGGTCCGAGGAAGGAACCGGCACGGTGAATGTTCAGGGGGCGTCTCTGGGCATTGGAGCTTATGGCCTGGCGATCGGCGACGGTGTTAGTAGCAATGGCACTCTCAATGTGCTTGCCGGGGGGAAGCTGGGTGATAATTATACAGGCGTCGGTGGCACCGTGGTCATTGGTAATAATGGAGGCGCAGGGCAACTGAACGTTGACGGGACCACTGCAACAAACAGAAATGAGGCGCCTGTAGCCCTGCTGAACAGGGGATTTACCATCGGCAACGGCGCGGGCAGCGTGGGCTCAGCGAACATACTATCGCAGGGGAAGGTACATAGCTTTATCAACTACAGCCTTGCAAACGATCCGTCCCTGACCCGTGAAGAACTGGATACCCGCGTTGGCGTCGATGGAGGCAGCGGTCGTATTTTCGTATCTGGGTCAGGGTCGGTATGGTATCAGTCCGGCGTTGCCCAAAACTATATTGGCGGAGCAGGTACTGTTGCAACAGATCCTGGGGTTTTGAGGGTTGGGCAAAGTGGTCGCGGGGAAGTGTCCATCGCCGATCAGGGGTTGGTGAGAATTGGTTCTGCCACCATTCTCGGGCAGGATCTTTACGAGGCCGATCGGTATCGCAACGTCTATGAGCTGCAAGATCACATTTCCACGGGCACTCTCATTCTTGGTGCTGAAAGCTCCGGTACCGGCGTCTTGAGCATCGGCGGTGCACAGGGGCAGCCTGCAATGGCACCGGGGCGCCTGATGGCAAAGACGGTCGAGTTTGGAAATGGTTCTGGTCTCATTCGGTTCAACCACACCGATATGAATTATGTCTTCGACATATTTACCGATGATTTTTTTGGTATTTCCCACGGTGATGTAAACATCGCCCTTGTTGGAGCGGGAACTATTGAGGCTGCTGCAGGCCGTACTTTGTTGAACAATGACCATACCGAATTTACAGGAACCCTGCAGCCGAGCAGCGGCATTCTCCAAGTCAATGGGGATATTTCCACCGCCTCAGCGAATGTTCTGTCAGGCGGCGTGCTGGAGGGGGTCGGTATCGTAGGAGACACCAATAATGCTGGTGTAATTGCGCCCGGAAGAACGCCGACTGGAGCACAAGGCAGGTTGGACTCAATTGGAACTCTGACCATTGCAGGAAACTATAATGGAGCAAACGGAATAGTTGCCATAGACGCCGTACTTGGCGACGACAGTTCGCTGACCGATATGCTGGTAATCAACGGCAACACGGCGGGTTCCGGTCGGGTAAAGGTGACAAATGTGGACGGCCCCGGTGCTCTTACAAATGATGGCATCAAGATCATCGAGGTCGGCGGAAATTCATCGGCCTTATTTACCCTCTTGGGAGATTATACTTATGAGGGCCAGCAGGCCGTTGTTGGCGGAGCGTATGCCTACCGACTTTATCAGGGTGGTGTATCGACGCCGAGTGACGGTGGCTGGTATCTTCGCTCTGTCTTGAAGCCTGTTGAACCTGAGCCTGGCCCCGGGGGCGAACCTGAGCCCGAGCCGGAGCCGGAACCTCTCTATCAGGCAGGTGTGCCGACCTATGAAGCCTATCCGCAGTTTCTGTTGGGGCTGAACGGCCTGCCGACATTGCAACAGCGTGTGGGCAATCGTTACTGGAGCAATTCTGGCAACGTCATGTTGTCCGAGGGGGCAGACCCTGTCGGTTCGCCCTATGCTCCCCCCGAGGAGGCGGGCGTATCCATTGAGAATAATGGTATCTGGGGACGACTTGAAGGCGCTCATTCCAAATTTGAGCCTCGTTTCTCTCGGTCAGACACTGCTTATAGCTTCGACACCTTCCGTATGCAGGCCGGTATTGATGGCCTGTTTGCGGATAACGAAGACGGAAAGTTAATTGGAAGTCTGAGCGTGCATTATGTGCACGGCAAGGCTAAGACACGTTCTGTCCACGGCGATGGAGAGATATCGACTGATGGCTATGGGTTAGGAACGTCGTTGACGTGGTATGGCAACAATGGCTTTTATGTCGATGGCCAAGCCCAGGTGACCTGGTATGACAGCGATCTCAATTCCACTCTTGCCAATTTCGGATTGACTGATGGCAATGACGGATTTGGTTATGCGCTTTCACTGGAGAGCGGCAAGCGTATCGCACTAAGCGAAAATTGGTCAGCAACGCCGCAGGCCCAGTTGGTTTATTCTAACGTGGACTTTGATAGCTTCAGGGATGTTTTCGGTGCCAAGGTGATGTCTGATCGGGGTGACAGCCTGCAGGGCCGGATCGGCTTGAGCTTGGAGCGCCAAAACTCCTGGTACAATGAAAAGGGCCTCGTCAACCGGACCCATTTCTATGGAACCGGCAACCTGTACTATGAGTTTCTGGACGGAACGAAGGTAGATGTCGCGGGCACGAGCTTTGCATCCGCAAATCAACGCCTGTGGGGTGGTGTCGGCTTTGGCGGCAGTTACAATTGGGACAATGACAAGTATTCGATCTACGGCGAGGGCTCGATTAACACCAGCCTGACTGAATTCGCTGATAGTTATACCTATAAGGGTAATATAGGTCTTCGCGTAAAGTGGTAACAGGATAAAGTTAGAAACGTTCATCTTTGCATGTCAAAGGTGCTTAGACCGTTTTCCTATCTGAATAAATCGGAATGGCGTTACAAATTTCTGTGGTATCGTTATCAGCAAGTCGAGGTCACACTTCTTGGTCGGGCACGACCGGGCGCGCAAGAGCAGACTGGCTATGCAGTAGGGCAAAACTGTCATGATCTTTTGGAAATGCACCAGTCCAGGTTCGACAAAACAACTCGATCTTGATCCTGCACGGCTGGTTTTTATCGACGAAACACGGACCGCAACAAATATGGCGTGTTCACACGGGCGCTGCCTCCAGCCTTCTTTACCTGGAAGCTAAAAATGCTCTTGCATTCTGCGGATGCAATTCAGCATGAAAGGGAAATATCTTATAAGTAGATTCGACTATTGAGATATGGCATGCGGTTGTTTCCAGAAAAGTATTTTATCGATATTTTTTATCATACAACAGGCGGGAGGTGGTGCGCGATGAAATCCCGCACGGCCAAAACGAGTTGATTCAGTGGTTGATCGTCATGATAAACTGGCACTATCTGCCTTATCAGCGACTGGAGAGCGGCAGTTCCATTTGCTCGATCTTTTCCGGGTTGCATGTCATAAGCCTGCGCTGCGGCAAGCAATTCGATGGCAATGACAATCTCAAGATTGGCCAGTATCGCAAGCGCCTTGTCGGCAGCGGGGGTCGCATGGGTCAGCATATCTTCCTGAAGCGCGGACGTGATACCCCCATCCAAACTGGCTGGAGCGGCGAGACGGCGGTTCTCCGCAACCAGAGAAGCAGCGGTATACTGAATAATCATGAAGCCTGACGACACGCCGCCCGGTTCCGCAAGGAAGGCCGGCAGGCCGCTGACCAACGGGTTAACAAGGCGATCTATTCGCCGCTCCGATATTGCTGCGAGTTCGGCGGCGGCCACCCCCAGACTATCCATTGCCAGTCCCAGTGCTGCTCCAACAGCATGAGCTTGAGAATGAACTTCTGGATGTTCCGGAGTACCGGCTACAACGGGGTTGTCAGTTACGCTTGCTAGCTCCCGGTCCACTACGCGTCCCACTTCCTCGTGTACGTCATGGATGGCGCCATGAATCTGGGGAACTGCTCGCAGACTGAGCGGGTCCTGCGTGCGAGAACCGGCCGAAGAAGCCAAAAGCTCACTGCCGTCAAGTAGCCGTCGCAATCTTTGGCTCGTTTTCTCGATGCCAGCCGATTTGCGCAGCGCGAGAGGCGCTGCAGCAAAGGGATTATTCTGCGCGCCCAGCATCTCGTAGGTCAGTGCAGCAGCTGCATCCGCCCAACCAAGAAGTCGTTCCAATCGTGCAAGTGCCAAACTGGCCAAACCGGTCGCGCATGGCGTTCCATTAACCAGAATGAGCCCCTCCTTGGCTTCGAGTATAATTGGGTCTAACCCGACACAACGCATGGCTTTGTCCCCACTGATACTACGACCGTCTACCTGAGCACTGCCTTCACCGATTAAAACCAAACCGATTGCGGCCGCGTGGGTAAGATAGCCAACCGATCCCTTTGACGGTATCTGTGGCAGAATATCCGCATTCAGCAGGGCTATGAGTGCGCTGAGCGTTTTCGTGCGTATGCCCGAATAACCATGTGCCACATTGGCAATCTGAGCAGCCATGATTGCTCGTGTCTCTTCTCGCCCAAGGATAGGCCCCACGCCGCACGAATGGCTGAGCAAAATATTCCGTGACAGTTGTTGTTGATCGTGACGATCAATCACCTCGTCGCAAAGCGCTCCGACCCCGGTATTAATTCCGTAGCCTCTTATTTCCTTTTCGATGATTGCGTCGACAATCGTCCGTGCGCGCTTCACCCTGAGCAATGCCCCTTCCGACAACGCAAGGCTGTTGCCTGCGGCTATAGCTGCAACCTCACGCCATCCCAGCCCGGCATCCAGTCGTGTTATGCTATGGGCGTTCATCGGGCTATTCCCCTCATTGAATTGTCAGGTCTAACGCCGCATCAAAGAGACGGCTAAAAGCCTGCTTTTGTGTAACTATCTTCAAATTCTGTGCTGCGGCCACTCAATGGATTTTCATCCTATGGCGCACGCCGGATTGGTCCAGAGATCGGTAAGTCAATCCCATTGAGCAGTTTGATTAGTGTCTCGTTCATTTGGTAGCATGCTCGGGAAGAATGGCAATATTCATGCCATGATCTGACGAGTTTCACTCTCCCATTTTTGGTGCGACTTCCCATGGTGAGCCTCACCACGCTATGCCGTCATAGAATAGCTATTAGCGCCTCGGCTGCGTCTCCATCTATGATTAGGCCATTCACGATCCCACTTTTGAGCAGTGCTTTGGCTGCGGCGGCTTTTTCCTGTCCGGCGATGAGCAGGACCACTTGAACCTTCTTTAACTCGGCAAAGCTGAGAGCAATGGTACGCTGGTTCATCTCGTGCTCGACCTGCCGCCCATCCTTGTCAAAAAAGATACCGTTGGTGTCACCGATGGCACCGGCAGCACGCAGGCTCTCCAGTTCGGATTTGCTCAACATGTTCTGGCGGCGCAGCAGCGAATCCTCTGTCAGTTCACCGGCGCTGATGAAGCAGACGGAGGCTGTGCGAGCGATCTCCATCGCACGAGCCACGGAGCGTTGCGAAATGAGAACTTTTCGGTCTTCTGCGGAATCGGCGATGAAAGGAACAGGCAGGAAGAAGCCTTGCCCGCCTGTTCGTCGCGCCAGCATGTGCACGACTTCGAACGGATTGTAGGCTGAATTTGCGGTCAGCGATCCCATGACGGAAATGAAGCGCGCCTGCGGTGCACGTACACCGGCAAGTTGCAATGTCATCTGTTCAATGGTTCGCCCCCAACCGGTGCCGATGGTCGCTTGCTCATTGTCGGCGAGAAAGTTCTTCAGGTAAGTCGCGGCGGCGACACCAACGGCGCGGAAGGAAACCTGTTTGCGGATTTCCGATGCTGTGTCTTCATCAGCGTGGAAGCCAAATGGCGGTGTTGAAATACAAAAATCCAGACCGTACCGACGCATCAATTCGTTTTCTACCGGTAATGTCCCAGCGTTCTGATGATCAATGGAGATGCTGACCAGACCGCTTTCGCGGGCTTCGCCCAGTATCTTGTTCACGCGCGCCCGGGTCAGGCCCAGTCGGGATGCGGTCGCCTCCTGGTTGAATCCTCCAACGTAATAGAGCCACGCCACACGCACCATAAGGCTGTCTTCGGATTCGTTCATCGGTCCCTCGCTTCGATCGTACGCCAAAATTACAAATGTATTTTCATTTGACATTTGTAATTTGACGACGCTTAATACCAATCGTTCCGGCGGACAAGAGCGCGAAAGAGCGGACAGGTCAATCGGAATGGAACCTGAAGCAGAGGCGGCGGAATGGCGGTCCTGGAGGAGCAGGGACGGACATTCGCCGGTGCGCCGGGTGTGGAGGAATGGCGGAAGGGCGATGACGCCTTTCGTGACGGGCACTGAACAGCTCGAACTGAACTGAATGTGTGCCGGGAAACAGCAATTCAAAGCTAGATGTGGAGCCAACCACATGGCTTTTGGGAGGAAAAAATGGGTTCGGGACTTTTCAAGAAGACACTGGCTGTCGCAGCTCTGGCCATGCTCATGGGTACGGCAAGCGCGTCGGCCACCAACGTGGCCTGGGTGCATTCCAACGCTGCGGCGCAGTCCGAGCAGCGCGCAAAGGCAGGCTTTGACGCTTGGCTGAAGGAAACCAACAAGGATTGGAGCATCAGCGTTCTGGATAGCGGGGGCTCGGGTGAACGCACGGCATCGAATATTCAGGACGCCGCTTCGCGCGGTGTGGACGCGATCATCGTCAGCATGTCGGATTTACGCGCCTCGCGTGCTGCCATCGATTCAGCTGTTGCGGCCAAAATCCCGGTTTTCGCCATCGACAGCGGTCAGGTTGACGGCGTTGTGGTCGATGTTACCACCAATAACTGGGCAATGTCAGCGGATGTATCGCCCTATTTGCTCAATGAAATGGGCGGCAAGGGCAACCTGATCTTCCTGCGCATGGCCGAGCACCACGGCACGCGCAAGCGCGGCGACGTGATGGAAACCGTGCTGAAGGAATATCCGGAGGTGAAGGTCATCGCCGAGCACAATATCGACTATACGGCGTTCTTCGAAGATACGACCAAGACCATGCAGGACTATGCATCGCGGTTCGGCGAAGACATTAATGCCGTCTGGGCTCCGTGGGATGAGCCTGCACAGGCTGCCATCAACGCTTTGAACGCCGCCGGATTGAAGAATGTCAAAGTCATCGGCATCGATGGTCATCCGCAAGCTATCGAAGAAGTCTGCAAGCCTGACAGCCTGATGATCGCAACCGTTTCGCAGCCGTTCGAAAAGATGGGCGCGCAGACCGGCGAATGGATCGAGAGCATTGTGGTCAAGAAGGAAGACGCGGCAAAGGTCATTCCGTCGAAGACCGTTTATCTCGATGCGCCGCTTGTCACCAAGCAGAACTGCAAGGACTTCCTCCCGAAGAAGTAGGCAAGCCCCCAAAGTTGCCTGCGTCTGGCCGGAGCGTGAACGTTCCGCGCTCCGGCCCCTTTTGAGTGAATTGAATTCATGGGAGTTCTCCGATGGCGGTAAGCCTGTCGCAGATCGTTATGTCCTATCCTGGAACGCTGGCGCTGGACCAGGTGAGCGCCGAGTTCCGGTTTGATGAGGTGCATGGACTGATCGGAGAAAACGGCGCCGGAAAGACCACTCTGGTCAGTATTCTTGGCGGCAGCAAAAGTCCGACTTCCGGCACAATCACCATTGATGGTACGGAGGTGAAGCTTTCAAGTGCCGGTGATGCTCTGCGCAAGGGCATCGCGCATGTGTCGCAGGAAGGCAGCCTCGTTCCCGGATTGACCGGTGCGCAGAATATTTTGCTTGGCGATGAGCCGCGTCTGGGGCTTGGTGTCATTGACAAGCGCAAACTGTTGTCGCGCGCCAGCGATTTGCTCAATCGCTGGTTTCCGCAAGTTTCCCTCGATCTCGACCAGCAGGTCGACATGCTGCCGATGGCTGACCAGAAAATCATCGAGATCGTCCGCGCGTTGCGTGGCAATGTCCGGCTGCTCATCCTTGACGAACCCACTGCGACCTTGCCCGCACGCGAAAAGGAAAGCCTTTGGGAGATCATCAGGACCTTGCCACAGCAAGAGGTCGGTATCGTCCTGATCAGTCATTTTCTTTCCGAGATCAAGGCATTGAGCGATAGAATTACGGTTCTGCGCGACGGTCAGCATGTTGCGACGCTTCAGGCCACGGAAGCGAGCGAGGCGGGGCTGATTGACTTGATGCTCCAACGCTCCGGCGGCAAGACGGCGATAGGCCAGGAGACCGGCCAAAGCCGCAGTTTCGGCCCTGCGGTGCTGGAAGTTAATGATTGGCGTGCGGGCGGGCTGCACGTTGACAGCTTTTCCATCCGTGCCGGTGAGATCGTGGGCCTGATCGGCCTGACAGGCGCTGGCCATTTTGGTTTCGCCCGTTCGCTCTATGCGGCAAGCGGCGTCACCAGTGGCACCTGTCGTTTTCAGGGAGAAACGATTAACCGGATCGATGCACGCACCATGCAGAAAAAAGGTGTCGCGCTGGTTCCCGATCATCGCATGGAATATTCGCTGATCGGCGATTGGGATGTGCGTGAAAACCTTGCTATCGTGCATCCGTCATTTGCGGCTCTGGGCGGCACGGGCGTGTTGTCAATGCGTCGGGAAGCGCAGGAAGCCGACCGCACCATGCAGCTTCTGAACGTAAAAGCGCATTCGCGTAATCAGTTCGTGAAGGATTTGAGCGGCGGCAACAAGCAGAAAGTGTCGATCGGCAAGTGGCTTTACGGCGCAGACGATCACTACCGGCTGATGATTTTCATTGAGCCGACGGAAGGTGTCGATATAGGCGCAAAGCGTGAAATTCACGCGCAGATGCGCAGGCTCGCCGACAAGGGTGTGGCCATTCTGGTCACCTCGTCCGACCTTCTGGAAATTGCCGACGTGGCAGACCGTGTCATCCCCTTCGTGAATGGCTCTCCGGGTGCAGAAATTCCGCGTGAGGCCTTTTCCGAAGCGAAGTTCATTGCCGCAATGGCAGGAGTCATTCAATGAATACACAGAACCCCGCCGTTGCCCCGCAATCTTCGCGTCATGCGCAGAGCTTTGGCAAAAAGCTCAAGGGCGAATGGCTGCTGAAATATTCTACGCTCTTTGTGTTGCTCCTCCTGTTTGCGGGCTTCTCGCTGACCGTGGACCGCTTTCTGACAGCCAATAATCTGCTCAACATCCTTCAGCAGATCGCCATGCTTACCATTGTCGGCGCTGGCCTGACCTTCGGGTTTGCGGCGCGCGAAATGGACCTTTCGGTCGGCTATATGGTTGGCATGGCGGGGATATTGGTGCCGTTGCTTTTGGTTGCTGGCACGCCACTGCCTTTGGCGTTGCTGGCCGGGTTGGGGGCTGGATTTGTCGTGGGGGCCGTTAACGCCGCGCTTGTCACCCTCATCGGCGTGCCTTCATTGATTGCGACACTTGCGGTCGGCTCCATTCTTTATGGCATCAACTTTCTCATGACTGGTGGACGGGCGATTTATGGCGGTCTTCCCGCCAGCTATCTCTGGCTGGGACAAGGGCAACTTTTCGGTATTCCCGTGCTTGCCTATGCAATGGTCATAGTCGTGTTCGTCGCCTGGTTTATCATGGAGCGCACCGTTTTCGGCCGCTACATCTACGCGGTCGGCGGGAACCTCAAGGCCGCTGAACTTTCCGGGGTCAATGGCCGTTTCTATCGTGCGGCTGCCTTGATTGTCTGCTCGATTTTTGCAGCGGTCGCGGGAGCGCTTCTGGCCGCGCGTCTCGGTTCCGGCCAGCCCAACGCCGGTGAGCGCTATCTTCTCGACGGCCTTGCAACGGTTTTCATCGGTATGACCATGTTCCGCCCCGGCACGGCAACAATTGCCGGAACTTTCTTTGGGGCGCTTTTCATTGGCGTCATCAATAACGGCCTCAATCTGATTGGCATGGACACCTACATCCAGAGCATCGTCAAAGGCCTCATCATTCTCGTCGCGGTCGCGGTCGTTTCGCGTACCACCAAACTAAAGCTCCTGTGAGGCACTGAACCGGACATCATGAAAAATTTGCAACAGACAGGTCTGTCGGAGGCGCACGTGCAAAATCCGAGTAACTCCAATCTTCTCGAACTCTACAGAACGATGCGTCGCATTCGCACTTTTGAAGAACGTGTCGGCGAGCTCTTCGTGCGCGGTCAGACCGCAGGCTCGATGCTTCATCTTTCCATTGGTGAAGAAGCGGCCGCTGCCGGTGTGTGCGCGGCCATGCAGCCTCAGGATACGTTCACGACCCATCATCGGGGCCACGGTATCTTTCTGGCACGTGGTGCCGATCCCAAGCAGATGATGGCTGAAATCGGCGGCAAGGAAACCGGCTATTGCCACGGCAAGGGCGGTTCCATGCATATTGCCGACATGGCCCTTGGTCATCTTGGAGCCAATGCCATCGTCGGCGGCGGTATTCCCGCTGTTGTTGGCGCGGGGTTGTCGAGCAAGTATCTGAAAAAGAATTCCGTTTCCCTCGCTTTCTTCGGCGACGGCGCGATGCAGCAGGGCATTCTCTATGAGAGCATGAACATGGCGGCCCTTTGGGGCCTCCCGGTGGTGTTTGTCTGCATCAACAACCAGTACGGCATGGGAACGCGTGTCGATCAGGCCACTGCCAACACGGCTTTCGATCAGCGTGCGCATGCTTTCGGTCTCAATGGCGCGGTTGTCGATGGCATCGACGTCGAGGAAGTCAAGAACGCGGCTCAAGGGTTGATCGACGATGCGCGGCTCGGCAAGCCCGGCTTCCTGTCGGTCACCTGCTACCGGTTCTTCGGCCATGCGCGCATGGACAAGAGCCCTTATCGCGCAGAGGCAGAGGAACTTGAAGGACGCAAGAAGGATCCGGTGAAGTTCACCCGTGATCAGCTGGTTTCTTCCGGTCTGGCGCAAGAAGGCGCACTCGACGCCATGGATAACGACATTACGGCGGAGATGGACGCCACCATCGATTTCACCGTCGAGTCCAAGGCACCGCCGCTCACTTCAATGTTCAAGGATGTCTACGCCGTCGGAGAACCTGAGCCCGAACCCGTCCGCACCCGTATTGACCGCGTACTTTCCAAGGACGAAGCATAATGATTGCCATGACTTACCGCGACGCGCTGCGCAAGGCGCTGGATGACGCCATGGCAGAAGACAACACTATCGTCGTGATCGGCGAAGAGGTGGGGCGTTATGGCGGCGCTTATGGTGTCACGAAGGATCTTATCGGCAAGTACGGTCCTGAACGCCTGATCGATACGCCCATCTCCGAACCGGCGATTGTCGGTGCTGCTGTCGGGGCTGCAATGACCGGGCTGCGTCCGGTTGCGGAGCTGATGTATATCGATTTTCTCGGCATGACGATGGACCAGCTTGCCAATCAGGCAGCAAAAATCCGCTACATGTTCGGTGGTCAGATTGGCGTGCCGATGGTGCTGCGCACTCAAGGCGGTACCGGGCGTTCCGCCGGCGCCCAGCACTCGCAGAGCCTTGAAGCATGGATCATGCATACGCCGGGTCTGCGTCTGGCCATGCCTGCCACGGTTCAGGACGCTTACCATATGCTGCGCCAGAGCGTGACGAAGCCTGATCCTGTGGTCTTCATCGAGCACAAGGCGCTCTATACCCGTAAGGAAGAGGTCGATCTTGATGCCGAACCGCTACCATGGGGCAAGGCCGCCGTGCGTCGTACCGGCAAGGATATCGTGATCGTCACCTATTCGCGCCAGCTCCACTATGCGCTTGATGCAGCCGAAAAGCTGTCGGCCAAGGGCATTGAAGCAACGGTCATCGATCTGCGCACGCTTAATCCGCTGGACTTCGACACCGTGCGTGAACATGTGGAGCGTGTCGGCAAGGCGATGGTGGTTTCGGAAGGCGTGATGACTGCCGGCGTTGCAGCAGAGCTTGCCGCTCGCATTACCGAGGAATGCTTCGACTATCTCGAACAGCCGGTGGTACGCGTAGCTGGTGAAGATATTCCGATTTCGGTTTCGCAGGAACTTGAAACCGGCAGTGTTCCGACGACCGATTTCATCCGTTCCGTTGCCGAGAGAATGCTGTCATGAATGAACGGATTTTGAAAATGCCGCGCCTTGGCGAGACGATGGAGGAGGGCAAGATTGTCGGCTTCCTCGTCAAGCCGGGTGACAGTTTCAAGCGCGGGGATTCGATCATTGAAATCGAAACCGACAAAACCGTAGCCGAGTTTCCGGCATTGGGTGACGGTACACTCAATGAATGGATCGGTGCTATTGGTGATCACGTAGTCGTTGGCGCGCCTCTGGCCCGCATCGACATTGGTACCGGACCCGATTGGACCAGCGACGGCGACAACGAAGCGCCGGAAGTACCGGCGACGACTGCTCAGGACATTGAATCAGTTCGGGAGCCGGTGGAAACTTCGATCGCCAAGCCTGCGGTTTCGACAAAAAGCGGCGAACGGGTTCGCGCAACGCCGCTTGCTCGCACGGTCGCTCGCCAGAACGGCATCGACATCAATTCGCTTTCGGGCAGTGGACGTCGGGGACGGGTTGAGAAAAAAGACGTGCTCGCGGCTTCCGGCGATTCACAGTCGAATAGTGCCGTGCATTTTGTCGATCTTGCGAAGGGTCGTGTGGCTTATCTGGATCAGGGGCCGAAGAATGGCCATACAATCCTCTTGTTGCACGGTTTTTCTGGTGACCGGACGACCTGGAGTGGCATTGCAGCGGGTCTGCGACGCGCAAATCTCCGGGTAATCGTGCCCGATTTGCCTGCCCACGGACTGACGACAATCGATGCTGCGGACGCGGCTGAACTCAGCACCTTTTTGCCTGCCTTCCTCGATGCTCTGGGATTGGCTGAGGTTGATGTCGTTGCGCATTCTCTTGGTGCTGTCGCGGCTGCCCAATTTGCGGATGCTCATGCAAACCGCGTATCAAGCCTGACACTTGTCGCGCCGGCGGGGCTCGGTTCTGAGGTCGATGCCGGATTTATTTCCGGCATGGCCAATGCAACGACGGCAGGCGAAGTCAGCCATCTGTTGCGCCGTATCGCGGCCAAGCCGGTTGAGCTTTCGCCTGAACTTGCGGCGGAGTTTGCGAAAACCATGGCCAAGGGGCGTCTCAAGGCGCTTTCAGCAGCGATCATCGGCCCTGCGGGACAACGCACCGACATTGTTCCGGTACTGGAAAAACTTTCCCGCAAAAAGCCGGTTCGCGTACTCGTCGGCCTGCTGGACCGTATCATTCCTTGGCAACAGGCGACTGCATTGCCGTCATCCATTGCCGTGCATTTTCTTGGTCAGTCTGGCCATATGCCGCAATGGGACCAGTCCAAAGACGTTCTCGATCTGATTATAAATTCCACGGGAGGCTCCCATGACTGACGATGTCCGGCTTCGCCTGAAAGAAGCGCAAGCACGGCTTGGCGCTTTTGCAAAATCCGCACCCGAGCTGATGAGCGGCTTTGCAAAGGTCAGCAAGACCGCGACAGCGGCGGGCGCCTTTTCATCCGCGCAGCGCGAACTCATCGCGGTCGGTATTGCTGTCGTGAAGGGATGCGAAGACTGCATCCTTTACCACGTGGACGCAGCGATCCGGCATGGCGCGACCGAAAAGGAATTGATCGAGGCGCTTGAAGTCGCTGTTGAAATGGGGGGCGGTCCGGCAGTCATGTATGCGGGCAAAGCGCTGGAAGCATTTCGCGGCCTGAGTTGAAATATGCGCGATGGGGCGTGCGAAGACTGGAGGAGTTTTCGCAGCCGCCCCGGGAGGAATTGAATGGCTTATTTTCTCACCGCCGACGGAGGAACGGAAAGCATCCGGGCGCGGGTTTATGACGTGTCCGGCACTTGCCTCGCAAGCGCGGCGGTTACCTATGAGACGAAGTTTTCCAGCGGTGCGCGTGCGGAGCAGAATCCCGAAGACTGGTGGTCCTGCTTTGTCCAAGCCGCGCGCAAGGCGATAACGGATTCAGCTGTCGACCCATCGGCAATTGAAGCCATCACGCTGGCGACGACCAGTTGCACTGTCGTGGCTCTGGATGCGGACGGCAGGCCGTTGCGTCCTTCGATCATCTGGATGGATGTTCGTGCAAGCGCAGAGGCGGATGCGGTACTCGCCACTGCAGATCAGGCGTTGTTGGCTAACGGCGGCGGGCGAGGGCCGGTTTCTGCGGAATGGATGATCCCGAAGGCACTGTGGATCGCGCGCAATGAGCCGGAAATCTTCGAGAAGGCAGATACAATCTGCGAGTATCAGGACTTCATGACCCTGCGCCTGTCCGGTGAAAAGGCTGCGAGCCTCAACAACGTCTCGCTCCGCTGGCATTATTCGACGGATCGTGGCGGCTTTCCGGTCACGCTTCTGGAGAAACTGGGTCTTAGCGCTCTGTTACAGAAGTGGCCATCCCGCGTGGCCGCGCCGGGTGAGGTCATCGGCGGCCTTTGCGCTTCCGCTGCTTCCGAACTCGGTCTTTCACAGAAGGTGAAGGTGGTGCAGGGGGGAGCAGATGCACTGATCGGCATGATCGGTCTCGGGGTTGCCAAACCGGGGCAGCTCGCGTTGATAACAGGCTCGTCTCACCTGCAATTTGGTGTTGCGGATAAGCCTTTGCACGCGCCGGGCATCTGGGGCAGCTATCCCGACATGGTTTATCCGGGGCGCTACATTATTGAAGGGGGGCAGACCTCCACCGGATCGATCATCGCATGGCTCGGGCGTATGATGAACGGCACCATGGATATGGAAGCGTTGAACGCCAAGGCGGCTGCACTGGAACCTGGTGCCGAGGGGCTTCTGGTGCAGGACCATTTTCAGGGTAATCGCACGCCCTATACGGATGCCTTGTCTCGGGGGGCAATCGTGGGACTGACGCTGGCGCATGAGCCGCATCATATCTTCCGCGCCATTATGGAAGGTATCAGTTTTGGCACCCGCGCCATTCTCGATGCCATGGCCGAGGCCGGTTATCGTGGAGAGGAAATTACCGTCGGTGGCGGTGCCAGCGCATCGCCGCTCTGGTTGCAAATCCACGCCGACACGGCTGGGCTGCCGGTCTGCGTGCCGCAATCGCGCGATGCTCCTTCTGTCGGTGCCGCGGTTCTAGCCGCCCATGGAGCGGGCCATTTCGCAAGTATCGACGACGGCATTGCCGCGATGGTCAGGCCGGGCAAACGTATTGAGCCACGCCCGCGCGAAACGGCACTCTACAATGAAATCTACCAGCAGTACCGAGCGCTTTATCCGGCGTTGAAAGCCGTCCAGGCTGCCTGAGGGATTGTAGCGGGAGGGCGAAATGCTCAAGGATTTTCAACTGGTTGGCAAGCGCGCTGTTATCACCGGGGGCGCCCGGGGTATTGGCCGCGCCATAGCGGAGCTTTTTATCGAAGCTGGCGCAACGGTCATCATCACCGACCGTGATGAAGCGGCGGGTATGAATACTGTGGCGGAACTCAACGCCCGTTGCCCTTCATCTGCAAGCATGTACATTCTGGATGTGACAGATCGCGATGCTGCGGAGCGAACAGCCGAAGCTATTGCTGCGAAGGTCGGCGTTCCCGATATTTTGATCAACAATGCAGGCATCGTTCGGAACGGCCCGGCGAGCGAAACGTCAGAAGCAGATTGGCGCGCCGTGATCGACGTCAATCTTAACGGCGTTTTTTATTGTGCTCAGGCTTTTGGTAAACGCATGGCCGCTGTCGGGCGCGGCGCCATCGTCAATATCTCATCCATGTGCGGCGAGATTGTCGTCTATCCGCAGCCGCAGATTGCCTATAACGCAGCCAAGGCGGGGGTGAACCTCATCACCAAGTCATTGGCCGTCGAGTGGGCAAAACAGGGTGTGCGGGTCAATGCCGTTGCGCCGGGTTACACCGCGACGGAATTGACGCTTGCCGGTCGCAGCAACGAGGAATGGTTTTCAACCTGGATGCGCATGACGCCACAGGGGCGGCTCGGAGAACCACGAGAGATCGCAAATGCCGTTCTGTTTTTGGCGTCCGATGCAGCAAGCTTCGTGACGGGAACTGTGCTTGCAGTGGACGGTGGTTACACCGCGCTTTGATTTTGGGAGAATGAGATGACCGAACAGACAAAAATTGCTCTCGTCACTGGTGCAAGCCGCGGTATTGGCCGGGCAATTGCTCTTGGCATGGCCAAGCGCGGCTTCGATGTGGCCATCAACGACATTGAGCGTCAGAAAGACGCCTTGCAGGAAGTGGCAAAAGAAATAGAGGGAGCCGGTCGCCGCGCGCTAATCGCCTTTGCTGATGTGAGCAGCAAGGCCGACGTCGAGGCGATGGTCAAGAAAACAGCCGATGCATTTGGCCGGATCGATGCGGTCGTCAACAATGCAGGCATTCTGATTGCCAGCGATGTCGAACACCTCAAAGAAGAGCACTGGGACAGCGTGTTTGATGTCAATGCAAAGGGCACGTTTCTGGTGATACAGGCCGTTCTGCCTTACATGAAGCAGCAGAAATACGGCCGCATCGTCAATATTGCTTCCATAGGTGGCAAGCACGGCGCGCCTGAACAGGCCCATTATTCAGCGTCGAAGGCCGCTGTCATGGGCTTTACTCGTGTTCTCGCGCAGGAAGTCGGCACTTACGGGATCACGGCCAACTGCATCTGCCCGGGCATTATCCTGACCGATATGGGGCGGGTCAACCTGGATGATGCTGCCGTGCGCCAGTCATGGCAGGAAAAGACTGCGATGCGTCGCATTGGCGCTCCGGAAGACGTTGTTGGTCCGGTCGCATTTCTGGCGTCCGATGATGCGGCCTTTGTGACGGGGCAAAGCCTCAATGTCGATGGTGGCATCGTGTTAAGTTAAAGGAGCAACACAGTCGGAGAGCGAAAGCGGCTCTGTCCAAAGGGGCAGTTGCAGGCAAATTATGGTTAGGAATCGGAAAGGGAAGTATCTAGAACCTTTTCGATCATTTCTGTTGCCAGTTGCACGAACTTATCCGTGTTTTCGCGTGTCTGATCAAGGCAGGCTTCGAGCCATAATCCATCCAGGATGGCGTGTACACAAATCGCAGCGCGCTCGATTTCTGCGGCCGTGACCTCTCGTCCTTCGGCCGCGAAAACCTCGGCAAGAAGCGGCTCGGTTGCCTGGCGAAGATTTGCATAGCTTTCATCACGCACCGCCATGATCATTGGGTCCACGCGGTTCTGGCTGATGAACGTCGCCCAAAGCGAGAGCATCCGGTCATCGGACGCCTCACCTTCCAGCGTTGCCATGATAAATTGCAATAGCCGCTGATGCGGTGTCCCCTCCCGTCCTTCCAGTATGGCCATACTGGAAGCGGTGATCAGTTCCATCGTTCTGCGATAAGCTTCGACGATGAGATTGGCTTTATTTTCAAAGTGATGGCGTATCAGTCCGTTCGTCACCCCGGCACGCGCTGCAACTGCACGCACGGTCGTCGCCTGAATTCCAAGCTCGGAAATACACTCCAATGTCGCCTCGACCAATTCGCGGCGACGTTCACTTTCCGGGGCGCGTTTGAATAGGCTCGGCATTAAACGCAGATTCTCCTTCAGGTCCTGTCTCGCACATCTGGCCGCAAAGGCAAGTACGAATGCATGTAATTATGCACTTGCATAATAGCATTGATGTGTATAGTTTTCAGCATAAGCGATTGCCCGGGGAGAGGGCAGCAGGGGAAATACAATCAAGCCGAGGAGCATTCGCAAAAGCTAAATCACGCGCAAAGCTGACGGTTATACAGGCGCAGCTGTGCGTGGCGCAATGACTGGCGTCCTTTGATGCGAACCACAGGTGAGGCCCACATTCGGTCCGGGCAGCGGAAAAGGTCATGAGACTTTGCGCTTCACCGTCCGCAATGTGTTTTTAACGATGAATTGACCACCCATGACGCGCCGGTTTGGATGCATTTTGGACGGCAATCTATCGATAGTAATTAACCGGCAAAGCTAGGTTCTAGGGGCCACTTTCCGGAACAATGGAACTATGCCCATGCGCGATCCGCGTTACGATATCTTATTCGAACCAATCCAGATCGGCCCGGTCACTGCGCCCAATCGCTTTTATCAGGTGCCGCATTGCAGCGGCATGGGCCATCGCTATCCCGATGCTGATCGCCACATGCGCCGTATGAAGGCGGAGGGCGGTTGGGGCGTCATCGCCACACAGGAAACCGAAATCCACCCTACCTCCGATATCACCCCGTCCAACCAGGGAAGGCTTTGGGACGACAAGGACATTCCCCGCCTTGTCCAGTTGACCGAGGCCGTGCATGAACAGGGAAGCCTCGCAGCCATCCAATTGGTACACAATGGCATCCACATAGCCAACCGTCTGACGCGACTTTCGCCAATTGGGCCATCGGACATTATGGTCGATGTAGAAGACCCGGTTCAGGCGCGTGCTATGGATAAAAGCGACATAGCCCAGTTCCGCAAATGGCATCGCGATGCAGCGTTGCGCGCCAAGCGGGCAGGATTCGACATCATTTATGTCTATGCCGGTCACGACATGACGCTTATCCAGCATTTTCTGCTTAACCGCTATAACAAGCGCACCGATGAATATGGTGGCAGCTTTGAAAACCGGCTGCGTCTTTTCCGCGAGGTTATTGCAGACACTCGCGATGCTGTGGGCGATAAATGCGCCATTGCCGTGCGGTTTGCCGTGGAGGAGTTTCTGGGCGCTGGAGGGCTGACCCATGATGGTGAAGGGCGCGATGTTATAGCAGCGCTGGCCGACGAACCCGACCTCTGGGACGTTAACCTATCCAATTGGTCGAACGACAGTCAAACCTCCCGGTTTTCGCAAGAAGGATTTCAGGAGGACTTCGTTTCCTTTGTAAAACCTCTCACGTCAAAACCCGTTGTCGGCGTGGGCCGCTATACCTCTCCCGACGCGATGGTGCGGGCAATCAAAAAAGGCATTTTCGATCTGATCGGCGCGGCTCGCCCGTCGATTGCCGATCCCTTTTTGCCGGCGAAAATTCGCGAGGGCCGCATCGATGACATCCGGGAATGCATCGGATGTAATATCTGCACGGCAAGCGATAATACAGTCGCACCGATGCGCTGCACGCAAAACCCGACGATAGGCGAAGAATGGCGCAAGGGTTGGCACCCGGAAATCATCCCGCCCCTTCAGAAGCCGCAATCCGTGCTGGTCGTGGGAGGGGGACCAGCCGGATTGGAAGCGGCGCGCGCGATGGCGCAGCGCGGCGCGGATGTGATGCTGGCCGATGCAGCACAGGAATGGGGCGGTCGCGTTGCGCAGGAATGCCGACTTCCTGGCCTCGCCGCTTGGGGCCGCGTGCGCGATTGGCGCCTTGGGCAACTGCAGCAGGCGCCGAACGCGCAACTCTATCTTGATAGCCGGCTTAGTGCGGAAGATATCCTTTCTTACGGCGTCCCGCATGTGGCAATTGCCACGGGCGCACACTGGCGTGACGATGGTGTTGGCCGGGTTCATCGTGACCCCCTCGATTACCTTGCCGAAGGTGCCACTGCCGGCGTTAACGCGCTCCTCGAAAACGGCGTGAATGCGCTTGCGAACGATGGCCCGATCGTCGTTTTCGACGATGATCGTTATTATATGGCAAGCGTTCTTGCAGAACTTATCGCTTCATCAGGGCGAGCCGTGACTTTCGTCACCCCCGCCTCGATTGTTGCGCCATGGACCGAACACACGCTCGAACAAAGCCGCGTGCAACGACGCCTGATTGAAAAGGGCATCGAGATTATCCCGTTGCATCGGCTTGCGGGACGCACGAAAGATACGCTCGATATCGTCTGCTCCTATTCCGGGAAAATTCGCGCTATTGACTGTGCAACGCTGGTTCCGGTCACGGCGCGTCTGCCAAACGACCAGCTCTGGCATGATCTCCTGGCCTTGAAACATCAATGGATGGATCATGGTTTAGAGAGGGTCGAGCGCATTGGTGACTGCCTGTCCCCGGGTATCATCGCAGCCGCGACCTATGCGGGGCATGGTTATGCGAGAAGCCGTAGTTCCCAACCACTGGAAGCCGATTATGATATTTATCGGTGAGAAATTACCAGTGGCTAGCGTCTCCATTACGCCAAAGATTGTTCACTAAACCGAGCCAGTTTCGTTCCATGAAAATGTTTCAAGTCGACGCCTTCACCGACCATCTCTTTGGAGGAAACCCTGCCGCAGTTCTCGTTCTCGATAACTGGCTGCCAGATGCCCTGATGCTGGCGATCGCTCAGGAAAATAACCTTGCCGAAACGGCCTTTGTCAAAGCTCGTCCAGATGGAGCATGGGATCTGCGCTGGTTCGCTCCAGCGCATGAGGTCGATTTCTGCGGGCACGCCACTCTTGCTGCAGCACATGTTCTATTCTCGAAATCTCCGTGGATAGCGCTGCTCCTGTTCCATACCAGGATTGGAGAGTTACGCGTATCGAAGGTGGCAAACGGATATCGTCTCGATGTTCCGTGTCTGTCGCCCGAATTTATCGAAACACTGCCAGAGGAGATATTAGGCATCTTTGCGGAGCCTGCCATTTGCATTTTCCGTAACTTCGAGAATATTTTTGCTGATCTGGGTAGTGCTGATGCCGTGCGCAACTTTACTCCTGATTTGACGGCCATTGCCCGTCTTGGTTCTGTCGGACTTGTCGTCACTGGAAAGGAAGAGGAGGCGGAAAAGGCGCATTTCGTCTCACGCTATTTTGCTCCCGGTGCGGGTATTCCAGAAGATCCAGTCACGGGATCGATCCATGCAACGCTTATGCCCTACTGGGCATCTCGGCTGGGGCGGACGAAGCTAAAGGCATATCAGGCGTCCGCACGTGGCGGCTGGATCGACTGTGAACTGACCGGAGATCGCGTTTTCTTGGTAGGGAACGCCGTGACTTTCATGGAAGCAACGATTTCCCTGCCGGAAACGCAACCCTGACGGCGTCAGGGCTTTGAGATGCTGACGCATATTGGATTCATAATGACATGGTGGTTGCGATCAACTTTCACATTGGCAGCGAAGCCGCGTTTCTTGAGAACTGAGGACCCGGTTGGCGATTGTTGCTGAAAGGCGGGGCTGTCCGTCGAACGTGCTCACGGTCATTCGTTACGGTCACATGGGATATGAGTGCAGTTTGTATCACCTGCATGTCCTCTGGCGCCTGGCCTCGGTCAAGATTTCGCAGCCTGAAAACAAACGCCGTCCCCTTCGGCATCACATGTTATATCCCGAATACGGTCGCGTGCGTTGTCGCTTATAAAGCAGAAGCTGAAAATCGTACGGATCGATAAATCAAGAATATCACTCTTGGTGTCGCGCAAAGAAAATTTCCGAAACGCCACGCTTGCCGCCCTCCCGTCGTAACTGAATGACAATTGGGATCACCATGCGGATATAGGACAGGAGGTCCTGCTTTGCATATCCGCCCGAAAGACCGGCTTGCATCATCATCATGGCAATCTGTTCATATGCACCCAGGGGCGTGTCGGCATGAACCGTGGACATGGAACCGGGATGGCCCGTGTTGATCGCGCGCAAGAACGAAAATGCCTCGGCGCCGCGGATTTCGCCGACAAAAAGTCGATCGGGCCGCATACGCAGCGAAGCTTCGAGCAAATGTTGGATCGTGACGTCAGCCGTTCCCTGGCCGCCCTTCGATGCGATGAGATGAACACAATTTCTCTGTGGTGGAAACAGTTCACGCGTATCTTCTAGTGTGAGGATTCTCTCTTGCGGATGCACCGATTTCAGGCACGCGTTTAGGAATGTGGTTTTCCCAGACGATGTTCCTCCACTGATGAGGATTGATATGCGTTGCGTGATCGCAGTATGAATAAAGTCATATATCCTATTTTCTTGCAGATAACCTATGAGTTGTCGGTCAATACCGCTCAACCCTCCGACCGCTACAGAAACTTTATCGAGCGATCCACTGTCTCGATATTGTTCCAGGTCCATATTATTGACGACCTGTTTACGGATGGAGATAGAGCCCCCTTCGGGAGCTGCTGGGGGAAGAACCACCTGGATACGCTCTCCGGTCGGGAGTGCAGCGCTGAGGATGGGAGCGGACTTGCTGATAAACTGGTCGGTCGAACCGGCAACGCGCTCGCCTATATTCTGGATTTCTGCTGCGGTTAGAACGTCAATCGCGTGAAACTGCATGTGATCGGCACCGAGGCGCTCAATGTAGACGTGGCCGGGTCTGTTTACTGCGATTTCAACGACTTTGGGATCATCGAGAAACTGCCTCAAAGGTTCTAATGCTCGCTCGAGGAAATAATGCTTGCTTTGTTTCGCCCCCAGCAATGCTATTTGCCCCCGCGTTCACGTTGAATATCCTTTATCGCTTCTGTCACCGGGTCGTCGTACATCGCGGAAAAATCGAGGTCCTGGCGCACGAAAATGAAGATGCGTTCGCCTTGATGAACGCTGATTGTCGGCTTAATGCGCAGACTATCGCTCAGAGCGGTGTTCGCCATCTGGCTGAACGTCTGTGCGATAGTTTGGCGCGCCAGCGCTTCAGCCTGCTGTGCGCCATCATTGCTCTGGCTGGATGTATTATTGGTTCCATATCCCATCAGATAGCTTGCGCCAGCGCCCACGACGGACAGCATGATCGATGCGCCAAACCTTTCGCGCCATTTTTTGTCGACAATGCCTGTGAGACCAGAACGTCCAAGACTGTCACTGCCGATCGAGTTCAGGCGGACAGAGACGCCATCGTCGCGTAGCAAACGCGTCCATATCACGAATATTCGGGTTTGGCCGGTCATGACATCGCTCTGATACTCTCCGATGAGGCGGGTTCCGGCGGGAATGAGAACGCGGCGTCCGTCAAAGGAATAGACATTTTCTGACGTAATAGCGCGAATCTGTCCCGGTAGATCGCTTACAATCGCCGTTTCTAGAATGCCAGGGATCAATGTCCCTTCAGGCACAACAGCATCAATGCGCTTTATCTTTGTTGCTTTCGCGCTCCGTGTTTCCATGGTAGAGGCCGTCGCCAAAAACTTACTGTTGCTATCACTTCCCGCCACACTTGGTCCTGCGTCGGTTCCTCCACCATCGCCGGATGCAACCGCTTGGGAGTGGTCAATCTCAATCAGTTTGGACTTAAAACGTTGCGGAAATTCCTCGACGGTCTGAGGTGCTGCTGGCTCCTCCAACGGGGGCGGTGGTGGAAGGTTGATTACTTCGGGCTGGGAAGTAACTGGCTGTTCCACCTTGCGGGTGAACGAAGGCGGACGGAAGGTATTCGTGTTGAATTGTTCATCCCCGTTCAACAGATTTTCGGGCTTGTTTGATGGCTTCAGGATAAAATAGACCATCGCGACGCCTGCCAGCAGAAATATTGCCATTGCAGCCTTCTGATTGCGCTTGGCATTCTTGTCGCTGACGTTGGCCTCGTCCACGGAGGACAAGGCTTCAAGTTCTGGAGACTGTTTCATCTGTTGCCGCTCCTTCCTCGCATGCGCGCTAGTGGATCAGGGGTAGGGCCCAGAATGTCTGGATCTGGTGCGGCAAAATCCGGCTTTCTCAGATTGAAGATGCATATCCACTGATCGCCGTCACGCAACGTGTACTGTGTGGCCGTTCCGTCCAGCACAAGATATTCGCCTTCCTTGCGGAAATTCCGGAGTGTTTCGGAGAAATTGCTATTCACAGCGAAGATTGCCGGCGTCCGTCCAGTGAATTTAAAGAATGTCTTCTTACCGTCATCGAAAACCATCGACGGCTTCAGCTTCGTATCGCCGGTAAACGAGTAGTCCAGATTGACGTTTGCTTTGTCAATCGCCGAGATGTTGGGATTGGCAGCACGAAATTCAGCCTCCTTGCGGATTGCCGCATTGACGTCCTTTTCAGGATAAATGAACCGAACGCCAAAAATCTTCTTCCCGGCTTCGGGGGCATAGTCATACAACTCAAGAAAATAGATCCGCTTTGTTGTAACGACGTTCATATTTGTCACGACGTTTTTCGCTGTCGGCTTGACGAATAGAATGTTGCCCTTCTCGACCGGAGCGACCTGCCAGCTGTCCGTATCGCCGAGGGAAATGGTCTCGAACTTCTCGTCTTCATCAAAGATGATCATTGTCGATATCCCATATGTCGCGGAAATTCTGACGACATTATTCGGCTGATACACGACACTGGTCACACGCGGATCGAGAGAACCGGGACGGGGCGTTTCGGAGCCGTAGGCATAGGGAAAAATGGCGGCTGAGAAGACTGCCGTCAAAAAGAGGAGCCTTCTCATTCTTTGCCTCCTTCGGTGACCGTTTCCTGATCGCGCCGGTAATTATAGACCTGGAAGCCAAGAGGATTTTCGAAACGCCATTCGTTGGTGGTGGGTTCGGTCGTATAGCGATAGCGCACTACAGATATAAAGTGCTTCGTTCTGGCATCGGTGTCGGACTTCTCGGTCGTGGAAAAACGAACGAGCGCGGTCGATTCATTCGGGAATGTGACGGATTTCACATCGACATATACCTGTTTGTACTGTCCATAGACACGAGCCGGATTGTTAGGGTTCGTGCTGCTATATTGGTTCTGCAGCTCGCGAGCGGCGTCACCGGTCGATAACAGCGCCGCGATGCCATAATTGTCGCTGATCGCATAAGGGTCGTAGCCCTCACGGGTTCGAATGTAGCGTACGACATTAGCCTGCGTGATGGCGCGCGACTCTGTCAGATCCTGCGGCTTGGTCAGGCCGCTTTTGGTTTCAATGTAGCCCGTATTTTTATCAACGACCACGATGACCGGTTCGAAGGATTTCAGCGGAACCAGCATAACGAGCGCAAGCAGCGCACAAATTGACATCAACCCGAATATCATGGTCACAAACCACGCAAGGGTTCTTGATCGCTTGGCTTTCCGGACGATTTCGTTTTCCCAACGGTCGCCATCCTGAAAGTAACTTCTCAATGCAGCTTCTTTTGAATCAGTCATGATCTAGCCGATAAGTTTCGTGGATGTGCGGTCTCACTGGGGCAGACTGTTGTTGCGTATCCTGTTTTGCATTGCTTCCATTTCGCCGCGGCGGATCGGCGAAATGTAGGAGCGGCTGTCGCGATAAAAACGCGAGCCTCTGCCCAAATAGGGACTGTTTGCCGTGCCGGTCCGCGCGATTTGAGGGGAAGTGCCAAAACCGGGGATGTGTTCGATTTTTCTGGTGAACCTACTTATCCCCACGGTTAAACCGCTCGCGATTCCTCGGGCAAGTGCATGAATATTGGCCACAACGAATGCACTAGCAGCGCACAGCAGAACAAAGCCACGCATGTCAATTAAAGTGATCGTTGTAGAGTCGGCGTTAAGCAGCCGGTTTAAATCCGGATCGATTGCTTCAAGGAGGAAGGCGCAAATGACGTAGAGAAATAGCGGAAGCATTGCATATAGGAGCAATTGCTGAAACCAGGCCCGGCCAATTCCGCGGGATTGTTCAAACAGCATGCAGGCAATGAAAATGGGGGCTGTCCCAATCAGTATCCAGGTTACGACCTTGGCCAGCAGCAGTATAGAGAGCGCCAAGCCGATAAAGGATAAGGCGCCAGTCAGTAGCAACAGGCCGACGAGTGATGGCAGGACCGCCAGGTATCCGCTTTTTTGGGCATAGGCATCGGCAGCGAGGTTGGCGCATTTCCAGATGAGCGACAATCCAGCGGTTACGTTGTTGACGTTGGTTCCGAGGATATTCAGTAATGTTGTCCCAAGCTCTTTAGGAGTCTCGTTCAGCCAACTATAGATGGAGTTGTTGACATAACCCCAGTTCCTGATCAGCACGAAGATGACAATCATACGAATTAGCCGACCGACCACCGTAGCTACTGTAATTTGCGACGTACCCATTATGAGCTGCAGGCCGTAATAGATGACGTAAGCGATCAGCAACACATTGAGCAAAGGCGAAATCTGGTTGCTGATAATGCTGTAGGCTTGATTGGAAAATGTGGCGCCGGTCTGGTCCACGCGAACCAGTATATCACCCAGAAAGTCGCTCATCTCATACCCCCGATCTATTGAGCCGTCATTGCATTTATCGCCGCCTGGGCGGTGACGCCGTCACCGTTGACGAGCGCCATTGGCCCGCAATCCCGCCGGGAATCTTCAGCGAACGATGTAAGATTAGCTGGGCGTTTACACGGAGCGGCTTTTTCTTTAACCGCTCCGCATCCAGTTAAAATATTTGCTGCTATAAATAAAGCAAAGATTCCGTACATCGGTTTCATCTGATTAATTTTCTTTATAGCTCATTGCGTCCATGCTGTTAAAAGTATTTGTAACATCTGTTCTGTTTCTTGATTCGCTTGATGCCAGATTTCCATTCAGTACGCCGACTATTTCGTTCAATATTTTTCCGTTCTGAACTTGCAATTGACTGTTTTGGTCTATAGACCCTTTGAGATCTTGAGTTTGTCCGATTTGCTGAGATGCTTGTTGTAACGATGTGTCCCTGGCTATGCTTGCCCTCAAGATACCGGCAATTATTGCACCGAGGTCGACTGTCGTCGTGGCTGATGCTTGAAGTGATGGATTTTTTGTTTTCCCGTCGCCCGGAGTGGCGGTAGTACCGAAAGTGACGGTTGCCATCTTCGATATATTATCTATCGCGGCCGTTGCCGCTTGACTGGCTAAGCTCGGCGTGCTGTTGGCGCTGGTGGAGGTCTGACCGGCTGCTGCGCTTGCCGTTTGGGAGTCCTTTGTGCGGTCTCCAGTAATCGCCTTCAGGGTTTTTTCAACGGTGTCAAGTATTTTTTTATCTGTATCTAAAATATCGCTCGTATTCTTTGATATTTCCTTATCAGTCCCAAGAATTGATTTTGTAGTACTGTCAATACTACCTGTGCTTGTTTCCGTTGCAATATCTTCAACAGGGAAAGCTGACGCGTTTTGAGAGTATAGGAAAGGAGCTGCGACAAAACTTGTAAGCAATACAAACTTTTTCATTTTGGTCTCCATTGTTAAAATCCTTAGTTGGGGTCTATTGCTTCTTTCAGGTCCTCCAGCCACAAAAAATCGGCAGCCAATCCTGAGGATCATCGCCTAGGCGTTCCCGCAGGACAGCGCATTCCTCGACGGTCTCTTTTCTGCCGGAAAGCACCTTAACCAGGTCGGGCATCGCCGAAAGATCAAGACGGGCAATGACGGAATCATTCCCGTGCTTGATGAGGAACGTGCGTTTTTCGGGCGGGGTGTTCTTGATGAAATTGAATTCCTTGAAAGTCAGGCCGAAGCGCTTGATATAACTTTCCTCGTCGGCGCGGGGATTGGGAAAATGGATATTCGTCGACGACTGTTCGATCAGCGTGTGCGAGGCCTTAGCCTTGGCAATATCGGCTGCTGACTGCGTTCCAAAGCCGACAATGCCGTTGAGCTTGCGGATGGTTTTCATCTTGTCGACAATGAAATTGCTGAATGTATCATCCATCAGCAGTTGCCAGCCCTCATCCATGAAAAACATGACGGGATCGCCGTTCAAGAGTTCATCAAGCCGATGATAGAGATACATCAGTGCGGGCGTGCGGATATCCTCGTTGCCGAGGACATTTGTCATGTCAAAACCGAAAACGCTGCGGTCGGAGAATGACAGAACATCATTTTGGGCGTTGAACAGCCACGCCTTTTCACCGTCGATCCATGGGCGCAGGCGCGAGGCCAGATCATTGGCATCCGCTCGCGAGCGGCCGAGTAGAAGGCCGGAAAGGTTCGGCAGATTGCGCTGTGCGGCCGGCTCCTCCATGATGCGGGCAATTGCGCGCTCAAGCGTATCTGCATCTTCCTGGGAAAAGTCGCGGCGATCATTCGCTCGCAGTATCGATTTCAGAAGGCGCAGCAGAAAGTCGCGATTTGGTCCGGTATTTTCCAATTGAAGCGGGTTGAACCCTGTCGGTGTGCCAGGTGATAGAATTTCATAGGTTCCACCCATGGCCCGCACGAAAATCTCCGCACCCCGATCCTTGTCGAAGAAAACGGCCTTCGGTGTGGGTTTGACGCGCATCGCCTGTGCCAGCATGAAAGTCAGAGCAACAGTCTTGCCCGAGCCGGTTGGACCGGTGACAAGAAAATGACCGATGTCGCGACGGTGAAAATTAAACCAGTATGGCGTTTGCGACGTGGTTTCGAGGATCGTGATCGGCAATTTCCAATGCAGGTTATCGGATTGGCCCGTCGCGAAATTATGCATTGAGGAGAGGCCGGAAAAATTGGCCGAAGACAGCATGGCCTTGCGCGCGCGATAGCTATGATTGCCGGGAAGTTGCGCCCAGAAAGAAGCCTCGAGATTCATGTCCTCGCGCAGCCAGTTGACATTCATGTCCGTCAGGCAGCTTCCGAGTTCGGAAACGGTCTTGTTCAAGCCTTCGAGATCGCGGGAAAGGCACAGCAACGAGAAATGATGGATACCGAAGACAGCCTCCTGGTTCATGAGGCTGTTCAGGGCGAAATCGATATCACTTTCTACGGAGCTTCCCGCTTCGTCCGATGCCGATATTTGACGCTGGAGTCGCGTGATACGTTCCTGGGCTATCGGTTTGTCGGAAAGCGTGAAGCTCTGTGTCAGGATGAATTCGTGGCTCACCTGCAGAAGCCCGTCCAGCATTCCGGGGCCTGTATAAGGCGGATATTCCTTGATGGAGAGCATCGCGCCGTAGCGACAATCTTCCTCGGTGGGCGCCTGCGTCTGCATTGCCCGCCTGCCAAAATGCAGGCGCGAAGTCCCGACATAATTGCGGATTCCCATCCGTGGCAATCGCATCTTCCGAGGAATGCCGCAGGTCAAAATCGTGTTGATGAACTCGCAAGATTCGGAATAAGGCTCTCCGTCGCGATAGGTGACGCCCAGCGTGCGCGCTCCGTATTTTTGCAGTTCGCGCGTCATGTTGGAAACGAGTTCTTCGAGTTCCGTCACCATTTCCCGCGTCTGCCGGTCTCGGGCTTCCGCCCCGCCCGATCTTGCGAAGGTGCGGCTGACAATATCGCTCAGGCCAAGCGCACCCCGCATATTGGTGCGAACAACCGAAAGATAAATTTCATTGGCGAACATGCGTTTGCGGCGCAACTGATTCAGGTAGCGGGTATTGAGTTGGTCGCAGAACGGATCATCGAACGTGCCGGTGATTTCAGTATCCGCCTGTCGGCGAACCACTGTCGACCATATGGAAAAACGGCTCGACCCCAGTGCTCGAATGATCGTATTCTGTACGTTCGCACGCATGTTGAGTTCGGCTTGGTCCTCGGTCTGAAAAAAGAGGCCGTCAAGCTTGATGGTCGACATAATCGCACCGTTTTCGAGGCCGATGACGGTATCGGAAATATGCCGCAGATAGGGGATATGGGCTGCCATCGGCCGCTCTTTGTGGGCGGCTTTGCCAAATCCGAGTTCTTCCCTGATGACTTTTAGCATTTGCTACGGTCCATACGAGTTAGTTCCCCAAAAGGACTTGTTGGGGGTTCTCGGCGTCTTGCGGGTGGTAACTTCCAGAATATCGAGGATCTTGTTGTCCCAAGCGCACAGCGAAAACAGAGTGACGTAACTGACTGGGGCAAAAAGCAATGTCCAAAAGGACTTGCTGGCCAGCCACCCGATGATGGTGACGCCGATCACTATAACTACCGCCATATAGGGAACCCCCCACATCGTCGGGGATCGTGTCAGTCCGATGACCAATGGGATCAGTTGCGGCTTAACGTCCTCGTGTTCAGTCATTTATGTCCAACTGTGCTGATCAATTGATCGACGATCGACTGAGCGCCAAATACCAGACCTATACCGAGGATCACGCTACCGGCGAAGAACCAACTTAGGCGACCAGCGAAAGCCAGGAAGCCCAGTCCCGTGACCGCAATGATAGCGAACAGCCGACCGAACGGGCCGTCGATGAATTCTATAATTGCCTGAAAAGCGTTCTGGATCGAATCGAAGCCACCGCCGAGACCGCCGTCCGCCGCCATTGCCATATCTGCTCCGGCAACTTGCATCGCAGCCAGCAGACTGAGGCAGACCGCCAGTTTTGCGGTTGTGACGCGCCAGTCCGTGTATATGCCATTGTTCATTCTTCTCTCCTTTTAAAAATGCATTACGCCGCCCACGAACGTGCCGTTCTTTTTTACGGCGATGACACCGGTTTCGGTTTGGCTGGCCATGTCGGGAGCCGGATTCATATTTTTGCCGGATACCCTGCTTTTCCGGGCTGGCGTGGGAATGCCCATCTCGTAGTTGACGACCTTTGCCACGTAACCGACCGTTTCCTTGAAAGGCGGGATGCCGCCATATTCGTAAACGCGGCTTTCACCTGCATTGTATGCAGCGGCTACCAGCAGCGGATTGCGGAACTCATCCAGAAGGGCACGAAGATATTTCATCCCACCTTCGATGTTGGCTTCCGGATCGCAGACGTCCCGCACACCGAACCGGGCTGCCGTGTCCGGCATGAGCTGCATCGGACCGCGCGCGCCCTTGTCTGAATTTCGGGATCGATCAAACTGGCTCTCGGCCCAGGTGATCGCATCCGCAAACAACTCATCCACCTGATGCCGTCGCGCAGCCTGTTCCACCAGTATCTTGATCTTTTCAGGGGGGAGCGGAGAGGGGCCGCATTCCGGTACCGGCGATGCTGCCGATCTGCTCGACGGTGCATTATTGTTCGCCATACCGGTAAAATATTTAAGCGAACCGGTCGCAGCATACGCGACCGCCGTGCTGCCGCTATCGGTCGGATCCTCGCTGTTTTCTGCGGCTATTGCAACGCCGTCAGCCCCGAGGATGAATTCCCTACTCTCTGACGGCTTGCGACGATCAGATACTGTTGGCACCGATGCTGATTTGCCGTTATTTCCTGCTGACACGCCCCCAGCGCTTCTCAACAGGGAGGGATTGCTTCTGTCGTTTTCAGCAGACCACGCGGATGTAATTCCAACCTGGATCGAGAGCACAGTGCTCGACAGGAATATTTTTAGAATTCCGTCTCCCATCCCTACCCCTAAATTTTTTAACCAATTTTTTGTTTGGTTGAGGTCGTTTTAAATTAAAGAACTAAACAATATATACTCGTACGATCGTATCGTTAGCTAAGCATGGCTTAAAATTACTGGAAATTACAATAATTAGGGAATAATAATTATGGATTTGCTGTAAGGAATAAAAATAATTATCTCTACTTGGATGAGGGTGCTGTTATCTGGGGATTTAACTTTGCAGTGCTGAGAGAAATGCCCAAGTGGCGGCATGTACGCCCGTGACGCCTTGATGTTGGGAGCATATGGCGTGTGAAGGAGGATTATCATTGGTATGCGGAACGACCTGGGAAAGGATAACGAAGCGGGCAATTTTTTGTTCAGCTGTGTGCTGGTTATTTCCCGATCCCGCGTCCTCCGGCCCCAACGGGTATTTTGATCTTCAGCCCACGGTAGCTCTGGAGGCTGGTGGTGGGTGGATCACCGATGGAACCCGGTATCGCCTGTTTGGAGTCCAGTCATTCTCTACCGGCGCGACCTTTACAAATAAAGCGGGCGAAAAGAAGAACCGCGACGATGCTTCACGGGCAGTTTTGGCCGCATACATCAAGGATACCAGGCCAGTTTGCGCCCCCGTTATGAAGGTCGCCGATACCACCACTGTAACTTGCTACGCCGCGATAGGGGGAAATCGCCAAGACCTTGCAATGATATTGATTTCGAGCGGTTTTGCCTTTGCGGAGGTCCGTGAAGATGGTCGTCCTCTGTATGAACCCTATGCTGCGGCCGAGGCGCAGGCACGGGAGCGTCGCGCGGGTCTATGGCAGTTCATATCAAAGGCCGATCACTGAAGCTCGTCCGCTTATAATAACTCCTCTCGACGATGGAAAAGTAGCAAGCAAAAGAAGAAAGCGAAGCAATGAAATCCCTCATCGTCTTCATTTCGGCACCCCTTGTCCTTTCTCAGGCCTATGCAGCCGATAAGATCAAGCCACTGGCCGCTGGAGTACTGCACGCCGCGCAGCCGGCTTTGGCCGCGCCTGTTGCAACCATTAAAGGGCGTGCAGTTGTTATGGACGGTCGAACCCTTTGGTTCGCAACCTATGCTCAACGCGTACGCCTTGCTGACATAGATGCCTGTGAATTGCCCCAATGGACGTTCACTCCTCAGCAGAAAAAGGTGCAGGCAGTCAAAGTCCCGGCACCTGTCCCCTGCGGTCCTCTTGCAAAAGCGTGGCTCAAACGCACCGTAGGAGCGGATGTGGTGACATGCACTGTCGTTGGCTATGACGATGAGGCAGTTGCACGAGCCTATTGCACTGTCCGTAGCCGCGATCTTGGTCTTGAAATGCTTCGCGTGGGTTGGGCACGCGTCGATTCCCCCTTTCCCGCTTATCCGCAATATATGGGGTACCAACGTGCCGCAATGTCGGCTCGCTATGGCATGTGGGCGACCTATGTTCTTGATATGAATGAATGGCGCCGTAAAGCGGTCGATAAAACTCCGGAACGTCAGCCAGTCGCAGACTTCAATCTCTTAGTAGAACGCAAGAGCGAGATTTCACCACCCTTTGCGGATGCACGCAATAGACCCAAAAGAACAGACAGATAGACTGAAGCCCGGCCGATCAGTAGGCATCCCAGTGGTTTTAAATTTTAGATCCTAGCCGCGCTTTGCTTGGTACTTTATCCATGAAGTCTCCGCATTATCGTCCGAGACATTGCGGGTTGCATGAGACATCTTGTTAAAAAACTGGATGCTATAATGGGTCGGAGGTTGATCCTCATAAATTGGATATCATGATCCATCTGCAAGTGACGGCAGTTACTTGATAACACTGCCTTCTTTGAATGCCGCAACGGGTCGATCCCCTATCCGTAGCACAACAGAATTTCGGAGCGTCTTGTCTTGCCCCGAACGGTCTGAAAGCTCGCGAACGATTGTCATCGGCGAACTGGCTCTTGGGAAACGTGCGGGCCACCTCAACGTTGGCGAGAGGGCGGACACCGAATGAAACGCTTTGAAAGCCCATCATTCCCTTGGTGATCCGCGTGACATTTCAGGGTCGTTGATAGCTCGCAACCCAGCGAGATTGGCTCCCTTTCAGGAGTGCCATTGGACGTGATCGCTTTTTAAAAAAATGCGCTCTACAGGCAGGTTTCGGCGTTCAGATGACAAGAAATCAATGGCTTTGCCATAGAGGACTACCACTCGATACAAGTAGATCTATTGGCTCCACCCTTGATATACAGGTTTCCTCAACAAGCCAGGAAGAGGCTGTGCGGCGTGTGCGCGGAAAAACGAAAAATTGCGACATTGCCTCATAACACACAACTCCACTGAAATCAGGTTGCGGCATAGAGTGCCGCTAATTCGCGTTCTCACCTCTGTTCTGAAGAAGGGGAGTTTAAGGTAAATATGGCACTCACGACACTATTATTTAGCAAATTGTTGGACTGTTGACCCAATGTCAACCCTGATAACTTGAGACGATTACCGATAAATAACAACTTCGAATAAAACATACTTATAATAATATATAATGTTAATATACAATATATACAAACTTAGTTGCTGATTAAACAGGTGATTTCGATTTCAAATTTACAAAATAAATGAAATTTTTATGGAAATATTATGATTAAAGAATGCGTTACTGTATCATCGAAGTCAAAAATTTTGTTTTTTTGCGTCTGTCTAGCTCTTTATGAATTAATTGTCTATGCTGCCAGTGACGTCATCATGCCTTCAATGTTGAGGATCGCTGACCAATTGGGCGGCTCTCCTCTCGATGTGCCGCTGTCGCTCAATCTTTATTTGCTCGGCGGAGTTGTGGTCCCACTCATTATAGGTTCGTTGTCAGACTATTATGGGCGCCGCAAACCAATGATTGCTGGCTGCTTGTTATCCGCATTTGCCTTTTTCGTCACGGCATTTATCGGTTCAATGACGATGTTCAAAATACTACGCTTTATTCAAGGCATGGGAATCGGATTTATCATTGCCATCGGCCTCCCAACCGTGCATGAGACTTTTACGGAAAAAGATGCAGTGCGAGTGTTAGCGATCGTCTCCAATGTCGCAATCCTTTCGCCACTCGGCGGGCCTTTTGTTGGCAGCGTTCTCCTAAATTACATCGATTGGCGGGAAATGTTTCTAGCCATGGCTGTCATTACCCTTCTTTTGAGTGCCGGGCTGTGGTTGAGCATGCCAGAGACGGTAGATATCGAACACCGGGGCGGACGTTATATACAGCGCACGCCGCTTGGCATTCGCGAAATTGCCCGTGACTACAGGGCTTTGCTGCTAATCGGCACTTCCTGCTTGGAGGTGCAGCCCTCGGCTTCGTGGGCCTTCCTCTGATTTCTTGGATTGCCCTGTCGTCTTTACTTCTAATGCATAGCCTCGGGTATAGCGGCCTCGAATATTCACTCTGGCAAATACCGGTTTTCGGTGGTCTAATTGTTGGTAATTTCGCGCTCGGTATTCTATGCAAACGCTTCAGCCTCACGACGGTATTGTGCGGCGGGATTATTGCGGTCGCAGGTGGAACAGGGGGGGCACTAACCGCAACATTATATAACGACACTCCAATCGCACTTATTTCTGGATTCAGTATTTATGCTGCGGGCTTTGGTATTTGTAGCGCCATCATTTATCAGCAGATACTCGCGCTGACCATAGGCGCAACTGGAAAAGCATCAGCCTTACTCGGAGTACTCAACGTCACCATCTACGCGATCGGGGGAGTATTTCTGACAGTTATGGGCGCCGGAGACAACCTGAAACATTTCATCATCCTTGTTTCCATTCCTGCGGTGATCGCCGTCACGTTGCTGTTCTCCCTTTTGGTGACCTCCCGAGTCACCACCGCCGAAAGCGCAAGCTAAAATCACCCGTTATTTCCATCATCAGGTCGATATTCACATGGATAATATTAAACGGCTTTGCTCTCTCAAACATCCGTATGAGCAGTCCATAGAGGCTGAGCAGATTTTTTCGGATGCCATGCGCGAAGTTGTCATGCATCATCGCGCTTCAGCTGACGGTTATGCCACTTGGCTGGATAGTCAGGGCTTCAATGCCAGGACTATCGAAACGATGGAAGACTGGTCAAAACTTCCGCCGTTATTTGCAAACTACTTTAAGAAGAATCTTGTTATCAGCCAGAGCGGCGAGGGCGCACTTGAACTTACATCGTCCGGCACAAGCGGGCAGAAGAGCCGAATGCGTTTTGACGAACATAGTATTGGTTCGGCTCAATACATGGTCGCCAAAATCTTTGACTATTATGGATGGAACACACCGGATCAGCCGTGCAACTACCTGCTGATGAATTATGAACCAGCGGGGAACGCCAAACTTGGCACTGCGTTCACCAGCAATTTTCTGAGTTCCTTTGCCCCTGTTAACAGCGTTGCGTATGCGCTGCGCCATACGGGTACTGGATATGAATTCGACCCGTTTGGTGTCATGGAAACCTTGAAGCGCTATGCTGCGGACGGGCTGCCAGTCAGAATTCTGGGTTTTCCATCTTTCATGTGGTTCGTGCTCGAACGCATGAGAGCACTGTCGCTCCCGCCCTTGCGCCTGCATGAGGGTTCCCTCGCGTTTTTTGGTGGCGGTTGGAAAACCCATGCAGATCAAGAGATTCCGAAGCACCGACTCTACAAACGCATGCAGGAACAATTAGGTCTCGCCGACGAAAGGTGTCGCGATTCCTATGGAGCGGTGGAACATCCCGTCCCTTACATCGAATGCAAAAACCATCACTTTCATTTGCCCGCTTATTCCAGGGTCAGCATTCGCTGCACACGCAGCTTCGTTCAAAAGGGATATGGTGAGAGTGGATTCCTGCATTTCCTCTCACCTTACATCACTTCAGCACCCGCCCACAGCATTGTAATGAGTGACCTTGCCACGCTGCACCCGGCGGAAAGCTGCGGATGCGGCCTCGAGACCGATTGGTTTCACCTGCTGGGCAGAGCCAGCAAGACGGCGGCCCGAAATTGTGCTCTTTCCGCCTCTGAATTGATCAAGGATATTTGATATGTATCTGCTCAACGGAACATTTCACGCCGCTTTCAATCCGACCGATGTTGTCGATTTTCTCCTGAAAGATGTTGATCAGACCCTGACGCAACCGTTTCCTATTGAAGTGCTTTTTCAATGCTGTGATGGGTTCGTCGCGGGCGTGGATAATTGCGCGGATGAACTCCTGCTTTCGCAGGCGCAATGTGATGAAATCAAAAACTTCTGCAACTCGGCGTCGCTGCGCGAAAAGCTGCAACGAGAACTGGGGGAAAGTCCACGCAGCCTGCGCCGGATCAATTACAGACAAAGCCATTTTGAAAATTGGGCGCCTGTCGGCATAGTCCTCCACATCACTCCCAGCAACTCGCCGCTGCTTCCTTTCTTCGCGCTGATCGAGAGCCTGCTGGTGGGAAACATCAACTGGCTTCGCCCGGGACGGGGTGATGCGGATCTGACAGCAAGGCTGCTGAGCAAGTTTCTCGAGTTCGATACGAATAGTGTGCTTGGCGCTTATCTGGCTGTGATACCAATCCGATCCACGCAGCTGAATCTTCTGCTTCCGCATGTCGATGCTGTATCTGCATGGGGTGGTGACAAGGCTCTTAAAACAATTCGCGACCAGCTTCCAATCGGCTGTCGGTGGATCGATTGGGGGCATCGTATAAGTTTTGGATATGTCACGCCGGACGTCGTAAACAATAGCCTCCTTGAGGCAATCGCCGACGACGTTTGCAGAAGCAATCAACAGACCTGTTCGAGCCCGCAATTACTATTTGTCGATAGCGGAGACGAGCAGGTTTTGCGAGAAATAGGTGAAGGCTTAGCCGCTGCATTTGATCGGCGCGCGCAATGTTGGCCTATACTGGAACCTGATGAGCAAGAAGCTGCCGATATCACGATGAGCAGTGCTTTCGTCAGGCTCGATAATGGTTTCGCCGACACCGCAGGACACGTCTGGGAAGGGACCGGGTGGAGAATACAATGGGCGCACAAGGCTGCGCTTGATCCGTCTCCTCTGTTTCGCACCCTTCTCTTGCGTCCATTGCCGGCAGGCGCGATTGTCCGAACATTGAGACCATGGCGGAGTTACCTACAGAGCTGTGCTCTTGCCGCCAAGGAATCCGAACTCGCTGAAAAGACCGATCTGTTGCTCGCTGCCGGGGTCAATCGCATCGTTGAACCGGGGCGCATGCAGCAAAACTATCAAGGGGCGCCGCATGATGGCGTGTATGCCCTCGCCCGATTGGCCCGGCGCAACTCGGTGACGCTCAATCCAGACTTGGTTCGCGGACGTGCCGCACTCAACCAGACCATGCCGCCAGCGATCAATCTGGATAGGGGCGACATCATGGATAAGGTCGCCTTTCAGACAAATCCGATCAGTGAGCGCGCGCAGCTTTTCTTTCGTAGCGGCGGCAGCAGCGGCAAGCCGAAACACGCTGGGTTCACATATCAGGACTACCATCGACAGATGCGTGCAGCCGCCGACGGCTTATACGCTGCCGGCCTCGATCCCATTCGAGACCGCGTGATGAACCTGTTCTACGCCGGCTATATGTACGGTGGCATGCCATCTTTTACTACAATTCTGGAAAAACTCGAGGCGACCCATTTCCCGATGGGAGCCCCGAAAAATGACGATTATAGTGAAACTGCCGACATATTGATTGCACAAAGGGCAAACACGCTTATCGGCATGCCCAGCACCATATTCCAGCTGTTTTTCCGGGAACGTGAAAAACTGCATAAATATCGCGGCATTGAGAAAATCTTCTATGCCGGGGAACATCTCTCAGTACAGCAGCGTAGTTTCATTCAGTCATTTGGCGTCAAACTCATTTGTTCCGCAATCTATGGCTCCGTTGACGCCGGGCCTCTTGGTCATGCGTGTTCCGCTTCACCTGATGGTGTTTTCCATCTGCTCGCGGATGTTCAGTCACTGGAGATTGTCGCTATGGACGACGACAAGCCGGTTGCTGAAGGTCAGAGCGGCCGTCTGATTTTCACCTCACGTGAGCGCCAGGGGCAGCACGTCGAGCGTTATGAAATCGGCGATGTCGGCCGCTGGGTGACCGAACCTTGTGGTTGCGGCCTGAAATCTCCACGCTTCCAATTGGAAGGACGACATGGCCAGATTGTACGTATCGGAACACGTCTCCTCAATCTCTCTGCTTTGACAAACCTCGCGGGCGTACCTGTGCAGTTCATTCTACATCAGGATGAAACAGGTTGTGATAAGCTGACTGTTCTCGCCGACGGTGATGCCGACGCTGTTCTGAAAGCAATATCCCAGTATACGACGCTTGCGACAGCTGTAGTTGAGGGTGTGTTGCGTCTTTCGGTCAATCCATGCCCTGCGTCGCAATTTGAATTGAATCCGCACAGCAAAAAGACCGCTCTTTATCTTGACAGGCGCTCACAAGTCCGGATCCTGTCGGCATAATTTAATCGGTATCAATTTTAAGCAATCAAAGGTTATTTAAGTGTATTCTCTTGAGGAACTAGTTGATTTTAGCCGACGGAATTCTCCATTTTTCGCCAATCTTTATAGAAGCATTTCACTTCAAAACTACACGCTCAATGACCTCCCTCTCATAGATACAACAGAATACTGGAAAATGGAGCGCGGAATATCGGATTGGTCTGTGCTCACAGGCCCGGTTGGCAGCGGAATTGTCTTTAGAAGCGGCGGAACGACCGGTGCGAGTAAGCTGTCCATATTCACTCGAGAGGAATGGAACGCTTTTCTGCAGACATTCTCAAGCGGCGTTTCATCAATCATTGAGCCCAATGATCGAATTGCCAACCTCTTTTTCAGTGGGGACCTTTACGCCAGCCTGTTGTTTATTCATGGCACCCTGGGATTTGTTGAAAAGCCGGTGTGCGAGTTCCCTTTCACTGGACAGACAGCCTTGGCTGACGTGTCAGAGGGGATCGTCAATTATCAAATCAATGTCATCGCAGCTCTGCCGGCGACCTTGCTTACACTTAGCGAGTGGCTCATAGAACGAGGGAAAACCCTCCCCCAAATAACAAAACTGCTTTACGGCGGTGAGAGCCTTCTCAAGCCACAACTTGGTGTCATTGCGCGTGCCTTTCCTAACGCGCGCTGCAACTCCATCGGCTGCGCAAGCGTGGACGCAGGACTGATTGGCGCCAGCACGCCGGACTGTGATGCAGATGAACATCGCTGTTTCGATGGTGCTACTCTTATCGAGATACTCGATGAACAGGACGGGACAGCCATTTCCGAACCAGGCAAACCCGGAATGTTGGTGGTGACCAATCTGCAGCGCAAACTCATGCCGATCATTCGCTATCCTGTTGGCGATCGCGCTGTATGGGTCGAGAAGACTGGCCAGACCAACCGAAAATTCCGGCTGATGGGACGCAGCAGTTTAGGCAAGCGTATCAGGATTGGTTACGTCTCTCTTTATCCGGATGATATCGACGCATTCATAGCTGGTACTCTCGGAGCATGTTCATGGCAATTGGTCATTGATTACGCCGACCCGGTCAACATTGTTAACGTCAGAATTGCGCAGCCCGACAACGAAGACGCAGCAGCCAAGGTCCTTGAATTCGTGCGCCTCAATAATCCGCCACTGGTGAAACTTGAGGCAAATAGCCAGGCCGAGTTGCGCTGTACCTTCTGCAACCACTCCGATCTGGTGCTGAATAGTAGAACTGGAAAGTTACTGAGGGTCGTCGACAACAGACCCTATCAAACAAATCCGGTGAACTAAAGAGGAGCTTTCCATGCTCACGATACGAGATTTTGATCCTGCTGATGCTGAGGGAGTGAGCGGGCTGTTTCGAGCCGTATATGGCGACAAGTATACATATCTCAAAATCTACTTACCGTCACAAATACGCGCGAGCAACGCATCTGAAAACTGGCGTTGCGCAGTGGCTGTCGAAAATGGAATGATCGTGGGCCATGCCGGATTGGTTCGCACGTCACCGGAGGACGATGTAGCTGAACTAGCGCTGATCGCAGTCCATCGAGAGTTTCGGGGACTGGGTATTGCGACACGGTTAGCTGAACATTTATGCGCCACTGCCTTGCAGATGGGTATCCGAGCCTTAACAATTAAGCAGGTTGCCTCGCACCTGATAACCCAGCGTATAGCGACGGCGCTCGGTTTTTTAACGACAGGGCTCATCCTCGACTATGTGAGTTCCCCCTTCGGTTATACCGAACCAGAAAGCGTGGTTATTGGTTGTTTACCGATAAAGGCATGCCCATTACCCAAGAATTGCTTCCCCGAGAAGTATCCCAACTGGCTACCCAGATTGGTCAAACAGTTTGGAGAGCACGCACGCAACAATTCTGTCATTAAACCGGCTGCCGATCTTCGCGGCTATTCGATCGCCGTTGATAATGTTGATGAATTAATTGCTTTGCCGCCACATCAGGTTGCCTGTCTAGAGATTCCCGTAAACCAAGAACTCTCCAGAACAGTCGAACGCTTTCTTTCTCTCGGATTTATCAATGCTGGATTGCTGCCGACGGCTGGCGGAGATTGGTACTGGCTGATGCAAAGGAACAATCAACGCCACCGCCCGGGCATCATGGAACTGTATTGTTCCGATGCTGCTGGGGTGTATGCTGATATGCAGAGGGAAATCTGCCACCAGGCTACGTGACGGTTTCGAAATTTCCATGGTTTCCGTCACTAAAATCGATACCAATCCTGCAGCGCGGAGATCTATCGGCAGCAGCGAGAACCATCCGCACCGCGTGGGAACGAATTTCCGGTGAAAACCTGTTGCTATTGCTTTGCTCATGCCGGCTCCAGTTTCTCACGAGATGATACCTCCTGCAAAACCCGGCGCGGCTCAGAACGATCCTAGGTATGCGTATGGCCGCGGGAGGGGCAGTGTTGCCACATGCCTTGTACCACGTCGCACTTGCCGCTGCGTTCACAACCCAGTTCTGAAATCAGTCGCACCAAGAGTGAAAGAATGCGGCGAGCCTTGTCAGCAGGTCAGCTTCGGGACAGCATTCAAAAGCATTTGCGTGTAGGGCTGCTTCGGCTGAGCGAACACTTCGGAAACAGTGCCTCGTTCAACGATCTTGCCGTGATGCATGACCACTACGTGGTCACAAAGATGGCGAACCACCGATAGGTCATGACTGATAAACAACAAAGTCAGATCAAGGCTTCTTTTCAGTTGCAACAACAGATTGATGACCTGCGCCTGAATAGACACATCCAGTGAAGCGACCGGTTCATCGCATACAATGAATTCCGGTTGCATTGCCAGTGCCCGAGCGATAGCGATGCGCTGCCGTTGCCCGCCTGAAAACTGGTGCGGATAGCGATCCGCCAGAACAGGATCGAAAGCGACGGCTTTCAGCCAACGCTCGACGTAAGCCCGTGCGTTTTTTTTCGTGCAGAGTCCGTGCGCGATAGGTCCCTCTGCAACAGACTGAAATATAGTACGGCGAGGGTCGAGCGATGCAAAAGGATCCTGAAAGATCATTTGAACCGAAGTGCCGATCTTGCGATCATCCTCGCGGACTTTGCGACCATCGACAAGGACACTGCCGGATGTCGGTGTGGAAATACCGCAGATGATACGACCGAGGGTGGATTTTCCAGAGCCGGATTCCCCAACCAGCCCCAGTACTTCCCCGCGCGCGATAGTAAGCGTAGCAGACTGAACGGCATGAACGGCATGGCTTGGTTTGGCGAGACCGAGCCGCTTTGCAAAACGGCCAAGAGAGCCAACCGGCTTCTGGAAGATCATCGTGACATCGTTGGCGGCAACGAAATCGGGATTGGAACCAGCGGGCCGATTTTTCCTTGCTTCTGTGATAGAAAATTGTCCGGATTTTTCGGTCGCGCTTGATGTCAAAAGCTCTCCCGGTTTCTTTCGTGAGGGAAGAGAATCGAGCAATCCTTGTGTGTAGGGATGCTTGGGCGAGCCGAGAACGTCCGCGACGCTCCCCGTCTCGACAATCTTGCCTAGTCGCATAACGGCTATCTTTTTCGAAATTGAGGCAACGGTTGCGAGATCGTGGCTGATCCAGATCATCGAAATGCCAAGTTCAGAGACGAGGGCCTTCACTTCTTTCAAAATTTCCGCTTGCACAGATACATCAAGCGCTGTCGTCGGTTCGTCGGCGATGACCAGTTTGGGCTTGTGAAGCAGTGCGATAGCAATCGCTACGCGCTGACGCATACCACCTGAAAACTGGTGTGGATACTGATCGACCTTCTTTTCCGGTTCGACAATGCGTACACGCGCCAGCGCTTCGATCGCTCTGCGACGGACTTCAGCGTGTGAGACTTTTTCATGCGCACGGATTGCCATTGCGATCTGATCGATGACTTTGAGAACCGGATTAAGGGTCATCATCGGATCCTGAAAGACCATCGAGATTTCCCTGCCGCGAATGTTGCGCAATTGGCTTTCCGGCAGCCCGACCAGCTCTCTGCCTTCCAACCGGATTGAGCTTCCGGATTGAATTTTGCCTGGCTTGTCAATCAGGCCAATCAGAGAGAAGCCAGTGATCGATTTGCCAGAGCCGGATTCCCCTACGAGGCCAAGTATCTCGCCCTTGCCAACCTCGAACGAGATGCCGTCGACAGATTTCACCGTGCCGCTGTCGGTTTCGAAATAGGTTCTGAGGTTATCGACTTGTAACAAAGCGGTCATTTGCGCAACCTCGGGTTTAATATGTCTCTGATCTGATCGCCCATAAGATTGATGGCCATGATCAGAACGATGAGTGCAAGGCCGGGATAAATGGAGATCCAATACCGGCCTGACAGAAGATACTGGAAGCCATTGGCAATCAGCATTCCAAGGGATGGCTCTGTCGGCGGAAGACCAACGCCGAGAAAGGAAAGTGTCGCTTCAAGTGAAATAGCCGAAGCCACTTGCACTGTCGCTACAACAATGAGCGGCGGTAGGGAGTTGGGTAAGATATGCCTCGTCACCACGTGCCAGCCGCTCATAGGTACGGACAAGGCAGCCAGAACGTAATCTTTCTGCAGTTCTGCAGATGCAGCCCCGTGCGCCGTACGCACGAAATAGGCGTATTGGGCAAAGACGAGGGCCAGAATGAGCTGCCACTTTCCTTGGCCGAGCACGGCAGCAACCACGAAAGCCAGAAGGATTGCGGGGAACGACAACTGTATATCGACAAGGCGCATGATGAACGTTTCTGTCCTGCCGCCAAGATAGGCTGCAAAGCAGCCGACAACAGCGCCGAGGCTGAATGCGATAGCACCTGCTATCAGCCCCATCTCAAGCGATATGCGCAAACCGTAGATAATTGCTGACAGCAGATCACGCCCCTGGCTGTCGGAGCCGAGCAGATAGTGCATGCCATTGGCGCCGACAAAACCGGGAGGGCGACGTGCATCGCGCAACACTAGTGATTTGAGGTCGTAAGGGTCTTGCGGCGTGATCCAAGGGGCGAATATCGCCAAGAGAGCAATGACTATAACCACCGCAAATGCGATCACAGCTACCTTGTTCTTTGAAAAAGCTCGCCAGAACGCCTTCAGAGGGGAAGTAGCGCTTGTTGGGACAGTAGATCGGCTCGACGTTGTGTCAGTCATTTCAGCGACCTTTCTGCCGCAGGCGTGGATCGAGGGCGGCATAAGCCAGGTCGACGCATAGGTTAATGACGACGAAAAGGATCGCGACCATCATCAGATAGGCGACCATGACCGGACGGTCGAGCGAGGCGATGGAGTCTACGATAAGCTTGCCGAGACCCGGCCAGTTGAAAATTGTTTCCGTAACAAGGGCAAAGGCAAGTGTCGATCCAAGTTCCAGACCAAACACTGTAACAAGCGGAATGGAGATCAGCTTCAATACATGACGATACAGGATTGTACGTTCCGGAATTCCCGCCGCACGCGCGAACTTGATCGTGTCGGTCGTCATGATCTCGCGCGTACCCGCCGCTGCCAATCGACACATCATTGCCATCTTGAACAGAGCGAGATTGAGAACTGGTAGAAGGAGATGGGACCAGCCATCCCGGGTTAGAAAAGAAAAGGGGATGCCTAAAATATCGACGGTCGCACCCCTCCCGCCTGCGGGCAGCATACCAAGCTGAACCGCAAACACCATGATCAGCATCAAGCCGATCCAGAAGGTGGGAACGGAGAAGCCGAGTATCGAGCCAGCCATGATTAGCTTTGAAACAAACCCGTCGGGCTTGTACCCGGCATAGACGCCCAGAGGAATACCGATCAGAGAGGCAAGCAAGACTGCAATTACTGCGAGTTCCAGCGTGGCAGGTAGTCGTTGCGCAATGAGCTCGCTGACCGGCATGTTGAAGACGAAGGATCTGCCGAAGTCGCCGCTGACGATCTTGGCTACAAAGTCGGCATATTGTTTCCAGAGCGGCTGATTGAGGCCGTACTCCTCGATAACTCGCTGGCGGATTTCCTGTGTAACATCCGGCGATATGAGCACGTCGACGGGATTGCCGATGACGTAAACGCCAATGAAAACAAGGATGGACATGACCATCAGAACGATGAGCGCCTGTCCCGACCTGCGGAGAATGAATGAGGCCATAGGCTTTTCTCTGGCTAGTGCCCCGATAGCTGCATTCGGGCACGGTTTATGAGGAATGAGGAAAACGGGACTGGCGGATTAATGCCAATCATGCTCGATCTCACGGCGCGTTTCCTCAACACCGACCTTCCAGATTTCCATCATATCCTGATCAGGCCTTTGGAAGACGCCGTGATAGTTGCCTTCGGCGATGCGTTCGCGTTTTCTGCCTGCATCGACACGTGCGGAAGCGGCAAAATCGATGCGTTCTTTCTGGAAATTAGGGATTGGCGCGCCTTCCAGACGGGTCCATGGAAAATTCTCCATCCAACTGGCGTGGCTGGCGGCGGGGTCGATCTCCAGCACTTTCGCCATGGTTTTCGGCGCGCGCCACCAGTCGTGAAGCTTGACGGAAGTGTCTCGATGACCGTTCATCCATTCCGACAGGAGAGGATTGATCGGCGAATTGCCCCCATGGCCGTTAACAATCAGAATACGGCGGAAGCCTGCATGGTAGACGCTGTTGAGAATGTCTTCGATTACATTGATGTAAGTGCGCAAGGTCAGCGTAACCGTTCCCGGAAAATCAGCAAAGCCGGATGCCATTCCGTAAGGCAGGCAAGGGAAAACCGGAACACCCGTCGGTTCCGCTGCTTCGACTGCAACGCGCTCGGCCAGGATCATATCCGTCGCGAGGCTCAGATAGGCGTGTTGTTCGACAGAGCCGATGGGAATGACGCAGCGGTCATCTTCCTTCACACGTGCTTCGACCTGTGACCAATGCATGTCCTGAATGCGCATTTTCGTCTCCTGCAATTTTCCGATTGGCAACCAGAGCGCACTTACCCCTCGCGAGGATGGTGGTGCGACGGCGTCCTCACATTTCGCAATCTTTAATTCGGTTCCATTAGGAACAAAAAAATAGAGTTGACGCAAGAATATTTTTAAATATCGTTCCAAATAGTACTAATTGGAAAATCTACGAGGTTTTGCCGATGGACGATCTATTGCGTACGGCCCTGTACGAAGGGCGCGCCGGGCGGGAAGAGCCGGGGCTGTCGAGCCTTTCCGACGGTGATCCGCTGTATCCCAAGCTTTGGCGAAATCCGTGCTGGCTTTCCTTCCGATTGAACTACCTGGCATTGCGGTTCAACAACCCTGTCTACGGGTTCATCCAGCAGCAGCTTGGTCTGCTGCGGCCTGAATTCGTTGTGCTCTGGTCGCTTTATCTGAGCGACGAGCTGACGTTGACCGAGGTGGTCCGCTCATCCGGCTTTCCAAAAAATACCCTGAGCCGTGCCGTGAACAAACTGGACACGCTGGGCATGATCAGCCGCGATCTCGATCCCAGTGATCAGCGCCGCGTTGCATTAAGACTGACGGAGAAAGGGCGCTCCGCCGTAGAAGCTGTCGAGGGCAGGATGATGGATCACGAGCGGATCATGCTCGAATGTCTGTCACCCGCCGAACGTTTGAACCTGTCCGAAATTCTGACCAAGCTGGTGGTGGCTTCCGAAAACTGGCCGCAGCAACTCGCTGCCGATCTTGAACCGATCGAAGGCGAAGACAACTGAGAAAGCTCATCCTCGGCTGATGGCGGCATTTCGCCGGTCGTGGATTTTACTAATGATCATGCCAATGAGAAAAAGGGGAATAAGATGACCATTCGTTCGATATTGAACACTGCCTTGCTGGCATCAACGCTAATGATGCCACTGTCTGCAATGGCCGCCGATCTCGTCATTGCGACGAAATCCGGACCAGCCTCGATGGACCCGCATTTCACGGCAACTTCCGCGAATGCCGAAGCAACCAAGCATGTCTTCGACACGCTTTTGAAATCGGGCAACAAGCTGGAAGTGGAACCATCACTGGCTGTGAGCTGGCAACCTGTCAATGAAACGACATGGGAGTTCAAACTGCGTGAAGGTGTGAAATTCCATGATGGTTCGGATTTCACTGCCGAGGACGTCAAGTTCTCGATTGAACGCATTCCCAATGTCACCGGGCCAAATCCTTCCACCATTTATGTCCGCCGGGTGAAGGGCGTGGAGGTAGTTGATCCGCTGACTGTCCGTGTGACCACGGTTGATCCAGCGCCGACCTTGCCGAATGATTTCGTGCGTCTATTTATTGTTTCCCATAAGGCTGCGGCAGAGTACTCGACCAAGGAAACGGCTGCTGACGGCTTCAATTCGGGCAAGGCGACAATCGGCACCGGCCCTTACAAGTTCGTCAAATGGGCCCCAACGCAAGATCTGGTTCTGGAGAAATTCGATGGATATTGGGGCGGCGCTCAGCCTTGGGATCACGTCGTGCGCAAGGAAATTCCCAATGACGCTGCACGTGTAGCTCAGCTGAAGGCCGGACAGGTCGACCTGATATCCAAAGTGCCCTCGACCGACCTCGCGGCGCTGGAATCCGATCCCAAGCTGGAGATCGTAAAGGACGAGTCCGTCTATATTCCCTATCTGGAGTTCGATTTCCGCAAGGAAACGCCAATGGTCTGGGATAAGGCCGGAAAGAAACTGGACAAAAACCCGTTTCTTGACCCACGCGTGCGTGAGGCTTTCGATCTGGCTCTTGATCGCCAGACAATTACGGAAGTCGCGCTGGAAGGCATGGGATCCGTTCCGACGCAGATGGTGGCTTCCAATATTTTTGGTTACAACAAGGATATTGCCCCGGTTGCATATGAAGTTGAGAAGGCTGGTAAGCTGATGGCAGATGCCGGTTATCCTGACGGTTTCAAGGTGTCGTTGAATTATGCCAATGACCGTATGCCGATGGAACTAGGGCCGACGATCGCCCAGTTGCTGGCCACGATCAATGTTCAGGTCGATGTCAGTGGCGTTCCAGCTGCAGTGTTCAATCCGGCGAAGACGCGTGGAGAATATTCGCTCTACATGGCATCCTGGGGGACGCTGACGGGTGAATCCAACTATATGCTCTCCTCATTGATGCATACCAATGACCCGGAAAAATCGCTGGGTGCTTTCAATACTCGTGGATACTCGAACCCGGAAATGGACAAGTTGATTGAGGACGCCGGTAGTGAAATGGACGAGGCCAAGCGGGGGACTCTTCTTGAAAAAGCCAATCTGCTCGTTTCGACGGACAGGCCGGATTTGCCGCTTGCCGTCAATTTGTCGGCATGGGGCGTGAAGAAGGACAAGATTTCTTACACACCGCGCTCCGACGAAGATACTTTGGCTATGGATGTCAAGCCGAAATAGAATAGACAGAACCCGGCGGCCCGAGCCGCCGGGTTTCTCATCCCGATCTGCACAGCGTTAGTTAATCTTCCACAACGAGTTATCAGAGATGACCGAATTTGTACCCGTAATCGCATTGCACGGCGGTGCTGGAACCATTCTCAAGGCTAATATGACGCCGGAGAAGGAAGCGGCCTATCACGCTGGTTTGCGTGAATGCCTGCAAGCTGGGCTGGATATACTGCGCCGTGGTGGCAGGGCACTAGATGCCGTGACGGCATCGGTCATTGCTCTGGAAGAAAACCCTCTCTTCAACGCCGGTCGCGGAGCGGTTTTCACGACCGATGAAACGCATGAAATGGATGCCGCCATCATGGATGGCGCAACACGTGCCTGCGGAGCCATTTCTGGAATTTGCGGACCGCGCAACCCTGTACTGGCGGCACGTGCTGTCATGGAACAGACCGAACATGTATTTTTGGCGGGCGAAGGAGCAAAGCGTTTTTGCGAAGCAGCCGGTCTGGAAATGATGGCTCCGGAATGGTTTTCAACCGAACCGCGTCGCAAGGCGCTGCATGATGAAATGGCACGGCGGAGCAGCGGTGCTGCCGATGACGGCGATCCGGCCCGCAAGCACGGCACGGTAGGCGCTGTGGCATTGGATAGCTTCGGACATCTGGCTGCCGCTACCTCTACCGGCGGTATGACGGCCAAGACACCGGGACGCGTGGGTGACAGCCCGGTCATAGGGGCGGGAACCTGGGCGGATGACCAGACAGTCGCGCTTTCAGCCACAGGACACGGAGAATATTTCATTCGCTGGGCCGTGGGCCATGAAATTGATGCGCGGATGCGCTGGGCGGGGCAGTCGTTGGACGAAGCGGCGGGCGCCGTTGTCCGTGAACTTGGCGAAATCGGCGGTTCTGGCGGTCTTGTTGCGGTGGACCGCAAGGGCAATGTCAGCCTGCCGTTCAACAGTCCCGGCATGTATCGCGCGTGGTGTGGTTTGAACGGAGAGATCCATACAGGCATCTATCGGTAGGTAATCAAGTGGAAGCCCGACGGAAAGTGAACTGGCGTATAGGATCGCGGCTTTGTCGTTGCCCTTACTAAGCGCTTTTCTATCTTGCTGTGCTATTTGCGCGCGCTTGATGGTCAGGGAGGAGGAATTACGGTGCGAGGTTGTAAAAAGTTCGGCATAGGCCGCAAGCTCCTCACTTGGAGAGAAGATTATGGTCACAATCCTTTCCATGTATAAGGAAGGGAAGCACTCATCCATTCACGCACGGAGCTTGGGCGTCTCAAGTTGCCACCAGGGAAAGAAAACGCAACTGCATTTTCTGACTGGCAATCGGGGCCACGTTTTGATTTGGTTTATAGCATGGATGCGCTAATCACCAATCGAAGCGGACGCCGAAGGTGCCCGCGGTTGCTGTTTGGTGATCACGCCCGCTATCTGGCGACCAGCGGTAGCTGGCTTGGCCATATAGGCTCACATTCTCCTTCAAGCGGGCAGTTATGCCACCGCCGACCTCGAATGCTGTATCACCGAAGCTGTTTTCAATCGCGGGTGAGGCCGGCCCGAAGAACAAAGTGTCATTGCCTGAGAAGGAGTGCCAGAGATTGAACCGCGCGTAGGGCTGCCACAATGTTCCACGCTCGTCGCGCCGTTTATATTGTAGCCGCGCACCGAGCCTTCCCGTCCAGGCTTTATCCGCATCCCAATTCACATCAGAATAATGGTCATGGGATCTGTCCACTGACACGCCCTGATAGACGAGTTGCGCCTGCGGTTCGATCAGCCAGCGATCATCCTCCCCAAAGTGGATGGGGTAGCCTGCTTCAAGCGATGCAGTATATCCAGTCGCTTTCGTAGAAAGTCCGGCGTCATAAAGCGATGTCGCATCCGCATCGTACCAGCTTCCCTGAACCACCGCATCAAGATACCAGCCAGTCGGACCGAAATGTGTCCAGTAAGCACCAACCGATGGACCTTTCAGCGTCAGTTCGCCCACCGCGAGATTTTGTATGCCTTGCGCGAAGCCACGCACCGAGCTTGAATTGTAGTCCGAGTAAGCGAAATATAGTCCGGCGTGATCTCGATGGCCGCTATCCGTTGTCCGCCGCAGGATATCGAGACCAGTCTGGAACCCAGTCAGATCCCCCCTCACGCTGGCATCGACCGAACCGCCCCATCGATTGCTAAGGTGCTCTGCGAACGCTCGTCCCCAGGCACCATTCACAGAAGTCCGCGACTCCGGTACTCCTCGCAGGTTTTCTTCCTCCCCGACGCGCTCATGCAACGTGCCCAATGTCGCAAGGCCCATCTGCCGTGCAATCGCAGGGATTGGCGCATAGAGCGCAACTTCTGGACGATAAAGCGGGATGTCTGATCCCTCTGTCGTGGGACTCGTTGGCATATCGACAGTATGAGAACGGAGGAACCAATCGTTTGGGGCCGTGCTGCCACCGCGGAAAAGCTGGTATTCATAAGCGCCCGCAGCCACACGCTGTCCAAGCGTGAAGGCGTCGGTCGTGGTGGTGCCGCCATTTGTCACCTGCACCAGCATGATGCCATCGGCGACGGTTTGTTCTCCCGGACCGCCGGTATTGTTGACGAGCACCGATGTTGTGCCGCTGGCCTGAGCGGCATTGATCACCAATAGATTGCTCGGCGAGTTGTCCGCGCCCAGATAGGTGTTGAAGCCGATACGGCTGCCGACATTACCGGTATAGCTGCCAGCGGTCAGCGTGCTGTAGGCGTTTATCTGGGGCAGGAACTGGATCAGACCGGCATTCACAATCGCACCGGTTGCGTTGGAGTCGTCTGTGACGTTCCAGGTGCTGCTAGCATCGATCGTGATATTTGTCGCGTTTCGCGCCAAGCCGGTCCAAAGGCTGCCCTGCGCCAACGACAAATTCGCAGCGTTGCCAGTATCGGCTAGCAGGTCGCCTGTCCATCGTGACGCGGTGAGACTAGCGTTGACGGTATTGCCGGGGCCGATCAGCATAAGACTGCCAGTCCACTGGCTGTTGCTAAGATTATAGGCGAGGGTTGAAGGATCAACGACGACGTCACCGGTAAGCGACGATATGCCATCAATGTTGAGCGTGAGGTTGCTGGTCGCACCGGCGGTATCCTCTGTCACCTTGGCCAGCAAGAGTTGTCCGTTCACCTGAGCAGGATTGATGGCTGTGTTACCATTGATTGAGATGGTACCGATGCCGCCCTCGGCCAGGATAATCGCGCCATTGGCGGTGCTGAGACTGCCGCCGGTGAAGGACACATTACTCGGCGCACCGCCGGCAAGGTAGATGCCCGCAGATCCGGAGCCGTTTACCGCGACTGTGGTGCCGGATGCGGTGAGTGTGCCGCCATTGACGGCTGCAAGGCCATGAGCAGCACTGCCAATGGTGGAAATGGTTGCACCCGTGGCGGTGATCGTACCGCCCGCCATCGCGTGCATGCCGATGGCGTTACTGTTTTCCGTGGCGACTTTTGTGCCGGTCAAGGCGACGATGCTGCCAGTGTCGGTCGAACGAACGCCGTCAGCGCCGCCGGCTACGGCGCTTTCGCCACCCTTGGTTGTTATGGCGCCGCCCATGATCAAGGCTGTGGCGCCCTGGCTGGTGCGAACTCCAATGCTGCCATCGCCCCTGGTGGTTATGTTAGTATCCTGAGCTTGCAGTTTGCTGTCCGTCCCGATCACATCCGCGCCATGGCTCTCAAGGCCCACCTCAGCCACCGGAAACTGGAGGGCTGGCGGATTACCTCCCGTCACGGTGTAACCCGTTGTGACCTCAGTTCCGGTTACGGTGACCCAGCCGGCATCGGCGACAAGCAGACCTGTGCTGGAAGGACCGGTCGTCCGGATTATGGTGTTGGTCAGAATGACGTTGCTGTCTGTGCCGCTTGCCATCGCTCCGGCGGAATTGGGTTGATAGGTGAATATGCCGTAACCAGCGTAATCAATACTGCCTCCGGCATCTGCCCATATGCCTTGGCTGTTTGCGCCGTAGGTGGCAGTGCTGGCACCATTGCGGACGACTATGCTGCTGCCGACACCTCGAGCAAGCATGCCAGGCGCGTTCGCGTTGATTGTACCGCCATAATAATCGCCGGATGCTATAGCGCCTCCGTCCACGGTGACTGTTCCCGCGTCTGTTGCGAACAGCGCCGCGCCGCCGCTTCCATACCCGTTCAGGTAACTGTTATTGAGGATAAGCTTACTGTTGGCACCGGAGGCCACTGCGCTTGGGGCATTGTCGCCGTAGCTATACGTATTCAGATCATTGAGAGTAATGGTTCCTCCGACATCAGCGAACACTGCGGAGGCGGTCGCGCCCCCAAGCATGAGGTCGGTGCGGGTTAGTGTGATGGTCCCGCCGCTGGCTGCATAGGCACCGTGCGCGTTGTCTTGCATCGTGTAGACCTTGCTATCGGTCAGCGTGACGCTGCTGTCAGCTCCAATAGCACTGATTCCATAGGCGCCAGTGTCATATGTGGTGATGGTTGTATTGCTGCCTGCGATCACTCCGCCGTCCTCAGCGTAGAGGCCATGACCGCCTGCGCCGTTCGTAATGACCTTAGCATCAACCGCAGAGGTGCCAACCAGATTGATCGTCCCGCTACCGCTTGCACGTACGCCGTAACCGCTGCCGTTTGCTGTCAGCTCGACGGAAGTGCCAGTATAATTCCCGGTACCGGAAACGTCGACCACCGGTGCAGCACCGGCACTTTCGCGCGCGGTAAGAGCGGGATCCGAACAACTGCCGGAAGAAATACTGACTGCCGCTGGCGCTGATGGCGTGCATTGCGCTATCGCCTCTACAGAGGGCAGCATTGCCGTCATCGCAGCGGCCACGGTCACAGGATGGAAGCAAATGGAGTTCAGCAAAGCTTTCTTGCGCATATTGCAAATCCGCGCGCCAAGGCTCGGGATGGCAACAAGTATTTCCACATGATCAGTACGCAATCGATAGCCCCTCTGTCGCGAAGCATCCTGAGCAGGAAGCAGAGAATCATTTAAGAATAGTAATATAATATACTCGAAGCTAAACAAGCCGGATCAGTTACTTATTGCTATAAGTAGCTAAGATTTTTTAAAAGGGTCAATTAATCTACCCCGTTCCCTAGATGGAGCCCCTTGATCACGCCCTGCATTCGGGGTCGGAAATCCCGGCGTTGGCCGTCAAGTACGAAAAGCGCCACTGCCAACGGCGCAACCGGATCGAAATCGTGTTCGGGCGTCTCAAGGACTAATGCGGTTGGAGGCTGCGGGGTTATCTGGGTGTCAGGAAGCTTCGCAGCTATGCGCGGGGAATGTCAAACTACTTATCCGCAAAGATTGCGCCAGGCATAAGGAAGCAGACCTCGCGGATCATACTGGTCTTCGAAGCTTACTACTGCTTGTCCGGCTCAAGCGCTCTCCTGATCATATCACGATGAACCCACGCTTCCATTGGTGGGCATCCGAGTTCGAGAACTTGGTTTTTCAGCCACTGCGAAGCGAGTATTGAGCTTGCCTCTTTGTTATCTAAGTATTTGCCAGCCTCGGCCGAGGAAATCAAAAAACTATCTACTTCATTATTTTTCAGAGTCACGGGTTCAATGCCGTGGCTTTCAAACTGAGATTTCAATCGCTCCGTTTCTTCCTTTCTTCGCCCGAGAAGAACATAGCAAAGGACATGCTTTAGGCCAGAATAGAACTTATTCAATTGGCCGAATGCTAGATAGAAAAGAAAAAACAGCGCTGCCGTTCCGAGGACGTTCCCGTTCTTAACGAAATACCAGCACATCAAATAGGTGGCAATTGCATCAATCGAATATCCAATTACGTGCGACAGAATGTAATCCTGCCCCCGAAATCTCTTCTTCATGAGTGTTGCCTCATCGTAGAATCAAGTTTCGCTTTAATCGCCGGTTGTGACGTCGGCATCAAGTCTCTCTTAAGTATTAGTTGAGGAATCTTGGAATCGCAGTATGTACTCAACCTCAGGAATGTACCGGGAGAGATTTGAATGCGATTTATCGTTGCAGCTTGCGTTGTTTTGACATTAACAGCGTGCGGGACGCCGTCCGCCGAGAAACAAGTCAAACTAAGCAATAAGACCGAGCAAGAAGCCGACAAGTTTTTGAAAGAAAAAGGCGCTGCAATCGCATTTCGAGCTATGGTTGGCAAAAATTTGTTAGGTAATCCGGCCGAGTGCGGTTCTGTTGCATTGAGACGAGTAGATGGAAAACAGCAGTTCGAGACAGTGCGTGTCAACACTGGTTCGGGGTTCCGGCTCTTCAAAGGATATTCCGCTAAAGATCCTCGCGACGAAGGTTACAGAATCAAGTTCGAACCCATAAAGCCAGGAAAGTATATCGTGACCGCCCTTAACTGCGATTCTGGTTATGTCAATCCGCCTCGTCTTTCCGATGGGACAGATATTGCGGTGGCAGGTGCAAATACCATAACCATCGGTTCGGGCGAACTCGTGGACGCCGGAACCTTGGACTTTAAGGCGAACTTCAGCGGGCGAGGGTTCCTGGTTTCATACCCGTCTGAAAGCGCATATCGGGCCATGGTTCAAAAGAACATGCCAAAAGTCTATTCTAGGATTTCATTTAAGAGCCCTTTTGAAAAAGGTTGATTGGTGCTGTTGGTTGTGATTCAAGCTTTTGATGTGGACACGAGAGAGCCGTGGCCGGATGGCCGATATTCGCAAGAAGCAGAAGCGCTACCCGACGGACTTGACTGATGCCGAGTGGTTGCTGATTGAACCCTTGATGCCAACGGCCGGGCGGCGCGGACGCCCCCGCAAGACTGATCTGCGTGAAGTCGTCAATGCACTTCGTTATCTGGTGCGGTCGGGTTGTGGTTGGGAGATGCTGCCGAAGGATTTTCCGCCCTGGCAAACGGTTTATTGGTGGTTCCGAGCTCTGATGCGGCGCTTCCTGTTCGTCACGCTTCACAACATGGCTGTGATGATTGACCGTGAACAAGCCGGGCGCGAGGCCAGCCCAACTGCCGCAGTCATCGATAGTCAATCAGTCAAGGCTCCCGCCGCCACAAACCGTGGTTTTGATGCGAATAAGAAAATCGTCGGCCGTAAGCGCCATATCGCTGTGGATACGGACGGACGGTTGCTTATGGTCAACCTGACCACCGCCGATATTTCCGACAGTGCAGGAGCGCAGGCTATTCTTGATGCGATCAGAAAGCGCTGGCCGTGGGTGAAGCACCTGTTTGCCGACGGCGCATATGATCGAGCCAGGCTGATGGACAAGGCAGCTTTTCTCGACTTCGTTATTGAAGTTGTACGCCGTATCGAAGGCGCACAGGGTTTCCATGTTCTACCGCGCAGATGGGTGGTGGAAAGAACCTTTGGATGGCTGGTGCGATGGCGACGTCTCGTACGTGACTACGAGCAACGCATCGACGTCTCCGAAGCCATGATCCACATTGCTCTCGGAGCCCTACTCATCAGGCGAATTGCTCATTGAAGACCTTTTTCAAAAGGACTCTAAGACATTCGCCCCGTCAGGCCTGTAAACATTGATATCCCCTGAAGTCGCCGGACTAATTTCGCCTTTGTGAAAACAATCAGACGACTGAATGAGCCCAAAAACCCCCGCTTCGGCGGGTTTTTCTTGTGTAAGCGTGTAGAACCAGATGACCGGCGCCACGATCAGGATTGCAAGCGCACTCCAGACAGCGCGCCATTCCGCACTCTTAGTTCCGAGAAATGACGCCATAACTATAGCCGCGGTCGCCATCACGGTAATCGGCCAATACATTGACATAAAGATGAGGGCAGCAACCCACCAACGAAATGAAATCATATGCGCTTGTAGCTGGCGGGTAGTGTGTCGGCAATATCTCGTGGCGCGATTGCTGTCATGAGAAATATCCAAGCATTGACTGGATATCTGAATTCTGGCTATCGCAGAATTGTCATCCATCGCCATTGGCGGCCTGATAACAAGATACTCCCGGCATCTGTCCGATACCGGGAGTCTTTACTTGCAACTATGATCAAAACTTCACGCGGAATCCAACATTCCCTTTCAGCGAATAGCTGTCGGCAAAGTTGTTGAGGCTGGTGTTGATCAGACCTTCACCGTAAATGGAATACTTGTCGTCGTTCCAGTTGTAAGATCCGCCCAAGCCGATACCGCCCCATGCGCGATCGTTACGATTAGCAAAGCTCACGTCAGCAACTTCGACCCGTGTGCCTTCAAGGAACTCGTAGTAAAGGTTGGCGATGCCATATACATGTGCCCGGTTCAGCATGCCGTTGGCATTCTGCCACGAACTTTCATGATCCAGCGTGAGGCCAATTCGACCTTGCAGGCTGTCGCCCTTGCTGAGATGGATCGCAGTGCCGGTCATATCTTCACGGAAATCATCGAAGTCGACGCTGGAATAGACTAGTTGCGCTTGCGGTGTGAGCGACCATGCCGGATCAAGAGCAAAGCGTTTGCCGCTTTCGATGGAAAATGCGTAGCCAAATCCGTCGTTGCCATCCACCAGAGACTGATTACCTCCAGAAAAGCTCAGATCGCTGTTGTACCAGGTAGCTTGTGCCTGCGCATCGACGTAGAATCCGCTCTCGCCATACCAGGTAAGTGATCCACCAAGGCCGTAGCCTTCTGTACTGATCCGGCCGCCGCCGACCGAGGTGTCGTAAATCGAGGCAGTTTTGGTAAGGCCGTGCGCATAATGGACGCTCACGCCGCCGATCAGCTTCCCGCTTTCATTCTCCATGAACATGCCGTCAACGCCGGCCTGCAATTTGAAGATATTCTGGTCATAATCGACATCGGTTGTTGAGCGGCCGGTCTCAATGTGATTATGCGCCCCTTCCACGCGTCCCCAGATACCATTACCCTCAATATGAACGCCGGCTTCTTCGGGAGCGGCATAAGGCGTTTCGATCGCATCGGCCCCTTGGACAATCACCTTGTTTCCATTGCCAGCCCAAACGCGGTTTCCGACGCGCTGCTGCAGCGTGGAAACACCGTTCAATGCGAGGAGAGACTGCGGGTAGGTCTCGTAAACAGGCGCACCGGCCTGATAGCGGGGGGCGTCGGGGCCGGGTTCCGGTTGCGGTTCTGGCTCCGGATCAGTGTCTGGTTCTGGTTCGACAGGCTTCATCTGCGAGCGCAGATACCAGTTGCCGTCAGTCGGGGTACTAACGCCATTCTTTTCCAGCGTATAGGCGTAAGCTCCAGCGATAACTGCTGCCTTATTGTCCAGCGTTGTGTAATCCCCTAATAGCGTGAATACCCCGTTCGAGATACCACCGACAGAGATGACCTCGATGCCTTCGGTCGTCTGTGCACCAGTTCCACCGATATTGGTCACACGGACGTTGGTGTTACCGGCCGTATCGCCAGCCACAACCAGCTTATCCGTTGCGGAGCTGTCGGCATCTAGAATAGTATTAATATCTATTCTCCCGCCATCTCCAACATAAGACCCTGCCACATTCAATATGGTCCCAGGTGCACCATTTATTCTTACCGCTCCTCCATTTGTTAAATCGGCGACAGTTTGATTAAAGCCATTCAAATCAAGCGTCCCGCCATCTGCAACAATATGCTGGGAATTAGGACTAAATGTATTCTCTGCCCCCGCTTTCAATATGCCACTTCTAATAGTGGTGACGCCATTGTAGTCATTCGACGCGGCAAGGGTAGTTGTCCCGGCATTAATATGGTTCACGGCAAGTTCACCGGTCATTTGTGGCGCAAAGCTGATGCTATCAATATGATCAAAATTAATTATGGCCTGTCCTGAAAGACCAGAAATCGAAGGCGTTTCAAGAACACCTGCAAGGCCACCCGCGCCGATATTAAGCGTGCCAACTGATCCAGCAAGCGAAGCCAAACTGATGGACCCCGTCTTGACCGCTCCTTGATCAGAAATCGTCAACGTCCCCGATCCACCTTCGCCGACTGTCAAGCTTCCAGTATTCGTCCAAGTCGAACCGTTACCGCTGACTGTAACCACGCCTATGCTATTTGCGCCGTATCCAATCATGCCCGCGTTATTCGTCACGCTGCCGCCCTGGATAATCTCAAGCGAGCCTGTACCGCGAAGTCCTATCGCCAGATTGGCAGCATTCCAAGCCGATCCGCTACCAATGACTGACACTAAGCCAACGGAGCCCGCCGCTGATGCGATTGTACCGGAGCCGCTTGAGACAATGCCTTGGTTGTTGATACTCAGTGTGCCGTAAGATCCCCCATTGACCCCGACAATCGTCGAGCCCTTGCTGACGACCTGCCCCCCGTTCATAGTTAAACTGCCAGATGCTTCATATCCGAGGTAAAGCGTCTGATCGGTTTGCATGAGCGCACTATCATTGATAGTTATCGCGCCAGTACTCCCTTTGCCTCCGATGACAATTCCAGCAGTGTTTTCAAGTCTACTGTTATCATTAAGCGTTATATTGCCCAGTCCCCCTTGTGAAGTAGGCGTAGGGGTGTTTCTATACTCACCGCCAACGAACATCCATGATGAGGTAACTATACCATTATTATTCACTTCGAGCGTACCTGTGCCCGATCGACCAACCACGAAGTTATCTTCGCCAATGCTGCCGCGAAGTATACCCCCATTGACAATGACGTTGCCCGTAGAGCCAGACTGCTCTCCGATCCGCACTGACCAATTATAACCAGCTTGAACCGTCCCGCTGTTCAGTATCAGTGTGCCAATACCTGTCGCGCCTATGTTTAGATATTGCTGTGATGAAAGTAGTCCATTGTTATCAATCGTTACATTTCCATTGCCCAAGGAGCCGATACCGATCGACATGGTGTTAGACGATACATTGCCACCACTTATGACTAATGATCCCACGTTATCTACGCCGACGTTGACAGCTGCCGCCGCTAGTGAACCATTGTTGACTTGAACTGTCCCATCCCCTCCAGATGAGCCTATCGTGATGTTGCCCGGGCTAAAAGACTGTCCGTTGCCAACAACTGCGGTTCCTCCATTATCAATTCTTGCACCATTACCATTTGGTGGGGAACCAAGGTCCCAATTATTACTATCCGACCAATTTCCTGAGCCAGAATTTATCCATAGAGTCTCGGCTGCTGACGTCCCAGTGAGGGACAGTACGCTAAAGACAACATATGTAACAAAACCCGCTAGGCGAGAACCGGACAAATCTATCATGGTTAATCTTCCCCAAGATGAAGTTGATCGCATCTCCACAGATGCTTCATCCAATGTTATTGCGCGAACGAATAAATACCGAAGGCTCAGACTATCCCAGCGGTCTTTGCTCGATGCGCTTAATTTTCAATAAATTCAGCCTTCCGACCGAATTAATTAAAACCTATCTCAGTCGAGAACAGCTCAACAAATGCTACTTGAAGCTGGTTTTCTTGAAGAGAATCCCACTTCCTTGAACTTAACTTCAAAATTTTGCCCAAGTGATTGTTATCCTCATTCAACGTCCGGATCTCTTGGACTGCTGCTCTCTTATCTAGTTATGGTACATTAGTTTTCACTGAAATAAAACAGTGTCGCTGGCCGACTTCCCCGTGTGCGTGGACTGACACTGTTATCGACTTAGTGTTGAGTTTCAGGTGCTATTATATTGGCTTCGCTTTTCTTCATTGATTTGAATCAATGAAGAACCTATTTCACGCGCATCCTTCGGAATACTCCGTTTCGGCCATCCCTTGCGGCTATCGTCCACGCGCGCTTAGAGTTCTGAAGCCGGTCAGCGCCTGAATAATTTGTATCCGCTACCAGAAGTATGTGCGTGGGGCACAGCTGACGCACTCACGCGGGCGTGCTTATTGGCGAGCGTCAGTTGCCGCGTATAACGCTGTTTTTCTCCCCTGATATCTGCCGAATGTTAACGGCCGACGTATCCTGAGGTGCACCCCAAATTTGGACCATGGCAAAGAAAACATTTCAGCAGCTTTGAGGTGCAGCTCGAATTTGGGCCACGGGAACTGGAATTTTCCGCGTTTAAGGCTCAAAGGCGTGGCGCTAGACTGGCTCATCAATGGCGAAGGCGAAATGAGCACTGTCGAACTACCTCAGCTTCCGCAGAGGGTCCAAGCTACTGAACTAGAAGCGAAATCAGAGTTTACACTCACACCTCGGTTCGACGTTCAGGCTTCTGCTGGAGCGGGGCGGGTGACGATCGGTGAAAACCCTTTGGAATATCTTGCGTTCCAATCCACTTGGCTGCGCAGCCGTAATATCAATCCAGCTTTTGCACGGATTTTGACTGCACGCGGCGACAGTATGGAGGAGACGATCCGAGACGGTGACGTGTTATTGGTCGACGCCTCAATCAATCGCATCAGAAACAACACTATTTACCTTATTGTTTATGGGGATATGGTTCTCGTTAAGCGCGTCCACGGGCGTTTAAATGGCTCTTTACAGCTGATATGTGCCAATCCGCGATATCCGGCCGAAGAAGTTTCGGGGGGGGGGAGGAGGTTGAGCAGCTGCATGTTGCTGGACGTGTAATGTGGTTCGGGCCGTCAATTTAAATTTGATATCAAAGGCTCGCCCTGCCATTTGATCTTGCGCTGCATTTTTGTGATGGGCGCTTCGCCGATTTCTCGAAAGCCGCGGTTTTCCGGGGTTTTCCGTTCTATATCGCGAAATCCCAATTAATCCCGGAATATCCCGGTCACTGCCATATGATATTGCGGGTTACACGACTCGGTGGCGATTTACGTCAGGCTGACTGGAGGCCGACATGGTCGTGAAATCATAATACTTTGATTTTGTTAATAAAACTGGTGCCGCTTGCGTGACTCGAACACGCGACCCCATCATTACGAAATTTAGAATATATCGTTTGTTCGAGTTTGTCACAATTTTATTCCGCTTGTTAAAATAAGCAAAATCAATGGTTTAACGTTTGCTGAATTTTGCTGGTGATTGACAGGGTTCGCTTGAATTTGCTTTCAGTTGGTTCCGCCGTGGTTCCGCGAAAGTTAATGATGGGGTCAAATTGCCAAAGCTGACTAAGCGTATAATAGACACTCTTGAGCCGTCCGAAACGGGCGAACAGTATCTTTGGGACAGCGAGCTAAAAGGCTTCGGCGTCCGCATGATGCCGTCCGGCGTAGGGTCTTATATCATCAAGTATCGCAATTCCGAAGGCCGACAGCGAAAAATGGTCCTTGGTCGCGTCGGTACTTTGACGCCGGATGAAGCACGCCAGTTAGCTCGAGAAAAAATGGGCGAGGTATTCAAGGGCAACGATCCGTCAGCGGAAAGGGCTCGGCTCCGACAATCCATCACGGTAGGGGAGTTGTGCGACCTGTATCTTGAAGATGCCAAGCCCAGGCTGAAGCCGAACACATATTCCGTCAACGAAGGCCAGCTTCGTACCCATATAAAGCCGCTGATAGGCAATCGTACAGTTGCGGGCCTGACCCGTGCGGACATTATCAAGCTGCAAGCCGATATAGTCGCTGGGAAGACGGCAAAGGAACGTCAGGGAAGGGGTGGTGTGACCACAGGTGGAAAGGCAGCAGCGGCGCGAGCAATAACCATTTTCGGCACGGTATTGGAGTTCGCCAAGAATGGGCTTGTGGTGACAGAGAACGTTGTTCGCGGTGTGAAGAAGCCTAAGGCGGGGAAAAAGGATCGCTTTCTATCGAACGAAGAAATTTCCCGGCTCGGCAAAGCGATGCGCGAGGCAGACGACGAGTCCGAAGTGGCGTTGGCCGCAGTACGCTTTTTGATGCTGTCGGGTTGCCGCCGCATGGAAGTCCTCGCATTGCCTGAAAAGTGGCTCGATCCTGAGAAGGGTTCGATACGATTTGGGGACACTAAGACAGGCGCACAGATACGACCAATCGGCAAGAAAGCCTTTGATGCAATCTCTCGCATCGAAAGTAAAAACGGATGGGTTTTCCCATCAGAGCGCGGAGAAGGGCATTTCGTTGGGTTGCCGCGTGTGCTTGAAAGGCTCTGCGCTAAGGCAAAAATCGAAGATGTAAGCCTACACGTGATGCGCCATACATTCGCTTCGGTCGCCGCCGAAATGGGCTATTCGGAACTGACGATTGCGGGGTTGCTCGGGCATTCGGTTCCGGGTGTGACTGCGAGGTATGCACACGTAGCGGATAAGGCGCTGGTTTCCGCAGCTGATCAAGTGGCGGCAAAAATAGCCGATCTGCTTGACGGCAAACCGGCTACTTCGGGACAAGATTAACGCTCGGATGTTGAGCGGACGGGCTTGGATAGTCGATCATTCGCCCATTGGTCCAAGTCTGATTTCAGGTATAGGGGGCGTCGGCCATCGTATTGCATGGCTGGCCCGCCGCCGCGTGTCGCCATTGTGTTAAGCGTGGCTAACGATACGTCTATCCCGTGTTTCGTGCGCAGATATTCCGGAACGTCCTTCCGGCGAAGGCGAGGGCGCTGGTCCAAGTTTTCCATGATCAGAACTCCCCGACTTTGCGGACAATTGCGGCGTCCATTGCTGAAGCGTATCGATAGGAAATGTCGTCGCCGTACCCAAGATGAGCGTTGAAGCGGTAGCAATGGCCGTCTTCTGGATCATCGAACGCACTCCACCGGACAACACTCATCACACGTACACGACCACAGTCGTTTACCTCATAATATCCGTCACCTTGCCAATCATCATAGGTTGGAACTGTATTTGTCGACTGGTTGACGGTATGCGTCGGCAGGCGTCGGAAGGCTTCGGCAGGAAGCGCAGCAGCGGCGCTCGCAACTGGTAAAAGCTTGAGGAAAAAACGCCGGTTCATGCCGCGTCTCCTTCCGGGCCAATGTCATTCCAGTCCGTGATTTTTTCGAGATAGATCAGCGCGGCGCGAAGTGGCTCTTTGACCATATCGCTAATGATTGCGTCATCGGGGTTAAAAGCCAGTCGCAACGCTTCACGAACCTCCGCGAGGCTCTCCAGCGGCCTATCCCAGTTTTCCAGCTTTAACGCAGGTGGCCCGTAAGTGGCTGCTATCGCTGCCTCTTCGTTCGGGTAGCCCCGCGCCTCCCATCCATGAAAAGCTGCGTCCCCCTCGCGGTACTGGGCGATCACTTCAAGAAGGTTCCCGGGGGCGGGCTGGCTTGGCGGCTCATCGCGATTGGCTCTATTCAGAACATCGCGCACCGGTTCCAGCATTTCGAATGCGGTGAACATTGTGCCGCTCAGCGCGGTCAGAACTCCGCTATCGATAAAGCTATGGTCCTGCAAAGCAGCGTGAACGACGCGCAGCAAATCCAAACCCATTTCCATCTGATCGATAGGCATGCGGGATTTTGCCGGAACAATGATATCTGGCAGGGAATTCATTGTGCAGCCTCCGTAATGCCGTAAGTAGCGTTCATTCGGGCGACTGCAGCATCCATGCGGTCGCGCGCGACGATGGCCAATGTGGTTGCCACGTTGATATCCGTTTTGCTCCGGTGGGCTACATCGTCCCGATACACTTCGTTCAGATGTTCGCTGATCAGGCATACAAGGTCCCGAACAATGTGCGCTTCATGCTCAAGGTCGTTAAGAAGGGCAATTCGTTCGTCTAACAGGCGGGGTTCGGTGCTCATGCTTCAGAGCCTTTCACGACGATCAGCGTTTCCTTTCGGGCTGCGCGGATAGTTTGATCAAGCTGGTTGGTACGGCGCACTTGCTCATTCAGCAGGAAGTCCAGTTGCTTCACCTGATTTTTGCCGAGCCGATAGACGATATAACCGTTCTTGTCGGCATCGGTATCACGTTGCAAATTGTCGAAGACTTCAGCGGCGAGATCGGCAAGAACCTGCATGTAGTAAGCGTCAGCTTCGAGAGCTTCGAATGCGCGGATCGTTTGGATTTCTTTGGACGTGCCTTCGGCGTTTGCCGGAATGTTCTGTTCCGTCATTGGATTTCTCCAGAGAATTGAGAAAGGGTGGAGCGCGGCTGATCGCGCTCGCTGCTATTCGGTCGCTGGTCGGCTTATTTGGCCTTGCGCGTCATCCTGAATTTGCGGTCAACAAACGGATGGGTGAAAAACTGCGCGGTCACTTGTTCGCATTCGCTTGCAAAGCGGTCGAAAAGCGCCGTGATATCCTTCTGCCAGTACACGACATAGGTAGAGCCTTCCGCCTCCTCACGGGAGTTTTTGACCGTACCGGCGGGCTTCGGAGTGTAAGGCGACTGCCGTAGCACCGTATCGATAGTTTCAGCCGATAGGCCGAGCATTTTGCTGATGCGCTTCCTGATATGTGTGATTGCCTCGGCGTTCGCCGGTCGGCTGCTCATTACCGTCTGGGCCTTCTCGACACGTTCGACTTGTGCGCCGATGGTCTGGATCGCTGCCGCCTGCGCCGCCTGCCGTTGCTCGATGGCGTACATCGTCTGGGCGCTGTGCAGGAACATTTCGGCGGGCGTCATCTGGCGTTGCTGGCGAACCGAAAAGTACGTGTCTTCCAACTTCTCATAAATTTCCCATGCTATATCCGTTTCGAGGATTTTGGCATGACGGGCTACGCCCCGTTCGGTCCAAAGCAGCAGACTGCGTGCGTTTTTCCCAACAGACCCGCTAAAAGTTAGGCTGTTCTTGATCTCTTTCAGTTCCGTGCCGGTCACCTTGAAGAAATGGACGCCTTCAACAAAACGATCTTTGTTGCGGCTGAAATTCATAGCGATGTTGTCAGCATCTGTTTCAAACGCGGTGGCGAGCCGTTCGGTCGTGAGAACTCGCTTCCCCTGATATTCGAGCGGCGAGAACCGCAAACGCTCAATCTGTCCATTCTGGACGGCTGGATTTCCGGGCAAGCCGGTGCTATATGAATGGTTGTCCATAATACCTCCGATGGCGTTTGGACGTTTCGGAGCCGCCTGCCAGCGGCTGCTGATTTTGAAAACGGCGATTGAACGGGCCTGCCAGCCTATTCGGTTGCCGTTTTCGTTTGTGGGGAAGGCTTGAGAGCATTCCTCAAGTGGAAAACAATTTCCGCATTCATTGTTCTGCAGCTTTCCTTTGCCGCTTTCTGAATTTGATCCCGCATCCCGTCAGGGAGGCGTATAATCACTTTGTCTTGTCCTTGTCTCATTCCTTCCTCGCTATTGAATGGCTATTAGCCACTTATTAACCATGGCTAATAGCTATCCTTGTGTCAAGCAATAAAATATGGCTAATAGCCTTCATGACAAAAGAGCCGCTACAACCTCAAGATAAATACGTCCTCCGTCTTCCAGACGGCATGCGCGACCGCATAAAACTCGCTGCGGAAAAGAATAACCGCTCTATGAACGCTGAGATTGTCGCCACGCTTGAGGAAGCTTATCCGCCTCCACTTGCGGCTCCGTACTACTTTCCCGGCTCCGATATTGGGATGTTGGTTCTCCATTGGAATTCTCGTTCGTGGGCTTTCATAGACTGGGAGAACTGGATGCATTTGAAATTCGGGGAGGTGGACGCGAGTTCCCTTCCCAATGCGTCTGATCAACACAACTATTTTGTTACGGCGGTTTTGGATAAATCAGGCAAACTTTGGAACCTCATTGTTAATAACCTACTTATTAACGGTAACCGATTTGATGACGCTGGCTTCCAACTCCTGACGAAAGAGGAAAGGTCTGAATATAGTCGCCTCATGTCGGCAGCGACCGCTACCGCTATCGATGATAAGCGCCTGAATGATCTTCGTAAAAAGATGATCAAGGCCTACCGTTTGCCAGATGACTCGATACCGAAATTGAGGGATGTTTTGATTGGGATAGCTCCGGCCCCCGTCGTGGACAAACTCATCAAAGAGCGCATTGTAGAAAACTCCCTTTAGCATTCATTGCACCGTGCAGATCGGCGCGCCCTCGCGGCGCGCTTCTTCGTGCTGGTAGCTATCAAACTATGGTAAACTCATACTAACTGTCAACAATGAATATTATAAACTCATATATTGCGATGGTGTGCGCATAATTTCGCTCAGCGGCGAGGATGTGAAGAACGGTGATGGAGATAAAGGGTTCTTGCTTTGTTCACGTTGGTGAGTCATTCTGCCGCAACGTAAGGGAGTATCGTGTTAGCGGTGAGGTCGCAGAATGATCACATATGAGAAGCGTAAATTATCGCATCGCGATGAAACGTTGGCTCGGTTGCGCGGTATTGCAGGTGAACTATCGCTGTTGGATATGCGTAAGATCGTTGAGCGCGATGCTACTCTGAAGATGATTTTGCTTTTGCCGGAGCCTGTTCTTGATGAGGCTCTTGCTGTTGGTAGGGCGCTGCAAGCTTGCGCAAAACATCGGCATAGCTCTCCTGAAGGTCTGGAGGCAAGCTATCGTAAGCTATAAGAATTTCGCGGTACTTTGATGCTAAGTCAACCATTGGCCCTGTACCGCGCATCAACCATTCAAAGCGAACTTTGAACTTTTTGGCATAAATTTCGCCCTTGTCGGCTCGGAAGCCAGAGCTTCCATTTTCGTGTCCCGCGTATGTTGGGTATGCGATACCCAGAGCATCGGCAGCTTCCCTTGCGGATGCGTAACCGGCCTGGCGTCTCGCTGTTGCTAATCGTTCGTGTAAATCCATCATGCTGTGAGTTTATCATATAAATCTATTAATAACTCATTGACAGCAATCTATGGAAAAGTCATAGTTTGCGCATGCTTCAGGAAATCAACGTCAAATCACTTCGCGAAAGCCTCAACCTCTCCCAGACTGAATTCGCCGGAATAATTGGCGTGTGTCAGGGAACGGTATCGCTTTGGGAAACAAAGGGAGCGCCGAAGCGCGGCGCTGCCAAAAAAGCGCTGCTTAACCTCGCCCTATACGGGCCGCTTCTTCTGAAAAAGGAGTCGAAAGGTTGAGCCGGTCGCCTCTCACGCACGCGCATGCACGCGAGAAGCTCCTTTCAAGCGTAGCGAGATTTCCGCGCACTGCTGCCGGTCGCGCCATGATGCGCGAGGCCTATGAGCTTGCGTTCATGCGCAATCCAGCTGAGCCGATGAAGATTGCGGACCTCAACTGGGACATTTTGGCCGGGAAGCTTAGCTTGGCACTCGCGAGGTCGCGATGACGCTGGAGCCTGCGACCATTGCCAAGCTCGGAAAGCTGATACCACGCCTTGCCAGCGAGCACGATGGCGAAGTTGTGGCAACCGTTCGGGCTATTCGCAGGGTTCTGGAAAGCTCGGGTGCTTCACTGCACGACCTTTCTTCGGCGTTCCGGGCTGATGAAGATCGGAGCGACACTCTGCCAGTTTCGCATCAGGATATTCTCCGGGTCGGCCCGTATCTGCTCGAGCATTGTGAGCTCAACGACAGGGAACGCGAGTTCGTTCTCTCGTTGGTCATCTGGGCGCGGCGAAAGCGCAGAAAATTCACCGTCACCGAAAAGCAAGCTGCTTGGTGGGCGGTCATCCTTTCAACGCATATGCAGAGCGAGGTCTAACCGTGGCTCGTATTCGTTCAATACCTATCGCCATCTTTACTGATGAAGACTTTGTTTCTGTCAGTGCATTTGCACGACTTCTGTTTGTCGGGCTTGGCTCTATTGCTGATGGCCGGGGAACGTTTTCTTGGAGGCCGCTTTCCATAAAAATAAAAATATTTCCCGCCGATGACGTTGATGTGTCCGCACTGCTTGCAGAGTTGGAAACCGCCAATCTGATTTTCCGCTTCGATAGCGGGGCTGAGTGTTGGGGCGTGATACGAGATTTTCACCATTTCAGAGGGGGGCGGAAAAATGGCGCGAATTAGGTCCGTTCATCCCGGCCTCACATCAGACGAGTCCTACATGTCCATGAGCATGACGTGCAAAGCCGCATGGCCTATTCTGTGGACTGAGTGCGACGATCATGGAATTTTCGAGTGGAAGCCGATTGTTCTTAAGGCGCGGATTTTCCCTGCCGACAATGTCGATTTTTCCGAGGTTTTGGCCGAGCTCGTAGAGCTTGATTGCGTTCGACAGTTCGAGGTCGGAGGCAAGTCCTTCGGTATTGTCAGGAATTTTGGCAAGTTTCAGAGACCGAAAAACCCATCATACAGGTATAGCCTTCCCATAGAGCTACAGGAATATGCATGTTTCAAGGCTGCTAATTCTAGCAGTCCTAGCCCAGTCCTAACCCAGCCCTACCCCACCACTGCCGAAAAGTCTCCGCAGATGAAGGAGGAAGGAGGTAGTAGGAAGGTAAGAGATAAATCTCTCGGTCAAACGCCACGCGACAAGCGCATGGCGGAGATAGATTTGGAATTCTCAGAAACCTTCTGGAAGGCCTATCCTCGCAAGGCAGCAAAAGGGGCGGCAGAAAAGGCGTTCCGGTCGGCCCGCAAGGTAGCCTCGCTTGATGAAATCATGGCGGGCGTTGAACGCTATGCCAAGGAACGTGCCGGGAAGGACAAGCAGTTTACCGCGCACCCGGCGACGTGGCTCAATGCAAAAAGCTGGACGGATGAGCCGGAAAGCAGCCGTGACCGGCAGGCGAATGGTGAGCCCTCCCACGCATTCCTGTTCGGGCGAGGCTGATCATGAGCGATATTCAGGACGCCCTCTCGCAGCATGGCATCCAGCTGCGCGACAGCCGACCGGGTAGCCACAAGGTTGTTTGCCCGCAGTGTTCAGCCTCACGCCGCAAGAAAAATGACCCGTGCCTGTCAGTGACGGTTGAAGCGGATGGTCGCGCTGTGTGGAAGTGCCACCATTGCGATTTCTCTGGGGCAACCGGTGGCGAAGGATACCGGCCACATCGAGAAAAGCGTACCTATCGAAAGCCGGAGCGGGTTCAGGACCCACAACGGCCTGACAGCTTGTTCGCTTGGTTCAAGAACCGTGGCATATCCCCGGAAACTGTTCTTCGGATGGGGATATACAAAACCCGTGCATGGTTTCCGCAGACCAATCAGGAAGAGGATTGCATCGCGTTTCCTTACGATTGGCAAGGCGAACTCCGAAATGTGAAGTATCGCACAGTCAGGAAGGAATTCCGGCAGGAGAAAGACCCGGAACCAGTTTTCTATAACGCGGACAGCATAGCCGAAGGCGAAGACCTGATTATCTGCGAAGGCGAAATAGACGTTCTCGCCTTCATCGAAGCGGGCTTCAAACACGTGGTTTCGTTGCCGAATGGCGCGCCGTCTGGGCCAGAGACAAGCGACAAGCGATACGAACCGTTCGGAACCCATTGGGATGCGCTGATGAAGGTTCGCCGGTTCCTGATCGCCAGCGATATGGACACGCCGGGGGAAACACTGGCGCAGGAGATTGCCAAACGTGTCGGGCGCGACCGGTCTTTCCGGGTACGCATGCCGAACCTCAATGATGTTCAAGTGAAGGACGCCGACGAATGCTTGGTCGAGCATGGTGCGGACGTGCTTCGCGAATGTGTCCATCTGGCGGAACCGTGGCCGATTGACGGACTGCACGCGGTCGATGATTTTTACGACGAGGTGATGGACCTTTACCACGGCAGAGGTCCGCTACCGCTCTCGACCGGCTTCGGCGAACTGGACAAAGCGTTCAAGTATATCCCCGGCCAGTTTATCGCGGTGACGGGCATCCCGAACCATGGGAAATCCCGCGTGCTCGATCAGATCGCCGTACAAACCGCGAGCAGTCGTGGGGAGAAATGGGCGATGTTTTCGCCGGAGACAGGGAACAGCAATCACATTGCGGATTTGTGCGAGATATGGGCAAGAGGTCCTTTTTTCGACGGCCCAAATCCTCGCTTATCGGAAGCCGATGTGAAAGCGGCACTTGAGTGGGTGCGCCAGCATTTCTTCATGATGGGCGCGGTCGAGCATACTCCTTCGATAGACTGGTTGCTGGAAAGGGCGAGAGCGGCGGTTCTTCGCTATGGCGTCAAGAATATCGTCATCGATCCCTATAACGAGCTTGAAGCTTCGCGGCCTGACAAATTGACCGAAACAGAATTCGTTTCGCAGCTGATTTCGAAGTGCAAGCGCTTCTCCAAGCATCACGAATGCACAGTGTGGATGGTGATCCACCCGACCAAACTGAAATCCAATAATGACGGCGGGAAAGAGCCTGTACCCGGGCTTTATGATTTGGCCGGTAGCGCTCATTGGCGAAACAAAGCTGATGCTGGCTTGGTCGTTTATCGCGATTACGAAGCGGAAGTTACCTATGTGATCGCAAAGAAGATCAGGCGACAGCCCATGTGTGGCAGGCCCGGTTCGGTCAAGCTTGAATTCATCGGCGCTGATCGACGCTTCAGAGACATTCCCGACAGTTACGCCTCACTTGGAAAGGAAAGCATATGAGCATGCTTCGCCCGATTTATGCAATCAGCCTGAACGGGTTGTCGCCAAATGAGCCGGCGACCGGTCAGCCAATTTTCGAAAGCGTAGATCCTTCAACGCTTCACGTTGACGGCGCATATCAGCGCGATGTCAGCGAACGGGGTGTGCGCCAGATCCGCCGAATGATTGAAGGTTGGGACTGGAGCAAGTACCAGCCACCGGTATGCACTTATGCCGAGGATGATGAGGGGAGAACCATCCTGAAGGTTCTCGACGGTCAGCATACCGCAATTGCAGCATCCAGCCACCCGAGGATTAAGACGCTCCCGGTGATGATTGTCGAGGCCTCCGACATAGAGGCACAGGCAAAGGCATTCATCGGCCAAAACACTGACCGGCTGCAGGTGACGAAGCTTCAGCTTCACCAAGCGGCATTGATCGCCGGAGAAGAAAACGCGCTCGACATTCAACAGGTCTGTGATCGGGCAGGCGTTCGTCTCCTGTTGGCGAACAATGGGAAGTACGAAGCGGGCGACACGGTGGCAATCAGCGCCGTTACAGCGGTCGTGAAAAAGTACACGGCCATCAATGCCCGCAAAATTCTCGAAATTTTGGCAAAGGCTGAACTGGCGCCGATCTGCACGCCACATATTCGCGCAGCTGAGCATCTGATGACTGCTCCGGATTACGCCGACAGTTTCGAGCCGGAAGATTTGACCGCCGCAATCGTCGCGCTCGGACCCAAAGCCGATGCGGAGGCGAAGCTTCTCGCGATTTCGCACAAGATACCGCACTGGAAGGCGCTCGCCGTCATTTGGTTCAAGAACACGAAGAAGCGGAGGAAGGTTGCATGAGCCTTTTCAAGCGCATCCGTGGTTGGTGGTGGCTGTATCGGGTCAAGCGCCACATCGCCAAATCCAAGCACGCACCGGGTCGCGCTCATCGCGCATGGCTGGAGAAAAGGACGACGCTATGAGTGAACAGCAATACTTGAAAACGTCCTACGACGATAACCCGATCATGTACGGCGCGTTTGTTGGCTGCGTGAGCTGGGCGCTTGGGAACCCGGAAATCATGGCTTGGTTTCGTGAGGAAACTGGCGACCGGTTTCAGCCCGCAAAGAACGCTATTGAGCAGATGATCGATAAAGCCACCGGTAATGATTTGGCTTTCCTTCAGCGCTTCTCCGACTGGGTGGAGGTCAATCTGTTCGGTACGCCAGCGCAGGTGTTTGGGGGTGCCGAATGAATGCACATTCCCCGCTCAAATTGGACATTGAGAAATTCCGCAAGGTTTACGCCTTGGTTTCCGGCGGGGCGACCGATGGGGAGCGGAAGGCTGCAAAAGCACGTGCTGAGACAATCGCCAAGAAAGCGGGCCTGACGCTCGAACAGGCTGCGTCAAAATTGGACGTGCCAAAGACCGTCACGAAACAGGCGTCAAATCCATTTGAAGATTTCTTCAATAGCCCAGAAATGCGTGCACAAAGAGCCGAGCGCGAACGGAAGGACGCTGAAAAGCGCCAGAAGGTTCTTCAGGAATATGGATCGGTTAAGGCTGTGTTTGATCCGACGCCATGGGAAATAGCCCTTCGGACAGCCATCGAACCATTTTCAATCACCATGTCATATGCCTGCATTTCTGGCATTCAGCGCCATTACACGGCGTTCATGGACGGTGAGCAGGCCGGAATAATGTTGAAAGGAACAGAGCGGGCCAAGACCGCGATTGCCTCCGCATTTCCAATGCCGATGACGATCCGAACAGCGATGGACGAAATCAAGGCGTGGGACAAGCAGCGGTGGGATCGCGCCTTGTTCTTTGAATATTACGAACAGGAGCCAGAGGTTTATGTGCGCCAAAGGCTTGTTGAGGATTTCATCGAGAACGAGCCGGTGCGGTGCTGGGATGATCTGGAAGCCCGTTTCGTGTGGAAGAAATACGAATTCGAGAGACAGTGGATTGACCCTACAGAGCGGGACGATCCTTTTATGGATCGTATAGAAGCCGACTTCGCCATTCTGCGCGGACTCTATGAGAACAGTGGTTCGCAATCGGCTTCCGTCCAAACTGGACGCCGCACCAACGCCGACAAGCGCGCCGCCGTCCTGTCCATGTTGGACGCCAGCCCAGATTTATCCAGCCGCGAGATTTCCCGGCGTCTTGGCGTGAGCCCTCAGACAGTTTCCAACTGGCGAAACCGTGTTGTCAAAAATGGACAGGGGGTGAGCGAATGAGCGGCTATCACCGAAAAGTGCGGGAGTTCGGTCGCCCTGAAACCATTGCGGAGCGCAAAGCCCGTCTCGCGTTCGACCGTCAGCACCCATGGACACCGGTTTCGGAAGCCGTGATCGACGGGACCGTCTGTGAACTGCTTTTCAATGACATGGCCGGAAATTTTGATGGTGGCGACCGGCGCTTTGTCTTCGTCAAGGAAAACCGTTGGGGCTTCCAGAGGTGGGTCTGTATCAATGATCGGTACACGCCTTCTTGCCGTCCATGCGGCTTTAGACCGACCGAACATGTTCTCAGCATGTATGAACTCATGAAATTTGCGCGCAGGGCAGGTGTTTGAAATGGTGACATACAGTAAAAAGCTTCGGGCAAGCGCAAAGCTGCCGCCAGTTGGTTTTGAAGGTGCGAAGGAAGCCGCTGCCGATGTTCGCGTTACCGGTCGGCGCAAGACAAAACGCACCATCAGAGCGCGGCCCGGAACATTCGAGTGGGTGTTCGGCAGGAGAACAGCCGACATTGCATTGTTTCATGCGGGATCGCACTTTGCCCGCCTTTGGGAAATCGCAGGCACAGCAGACGCCAGATCGCCAAACTATGAAGGCGCAAGCGGCGGATCGCAGAGAGGAATATCTGACAGGCGGTGCGAAGCATTGTCCGAACTGAATGCTTCGGTCAAAAAGCTCGGGGAGCCGATCACACAACGCCTTACTCACTATTGTGTGCATGGTAAAACAGCCGCAGAAATTGCAAGCATGTACGGCGTTGGGGATCGCGAAATGGCTCTTGTGCTCAAGCAGGATTTGCGGGACTGCGCGAGATACTTCCGTTTCCTGTCTGTTCCCGTTGTGGATAAGAAATCATAGGCATCGTACCGGTTGCGAAACGGTTTGACATTCGTAACGAACTATGCGAGACAAGTGTTATACGGAAGAACTGTATTTAAAGCGGCCTTGAGCCGCTATTTTCTTTTCAGCAGTGTGGAGCACCGGTAGCTCATCTGGCTCATAACCAGAAGGAAGTGGGTTCAATTCCCGCCACTGCAACCAGTTTCCGCGAAAGCGGTCATAAGCAGCTAGGGCTAATTGGGGTGGTAGCCAATTGGTCGCGATGCTCCGGCTGGCGTTGACGAGTTAACCATCGTGCGCCAGCGCAGGTTTCGAGGCGATGCCTCAACGGAATGTGCGAAACGCGGTGAATGCCAAGGCCGTCCTCCCCGCAAGGGTGTAGAGTTACCGAGAGATTTGGCGCTCGGCGCACACAGAATGCGATCTATGGGCTATGGGTTGGCGGGTGTCTCACCGATGCCAACGTGTTAAATGCCCGTCCTTCTGAGGGTGAGACTACCATTAGGGGATCGCAGCCTATACCGCACATGGTGATCGGTGCTGTTCCGGGATAGCAGCCCAATTGCGAACCGATCACAGACAAAGTGGCCCGGCTATGTGCGGGAACAAATCAGGACAGCGGCGCTGAAGGCCCCGCCGGTAAATTAAGCGATCGAAGACTTTTATCTTTTAGTATCAATGGCATAACCATGCCGGTTCCGCCGTCGCCTTCGGGTGGCGGCTTTTTCATTGGAGAGGCAGGCGATTAAACGCCTACCTCAATTTCGTGTCTGGCGGCTTGAGCCAAGAATGATGAGCGCGTTAACCCGCGATCCTTGGCAACAGCGTCAATGGCCTTCAGAACGCCGCGTTCAAAGGTCACGTTCACGCGCACCACGGCGCTGTCATCCTCGATAAACGGAACGGAAACCAGATAGGCCCCGGCGTTCAATTCGGCCCGCACGTCATCACGAGATACGATATTGGCGTGACTGGACGGATCGGGCAGAGCTTCGTCTTCTGCGAAAAGCTGAAGGGCTTCAATCGCGTTCTTGACGATATCGTCAGCCTCATCAGAAGCGGAAAAGACGCCCGGTATATCAGGAAACTGAATACCGTAAGCGCTGTCTGCATCCTTATGCACCAATGCGAAAAAGTGTTTCATCCTGTGTTCCTTGTAGAGTGGTCGGAGGGCGAGCCTCAGACGGGGTAGAGATTGTGATGCAGGATGGCAGGCTGGTTATTCCCAGCCCGCCTGTTTCGCTATCGCCTTTGCCGTTCCTTGTGGAAGGTCTTTCTTAGGGTGGGGGACTATCACGGTTCGGTCCCCTTTTCTGAACTTGTGGTGAGAACCTTTCACCGAGATTAGTTCGAACCCTTCGCTTTCAAGGCGTTTCACAATCTTTTTGCTGTCTCGTAGCATCGGCCCTCCGTGTTGTTTCGATGTGTATATAAATACACAAAAGGCCAAATGTAGTCAAGTGAAATGTGTAAGATAATACACACATAATGGGAGCGGGGAATTCTGACCTAGATCACCGGGCGCTAGGGCCAAGGCTTCATTCGCGGCTTAGAACCATCGCTCCCGCTCCGGGGTGGCTCCCCGCATTATAGGCGATAAGTGAAGCAAGCCCGGTAATGATCCAGCGTAGAATGAGGATTGCGGCATGACTGTTTTGAAGGTGGTCGGTTTCGATACTCGGGAGTACCGGAAGCAGGAAGTCGTTGAGATGGCGCGGGAGCTTCTTGCCGCTGCCGAGGCAGGCGAGATAGTTGACCTGGCTTATGCTTCTTGCAAGGCGGACGGAACATTTGAGAGTGGATACACGCCGACCGACAACGCGCCATTGCGTCTCGGCGCAGTGTCCCGGCTCCAGTACCGTCTCAACACGACGATGAGCGAGATTGACGAATGAGCAAGATGCAAATTTGCGCGTTGATCCTGCTGGTTGGGCTGTCCGCTTGTGCGTCTCGTTATCAGAGCCATTGCGGTTTCGTGGACTATCTCAGCGATAGCCGGTGCAAGTAATGTTCAGATGCATTCTGCGTTTCCTCGGGTGGGTTAATCGAAAGCCGGGGCAGATTTGGCCATTCCCCTTTGCTGGATTTGAACCACTGAAAAAGGACAAACCAATTCTCATTGATCGTGAGGGCGTGGCTTATCTCCCGTCGCGTCGTGTGGTTCTCAAGGCCAGAAAGAGTTGAACATGAACAGCGTTCGCAATGTGCGCCGACACGAAACCGAGCAGGGCATCTATCTAATCCGCGATGTTCAAGACGAGGCTGGCCGCTTCGCCGGTTGCGAATATGCAGTGAAGTCTGATGACGGCACTGTATGGAAGCCATGCGCTGAAGGAGTCCTTTTCGCTGATATCGAGCCATACGAGGCGCGGGCATGACAGAGGAAGCACCAAAGCCCGGTAGGCCTTCAGACTATACGCAGGAGGTAGCCGACCTGATTTGTGAGCGCATTGCGGACGGTGAAAGCCTTCGCACCATTTGCGATGATCAAGGAATGCCTTCTCGCACGACCGTTTTCAAATGGTTGTCCCGGTTCAATGAATTTGCTGACCAATACGCACGCGCACGCGAGGCTCAGGCAGACACGCTTTTTGATGAAATCCTGTCGATTGCCGATGATGGTCGTAATGACTGGATGGAAAAGACAAACAAGGACGGCGAAGTCATCGGAGAGGTTTTCAACAAGGAGGCCGTTCAACGCTCATCCTTGCGTGTCGAGGCGCGCAAATGGATGGCTGGCAAGCTCCGCCCGAAAAAGTACAGCGAAAAGCTTGACCTGAATGTTTCTGGCTCTCTCCAGACCACGCCAGAGGAACAGTTGAATGCTCGAATTGCTGAATTACTCGGAAAAGCAGGAGTTGCAATCGCTGCTGGCGGAACTGGAGCGCCGGAAGAGGACAAATAAGCTCAAGAGCTACGCGCCATATGCGAAACAGAAAGAGTTTCACGCAGCGGGCGCAACGAAATCTGAGCGCCTGTTCATGGCAGGCAACCAGCTCGGAAAGACGATAGCAGGCGGCGCGGAATGGGCCATTCATTTGACCGGTCGTTATCCTGACTGGTGGGAAGGCGCAACGTTCGACAAGGCCCCGGTGCTGTGGGCTGGTTCTGTTACCGGTGAAAGCACTCGGGACAATCCGCAACGCATTCTGGTAGGCCCGCCAGCGATTGAGGAGCAATGGGGAACGGGCTTTATCCCGGCTGACTGTATCGTGTCACGCACAAGAGCGATGGGCGTTCCCAATCTGCTCGATAGCATTGTGGTGCGATGGGGCGGCGGTGGAGACATTCAGGCAGATGAAGCGCTGTTGTCGTTCAAGGCTTACGAAAAGGGTCGTGAGAAGTGGCAGGGGCCAACGGTTGATGGCGTATGGTTCGATGAGGAACCGCCAGAGGACATTTACAGTGAAGGCCTGACCCGAACGAACAACGGACAGCGCGGACAGTTCGCACAGACCACATTCACGCCGTTGCTTGGCATGTCCACGGTTGTTTCGAGGTTTGTCATGCCAGCAGCCGACGACATGGCTACCGAGTCCCGCAAGGTCATTTCGATGACGATTGACGACGCGGAGCACTATTCGCCAGAGGAGCGCGCAAAGATCATCGCGAGCTATCCGGCGCACGAAAGGGAAGCCAGAGCCAAGGGTATACCGACACTCGGAAGTGGTCTTATCTTCCCTGTTCTGGAAGAAGATATCACGGTTGAGCCGTTCGAAATCCCGGCTCATTGGCCGCAAATCGGTGGAATGGATTTTGGTTGGGATCACCCGACCGCTGCCGTAAGCCTCGCGTGGGATCGTGACGCGGACGTGGTGTATGTCACGAAGGATTATCGGCAGAGCCAGGCTACGCCAGTAATTCATGCAGCAGCTTTGAAGCCTTGGGGTGACTGGTTGCCGTGGGCATGGCCGCACGATGGCAACAACGATGTTGCGGCAGGCAAGAACCTTGCAACGCAGTATCGGGAACAAAGCCTCAATCTCTTGCCGGAAAGGGCAACGTTTGAGGACGGATCGAACAGCGTTGAAGCTGGCTTGATGGATATGCTGAGCCGGATGCAAACCGGTCGCTGGAAGGTGTTCCGGACATGCGCGCACTGGCATGAGGAGCGCCGTTTGTATCACCGGAAGAACGGACAGGTAGTGAAAGAGCGGGACGATACGATTTCCGCCTCTCGCTACGCATTGATGATGCTGCGATTTGCGACGGTTTACACACCGGCAACCAGCTGGAAATTCACGCCTCGTAAGGTGGTTTGATCTATGCCAAAAATGACGAATGAAGAACTTGCCGGTATCGTCGGCGGGTTGCTGGATGACTGCGACAATTATTATGACGGTCATATCAAGCCCGACTTGCAGCGAGCGCAGGAATACTATGATGGCGACATGAAGGACACGCCTTCTGATGAAGGGCGTTCCAAGGCCATTTCGAAAGACGTTCGTGCAACCATCAAAAAGATGCTGCCGTCTGTCTATCGTGTGTTCTTCAGTTCGGACAAGACAGTAGAATATGCCCCTGTTGCCTCAGGTGATGAGGATGGAGCAGAGCAGGCAACGGACTATGTGAATTATATTGTCCTGCCAGAAAGCGGCGGTCAGCAAGCAATCTATGACGCCATGCATGATGCACTTCTGAAGCGAAACGGAGTGCTGAAATGGTTTGTAGAAAAACAGCGCGAAACGCAAACCACGACGCATGAGGGGCTGGACGAAGAAGCAGCGTACATTCTCGTTGCTGACGACAGCCTCGAAATTGTCGGCGCGGATCAGTCTCCAGACGGGTATTACACGCTTCAGGTAAAGCGGAAGATTGAGAACAAGCGGGTGGTTCTGGAATGCGTGCCGCGCAGTGAGTTTCGCATTCATCCCGACGCCAAGTGCATTGATGACAGTCCTATCGTGGCTCATGTCACAACAAAGCGCCGTGGGGAACTGATTGAGGCAGGCTACAGCAAGACAGTCATTGAAGGGCTTTCCGCCGCTGACGGCGCTGATTTGCTCGATCTGGAAGAAGACAGCGAGAACAAGCGAGTTGTCGGCACGACTTCGCAGGGTCATCACCCGTCAATAGACGAAATTGAACTGGTCGAATGCTTTGTGCGTGTCGATTATGACGGCGATGGGATTGCAGAACTGCGCCGGGTGATAATGGCCGGTGGTCGTGGAGAAGATCACATCATTGAAAACGAACCATGGGATGACATGGTGCCGTTTGGTGATCTGGTTGCAGAGCGCGAGCCACACCAGTGGGAAGGCCGGTCGATCCCCGATGACATTGAAGAAGTTCAGCGCGTCAAGACGGTGCTACTTCGCAATACGCTGGATAACATCTATTGGCAGAACAACCTCCAGCCGATTGTTCAGAATGACAGTGTTGAAAACCCGGAAAGCGTGACCAACCCACGTTTTGGTGAGCCGATCCGGGTCAAAAGTGGCAAGAGCGTTGCGGACGCAGTAGGCTACAGCACAGTTCCATTTGTGGCGGCTCAGTCTTTCCAGATGCTGGGGTACATGGATGAGGTTGTAACCGACCGAACCGGCATTTCTGACGCGGCGAGCGGCCTTGCCCCTGATGCGTTGCAGAACACCACGGCCAAGGCCTCCGCAATGATTGAACAGTCAGGCATAGCCCAGACTGAAATGGTGGTGAATAACTTCGCCAAAGGCCTACAGCGGGTCTTCAAGGGAGTGTTGCGTCTGATTGTCCAGCATCAGGACAAGCCGCGCACAGTGCGCCTTCGCGATGAATGGGTGACATTCGATCCCAGATTTTGGGATGCGAGCATGGACGCATCCGTAAACACCGGTTTGGGTGCTGGCACGCGGGAACGGGACATGATGGCCCTTCAGATGGTTATGGGACTTCAAGAGAAGCTGCTCGCCAGTTTCGGAGCGGTCGATAATCCGTTTGTTAAGCCGATGAACCTCTGGAATGCTGTTTCTCGCATGGTTGAAGCAGCTGGTTTGAAGACAGTCAGCCTGTATTTCAACAAACCAAGCGAAGACGAAATCGCAAAACTTGAGGAAGCGGCCCGCAATCGTCCCGATCCGGAAGCAGTCAAGCACAAGAACGCTATCGAGCTCGAAGAAGCCCGGGCGAAAACTGCCGTTACTCGCGAGCAGGCACGTGTTGAGGCAAACCGCCAGATAAAGCAGGCGGAAATGATGCGCACGTCAGAGGACAATGCGCAAAAGCGGGCGGCAGACGCACAGCGCGACGAGCGGCGGGCATATCTGGAGCAGCAGAAACTTGACGGGATGCTTGCAATCGAGCGTGAAAAGATCGCCTCGCAGGAGCGTGTTGCCATGTACCGCGCTGATCTCGAAATCAAGAAATCACAAGCCTCGGCCTTCGCCTTGGCACTTGGTCAGGGGAGGGCGATCTGATGAGCACCGATAGTAACGATGCAGGCTTTCTCATTGAGCACCCGCTGATTGTCCGGTTGTTCGATGAACTGGAGCGGGACGCAACCAACAGCGCGGTTTATGCCGCTCACAACGATCACGAAGCACGACAGGCATTTTGTGCCGAAGTGCGTGCAATCAGAGCTTTGCGCACGAAGCTAAAGGCCTTGGCCAATCAAGGCACAGCTAAACCGGCGCGCAGAGGTGCGGTGGCATAAGCCACGCACTCACCCGACAAAGGAAATACCAAAATGGACGGCGAAGACACCAACCTGCCAGCTGGCGGGAGTGATAACGCACAACCCTCAGACGCTCTCGACACGGCGCTTGAAGCCATGTTTGACAATGAAGGAGAGGCCGACGCGCCCAACTCCGGCAAGTCAGGCAAGGAACCTGCCACCGACGACGACGAGACGGGTGACGCCTTGGAAAACGGCGAAGAGACCGGGAATGAAGACGATGGAGAACACGACGAAGACGGTGACGGAGACGAACCCGATCCAGACGCGGAAACCATGGTCACGCTTGCCGATGGTACTGAAATCTCCCTCAAGGAATTGAAGGGCGGATATCTTCGGCAGGGCGATTATCAGAAGAAGACGCAGGAACTTGCCAATCAGCGCAAGGAAGCCGAAACAAAGCTTCACAATCTGGTTGAGCAGGAAACGGCGTTCTCTCGTCAACATCAGCAGTTGCAGACCACGCTCGACGGACTGGTTGACTATCTGGCAAATCGTTTGCCGGAAGAACCGTCAGCCACGCTGGCAATGACCAACCCAGCCGAATACACGCGCCAGAAGGCCATGTATGAAAGCGCGGTTGGAGAGTTGCAGACCATCCTTTCGGCCCGGAGACAGGCCGAAGTGCAAGGGGATCACTTCACCTATCAGCAGCATCAAAAGCGGCTTGCAGCCGAAAATGAAGCTCTGGAGGCGGCATTCCCTCACATCAAGAACGCTGAAAAGCGAGAAGCCTTCAACAAGGATGTTGCGGAAACCGCTGCGCAGCTCGGCTTTACAACCGAAGAACTGAACACGGTTGTGGATCATCGCATGTTGAAGCTCGCCTATTACGCAAGGATCGGTCTCAAGGCGATTGAACAGCAGAAGGCAGGCAAGAAGAAGCTGGAAAGCGCTCCGGCGCTGAAGCCAGGTAAGAACCGGCCAACTGTGAACCCGTCCGGCAAGGCGCTGCAAAATTTCAAACAATCTCGCTCCGTCGATAGCGCCAAGAAAGCGCTCGATGCATTCGACTGGAGCTAGAGCCGTTTTCCACAGGAGACAAACCAATGGCTCAAGCAGCAGGCACTACCGATACCTATGATATCAAGGGCAAGGCAGAAGACTTCCGCGACGTGATCTATACCGTCGCCAAGGAAGAATGCCCTTTCCAGAAGCTCATCGGCACGACCTATGACGTTTCGGCAACGAAACATCAGTGGCAGACCGATACGCTTCGCGCTCCGGCTTCGAACGCCAAGCCAGAAGGCAACGAAGCAACCTTCCAACCGGTCGAACCGACCAAGGAAGTGGGCAACTACTGCCAGATTTCGGACGAGACGTTTATGATTTCCGATACCGCAGAAGCGGTTAAGAAGTACGGGCGCAAGTCTGAAATCAAGCGCCAGACCGTCAAGAAAGCCAAGGAGTTGGCGCGAGACATGGAATTCTCCATGGTCGGGACCAAGCAGGCATCCTCGGCTGGCAGCAACGCAACGCCGGTTCGTCAGTCAGGTTCTCTCTGGACTTGGCTTTCCACGAATACGGATCGCGGTGCAACCGGTGCGGACGGTGGTTATGACGAAGCGACCGGCCTGACCGTTGCCCCAACTGACGGCACGCTTCGCGCCTTCGCTGAGGATCAGGTGAAGAACGTTCAGCAGTCTGCATTCGATAACGGCGCGAAGCCGACCGTCATCATGATGCATTCCTCGCTGAAAAAGACGTTCTCCAAGTTCACCGGTATTGCTGCCATTCGTGCTGATGCACCGGCAAAGCGTACAGGCGATGCACAGGCCGTCATCGTTGGCGCTGCTGACGTGTATCAGGGTGATTTCGGATATCTCTCCGCAATTGCCAATCCTTGGCAGAGTGCGCGTGATGTGGCGCTCCTCGACCCCGAAATGTGGGAAGTGGGCTTCCTTCGCGGCATCAACCAGAAGCCACTCGCAAAGACCGGTGACAATGAAAAGCGTCTGGTCAACTGCGAATGGACGCTGGTCGCCAAGAACGAAGCATCCAGCGGCGCTATCGCGGACGTTGAAGCGGCCTGATCGGGCCACTTAACGAAGAACTGAAACGGGGGCCTAGGCCTCCGTTTTTCGTTTCAACAAGGAAAAGCACCAATGAGTGACGATCAGAACCAGACAACGACTGCTCCAACGAGCACCGGCGCGGCAAACCCTGCTTCCGACAATACGAAACCCAAGGCTGAAAAGACTTTGGCCGTTCGCCTATTGCGCGGTTACTTCCCGGAAAGTGGCGTGAAGCTCAAGCCCGGTGAAGTGCACGAGTTGCCGATTTCGGTTGCGAAGAAGTTGGTCAATTCCCGCAAGGCAGAGCTGCCAGACGATGAAGCTTGATCGCCCATATCGCCACGGCGAAGTGATCGAGGATGACCCGGTGCGCGGATTTCGGCGCATCTGGTACGACATTGACGAGAACTATGGAGCGGTCAAGACAGAATACTACGCGACCGATGCGCTTCTTGATCAGAACGCGGCGGAACGTAGCGAGGGACGGAAATGGGGCGACTTCGCAAAGGTCGCGTCAATCCCCCTGAATGTCTTTTACCGTGATCTGTTGCCTGCCGTTCGTGTCGGTGATGACGATTACATTCGCCGCTATCTCCAGAACTCCGACAACGCCAAGTGGCGGACAAGAGACAAGATATGATAGCAGACTACGCTGATCTGTTGGTGACGGCTGGTGAATATGTTGGCCGCAACGACTTTGCTCATATATTCCCGCGCCTTGTTGGGCTTGCTGAAATGAAGCTCAATCGTCAGTTGCGCGTTGCCGATATGGAGCGGACAGAAGCCGTCACAGTTACGGAGGGCTCTGGGCCGTTGCCTGAAGGTTTCTTGGAAGCCCGTTCGGTGCAAACAGCGTCAGGCAGAGTTTTGCGTTCCTATTCCATTCAGGCGCTCGAAAGTGCGGCTCAGGGTTGCCCGGACGTTCCTTTTGCATTCGCTGTGCAGGGACGAAACGTGATTATCCGGCCCGTCTGGAGCGGCGTGCTGACATTCAGCTTTTACGGCAAAATTCCGGGCCTATCGCCAGCCAATCACAAGAACTGGCTGCTGGAAACCGCACCTGACATTTACCTCTACGCAGTGGTGGAAGAAATCTCAATCTGGGCAAAAGACCCACAGGGAGCAGCTGCCGCAGCGGGCATCAAAACCCAGATGCTCAGTGATTTGCGCAGTGATGATGAACGTTCCCGTTTCGGTCAAAACCGCGTGCGCATCGGTGGGGTGACGCCATGACAATTATTACGGCAATCAACGCTGTCTGCGATGTTGTTTCGCTCGACCGCTTCGACACGGTAGTGGGTAACACCGACCCGAACGCGCAGACGATGCTTGAATTCGCGCAAGAAGCCGGAGAGGAAATTGCTCGCCGGGGCGACTGGTCGAGAATGGGAAAATCAGTACCGGTTACGAATAATCCGTTTCCCTTGCCAGAAGATTTTCAGCGTTTGGCTGCTGGCGGAGCTGTTCAACTCCAGTCTGGAGATTTCGCACGCCAGATCACAAACGAAAGCGTATGGCGCGTTATTCAGAGCACGGCGTCCGAAGTGCCGTTCTTCTATCTGACTGGTGGACGGGCGAACTTTTCTCCCACTGGATCGTCGGTATTGGCCCAATTCTTCTACGTTTCCAAGAATTGGCTGAAGGACGGCAATAACGAGCGGTCGATCATCACAAAAGACGACAATGCCACCCAGTTTCCTGACCGCGTGCTCACCAAGGGCATTATCTGGCGCTGGAGGAGGCAGAAGGGTTTGAGTTTCGATGATCAGATGGCCGAATTCGAAGCCGATTTCGCCTTGGAACTGGCTGCAGATCGGGGAGACCCGCAATGACACTTCGCCCAAACCGCAAACCTTCGCCGTTAAAATCGTCTAATCCCGGCGCAAGTGCGCAGACCGGCACGCCGATCACGTTCCCCGCACCAAATGGCGGATTGGTAACGAACACTGATTTGCTTCAACCAACCGCTGGCTCTGCTTCCGTCCTGCTCAATCTTTGGCCAACTTTAAAGGGCGCGCGGGTGCGCGGCGGTTCAGTGAAACGTGCGTTGCTTGATGGTTTGGGAAATGTCCAGTCAGCTTTCAATTACCGTTTTGGCGGAGTTGATAAGCTGTTCATGGCGACCGACACGGGCATTTTTGACGTGAGCAGCCCGCCTGAGCCACCGGCACTGACGCCCGCCAGTCTTGGAGGGCAAACCTCTGGCCTTTGGACAGCGGTACAGCACACCTCGCAAGGCGCGTCGATGATGGTCTGCGTAAACGGCTCTGATCCTCGGCAGCTTTATAACGGGAACGATTGGGTTACGACCCCAGCGATTACCTTTGCTGCTGGCGACACCACAACCACAAGCCAACTGAACTATGTCTGGCTCTTCAAAAACCGGGAATTCTTCCTGAAGAACGCCAGCATGGACGCCTATTACCTTCCTCTGAATTCCTTCGGTGGAGAGGCGAAACCGTGGCCTCTTGGCGGTGTGATGAAAAAGGGCGGATCGCTATTGACGGGCTTTAGCTGGTCCATTGAAAGCGGCGACGGCCTCAACGATATGTGCGTGTTCATTTCCACGGAGGGGGAAGTGGCCGTCTATTCGGGCAGCAACCCGGAAAGTGTGGACGATTTCGCGCTGAAGGGTGTTTATCAGATCGGGAAGCCACTCGGGAAAAACGCTTGGATACGCGCCGGGGCTGATGTGTTGATTGCCACGACTGACGGCCTTATTCCCATGAGCCAGGTTTTCCAGCGCGACAGGCAGGCGTTAAGCCTTGTTTCGGTTAGTCGTGAGATTGAGGACGATTGGCGCGATGCAGCCAACGCAACCGGTACAGGTTGGACAATTACTCAATGGCCAGAACGAAATCTTGTTTTCATCACCTTTCCAGAAAATTCCGTGGTGCAAAACAGATGCTTTGTTTTGAACGTCCTGACCGGAAAGTGGGGCATAACTAGCAATTGGAACGCAAGCTGCTTCGGGACAATGCAAGGTAGCGTTTTCTTCGGCTCGACCGATGGTACGGTATGGCAAGGAGATATTACCGGGACCGATGACGGCCTGACTTTTACTGCCGTCTATCTTTCGCAGTTCCTGAACGGGGGGAACACCGGCCAGCGCAAGACCGCTTCACTTGCCCGGATACTGGTTCGCGGCAAGGCAAGGCCGAAGGTTATGCTCTTCGCCCGCGCTGATATGAATAAGTCCTTTCCGGTCAACAGTGCTGTTTCCGAAGGCAACGCCAACTCCTCGGAATGGGATGTTGGTCTATGGGATCAAGCGGTTTGGGATGGTGTGAGCGAACGGCAAGACTTCTGGTATCGCCAGAATGTCCGTGCGTCGGGGGATACCATCGCACTCGGGTGCGTGATCACTTCAGGCGGGCAATTCGCACTGGACGCTGAGTTAAGCATTGGAACTGTCCAGATTGAAGTAGGCGAGCAAAGCGCATGATTATCGTCTACGGAGGGGATGCATGCCCTGAAATCAACGAGGGCATAGCGAGCTTTGTTTCTGCCAATATCCCGGGATGTGAGCGCGGGTTTGCCAACTTTACTACAATGGGTGTTGTTGACGGAAGCCAACTCATTGCGGGGGTGGTTTATCATAACTGGTGTCCCGAAAGCGCCGTTATCGAAATGTCGGCTGCTTCAGTCAGCAAGCGTTGGCTGACACGTAAAACCCTCCATGCAATGTTCACTTATCCCTTTGAACAGATCGCCTGTCAGATGGTCGTTTTGCGGGTTTCGGAACGAAATGAACCCATGTGCAGAATTGCGAGTGCCTACGGCTTCACTTCAACCCGTGTTCCCCGGCTGCGAGGCCGGGACGAGGCGGAAATTATTTTCACACTGACGGACGACGCTTGGCGTTCGAACCGCTTCCATAAAAGGCAGGTGTAGTATGGGAAAACCCAAAGCGCCCAAGGCTCCAGACCCAAAAGAAACCGCAGCGGCCCAGACCGGCACCAATATCAGCACGGCAACGGCCAATGCATGGTTTCAGCAACCCAATCAGGTGACGCCGGACGGCTCGCTGACGCGAACTCAGACCGGTACGCAGACGATCTATGATCCCAGTTCAGGCAAGTCGTATCAAATCCCGACGTTCACCGATACCGTCACCTATTCGCCCGAGCAGCAACGTATTGCGGACGCCAACAATGCGACCAATCTGAACCTCGCTCAGCTGGCACGTGACCAGTCGGGGCGTCTTCAGGGACTGCTCGGCCAACCGATCAATCTTGACGGCCTTCCTGCCGGTGGTGATGCTTCGAAAATCACCAATCCGAACTATCAGCAGTTCGAAAGTGGCCCAGACCTTCAGACAAGTTACGTTGATGACTTTTCGACAGACAAGCAGGCCGTTCAGGATGCGATGATGGGCCGACTCCAGCCGAAAATCGATCAGGAACGCGCAGCGCTAGAGCAGAGGCTTGCCAATCAGGGCATTCAGTTGGGAACTACGGCCTATCGCGAGGCAATGCGCAATTTTGATCAGGGTGTGAACGATCAGCGCACCTCTGTGCTTCTTGCAGCTGGGCAGGAGCAGAGCCGCCTTGCTGGCCTCTCTCGCGATCAGGCTAGCTTTGGAAACTCTGCGAAACAGCAGATGTATCAGAACAAGAACACAGCAATTGGCGGAAACAATGCGCTTCAGGACCAATTGCTGAATTCGCAGCTTGCGCAGTTCAACGCGGCCAACACACAGCGTCAGCAGGCATTGAACGAGCGGTACGAAGAACGCGCTCGACCGATCAACGAAATCACCGCGCTCATGAACGGTGCACAGGTCAGCAAGCCGCAGTTCGGTGGCTCCCAGATACAGGGCATCCCCACGGTCGATTATGCCGGTCTGGTTCAGCAGAAATATGCGAACGATATGGGCGCGTATAACCAGCAGATGAGCCAGATGAACGGCTTTCTTGGTGGATTGACCAGCTTGCTAACGACACCTTTCAAGCTCTCGGACGAACGCGCCAAGAAGGATATCGAGAAGGTTGGCCGCGCAAACGGCATGAACGTTTACGAGTACCGTTACAAGGGCGAACCTGAAAGCTCTCCTAAGCGCATCGGCCTGTTGGCGCAGGAAGTCCGAAAGAAGAAGCCGGAAGCTGTTGCGAAGACGCCAAGCGGGCTTCTCGCCGTCAACTATCAATTGGCTCTTGGAGGAAAATAATGTCCCTTCCATCTTTCATTTTCGGCCAAGGCACGCCCTACAAGACGCCGGAACAGCTTCAGGAAGCTCGCCGCCGCGTGCGCGACCTCATGAGCGGCGGTCCAGAGCAGTACTCGCGGCCCGGCGGCTGGCTCTATGCCCTCAGTGATGGCTTGGGCGCGGCATTGGAGCAGCGGAAAATCAGCCAGGGCGAGCAATACGCCGACGAACAGAGACAGAAGGGCAGCGCGCTTTTCTCGCAGATGATGAACGGCTTTGGCAATGCGCCTGCTTATCCATCCTCTGTTGCTGCCGGGGCTTCACCAACGAGCGGTGTTGCAACGGGAACGGCTATAGCATCGACGCCAAAGGCGGCTGAAATCAAACAGGGCCTAGAAGCTCGCGGCCTTCCTTCACATGTTGCTGACGCCTTTGTCATGAATTTTCAGGATGAAAGCGGCCTGAACCCGGGCATTAATGAGAAAAATCCTATCGTTCCTGGCTCTCGCGGTGGGTATGGCCTTTATCAGCTGACCGGCCCGCGCCGGGTGGCCTACGAACAGTTTGCGCAGCAACGCGGTGTTGATCCATCGAATACCGATGCGCAGCTTGATTTTCTAGCTGGCGAGCTTGGACTTCCAGTTCAAGGCGTTGAAAATTTGCCATTTTTTGGGTCTGAAGGAAAGGCGGCTCGCTCTATTCTATCGGCTCCAGACACGGCAACGGCGGCGCAGGCCATCGTCAATGACTTCTTGCGTCCCGCCCCGGAACATCGAGCAGCGCGGGCGGCGAAATATGCCAAGGCTGGCGGCGTGCAAGTTGCAAGTCTTGACCCCTCTATAGGTATTACTCAGGCAGGAGGGGCAACAATTCGAGCCGGTGATTATGGCCCATCGTCGTTCGCTGGAAATGCTCCAGCCGATGGCGCGCGCGCTACATTCGGTGGGCCACAGCTGACTTATGATGATGGTGGATTGCGATTTGTCGATGAAGGTGCGCAGCGTGTCGCCGCGCAGTCTGCGCCTGCCGTGGCCCCATACGATTTTACCGGCAATCCGCAGCTTTCGGCGGCAAGTGGTATGCCGTTTCAGGGCGGTCAGCCGCAGCAAATGACTGCGCTTCCACAGCAACCGGCTTCGCAAGCGCCAGCCGGCCCATCGGCTGAACTGCTACGCCAGAATGATATGGCGTTCGGTGGCGCTCTGGCTCCGCAAGCGCAGGTTTCTCAGCAGGTTGCTGACGCCTCTGGTTATTTTCCTCCAGCGCCGTCAATGGATCGTGCACCGGTACAGCCGCAGGCCGTGCCACAGAACAATAATCGCCTGCAACTGCTTGGGGAAGTCCTGAGCAATCCGTTCGTCCCTGAGGAACAGAAACGTATTGCGCAGATGATGTTCCAGCAAGAAATGCAGCAAGGACAGGAAATGCGACAGCAGCAAGCTGCTCGCGAAAACTGGCTGTTTCAACAGCAGTATGAGGAAGCGGCGCAGGCGCGTGATCCTTTGCGGCAGGCACAACTTATCGAGGCGCAGGCGAAAGTCAAAGCGCTCCAAAACCCTGATGCTATGTTGCCGGATAGTGTTCGGGCGCTGAATATTCGTGCGCAGCAGGCCGGGTTGGTTCCGGGTACTGTGGAATATCAGCAGTTCATGATTAGCGGCGGAAAAGGGCCGCTTGTTACGGTAAATAACGGGCAAAACGGCAGCGAATTTGTGAAAAAGAGCGACGAAGCAGCTGCCAAGCGGTTTGACGATATTGTTATGGCCGGTCAGACTGCTCCTCAAACGATAGCAGATATGCAGCAATTGCTCGACCTTGGCACCCAGATAGGAACGGGCAAAGGTGCTCAGGTGTTAGCAGCTATCGGCCCCTACGCTGATGCCCTTGGTATCAAAATTGATGGGCTAAATGACATTCAGGCGTATGAGGCGATCACCTCTCGCCTTGCTCCTCAAATGCGGGCTGTTGGCTCCGGTTCGTCGTCTGATCGTGACGTGGCGATGTTCCTCCAGAGCCTGCCGAACCTCCGCAATACGCAAGGCGGCAATGAAATTATCGCCAACACGATGAAGGCCGTAGCCCAAAACAAGATCAATGCCGCTGAAATCGCCCGTCAGGCTCAGCGCGGGGATATCACTTGGCAGGATGCTGACAGGCAAATCTCCCAACTCCCAAATCCCTATGAGTTGTTCAAGCAGTTTCAATCGGAAACTCAAAAGGCAACAGGCGGCTGGAACGATGTTGGCGGCGGCGTGAAAATCAGGGTGAAACCATAATGGCAATCTTTGAAATCCAAGGCTCTGACGGCAAGACCTATGAAGTCGATGCTCCAGACCAGAATTCGGCACTCAACGCATACCGCAGTTTCTCCAGCGGTCAAGGCGGCAGTCAGTCCTTTGAAAATGACGGCACGGTTGGCCCGACGAACTGGCGAAAGGAAGTGATCGGCCATGACGGCAGCGTGAATGCTGACAATGTGATGCGAACGTTCATTACGAGCGCTCCAGTCGTTGGGCCTTTGCTGGGCAAGGCTGGCGCTGCGATTGATGCGGCACTGGATAAGACGCCTATCGGTAGCAATGTCATTCCCGGCGATACTTGGAGCGAGCGCTATGAAAACGCACTCGCCAGCCAGAAAGGCAAGGACGAGGCTTTCGGTAGGGAGCATCCTTATGTTCAAACCGGAGTGGGCATTGCCGGTGGAGTTGCTGGTACAGCACCTCTGATCATGGCTGCACCGGCTGCATTCGGTGCTGGCGGCGGTGGTTTGTTGGCGCGCTCATTGGCGTCCGGTGCGTCTGGCATGACATTGGGTACAGCGGATAGTGCTATCCGATCAGACTTTGATCCGGAAGCGATGAAGTGGGGATTTGGTGCTGGGTTGGCGTCTGGGCTCGCTGGTCCAGCGGTCGGGCAAATGGTCGGAGCCGGTGCTCGCAAGGTCGGTAACGTGCTTGCCGCACGATCCGCCGCGAAATCCGCCAACATGACACCCTCGGCGCTCTCTAAACTCAATCGTGCGATTGGCGCGGACGGTCTGGATGCAATCGGCGTTCGAACGCAATTGGCCGATTTGGGGCCTGATGCAATGCTGATGGACCTCGGCCCTAACCTCCAGCGCCAGGCCGGTGCGCTGGCAGCTACGCCGGGACGCGCTCAGGAAATCGTTCGCAATGCTATCGCGGGCCGCAACGCTGGAGCAAATCAGCGTGTTATCAGCGGGCTGGATGATGCACTTGGTCCGGTTTCCAATCCACGAGCGATTAATGACACAATCCGGGAAGGGCAACGCGCCGTTGGTCCCGCCTACGGGGAGTCCTTCAGGCAGGCACTGCCGGTTGATACGACGATACTCGCAAATGAACTGGAAGGGCAGGCATTCAAAATGCGCGGTCCAGCCCAGAAAGCCGCGAAGGAAATCCGCAGTTGGCTGAACATTCCACAGGGCGACGCGCTGGACAGCAACCCTTACACATTATTTCAAACGAGAAATGCGATTGACGGGCGTCTTGCGACCGAAACCAACCCGCAGGCTATTCAGGTCTATACAAATGCGCGGAAGCAGATTGATGATACGCTTGCCCGCAACGTTCCCGGTATCAAAATGGCGGATGCCCAGTTTCAGGAACTCGCTCGCCAGAATGAAGGTCTTCGCATGGGCGTAAAGGCGCTCGATAGTGGCCGCGAAGCCTTGCGACCCGACGAATTGCGGCAGGCGATAGTCGAGGGTGTCAATCCTGAAGGATTGATGGTCGGCCCCTCGGCGCAAACTTTCCGCATGAAGCAGGCGGCACGCGCAGATATTGATCGGCAGGTAGGAACGAAAGCCAATGACGTTGTTGCGTTGAAAAACGTCCTGAAGGGAGAGGGCGACTGGAACCGGGATCGCATCGGTATGCTGTTCGGGCCGGATCGTGCTGAGCGGGCATTGAACCTGCTCGACCGGGAAGCGCGTTTTGCAGATACAAGCCAGATTGTTACCCGCAACAGTGAGACAGCTGCTCGAAATGCTGCCATGCAAGAACTTGGCGCGGAAGCTGCACCGAAATTTGGAATGAGAGAAGCGACTATGGCTGGGGGTACGATGGGCGCGGCGCGGTCAGCGGCAGTTCGGGCCGTCGAAAAGGTAGCGGGTAGCATTTTGAAAAACAGCCGAGGCGCGAACAACGCCAGCTTGGCCGAAGCAATTGCAGGAAATCGTGAGGCAGTTGTAGACGCCATTATGAGGCTTCAGGCCCGTCAAGGGCAGCTACCGGCGTCAAAGATCGATAATGTCGCGCGAATGCTTCTTCTCAGTTCCGGATTGAACGCTGCCCGTATTTCTTCCGGTTTCTAACTTCTGGATAAGAAAAACCAGACCAAGCGTGAAAATTACGCCAACTCCAAAGCCGACTGGGAAATCTCCGGAAAACCAGTTCTGCAACGACAAAAAACCCTGATGGATTGCAACCATCAAGGCGATGAAAATAACGACACAGGCGATTTGGGCGATACGGCTCATGGCGGCCACCATGCCTCAACATTGAAGAAAAGGGAAGTATCCATGTCAGACAGTGAAGCGAGAAAGATTGAGGCGAGCGCAACAGAAAAAGCTTGCCGCGAGCCACGCATTAAAAAAGAGGATCTGGAAATGTCTGAACGTGAACTTCGTCTCGAATGCCTCCGCCTTGCCCTCAAAGATTTCCAAGGAAGTCCCGAGAAGGTGGTTGAACGGGCGGAGGCATTCTCGCTGTACATAGTGACCGGAGCCAAACCGGAAGAGTTTCCTAAAGAGCCGGTAGGTTAATGCTAAAGATTTTTAGTGAGCCAAGCAGTAACTTTATCTCCGTAACCGTTTGACCAAGTGCAGTCACTGGTTAATTCTCCAACAAACAATCGGTCGTTGTCATCAAGACATGGTTGCAGTTTGTTGTAGATTTTCTCGGATGTGTCAGAAGTTACGACTATCCAAACAGACTTCTGCATGTGCCAGTGAGTTCCGTACGATTTTATCTTCTCGATAATGCAGTCGTAGTTCTGGCCCTGCTCTTTAAGATCGTACGCTACAACGTATGCACTCATTTTAGCCTCCCCAAAAAGTTGCGGTGCTAGAGAAGCTGAGTCGCTACTTAAAGTCGAGATTGTCAGCCGTCCATTTTGGGCGGCTTTTTCTATGGAGAATGCCATGCCAAGAACAGATGGCGTCTATACCCCGCCAGCCGGGACCAAAGGTGTGCCGGACACGACTATCCGCAGTGCGCCGTACAATGCACTGGTCGATGATCTTACAGCAGACGCGAATAATGCTCGACCAATCACCGCTGGCGGAACAGGTGCAACAAACGCGACAGACGCACGCGAAAATCTAGGCGCTATTGCCAGCGCTGATATTCTCGCTTCACCATTGAAAGACGCCCCTGTTGATGCTGACGGTTTAGTTGTGACCGATAGCGAAGATGAGGGTAATCTAAAGCGGGTGCTTTGGTCAAAGGTCAAAGCCTTGATTAATTTGACCAGTGTTGGGGCGACAGTCGCCGCCGCAAACGGTAAAGCCACGCCCGCAGATGGTGATTTTGTTGCGGGTGTCGAGGCTGGCGGTTCGACCATGTATAAAATTACATGGGGGAACATAAAAACGTGGATCAAAAGCTGGATCGTCAAGGCAGACGTTGGACTTGGTAATGTTGACAACACGTCTGACGCCAATAAGCCTATCAGCACAGCCACGCAGAATGCATTGGACGGAAAGCTTAATCTCAGTGGCGGCGTATTAACTGGCGCATTAAGAACTATCTCTACTTTCGAAGTCCGCGCAGTAATACCGAAAATTTACATGATTTCTCCGGGGGCTGTTATCGGCTATCGGATGGAAGCAAACATTTCTGACACGGTTGATGGCGGGTGGCGCGTTGCTAATGGCTATTCTGGCAGTGCAATACTGGAGGCATTCAGCTCTGGAAAAGTTAATATCCCCGGCTGGCTTGAGGTCAGCGGCATGGGCAATGTCAAGACTTACGTAGACAGCCAATCTTACGCCAGAACAAAAGACTACATGCTTGCGGAAACACTGCCTGTTGGCGGGTACGCATTCGCAAAGAAAATTCTACAAGGGACCATTCAGCCGTACAGCACTGTCGCGGGGTCCGATCTGGATTTGGCGGGAACTACTGCCAATAGTGGCGGTATTGGCTTCGGGACGTGGCAGGTGGTCGGGGCGACCCTTAGCCCAGGAAACGCTACTTTGGTGAAAAGGATCGCGTGATGATTATCGAAAACGTCATTGAACTGAAGTGGCTGGATGCGGAACACACCATTCTTGGCGGGGTAGTCGTAACTTCAGATTTGGGAACGATACCGGTTTGCATCCGTGACAACTACGATACCCCAGAAGGGCGGAAACTGTGGGATGATGCGTTAAGCGGCAATTATGGCCCCATTCTAGAGTATTCAAAACCTGACCCGGGGCCAGAGCCCGCTCCCGACGAAATCAGCCGACGCCAGTTCTTCCAATATCTGGCCGTTATCGGGATCATCAGCAAGGAAGAAGCTCTTGCGGCAATGCAGGGCGGGGTTATCCCGGCACCATTGCAAGCCATCATCGATCAGCTTCCAACGGAAGACGACAAGTTCAACGCTCAGATGTTCGTTGTCGGCGCTCAGAACTTCAATCGCTTGCACTGGCTGACGGACGTGGTTCGACAGGCGATGAATTGGACGCTGGAGCAGCGGGACGACTTCTGGCGCGAGGCCGCGAAGCTCTGACATTTCGCAAAATCCTACGATATCCGCCGCCCTCGAGGCGGTTTTTTTGTGCCTGAAAGGTAAAACCAATGAATATGACCGCTGGCGATACCCGCCTCTTGATTGAGTTGGGGCGAGAGCGTGGACTATTGCGAAACCAACTCGCCTACGTCCTTGCGACGGTTCGACATGAGACGGGCGGGAAAATGAAGCCCGTCCGCGAAAACATGAACTATCGGGCCGAACGCATCCTTGAGGTGTTCGGAGCCAAGCATTCCGCGAAGGTCACGAAGGCTGAAGCGCAGACGCTGGCCGGAAATCCTCAAGCCTTGGCTGAACGTGTATACGGCCTCGGCAACCCGAAGAAGGCCGCTGAGCTTGGCAATACGCAGAAAGGCGACGGCTATAAATATCGTGGCGGCGGGTATGAGCAGCGTACAGGGCGCAAGAACTTCCGCCGCGTGGGTCTGGAAAGCAATCCGGACAAGATTGTAGATCCCGCTGAAGCCGCCCACGCTGTCATCAAAGACATGGTTGAGGGCAACTATACCGGTGCGAAACTATCGGACTTCATCACTCTCCAGAAATCAGATTTCACCAATGCGCGCCGGGTCATCAATGGCTTGGATAGCGCGGCGTTGATCGCCGGGTATGCCCGGGATTATGACGATGCCTTGCGAGCCGAAGGGTATGGTGTCGGCAATGCATCGCCCTCAGAGGGTCCAAGTAAGCCCCCGGAAGCCCCAAGTTCTCCTCCGACCTGTGATCCAGCGCCGCAACCCAGCGGACTCGCCGCGCTGGTTGTGAAGCTAATCGCTGCAATTGCGGCCGTATTCAAAGGGAAACCCCGTGAGCAAGTATAACAAGTTTCTCGCCGCTGTTGTCATGGCAATCCTGGCTTTCATTCGCTCGTACTTCGGCATCGATCTGGGAGTTGACGACGCGACCGCAAACGCCATCGTTGCCGCGTTTACTGCGCTGCTAGTCTGGCTGATCCCAAACAAAGCACCCGCCAAGAAGGAGCAGCGCAATGGTTGAGCTCATCCTATCGCTGGTCGGCGGCGCTCCTGCCTGGCTGATTTATGTCATCGCCGGAGCGTTCGGCGTTCTTGGCGTTTATTTCAAAGGTCGAAGCGACGGCAAAGGCGTGGAGAAATCCCGCCAGACCGAAGCAAACACCTCAGCTAAGAGCTTTGCCGATGAGATTGACGCTGCTGTGGCTGGTCGCGAGCCTCAGACAAACCGGGAAAGGCTGTCGAAATGGTCAAGGTAATTGCTCTGGCCGCTCTCTGCGCACTCTCGGCCTGTGCCAGCCCGCAAGGCTCATTCTGTCTGGTCGCGAGTCCTTTGCGGCCATCCCCTGCCGCATTGGCGGCTATGACTGATCGAGAGGTATCCGCGATGCTGGCTCATAATGAAAAAGGCGCAAAAATGTGCGGGTGGAAGGCATGACGCCAATGGACACAGAAGCACCTACCGTCAACCGCATGAACGAGCTTCCAGACCGGACAAAAGAATTTCTGTCCAAACTGGACGAAGACGATATCGATACGCTCGAAGATGCGATGAAGTTCTATGCAACTGTGCGCACAATGGGGCATGTCGTGAAATGGATGGCGATTACTGTCCTAGCAATCATTGTTGGTTTTGCCTCGTTATATGAAAACAGTCTCAAAATCTGGGGGTGGCTTTTCCACAGATGACGCCAACGATTTCACTCATTCGCGGCCTTCACCCTATTCGTGAGGGCCGCAATATTTTCGTTGAGGTGGAAGGGCAACGGGTCGAGCTTTCTCCGATGCAAGCAAGCCTCATCGCGCAAGCTTGGTGCGCAGCGGTGGGAGGGGCGTTTGTTGCTTCATCGGTCGAGGCCGAACGCCTTTGCAATGATCCCCGCAATCACGACAGCGGGCAACAGAATGAAGGTGATCCGTAAAATTAGATCGGCGCGCTTATTCATCGTGAGAACGTAAACGGATTGGGGGGGGGCGAAAAGATAGGTTTGCGCAATATGGGAACACTTTTCAGTGTGGTTCCATAATGGTTCCGCGAAAATGGCATTCCGCATATGCGCTTGCCCTAATGTCATTAAATGCTTGGATTTTAAGGAGTTTTTGGTGCCGCTTGCGTGACTCGAACACGCGACCCCATCATTACGAATGATGTGCTCTACCAACTGAGCTAAAGCGGCCCGGAACGTTGCGTTCCAATTTCCCGAAGGAAGCCAACCGTTTCCGGCTGGACGGTGCGCTGATAACCAAAAGCAGGGAGGAAAGCAAGGCCCAAATCAAACAATCTCTATGTTTGTTCAAAAGCTTTTACAGCACGGACATCACAGGCATCCGGCAATGTGGAAACAAGGCCATTCTGACAGATGCAAACGGCATTGCATTGTGAATGTGAACGGTAAGGGTCCCGCGCCAGCCGTCTCGCCAGCGCGGTACCGAAATAAGCCGGGAATCATGTACCCTCGCAGAGACGCTGGCGCGCTTCCTTATATTCCCGCTCAAGGCGATCGATCAGTTTTCCGGCAGGTGCAACTTCATGGATCGCGCCGATGCCCTGGCCGCAGCCCCAGATATCTTTCCAGGCCTTGGCGCCTTCGTGTTGCGCCGTCTCGAAATCCATCTTGGAAGGATCGGCTTCCGGAAGGTTATCGGGGTCCATGCCCGAATTGGCGATGGACGGCTTCAGGTAATTGCCCGCAATGCCGGTGAAGTAGTTTGAATAGACGATGTCGGATGAAGTCGAATCGACGATCATCTGCTTATATGCATCCGTTGCACGCGCCTCCGTCGTGGCAATGAAGGGCGAGCCGATATAGGCGAGGTCGGCGCCCATGGCCTGCGCGGCCAGGATCGAGCCGCCATTGGCGATGGCGCCTGAAAGGAGCAGGGGGCCGTCGAACCAGGAGCGGATTTCCTGCACGAGCGCGAAGGGCGACAGCGAACCCGCATGGCCGCCCGCTCCCGCCGCCACCGCGATGAGGCCATCCGCACCCTTGCGGATCGCCGAATTGGCGTGACGGTTGTTGATGACGTCATGAAGGACGATGCCGCCATAGGAATGGATTGCCGCATTCACCTCCGGCACGGCACCGAGCGAGGAGATGACGATCGGCACCTTGTACTTCACGCAAAGGCCGAGATCGTGCTCAAGGCGCTTGTTGGAACGGTGCACGATCTGATTGACGGCAAAAGGTGCCGATGGCTGGTCCGGATTGGCATTGTCGTAAGCGGCAAGCCCTTCGGTGATCTCCGCCAGCCACTCGTCGAGCTGCGCTTCAGGACGGGCATTGAGCGCGGGAAACGAACCGACGACGCCTGCCTTGCACTGCGCCATAACCAGAGCCGGATGCGAAATGATGAATAGGGGAGCGCCCACCACCGGGATGCGCAATCTGCTTTTCAGAATATCCGGCAAGGCCATCTTCAATCGTCCTCCATGATTGACGTTTCCGTAAACGTAATAGTTCTAGCATCTCCATGCCCAACGGCAATATCAAAAGCGTGCGAACCGGTCTGTCGTCGTCAGTCATCTTTCGGACATTGCAATAGAACATGCCGAACCGGGTCTATATGGGATTCCCTCTTTATGGCGCCACCTCCAAAAGGAATCGCCGCTATAGTTGAGGATGTTTCGCGCACCTGCAATGGGTGCAGTTTGGTATTGCAGAACTATACGGATGGGGGAAAACCGCATTCAGAGTTAATATTTGGTGTCTCTGTTAAGCTTATCGGCTAGTCAAAGCGGGTGATGAACAGGTAAATGCCTTGATTCAGACGTTAATTTCGCTGAGGCTTATGAAATCGTCTGCATCGGGAACCGCCAGCTCCTGTTGAGGGCGTGATGAAACGGCGGGAAAAACGAACAAGGGAAGAGCAGCCTTTGGAAAGTATCGAGCGCGCGATCAGGAATGCATTTGCCAAGGCTGACGCATATAATCCGGCGACCCGCCAGCGAATCTATGAATCGGCCTGGGGTGCGCATGAGCGCGCGCTCGCGACGAACACCGCGCTCAGCGACGCGCAAAAGGAACAGCGTCGCCAGAAGCTGAAGGACGCAATCTCCGGCATCGAACAGGAATTCAAGACTGGTGAAGATAAGAGCGCTCGTCACGAGCCGACGCTCGATGCTCCGCTGAGGGAAGACCCGGTTTTGGGCGACAGGGTGGAGCAAACATCGCCCGCGCTCGATACCGGCGATATTCGTTCGACTTCGCGGCAGAAGAAGCGCAGCAATTCAGACCTTGGCTATGAAGGCGGCGTCTTGCGGAAGGATCGCCGGAAGAAGAAGCGCCATTCGCCTTTCTACAGCTACGGCATTCCGGCGCTTGTGCTCGCAGTAGCGGCTTTTATCGGCTATTCGCTTTATAACAGCTTTATCGATCTGAGCCGCGGACCGGCGAACAATCCGCTGCATGGCGAGGGCAATATTGCGCCTTTGAAAGAAGGCGAGGAGCCGGGCGGGTTGAAATGGATAACCATCTTCCAGCCCTCTGAGGCCACACGCATGTCCGTCAAGGGGCGCGCCACGGCTGAAATCAGGCAGGAGGGCACGCGCAGTTTTGCCCGTATCCAATCCGCCGGTGCTGAAGATACGGTCACATTCGATGTGGGTGAAGGCATTTTGGATCAACTGGCGGGCAAGACGGCGACCTTCGATATCGTGGCGCGTGCTGATGATGGCAAGATGACCCAGATGTCGGTCAACTGCGATTTCGGCGGTCTCGGCGATTGCGGACGCAGGCGCTATGACGTGCGCGATTCCGCGAGCGATTTCCTTTTCGACATGGATATGCCATCGGGCAAGAAGGCAGGCCGTGCAGGCACGATCACGGTCAATTCGGACCTCAGCGGTTCCGGCAAGCCGGTCAACATCTACGAAATCCGCGTTTCCACGGCGGCCGAATAATCAGGTCAGCAGTTTTTCCAGTGTTTCAAGCCGGTCCGCTTCGCGGGGCGGCTTGTCCCAGCGAAGCCGCGAGAACCGCGGAAAGCGCATGGCGACGCCCGATTTGTGGCGCGTGGAGCGGTTAAGGCCTTCAAAGGCGACCTCCACCACAAGCCCATGATCGGGTTCGGCGCGTACGGATCGCACCGGCCCGAAGCGTTCGGTGGTATTCTCGCGCACAAACTTGTCCAGCAATTTCAGTTCTTCGTCGGTAAAGCCGAAATAGGCCTTGCCGACCGGCACGAGCACGGGTTCATCTTCCGGCCCTGTCCAGACAGCAAAGGTGAAATCGGAATAATAGCTGGACCGCTTGCCATGTCCGCGCTGGGCATAGACGATCACCGCATCGACGGTGAAGGGATCGCGCTTCCATTTGAACCACGGCCCCTTGGGGCGGCCGGGAAGATAGGCGCTGTCATGGCGTTTCAGCATGACGCCTTCGATGACCGGATGGGGCGGATTGGCGCGAAACCGCGCCAGTTCCCCAAAGTCGGCGAAAGGCAGGACGGGTGAGAGGTCGAACCGGCGTGGATCGAGCCTGCTGACGAAACTTTGCAGGCGGGCACGGCGCTCCAAGAAGGGAAGGGCGCGCAGATCGGTGCCGGTCTGCTGGTTGCCTTCCTGCAACAGGTCATAGGCCCGCACGAAAGCCGGATAGTCGCGTAGCTGCTTTGCGCTTACGGTCTTGCGGTTCAGCCTTTGCTGGAGGTCGGAAAAGGTAGCGGTTTCTATGCCGGTTTCGCCGTGATGGCCGACGAGCAACTCGCCGTCGATTGCACCTTCGAAATCCATGGCTTCCAGAATATCCGGAAACGCGCCGGAAATATCGTCCCCGGTGCGTGAATAGAGACGGCGTATACCGTTTTCGGCGACGGCCTGAACGCGAATGCCGTCCCATTTCCACTCGGCGGTAAAGGCGGATGCGTCGAGCGCGGGAATTTCCGCTTCATCAAGGGCCGTCGCCAGCATGACTGGGCGAAACGGCGCGGCTGCGGTGGCTGCCGGTTTTTCACCGCGACCTTCCAGCCATGCGAAAAGCGCTTCATAGGGCGGTGACTGGCCGTGCCAGAGTTCTTCTATTTCCACGACGTCGACGCCACCGAAATCCGCCAGGGCCTGTTTGGCGAGACGGGCGGAAACACCGACGCGCAGGCCGCCGGTGACAAGCTTCAACAGCGCGTAACGTTCAGAAATGCCAAGTATGTCGAGCCACCCGGCTACGAGCATCGGACCTTCGCGGCGCGACGCATTCTGTAATTCGTGCACCAGAATGCCAAGCGGCAGATCGGTGCCCGGAGCCGTTTCGCTGGGGCCGGGCCAGATCAGCGAAATCGTTTCGGCAAGGTCACCGACATAGTCGTAGGAATAGGCAAATAATGTCGGGTCTGTCCGCTCGGCGATGAGCGCCCGCAACATGGCCGGTTTTACGCTTTGCAGTTCAAGATCGCGGGTGATCGCGGCCAGCGCCACCCCGCGATCAGGATCCGGCGCGGTGCGGAAATAGTCGATGAGCAATCGCAGCTTGCCGTTGCGCTGCGGCGTCAGAACCAGCCGGTCGAGAAGTTCGGCGAAAGCGCGCATCAGTCGCCCTCATCCTCATAGCCGACGAGGTGCAGCGGCTTTGCCGCTATGTTCTGCAACTCGCACCAGCGAACAAGGGCTTCTTCCCGCCCATGTGTGACCCACACTTCCGCGGGAGCGATTTCCGTTATGGTTGCCGTCAGCTCATCCCAGTCGCAATGGTCGGAAATGATCAGCGGCAGTTCCACGCCTTGCTGCCTGGCGCGCTGGCGAATGCGCATCCAGCCGGAGGCGAAGGCTGGAACGGGATCGGGAAACCGCCGCGCCCAGCGGTCGGAAAACGCCGATGGCGGGCCGACGATGATCTTTCCTGCAAAATCCGGCTGTGCCTCGTTGCGTTCCAGTGTCGCCGGTTCGAGAGGCCCGAGATCGATACCTTGCGTTTGATAATACTCGCAGATCTTTTCCAGCGCGCCGTGAATGTAGATCGGCTCGGCATAGCCCGCATTGCGTATGAGTTTGATGACCCGCTGTGCTTTTCCCAGCGAATAAGCCCCGACAAGATGCGCACGCTCGGGAAATTGCCGGATTGATTTGAGAAGCGTCGCGATCTCGTGGGATGCCTCCGGATGACGAAATACCGGCAGGGCAAAGGTTGCTTCGGTGATGAAGACATCGCAGGCGACAGGTTCGAAAGGCGCGCAAGTCGGATCGGCTGCGCGCTTGTAATCGCCGGAAGCGACGATGCGGACGCCGTCCATTTCCACCGCGATCTGGGCCGAGCCAAGCACATGGCCCGCACCATGAAAACTTATCCGGACGCCGTTGATCGTCAGGCTCTCGCCGAGGTGTATCGGTTGCGTCGCTTCCGCGAAGTTTGCGCCGTAGCGCAGCGCCATGATGTCGAGGGTTTCGGGAGTTGCCAGCACATGCGAGTGGCCCGAGCGTGCGTGATCGGAGTGCCCATGGGTGATGAGCGCGCGTTCCACCGGGCGCACCGGATCGATGTAGAAATCGCCGGGCGGGCAATAAAGGCCTTTGGGAGAGGAGCAAAGAAGCTGATTGAAGCGCATGGCTTCAAGATAGGTCACGAAGTTTGCGACGCAAAGGGAGGGAACCCTTTGCTGCTGACAAAATGAGAACAAAAGTGAACAAACATCTTGGCGGCTTGCCTTGCTGCGATTAGATTGGCGGTGTGACACTGAACCTGAAACCCGCCGCCGCATCTGCCGCTTTCCCCTTGCCGGACCGTTTTCTCGAATGGTTTGCGGCCAAGGGCTGGTCGCCGCGCGCGCATCAGCTGGAGCTTTTGGCGCGTGCCGAACAGGGGCAGTCCACGCTTCTGATCGCGCCGACCGGAGCGGGCAAGACGCTGGCTGGCTTTCTGCCTGCGCTGGTGGACTTGGAACGAAATGGCCGAAAAAAACCGGGTATGGCGAAGCGCGGCGTGCATACGCTTTATATCTCGCCGCTAAAGGCGCTTGCGGTCGATATTCATCGCAATCTCACAGTGCCCGTCGAGGAAATGGGCCTCGACATCACCATCGAGACGCGCACCGGCGACACGCCAGCGCACAAGCGCCAGCGCCAGAAGCTGGCTCCCCCGGACATTCTGCTGACGACGCCTGAGCAGCTTGCGCTGTTGATCGCATCCAAGGGTGCGGAACAGTTCTTCAAGGGGCTGCGCTATGTGGTGCTGGACGAGTTGCACTCGCTGGTGATTTCCAAGCGCGGGCATCTTCTGGCGCTTGGGCTGGCGCGGCTGCGCCGCCTGCAACCACAATTGCAGACCATCGGCCTTTCCGCCACGGTGGCGGAGCCCGATGAGTTGCGCCGCTGGCTGGTGGAGCAGGATGGCACCGGCTCCATGGCTGGCCTTGTGACGGTCGATGGCGGTGCCAAGCCCGAGATCACCATTCTCGATTCCGAGGAGCGTGTGCCATGGGCGGGACATTCCTCGCGCTACGCGATACCCGATATTTACGAGGCGATCCGTCAGCACAAGACGACGCTTTTGTTCGTCAATACGCGCAGCCAGGCGGAGATGCTGTTTCAGGAGCTCTGGCGGATCAACGAGGACACGCTGCCGATTGCGCTGCATCACGGCTCACTTGATGCAAGCCAGCGTCGCAAGGTCGAGCAGGCCATGGCCGCCAACACATTGCGCGCTGTCGTTGCGACCTCGACGCTCGATCTCGGGATCGACTGGGGCGATGTCGATCTGGTCATCCATGTGGGCGCGCCAAAGGGCGCGAGCCGCCTTGCGCAGCGTATCGGCCGCGCCAACCATCGGATGGATGAGCCAAGCCGGGCCATTCTCGTGCCCGCCAACCGCTTCGAGGTGATGGAGTGCCGTGCCGCACTCGACGCCAATTATCTGGGCGCGCAGGACACGCCGCCCTTGATCAACGGCGCGCTGGACGTGCTGGCGCAGCACGTCCTCGGCATGGCCTGTGCCGAACCTTTCAATGCCGATCAGCTTTATCGTGAGGTGCTAAGTGCTGCACCTTATTCGACCCTTCCGCGGGACACGTTCGACCGCATTCTGGAATTCGTGGCGACGGGCGGCTATGCGCTCAAGACCTATGAGCGGTTTGCGAAAATCCGCAAGACGGTGGACGGCACATGGCGGGTGTCCAATCCGCGCATCGCGCAGCAATATAGGCTCAACATTGGCACGATCGTCGAAGCGCCGGAATTGAATGTGCGGCTTACACGCGGAGGAAAGGGCGGAAATGCCAGGGGCGGACGAGTCCTTGGCCGCATCGAGGAATATTTCCTGGAAACGCTGACGCAAGGCGACACTTTCCTTTTCGCGGGCAAGGTGCTGCGTTTCGAAGGCATCCGCGAAAACGAATGCATCGCCTCCAATGCTGCGGGGCAGGACGCGAAAATTCCCGTCTATGCAGGCGGCAAGTTTCCGCTTTCCACCTATCTCGCCGCGCAGGTGCGCGCCATGCTTGCCGATCGCACACGGTGGCAGTTTTTGCCGGAACAGGTGCGGGAATGGCTGGAAGTGCAGCAATGGAAATCCGTGCTGCCAGCAACGGATGAGCTGTTGATCGAAACCTTTCCGCGCGGCAATCGCTTCTACATGGTCGCCTATCCGTTTGAGGGCAGGCTGGCGCACCAGACGCTCGGCATGTTGCTGACGCGCCGTCTGGAGCGCATGGGCGCGCATCCGCTTGGCTTTGTCGCCACTGATTATTCGCTGGGTCTCTGGGGCCTCAAGGATATGGGCGCGATGATCGGCACGGGAAAACTCAGCCTCACCCGCCTGTTCGACGAGGACATGCTGGGCGATGATCTCGAAGCATGGCTTGATGAAAGCTACCTGTTGAAACGCACTTTCCGCAATTGCGCCGTGATTTCCGGGCTTATCGAACGCCGTCATCCGGGACAGGAGAAGACAGGCCGTCAGGTTACGGTTTCCACCGACCTGATCTATGACGTGCTCAGGACCCACGAACCGGACCACATTCTGTTGCAGGCGACGCGCGCGGACGCAGCGACCGGACTTCTGGATATCAAGCGTCTCGGCGACATGCTGGCGCGCGTGAAAGGCCATCTGCTGCACAAGCCGCTCGACAGGATTTCGCCATTGGCGCTGCCGGTGATGCTCGAAATCGGGCGCGAGCGCGTGGCAGGCGAGGGCGATGAAATGCTGCTTGAAGAAGCTGCGGACGATCTGATCAGGGAAGCAATGCAATGAAGACTGCGGTGTGGGGAAATGGAGAGGCCTACAATATGGCCCATGCCGAAGTGCGCGGCGTCGCGGCTCTATGCGATCCATCCGGCGCGCTGTTCCTGCCCGACCTGCATATACTCATCGTTTCCGACCTGCATCTGGAAAAAGGCTCGTCCTTTGCCCGGCGCGGCCAGCTTATCCCGCCCTACGATACGGCAGCAACGCTCGACATGCTGGCGCTTGCAATCGCGCGCTATCAGCCGCGAACCGTCATCAGCCTCGGCGACAGTTTTCACGATGCCAAGGCCAGCGAACGCCTGCCGTCGCTTTATGCCATCCGGCTGAAGTCGCTGATGGAGCATCGCGACTGGTTCTGGATTACCGGCAATCATGATCCCGATCGCCCGGTCGATCTGCCGGGCGATTGCGTGGAGGAACTGGCAGCCGGGCCGCTCACTTTCCGGCACGAGCCGTCACGCAAGGCGGGACAGGGCGAGATTGCAGGCCACCTTCATCCCGCCGCCCGCATCGTCAGGCGCGGCCGGTCGGTGAGGCGCCCCTGTTTTGTGAGCGACGGCGAAAGGCTTATCATGCCGGCTTTCGGGGCCTATACGGGCGCGCTCAATATTCTGGATCGCGCATTCCGTGGGCTGTTCGCCGACGAGACCCTGCGCGCCTATATGCTGGGGCAGGGCAAGGTTTATCCGATTGCGCGCGGCGCCCTTTACGGGGGTTAATCCCGCCGGAACAGAATGCGTCCGAACCAGCCGGTGAAGACGGCAAGGAAAACCGCAAACAGACCGTAGAGAAAGCTGTTCTGGTGGGCGGCGTTGTAGATGCTCTGTTCGAAACCCGCCTTGACGATTTCCAGGCTGGCATTGGCTTCCCGCAGGAAAACGCCATTGCGAAACAGAAGCGCCCGGGCCTTGTGACGGCCGACCGGGACATTGGCGGGCAGGTTCAGCGTGGCGCGGAACAATGTGCGTGAAATGAACTCCACGCCACCGACGCGCTGCGTATAGAGACCTTGCCGGATTTTCATTTCGCGCAGTTCATTGCCGAATCTCGGAATATTGCCCGACAGGCTGGCGGGATCTTCCGGCACGAGATAGAAATTACGCACCCCCACCGAAAGCTGGCGATAGGTTTTCTCGTCCGTAATGTCCTGCAGGTTGCGGGTCGAAGCCAGCGAATAGGAGAGCGGCACGCCCATGAAGGTTTCCGAAACCGCATTTACCCACACGCCGAGATAACGGTCCTTCTTGCGCACCACCAGATCGCGGGACGGGCCTTGTAGAACCACGACGATATCGTAACGGCCCTGCCGCTGAATGGACGGATCGGCATTGTCGAGCGCGCCGAATATGGTGAGATCGGTGCCGCCGAAATTCGATGTGATGGCGATGGTTTCGGTCGAAAGGCCGATTTCGATGGTTTCATCCGCCGGGTTCTGCAACTGCGGAACCGTATTGCCACTGCCGCTGGAATCGACCTGCGCCAGCGCACTTCCTGCCGTCAGGAGCAGGAACAATGCGGAGAAAAGCGTAAGGCTCCGCATGTCAGATATCCGCAATCGAGATGGAGAACAGATTGTCCGGCCGCACGAACAGGCCGAAGGCAAGGCGCAGGCCGACGGCAAGCACGAGAAGCGCAAGCAGGAGACGCAACTGTTCGCCGCGCAGTTTTTGTCCTGCGCGTGCGCCATATTGCGCGCCGATCACGCCGCCAACCATCAACAGGAAGGCAAGCACGATGTCGATGGACTGGTTGGTCGTCGCTTGCAGGACGGTCGTTACCGCCGTGACGAAGGTGATCTGAAAAAGCGAGGTTCCGACTACCACATTGGTCGGAACATGCAGCAGATAGATGAGCGCCGGCACCATGATGAAGCCGCCGCCGACACCCATGACCGAGGAAAGAAGGCCGATGAAGAAGCCGATGCCCAGCACCGGAATGATGCTGACATAGATTGTGGACGCGCGAAACCGCATCTTGAAGGGCAAGCGGTGTATCCACGTGTGCTGGCCGGAGCGCCGTACCGCACCGCCCTGACCCTTCTTCACCCGGCGAAGCGCACGCAGGCTTTCGACCAGCATCAGTCCGCCGACTGTGCCGAGAAAGAAGACGTAGAGAATGGAGACGATGAGGTCCAGCTGGCCGAGATCGCGCAGCCAGGAGAATACAAATATACCAACGAGGGAGCCCAATATGCCGCCCGCCACGAGAAACAGGCCCAGCTTGATATCGAGCGTTCGACGTTTGAAATGCGCAAGCGCGCCGGAAACCGACGAGGCGATGACCTGATTGGCGCCTGTCGCGACCGCGATTGCAGGCGGGATGTTATAAAATATCAGCAGTGGCGTGATGAGAAAACCGCCGCCGACGCCGAACAATCCGGATAGAAATCCCACAGCGGCGCCCATGCCGAGAAGAACCAGCATGTTGACCGATAATTCCGCAATGGGAAGATAAATACCCAATTCCCAACCCGGCTTTCACGAACGCATGACATACAGCTGCTTGCGGTCGCGTTTCTCCGCAAGATATCTCAGCTTACCAAAACATCTCCGGCAACATTATGAAACTGTTCTGCGCACGGAAATGCATGAAAACAAGTAGTTAGGCTTTAGTTCGCTCGTGAGTTCCAGCCTTGCCACTCCTGATAATGTCTTGCTCTGTCGCTGCCGCGAAGTCAAATGCCGATTGCCGATAAGGTTACCTTGCAGGAGTATATTGAAGGAAAAATTCGAACTGTTGTTTGAGAACAACAAAAAGAGCGCCAATGATCATAGAAAACAGCTTTCATCGATATAATCCCACCGATTATATAGGATATACTTCAGCGGCTCCGGTGCTGATGCGCTTTGAATCAGTCAGCTGCGTTCTGGCGATTACTGATGACGATATTGATATCTTCTTTCGGCGTGATGACCGAATAGCCGGACGACGGATAAAACTGCGCACGGATTGAAATGTTGTCCGACATTTTACTGTCGGTCAGGCTGCCGTTCTTTATGATGTAAAGATAGGGATTGGTCAGGTTAACACTGAAATTTCCGGCAAAGCGGCTGCTGGATTTGAAGCCGAAGCAGTTCATGCTTTCGGCATAATAGCTGCCGTTCATCACATTCCAGTCTTCCATCGGGCTGGAGCGCGTCAGGCAGGTTTTCTTGCCGTCGGGCGTGGTGAAATTGGCATTGAACGACACGGCTATGAAGATGTTCTTCAGTTCAAAACTGCCGGAGAGAACCTTGAAAATGGATTTGTAGGGATGAATGTCCTCGGCAGGGATAAGTTGCTTGTCGCCGGAGGAAATTTCAAAGTCGATCGCGTCCCCCTGGAAATTCTTTATATCCTTGTCGAGCGCGAGAGGGATTTTCGCGATGACACCGTTTTCCATGTCGTTGTTTACATGCAAGAGCATAGTCTATCCCCTCGTTGATAGGGCCTAGATAATAAGCCTCAACGAGTCGGATCAACCTGTCACTTCTTTCAGACGATTGCTGCCGGAACGTAAAAAGGGCAGCATGCCGCCCTTGCAAATACTCTTATGTCTCCAACGAGTTACTTGTTTTTCTCAAGAAGAAGCTGCACCAGTTTCTGGTCGACATCGCCCGTGGGCTTCTGCCCGTTCGCCTTCTGGAAGGCAGCAATCGCTGCACGGGTCTTGCCGCCCATCAGCCCATCCGGTGAACCGACGTCATAGCCGTTTTTCTGAAGGATGAGCTGGATGTTGCGAACGGCCTTCTTCATGTCCACCGAGCCGGTGGTGACCGGCTTGCTTTCCGTCCATGCGTCCGGCACGTCAATGGAATTGGTCGCCTGATCGAGCGGCTTCGCCTTCCACAGCTTCACAATATCCTTGGCGCGTTCGAGCTGTTCGGGCTTCAACGCCTTGGCGATCTGGTCGCGCTTGTCGGCGGCATCCTTGTCGCCGGCATTGGCGGCGAGCGAGAACCACTTGTAGCTTTCTTCCAGATTGACCGGCATGCCCAGCCCCTTGGCAGCAAGAATGCCGAGATTGAACTGACTGTCCTTGACGCCGAGTTCAGCTGCATCGGTGAACCAGCGCACGGCTGAAGCATTGTCCGGATTGCCGTTGGCACCGGTTGCGAAAAGGACGGCGAGATTGTGCATCGCACTCGCATTGCCCTGCTGCGCCGAGAGCTGATACCAGGTCTTGGCCTTCTCCAGATCGCGGGGCATGCCAAGGCCCTTTTCATTGAAGTTGCCGAGACGATACTGCGCCGGAGCAAAACCCTGGCCCGCTGAAATCTCGTACCATTTGGCCGCCTTGGCAAAGTCGGCGGCAACGCCACGACCTTCCATGTAACGATTGCCGACTTCAAAGAGCGCGCGCGCGTCGCCCTTGGCGGCGGCTTCACGAAGCGCTGCCGGACCGGCTTCTTCCGGCACGGGCGGAATGGGGGTCTCAGATTGGGCGTGGGGTTCGCTCGATGCCGCCGTTTCCACGGGCTTTACTGGCTGGGCGGCCGTTTCGGTCGGTGCGGCGGCTGGCTGTTCGATCCGCGTGGGGATTTCCATCGCCGCCTGTTGCTCGTCCGCCTGCGCAGCTTTTTCTGCGCGCGGTTCCGTGATCGGAGCCGTAGCTGCGGGGGCAGTTTCAGCGTTTGGCTCTGGCGCGGCGGTGGTATCGGACGCGATCTTGGCGGCGATTTCGTCGGCGGGCGCAGGCGCGACGTCGGCGGCAGTGGTGTCGATCTGCGCTGGCGCAGTATCGATTGCCGTTTCCACCGGTTCGTCACGGTTGAGGAAAGCGGAACCGATCTGCAAGCCGGCCATGGCGATCATCACCGCGCCGATAGCCATCAGGATAGGCTTGCGCTGGCGCTGTATCATGTCGCCGACAGACGATTTCTTCTTGTTCGTGCGCTTGGCCGCACCCTTCTGGAGCTGTTCGGACTCGGCAGCGGCCAGCTGGGCGGCGCGCCGGGCGGCGGTTATGAAGTCCACCTTGCCGTTGGCGGCAAGTGCTGCATCGGCGGCGTCTTCGCGCTGGCGGCGTTCTTCGCGCACCCGCTTCATGATCGAATTGAGGTCGGGCATGCCTTCGCCCTCATGGCGAGGCGATGGGGTCCTTTCCAGCTCGGGTTCCTTACGGGTGATCGCTTCGACGGCGGCAAATTCGCTGTCGAAGGCGGGCGCGTCGAGTGTCGCATCGAAGCCGCCTGCTTCAAGCGTTTCGCTGTCCTTTCCGGCGGTTTTGTCGGCGCGGCGACCGCGTATCGCCCTGGCAAAACCGCCGAAGAGCGATGACTTTTCAGCCGTGTCACCTGCTCGCATATCGGCGGAGCCGGTTTCGCTCTGGACGGTTGCGAAGGCCGCTGCCGCAGCCGCTGCGGCGGGCGAGCGAGGTGCCGACGGGCGCGGCGAAGTGGAATGGGGGCTGGCAAAGGTCTGTTTTTCGCCAGATGATCCCCCGGCGACGTCCTGTTCAAGCCGCGCCAGACGGTCGACAATCTTGACCAGCGTATCGTGGACGGTCTCGAATGTCTTGCCGTTACGCTCGTCGGAATTGCGCGCCAGGGCCTCGAGCGATTTCATGTCTTCGGCCAGTTGCCGGGCGATCGCGCCGTCATTGTGCGATCCGTGCTGCAGAACGCGTGCAACCGCGCTTTCGGCTGCTTCACGCGCGGCATCAAGCACGGTTTCCCGATTGGAAGCGATGGAACGCTCAATGGAATCGAGACGCGGCTTCAGTTCCGCGATCTCGGCAACCGGTTGCGCAAGATGGTGGGCGATACTCGCAATCTGATCCTCAAGGCTGCGGATCGCCTTCACGTCCAGCCCCGGACCGTCATAGGCAGGCGCCTGAAGGAAGCCCAATGAAATCTGCTGCGAAAGATCGTCAATACGGCCTTCGAGCGTATGGAGCGCGCTGGTGTCGACATGCTGCGTGGTATATTGCGCGTCGAGACGCTCGGTCAGTTCCGCAAAGCGGCGGTCGATCTTGTCCAGAACCGAAGGATGCGGCTCTTCTGCACGGCGTTCAGCCGCTTCGAGCTTCTGGCCGATGGCTTCAAGGCGTGCTTCAACCGCGTGATAGTCGGACTGGCTGAGATTTTCCATCACCTTGCCGACCTGATTGGCAAGCAGGTTGATCTGGTGCGCCAGCTGGTCGATGACGCCGTCCGGCAGTGCCGAACCGCCCGAAAGCCCGTCGATACGCGAGGAAAGTTCGCCGAGCTTGCGGTAGAGCGCGTCGGAGTTCTGCTGTGTTGCCGAAGTTGCGAGTTGTTCCGCCAATTCCGCCAGCCGGCTTTCGATCCGCTCCAACCGGCGGGCGCCGTCCTGATCGGGGCGCTGCGCGCGGCTTGTCGCGATGATGGCGCGGCTGATTTCGTCCAGCCGCTCGTCGATCTGCTGCAGGCGGTCCTGTTCGAGCGACGCCGCGTGTTGCGGGCTCAGCGATTCCTCGATGGAGTTCGCGAGCTGGCCAATGCGCTCTTCGATCGCGCTCAGGCGGTTCGATTGCGGCAAGGTGCCGATTGCATCGCGCACCTGCTCAAGCCGCGAGCCGATGGCGTCCAGCGCTGGATCGACGGCGTTGTGGCGCTGCTCGAATGCCTCGAAACGGGCATCGAAGCTGTCCCAGCGATTGTTGAGGCGGTGCAGGGTTTCCTCGCGGGCAAGGCTCCGGACGGTGCGGTTGAGCTCTTCGAGCTGGCGGCGCAACGCCTGCGCATTGGCCTCGCTGCTGCGATCCGCGAGATCGCGCACACTGTCGCTGATGCGTTCGAAGTCGTCGCTCACCCGTTGCGAGAAGCCTTCTTCGCTTGCGGCGCGCTGAAGGCGGGCCATTTCACGGCTGGCGTGGCTGACCTCCACACTTGATGCATATGGCCGCGGCTCTTCATGGCTTCCGCGCATGCGGCGAAGATTTTCGGCGATTTCGGCAAGGCCCGTGACGGTCTCGTCCGCATGGCGTACCGGCTGCCGCTCCGAGCGCAGAATATTGCGCATGTCGGGGGAGCCATCCTGTTCCAGGTCCATCAGGCGCTTCTCAAGGCTTGCCAAAGTGCGATTGAGTTCCTCCATCGCTGGCGAAGGCGCCCGGCGCTCGCGGCGGGCGTTCAATTCGTCAATGATGGATCGTGAACCTGACGCCAGATCTGGGTTTGCCATGAGAAATTCACTTTTTCCAATGATAGAGACCGCCGGGGCACATTTCGCCAACGCAACTGGCAAGAATTTGCTCTGCCTACATTTGTACAAACGTGGTAAACAACTCGTTAATATATGCGGCTAAGTGAATGCTTTCGTGGGGTTGAACGACATCCCACGGTTGAGCGGACCGAATTTGGCATGCCCGACCCGAGGCTGCATGAAGGCGGATCAATCAAGCATCATAGGCGGGTGAATTGCGGCGGCGAATGTAAATCGAAGCTGTGGCACTGACGGCAATGTCCATGTGAGCTGTCATCAACGGTGGTTCCATCGCGCAAGCGTGCGGTGACCGGGCGTTTCCGGGGGCGGAAACAGGGTAGAAGATGAGTGAACGGTCAAAGGTGCCGGAGCAGGCGGCAGATGTAGCGATTGCGGATCTGCTGACCGGTGCAGGTGGTAATGCGCGGAAGGAAAACCAGACAGGCGGTCAACTATACCGGATCGGTGATCTTGCCGAGGAATTCGATCTGACGTTGCGGGCCTTGCGCTTTTATGAAGACAAGGGATTGCTCAATCCGCGCCGCGCGGGCGTGACGCGGCTTTACGATTATAAGGACCATACAAGATTGCGTCTGATCTTGTTCGGGCGCCGCATCGGCTTCACGCTGGGCGAGATGGGGCAGTTGATCAGTGTGTGGGAAAACGGCATCGCCGACCCCGCCGAGATCGAGAGGCTGCGCAAGCGCTTCAAGGAAAAGCTCCACGAACTTGAGAAGAAGAAGAGCGAGATAGACCGGTCGGTCGATGAGCTTCGGGCTATTCTGGCGCGAATGGCACAGGCGCCGATCTGATCTCGACCTCGGAGGCAGCGAACCCGGTGGGGCGGCCCCTACACTGGCCTTAATGTTTCAGCCTGTCGCATGAAGTGTGCCGTCCAGCAGGAACTTAGGCGCCCCAGGCCAGTTATTTCAGCCTTGCGACCCGTAGCGCATCCCGAAGCGACTTTCAGGACGCGCGTCAACGAACCGACAGAGCGCCGATCTGATCCAGATCAGGGTCATTCCGCTCTGATGCGAAAGTGAGGCTGAAAATGAAAAAGGCTCTTGTTCTGACCGCAGCGGTATTTCTCGCCAGTTCCGGTTTTGCGCTGGCGGAGGACCGGGTGCTTATCGAAGTGCCTCAGGCAGCACGCGACTATGTCATTGCAAATCCTTCGGACCCTGTCGTCATTGATGGCGAAATCCGCGATGGTTATGTTCTGCCCGACGCAATCGCCGTGCACCCGATCCCGGATAATCCGGATTTCGGCTACGTCTATGTCAACGGCGAGCCGGTAATCGTATCCATGCAGAACCGCCAGGTCGTCTATTATACCGAGGGGCCGAATGCCGGGCCGCCGGTGCCCAATGAAGTCGTGACCTATATCGAGACCAACCCGGTCGATCCGGTCGTCATCCAGGGGGAGATCGCTGAAGGCACGATAATTCCCGAAGACGTGCCTCTGGTGGCCGTGCCCGACCAGCCGGCCTATTCCTATGTCTATGTGGAAGATCGGCCGGCCCTGATCGATACGCAGACGCGCCGCGTCGTGTGGGTCAAATAAGCACCCGATAAGGTCCGGGGCATAAAAGGAAGGCGGCAATTCTGCCGCCTTTCACACGGCGAGAAGCAAGTTGCCGCGGTGTCGCCATTTGTGGCCGCTTTGCCGGAGCGAGCCTTTACAAACCGGCAAATTTGACCGCAACGCCGCGCTGGCGAAAATAAGCCTGCATGAGCTTTCTGCCGGAACGGTTGTTCTGAACCAGTTTGGCCGGATCGAATACCGCCTCTTTCAGCCCCGCGCGCTCCAGAGCGGCCTTCAGGGCGGCGATATGCAAGTCCAGATCGAGGTTATCGGCCCGAAGCGATTCATAAATCTGGTCTGTCGCTTCCGCTACGGTTAGTTCGCTCACCGCTGTACTCCTGTTGTTGACTGGCAGGCGCTTATCATACTTTCCCCCGGTCCACTATCAGCACTGAACAAGCCGTTACATACAATTTCCTTATCCCGCACGAACTTGTGTAATTTTTGACGTTTACGGAAACGTCAAAGTAGGTTAGCTTCGGTCCGAAATTGACGGGGTGGACGCGGATTCCGTGATGTGCTCGGTCAAAAAAGCGGCAAAAAGGACTGTTTTTCGAAGAAATTCATCCGGTTTTGCTGCAACATGCGCGCTGTCACAACATTTCGCTATAATGTGGCATGCAGGCATGAAACGCGGTCAAGGGCTCGTTCCAGTCATCGCGGAACGGCTCAGGTGGTGAATTTGGAGGATTTCTATGCCGAGCTATCGCGCGCCAGTTGAGGATACGAATTTCGTTCTCAACGACGTTCTGAACTATCAGCGCTACAACAACCTGCCGGGCTTTGCCGACGCGTCGCCCGATGTCGTCGAGGCGATCCTGTCGGAAGGCGCGAAGCTTGCTGAAGGCACCCTGTTCCCGGTCAACCACACGGCCGACCGCGAAGGCTGCAAGCGTTCGCCGGATGGCTCGGTCACCACGCCGAAGGGTTTCAAGGAAGCCTATAATCTCTATCGTGAAGGCGGCTGGCTCGGCCTTGCCGTGCCGGAGCAATATGGCGGGCAGGGGCTTCCCTATCTGTTGCACACCGCTGTCGGCGAATATATGTCGTCGGCCAATATGGCGCTCACCATGTATCCGGGCCTGACGCAGGGCGCGATTGCCGCCATCCTGACGCATGGCACCGACGAGCAGAAGGACACCTATCTGCCGAAGATGGTGGAAGGCACCTGGACCGGCACGATGAACCTGACCGAGCCGCATTGCGGCACGGACCTTGGTCTGCTGCGCACCAGCGCCACGCCGCAAGGCGATGGCAGCTACAAGATTTCCGGCCAGAAGATTTTCATCTCGGCTGGCGAACATGACATGTCCGAAAATATCATCCATCTGGTGCTGGCCCGTATCGACGGCGCGCCGGAAGGCGTGAAGGGCATTTCGCTGTTCATTGTGCCGAAGTTCATTCTGGACGAAAACGGCAATCCGGGCGAGCGCAACGGCGTTTCATGCGGTTCCATCGAAGAAAAGATGGGCATCCATGGCAATGCCACCTGCGTCATGAATTATGACGAGGCAACCGGCTATCTGATCGGCGAGGCCAACAAGGGCCTGCGCGCCATGTTCACCATGATGAACGAAGCGCGTCTTGGCGTGGCCTTGCAGGGTCTTTCCATTGCTGAAACCGCCTATCAGAACGCCGTGATTTATGCGCGCGAGCGCATTCAGGGCCGTGCGCTTTCGGGTGCTGCGGCACCGGACAAGAAGGCCGATCCTATCATCGTCCACCCGGATATCCGCCGCAACCTCATGGATATCCGCGCTTTCAACGAGGCTGGCCGTGCGCTTATCCTCTGGACGGCACTCAACTCCGATATTGCGCACCGCTCGGGCGATGAGGCCGAGCGTCAGGCTGCCGACGATCTCGTCGGGCTTTTGACGCCTGTGCTGAAAGGCGTTCTGACCGACAAGGGTTTTGAGCACGCCGTCATGGCGCAACAGGTCTTCGGCGGTCATGGCTATATCGAAGAACACGGCATGAGCCAGTATGTGCGCGATGCGCGCATCGCCATGATTTATGAGGGCGCCAACGGCATTCAGGCGCTCGATCTGGTGGGCCGCAAGCTGGCGCTGAATGGTGGACGCGCCATCACCGCGTTCTTCAAGGAAGTGGGTGAGTTCTGCGAAAGCAATCGTGAAAACGAAAAGCTCTCCTTCTTCACCAAATATCTGAAGAAGGGTCTCAACGATCTTCAGGCCGCCACTATGTGGTTGATGCAGAATGCGATGGCCAAGCCCGATAATGCCGGTGCTGCCTCCAATGACTATATGCATCTGTTCGGCCTTGTCGCGCTCGGCTTCATGTGGGCGCGCATGGCCAAGATCGCGGAAGAAAAGCTGGCCGCGGGTGAAGGCAACAAGGCATTCCTCGAAGCCAAGCTTGTCACGGCACGCTATTATTTCGAGCGGATCATGCCGGAAAGCGCTGCACATCTCGCACGTATCCAGTCGGGTGCGGATTCGATGATGGCGCTCGACGCGGACACTTTTTGATTATCTGCAAAATGAGGAGGGGCGCATGGCTACAAAAGGCGATTTGGTGGATTGGGTTCAGGCTGCTTTGAAGTCAGCAGGAGGTACAGCGAACATCTTGTATGTGGCTCAGTATATCTGGAAGCACCATAGAAAGCAGTTAGAGGAGAATGATCTTTTCTACACTTGGCAGTATGACATGCGTTGGGCGGCGACGGAGCTACGAAAACGAGGAATGATGGTGCCTGCCGAAGATGACTATCGGGGTAGATGGACTCTGAAAAGCTGACTCTAAGCCTAGCAAAAGCAAATTTGGTTCAAACAAACTCAGTGAAGAGACCACAGGTAGTGGTCGAATTGCGAATATGTTGACAGGAGGGCCCAGGATGGCTGAGGCTTATATTTACGATCACGTGCGCACACCGCGCGGGCGTGGCAAGAAGGACGGGTCCTTGCATGAAGTGCCAGCCGTTCGTCTGGGCGCGAAGGTTCTGGAATCCCTGCGCGACCGCAACGGTATCGACACGGCCAAGGTCGATGACATTATTTTCGGCTGCGTCGATCCGGTCGGTGAAGCAGGGGCGGTCATCCCCCGTTCCGCCGCTTTCGAAGCTGGTTACGACTTCAAGGCGCCGGGCATGCAGATTTCGCGCTTCTGCGCTTCCGGTCTCGATGCCATCAATCTGGCGGCTGCAAAGGTCGCTTTCGGTTCCGACGATCTGGTGATCGCAGGCGGCGTCGAAAGCATGTCGCGCGTCGGCATGGGCATGTCGGGCGGTGCCTGGTACATGGACCCATCGGTCGGCTTCCCCGGCTATTTCATGCCGCAGGGCGTTTCCGCCGACCTGATCGCCACCAAATACGGTTTCAGCCGCGATGACGTTGACGCTTATGCTGTCGAAAGCCAGAAGCGCGCGGCCAAGTCGTGGGAAAAGGGCTACTTCAAGAACTCGGTCATCCCGATCAAGGACCAGAACGGCCTCACCATTCTCGATCATGACGAGCATATGCGCCCGTCAACCGACATGCAGGCGCTGGGCCAGCTCAACCCGTCTTTCGTTATGCCGGGCGAAATGGGCGGCTTCAATGCTGTCGGCATTCAGGCCCATCCGGAAATCGAGACCGTCAATCACGTTCACCATGCCGGTAATTCGTCGGGTATCGTCGATGGTGCGGCGGGCGTTCTGGTTGGCTCCAAGAAGGCAGGCAAGGCATTCGATATCAAGCCGCGCGCCCGCATCCGCGCTTTCGCCAATATCGGATCGGAACCGGCGCTCATGCTGACCGGCCCGGTCGATGTGACGGAAAAGCTTCTCAAGCAGGCCAAGATGAAGATTTCGGATATCGACCTGTTCGAACTGAACGAAGCCTTCGCCGCAGTCGTCCTGCGTTACATGCAGGCCTTCGACATTCCGCATGACAAGATCAACGTCAATGGCGGCGCTATTGCCATGGGCCATCCGCTCGGCGCGACCGGCGCGATGATCCTCGGTACGGTGCTGGATGAACTGGAACGCCGCGATCTCAATACCGCGCTGGTGACCTTGTGCATCGGTGCCGGCATGGGCACGGCAACGATCATCGAGCGCGTTTGAGGCGAGGGAGGTTTTACGAATGGCTTACACGAATTTCAAAGTTGAAACCGACGCCGACGGCATTGCTCTCGTCACATGGGACATGCCTGAAAAGTCGATGAACGTCTTCACCGTCGAGGCGATGCAGGAACTGAACGCCATCATCGACGCAACGACTGCCGATGACAAGGTCAAGGGTGTTGTTATAACATCCGGCAAGGAGAGCTTCTCCGGCGGCGCGGACCTGACCATGCTGGAAAGCATGTTCAAGACCTTCCAGAAGCAGAAGGCCAAGGACCATCAGGCCGCTGTACAGTCACTGTTTGAGAATGTCGGCAAGATGAGCGGCCTGTTCCGCAAGCTCGAAACCTGCGGCAAGCCCTGGGTTTCGGCTATCAACGGCACCTGCATGGGCGGCGCGTTTGAAATGTCGCTCGCCTGTCATGCCCGTGTCGTGTCGGATGCTCCGGGCGTGAAAATGGCTCTGCCGGAAGTCAAGGTCGGTCTGTTCCCGGGCGCTGGCGGTACGCAGCGCGTTCCGCGTCTTGCCAACCAGCAGGACGCGCTCCAGATGATGACGACCGGTTCCAGCCTGACGGCGCAGCGCGCCAAGGCAATGGGTCTCGTTACGGAGATCGCTCCGGCCAAGAAGCTGGTCGAAACCGCCAAGAAGCTCATCAAGGGCGGCCTCAAGCCGGTTCAGCCGTGGGATGAAAAGGGCTTCAAGCTGCCGGGCGGAGCGATCTATTCAGCCGCTGGCGCCAATCTATGGCCTGCCGCAACGGCCATTCTGCGCCGTGAAACCTCGGGCAATTACCCGGCGGCGCTCGCTATTTTGAAGTCGGTCTATGAAGGGCTTCTGGTGCCGTTCGATACCGGCCTCAAAATCGAGCAGCGCTATTTCACGGAAATCCTCCAGACGACCGAAGCCGGCATGATGATCCGCTCGCTCTTCGTGTCCTTGCAGGAACTGAACAAGGGCGCACGCCGCCCGGCAGATGAAAAGCCGACAAAGCTCAAGAAAATCGGCGTCATCGGCGCTGGCTTCATGGGCGCAGGCATTGCCTATGTGACGGCGAAGGCGGGCATTCCGGTGGTGCTCATCGACCGCGATCAGGAATCAGCCGACAAGGGCAAGGCGCACACTGCCGATCTCGTCACCAAGGAAATCCAGAAAGGCCGCGCCACTGAGGCCGACAAGGAAAAGCTCCTGTCGCTCATCACGGCAACGCCGGATTATGCCGAGCTCGATGGCGCCGATCTTGTGATCGAAGCCGTGTTCGAGGACCGCGAAGTCAAGCGCGTTGCGACCGAGAAGGCCGAGGAAGTACTGAAGTCTTCGGCGGTCTTCGCGTCCAACACCTCGACCCTGCCGATCACCGGCCTTGCAAAAGTCTCGAAGCGTCCGAAGAACTTCATCGGCATCCATTTCTTCTCGCCTGTCGACAAGATGATGCTGGTGGAAGTGATCCTCGGCAAGAAGACCTCGGACAAGGCTCTGGCTGTCGCGCTCGATTATGTCCGTGCGATCAAAAAGACGCCGATTGTCGTCAATGATACACGCGGTTTCTACGTGAACCGTTGCGTGCTGCGCTATATGTCGGAAGCCTACAACATGCTGGTTGAAGGCGTTCCGGCTGCCATGATCGAAAATGCCGCCCGCATGGCTGGCATGCCGGTTGGTCCGCTGGCGCTCAACGACGAAACGGCCATCGACCTGTCGCAGAAGATCCTGAAAGCCACGCTTGCCGATCTGGGCGAAAAGGCCGTTGATCCACGCCATGTGGAACTGGTGGACCGTCTCGTCAACGAGTTCGACCGCAAGGGCCGCAAGAATGGCAAGGGATTCTACGACTACCCGGCCAAGCCCGCCAAGAAGCATCTGTGGCCGGGCCTGAAAGACCTCTATCCGCAGCAGAATCCCGACAAGATCGACGTGAACGAACTGAAGCAACGATTCCTCGTCACCATCGCTCTGGAAGCTGCCCGCGTGATGGAAGAAGGCATTGTCACCGATCCGCGTGAAGCCGATGTCGGCTCCATCCTCGCCTTCGGTTTCGCACCTTATACGGGCGGTACGCTCTCCTATATCGATGGCATGGGCGCGAAGAAATTCGTCAAGCTCGCCAAGGATTTGCAGAAGAAATACGGCCAGCAGTTCAAGGCGCCGAAGCTTCTGCTCGATATGGCCGAGAATGGCGAGAGCTTCTACCAGCGTTTCAATCCCTATAAGGCTGAAACGAAGAAGGCGGCGTAGGCTCCATCCCTCCCTGGATCATCGGGCGCGGCGTGTTTCACGCCGCGCTTTGTTTGGATAAGAAAATTTTCCCTGTAATTTCGCACATCTTGCGTAAAATGGGGTTTTCCGGTAGGTTTGCCACAATATAGGATAGGATATTAGGTTTAAAATCCTCTTGCGTGGGTCATAAAATGTTTTCTCATGAGAGCGTCTGGGCAGCTATAGATGCCCTGGCTGAACGTCATTCCCTGAGTGCGTCCGGGCTTGCACGCCGCGCGGGACTGGACCCAACGACCTTTAACAAATCCAAACGTTATGCCGCCGATGGGCGCGCGCGCTGGCCTTCGACGGAATCGCTCGCCAAGGTGATGGAAGCAACCGGCTCTACCTTCGATGAGTTCACGCGGCTCATAGGGGGTGAAAATCGCACGCCGCAATTTGGCGAATATACGCAGGACATGCAGTCGATCCCGCTGCTCGGCATGGCCGAAGCGGGTGCGGGCGGTTACTTCGATGATGCCGGTTTTCCGGCAGGGCAGGGCTGGGATATCGTGGAATTTCCCGCCAGCACGGGGGAAGGCGTGTATGCGCTGGAGGTTTCGGGCGACTCGATGTTGCCCCTTTACCGTGATGGCGATACGCTGATCGTTGCGCCCAATACCGCCGTGCGCAGGGGCGACCGCGTGGTGGTGCGAACGAAAGACGGAGAAGTGATGGCCAAAATCCTGCATCGCCAGACACCGCGAACTATTGAGCTGCATTCGCTCAATCCTGAACATCCGAACCGTATTTTCGAATCCAAGGATATCGAATGGGTCGCCCGCATTTTGTGGGCGAGCCAGTAAATGGCGCAGTCGCAGGACAGGAGCCATGCGCGCGCCGTTTTCGGCGGGTTAGCTGGCATAACCGGAGCAATTTTGGTAGCAGCCTTCGTGGCGCCGTTCTATGGCGCGCTGGACCGGCCCGTCGTCGTCATCGATTCCGGTGATGCACAGAAGAAGACCGGTACAGGCAACGGCATCGTCGTCGAACAGTTCGATTATGATGAACCGGACGCTTCGGCGGGCGGAGGCCATCCGTCTGGGGCGCAGGAAAATGGCAGCGCAAGCGATCCGGCCAATGAAGGCGGAATGGAACGCGAAGCACCGCGCCCTCCGCTGAGCGATCTCGGCCTCGCATCCACGCCCAAGCCGCCCGAGCCACCGGCACCGGCTACACCCGTTGACGCAGGCGAGCAGATGCAGCTTTTGCAGCGTCCCGTCGCGGTGGCGGCCGGACGGCTGGAAAGCCAGGGCCGCACAATCGAGTTGCAGGGCATTGAAATCGTGCCCGTCGAACAAACCTGCCAGACCGCTTCCGGCGAAAGCTGGCCATGCGGCATGCAGGCGCGCACAGCCTTCCGGCAGTGGCTGCGCTCCCGCGCCGTCATGTGCCGCCTGCCGCAGAACGACAGCGGCAGCGCGGTCGCAACCGCATGCACACTTGGCAATGAAGATGCAGCCGCGTGGCTGGTCGCCAATGGCTGGGCGAAGGCCACGCCCGGCGGTGCCTATGACGAAGCGGGGCACAAGGCCGTGGAAGCGCGCCTTGGCATTTTCGGCGACAAGCCCGATACGTCTTTGCCCAATCTGGAACCTGGCAGCGGCAATATGCCGGATAATCCTTCGCCGCTGGCCCCCGAACCGGAACCGCAACCCTCTTCGCCGTCCCCGCAGCCGCTGGATAATTTTCCGCCCGCGCCGCCTGCACAATAGAGCGAGATGAATTTGGAACGGGTTTCCAGCGACAAGCCCTATCCTGAGCCGGTGCGAAGCACCGTGTCGAAGGGGCGGACTTGAGCTTTCTGAACTCTCGTCCTTCGATCCTTCGACAGGCTCAGGATGAGGCTACGCTTCGCTCCACACTCAGGGCGTCGCTATAAACAATAAGGGCGGCTCGAAGCCGCCCTTATTGTTTGCATTTATTGGTCTGGGTTAAAGCATGTCTTGATGGTTTACGCCAGTTCGCCAGCCAGCGCCTTTTTGATCAGCGCGCGGGTTTCATCGATGCCGTAAAGCGCGACGAATGAGCCGAAACGCGGGCCGCGTTCCTGGCCGATCAGCACTTCATAGAGCATCTGGAAGAAGGAAACCGAAACGCCGGGGCCACCTTCCGGGCTCTTCTTGCTGTGATCCTGATAGCGCTCGATGGCGCGGGCGACATCGAGAATGGCGTTCTGGATGTCGTTGCCATCGGTTCCCGCAGGCAGCGTTGCGAGCTTCGCATCCAGCGCTTCCAGTGCGCCGCGCTCCACATCGTCCGGGGAGCGGAACTGCTTGGTGGGCTTCACGAAATCGTTGAAGTAACGGATCGCATAGCCGACGAGAGCATCGAGTTCCGGATTGTTTTCCGGCGTGACGCCCGGCACGTGCCGCGAGATGAAACCCCACAGAACCAACGGGTTTTCCGCATTCGATGCGCTCACCAGATTGAGCATCAGCGCGAATGTAACCGGCAGGTCCACCTTCGGCGGATTGCCGTAATGGATGTGCCAGACCGGATTGTTCAGCCTGTCCTTCCATTCCACATTTCCTTGGCGGTGATAAGCCGAGAGATAGCTGAAATATTCGTCAACCGCCTTCGGGATGACGTCGAAATAGAGCCGCTTGGCGGTCTTCGGCTTCTGGAAATTGTAAAGCGCAAGGCTTTCGGTCGGCGCATAGGCCAGCCATTCGTCGATGGAAATGCCATTGCCCTTCGACTTGGAAATCTTCTGGCCAAGCTGGTCGAGGAACAGTTCATACACGAAATGTTCCGGCGCGCGCCCGCCGAGGATTTCGCAGATGCGGTCATAGATGCCGGCATTGGTCTGGTGATCCTTGCCGAACATTTCGAAATCGACGCCGAGCGCCGCCCAGCGCATGCCGAAATCCGGCTTCCATTGCAGCTTCACATTGCCGCCCGTGACGGAAAGGGTCGTTTCTACGCCGTCCTCATCGTCGAAGGTGATTGTGCCAGCCTTGGCGTCGACCTTCTTCATCGGCACGTAAAGCACGCGGCCGGACTTGGGGGAAATCGGCAGGAACGGGCTGTAGGTCGCCTGGCGCTCTTCGCCCAGCGTCGGCAGCATCACCTTCATGATGTCGTCATAGCGCTCGACGGCCTTGAGCAGCACGGCATCGAACTTGCCGGACTTGTAATAATCGGTGGCGCTCGCAAATTCGTAGTCGAAGCCGAAAGTATCGAGGAATCGGCACAGCATGGCGTTGTTGTGGTCGGCAAAGCTCTTGTAATCGCCGCCGAACGGGTTCGGGACGGAAGAAAGCGGCATTTGCAGATAGGGTTCGAGGGCGGCCTTGTCCGGCACATTGTCGGGGATCTTGCGCATGCCGTCGAGATCGTCGGAGAAGCAGATGAGGCGCGTCTTGACCTTGTCGCCGGTCAGGATGCGGAAGGCATGGCGCACCATCGAGGTGCGCGCCACTTCGCCGAAGGTGCCGATATGCGGCAGGCCCGATGGACCGTAGCCGGTCTCGAAGATCACCGTGTCCGGCAAGCCGGTCTTCTCATAGCGCTTGAGGATTTTCTTCGCTTCTTCAAAGGGCCATGCTTTCGCCTCCGCAGCCGCCGCGGTCAGTTCCGGGGTCAGCGTGATTTCGGGAAGGCGGTGCGAAGTCATGATTTTTTCCTGATATCCTGTGAAGGGCTTTATTCTTTGAAAACGATGCGCGAAATGCGCGCTCCTGCTCTATGGCGCGGCAACCCCTTGCCGTCAACGGTCAGCGCCGAATTTCCTTGCGTAACTGCGTGAGGCTTCCTAATTTTCCGGTCAATTCCAATGGAAATGTTGATTCCGATCATGTTGTACAGGAGTAGCCCGATGAAAAAGATCACGCCGCAGGATGCGCTTGTCTACATCATGATCACGACGTCTGCGGCAGACACGACGATGACCGATGCTGAACTGTCGTCCATTGGCAATGTCGTATCCCGCCTGCCGGTGTTTCAGGGCTTCGACAAGGAGCGCCTGCCGAAGCTCGCCAGCGATTGCTACGCGCTCTTAGCTGACGAGGATGGCCTGGAAAAAATCCTCGATCTCGCGCATGACGCGTTGCCCGAACGCCTCTACGATACGGCCTATGCGCTGGCCGTCGAAGTGGCCGCCGCCGATCTGCATGTGGAGCAGGAAGAGCTTGAATTTCTCCAGATGCTGCGCGACCGCTGGACGCTGGACGAACTGACCGTCGCCGCCATCGAGCGCAGCGCCCGCGTACGCTTCCGCAAGCTGGCCAACTAAGGCCGCTTGCCTCATCCTGAGCTTGTCGAAGGCTCGATGAACGGGGATAATATGGTTCTGGATGAATGCAAAACGGGCGGAAAATCCGTCCGTTTCCTTTTCTGTATCGGGACGATCAGCACACGACCGGGAGCAGTCGTGCCTTGCGCCTTTCCAGAGCAACGCGCATGATGCGGGCAGCTTCTGCGAATGTGGGCGTTTCCTTCCAGTGTTCAGCATGAATAATGCCGGTCGGGACAATGTCTTTCAGCGCTTCCAGCGTGTGGCGGGGCACCATGTCGGTGCAGTTCCACAGGCGGCGGAAGACGACGCTGATCCGGGTCACCTTGCCGTTGACCTGCACGGATGGTTCCCCCGTCTCCGAGGTCCAATCCTCATAGGCATCGACTGCATCCTGAAATGCGTGATGCAGATAGATCGGTGCGTGACCGTCATGAAGCGGGGGCAGCAAACTGGACATTTCTGTTTCCTCTCTTCCAATGTGGTTTAGCTTCAAAGCGCATCCCGAAAAGTGAAACGCTTTCGGAACAAGATGCGCAGCAAAACAAGTAATCAGGGGGCATTTGCCGCCAGATGAGTGAATGGGCGCACAAATGCATTTCAAACAAGAGCTATGAATGGCTCTCCACTGTCTATGTGTGCCGTGTCGAAATGGAAGCTCACGAAATACGACAACACATAATTAACCATGATCTACGGAGGAGACCCTGTTTGACAAGAGGGGAATTTCTTTAATTTAGCTCTTGGAGAAAAAATAATTTAAACGTTCAGGTTGAATTACTGCAATAATAAGCTAGCAAATCACTGAAATATTATCTTTACTTGGCGGTCATAAATACCGGAAAACGGAGTGTTTTTCGATATTTATTGTCACCGTAACAGGTTTTAATCCTGTCATTTGCGGATGGCTGGTATAAAAATGCGGACGACTGAAATGTGATTGCGGGGCAACGAATATGGTTCAACTGGTTCTGTCGCGTAGGGCTTTTCTGGCGGGATCGACCGCCTTGGCCGCCGTCGCCGTCTGGCCGCGAGGGTCGAAAGCGGCAGGTACGGCGCAGAAAGGCGGGCGGCTGGTCGTGGCCGCAGATTCAGAGCCGCGCAATCTGAACCCGGCCATTGTGGCATCCAACGGCGTTTTCTTCGTTGCAAGCAAGGTCATTGAGCCTCTTGCGGAAGCCTCCTTCGAGGGCGAAAACGGTCTCGCGCCACGGCTTGCCACGGGCTGGGAGGGCTCCGCCGATGGGCTGATCGCGACGTTCCGTCTGCGCGATGGCGTCAAATGGCATGACGGCACGCCCTTCACCTCGGCCGATGTCGCCTTTTCGGCCATGGAAGTCTGGAAGCCGCTGCAGAATCTTGGCCGCGTTGTGTTCAAGACGCTGGAAAAGGTTGAAACGCCGGACGACCTTACCGCCGTCTTCCATTTTTCTGAACCGACGCCCTTCCAGCTTATTCGCAATGCCCTGCCGGCGCTGACCGCTGTGTTGCCGAAGCACGTCTTTGCGGGCAGTGACATCATCGCCAATCCGGCCAATGAAAAGCTCGTCGGCACCGGCCCGTTCAAATATGCCGAACACAAGACCGGCGAATATTACCGGCTGGCGCGCAATGACGATTATTGGGGCGAGGGCGAGCCTTATCTGGACGAGATCGTCTATCGCGTGCTGCCGGATCGGGCGGCAGCGGCTGGCGCGCTGGAGGCGGAAGAAATCGACTTGGCCGCCTTTTCTGCCGTGCCGCTCGCCGATCTGGACCGCATCTCGAAAGTTTCGGGCCTGACGGTCATCTCCAAGGGTTATGAGGCGCTTACCTATCAGTTGGTGCTGGAGATCAACCATCGCCGCAAGGAGCTGGCCGACCTGAAGGTTCGGCAGGCAATCGCGCACGCCATCGACCGCGATTTCGTGGTGAAGACGATCTTCCTCGGTTACGCCAAGACCTCGACCGGTCCTGTGCCGCGCTATGACAGCCAGTTTTATACTGGTGACGTGCCATCCTATCCGTTCGACGTTGCGAGGGCGAATGCGCTGCTGGAGGAGGCCGGATACAAGCGGGGCAAGGACGGCACGCGCTTCACGCTCAGGCTTCTTCCCGCGCCCTATTTCAACGAAACCAAACAGTTTGGCGATTATCTGCGGCAGGCGCTTGCTGCTGTCGGTATCGATGCGCGCATCGTCAATAATGATTCCGCCGCGCACCAGAAGGCGGTTTATACCGATCATGATTTCGATCTGGCCATCGCGCCGACTGTTTATCGTGGCGATCCGGCCATATCGACCACAATTCTGGTCGAAAGCGGTATTCCGGCGGGCGTGCCGTTCTCCAATCAGGGCGGCTATGCCAATGCCGAACTGGACGCGCTGATCGCCAAAGCCGCGCGCGAGATTGATGAGAAAACGCGCACGGCGCTTTACCATCAGTTCCAGCAGATGGTGGAGGCAGATTTGCCGCTCATCAATGTCGCGGAATGGGGTTTCATCACCGTTGCGAGCGACCGCGTGCAAAATGTTTCCAACAATCCGCGCTGGGCTGTTTCCAACTGGGCGGATACATGGCTGGAGCAGTGACGAAGCAGTCAGATTGATTGTATCCTGCCATTGTGAAACAGATTCTGTCCCTTTTCCGCAGGCGACTGGTCGGCAGCATTCTCGTGCTGCTGATTGTCATCGTCGGCTGCTTTTTTCTGGCAGAAAGCGCGCCGGGTGATGCCGTGGACGCCTATGCCGTGACATTCGGCGGCGATGCGGCGACGATTGCTGAAATGCGGGCGCGCTGGGGGCTGGACCGGTCCGTCTGGCATCGGCTTGGAGCCTACCTCGCGGCACTCGCGCAGGGTAATCTCGGCTGGTCGGTCAGTTTCAACCGGCCCATCCTCGACGTCATTCTGGAACGCCTGCCCAACACGCTGCTTCTGATGGGGGCGGCGACAGCCTTGTCTTTTGCCGTGGGCTCGCTTCTTGGCATCGTTGCCGGTGCCAGACCCGGAAGCTTTCGCGACCGGTTCCTTTCCGTGGCATCGCTCGTCCTTTATGCGATCCCCGGTTTCTGGCTGGCGCTTGTGCTGGTCATCCTGTTTTCGATCCGGCTGCGCTGGCTGCCATCGAGCGGCATTGAAACAATTGCTTCCGGCAAGCATGGGCTGGCGCGGGCGGGCGACATTGCGCTCCATCTGGTGCTGCCGGTGGTCTCGCTGGCGGTGATCTATCTGGCGCTTTACCTGCGTGTCATGCGCGCCGCCATGGCCGATATATGGCGCATGGATTTCGTGCGCGCCTTGCGGGCGAGGGGCATTTCGCATTCGCGCATTGTCCTGCGTCACGTGGCGCGCAACGCCGTGCTGCCGCTCGTCACCGTGCTGGGCTTGCAGGCGGCATCCATGCTCGGCGGCAGCGTGGTGATCGAAAGCGTCTTCGCCGTGCCGGGGTTGGGAAGGCTCGCGCAGGAAGCCGTAGCAAGCCGTGACACGCCGCTTCTGCTCGGCGTCATTCTGGTGAGCGCCATCATGGTTATCGTGGTCAATTTCCTTATCGACCTGGTCTATCTCTGGCTCGATCCACGTATCGCTACCGGGGGCGGCAGGGCATGAGCCGCTTTAAATGTTATTTCAGAACGGGTGAAGGTATAACGGGCACAATCCTGCTCGCGCTGCTCGGCATGGCGGCGCTTATGGCACCTCTCATCTTTCCCGGCGATCCTTTAAGCATTGTCTCAGCGCCGTTGTTGCAACCTTTTGAAAATCCGCATTTTCCTTTCGGAACCGACCGGCTTGGACGCGACGTTCTGGCAGAGCTTTTCTATGGTGCGCGCACCTCGCTTGGCGTTGGGCTGGCCGCGGCATGTGCCTCGGTCGTTCTTGGCAGCATCGTCGGAACGCTGGCCGGCTTTGCCGGTGGTATCGTCGATGAAGTGCTGATGCGTATCACCGAAGCCTTCCAGACAGTGCCGGGCTTTCTGCTGGCGCTGGCTCTGGTCAGCGTCGCCGGGCCGTCGCTGCCGGTGCTGATTGCTGCAATCGCCCTTTCAAGCTGGACACAGGCTGCGCGTCTGACGCGTGGTCAGGTGCTATCGATCCGCGAAAGCGATTATGTGGCATCGGCCCGCGTCATCGGCATGCATCCGATGGAAATCGCCTTCCGCCAGATATTGCCCAACGCCCTGCCGCCGGTTCTGGCGCTGGCGCCGGTGATCGTCGCTTCCGCCATCTTGATCGAAGCGGCCCTGTCTTTTCTGGGCCTCAGCGATCCGAACCGTGTCACCTGGGGCGGCATGATCGCCGAAGGGCGCACGGTCCTGCGCTCCGCGCCCTGGCTTTCGATCCTGCCCGGTCTGGCGCTGGCATTGACTGTTGTCGGCGTCTATCTGGCAGGCGAAGGGCTGACGAACGCCATATCCCGACGCGAGGTGCAGTCGTGAGCAGCCTTGTCCGCCTTGAAAAGCTCTCCGTATCCTACGGCAGCGAGCCCGCGCTGGAGAATATCGATCTCGATATAGGGCAGGGCGAAACGCTGGCGATCATTGGCGAGAGCGGTTCGGGCAAAAGCACGCTGGCGCTGGCCTTGGCCTCTCTTCTCCCGAGTAATGCGCACATTTCCGGTCAACTGGAGTGGGCGAATGGCAAGCCGCGACCGGGACGCGATATCGGCTTCGTGTTTCAGGACCCGGCGTCGAGTTTCGATCCGCTGATGACGGTGGGCGCGCAGCTTGTCGAGACCATCCGCGCCCATGCGAAAATCGACAGGCTGGCGGCGAAAGCCAAAGCAATAAGCCTTTTGGAGCGGGTCCATATTCCGCAACCTGAGACAAGTTATTCGCGCTATCCGCATCAGTTTTCCGGCGGGCAGAAGCAGCGCATCGCGATTGCGCTCGCCATTGCCGCCCAACCGCGCCTGCTGATCGCGGACGAACCGACGAGTGCGCTCGACACCATCGTGCAGAAGGAGATCGTCTCCCTCCTGCGCGAACTGGTGCGCACAGACGGGATGACACTGATATTCATCACCCATGACATCGCGCTGGCCTCGGGACTGGCCGACCGCATCGCCGTTTTCCGGCAGGGCGAACTGGTGGAACTCGGTTCCGCCCGAACGATAATTTCAGACCCGCAAACGGATTATACAAAAGCGCTGATCGCCGCCGTGCCGGTGCTGGAGGCGGCGCATGGCTGATCCGCTTTTGCAGGCCGACGATCTGATCTTGCGCTATGGCGAGGCCCTTGCGCTCGATGGCGTCAGCCTCACGGTCCAGCCGGGCGAAACGCTGGCGCTGGTCGGTCCGTCCGGCAGCGGCAAGTCCACACTGGCGCGGGCGTTGCTGCGACTTCACCCGCTTGAAAGCGGTACAATCCGTTTTGCAGGCGAGGACTGGCTGGCACTCAAGGGAGCTGGACTGCGCAGGCAACGGGCGCGCATGCAGATGGTATTTCAGGACCCGCTTTCAGCCTTCAACCCGCGTGCGAGCGTTTATGATCTCTTGCGTGAGCCGTTGCGCATTCATGGGCTGAAGCGTGACATTGCAAGCCTTTTGCAAATGGTCGGGCTTGATCCGGCACTTGCAAGGCGCGGCGTTCATGAGATTTCCGGCGGGCAGCGTCAGCGGGTGGCGATTGCACGCGCGCTTGCGACCGGCCCGTCGCTGGTCGTGCTGGACGAGGCGGTTTCGGCGCTCGATGTCACCGTGCGCGGTGCTATTCTCAACCTGTTGCAGGACATACAAAAAGCCGAGCAGACGGCCTATCTTTTCATCACCCATGATCTGGCGGTCGCGGCACAGATGGCGGATCGTATCGCGGTGATGGAGCGCGGGCGGATTGTCGAATGCCGCCCGACGCGGGAACTGATTGCCGCACCGCAAGCGCCCGTAACGAAAGCGCTCATTGAAGCGGTGCCGGGATTGTCTGTTTAAACCTTGCCCAGTTCCACCGACCGCTTGCGGGCGGCTTCAACAGCCTCTGCCACGAGCGTCTTGAGGCGGTCGCCACCCATCAGCACGTCAAGCGCGGCAGCGGTGGTGCCATTCGGGCTCGTCACCTGTTCGCGCAATTTCGAGGGCGTGTCGGTGCTGGCATCGGCGAGAGCGCCTGCGCCCATCACCGTCTGCATGGCCAGAAGTGCGGCCGTTTCCTGCGGCAGACCGGCGGTCACGCCTGCATCGGTCAGGGCCTCGATGAAGTGGAACACATAGGCCGGACCCGATCCCGAAACGGCAGTCACGGCATCCATCAGCGCTTCATCGTTCACGCTTGCGACCTTGCCTGATGTTTCAAGCAAGCGTGCAACGAAAGCTTCGTTTTCGTCAGTCACATTGGCGTTCTTGAACGTGACCAGCATGCCCTTGCCGATGGCGGCAGGCGTGTTCGGCATGCAGCGAAGCACTGCCGCATCCTGACCGAGCAGGCTTTCAAAAACGGCGACCGGAATGCCTGCGGCAACGCTGACGAAAGTGGCAGCGGGTGCGAAACGCTGATAGGCTGGCAGAACTTTTGCCATGACCTGCGGCTTGACCGCCACGAGAACCATGCGCGGCTTCAGATCGCCGGGCAGGGCGTCGGCATCGGCAAAGGCATGGACGCCAGCGCCGGCGGCGCGATCGCGAAGCGCTTCGGTCGGCTCCACGACATATACATCTTTCGCCTTGAGGATACCGCTATCGAGCCAGCCCTTGAGCATCGCAAAGCCCATATTGCCGCAACCGACCAGAATTACCGTGTCATGCATATTGATTGTTCCACCTGTGTGTTTCCCCCGCGCACTTATCGAAAGGATCATGCGCGCCTTTTCTTTCCTTTCGGGGTATAGCCCCGTGCGGCTGCGACCTGCAAGGCGATCTGGCGAAAAGCACGATATTTCTCCCGAAATACTGTCCGCTTATTGCAATGCGATTTACTGGTTGCTCATAAGGTACCGGCCATTATGCTTGCCATCTGGAATTATGGACAGAGCAACGAAGCAGATTCTGCTTGCGTTGCTGGAATGGGGAGACAATGGATCCGGCTTTGACGACAGGCGTTCCACCGGCTGAGGCCTTCGGCCACGTCCGCATCATCATAGGCATGATTCTTGGCCTGTGCGTTTCGCGCCTTTTGACTGGATTGGCGCGCTTTATTCAGCATCCCGGCAAGCAGAAGATTTATCCGGTTCATCTGGCATGGGTCGGTTTCATTTTGCTTTCGGTCATTCATTTCTGGTGGTTCGAGTTCGGCTTGCGAACCATTCCGCTCTGGACCTTCGAGAAATATCTCTTCGTGATTTTTTACGCCGGCCTCTATTTCCTGCTCTGTACGCTGCTCTTCCCCGACAGCATGGAGGAATATACCGGCTATCGCGATTATTTCATTTCCCGCCGCAAGTGGTTCTTCGGCATCCTGGCACTGGTTCATGTGGTGGATGTGATGGATACGCTGCTGAAGGGCCATGACCACTATCAGCTCTATGGCATGGAATATCCGATCCAGATCGTCGGTTTCATCCTGTTCAGCCTCGTCGCGGTCTTCTGGGACAACCGGCGCTATCATGCGATTTTCGCTGCAGTTGCGCTGGTTTACCAGATTACCTTCACACTTCGCCACTTCGCGACGCTGAGTTAACGCTTTTCCGCATTGCGCCGGGTTTCCGCATCCACGATTTCGCGGAACTGGCGCAACAGCGGATGACGGGCGGTTTGCCTGACGCCGTAACCCAGATTGAAAGCATAGTCGAAATCGGGCGGATTGAGCCCGATATTGTGCTGCATCATGGTTTCAAGCTTGTCGAAGCCCTTGGCGAAGATAGCTTCCGGCGAACTGCCTTCGCTGTACTCTGCCCAAAGCGCCATGATTTCGGCGCGCAGATCGTCGGGCAGGGGTTCGCACAGCGTCATGAGGTCAGCTCTTTCGCGCGCGGCTCGCCCGTCGTCAGCGGATTGATGGATGGCAGGAACATCGCCGGAAATCGCCTCGCCCAGATCGTGGACGATGCACATCTTGATGAGTTTCAGCCGGTCGCACTCACCCAGTTCCCGGTCGAACAGTGACACCAGCAGACAAAGCCGCCAGCTATGTTCGGCGGTGCTCTCCGGCCGCCCCTCGGAAGTATGGCCGGAACGCAATGTGCTTTTCAGCCGTTCTGCATTCTGGATAAACCGGATGATGCCGTTAAGCCGGACTGGATCAATCGCATATTCCATTTCGGCGCTCACGCTGGCCTCCTGATTTATCTGTATGAAATAACGTATATAATTGCAATTTTAACGGTTTATTTGCCATGATGAATATTAATCTGGATCAATAGCCACGGTGTAAGCGGGACGGAACGATGGTGGAAAGGGACAGAAAGGCGACACGTGCGGCTGCTCGCCCGCTGCTGGCCTATGCGCCGGAATTCCTTGAGACTGTGTCCTTGTCCCGCGTTTTCCTGAATGACGAAGAGCGCGAACATCAAAGGCGTCGGGAGGAATTGCTTCGTCGCAAGCAGGAACTGCTGGACGCCGAGCAAAACGGCAAGCTTGATCCGGCGGCGGATATGCAGGGCCGGATGAACGCCGTGCGTGAGGCGTTGCAGGCCAATCTCGAAGGCGCAGCGGTCAGGGCGCAACCCGCGCCGGAAATTTCCGCGGAGCCTGAAAGTGAGCCGGTGACGGTACCACGCCGCCGGCGGCGCTGGGGGCTTCTGGCCGGTTTCACGCTGCTGGGCGGAATTATCGGAACCGCCTATGCCTTTCTCGTGCCGCCCCAATATGCAGCGACGGCTTCCATGCAGGTTTTTCCGCCGGAACGGCGCAGCGAAATCGCCTCCAATGCCGTTCTGGAACGCGCCGCGCAGATGGCGCGCATAACGCGCGCGGAGGACCTGGGTAAGCCCTCATTTCAGGAGGAATTGCGCGCTCGCCTGAACCGGTTGCTGCCGGAAGATTTGCAATCTCCGGCGTCAAAAGCGTCAGGTGTTGAATTGCTGCGCGAACGCCTTGATTTCACGCAGGCGCTAGACAGCGGCACGGTGAATGTCGAGGCCACAGCCCACAGGCCGGAAACGGCGGCGCTTCTTGCCAATGCGGTTGCGCACGCGTTTCGCGATCATCTGCAGGGCGGTGCTCCATTGAGCGGGGCTGAAGGGAATCTTCCGGCGCGGCTGCAAAGTCTGGAGGCGGACGCTGAAGCGGCGCGACAGGCGGCGGCCACATTTCGCGTCAGCCGGGATTTCGGTGATGACGATAACAAGGCCGCGCTTCAGCGCGAGTTTGCTGATAGCAAGGCCGAGACGGCGCGCATTGCTGCGGAGGCCAACAGCCTGAACGGGGCGAGTGCCGAAAGTCTCGCCCGTGAAGGCGTACCGGAAAGCATGCGTTCCGGAGCATTGGGCGCGCTGGTGGAGCGCTATCGCACGGCAGGGCAGGGAGCGGAAGCGAAGCAGATTGAGGTGGAGGTCGATAAGGAGATTTCCAGTCAGCGCAGCATCTTGCAAGCCGATCTTAAGAATGCGGTTGAACGCGAGCAGAAAGCAGCCGCAGCCATTGCCGGTTTTGGTTCGACGCCTGCCACGGATGAAGACAAAGCCCGCCTGCAAATGCTGGAGCGCGCTGCGGCGGCAAAGCAGGCGCTGTTTGAGGATTTGCAGATGCGCGCAGCGCGAGGAGAAACTTCCGCGGCGGGTTCCGCCGCGACGGTGCGGATTATCGCGCCAGCGCTGGCGGAAGCGAACCGACGCGATCTCCCGCCGCAATGGATCATCGCCGTTGGTTTTCTGGGCGGGTTTTTGCTTGGCCTTCTTTCGATGGCGCTGGCCGGTCGCAAGGCCCCTTCGCCGCGAAAGACAGACGCCGAGCTGGAAGAAGTGCTGGAACCCTACGGCGAGACCCGTCTTGCTGCGGTTATCCGCGAAGCCAATGCGCGCTGGGAAGCGGAGAATGAAGGTCCCCGCCGACCGAAGGAAAATGCAGCCCTCGGTCGAGCCATCGACGACGTGCGTTCGTCCCGCGCTTCCCGGCCTTGACAGGACTTTGCGTTCTGAAACTTCATAAAATCCTGCATTGTCGCGCATTCGCCAATTGTCATCGGGCGTCATGACGCTTATGGGCATGTGTGCGGAAAATATCTCGTGTATCTCCCAGACAATCACGAAAGAACGGAGCGCTCGCTATGGCTCAATTGATTGATGGCAAGAAGCTCGCCGAGGATGTGGTTTCCACGGTGAAGACCGAAACCGAAAAGCTCGTGGCTGCGACCGGCGTCGTTCCGGGCATTGCCGTCGTGATCGTCGGCGAAGACCCGGCGAGCCAGGTCTATGTCGCATCCAAGAGCCGCAAGGCCAAGGAATGCGGCTTCCATTCCGTTCAGCATGACCTGCCGGAAACGGCGTCGGAGCAGGAACTTCTCGACCTGATCGAGAGCCTGAACAACGATCCCGGCATCCATGGCATTCTGGTGCAGTTGCCGCTGCCGAAGCACATCGATTCAGGCCGTGTGATCCAGACTATTTCGCCCGACAAGGATGTGGACGGTTTCCATTTCATCAATGTCGGCAAGCTTGGCACCGGCGAGGTCGAAACGGCCTTCGTCCCCTGCACGCCAGCGGGTGCGATGATCATGATCGAGCGTGTTCACGGACGCGACCTTTCGGGTCTGAATGCCGTGGTGATCGGGCGTTCCAACATCGTCGGCAAGCCGATGTTCAATCTGCTGCTCGCCGCCAACGCTACGGTTACGGTTGCGCATAGCTGCACGAAAGACCTTCCCGCGATTGCCCGCACGGCGGACATTCTGGTGGCGGCGGTCGGGCGTCCGCAAATGGTCAAGGGTGATTGGATCAAGCCGGGCGCCACTGTGATCGATGTCGGCATCAATCGCATTCCGGCCCCTGAAAAGGGCGAAGGCAAGACGCGATTGGTCGGTGACGTCGATTTTACGGAAGCCGAAAAGGTCGCCGGAGCGATCACGCCGGTTCCGGGCGGCGTCGGCCCGATGACCATCGCCATGCTGATGGCGAACACGCTTACGTCGGCATGCCGCATTGCTGGCGTGAAAAAACCAGTTTTTTGACACAATTGAACTGCGCTTTTCGTGCAGTTTCATTCCGGTTTTGATGGTTTGAGAGGCAAAACAGTGTGAATCACTGTTTTGCCTTAATTTCATTCGGGCCTTTTCAGAACACCGAAGCGCCTTCGTCGGCCCGTCCGGCGATCTGACGGAAAGCGCGGAACAATTCGCGTCCCATGCCATGCTCATTGCCGGAAAGATCAGGCCGATCCTCGCCGCGATCATTCAGCAGCGCGATATTGGCCAAAACTTCCAGCGTACCATTGACCGCATCGAGGCGGATAACATCGCCGTCGCGGATTTTCCCGATGACACCGCCATCAAGCGCTTCCGGCGTGACATGAATGGCGGACGGAACCTTGCCCGACGCGCCGGACAGACGGCCGTCAGTGACAAGGGCAACACGCTGGCCGCGATCCTGCAGAATGCCGAGGACGGTCATCAGCTTGTGCAGTTCCGGCATGCCGTTCGCTTTCGGTCCCTGATAGCGGACCACGGCGATGAAATCTCCGGTCAGCGCACCAGCCTTGAACGCGGCCTGCATTTCCGCCTGATCGTTGAACACCTTGGCAGGCGCTTCAATGATCTGGCGCTCGGGCTTCACGGCGGAAACCTTGATGATCGCATTGCCGATATTGCCGGTCAGGACCTTGATGCCGCCGGTCGGCTGGAATGGCGCGTGGATCTTCGCCAGAACCTTGTCGTCGCCGCTTTTCTCCGGCACCGGCTCGCGTATGACAGTGCCGTCAGCGCCAAGCTTCGGCTCGATGGCGTAAGGCCGCAGACCTTCGCCCCAGACGGTGCGCACATCTTCATGAAGAATGCCGCCATCGAGAAGCTCGCGGATGAGAAAGCCCATGCCGCCAGCCGCATGGAAATGGTTCACATCGGCAAGGCCGTTCGGATAGACACGCGCCAGAAGCGGCACCACGTCCGAAATCTCGGAAATATCGTGCCACGTCAGCTTGATGCCGGCGGCAGCCGCCATGGCGATCAGATGGATGGTGTGGTTGGTCGAGCCGCCGGTCGCATTGAGGCCGATGATGCCATTGACGAAGGAGCGTTCGTCCAGCATTTCGCCGACCGGCGTATATTCATTGCCACAGGCGGTGATGGCCAGCGCGCGCTTGGCGGCTTCGCGGGTCAGGGCATCGCGCAGCGGCGTGCCCGGATTGATGAAGGATGCGCCCGGCAGATGCAGGCCCATGATTTCCATCAGCATCTGGTTGGAATTGGCCGTGCCGTAGAAAGTGCAGGTTCCGGGGCCGTGATAGGACTTCGATTCCGATTCCAGGAGTTCGGTGCGACCGACCTTGCCTTCGGCATAAAGCTGGCGGGTCTTGGCCTTCTCGTCATTCGGCAGGCCGCTGGTCATCGGCCCGGCAGGCACGAACACGGCGGGAAGGTGCCCGAAGGTGAGCGCGCCAATGATGAGGCCGGGCACGATCTTGTCGCAGACACCGAGATAAACGGCTGCATCGAACATATCGTGCGACAGGCCCACAGCGGTCGCCATCGCAATGACTTCGCGGGAGAACAGCGACAGTTCCATGCCCGCGAACCCTTGCGTAACGCCATCGCACATGGCGGGCACGCCGCCCGCAACCTGTGCGACGCCGCCTGCTTCGCGCGCAGCCTGCTTGATGAGTTGCGGGAAGGTCTCGAATGGCTGATGCGCCGACAGCATGTCGTTATAGGCGGTGATGATGCCGAGGTTCGGAATCTCGTCGCCGGTCAGCGCCGCCTTGTCATGCGGCCCGCAGGCAGCAAAACCATGCGCGAGGTTGGCACAGCCCAGAACGGCTCGCTTCGGCTTGTTGGACGAGGCTTCCCGCACACGGCCAAGATAGGCTTCGCGCGTCGGCTTGGACCGTTCGCGAATGCGCGCGGTGATTTCCTGAATGCGTTTGTGAGCGGACTGCATGGGCATGGGTATCACCTGTGCCAATCTGGCCTGAATGGAATTAACTGGTCCAGTAAAGCTGGATGGGTGTGCGCGCATGGTGGAAGACAGCGCGCACGGGCATTTCATTCTCGTCGTCGCCGGAAAGCGCCTTCTCCAGCGTTGCCTGCTTGGCCGCACCTTCGATGTGAAGGACCACCATGTCGGCCTCAGCGATGAGCGGCAGGGTCAGCGTCAGGCGCTTTTCGCCAGCGCTCTCGGCATGAATAGGCAATACGAGGGCGCGTGTTGCCGGATCGATCGCCTGATCGAGCCGGTCGGCGTCGGGAAAGAACGAGGCGGTATGACCGTCATTGCCCATGCCCAACACCACCACGTCAAAAGGCCGGCGCAATGCATCGATGCGGCTGGCGGCGGCAAGCGCTGCCGTTTCAACCGTCGCCGCCGGATTATACAGGCCGACGAACCGGGCCACACCTGCATGATCGCGCAAAAGATGCTCGCGCACCAGCCTTTCGTTGGAACGGTCGCTTTCGACTGCTACGAAACGCTCATCCACGAGGGTTATCGTGACGAGGTTCCAGTCGATCATCTTGCGGGAGAGCACCTCGAACAGTTTTAGCGGCGTGGTGCCGCCGGAGACGGCGAGCGTTGCCTGTCCCCGTTCAGCGATGGCGGCATTCAGCTTGTTCGCAATGGCCTCCGACAATGCCTGGGCCAGTTCCGTTCCGCTCGTGAAATCATGCCGTTCGATGCTCATTCCATTCCTTTCCAAAGCAGTAGCCGGAGCGCGCGGCTCCAGTGTCACAGGCTTTCGTGCCACGTGCGCCCGTCACGCTCGATGAGCGCGATGGACGATGATGGACCCCATGTCCCTGCTGTGTAACCCTGAACGGGCTGGCTGTTCAAATCCCATCCCTGAAGGATCGGATCGACCCAGCGCCATGCCGCTTCCACCTCGTCGCGCCGCATGAACAGGGTCTGGTTGCCGCGCACCACATCCATGATGAGGCGTTCATAAGCATCCGGATTGCGCTCGCTGAAGGATTCGGCAAAGCTCATGTCCAGCGGCACGTGGCGCAGGCGCATGCCGCCCGGACCCGGGTCCTTGATCATCAGCCACTGCTTCACGCCTTCATCCGGCTGCAGGCGGATGACGAGCTGGTTGGCTATGACCTTGCCAGCACTTTCACCGAAGATGGAATGCGGGATCGGCTTGAAAGTAACAACGATTTCCGAAACGCGCGTGGCAAGCCGCTTGCCGGTGCGCAGGTAGAAAGGCACGCCCGCCCAGCGCCAGTTGGCGATTTCGGCTTTCAGCGCCACGAAGGTTTCGGTATTGCTGGTGTCGCTTTCCAGATCTTCCAGATAGCCGCGCACCGGACCGCCTGCGGAAGCTCCGGCGCGATACTGGCCGCGCACCGTCACGTCTTCGACATTCAGATTGGTAATCGGCTTCAAGGAGCGAAGAACCTTGACCTTTTCATCGTGCACGGCATCGGCTTCAATCGATGAAGGCGGCTCCATCGCAACGAGGCAGAGAAGCTGGAGAATATGGTTCTGCACCATATCGCGCAGCGCGCCCGCCTTGTCGTAATAGCCTGCGCGCCCTTCAAGGCCCACGGCTTCGGCAACGGTGATCTGCACATGGTCGATATGGGCGGAGTTCCACAGCGGCTCATAGAGCGCGTTGGCAAAGCGCAGCGCCATCAGGTTCTGCACGGTTTCCTTGCCCAGATAGTGGTCGATGCGGAAAATCTGGTCTTCGCGGAAAACGCTGCCCAGCGTGTCATTGAGCGCCATGGCGGATTCGAGATCGCGGCCAATCGGCTTTTCAACGATGATGCGCGTATCGCGCGTGATGAGGCCATGCGCCTTCAGGCGCGTGGCAATATCGCCAAACAGGGTAGGGCTGACGGCGAGATAGAAAGCGCGGATCTTTTCGGGCTTCTTGCCGATCAGGGTCTTGAGCGCATCCCAGCCTTCTTCGGACTTGGCATCGACAGCCACATAGCTGAGGCGGGCGAGAAAGCTGTCGACTTCCTTCTCGTCGACTTCCTCCGCCTTCACATGCTCATGAATGGCAGCACGTGCGAACTGCCGGTACTCATCGTCCGTCATGGCGCTGCGCGATGCGCCGATGATGCGCGTCGGGTCGGTGAGCTGGCCTGCACGCTGACGCTGATACAGCGCCGGGATGAGCTTGCGCTCGGCAAGATCGCCGGAACCGCCGAACACGATGCAGTCGAAGGGCTCTACCGGAATTGTCTGGCTGGTCATCTATCGCTCTCTTCTCTTCTGGCGCAAATCAGTCTGTCCAAATCAGTCTGTCCATGGGCAGCATGCGATTTTCACGCTGCACTTGTCTATTATCTAATCGATTTAAATTCAACCGTCGCAATGCCGCATTCTCGCGAAATTGAACGCGCCCTGCGATAATTGACGGATTAACGGCTTGTGCACACATGACATGTTCATCTTAAGGCCATATTGGAACAAACAATCTGGATTCAAGTGATTTGGCCAAGATGGACGGTATCTTGGTTATGCCAAAGGAGAATGACATGAAGAGGCTGCAGGATAAGGTCGCAATCATCACCGGTGCCGGTTCGGGCTTCGGATCGGGCATGGCGCGTCGTTTTGCAGCCGAAGGCGCCAAGGTCATTCTCGCAGATGTGAATGTGAAGCGTGTAGAGGACGAGCTTGCCGATATCGGCAAGAGCGGCCTTTCCGTACAGGCGGATGTTTCCCGCAAGGACGACATGGAGCGCGTGGCGCGCACGGCTTTTGAGGCGTTCGGCCGCATCGATATCATGGTCAACAATGCCGGTTTCACGCATCGCAACATGCCGCTGACCGAAGTGACGGAGGACAGTTTCGACCTGATTGCGTCCGTGAACATGAAGGCGCTTTATTATTCAACGCAGATCGTTGTGCCGATCATGGAGCATCAGGGCGGCGGCGTCATCATCAATACGGCTTCGGCGACCGCGCTGCGTCCGCGCAAGGGGCTTGTCTGGTACAGCGCTTCCAAGGGCTGGATCATCAGCGCGACCAAGGCGATGGCGCTTGAACTGGCGGAGAAGAATATCCGCGTGAACTGCATCTGCCCCGCTGAAAGCGACGGCGAGGCATTGAAGCTGTTTCTGGAGGAAGATACGCCGGAGGCGCGCGAAGCGCTTAAACGCACCATTCCGCTCGACCGCTTTTCGACGCCGGAGGATGTGGCCGAAGCCGCGCTCTGGCTGGCGTCAGACGCGGCCTCCATGGTGACGGGGACGGCGCTTAATATCGACGGTGGCTATTCGATCTAGCCGTCGGCTTCAGCGAGGAAGTCATCAAAAAAGACTTCCAGCCGCTTGTGCCGTTCGGCGGCCATCCGCTTTCCTGTTTCCGTCTTGAAGCCGGAGGCGAGGCCGAACAGCTTGGTGCGGAAGTGGTCGAGCGCGAAGCGCTTGTCATCCAGCGGACGGTTTTCGGCATGAGGGTCGCGCCAGTCGTAGAGCGCGCTTCCCATGCGGCCAGCAATGTAAAAGCACCGCGCCGCGCCGATTACGCCTATCGCGTCGAGCCGGTCGGCGTCCTGCAAAATCCGGGCTTCCATTGTGACAGGTTCGATATTGGCCGAGAAGCTATGGGCCTCGATGGCGTGGGCGGCAAGGCCGATGCGCGCCTCATCCCATCCGAGACTGCGCAGCAGCGTTGTCGCCTTTTCCGCCGCCAGCCGCGAAGCGCGGTTCCTGTCGGGCGAGTTCTTCTCCACGCTCACGCAATCATGCAGCAGGGCGGCGGCGCAAAGCACTTCGGCATCGCCCCCTTCCTGACGCTGGATCGCGGCGGCATTTTTCCAGACGCGGGCAAGGTGGGAGAGGTCGTGCGAGCCGTCCTCGCCATGTTCCAGCGCGTGGGGCAGAAGAGCTTCCGCCAGCTTCTCGAAGGGCACAAAAATCTGGGCTGTCATTTGCTGTCTCGGGGAATCGAAGGGTACAGACCGATAATCCTTCGCCGTGTCAGTTCTGTGAAGCGCGGCGCAGCACAGCCCAATTATAAACCGCGCCGGCGGCCATGATCAGGCATGTGGCGAGGAAGACGGAACGCATCCCGAAATGCCCGCCGACAAAGCCCCCCGCCACCGGCCCTGCGACCTGTCCGACATATTGCGACGAGACCGAAAGCCCGAGAACGCCGCCCGCCACGCGGTCGGGGACGTTGTGCCTTATGACGCTGCTGATGCAGGGCAGCAAGCCGCCGAGCGCCAGCCCCATCAGGAAACGCAGCCCGATCAGCTGCCAGGCTTGCGTCACGAAGGCTTGCGGGATCAGAAGCAGGGCAGAAACCGACAGTGCGCCGATGATGACGCGCGTGTGGCCGATGCGGTCGGCAAGGCGACCCAGCCGTGAGGAAGACATGATGCTGCCAAGTGCCGCCGCAGCCATCACCACGCCGGAAATCAGTGTCACCTTCGTCTGGTCGTCCATCAGCTGCATCACATAGACGGTGATGATCGGCTCGATCGACATATTGGCGAAAAGCAGCAGCATGCCCGTCACCAGCATGGCGATGACCGGTTTTCTGTCCGGGACCGACGCCCAGATGGATTCCGCCTTCTGTTCCCTGGTTGGTTTCGGCGGCTTGCGCTCTTCGCGGATCAGGAAGGTGGTTGCCAGAAAGGTGAGGAAGATCACGCCGCCCGCCAGCCAGAAGGTGGCGCGGATGCCGATCAGCGGCGGCAATGCGCCGCCGAGCAGCGGCCCTGCCAGGTTGCCCGCCATGATGCCCGCCGACAGCGCGCCCAGCGCCCAGCCGGTCTTGTCCTTCGGCGTCTGCGTGGCGACGAGGATCATCGAGCCGGAGGAATAGCCGCCAGCAATGCCAACGAAGAGCCGCAGGGCCACCAGCTGCCACACGCTCGTCACCATGCCGATCAGTGACATGGCGACGGCCATGCCGAGGCTGGCGCGGATCAGCATCAGCTTGCGCCCGTAACGGTCGCCGAGCTTGCCCCAGAGCGGCGCGACGAAGGCTGCGGCCAGAAAGGTCGCGCCATAGGCAATGCCCGACCATTGCACGATGGCCGCGTGGTCCGCGACGCCGAGCTGTTCCACATAAAGCGGCAGGAAGGGCAGCAGCAGCGACATGGCGATAAGCGTGGTGAATGAGCCGACGAGGCAGATCGCGAGGTTCTGCTTCCAGTAGCGTTCGTGACTTTCTGCATCGCTCATTCCGGCGGTGTCATCCCCGGCGGCGGATTGTGTGGCGCTCATATTGTTCTCTGCGGGTTGTATTGTATTCCATTTTGGGATACCAAGTTGGAATACATCCATGCGCCTGTTGGCCTGGCTTGTCAATCGGTGCACGGCGGTGCGCGTGCAAAAGGAGAGCGGGTTTCAATGTCCCAGATGCAGGAAATCGAAGCGCAGCTTCGCGACAGGATTCTCGGGCTCGAACTTGGGCCGGGCGAACGTTTGACCGAGCGCTGGATCGAGGCGCAGTTTTCCGCATCGCGCACGCCGATCCGGGCGGCGCTCCTGCGGCTGGAGGCGGAGGGGCTCGTCTGCCGGGAAGGGCGGGGCTGGACGGTTTCGCCGATCAATCTGGGCGAAATCGAACAGATTGGCGTTTATCGGGAGGCGCTGGAAATTGCCGCTTTAAAGCTGACCTGCGCATTGGAAGATCGCAGCGGCGTCGAGCCGATTGCGGCAATGCTGGACAGTTGCGACGCCGATACCTCGCGGGAGGAATGGCACCGTATCGGCATGGATTTTCATATCGAGCTGGCGCGGCTGTCCGGCAACGAGTTTCTCAGCCGCGGCGTGCGCGATGCCATGCAGCGCCTTTCACGGGCGCGCTGGCTGGAGGTGCGCGACGAGGCGGCGCTCGCCCGGGCTTGGGCTGAACACCGCGCCATTCTGGACGCGGTGCGCGAAGGCGACGCCGACAGGGCGGCGGCGCTGATGAGTGCGCATCTGGATGGAAGCCGCAGCCGCCTCGTCAGCAATCTGCACGAGGATCGACGCGGCCTCAAAGCGCGGGGTTTTGCCGTAATAGGCACGTGACCGTTACCGCCATTCGGGTAGCTTGTGGCCGTCACGCGAATAATATTGCCGGCGCCCGTCGCGCAGCCCGATATCGTGCAGCAAATATTCCGGCGAATATTCCGTGACGACGAGCCGGGCCTTCCTGCGGACGAAAAGGCGTCCGATGAGTGCGCCGAGGCCCGACCGGCTTTCCGAGACAGGAGGGGCGGCTACGCAGATGGTGTCGGTGTTTTTCATGATCTCACCCATGAGCTGTGGCGGCGACTGTGGGAGGCGGTCGCGGTTAAACTGCTCCTATCCATATGCGCGTGAAATGCGTTGTTTTCCAATTGAATGTCGAGTAGCATGCATAAGGAGAACTTATGCATCATGACGTTGCCGCTGCCGCCGCTTTCCGCCATACGCGTCTTTGAATCGGCTGCCCGCCATGCGAGTTTCACGCGTGCGGCGGAAGAGCTTGGCATGACGCAGGCGGCGGTGAGCTACCAGATCAGGATATTGGAAGAGCGCGTCGGTGCGCCGCTTTTCCTGCGGCGTCCCCGGCAGGTTGTGCTGACCGAACTCGGCCAGCGTCTCGCCCCGGCGCTGACCGAAGCCTTCGAAACGATGCGCAATGCCTTTGCCAGCCTGCGGGAAGATACTGAGGGCGTGCTGACGATCAGCGTTCTGGCGACCTTCGCGGCCAACTGGCTGGTGCACCGGCTGGGTTCGTTCCAGATGTGCTATCCTTCGCTTGCCGTGCGGCTCGAAACATCCGACCAGCTGATTGACTTCGCGACAACGAACGTGGATGTGGCCATCCGCAGCGGCCAGGGAAATTGGCCGGGGCTTGAGGCGCATGAACTGATAAAGGCTGAATTCACGCCGATGCTGAACCCGGCGCTGGCTGAAAGCGTCGGCGGCATCCATGAGCCCGCCGATCTGTTGAAGCTGAAGGCCATCGACGCGAGCGACCCGTGGTGGAAAATCTGGTACGCGGCCGCCGGCATTGATGATCCGCAAATTCAGGGCAACACGCAGAACCGCTTCGGGGCGCAGCACCTGGAGGGACGCGCCGCCGCGTCGGGGCAGGGCGTGGGCATCCTGACGCCTGCCTTCCATACGCTGGAAGTCGCGTCCGGCCAGCTTATCCAGCCCTTCGACCTGCTTTGCGACGATGGCCGCGCCTATTGGCTGGTCTATCCGAAAAACCGCCGCAACGTGCCGAAGATTCGCGCCTTCCGCGAATGGATATTGGGGGAATTGCGCGGCGGGAACTGAGCGCGAAATTCTGAAAGCGAAAATTTTTTGCACGCATGTCACATTCGGTGACGCTGGTTCGTCATGACTACAGCATCGGCCCAAAAATCGGAATCGAATTTTGGAGCACGATGCGCAGGTTCAATAAGTTAGTGCGACCTTTGTGCGTCCGAATGGACGCACGGCGCTCTAATGAAATCAACATCCAGAAAGGAACGATAGAATGACCGCTCGACTAGATCCGTTTCAGGCTGCCCCGGCTGCGATGAAGGCATGGCTGGCCGCTTCCGAGGCCGCCGCTGCGGGACTGGATGCAAGCCTGGTTGAACTGATAAAAATCCGTTCTTCGCAGATCAATGCCTGCGCCAACTGCATCAATATGCACACAGCCGACGCCCGCGCGCATGGCGAAACCGAGCGGCGCATCTATCTTCTGTCGGCCTGGCGCGAGGCGCCGTGTTATTCCGAACGCGAACGCGCAGCGCTCGGCTGGACGGATGCGCTGACGAAACTGTCGCAGGGGCACGATTTCGCGCAGGCGCGCGACGCGCTGGAAGCGCATTTCACCAAGGAGGAACAGGTGAAGATCACCCTGATGATCAACATCATCAATGGCTGGAACCGCCTCGCGGTCGGTTTCGACCTCTGGTACGAAACCCCGGCCACAAAGGCTGCCGGGTAATGGCGGGGGCGCCCGAACATGGTCGCGCGGCGGAGATTTTCGATCCGCTGCGCCCGAAACTGATCCGTGTGGCCTATCGGATGCTCGGCTCGGTCGCCGATGCGGAGGATATGGTGCAGGAGGCATTCATCCGATGGATGAATGCCGACCGTAGCGACGTGCGCGAGCCGGAAGCCTTTCTGCGCCGCACCGTCACGCGACTGTGCCTCGACAGGCTGAAATCCGGCCAGAAGCAGCGCGAAACCTATTTCGGCCCATGGATTCCCGATCCGGTGGTCGAGGAGGAGGCGGACGAGGATGTTACGCTGCCGCTGATGCTGGCGCTGGAGCGCCTTTCGCCGCTGGAGCGTGCGGCTTTTCTGCTGCATGACGTGTTTGGGCTCGATTTCGAGGAAATCGCACAGACCATCCAGCGCGACGCCGCCGCCTGCCGCCAGCTTGCGGCGCGGGCGCGCAAGCATGTGCGCGAGGAGCGTCCACGCTTTCAGGTCGACAAACAGCATGGGCTGAAACTGGCGGAGGCATTCTTCGCCGCCTCGCGCAGCGGGGACATGAAGACGCTCGGCACCATGCTGGCGGCGGATGTGCATATGCAGGCCGATGGCGGCGGCAAGCGCCCGGCTTTCCCGAGGCCGGTGCTGGGTTTCGCCAATGTCATGTCGATTCACCAGAAGCTGGCGGCTTATTACGCGGCCAAGCGCTCGGAGTTTATTCGCGCGGTCTATATCAACGGCTTGCCGGGTTTCATCACGCGCGAGGCGGACGGAGAAATCCAGACGACCGCCCTCGACATCGAAGACGGCAAGATCGCCGGCATCTATGTCGTGCGCAATCCCGACAAGCTGAAACACCTACATTGAGCGGCGTGCACCATTCGCCTTCGAGCATGTCTCCAAAAACCGGTTCCGGCTTGGAGACATGCTCTACCCGATCAGGTAACGGCAAAGACCTGCCGCGCTAATGCCGATCAGCACGGTGGGTAGCATGGAAAAGCGCGTTGCGGCAAAGATCGTGATTGCAAGCGCGATCAGGTCCGCAGGCTTGTCTGACACGAAATCGGGCGCGATGACCGAGATCAGGACACAGCCCGGCGCTGCTTCCATCACCGCCGTCGCGCGCTTGCTGAGGGTGCGGTTGCGCGGCAGCACATAGCCGCCGATGCGGGTGAGATAGGTGACGCTTGCCATCAGAACGATGGTCAGTACGGCTAACGGATCGATCATTCTTCACCTGCCAGCAAATAGGCTGCAAACATAGTCTGGCAGGAGCGCAGGAGTTTGGTGGCAATCACGCCAAGGAGGCAAAGGTGCTGACGATTAGGAGGGAGGGAAGGGATATCAGATAAAGGATCTTGCCAAGAAGAACCCTCAGGGGCGCGAAACCGTTTAGATTGCCGATCTTTGATTGCACGGGGCTTTGCGGGTAAGCGTAAATACTCAATGAACAAATCTATCCTCTAAAATCCTTGCCCTTCGCAGGTTATTCCCTCCCGTGCAGCTGCAAAGGGCGATAGGTGCTGCATCAAGCTTCCAGAACCGCATTTCTGAAGCCGAACGCCATAAAATTCAGAGATAATACAGTGTATACTATGTTGATTCATGTCCGTAAACTTACCGGGTTGCTATCCGTTTCAGATGCACAATAATGAAATCGTTATGAACATTTTATTGTTGAGGATGCATGTTAAATAACGTTGTTAGGGCTGCTGCCATATTTACTGCCGTTTTTTCGACTGCATATGGATCGTATGCAAAAGAGTTTTCCGAATTGTGTGCCGAACACGGAGGGGTGGCGAGTATATATCAAGACATAGTTCCTGATCGAATTGTCGATTATAGTGACTATACTGATTTTTACGTATCAAATAGTTTATTTCGGTTGCCAAATATCAAGAGTAATGCATATATAAGAGATCAAATTTCTAAATCTATTGAAAATAAAATTCCAATTTCTGTTTGTTATAATACGACATCTGGTCCTAATAATACTGTTCTTGGTGTCTCTATGTATTTGAATTGAGAAATGTTTTTTCTTAGCAATAAAAAAATAATCGGTGATTCTTTCATGAGAAAAACGCTTAGCAGGATAATTATCGCATCGTCCATTGCAATTGTATATCAATATGATGCGGTTGCGGGGGATTTTTCACAGACATGTGCAGAGCACGGTGGTGTTTCTACTCGATATCAGAACTATATTCCAAATTTAATTATCGATTTCAGCGATTATACCGATATATGGATGAGTGGTAGTGTATTCCGGCTACCTAACATTAGCAGTAATGCGTATATACGGAATCAAATATACAAATCGTTTAAAGATAAAATACCTGTTTCTCTATGTTATGATACGCGGACGACGCCTTACTTTTTTTTAGTTGGTATATCCTTAAAGTTGCAATAGTTTGTATGCTTAACCCGAATAGACTTGTGGAATCTTGTTTGACCGGGCTTAATCTCACCCTACCTGCCAGTCTATTCCAGCGGCAATTAGTCCACGCTTTTGCGCACGGCTTTACCTAACGGCTTGCCGGGTTTCATCACGCGCGAGGCGGACGGAGAAATCCAGACGACCGCCCTCGACATCGAAGACGGCAAGATCGCCGGCATCTATGTCGTGCGCAATCCCGACAAGCTGAAACACCTACATTGAACGGCGTGCGCCATTCGCCTTCGAGCATGTCTCCCAAAACCGGTTCCGGCCTGGAGACATGCTCTACCCGATCAGGTAACGGCAAAGACCTGCCGCGCCGATGCCGATCAGCACGGTGGGCAGCATGGAAAAGCGCGTTGCGGCAAAAATCGTGATCGCAAGCGCGATAAGGTCCGCAGGCTTGTCTGAGACGAAATCGGGCGCGATGACCGAGATCAGGACACAGCCCGGCGCTGCTTCCATCACCGCCGTCGCGCGCTTGCTGAGCGTGCGGTTGCGCAGCAGCACATAGCCGCCGATGCGGGTGAGATAGGTGACGCTTGCCATCAGAACGATGGTCAGTACGGCTAACGGATCGATCATTCTTCACCTGCCAGCAAATAGGCTGCAACGAGACCGGACACGGCGCCAGCAGCGACATACCAGGCGCCGGGAACGGTGAGATAGGTCAGCGCGGCCACCACGAGACTGACCAGCCAAGGCCGCGCCGCCGCGAAGCCTTTCCACATGCCCGCCAGCAGAACCAGAAACACCGCCGGAAACGCCATGTCGAAACCATAGGGGCGCAAATCGCCCATCATCGGGCCGAAGGCGGCGCCCAGCGTCGTGAAGACCACCCATGCGAGATAGAAAGGTATGGCAACACCGGCATAGAAGGTGAGGCTCAGGGCCGGGTTCACGCCTTTTGACTGACGTTGCTTCGCATCCGCAAGGCCGAGCGCCCAGCTTTCATCGCACATGAGGAACAGGCTGGCGAAGGCCTTGCGCTTGGGCAGATGGCGGATGAACGGCGCCAGAGCCGCGCCCATCAAAAGATGGCGGCTGTTGACCAGAAAGGTGATCGCAACAATCAGCAGCACATGCGGCGGCGAGGTCCAGAGCTGGATGGCCGCAAATTCCGATCCGCCGGCAAAATTCAGGCCGGTCATCAGAGGCACTTCGACAAGGCTGAGACCCTTCTGTGCGGCTTGCGCGCCCAGCACCAGCGCATAGGGAATGATGCCAAGCAAAACCGGCAGGCCGGCGGCAGCCCCGCGACGAAATTCCGAGCCGCGCCCGGATCTGCTTTTTTGAGGCACATAGGCCTGTGAAATATCCATAAAATTCCTGCTGGCTGGCCGGGTCATCGGCTGCCCCTTGCTCGGTCTCGTGCGGGTTTGCTTGAGAAGTTCTGCACTATAACCAATCTGTTGAGCAATTTGGTTGCGAATTGCGTCCGTTTGCATCAATCTTTGGCAGGAAATGCCAGAGAGATCGCCATAAATGGAATCGGACGCCAATGAAGCTCGATGAGATCGACAAAAGGATTCTGCGCGTGCTGCAACGCGATGGGCGCATCGCCAATAATGATCTCGCAAGAGAGGTTGGCCTTTCGCCTTCGCCCTGCCTGCGGCGGGTCAAGCTTCTGGAAGAAGCGGGCGTGATCGACCGCTATGTCGCGGTGCTGAACCCTGCCAAGGTGGGCAAGGGTCTCACTTTTTTCACCCGCATCCGGCTGGACCAGCAGGATGAGGAAACGCTTCAGACCTTCGCCAAGGAGATATTGAAGCTGCCGCAGGTGCTCGAATGCTATTTCATGCTTGGCGATTACGATGCGATGATCCGGGTGGTTGCGGCGAATATTGAAGACTATCGCCGCTTCCAGTCGGAATATCTGAGCCGGATCAAGGGCGTTCAGAACCTGAAGACCGACGTGCCGAGCCAGACGGTCAAGCAGACTTCCGAAATGCCCCTTTAGGATTGGTCATGCGGCCTGCTCTTTTGCAATGTCCGGATCGAGCCGCGCCAGTTCCTCATTGACCTGATCTGCCAGCGCGAAGAAGCGCTTGCGCATCTTCGCAGCATAGGGATTGGCGTGCTCGATGGCCTGAAAAACTTCCGGCGCGTCGTGGCGCACCATGCCGACCGCCTGCATCAGAAGATCAAAGCTCTTCGTTGTCATGCGGGTGGGCAATGGTTCCATCTGCACCAGAACCCTGGCGATGAGATGGGTCAGGCCCTGCACCATGGCCGCCTCGCGGTCGTGATCTTCCGGGGTGGTGACGATGACGTCGAGGCCGAGGCGGTCTTTCAGGAAGGCCGCGACGCTTCGCGTCCGGTTGCCCCGCACAGGACAGACGGCGATCTTCAGGCCAGCGATGCCGTCGCGCGCGCTTTGCGGGCCGAAAAGCGGATGTGTGGCGACGATATCGACATGCGCGGGCAAGCACCGCCGCATGATGTCGGCAGGCCCGACCTTGACCGAGCCGACATCGAGGACGAGCGTGCGGGGATTTAAGTGCGGCGCGATCATTTCCGCCACGCGGGTGAGGGTTGCGACCGGCGTCGCGAGGATGACGATATCGCAGCCCGCAGCTTCTTCCCGGCTGGTGAGTTCGACGCCATGCATTTGGGCCGTGTGTTCAAGGCCCGCGGCGGGATCGTAGGCATACAAGTGGAAATACGGTTTCAGATGACGAGCGATAAGCTGCCCGAATGCACCAAAGCCGATAATGCCAATTTTTGTATGCTGATTGTTGTCGCGAGACATGGACTGACCTCTTAAGGGCCACATGGCCAGAGGCGCTGTCCTTGAAAACTCAACCGCTGGCAATGCAGCGGTTGAACTATGACAAAGCAAACCCGCCGCTATGTGAGCGGGGCGTAATAAGACCGGGTGCTGATGAGTGCTTTGTTCATGCTGCCTAGCTATTCCCGCTTCCGACGGATGTCAACACGTTGTCTATTTCAAATAGGCGCGGACCACATCGACCAGTTCGCCAGCGCCTTCGTCACGTTCCTTCTGGGGCAGGTCGCCGTCGGCCACATGCATCAGGATATGGTCCTCGATCACTTCCGCCATCAGGCCGTTGACCGCGCCGCGAACCCCGGCAATCACCTGCATGACCTCGGCGCAGCCCTTTTCGTCCTCCAGCATCCGCTCCACACCCTCGAGCTGTCCGCGAATGCGGCGCACGCGGTTGATCAGCTTCTGCTTCTCGCGAATGGTGTGAGTCATGAATGCTCCTGAAATCTGGACGGTCAGGCGGGACGCGCTTCCACCTCCACAGTCACATGCGACAAATCATGGATGGCTGCAAGCTTTTCGCGATAATAGGAGGGTGCGCGCGGATTGGCGGCGACGATGGACACGATTGCGCTGTGATGGCCCGGTCCGATCTGCCAGACATGCAGGTCGGCGATTTCCGCGCCTTCCTTCGCGATGATTGCGCCTATTTCCTCGGGCAAGTCCTCATCTTCGGGAATATAATCGAGAAGCGTTGCGCCTGCCTCGCGGATGAGGCTCCACGACCAGTTTACGATCACCAGCGCGCCGACAATCCCCATCGCGGGGTCCAGCCAGAGCCAGCCGTAAAGGCTGCCGAGCAGCAGTGCCACGATGGCAAGCACCGATGTCAGCGCATCGGCCAGCACGTGAATATAGGCCGCGCGCAGGTTCTGGTCATGTCCGTGATGGGCGTGCTTATGCCCATGGTCATGTCCGTGATGGTGATGCGCGTGATCGTCTTTCAAAAGCCAGGCGCAGACGAGATTGACCGCCAGTCCGATGCAGGCGATGAAGATGGCCTCACGAAAATCGATGTTAACAGGCGCGCTGAGGCGCCGGAAACTCTCCCAGCCGATCAGCAGCGCGATCATTGCGAGAACGATGGCGCTGGCGAAAGCGGCAAGGTGGCCGAGCTTGCCCGTGCCGAAGGTGAAGCGCGGATTGTTGGCGTGTCTGCGCGCATAAAGATAGGCGAAGCCGGCGATCAACATAGCCGCCGCATGGGTGGACATGTGCCATCCGTCCGCAACCAGCGCCATGGAACCGTAGATGTTTCCAGCGACAATTTCGATCACCATCATCGTGGCGGTAATGGCGATAACCATCCATGTCCGCCGCTCGTTGCGCTGGTGGCTGTCGCCCAGGAAAACGTGGTCATGCCGGGAGGTGAAGCGTTGCGCGTGGTGTTCCGAATGAATTTCGTCATGCATGATGCCGGTCTCCGTAATATAATAGGGGGGTATACTATTTTTAACAGTCGCGCAAGCCTGCCCGTGCGAAGCTGCTTCTGGCAGCGGCACGGTCGGCTCTGCTTTCCGAGGGCGGGCAGTTTCACAATTTTGCCGGCTGCTCTGTCTGACCCTACTGGAAGATGTGCAAAGGACGTAGCGGTTCGCCTTTGGAGGTAGGGCTGACGCCTATTCGGGGTGGCTCCTTTCCCCATTGCCCGAATCTTCTCGCAGTTTTGTTCGGCTAATATGGTTTCTCAGTCTTGGGGCAGAACCATCGGAGCACCGCTGTCCGGCTACGGAAAACGGCGCTTCCAGTTTTGAAGCTGCGCATCGCGCCTGCAAAATCCACGCCGGGCATAGGGACCGGCCGGGCAGATGCGGCGATGAGCGAAAAGCGGAGGGATTTATGTCTTCAGACGGAAATGGTCATACGCCTCGCAACCGCGCGCGACGGCATTTTCTGGGGCTTGCAGCGTCTACTGCCGCAAAGGTTGCGGCGCTGGGCGTGTTTGCTGCCACGGTATCATCGCGTCCGTCACAGGCGCTGGGCACGAAATGGTGGCATGGCCATGGCGGGGGCGGAGGAGGCGGCACGGGCGCCAACTGCCTCCTGAAAGGAACGCTGATCGAAACGCCCGGCGGCCCGGTGGCGGTGGAGACATTGTCAGTTGGCGATCTCGTGACCACGGTCCGGGGTGAAGCGCGCCCGGTCAAATGGGTCGGCTGGCAGAGCCACAGAAAGGGCGGCACGCAATGGAATGAAAGCGTGATGCCGATCCGCGTCAGGCGCCATGCCATCGACGGGAAAACACCGCAGCGCGACCTTTATCTTTCGCCCAACCACGCGCTACTGATCGATGGCGTGCTGATCCGCGTAAAGGATCTGGTCAACGGCCAGAGCATTGCGCGCGTGTCGATGGACAAGCCAATCGACTATTACAACATCGTTCTCGACAGCCATGACGCCATACTGGCGGAAGGGGCTGCCGTGGAGACCTACCTGATGCGCGGCGACAGCTACAGGAGCTTCACCAATTTTGCCGAATATCAGGAATTATATCCGGATGAAGCCAATATCATCATGCAGCCCTGTGCGCCGCTGATGGGCTACGAGGGTGCCCGCCAGCACATACATGCGCTGCTGTGCATGAGCGGCCTTCTTCCTGTGCGGGACGTGGTTGAGGAAACCTATCAGCGTCTGGCCGCGAAGGCAGGTGCAAGCGTGGCGTAGAACATGAAGCACCGGACGATGGTAAGAATGGCGGGGTGCCGACTGCACCTCGCCTTTTTCCTGAGAGCGGGCCGGCCTATATCCTGTCCATCAAGGCATACCATGACAGGGCAAGGAACAGCAGCGGCGAGCGGAAGGTGCGTCCACCGGGGAAGGCGGGAATGCGCAGTTCCTCGAACAGTTTCAGCCTGTCGCGGTTGCCTGCAAGGGTCTCCGCATAGAGCTTGCCCATGTAATTGGCCAGCATGACACCATGGCCGGAATAGCCGCCCGCTGAAATGACGCCCGGCATCACCTCGCGCACGAAAGGCTGGCGCGGCATGGTTATGCCGACCGAACCGCCCCATGCATGGGTGATCTCGACCTTGTCCAGCGCCGGATAAATCTCGGCGATCTGGCGGCGGATATGGGTGCTGATGTCGCGCGGGTTGTCGGCGGTATAGGCCTCACGCCCGCCGAACAGCAGTCTCCCGTCCTTCGAGCGGCGGAAATAGCGCACCACGAAGCGGGAATCGTCGATGGATTCACCGCCCGGAATAACCGGGCTGTCATCGCCAAGCGGCACTGTCGCCCCGATGAAGGAGCGGATCGGCATCACATGCGATGCGCTTACCGGCTCCAGCAGCCCGCCATAAGCATTAACGGCGATGAAGGCGTTTTTCGCGACGATCGTTCCGCGATTGGTTTCGACCTCGACCCGCCCGCTCGCTGTGCTGATTTTGGTGGCTCGGGTGTCTTCAAACAGCTTTGCGCCTGCCGCATGCGCCGCTTTTGCGGTTCCGACAAGCAGTTTCAGCGGATGGATATGGCCGGTGCCAGCATCATAGACCCCGCCAAAATAGCGTTCGGACCCAAGCAGCCTCGCCGTTTCCCCACGGTCGAGCAGACGCAGATGCGGATAATTGAAGCGGCTTGCCATCAGCTCGACATGGCGCTCATACGACTTCAGATAGCGTGGCTTGTGCACGACCGAAATCTGGCCGGGCACATATTCCATGTCGATCCTGTGTTCGTCCGCAAAAGCGAGGAGATAGGCCTTGGCTTCCTCCGCTACGTCGAACAGCGCCTTGGCGCGCTCGAAGCCATATTCGGCTTCGAGGTCTTCTGCCCATGTGCGCTGGCCGGTGCCGAACTGGCCGCCATTGCGCCCCGACGCCCCATCCCCAAACCGTGCGCCATCAATGAGTGTCACATCCACGCCTTGCCGGGCCAGATGATAGGCCGCTGAAAGCCCCGTATAGCCGCCGCCGATGACGACGACATCAGCCTGCCGCGAGCCATCCATTTCGGGATATTGCGGGCGGTCCGGAACGGTCGCCTCGTACCAGGAATAGCCGGGCGAGATTGGGGACTGGTAGGGCATTGGCGGCTCCGGGTGGGTAGGGCAGTAAGGCAGTAGGGCAATAAGGCAGTATGTTATTGATCGGAGAGTTTCCGGATCAGAAGCCTGAGAAGTTTGCCAATACTTTCGCTTTTCACCAACATTGAATTGATTGTTTCGTTCTGCATAAAACCAAGCCTTTCGGCGATGAGGAGATGCGTTTCCATTTCCTTGAGAGAGCCTTGGGCAATGCGCAGGAATTGCTGGTAAGAACCGCGATTTTCTCGCCCAAATCCTTCAGCGATATTCGCAGGAACAGAAACGGAGGCGCGACGAACCTGGCTTGTCAGGCCGTAGATTTCTTCCTTAGGCCAGCAATCGGTCATCTGGTAAATTGAGATGACCATCTCCATCGCCTGCTGCCAAACAAGGAGATCACGATATGAATTGACTGTCATGATCCCCCGTTTAGTTTTTCCCTACTGCCCTACTGCCCTACTGCCCTACTGCCCTACTGCCCTACTGCCCTACTGCCCTACTGCCCTACTGCCCTACTGCCCTAAAACTAAACATTGAGCAGCAGAAACTCCCGCTCCCACGGGCTGATGACTTCCATGAAGGTTTCAAACTCGGCGCGTTTGATGGCGGCATAGGTGGTCACGAAGGAACTGCCGAACAGATTGCGCAGTTCCGCGTCGTCCTCGAACAGTTCCACAGCGTCGATCAGGCCGCGGGGCAGGTCAATTTCCTTGGTATTGACGCTCGTGGTCGCAGGCTGTTCCGGTTCGATCTTGTTCACAAGACCGATCAGGCCGCAGGCAAGCGAAGCCGCCAGCGCAAGGTAAGGGTTTGCATCGGAGGAGGGGATGCGGTTTTCCACGCGGCGCCCGCTGGGGTCGGAGCGCGGCACGCGGAAAGCGGTGGTGCGGTTGTCATAGCCCCATTTGACATTGACCGGCGCGGAGGCATCCGGCGTGAGGCGGCGGTAGGAATTCACGTAGGGCGCGAACATGACGAGCGCATTCGGCACATGGCGCTGCATGCCGCCGATGAAATTGCGGAAAGCCTCGCTTTCGCTGCCATCCTCATTGGTGAAGATGTTGCGCCCGGTCTTCTTGTCCACGATGGACTGGTGGATATGCATTGCCGATCCGGGCTGGCCCTGGATGGGCTTGGCCATGAAGGTGGCGTACATGTCGTGTTTCAGCGCCGCCTCGCGGATCGTGCGCTTGAACATGAACACCTGATCGGCGAGTTCCACCGGGTCGCCGTGGCGCAGGTTGATTTCAAGCTGACCGGCGCCTTCCTCGTGGATCAGCGTGTCGATCTCCAGCCCCTGGCCTTCGGAGAAATGATAGATGTCGTCGATCAGTTCGTCGAATTCGTTGACGCCCGCGATCGAATAGCCCTGACCGCCGCCAATGGCACGGCCCGAACGGCCGACGGGCGGCGTCAGCGGGTAATCGGGATCGGGGTTCTTGCGCACCAGATAGAACTCGATTTCCGGCGCCACGACCGGCTTCAATCCGCGCTTGTTATAGGCGGCAACCACGTTGCGCAGCACGTTGCGCGGGGTAAATTCCACCGCACGCCCGTCCTGATAGACGAGATCGCAGATAACCTGCGCCGTCGGGTCGGATTCCCACGGCACAGCCGAAAGGGTCGAGAGATCCGGCATCAGCTTCAGGTCGCCGTCATCTTCCGGATAGTGGAATCCGTAGCCGTCTTCCGGGTAATCCCCGGAAATCGTCGTCATGAAGACGGCAGAGGGCAATGCCAGCGAGGTATTGGAGGTGAATTTCTTCGACGGCATCATCTTGCCGCGGGCGACCCCCGCCTGATCGGGGGTGATGCATTCGATGTCTTCGATGTCGCGCCAGGCAAGCCATTCGGTCGCCTGCTTCCAGTTCTTCACACCGCGAAGAGATTTGACATAGGCAGGCGTACGGCGACGCGGCGCGCGCGTAGCCTTCTTTTCCGTCGTATCAGCAGACATCCATCACCAGAAAATGATTTCGATATCGGCATGATAGCCGTGACCGGCCTTAATGACAAATGGGTTGGCCAAGCTTTTGTGTGCGCCATCGCAGAAAGCGCACACAAAAGAAAAACCGCGTATCAGAGGCCGAAATGGCCCTTGAGAGCAGGCACATTTGCCACCAGCTGGTCGATCAGTTGCGGGTCATGATCGCGCACATAATTGATGACCTGTCCGCCTGCCTCGGTGATCTGGTCGCTGGAGAGGCCGCTGGAGCGAAGCGTGGCGGCGGCCTTCAGAAGCGCGCTCATCTTTTCGCCCGCAACATTATCCATCAGGCCCGACAGTGCACCCATGATGCCGCCGGCGCTGTTGGCAAGCACGTCATGGGCGCTGGCGTGTTGCTGCGCATCCGGCAGGAGCGCGAAAATCTTGTTGCCGATTTCCGGCGCGCTGTGCTGCAGCACGGAAAACACCGAACCTGCAAGTTTCTCGGCAAGTTGCGGATCGATGTTGATTTGCGCCGCGATACTGTCGATGAGAGATTGAATTGACATGGATGCGTCTCGTGTTTCTTGCCCCCGCAGGGGCCGCTTACAGATGCCCCCGGAAAGAATGCGGTCCTTCCGGGGCCATAGGGCAGGATCATGATGGAGGTGCCTGCGTCAATGCACAAAGCGCGGCTTTGTCAGGATTGAATGAATTTTCTGTCAAGAATCGCAGTTAAGGCGAAGAGAGGCGTGATTGCCCAGAGAAGCTCGCGTCCGGACAAAAAAACCCCGACTGGCGGGGCCAGCCGGGGAGGTCAGTTGAGGAAATCCGACCATAAAGCGAGTGGTATTTCAAGTCCGTTTCATCGAATTTTGCCGACAATTGCGCGTTTGGACATTCTGTCGCTGCCAAAAGCAATGTGCGTTAACATGGCGGCGACGGCGGTTGTCAGGATCGTCATCATTTTTCGTGGGTGACGATGACGGGGATGAGCAAGTCTCCCCAGTTGCCGTCGCCGCCATGATGCCGGGCCGAGCGGACCAGTTCCACGGAAACGCCTGCCTCGACCGCCTTCATGACGGTGTAGTTGAGGCGATGCAGATCGTTGGCGAGCATACGGATAACGGTCTGCTGATCCGTGGTCATGCTTGAAGATTGTTCTTCTGCTCTTTCCTTGACGCGTGCTGGCGAATTCATGGAACTGTTCCTCCTGTTTGATAACTGACTGCTATTCAGCAGCCGGTCTGAACTGCGCTGTTTCGGTTGATTCCTTCATGGCGGTGGTCGAAGACTGGCCACCGGTGATTGCGAGCGATACGGCATCGAAATAGCCGGTGCCGACTTCGCGCTGGTGCTTGGTCGCGGTGTAGCCATTGGCTTCGGCTGCAAATTCCGCCTGTTGCAGCTCGGAATAGGCCGCCATCTGCCGGTCCTTGTAACCGCGCGCCAGTTCGAACATGCCGAAGTTGAGCTGGTGGAAACCGGCCAGCGTGATGAACTGGAACTTGTAGCCCATCGCGCCCAGCTCACGCTGGAACTTGGCAATCGTGGCGTCGTCGAGGTTCTTCTTCCAGTTGAACGACGGCGAGCAGTTATAGGCGAGCTTCTTGCCCGGATGCGCCTTGTGCACGGCTTCCGCGAAGCGGCGAGCCTGTTCGAGATCTGGCTTGGATGTTTCCATCCAGATCAGATCGCAGTAAGGCGCATAGGCAATCGCACGGGCGATGCATGGCTCGATGCCGTTCTTCACCTGATAGAAGCCTTCCGCCGTGCGGCCCGCGTCGTAATCGACGAAAGGCTGGTCGCGCTCGTCGATATCCGAGGTCAGAAGCTTGGCGGCTTCCGCATCCGTGCGGGCGATGACCAGCGTGGCCGTTCCCATCACGTCGGCCGCGAGGCGCGCCGCGTTGAGATTGCGGATGTGTGCCGCCGTCGGGATCAGGACCTTGCCGCCAAGATGGCCGCACTTCTTTTCCGAAGCGAGCTGGTCTTCATAATGCACACCCGCAGCACCCGCCTCGATGAAGGCCTTCATGATTTCGAAAGCGTTCAGCGGTCCGCCGAAGCCTGCTTCCGCATCGGCAACGATGGGGGCAAACCAGGTGTCGACCGAAAGCCCCTTGCCTTCGGCGGTTTCGATCTGGTCGGCGCGCTGCAAGGTCTTGTTGATGCGCTTGGCGAGTTCCGGAGCGGCATTTGCCGGATAAAGCGACTGGTCCGGATACATGGCCGATGCCGTATTTGCATCTGCTGCAACCTGCCAGCCGGAGAGGTAGATCGCCTTCAAACCGGCGCGAACCATCTGCATGGCCTGATTGCCGGACAGCGCGCCCAGCGCATTGACGAAATCTTCCTCGTGGATCAGCTTCCAGAGGCGGTTCGCTCCCATTTCAGCCAGCGAATACTTGATCTCCACCGAGCCGCGCAGCCTTTTTACATCTTCGGCCGTATGCGCACGCTGGATGCCGTCGAAGCGACCCTTTGGTGCCGAAGGAATAAGGCTGTAAAAATCTGTCATTTCGGTGTCTCCTCACACTTTGAACTGGTCGGGAAGAGCTAATTGCCTGTGCTCTTTCTGTGACCAGATTTACAATCGCGATTATTGGAGTGCCAGAGAAACCGGAGAAATGGGCATATAATTGAGGTAATGCTGTCGGAGTTGTGACTGGGTGGCGATGTAAATTTGTAAATCTTGTCAAAGACTGGTTTTGCAGCTATTTTGTCATGAATTGTAAAGTTTACGGGTACGGGGTCGGGAGGAGCAGGTGAGCGAACGCAAGATTTTTGCCGGGCCGCGCATCCGGCGCATTCGGAACGAACGCGGTTTGACCCAGACGGCGATGGCCGAGGCGCTGGGCATTTCGCCGTCCTATCTGAACCTGATAGAGCGCAACCAGCGGCCCCTGACGGTACAGCTGTTGTTGAGGCTTGCGAGCGTTTACAAGCTCGACCTCGATAGTCTGCAATCCGAAAGCGGTACGACGATCACCGGCCTGAAGGAAGTGTTTTCCGATCCGCTCCTGACTGGCGAATTGCCGGGCGATCAGGAACTGGTGGAGATCGGGGAGGCGGCCCCCAACGCTGCCGTCGGCATTATGAAACTTTACCGTGCCTATCGCGAGCAGCAGCAGCGCCTGTCCGATCTGTCGCAATTGCTCTCGCATGAGGGCAGCGGGGCGGAGCTATCCGCGACACGCCTGCCGCTGGATGAAGTGCGCGACGTGATGGCGCGGCGGTCCAATCATTATCCGCGCATCGAGGAGGAGGCGGAGAGCTTTTTCGCGTTATTGAAACCAGATGGCGACTTGTCCGCAGCCTTGAAGGATTGGCTGCGCCGTGAGCACGGCATCACCGTGCGCACACTGCCCGTCGCGACCATGCCGAACTGGCGCAGGCGCTATGACCGGCATTCGCAGCGCCTGTTCATTTCCGAACGGCTTTCACCGTTTGACCAGTTGCAGGAAATCGCCATGGAAGCGGCGCTGATCCGTATGCTGGTGGTGATCGGCGCGGAAACCGAAGGGCTGAAACTATCGTCTGGGGAAGCAAAGCGTATCGCGCGATTTGAACTGGCGCGCTATGCGGCGCAGGCGCTGATGATGCCTTACCGTCAGTTTCGCGATGCGGCGGTGCGGGCACGCTATGATGTTGATGTGTTGCGCACACGCTTCGGCGTTTCGTTTCAGCAGGCCGCGAACAGGCTCACCACCTTGCAGCGGCAAGGGGCGAGCGCATTGCCTTTCTTTGTGATGGAAATCGATCATGCGGGCAACCGGCTGCGTGTTGCAGGTGCCGAAGGCTTTCCGGTTCGTTTCGGCGGGCAATGTCCCAAGCTGCCGGTCTATGCGGCTTTCGCGCAAGCCGGGCAGGTGCTGGTCGAGCCGGTGGAACTGCCGGACGGTTCGACCTTTCTGACGGTCGCCCGCACGCTGGAAGGGCCGCAGGGCGCATTCAGCGAGCGTCCGCGCCGAACGGCGATCCTGCTCGGTTGCGCGCTGGAAGCAGGCGTCGAAACCGTTTATGGCGCATCGCTGTCGAAGGCCGGCAATACGGAGATCGGCTCTGCCTGCCGCCTGTGTGAAAGACAGGGCTGCATCACCCGCGCCGAGCCGCCGCTGACCCGCCCGCTCGGGCTGGACGAGATGGTGGCGGGGATATCGGCCTTCGACTTCCAGTAGGGGCGCGATATTTCGGTTTTTCTGGCCTGCACATGGCGTGGCTCATCGCCCCTCTGGGAGCCTCCGAGAAGCAATTTTTATGTTCGTCCTGTCACGACCCTGTTGACGAACGCAGCGCAATCTAAAAAAGTGCAATAAAGAAACAGTATATCCACCTTGAACCTGCACCGGAATTTATCGTGCAGATTGGAGCAAATGATGGGGATCAAATCCTTCCTTCTGGCAACGACCGTCGTGACGGGCTTTGTCGCGGCTGCCACGTTTTCCGCGAGTGCGCAGGAGCGGGTGGTCAATATCTATAACTGGTCGGATTATATCGACGACTCCATCCTCAAGGACTTCACCAAGGAAACCGGGATCAAGGTCGTCTACGACGTTTACGACTCCAACGAAATTTTGGAAACGAAGCTTCTGGCTGGCGGTAGCGGCTATGACCTCGTGGTGCCATCGGGCGAATTTCTTGGCCGTCAGATTCCCGCAGGCGTATTCCTGAAGCTCGACAAGGACAAGCTCCCGAACCTCAAGAACATGTGGGACGAGATTTCGACCCGCGCGGCAACCTACGATCCGGGCAACGAATATTCCGTGAACTACATGTGGGGCACGACCGGCATCGGCTACAACAAGGCCAAGATCAAGGAAGCGCTCGGCACTGACACAATCGATTCATGGGCCGTGCTTTTCGATCCGGAACAGTCGGCCAAGCTGAAGGATTGCGGCATCTATCTGCTTGATTCCGCCAGCGAAATGCTGCGCCCTGCGCTGAATTATCTGGGACTGGACCCGAATTCCCCGTCGCCGGATGATTTGCAGAAGGCGCAGGATCTTTACCTCAAGATCCGTCCGAATATCCGCAAGTTCCACTCGTCGGAATATATCAACGCGCTGGCCAATGGCGATATCTGCATGGCTGTTGGCTATTCCGGCGACATCTTCCAGGCACGTGACCGCGCTGAAAAGGCAAAGCAGGGCGTCGAGATCGGCTATTCCATCCCGAAGGAAGGCGCGCTGATGTGGTTCGACCAGATGGCGATCCCGGCAGACGCCAAGCATGTGCCGGAAGCGCTTGAATTCATGAACTACATGATGCGCCCGGAAGTGGCTGCCAAGGCTTCGAACTATGTGTTCTATGCCAATGGCAACAAGGCGTCGCAGGAGTTCATCGACAAGGAAATCCTCGACGATCCGGAAATCTATCCGACGGAAGAGGTGATGAAGAAGCTGTTCGTGCCGACGCCGTATGACACCAAGACCCAGCGCGTGGTGACGCGCGCCTGGACCAAGATCGTCACCGGTCAGTAATAACCGAACGGTATGCCTGGGGTGCGACCCGGCATGACATCGTAAAGAGCGGCCCACTGTGCAGACGGAGGGCCGCTCTGCGTCTTGTAACAGTGGGTTTTGCCCGCAGGATCAGGTTCCGGTTAAAGCATTTCCAGCAAAAGTGCGGAGCGGTTTTGCGTCGGGTAATGCGTAAGCCAAGGAAATAGAGCGGTTCCACGGTTCCGTTTAACTGGAACCGCTCTGGTTTATAGGGGAACGGAATGGAATCTTTTGGCAGTTTTCGCCGCAAGTTTGCGCCTTGGAACGATCCGGCAGCCAAGCCCTTCATTTCTTTTGAGAATGTGACGAAAATATTCGGCGACTTCACCGCCGTCGACGACCTGTCGCTCAATGTTTTCAATCGCGAGTTCTTCGCGCTGCTCGGCGCTTCGGGCTGTGGCAAGACCACGCTGATGCGGATGCTGGCAGGCTTTGAAGAGCCGACCTCCGGTCGCATAACGCTCGACGGTCAGGACATGCGCGGCATCCCGCCCTACAAGCGCCCGGTCAACATGATGTTCCAGTCCTATGCGCTGTTTCCGCATATGACGGTCGAAAACAATATCGCTTTTGGTCTCAAGCAGGACGGTATGGCGAAATCGGAAATCGATGCGCGCGTCGCCGAAATGCTCAAGCTCGTGAAGCTGGAGCAATATGGCAAGCGCAAGCCGCATCAACTCTCGGGCGGTCAGCGCCAGCGCGTGGCGCTTGCCCGCTCGGTTGCCAAGCGTCCCAAGGTGCTGCTGCTCGATGAACCGCTTGGCGCGCTCGACAAGAAGCTGCGCGAGGAAACGCAGTTCGAACTGATGGACTTGCAGGTCAAGCTCGGCATGACCTTCATGGTCGTCACCCACGATCAGGAAGAGGCCATGACCATGGCCGACCGGATCGCGGTGATGGACAAGGGCCGCATCAAGCAGGTGGCGACGCCTGCGGAGGTCTATGAAGCGCCGCGTTCCAAATTCGTGGCCGACTTCATCGGCAATGTGAACATCATTGAAGGCGAGGTGGTTAAGGCCGCCAATGGCGAAGCCGAGATCGCCACGGAAAAATTCGGCTTTCACATCCAGACTGAAACGCGGGAAGAACTCAATCCCGGCCAGAAGGTCTGGTATGCGGTGCGCCCCGAAAAGACGCGCATCACGCGCGAAAAGCCGGACGATGCTTCGGTGAACGCGGTTGATGGCGAACTTTGGGATATCGCCTATTTCGGCGACATGACGGTGTTCCATGTTCGGCTCGACAACGGCCGCACCATCAAGGCCGCCAGCCTCAATGCCGTGCGCAGAACCGAAAATCCGCTGACCTATGACGAGCGCGTCTGGGTTTCCTTCGATACCGATGCCGGTCTGGTGCTCACAGCGTGAGGATTGCCCCATGCAGAAGCTGATTGCTTCCATTGCCAGCCGTCTCGTCATCGCGGTGCCTTATCTCTGGCTGCTGGTATTCTTTCTCGTCCCGTTCTTCATCGTCTTCAAGATTTCGCTGTCGCAAGTCGCGATGTCGATCCCGCCTTATGTTCCCACCTTTGGCATCGCCGAGGGGCTTGCCGCGAACTGGGCGAAGATCAAACAGCTGTCGTTTGATAATTATCTCTGGCTGCTCGACGATCCGCTTTATTACAAGGCCTATCTGTCGAGCGTCCGCATCGCGGCGATTTCGACTTTCCTGACATTGCTGGTGGCCTATCCGATGGCCTATGGCATTGCGCGCGCGCCAACGACAATCCGCCCGACGCTTCTGATGATGGTGATCCTGCCGTTCTGGACATCGTTTCTGATCCGCGTCTATGCCTGGATAGGCATCCTGAAGCCGGAAGGACTGCTCAACCAGTTTCTGATGTGGCTCAACGTCATCGACAGTCCGCTCACCATCCTCAATACGGATACGGCGGTGTATATCGGTATCGTCTATTCCTATCTGCCTTTCATGGTGCTGCCGATCTATTCGTCGCTGGAAAAGATGGACTACTCGCTCATCGAAGCGGCACAGGACCTTGGCTGCACACCGTTTACCGCCTTCTGGAAAATCACTTTCCCGCTGTCGCTGGCGGGCGTGCTGGCTGGCTGCTTCCTCGTATTTATCCCTGCCATCGGCGAATTTGTGATCCCGGATGTGCTTGGCGGCTCGGAAACACTCATGATCGGCAAGACGATCTGGAACGAGTTTTTCTCCAACCGTGACTGGGCCGTGGCTTCCGCAGTAGCGGTTGTCCTTCTGGTCATCCTGATCATCCCGATCGTCATATTCCAGCAAGTTCAGGCACGTGCGCAGGAAAAGGGGAAATAGACCATGAATAGCAATTGGTCGCGTTTCAATATTGCGTCTGTCGTGCTCGGCTTTGCATTCCTGTATCTGCCGATCGTTATCCTTGTGATTTTCTCGTTTAATGAATCGCAATTGGTGACCGTCTGGGCCGGGTTTTCAACCAAATGGTACCGGGGGCTTCTGAATAATGAATCCCTGATGGCGGCAGCGTGGATAACGCTGCGCATCGCGTTTCTTTCAGCCACGGTGGCTACTGTGCTTGGCACGCTCGCCGCACTGGCGCTGACGCGCTATACCCGGTTTCGCGGGCGTATCCTGTTTTCAGGCATGGTTTACGCGCCGCTGGTCATGCCGGACGTCATCACCGGCCTTTCGCTTCTGCTGCTTTTCGTGGCGATGAATTTCGACCGCGGCTTCTGGACGATTGTTCTGGCCCATATCACTTTTGCCATGTGTTTCGTGGCGGTTGTCGTGCAGTCCCGCCTGGTGAGCTTTGACCGCTCGCTGGAGGAAGCGGCGATGGACCTCGGTGCACCGCCGGTCACGACTTTCATGAAGGTGACATTGCCGGTCATTTTGCCAGCCGTAGTGTCGGGCTGGATGCTGGCCTTCACCCTCTCGCTCGACGATCTGGTGATTGCAAGCTTCGCATCGGGTCCGAGTGCAAGCACATTGCCCATGAAGATCTACAGCCAGATGCGGCGTGGCGTAACGCCGGAGATCAATGCGATCTGTACGATCCTGATCGCGCTGGTCACCACAGGCGTCATTATCGCATCCATCGTCAACAAGCGCCGCGAAGTGCAGCGCCGCCGCGACGAACAGGCAGCATTCCGCCTGGGGTAGATCGGAATGTTTGCCTGCTGGCCGTCTGCGGTCAGTAGGCAAACCGCGCCGCGAGAAGTTTGCCCCGTGCCATGGTCGGCAACTCGACATAGCGATGCATCAGCGTAGCAATGCCCACGCTCAGGACAATATAGGCCGGTAGCAGCGCGATCAGGGCGATATGCTCGTAAAACAGGTGCACGAGCGCAAAAAGCACCGTCGCATGGACCAGATAGAGGCTGTAGGAAATACGGCCCAGAAATTGCGGCAGGGGCAGCAGCAGGAAGCGGCGCAGCGTATCGCTGGAAACCGCAAGCACGATGATCCACACAAGTCCCGTAATCGTGGCCCAGTCGGTGAGGTCTCCAAGCCAGCTTTTCAGCATGGGTGGTCCGGCGCCATAGGTGACGAGCACCAGAGCCACGATATTGATCGCGATCAGCATCCGGTTTGAGAGCTGCCGGTAGAAGCTTTGAATGGCCGGCAGGTTCTGCGCCATCAGGCTGCCCAGCAGGAAAAAGCTCGCAAAATGTACGGTTATCCACCAGCCGCCCGTATAGGGATCGGACCGAAGACCGTTTGCGAGAATGGAAAGCCCGAACGCGACGACAATCGCCGCTGTCGGCCGCAATGCGACGGTGAGGGCAAAGAGCAGCGGAAATATGATCGATATACGCATCTCGTAAACCAGGGACCAGAAAGCCGTATTCACTTCGCCGTTGGGATAAGCGCCGATGAACAGCAGATGCTGTGCGATCGTTTGCGACGTCACCGGCGTGGTCCATGTAAGATTGAACCAGTTGCTGAGCTGAGGGATAGGGCCGTTCAGAAACAGGGCGCCGGCAAGCGCCACTGAAAGCGCAACGAGATAGGGCAGGTAAATCCGGCAGGTGCGCCGGATAAGATAGGCCGGATAAGAGGGGGCGTGGTGCATGAAAGGCAGCGTGAGAACGAAGCCGCTCAACAGGAAAAAGAGCAGGACCGCTTCATGGGCAGCAAAGAAGAACCGAAGCGGGGATCGCAGCAGAATGAAAAAGTATGGCCCCATGGCGTCATAGGGCCAGATATTCACGAAATGCCGCATCAACACGACGGTCGCCGCCAGTCCGCGTAACGCATCGAGTTCGGGATAGCGTCCTGGCAGGGTGTGTATCGGCACGACCGGGGCCCCTTGCTCCTTTGAGGAAGCCAACTTTGCGGACCACGCGCCTTTCGGTCAATTCGGGCCTTTGGCTGGCGCCCATCGCCGAAAGGCGTAGGACGCTCCCGCCTTGCAGGGGACTGGACTACTGCCCGGTTCCCATTGAAGACGGCGAAATGAATGGTCGGTCCCACGAACCGCCGACGAAGAAATTGAGCGGCGGCTTGGCGGACGGGGCTTCGGCAGGCGGCTGGCCGTTCTGGCCATCGGTGCCGCCTTCCTGCTGCTGTTGCGGTTGCGGCTGGCTGTTCGGGAAGACGACTTCGCCGCTCAACGCCAGACTGCGATCAATGAAAGGCACGATGCCTGCCAGTGTCAGCGTCCCGTCGGACGTGTCTATGCGCGCATTTTCAAGTGTCGCCACGCCGTCGGAAAGATTGGCTTTCACATCGAGACGATTGAAGGCGAGGGCGACATTCTCCTTGCGTTCAAGCGCGAAAAAACGCTGGCTTTGCGCCTTGGAGAGAAAATCCTGCACGGCGAAGCCCTGCATCTGTCCATTGTTGAGCTGGATGGATACGTTGCCCTGCGCATTGGTCAGAAGACCGGACCAGCGATTGGCGGGGCCTTTCACGAACAGGGAAACATTGCCCTTGCCGCTCACGAAGGGCTTCTCGAAACCCAGTGCAGTGAAGAACTGCGTGCTGTCTATATCCGAAGCGTTGAAGCGCAACTCGCCGCTCGCACTTTTCAGGTCGCGTACGATCTGCACATTGGCCTGCATGATGCCGTTGAAGGCCTTTGCATCGCCAATATCGAATATGGCGCGGCCACCACGTATTTGCACGGCGGCGGCGACGCCCGTCATGTTGACAGGGCCTGCCGTGGCGCTCTGCGCGGAAAGACGAAGATCGACTTCCGCGCGATCAATGAAGCTCGTGTCGACCAGTTCCCGGTCGGGATTGTCGCGCTCGCTTGGCGAGCGCGCCCCGCTGTCGGGAAGCGGGATGAAGGCGGAAAACAGGCGGCGAAGGTCGAGTTTGTCAAAAGCCAGCGTCCCCGTCACCGCTGGTTGAGCCTGCTCCAGACCGATTTCGATCACGCCCTTGGCCGGGCTGTCGTTGGAAGTCATCTCCACGTCAGCAAATTTGAGCCGTTTCGGTGTCGCGGTGATGGTGGATTCCAGCGAAAATGCGCCGATCTCGGCACTGCCCGCGACGGGCGGAAGGCTGAGCCAGCGCACTGCGCCGCTGAGCGACGGCGTTTTTGCCGTCAGCGCGCCTTCGAAAAAGCGATCCTTGGAAATATTCGCCTTGCCCTGAAAGGTCAGGCTCAACGGATTAGCGGTCAAGCTTGCAGTTACGTCGGACGTGCCGCCTGCCAGAAGCGGCAGCGCTTGCGCAGCGGTCAGGCTGAACTGCGAATTCTCGTCACGCCATTTGGCGCTGCCCTTAAGCGTCGCCGCGCTGGATGTGCGCGGCCATTCCAACGTGGCGTTGACGTTGGTTATCTGCTCGTCATTGGTGATTTCCGGTTCGCTGCCCGGCCTGTTGAATGCAACCGTCCCGTCGCGAACCACGACGCGTCCAAAGGGCTGCGAGGCCTGTTGCGCGGCCAGTGCATTGTCGTTGGAACCGCTTTGCTGCAAAGCACGCTGTGCCCGGATCGCGGTGCCGAGCCGTCCGTTGGAATTGGCGATGGCATCGAGGAGTTGCGAGAAATTCGAAACCGGCCCGTCGAGGTTTACATGCGGCCGGACGATCTGCGTTTCCGAAAACGAGATATGTCCCATGATGGCATCAAGCGGCGAAAGCTCCACATCGATGCGGTCTGCGCTCATGAGCGGTTTCTGGCCCTGATCGGTGAGCTTGCTGAGCGTCACGCCGTTCAGGGATGCGCGCAGGACAGGGAATACTTTCAGGCGGGGAGCCTGCCTGAGTTCGACGCTATAGCCGGTCCAGGCGCTGATTTCCTGTGCAACGCGGATGCGGATGGCATCGGTGGAGACGATGAAGGGCACCACAGCCAGCAAGGTTGCTGCAGCCGCGGCGCAGAGAATGACGAGCGCAATTATGAGGCGCGTAAATCGGGGCCAGCGCATCAACCATCCAATCAGTGAAACAAGGCTATGGTGTAAACTAGAGTATTTTTCAGTCAAATGGAAAGATGGGATGCTGCATAAATGCGGCCAAAACAAAGGGATAGAACGCACTTCTGTTCATTTTTCCCGAGCGAAGCGGACGGGAAACGCCGAATGGTTAATCAATTGCTGAGCGGAAATTAACCCTGATTTTACAGAGACTACCAAGACGTAAACCCGAAACGAAGAATTTAAGGCATCATTAACCGGCTTCACGCGATAAGGGATGCAACACTGAGTGATGATCGAGCTGCCGTTTCCGGTGCTCCGTTGCGAATTGCTTTTGTGTCCTTTGTCTCTGAGATTGTGATGGCGCCGGTTTGTCCCGGCGCTTTTTTTTGCCCGCGCAAGGGCATCGGAATCCCGGAGAAGGTTCAGTCAGCCAGTACGCGGGTTGGCGGAAAGGCGATCTCGACCACCGTTCCATGTCCCGGAGTGGAATCGATGGCAAATTGCGCACGATTGGCTTCCACCATGGCTTTTGTCAGCGGCAGGCCCAGCCCGGTGCCTTCGCTGCGCCAGTCCTTGGCGCTTTCGGCCTTGCGGCGCTCAAGCGCGTTGACCTGCCGGAATGGCTTCAGTGCCTGTTCGACCTCGGATTTGGTCATGCCGATACCGGTATCGCGCACCCGCATCACGACATCGCCGCTCAATTCGTAGCTTGTCGAGACAATCACCTGCCCCCCCGGCGCGGTGAAGCGCACCGCGTTGGACAGAAGGTTCAGAGCGACCTGCTTGATCGACCGCGCATCGGCAACAATGTCGGGGAGGTTGGACTGGAAGCTGGAGCGGATGATGACGCGCTCGCGGTTGGCCTGCGGCTGCATCAGCGCGATGGCTTCAGCAATGGCATCGTTGAGCGAGACCGCCTCAAACTGCATGTCGAGGGCGCCGGCTTCGATCTTGGAGATATCAAGCAGGTCGTTGACCAACGCCAGCACGTGATTGCCGGAACGATTGATGTCGCGCAGATAGTCCCGATAACGGTCGTTGCCGATGGGGCCGAATTTCTCATCGGCCATCAGCTCGGAAAAGCCGATGATGGCGTTGAGCGGCGTACGGATTTCGTGGCTGATACGCGCCAGAAACTCGGTCTTCTGGCTTGAGGCGCGTTCGGCCTCCTTGCGCGCATTGGTCAGTTCTTCCTCGGTGCGCTTCCACTGCGTGATGTCGCGCAGCACGGCGCAGAAACCGCGCGTGTGCGGCAGTTTGCCGATGGTCATGAACAGCGGAATGAACCCGCCCTTGGCTTCGCGGCCAATGACTTCGCGCCCGTCATTGAGGACACTCAGAACCCCGTTGCCGGAAAGACCGTGCAGATAGTCCATCGCAGCGCGCTGGCTTTCAATGGCGAACAGCATCGAGAAGAACTTGCCTTCCGTCTCGTCGCGTTCATAGCCGAACAGGGCCGAGGCCGAATGGTTCATGGAACGGATGCGGCCTTCCGGGTCGATGAGGACAACGCCGTCCGTTGCCGTGTCGAGAATGGTCTTCAGTTCCTCGACGTGATCGGCAAGCGCCTGCTTCTCGTCGTCCGTATCCATCGCGACCGGCGCTTCTGCCGCGACGGTTTCAACCTTCGCCGGTGCTGCCGCGACGGGCATCAGGCTCAGCATGAGTGCGCGGCCCTCACGCCAGGAAATGGCGTTCAGGTGCGCATCGACCGGCTCTTCGCTGCCGTCCGCGCGGCGCAGCACCATGCCCTGCCGCGTCTCACCGTCGTCGCTTTCGCTGTTGAACAGCACGTCAACGCCACCCGCGCCGCGAATATCATCGAGCGATTCATAACCGGTCAGATCGAGCAGGGCCTGATTGACGTAATGAATAGTGTCGCCCGAATGGATGATGACCGGTACAGGCAGATTGGCCAGGAGGGCGGTTTCATCGCCAAGGGCGGGGCTGGAGGTAATAGGTGCCGCTTCTTCAACGGCGACCGGTTGCGGGCTGTCTGCGACAACCTCTTCCGATATTGCGCTCGCTTCGCTTGTCGTGCGTGAACTGGCGAGACCCTGCTTGCGCAGGCGGTCGGCGATTTCGCGAAAGGCGTTGCGTTCGGTTTTGGTCAGCCCGCCTTCGGGACGCTCTTCGCGCTCCCGTTCCTTCAGAATGCGCGCCTGATCCGCCGCCACTTTTTCCTGTGCGCAGGCGTTTAGCAGACTGATGACCTTGTCGGATTCGCGACGGCCAGGCGTCGGCGCAATATCGAGCGGCGGCTTGGGCAGCGTGGCGACAGGCCGGTCGTCGTTGGCAACTTCCTCGCTGAGCGCCAGCACATCGTCGTCTTCGACAGGCGCCGCCGTTTCAACGGTCTCGCTGACGGGCTTGCGCATCTGCGGAATGCCGCCCGCAAGCACCAGACCGATTTGTTCAGGGTCTTTTTCGGCATCTGCCGGGCGTACCACCCCAAAGCCGCGAAAGCCGGTAAACTCCCGGTCACGGGAATAGACGGGCAGGGCGGCAAGCTCCACCGGCACGCGAAGGTCCGTGCCTTCGACCGGCCACATCAACCGTTTTCCCGACCATGTATCGCGCTTGTCGAGGAGGGCCGCAATGCTGCCATCCGGATCGAAGCCAAAGACATTGGCGACGTCGGCAAAGCGGCGTCCGACGACATCGGCTGCATTCGGCCCGATCGTCGCGGCAAGATCGGGAGATACTTCGCTGAATGCGCCATCCGGTCCGACCTTCCAGATGAAGCGCGCGGGCGGCGCATCCTGATCGAACACAAAATCGCGGGGCTTCGGCTGATCGGCGGAAGCTTCTTCGAGCGTCCCGGTCGTTGCGTTCTCCGCAGGCTCGGGGAGCATCTCTTCCAGTATTTCCTCAGCCTCGCCCGGCAGAGCTGCGGGTGCTGCCTGTGCGGTCACGGGCGCATCGCCGACGATACAGAGAAGATGCATGGGAGGCGTGTCGGTCAACCGCGCGATCGCCCCCGGCACGGAGTGTTTCCCGGCGCGAATGCGGCGCTTGACGATACGGTCCGTCGCATCTGCGGCCTCGACAACGAGGTCTTCCAATGTCGCGGAAGAAATTTCAAGCGCGTTAAAATGCGGGCTTGCAGCAACTACCCTGCTGTCTGCGTCGATCAATGCAATATGCGTGCTGTCATCGCTGAGGCCGGAAATAATTGCTTCCGCTTCGGCGTTCTTGCCATCGGCAGTCAGCAGCAGCCCCGACACGCCGTCGGGTAGCGTGATATGCGAAACGCTGAAACGGGTAAGGTCGGATCGCAGTCCGCCGCCGAGGCGAATGGAAATGGTTCGGGTTTCACCGTCCGCATTGCTGGTCGATGAGGCAATCTGCCGACGGGTCGCGACAGGTAGATCGAGGCTGCGGCCGATCAGATCTTCCACGCGATCGAAGCCGAAAAGCTTCGCACCGGGGCCATTGACCCAAAGCACTGCCGACAGGTCGTGCGTCAGCACGAGCTGCGCATCGCCCTTTGCAAAGCCCTCGCGGATAGAATCCAGCGCGGCAATATCGATGAAGGGGTATGATCCTGACATACCAGTCCTTACCTGTTCTTTCGACCGCCCGCAGTGCTTGTTAACGCCCTGTTAATAAGCCTCTTGTGGGCGCGGGTCCACATTGCCATTGGGTATGGTCCGCATTTTCTGTTTCATTAGTTAATACGGGAAAGGCAATTTTACAGGCCCGGGCCAATATCCCGGTTGTGCACAGCCGGTCACCTATAATGGTTACCAGCCCGTGACCTTTATCAGCAGGATTTGATATAGAATCCCGCAATTGGGAATTTCTCAAAAAATAGAGTTATAATCACTTGCAATATGGATCGATTCTCCGTATGTGACCCCCTGTCGGCGACGCCAGAGCGTCACGCAGTCGGCACAAAGGTACGCGGTCGTAGCTCAGTTGGTTAGAGCGCAGGATTGTGGCTCCTGAGGTCGTTGGTTCAACTCCAACCGACCGTACCAATTTCACTTTCAGGCCATTACTATAAGATATTGAATTTACAGCGAGAAATGACAATCGCGCTGTAGGGCTATTGTTGCTTGCGGAAAATTTGGCTACATATGCGGACACAAACGGGAGCACTTATGGGTGCACAAATCTCCGGATTGCCTATGTGGAGCTGCTTATGGGGCGCAGAATTGACGATAGCAGTGCAGACCGCCATCTGACCAAAATCAGGGGCATTTACTATTACCGCCGTCGCGTTCCCGGAAACATAGGGACGCTCGATTCACGCTCTCCCATCATCAAACAGTCTCTGCAAACGACCGATCTGGTTGTTGCGCGCTCCAAACGAGATCTGCTGGAAAAGGCGGATGGTGAGCTGTGGGCCTCGCTCATCATGGGCGGCGACAAGGATGAAGCCAGAGCGAAATATGACGCTGCTGTTAAGCGCGTCGAGGCGCTCGGTTTCACCTTTCACACAGCAAAGGAAATCGCTTCCGAGCCGCTGGATAAGATCCTCAAGCGCATTGAAACCATCCTTGCGCCAAGTGCACCGGTTATGCAGGCTGCTGCTATTCTGGGAACCGTCGATGCGCCAAAGGTCACAATCAATCAGGCGTTCAAAATCTATCGCACTCAGATTGCAGCCGACCAGCTACGCGACAAGAGCGAGGCGCAGCGCCGCAAATGGGTGCAGCAGAAGCAGTCGGCGGTGAATTATTTTGTCGAGTTGAATGAAGATAAGCACATTGATGAGATAACTCGTGCTGATGCGTTGAAGGTCTATAATTTCTGGTTGAAGCGGATCGCCCCTGATAAGGGTGAAGCCACGCACACAGCGACGGCTGGCAACCGGATCCTGTCGGATCTGAAAATTATCTACGGTCGCTACTTCACGCACATAGGTGACAAAAACCGCGAAAACCCTTTCGCGGATCTCGGTTTTATCGAGAAGAAGAGATCCCGACCGCCGTTTAGTGCCACATGGATCAAAGATAGCATTCTCAAAAAGGGTGCCTTGGCTGGCCTGAATGATGAAGCGAGAGGCGTTGTTCTCGCTATGATAGAGACAGGCGCGCGCCCCAGCGAGATCTGCAACCTTCTTCCTGAGCATATCCACGCGAACGATAAGCTGCCTTACATAGAGGTAACAGCTATCGAAGATGGCGAGGGTAAGCGGGAAATCAAAACAGAATCATCCAAGCGAATTATTCCGCTCGTTGGTATCGCTGTTGAAGTGTTTAAAAAGCACGGTGGGGGATTTCCCCGTTACCGGCATAAAGAAACCCATATGTCGAACACACTGAACAAGTTCTTCAAAAACAACGGGCTGTTTCCAACCGACAAGCACAAGATCTATTCGTTTCGTCATGCGTTCGAAGATCGGATGAAAGAAGCTGGTCTGGATGCAGAACTGCGCCGGTCGTTGATGGGGCACACCATCGACCGGCCTAATTATGGGGAGGGCGGTTCTCTGGAGTGGCGACATACTGAGCTGCTGAAGATTGCCCTGCCGTTTGATGCTTCGATCATTTAAGTGTGTCATTTTCACACTCGATATAAAAAATGACACTTTTAATGACTATATGACTTGGCAGGTGTCGGGCAAAGCAATTACTCTTCATCTGTGATTGCGCTTTGACGTATGGCGTTGTATGGCACCGCCAATCGTAAAAAGGCGGATTCTCTTGTTCACAGTAAGAGAGTGTTAACTGCTTTGTGCGTTCACTAAAATCAGACGGGAGATAGAATATGGCTGTGCGTAAATCAGTTATTACACCGGCTCCTCAGAGACCGGAACTGGATAGACTCTTAGAGCATGCGCGTCAGCACGGTGTTACAGACGAACAGCTGATGGAGCAACGAGCTAGCTTTGCTTATGGCAATGCGCCAGTCGGATCCAGAATTACTAAAGAGTCGGCGCGGATTGCGTCTAAGAGTGTACGTCTCGTACACGCTTAAATAAGGCGCTTTATTGAAGCCTGCCCTCACGGGCAGGCTTTGGCATGTTCGGAGGGGCCATGTTAGTTACTGAAAACCAAAATCCCGACCTGTACGAAGCGTTGCTTGAGAAGAATCTGCTTCGCCAATATGATCTCCTAACAAATTTCATTGAAATAGGCATTGCGCAGGGTCCGCAGGCTTTCGATAAGTATATGCTTTGGGCGCTTAATCATGCTGCAGTGGCCGGTATTTCTCAGTTCGGCGGCAGATTCAGAGAAGAGCCAATATACGTTGGCAACCATATTCCTCCGCATTTTGACAATGTTCCTGAACTGATGGATAGGTTTGTTTCATTTATTCATGAGAACTGGCACAATCTTACACCTACACAGCTTGCTGGTTACGGATTGTGGCGCCTCAATTGGATTCATCCATTCATTGAAGGCAACGGACGTACTGCGCGAGCTGTTTGTTATTATCTTCTATGTGCGAGATCTGGGGTATTATTGCCGGGCAAAAAAATAGTGCCGGAACGTATTCGAGAGAATCGACAGCCATATTACGAGGCCCTACGCGAAACGGACCGCGTCTGGCATGCAGGCAACCTCGATCTCAATCCTATGGAAGCATATCTCGCTGATCTACTCCAAGCCCAGTTGAGCGAGCCGGATAATGGCAACGGCGCCACGCTAATTGGATAACATCGCTGCTTGTTTCGATCGTTTAGCGCGAGCGAAGATCTCCGCCATTTTGCTTTCCGTGGATGAAAGCGCCTCCAGCTCCCGCTCAAGGCGTTCATATATAGGGAGGCATTTCACGCCATCTGGCCCGAGCCGCACCATCCACCGAGCAAGCGCGTCCATGGCCCGTTCAATGCGCTCTCGCGTGATGGGTAACGATTGACCAGAAAACTCATCAGCCATAATCGGCCCCGTTTGGGTTGGGCGCTACCACAGCTGCTGCCATAGCGCGCCACAATCGACTAACGAGATCGTCATGTGTCTCGCTTTCCTCCCAAACAAGATCGAGCGCGGCTTTGACCATTTCTGGTGTTGCTTCGAAAGGAAGTGTCGTCGCGGGTGCGGGAATCGAAAGGCGAGTCGCCAGTCCGTTCTTCTCGCTCGTGGCGTTGAACTTGGCGGCAATTGCAACGTCCAGATCAATGCCGGCATCCATCGCGACAAGGTCTGTGCAGATGACAATATCTGCCAGTTCCTCGGCAAGATGCTCTTTCGTGTCGCGGGATCCTACAAGCCCGATGCGCTCACGTTCCAGCTTCTTGATGACGTTGCAGGCCTCACCGACTTCACCGGCAAGCTCAGTAGCGCGAAATGTCATCGACACACGTTCGCTGCCGGTATTCCATTCCTGATCGCGGGCGACGTTGGCGGCGCGCAATTCGGCCATGCTCATGCTGCTTCTCCAAATTGATGATTTCGCCATTGTCGCCGTGAGCTTCCAGAATGTGCGGAACGCGGCGCACCTCGGCCTCGGCTTCGGCACGGGTGTATTTTCCAGCACCCGATTTCGAGCTGGAGTAGCCGCTGTAGTTTGTGCGGTAATACGCGCCGTTCTTCCGCGACCAGATCAGGTAGATGGGCTGCCCATCGAACAGCATGTGATCAAGTGTCTCTGCCCGCCGATAGTTGCGATTGACGATGGCCTTTCGCAATTCAGCTTCCAAGCGTTCGCGTCGGGTGCGGCGCTGAACTTTAGAGCGCAGGTCAGCAGGTTGGCTGGCATAGAGATCGATAGAGGATTTGTTGCGCAGAGATCCGCCTGCGGTCACCCACCACATACTGTTGATGTTGAAATACGCTGCTCCGCGCAAATAGCGCCCGCAATCACCTCGAAACCAGACAGTCTGGCCTTGGTCGAGCAAGTGACCATCGGCGGATTTGCGGTTGTAGTCGCCGCTCCACGTAGGGCGTCCGAGTTCTTTGACTGTATGCCAGCTTTCCGCGTAGTCCTTCTGGATTCTCTCCATGGGGGAAAGACCAGTCTTGTCCCGGTAGGAAACCGAAACTGGGGCCAGATTTTCAAGCCAAGCTAGCAGGCGACGAAATTCCAGTCGCGTGCGCTGACGGTCGAGATACGGCATACGCTCCAACTTATCGAACTCGTAACGCGGGCCGTTTCTGTTCGTGCCGGGTGTCGCGGCCTCAGACCAAAATTCGAGTTCAATGCAGCGTCCGCAGATCTTGATTTCAGCGCGCAACTGACCTTTCGCGGCAATCCGATAGCTTTTGGAAATGCGCCGATGATGCTTGCAGACCTGCGGATCTGCCGTTACTCGCCATCCTCGTTTCTGAAAGCTTTTCAGGATCGGCTGAAAAACTTCCTCATTAAATGTCGGGTCCTGGGCGTTATCCTGCCAGATGCCAAAATGACTATCGTAGATGTTGATGTTGATCGGAGCGCGAGTCATTGCCGCTCTCCCGGCGCATCGTGTACGCGCTTTGTTGCCCAATCTGGTATTTTGGCGAGGGCAGACGGGCCGCGCATTGGCATGCAAACGCCAAAGAAGTCCGGCGTCTCGTCGATTTCCAGCAAGAGGCCGTCGCAGCGATTTTCATCATCGCCAAGTATCGTGACGTGAAAAAGTGTTCCTTTCTGCCTCTGCTCGGTGGTGCGACCGTGAATCCTTTCATACAGGCTCAACACAGAGGGGTTGATGCTGATCAACTCAACTTTTATGGGGCGCTGCTGTTCGAGCCGTGAAAGTGGCTTGCGCCAGTTCAGCCCGATTTCGCTTTCGACAAAGTAGTCGTGATCGAGGTCTCGAATCCCCTCCGGCATGGCCGTGCGTTGAAACAGTACCGGCTGAAATTCGTGATCCTGATCGGCCCAGTCAGGGTGCCGCATTTTGGTCATGACGAACATGCCGGAATCGTGAACCCATACTTCATCCGGTTGCGCCCAGGACGGCAGAGGAACATCGTATGAATTGTTACAGTACTTGAGATTTATGCCGCGATTGGGTTCGCAAGCCGGAAAGGCATCGCACGGAATGTTGATTGCTGCTGATGTTGAGCAGCTACCTTCTGGATCGCGGAATAACGCCATCCCGTGGCTATTGACGGCGATAATCATGCACCCGCCTACGGCGCAAGGTTCTACAATGAGCTTGCTCTTTCGGGTGTCCTCAAGTGTCCGGCCATAATGGACAAATGGCTCCAGCATCCAAAGGATGTCGGCTCGAAACCTTGCGATAAATGGCTTGTCTTTAAGCTGGGTCGTGCTGGTCATGGTGGCTAAATTCCCTCTCGCGGGCGATTTTGAACTGATGAATCAATCGGTTTGCCGCCAATCGCGGCATTGCCTCGCGCCTCTCCGGTACGGTTACTGTGGTGATGAGCGATGCGACCGCTGCCAGTAGGCCTTCCGTCAGGCCGTCCAAGGCGTCCTCGGCGGACACACCGGATGTGCGGATCTCGCGCCACTGGTTGAAGATCGTATCGAGAACGGCATCGCGGGTTTCGTCCGCTATGGCCTGCCGTTCTCCCTGATCTGACCAACGGGCCATAAAATTCGGTCGATCAGCCGAAAATTCGCGATGCCAGAATGGCTGCGCAGGCGACGCACGCAATCAGAGTAGACAGAACGATCATGTATTTCAGGTCGCTGTCATTGGTCTGGTATGCCGTGGGCAAGTGAAAGCCGCCTGTCTCGGTTTTAAACTCGTGATTATCCTGCATGGTTACGCATCCTTACCGGTGAGAATAGGCATCGGGTTCTCGCTCGGCTCGAAAAATCGGCACGACAACGCGCGATGCGGGATGGCTCGCTTTGCTTTGTTGAGGATGGGTTTGAGGCAGTAAGCGTCTTTCGGCTCGCCCGGAAATAACTTGTGCTTTTTGCCATTCCGCTTGGGGGGGGCAAACTTTTCGACATAGTTGCCGTGTTCATCTTTGATGAACTTTGTCTTTCCCCAGTGCTTGCACTGGCGGCAGGTCGTCCCTTCCGGTCCCGTTCCGGCGATATGCGCCTGTCCGAGATAAGTGTTTCGGATCGGGCAATCGAAATCCGCTGCCGTCATGTGCGGGCTGATATTGAAGTGCTCTGCCATGTCACAATCCTTTCCGTGTGGCGTTGGTCCTTACGGAAGCTGTTTCGAGCGCGACCAAGACCACTGTGCAGCCTCGCTGAGTTGCGCCCATGATGGTCGCGGGTCGCCGTTCTGATATTGGGGGCAGGCTGCGAGCGATGCTTCATAGGCCATCTGGCCGATCAGCGTAGGGTCGTTCCGGATAGCGGAATCTTTCGGGTAATCGTTCATGATGACGCCTCGTCGTTACCTGAACACGTCTCCACCACTACCCATCCAGGCGGCAGGATCGCCTCTTGCCAAAACGATCCATCTGACTGCAAATGAAACCGGACTTGGATTTCTGCAAAGGCGGGCTGTTGTTTATGGATGCCAAAGAACTGCGCGATCATGCGCAATGGGCTATAGCGCTTGTCGTGGCTGGGGTTGCGATGGGCGTTCCATCCATTGTCGCAAGCGATAAGAACGCCTTTTTGATTGCCCTTGGCATGATCCTGTATGGCGTAGGACAAATGCGGAATCGTCAGATACAGCAGTCGATCTACTCCGATGACTTTGGAAGGCCAGTCGGCACCATCACGGGCAACCCGCACAGGTTCACGATTGTCGGAACGACACTTAGCCTTGTCGGCATCGGCCTGTTTTGCTTCGGGCTTTACCGTCTCGTTTTTAGCTGAGCTGTTTTTTACCATGCCACCCTCCACGATCTGGAAGGACCGGCGCTACTTAGATGTAGCGTTCGATCCTGCGGATTGAGCGGCGGCGGGCGAGGGCGGTGGCGCGGGCGCCATAGCGCTCTACAACCTCACGGGTAAACCCGTGGCTTTCCAGCGTTTCAGGTGTGACGTTCTGGCCGGAAAAAGCCATTTCCCGCATCGCATCGGCAAGTTTGCCGATGATGTTCTGGGTGCAGCTAGGAGCTGCAGTGGTAATTGGTGCTGATTGATACTGGATCATGGTTTCCATCCTTTCGACGTCTGAGCTGGTTCAGATCGGATGGCAAAAATAAAGCACCGCTTTTAACAAAATGCAAGCAATACTTTAAAATTATAAAAGTGAGAATCGATTCGACAAGGCGGAAAAAAGAATCAATAGTGAGAACAAAATTAGAACAGGGTGGTTTGTGGAATGTCTTGTGTGCAGGAGCCAACCGTAGGATCTACGTCGGTAATTGAGATCGAGTGTGCAGATTGCGGGCGTATCAGATGGCGTAAGCCTCACGATTTGTATCGTGTTGGCATAGGTCCCAAAACGACGATTCGTCAGTTGGGACTAAAGTTATTTTGTGCTGGTTGCCGGGATGAAGGGTTGCCAGGGCGCAACATTAGCCTGAACCCAACGTACGTCAGTTCAACTGCTCGAATTTATGCAGAAGCTTATGCAATCAATAGCCGAGAAGCTCGCGCGTAGGTATCACGCGCCACATATTCTTGATGGCGTATGGATCGAAGATAAGTTCTTTTGCAGGGTTGTACTGCTTGCAGACAATTTCGGTTTTCGAGCGTTTCACTAGTCTTTTGATGTATGCTTTGCCGACGGTTTCGCCTTGCTCTGGAAACATTTCGATGACTACATCGTCTCCAGAAACGGCGTCACGTCCGCCGCAATATAGCAGTTCTCCGGGTTCATACCGGGGAACCATGCTGTCGCTAAGAACATGAAGTGCAAATACTTTTCTAAGGTGCGCGATCCCTGCTGGGCGACGTGCGTATCCAGAGACTTCTCCATTAAGAGTGAAGTCACCGTCGTCGCCGCCGACTGCAACGCCAAGGATCTCTACATCAAGTGGGCCGGTGTCAATGTGGCCAGCATCCGAGATTATTTCAGCATCCGAGACCGGCTGCGTCTCGGATAAGAATTTCACATCGCCTTTGCTAAGTGCGATGGGGTCAATCTCAAGATAGCTCGCCACGGCCTGCAAGTTTTCCATCGACATGACATTTGCGCCGCGTTCCCAGTTGCCCACGGCACCTGTGCTCACGCCCGCAGCCTGTGCGATGTCGCGCATGACAAGGCCGCGCTGCTTTCTAGCAGTCCGCAAAGCCGTTCCGATTTTCAGAGCGAGTTGTGTCTCATCCATATTGGGATGTGACTCAATGTGGATAATTTCGTCCATTTAAGAATTCCTTGCATTGCAATGAAAGCTATGCTTTAAAAATCAGCATGGCTGACAAAAACGAAATGCATCAGGCCCTAGAGGCCGCTAAAGAACGGGCAGAAGGTGCCAGCTCATTGGCACGTGCGCTTCGCATTACACCTCAAGCGGTAAACCAGTGGTTTGTCGTGCCGCCGGAGCGCGTATTGGAAGTAGAGCGCCTGACGGGTATCTCCCGTCACCTTTTACGCCCTGATGTTTTTGGTCCGCCTCTCGTATCGCCCGCATGTTCCTCTGCGGGCGATGCTGGAGCGTCCCTGCCGCCCTCGGACGCTCCAGCTTCTTTGTCGCAGGATAGAGCAGCGGTAGCTCAGTTGGTTCATACCCAACAGGTCGCGGGTTCGAATCCCGCTCCTGCAACCAGTTTCCAATCGCCCGACTTCTCCGGCTCGGGCGGTGAGGGGGGTGCAGCATTTCATACTTCTGCTGTGCTCCCCGATGTTTCGAAATCGCCTGATATCCTCCCATCGGGCGTAAATGTCGGGGCGCGCCGTAAGGACGACGCCGGACGCGCCCCGGCATCCTCTGTTCTGGGGAGTGCGGTGTAATGACTTCATCGGTCGTTTCCTCAGCCTGTGGGCCACCTGGTTAATCTGATTTCTCAGTCGTACCGGCTGGGCTGACCAACTTCATCGAATCCTTTGACGAACTTTTTTCCTTGAAATTTTCAGGGGTGTTTCCGTGCGCACAATTTCCGAGCAAGAACAGCGTTCCCTCAAGTCTGCTACCGATGGCGCATACATGCTGTCGGGCGGCATTTCCTGCATCGTGCCCTTTACCCGTGTCGGCGTGTCGACGCTTTCCAAGTACGCATCGTTTGGCGAAGAACATGCCGACAGCTTCATGCCGATTGATGTCGCGGTCGAGGTCGACCGGCGTGCGAAAACACCGACGATCATAAAGGCCGCAGCCGGATTGCTCGGATATGAACTTGTCCCGGCAACATCCGGGGCTATGAAAGCCCCCGACAATGTGCCCCTCACGGAAATGGATGCACACCGCGTCATGTCCGAGACGATGGACGTTTCGAAATCCATCGTTACGGCGCTGGAAGATGGACGCATTGACGCGGGTGAAAAGCGGGAAATCACCAAGGAAGTACGCGAGGCGATCCGAGCGCTGGAGGACGTATTGCTGCGTCTGGAGGCAGGAAAATGACCGCTGTTTCCTCACTCGTAGAGCAATGGTTGGCTGCAAATGGCGGGCCTCGTCGCTTCGAATCCGGTGCCAGATCCAGTTTTGATGCCACGCAATATGAACTGCTTGGGTTTGGCGTCGAGGTTCGGCGCAAGGGCAATCGCTTTGCCATCAAGCGGTTTGATGGACGCTGGCAGGTCACCGGCTGGGAAAAGCTGGCCGAGCTGCGCGACGATTTTCGCAAGATGCATGGCAGGGAGCCGCTTCGGCGGATCGGTCCATGACCGCTCGTTTCCAGCCGCGCGAGGTCGCGCTGATCGTTTGTGCCGCGTTGGTTGCTGAGTCACCAGTCGCGGCTTTTCTCATCTTCTTTCTGTTTCTTGCGGGGCGGTGACATGGACGCGCTATTACCTGAAATGATCCGGATAGCCGATATCGATACGGGCAAGCGCCTGCGCGATGTGGATCCGGCGAAGGTTGAGGCGTTGAAGCCCTCCTTCGCTGAGCTGGGTTTGCGGACGCCGATCACGGTCCGGGCAAACGACAGCAAACGCAAGGGCGCATCGCCTTACATTTTGTCGGCGGGTGCCCACCGGGTGGCTGCTGCGCTTGCCATAGGCTGGGAGGAAATCTCGGCATTTGTGCGAAAAGAAAGCGCGCTCGATGCCGAGCTTTGGGAGATCGACGAGAATCTTGCCCGTGCCGAACTGACGCCAGCTGATCGCGCCATGTTTGTTTTCCGGCGCAAGGAACTTTACCTCCTGAAATACCCGGAAACGGGACACGGTGGCGACCGCAAATCAAGCGGCCAAGTTGGCCACTTGGTCGACCGGTCGGAACGCAAGAGCTTTGTAGCCGCCACAGCAGAGCTGACGGGAAAGCCGGAACGAAGCATTCGACGTGATGCCGAGCGCGGCGAGAAGATCTGCAAGGCGGCGCTCGACAAGCTGCGGGGCACCCGGCTCGATAATGGAGTTACGCTGGATCGCCTCAAGGCTCTGCCGTCGGATGTTGCGCAAATTGCGTGGGTCGAGGGTGCGCTGGCGGAAGAAAAGCGCATCAAAGTCGAGAACAAGAGCATTCGCGCCCAGCAACAGAAGGTGCGCCACGCTGTCAGACTTACGGAAATGGCACTGACCGCCGAGCGCGGTAAGGCGACGGCACCGGCAAAGCTGGATCGGCTCTATCCGGTGTATTATGCAGATCCGGCATGGAAATTTCAGGTTCATTCGGAAGTGACAGGGCGCGAAAAGAGTGCCGAGAATCACTATCCGACGATGACCACCGACGAAATTGTCGCCCAGATGGTGGAGCTGATCGGTGGTAGTCATCCTGCTGTACTGTTCCTTTGGGCTACAAATCCGATGTTGCTGGATTCGCTTCGGGTTATGCAGGCTTGCGGCTTCACCTATGTGCATCACTGGGTTTGGGACAAGGTCGATATCGGCACCGGCTATTGGGGCAGGGACCGGCATGAACTACTGCTGATCGGACGGCGCGGCGAGGTCGCGTGTCCGTTGCCGGAAATGCTGCCGCCGACGGTCTATGTCGAAAAGAAGGGCGAACACTCCGCCAAGCCGGAGTATTTCGCCGAGCAGATCGAGAAATTTTATCCGGATCTCCCAAAGCTGGAATTGAACGCGCGCCGCAAGCGCCCCGGCTGGGATGTATGGGGATATGAAGTCGATGGGAGGGCTGAATAATGCCCGCTTATCGATCCTCTGCAGAGGGTGAAATTCGTGACGCTGTTGTGGCCTTTTTGCGCCAGCATCGACCAGACGCGCGCATCATCCACGAAATTAATGCCTCTTTTGGCGGAAACCGCATTGATGTGATGGCAGTAGACCGTGCTGAAATCATCGCGGTTGAAATCAAGTCGGCCAAAGACAAGCTTGATCGGCTCGATAGCCAGATGAACGCTATGCAGCGCGTCTCGCATCATGCGCTCGCCGTGTTGCACGAGAAATTCCTCGTTGAATATCCGACCAATATGCATGCAGCCCATTTCGAGCGGGACGGCGCATATTTTCGGTACGATTGGCCAGAACATTATAAACATGCCAGCAATATTTGGTGCTACCCGCAAAAATCGCGGGCTATGAACAGGGGCTATGACTGGCTTGATAAATGGAAAACCCCTCAGCAAGCGCATTTTGCTCCACTGCCTGACACCGCGCTTCAAATTCTCTGGCACGAGGAATTGCGCGATCTGTGCAATTTGTTGGCCATTCCGGTCGGAAAGCGCCCCACAAACGCGAGCATGATTAATGCCTTGCGATGGCTTGCCAATGGGAGAGATTTAACGCGCGGCATTTGCTGGACTTTGCGCGCTCGTGCTTGCATCGAAGCTGATCCAGCAATCATTGTACCGTTGGGCGAGGCAGCATGAGTGACACGATGCTACCCATTCTGCGCGCAATGCACGATGCTGGCACAGACGCCGAGCGCGCTGAGATCCTTTTGCTCTGCCCGATAGCCATCATGTTGAAATACAGATCGGTTCTGGAAAGTTCGTGTGAACGGCACGGCTTCTCGGCAGGGGCCGAATATCTCGCTTGTTTCTATGCTGCCATGCATCAGACGCGCCACAGGGGAAGCCTGAAAGGTGCAGCGCTCAAGCATGCCGAGGGGCAGTTGCTGCTCATCGCGGGTCAGGCGACGCCATGAGTGCAGAGGCTGTAGAACTCCGAAAAATTCGGGACCGGTTTAGAGCGCTTGATGGTGCCCGCTGGCAGCTTTGCTGTGTCGACAACAGGACGTTTGTCGAAGCTAAAACTCGTAATGGCGAGTTGATCGAAATTGCGGGTTTTCATCCCGTAGCAACGCCGGATGAAATCGATTTTCTGGTCAACGCGCCGGATATGGTCGGGTTTTTGCTGGGGCTTGTCGACCGCGCAATTGCGGCATCACGTAAGTCCGCGCCGATCCAGCAAAAGCAGCGTGTTTCGAAGGACTTCGCGGCGGAAGCTGCCATGAAATGCGATCAGGCTTCCTTCCGGATCTATCTGGAAGAACGGCACGGCGCTGAGGGGCCTCTGACGGCAGATGCTGCCGCAGATGCATTGCGCGCCGTCCTGCGGATCAAATCAAGAAAAGAACTGAATAGCGATGCCGCTGCAGCAGATCGGTGGGGCGATTTGCGCGCCGATTTTGAGGCGTGGCTGAGGGTGGGGTAATGACGACAAATTCTGGCACGATAAAACCGTTGCGCGTTCTCGTGGCTTGTGAGTTTTCCGGCACCGTACGCAATGCGTTCCTCGACGCGGGACATGATGCATGGTCGTGCGATCTTCTACCTGCTGAGGACAGGACAAACCGGCATATTGTCGGTGATGCGCGGGATCTGCTCCATGATGGCTGGGATCTGTTGATTGTTGCGCATCCTCCATGCACGCGGCTTTGCAATTCCGGCGTTCGCTGGCTGACGGTGCCCCCGCGTGGCAAGACGGTCGAGCAGATCTGGCGCGAGCTGGATGAGGCGGCAGAGCTGTTTTCAACGTTCTGGAACGCTCCCATTCACCGCGTTTGCGTCGAAAATCCTGTCATGCACAAGCATGCAAAATCGCGCATCACAAACTATGCGCCGCCTGCCCAAAGCGTCCATCCTTGGCAATTTGGCCATGGTGAGGTCAAGCGCACCTGCTTCTGGCTGCGTAACCTTCCGCCGTTGACAGCGACCGACATCGTCGAGGGCAGGGAGGCGCGCGTGCATCGTATGGCGCCAGGTCCTGACCGTTGGCGCGAGCGCAGCCGGTTTTTCACAGGCATTGCAGCCGCTATGGCTGACCAGTGGGGGCGTTTGCCTGCCGCTGAGTATCTGGAGGCAGCACAATGAGCATCGCTGTCATGTCGCGCCTGTTCAAGGCGCAACTTGGATCTCCCAGCCGCAAGATGCTCGCGATCCGTCTGGCAGATTTCGCGGACGATGACGGGCGCGGGATCTGGCCTACAGTTGGACGGCTTGCGCTTGAAACGGAGCTATCCGAGCGCACGGTGCAGCGTCTTCTGCGCGACTTCGTCGATGAAGGGTTGCTGATCGTCGTGGCCGAGGGCGGCGGGCGACCGGGGCAGGCCACGCGGTACGATTTCGATATGCGGGCATTGGACAATTTGCAGGCGGGAAAACCTGCTGTCGACGGGTGTCATGGTGTCACGGGTGTCACGGTGTCACCCGTGACAACGGAAGCACCGACGGGTGACATTGACGACGCCGACGGGTGTCACGGTGTCACCCAAACCGTAATAGAACCATTAGATAAACCATTAGGTGAGAGAGCGCGCGAGAATGAGGACGATGGAAGGGAAAGCCGGAAATCTGTCGAGCGTTCGTTCAAGCGTGGTTTCCATGGTTGGCCTACGGCGATTTCCGATAGCGAGCCTGAGGCTTTCCGCGTCTGGCTGTCTCTGACGCCAGAGGAACGTCAAGCCGCAGTCGACGAGGCTGCGCGCTACGTCGAGGCTGCAAAGGCGACGGGCCGGAAGCTGGTTTGCTCCTATGCGGTTTATCTTCGCGAAAGACGCTGGGAGAAGCTGCCAGCCAAGGCGACGGTAGAGCAGACCGGATCTGCGCAGGCAGCGCCTTTGGGCAAGATGTGGGGTGCAAGGGTCTATGAGCTTTTGCTGAACGGCCCCACCCGTGTTGTTGGCCTGACCCAGATCGAACGTGGCTTGGTGGAGAGTGGGCGCTATTCCGAGGAATATCTGCTGCACGACAAGCAGGCCAAGCAGGGCTTTCCAGCAGTGAATGAGCTTTTCGAGCGCGCAGCCGGTGGGCGCGGTGCGCTTGTTCCAGCTCGCCTGCAGGCGATTAAGGATTTGCTCGTGCAGGTTCGCGTTGGCGGCGACGAATGGAAGGCGTGGGCCGATTTTCACAGCCAGCAGGGTTGGCCATGGTTCCCGGATCCCGGAAACGCCGAGTGGGCATATTTCCCGGCTGGTGGGCCGGAGGGTTTGAACGGTTTCGAAATCGCACTGAGGGGATTGGGTGAAAATGATGGCAATTGACGCAAAGCAGATTGCAGATGCTATCACCAGACAGCCGACATTCGAGCAGGCTTGCGCTATCGACAAGGTGCTGGCTGAGCGTCGCAGGGTCGCTCGAATGAGGGCGGCGGCTGCGAATCGCGTGGGCGATGATTCTCCTTGGCTGGTGCTACAGGTGGTGTCAGGACGCGAACTTTCGGTGCGGGAAGCGCTCGAAAAAGAAAATATCGAAGTACTTGTCCCCATGAAAATGGGGCCGGTGCTTCGTCGACAGCATCGAGTCATTCCGGCCAAGCAGCAGCCCGTCATGAATGGTTACGTGCTTGTACGCTGTGCAGTTTTGAACGAATGCCTTGCCGGTCTGTTGAGTTTCGATCACGTCGTTTCGATCCTTGGTGGATATGAAGCGCCATTTCTGGTCAGTGCCGAAAAGGTATATCTTTTCAAAGCGAAAGCCGAAGATGGTAAATATGATTACGAGCATTTTCACCGGAAGTTTATCGGGGTGAAATGGGCACGTGTGGCCGACGGTCCTTTTGCCGGTTGCCGTGCAGAACTGGTTTCGGGTGGAACAAAAGGCAACGGTCTGGTTGTGATTGAGGTTTCGATTATGGGCAGGCCAGTGGCTATGACCGTGCCTATTGCAATTCTCGAACCTTTGTGAGCGTAATCTGCTCACGGGATGATCCGGTATGAATAGTGAACCTCGATACACGGTAAAACGTGGGGACTAGTTCCTGAGGTGGTCGCGCTCGGACCCCGCCCTGACCGCCAGAATGGCAGGCATCGATTCAGGGCCAGTGCGTAAGCTATGTCCAGACTTCACCGAACGATGAGCGCCGCAAGGCGCTCTTTTCGTTTGTACTAAGGATAAACGGTTTTGTTGAAAGGCCGCGCCAATGATCAGAACTATCGACAATCGACTGTTTGTCCTGATCGCAGTGCTGCTGGTGGCTTTCGCGCTGAGTGGATGCGCAAAGCATTTCTGCACGATGGATGACTATCTCAGCAGCAGTGCTTGCAAGTGACGTGGATTTGCTACCATGGCAACGATTACGGCCAAGTGGGCTGACGAACACCTCTCGTTATTCGGATCGAGGATAGCGGTTCTCAATTCGCGCTTTCCGACGGTGCTGCCACGTATCGTCAATCAGGTGGGCAACCGGGCAAAGACGCAGGTTATTCGAAATCTGACCAGGCAAACGGGACTGGCTCGCAAGACTATCGTCAAAGCGGTCGGGGATCCGGGCGTTGCTCGACCGGGCAAGCTTTCCTACGAAATGGTGACGCGAGGCGGCGATATTCGTCTGAAATATCTTTCGCCTCGCGAGTTACGCGCAGGCGTTTCCGCAAAGCCATTCGGGCAGCGGAAGTTGTTCGCGGGATCATTTCTGAAAGGCGGACGCTTTCCCGGTCGCGTCAACGTTCCAAAGTTTTACGGTCATGCTTTCCATAGGCTGAACAAGTCTGGAACCAAGATCACCTACACCCGGTCGGGCGTTTTCATCCCGATGGAAATGACCAAGGGTGCAACCAGATCGGCGTTTGAGAGAACAGCAGCACCTTTGCTGCAACAGCGTGTCGACGCTGCGCTCAAGAAGCTGGTGCCTTAGGAGATCGGACGAGTGAACGCTTCGACCGGTGAGCGGGTCGAGGGGGCGGGCGCACCCGACCGACCGACCCTGACCCCATCCCCCCTCCATTGGGTCCTTTTCCGGGCCTATCACCGGAGCGGGTGAGCGCGACTGCGGGATTTCGGTCTCTGCGAATTTTTACAGGGGGATTCCACCGCCCTTTGAATGGAATCGGAATCACATGGCCAAAGGGTATTCAGACGAGCTGCGCCAGCAGGTCATAGCCTTCATTGAGGAAGGCCATACCGTCCGGCAGGCAGCGGAAAAGTTCAGTGTCAGCCCCAGCTTTGCTGCCAAATCGCACAAGAAGCACGTCGATCAGGCCGCGCAGCCGCTTTTGCCGGAGCAAGAGCCGCTTGAGGATGACGAACAGCCTGAAAACGATGCCGAGATAACAGCGGCGGATCTCGCAGAGATCCTGGGCGTTTCGAAGCGGGCAATATCCGATTACGTCGAGCGTGGAATCATCGTGAAGACAGGTCGGAATCGCTTCGACCTGCGCAAGTCCGTCCAGCTCTATTGCGAGCACCTGCGCGGGATCGCGGCAGGTCGAGGCGGTGACAATGTTGATACGCTCGCAACAGAACGCGCGAGACTGGCGCGAGAGCAGGCAGACCAGGCAGCATTGCGCAATGCTGCAATGCGCAAGGAACTGGTCCCGATTGCCGAGGTTCGCAATGAATGGGTTTCGATAGCCCGACGGGTCCGAAACGTGATGATGGCGGTTCCATCCAGATGCCGCCAGATGCTGCCCCACCTAACCACTTTCGATGTCGACCTGATCGACGAGGAAATTCGCACGGCACTTACAGAGCTTGGTGAAAAGGACGATGACGACGGCTCTGGCGATCTTGCGGCGGGCGGTGTGGGAAGCCCTGACGCCGCCACCGAAACTGAAGCTCTCGGATTGGATTGAGCAGACAGTTTATCTCCCAGAGGGTGTGTCGTCCCTCACTGGTCGTGTCAGGCTCTGGCCACCGCAGCGCGAGATTGCAGACGCTATCGGCGACAGTGCGATTGAGCGTGTCACACTGGTGAAGCCGGTGCGCGTCGGCTTCACGACGCTTCTGACAAGCGCGATGGCCAGTTTCTGTTCGAACGATCCGTCGCCGATCCTTTCGCTCCTGCCGACTGAGGCCGACTGCCGCGACTATATGGTTTCGGATGTCGAGCCGATCTTTGATGCCTCGCCAGCGCTCAACGGATTGTTGACCGGCGATGTCGATGAAGGCGGCAGAAACACTCTGCTTTCCCGGCGCTTTCCAGGCGGCTTTCTGAAAGTCATTGCGGCAAAGGCACCGCGCAACTTGCGCCGCCATAATGTGCGCATCCTGTTTATCGATGAGGCAGACGGCATGTCGGCGACCAAGGAAGGGTCGCCGATCCTGCTCGCAGAGCGCCGCACCCTGTCGTTTGCGGATCGCAAGATCGTAATGGGGTCGACGCCGGTTTATGAGGAAACCAGCCATGTGCTGCAATCCTATGAACAGTCTGACAAGCGAATTTATGAGGTGCCTTGCCCTGAGTGCGGGCACTTCCACGAGATCCAGTGGTCCGACATTCAATGGCCGGAAGGTGAGCCGGAGAAAGCTTACTATGTCTGCCGGGAATGCGGCTCGGTTATCGATGAGCGCCATAAACCCGGCATGGTTGCGAATGGTCGCTGGCGGGCACTGAAACCGGAAGTAAAGGACCATGCAGGGTTTCGGATGAACGCCCTGATTTCCCTACTACCGAATGCGTCATGGGGGCGATTGGCGAAAGAGTTTGTCGGCGCGAAGAATGATCCGTCGAAGCTTCAAACGTTCATCAACACGATCCTCGCGCAAGGCTGGAAGGAAAACACCGACGAGCTGGATGATATCGAGCTTGCAAGCCGCGCCGAAGATTTCAGCCTGGTTGCGGAAACTCCAGACGATGACGATGCGACGGCCACGACCGGCATTCCTGTTCAGGTTCTCATCATCACCGCAGGCGTTGACGTGCAGGATGATCGGTTGGAAATCACCTTCATAGGTTGGGACAAAGAGGGGATTCCTTACGCCCTCGGACATGAGGTGATTTGGGGTCGATACGACGATCACGCGACCTGGTCTGAATTGGATGTTGCGCTCGGCACGCAATGGGATCATCCGCTCGGCGGCAAGATCAAGGTCGATGCCACCTGCATCGATAGCTCGGACGGCGAAACGATGGAAACTGTCTATCGTTATGCTTTCCCACGGTTCCGCAGGCGCGTGTTTGCGATCAAGGGTGTGGGCGGCAACCGGCCCTGGATTGAGAAATCCAAATCGACTGTAAAGGGTGGCAAGCTGTTCATCGTCGGTGTCGACGGCATCAAGAGCCACATTTTCGGTCGGCTGGCGCGTGCGAGTTCCATGCGTTTTTCGAAATCTCTGCCTGATGTCTGGTTTGAGCAGCTCGTGGGCGAGCAACTGGTAGTCAAATATTCGCGCGGACAAACGGTCCGGCAATTCGTTCCGGTGCCAGGGCGACGACACGAGGCTCTCGACTGCACGGTTTATGCCTTCGCCGCTCGCCAGATGGTGAATGCGAACTGGGCTCACCGCGAGGGTGAGTTGTCGACGCCGCCGGAAATCAAACCAGCTTCGAAGTTACCAGAAATTGCATCTTCGGATTGGCTTTAACCAGAATGCAACGGCTCGACGTATGGGCCACCTGTTTGGAGAACGACAATGTTCGGCAAATTATTGCGTGCTGCATACGACACGGCAACTCTACCGGTCGCAGTTGCTGCTGATTTCGCGACGATGGGCGGCGCTCTCACTGATCGAGATGAGCCATACACAGTCGAGAAAGCAAAGCGGATCGTCGATGACGTGCTGACCGCTGGCGATGATCTTGCGGAGTGATAGGCGCGATGGCTTCGATAGACGACCAGATCGCAGCGCTTGAGGAAGCAATTCTTGCCGGCGCAAAAAAAGTCATATTCCACTCAGGCGGCACCCGCCGTGAGGTGGAATATCATTCCTTGAAAGACATGCGGGAAGCGCTTGCGGATCTTCGGGCCCGTAAATCACGCGGCCCTCGCACTATTCTGGCGGCGTTAGACTAATGGGCATTGGGAACATTCTTGATAAGGCCATCGGCTACGTGTCGCCGGAGGCGGGGCTGCGTCGTGTCCGTCACCGCGCTGCAATGGAAATTGTCCAGCGCAGCTATTCCGGTGCGGAAACCAATCGCCTGAAATCAGGCCGTCGCGCAAAGTCGACATCGGCAGATGCCGAGATCGCTCGCGCCGGTCGCAAGCTTCGCGACCGTATGCGGGATCTGGTCCGCAACAATCCCTATGCGGCGAAAGCTGTCTCCGAGCTGGTCAGCCATGCCATCGGCGACGGCATTATCCCGCGCTCGAAGAACAAGGAAGCAATCAAACTGTTCCAGGAATGGAGCAAGGTTTGCGATGCTGATGGCGATCTCGACTTCAACGGCATCGTTGCCCTGACGGTTCGAGAGATGTTTGAAAGCGGTGACGGTATTGTACGTCGCCGCCGCCGCAGGTTGGAAGATGGATTGCCGGTTCCGCTGCAGCTGCAGGTGATTGAATCGGATCTGCTCGATAGTACCAAGGAAGGGGTGTTATCTGGCGGCGGCAAGGCAATTCAGGGGATCGAGTTCGATGCGATAGGCCGCAAGCGCGCCTATTGGATGTTCGGGTCTCACCCCGGAAACAGCTTTTTTGACCCGCAATCGACCATCGTTTCGAAGCCCGTTCCGGCAGCTGATATTGCGCATGTCTTCGAAAAACAGCGCACGCAAGTCAGGGGCGTTCCATGGGGGACGCCAGCAATGGACGATACATTCGACCTTGCCGAGTATGAGCAGTCAGAGCTTGTCAGAAAGCGCCTCGAGTCCTGCATTGTCGGAGTAATGACCGGCGGTGACATTGACGACACGATAGGGTTGCCGCTGACCGGCAAGGATGGCGAAGCCACAACACCGGGCATTTACAACGTGCACGGGCAGCGTGTCGAAAAGTTCACGCCGGGAATGTTCTACAATGCGGTCGGCGGTCGAGATATGAAATTCTCTCAGCCTGCCGTAACCGACAGCTACGATCCTTATAAAGTTTCGATGCTGCATACGATCTCAGCTGGTTGGCGCGTTCCCTATGCCCTGATGACGGGTCGCCTCGACAAGGTCAATTACTCGTCGAGCAAGATCGGTCTGGAAGGCTTTCGGCGCATGATCTCAATGCTGCAATGGCAGGTCATCATACCGATGCTGTTGCAGCCGATGTGGGACTGGTTCTGTGAAGCTGCCTATCTCGCCGGGAAGATCAGTACTCCGACAGTGGCGGTTGAATGGTCGCCGCCGCGTTTCTACTCGGCGGACCCGCTGAAAGATGTGAACGCCAGGATCAAGGAAGTTCGCGCCGGTTTCCGCTCACTCTCATCGGCAATCGCCGAGACCGGTGAAAACACTGATGACGTTCTGGACGAAATCCAGTCGGACAATGCCAAGCTCGACAAGCGCGGTATTATCCTTGACAGCGACCCGCGCCGCATATCGCAGGCCGGTCAGGTTCAACAACCTGTTGATACCGACGATCCTCCTGAGAAGGACGAAAACGATGACGAAACTTAACCTGCGCAAGATGCCGGACAGTCTGCCGATGCAGATGCAGGAGGTCCGGTTGCTTCCTTCCGGTGTCGATGCTGAAACGCGCACGCTGGATCTGGTATGGACTACCGGCGCACCGGTTCGCCGTCGCCGTTATGTCGGTTGGGATACGGTTCCTTTCGATGAGATTCTGCTTGTCAGCGACAAGGCAATCGACCTGTCGCGGATGAATGCAGGTGCGCCGGTTCTGGATAGTCATTCTGTCTGGTCGACCTTTTCGCAGGTCGCGGTTGTCGAACGGGCGTGGGTTGATGGCGGTGAAGGTAAAGCGAAGATCCGGTTCCCAAAAGCCGGGATCGACGAGCGCGCCGACCGCATGTTCGGCTTGGTCTCCGATGGCATTATCAAGAACGTGTCTGTCGGCTATTCCATTGACAAGATCCGTATTGAGGAAGCCCAGAAAAAGGGCGATGTCGAAAAGGTGTTCGTCGAGCGTTGGACGCCGAATGAAATTTCGTTCGTGACGGTTCCGGCAGATCCCGGCGCTCAGGTTCGCAATCACGCAGATACGTTCCCGCTCATGATCGACCGAAAATCGGTCTCGACGTTTGCGGCCTCAGCGCGAATGAGAATGGCCGAAGCCGTCCGCCGCCTCGCCTAATCCAGCAATCATCAAATTCCAGTTTGCCGCCTGCAATTCTCCGGGGTTGCAGGGCGACGGCGCTTGTTTTGCCCGGTACATAGAAGGAAACGCACACCATGAAAAAGGGTGCTTACATTTTCGCGACCGTCGCCGCATTTTTCTGCGTCGGTCTGGCTATGGCGTTGTTCGCCGCAGATCCATCGCATGCAGCATCCCTCGATTATCGTGCTTTCGTACAGCCTGACGGAATGCACCTGATCGGTGCCAACGTTGCCTTGCTGGGCCTGCGTTCGAAGCTGAAAGAAATTACTGGCCGTGCGGAAGCTACTCGCGCCCGTATTACCGATGATCTCGATGAAGATGCGGTTCGGGCAATCGAGCAGGAACATGCGGACATCTTGGCTGAAGCCGATCAGGTCCGAGCTGAACTTACCCGGATGGAAAACGAACAGCGCAACGCGCCGACTGTTGATCCGTCCGTTCGAGCCGCAGTCGACGAGGCGGTGAGTGCCGAGCGTGAGAGATCCAGCACTATTGAGGATCTGGCTACGCGTTCCGGTTTTCCGGATCTCGGTCGAGAGCATGTTCGCTCCGGTACGCCGGTCGAGCAGTTCCGCAGCCTGCTTCTCGATCACATGGTCTCGAATGAGCGCCAGAGCCCGACTGACAGCCGTGTGCGTGTCGATGTGGTTCACGATGAGGCGGTCACTCGTCGCTCAGCCCAGATCGAGGCGCTGGCATACGGCCTTGGTGCACCGACGCCGCAGGCTGGTCCGTCCGCTGCCGCTCGCCAATATATGGGCATGGGCCTCGTCGATCTGGCTGCAGAGAGTGTCAACTATCGCGGTCGTCGCATGATGAATGCCCGCGACATCGACGATGTGTTTACGCGCGCGTCGCATTCGACCTCGGATTTCCCGGCGATATTCGAAGGTGCCGTCAACCGGACGCTCGAACAGCGCTATGCGCTTGCCCAGCCGACATTCAAGCGATTCGCACGCAAGCGAAATTTCCGTGATTTCCGTCCCGATACCACCGTCAAGGTCGGTGATTTCCCGCTTCTGAAAAAGGTGCTGGAAAACGGCGAGATCAAATACGGCTCGTTCGGTGAAGGCAAGGAACAAGTGCAGGCGTATAGCTATGCCATCGCGCTCAATATCAGCCGCCAGATGTTGATCAACGACGATCTGGGTGCGATCTCCGAGCTTCTGACCAGTTATGGTGCGTCGGTGGCGCTGTTCGAGGAAGTCACTTTCTATGCGGGTGCCTTCAATGGAAACCTTGCTGACGGAAAGCCGGTCTTCCATGCAGAGCATAAGAACCTTGCCACCACGGCTGCTGCCATCACCGTCGACAGTGTCGGACTTGGTCGCACGGCCATGGGTAAGCAGGAAAGCAAGGATGGAAATCCGTTGCTGTCCAACTCGCCGCGCATCATGCTTGTCGGGCCGGATAAGCTGACCGAAGCTGAAAAGCTTCTGACCTCGATCACGCCTGCGACAGTTGCGAATGTCAACATTTTCTCTGGCAGGCTTGAGCTGATCGAAAGCACCCAGATCAAGGGTAATGCCTGGCATCTGTTCTCTGACCCGGCAGCAGGCTCGAACTATCGCTGGGGCTATCTGGAAGGCTACGAGGCACCGCGCGTGCGCATGGATGAGCCGTTCGGGCGTCAAGGTTTCAGCATGTCGGTTGAACATGACTTCGGCTGTGGCGCGACCGACTATCGCTTTGGCTACAAGAACGCCGGGGCCTGATCAACTGCTGGCGGGTCGATTGACCCGCCATCCTTTCCGTTCTGATCCTTCATAAGGAAAAACTCCCATGAAAAACTATATTCAGCCCGGTGACAGCGTCACCGTTCCGGCTCCAGCTGACGTGAAGTCTGGCGACCTGGTTGTTGTCGGCGATCTGTTCGGCGTTGCCCAGTTCTCTGCCAAAGCTGGCGAAGATGTGGAAATCGCTACCAAGGGCGTCTTCGCCTTGCCGAAGGTTTCCGCGCAAGCGTGGGCCGTTGGTGCCAAGGTCTATTACGTTGCCGCTGACAAGAATATCTCGACGGCAGCATCCGGCAATACCTTCATCGGTCACGCCACCGAAGCGGCAGCAAACTCGTCCGAGTTCGGCGCGGTGCGTCTTTCGGTGTAAGCGACATGGCGAACTGGCGAAAACTGGAAGCTATGGTCGATCAAAAGATGACGCGTAGCTACGGCGAGTCGGTTCGCCTGTCCTTCCTGAAAGGGCAGGTCGCCGATCCTGACCGACAGATGATCGAGATCAATGCTCTCCTGCATGTCGGCGGTGACGACTCGCGCGCTCCCGGTCCTACCGGGACTTATCGATCTCGCCTATCGCTTGGCGAGGCGGAACTGTTTCTGGATCGTTCATCGTATTTCGGTCCTGATCCGAAAGTTGGCGACAAGGTCCGCGCGAATGATCGGGCGGGAAAACCCTGGTTTGAAGTCGCCGCAGTATCGGATCGATATAGCAATCTCATCGTCGTGAAACTGGGGCAGATCTGATGTCAATAGGTCGAATTGCACTGCGTATCGCGACAATTGGGGCGCTTAACGGTGCGACCTCGGTCGGTTCCAATGTTCTCGACAGTGAAATTGGTTCGATTGACGTCGGCGCGGACGGAAGCCTCCGCACCGATCAGGAGAAGCCCTTTATATCGGTCTATACCGACGGATCGAAGGCGGAAGATCTGAGCGGCGCGCGACGGCTCTGGCAGAACGGACTTACTGAACTTTTGATTGAAACCGGCGTCGCAGCGTCGATGGTCGAAACCAATCAGGAAACAGGTGAAAGCACGATCATTCCGGGAATACCCGCAACTGACTCAGCCTTCGAATTGTTTCTCGATGTTGTCGATAGGCAATCAATCGCCGCATTGATGGATCCCGAGAATCCATGGGCCGAGATTTGGCGCACACTTGTTCGCGATGTCGTGAAAGTCGAGCGCAGGCGAACAGCTGATGCCGAAACTGGCACCCGTATGGCAGCGCATCAGCAAAGCATCACCTGTGATTTGTTGCCGGATCCGGTTTTCGGCGAGCCGATTGCAGCGACCTCTGTATGGCAGAAACTGCTCGATCAGATGGAAGCGGTCCAGCATCCGTATTTGCAGAAACTGCAAGAACTGATGGGCCTGACCGTCACCCAGCTGAATTCCATCGATCAGCGCCGACGGTTCGGTTTCACGCTGGATGAGGCGAGGGCGCTTTGCGATGTGCCGCCGCTGGCAGCGGAAGCGACCGAACCTGACATTACGCGGGTCGATTTCGAGAAAATCTGATGGCTGACAATCTCCCTGATATTCTGGTCGAGCTGCACCGTCGACTGTTCGAGGTCGAGCGCCGTCTGGCCAATCATCGTCGAACCGGCGTGATTGATGAGATCGACCATGGGAAGGGTGTTGCCCGCGTTAAAATCGAGGGCGGCGAGCAACCGTTCCGAACCGGCTGGATCCCGTGGAAGGAAATCGCAGCGGGCGGGATATCGACCCATATCCCGCCAACGGTCGGACAGCAGGTTGATGTCATGTCGGAAAGCGGTGACCTGACTGACGCCGTCATCGATTTCTCGACGCACTCGAATGCAAATCCGCGCCCGCACGACGGGCCGGACGCGGTGATCGTCAAGGGCGGTGTCCGCTTTTTCATCAGCGACGACACTGTCACGATTGATGCGGCGAATATCACTTTTACAGCCTCCAACGGAAACCTTGCCTGATGCCACTGATCGTTCGTCTCGGTGATACCTCCAGTCATGGCGGCACCGTAATTTCGTCAGCCGACAAGTGGATCTGCGAGGGAAAGCTCATCGCCAGAAAAGGCGATTTGCATTCCTGCCCCATTCCCGGTCACGGCGTCACGCCGATTGTATCGGGATCATCAAAATTCATTTGCGAAGGCGATCCCGTGGCGCGAACCGGCGACACAACCGGTTGCGGCGCAAGTCTCATTTCTGGCGCGACCAAGTGGTCGTGCGACTGACCAAAGGAGAAAAGGCGATGAAAGTCATCGTGAAGGAAAGCGGCTTTTACGGCGGCACCTATTACATAGCCAAAGCTGCCGAGCAGGAAATGCCGGATGCCGTCGCCAAACAATTTATGGCTCCCTACGGTCATCAGCTGGAAAAGCCGTCTGAACGGCAAAAGGCTGTGCGCCCGGTCAAGGAATAGGCCATGTCGTCGCTCGGCTTTTCGAATGTGGACGGTTCACTGCTGGCGGGCTTTGACCATGTTCGGCAGTCGATTGAGGTTATCCTGACAACGCCGGTTGGATCTCGCGTGATGCGTCGGGACTTCGGTTCCGAGCTGATGGGCCTGATCGATAGACCGATGAATGACCGCGTCATTCTCGGCATCTATTCAGCCTGCGCCATGGCGATTGCGAAATGGGAGCCACGCTTTGCGGTAACCGGCATAAACATTGGCGATCTGAACGAACAGGGCGTCATCGAACTCCAGATACGCGGTGTCTATTACCCGAACGGTCACAAGGGTGATTTTTCAGTGACCGAAGGTGAGGCCTCCATGAACATCACAATAGCAAGGACTATGTCATGAGCCGCTTTGTTGCGCCGAACCTGGCTGACCTTGGCGATGTTCCAAGTGTCGTCGCAGTGGATTTCGAGGAAATCAAAAGCTCACGCGACGAATACCTGATTGCCGCGCTGGAGCGGTTCGGCGTTTCTTACGATGTTGAGAAGCTGGAAACCGATCCCATGGTGATCGCTTTTTCGGAAGGCGGTGGCTATCAGGAAATGAAGTTTCGCCAGCGGGTCAATGAAGCTATCCGCGCCTTGTCTCTGGCAACCGCCATCGGCGGCGACCTTGACCATATCGCAGCGACCTATGCCGGTATCTCGCGTCTTGTCTACGACAATGCTGAGGATGATCAGCCGGAAAATTCGCAATGGGATCCGGTTCTGGGGAAGTGGGTCGAACTGGATGATATATTCCGCGCCCGCATCCTGCTCGCCTTTGAAGCGTTTTCGACCGCAGGGCCGGAAGGTGCATATGCCTTTCATGCTCTGGAGCTGGATGGAAAGCGGGATATCGCCGATGTCGCGGTCTATTCCGAGGAAGATGCTGCGACCTATACGAATGGACTTCATGCAGATGCCTATTCAATGGGGCTGATCCCGAACCCGTTTGCCGGTCGGGCTACCGGCGATCCGGTGCTGGCACCTGAAATTCTCGTCGTAATTCTTCCGACGGTTACCTACGGCCCTACAGATCAAACGTTGTTGAACCGGGCGTTCGAGGCGGTGACGCCGAAGGACGTTCGGCCAATTGGTGACAATGTCCGCATTGAGCCTGCGACGGTTACGGCCTACGATATCGAGGTTACGCTTTATTATGCTCCCGGTGTCGACGTGTCGGCGATGGCGGCGGAAGCGAAAAAGCGACTGACTGCATATGCCGCGTCTCGCCGTCGTATCGGTTTGGCCGTGCAGCGCGAGGTTATCGGCGGTCGTGCAGCGGTCGACGACAACGTCACTGTTGAGGTGGTTTCGCCTGTGGCTGATATCGAGCCGGGTTCGAAAGGTGTCGGACAAGTCGGCACAATCACGGTCAATACGGTTCAAACGCAAGGATCGTGGCAATGACGCCAGGTGAAGCAATTGACGCCGTTGCAGATCTCGCACGTTCCATTCTTCCTGCGCGTTCTTCGTCACTCACTGTCGCATTGCTCGCTGCTGAACTGGCGCGAATTGCGACGGTTGATCCCACCGTCATTGCGACGATCTGGAATCCTGCCACGTGCCCGAAGGTTCTGTTGCCATATCTGGCCATGGGGGTGTCGGTTGATGTCTGGTCGGCTGATTGGCCTGAGGCGCAACAGCGCCGGGTCATTGCGGCTTCACCTATGGTGCATCGTCTCAAGGGTACGCGTGGTGCGGTTGAGCGGGCGCTGGCAGCGTTTGAGTTGGAAACCCGCATTGTCGAGTGGTGGGAGGATAGTTCAAGGCGCGGGACGTTCCGGGTCGAGATCCTTTATCGCAATGGTAGTCCGGTTTTTGACCTGGAAGCGCAGGCAGCGGCAATTGCATCGGTTGATGCTGCCAAGCCGAAATCGCGTGTGTTTGGAACACGTGCAGTCATTCAGGCTCGTGGCACGATCTACATCGGTGCATTTCCCCGAACTAATCTGACCGCAATTGCCCATCCGTTCGCGTTCGACCCGCCCGTATTAAGGGCATCCAGTTATATTGCCGGTGCACCTTGCGCCTTCATATCGGCAACTGCTCATTACAAGGTTTAAGACTATGGCTCAAAACACGTTCGCTTTGATGACGAACCTTGGTCGCGCGAAGGAAGCGGCGGCGCTTGCCAACGGTACTTCCGTTGTCATTACCCACATCGCAATTGGTGACGGCACAACCGTTCCGTCGGGCGGCGAAACTGCGCTTTACCATGAAGTTGCACGCAAGGCGATTTCGGGACATGGCACTGTGGTGGGTGCATCGAATGTGGCGTACTTCGATATTTTTCTGGAGGCTGCGGAAGGTCCTTACACAATTCGGGAAGCGGGCCTGATTGATCAGGATGGCGATCTAATTGCCATCGCTCGCTACGATCCTCCAATCAGTAAACCAATCCCGTCGAGCGGGCAGACGGTCGAGGGTACTATTCGTCTGGAGGTGGCATTCTCGAATATTTCTGCAATCACTATTGTTGTCGACCCTGCATTCAAGGTGGCGATGCAACGTTTAAACCGGTTGCCTTGGCTTCCGGTCATTGCGATGACGCAGCCTACCCCCCCAGCTACTCCCGCTATCGGGGATGTTTATCTGGTGCCAGACGGTGCCACAGGTGCATGGGCGGGACAGGCGGGGAAAATAGCGGAATATACTGCAGCGGGCTGGGGGCTAGCAAGCCCCGCAGATGGTCATGGTATCAGTCTACCAGACGGTCGAATTTTCGAGCGTATTGCCGGGACTTATATTGAAAAAGTTGCAATCGACGCGCAGTCAGGCAAATGGAATTCGGCCCCTGCTAGCGGAACTGCAAATGCCCTCACTGCGGTGTTAGCGCCCGCTATCTCATCCTATAAGAACGGTCTGCTGGCGCGCCTTGCAATTCAGGTAACGAACACTGGGCCTGCAACCCTTGATGCTGGAGCGGGTGCAAAGCCCATCGTCCGGTTTGGTGGTTCACCGCTGAAAAAGGGTGACTTGCCTGCGGGCAGTGTTGCCGATTTCATTTTCAATGCAGCATCCAATGCGTGGCAATTGGTGACTATTCCCAGCGCAATCGGCGGTGTCGCCGCCTATGCGACCGCAGGCACCTACACGTTCGTTGTCCCAGCGGGCGTTTATAATATCAAAAGAGTGCGCGTGTGGGGTGCTGGCGGCGGCGGTGGTGGCTGCTCGTCCACGACACAAACCGGGGCTGGCGGCGGTGGTGGCAGCGGCGCTTACGGTGAAAAGATCGATATTCCAGTCACTCCGGGTGCGAGCATAATTGTTACTGTTGGTGCCGGTGGCGCACCTGGACCGGCAGGTAATACCGGAGGGAACGGCGGCACTTCGTCATTCGGTACATATCTGGCCGTCTTGGGCGGTGGCGGCGCGGGAGGAAGCTATGGCGGAATGGGTCCGTTTGGAGCAGGTGCAAATACCCCAACGAATGCCGATGTTGGCATAGCGGGGAATAACGGCACAGAAGGTGTTCAGGCGGGGGGCACATATTTTGCGGGTGTCGGCGCGGGCGCGCCTTTGGGCAGCGGAGGGACATCACAACGAATTTTGACCACGGGAAGGCCCGGACTGTTCCCCGGCGGTGGCGGCGGCGGCGCTGCTGGCTCGACTGCGATTGGCGGTGAAGGTGCGCCTGGCTTTATCATTGTGGAGTATTGAAATGCCAAATTTCGCAAGAATTGAAAATGGTGTTGTCGCGGAAATAATCGAGCCGGTTGAAGGGATTGATCTTGACCGGCGCTTTCCGCCCGACTTTGTTGCCGCACTGGTTCAATGCGACGATGATGTGCAATGTGGATGGGTTTATGGCGAAGGCGATTTCCTAATGCCACAACCTACCCCGGAAGACTTGTCATCCTTAAAGAGCGCATTGAAACAGGGGGTCGACGCGTGGGCTGAAACAGAGCGCCTGAAATACATCACGCCCGGTGAAGGTCAGGCGATGACCTATCAGCAGAAGGTTGTCGAAGCACGGGCGTTCAAAATTGCGAGCAGCCCAAAAGCTGCCGACTATCCGGTGCTGTCGTCAGAAGTGGGGATTACTGCAGAAACGCTTTCCGAGGTAGCCGATGTTGTCCTTGCTGCCTTTTCACTTTGGCAGCAGATTGGTGCTGCAATTGAAGCCGTGCGCCTCGGTGCCAAACGCGATATTGACGCCGCCGCTAATGAAGCGGCTGCGCGAGCCATTGTTGATGCGATTGAGTGGCCGCAACCGGCGCTCTGATTTTTCCTGAAAACCTGACCCGCTGAGGTCTTAATCCAAGGAGTGCCGCTATGGCATCTGTGTCCTTTCACCACGGCACGCGTGTATTCGAAAGTGCCGAAACCCCGCTTCTGGTACGCATGGCGCGCACTGCCGTCATCGGGCTTATTGGCACTGCGCCGAATGCGGACGTACTTGCGTTCCCGCTGAATAAGCCGGTGCAGATCCTGCGCCCGCAGGATGCAGCAACTCTCGGCGATGCCGGTACGCTGAAAAACGCTATCGACAGCATTTTCGACCAGGTCGGCTGTCCGATCATCGTGGTTCGGGTTGAGGAAGGCGAAACGACCGCCGAAACCTGGTCGAACCTGATCGGCGACCAGACTGCCTTTACCGGCGTCCATGCATTCCGGCGCGCATCGTCGGACGGTCTCTATAAGCCTAAGTTGCTTATTGCGCCCGGCTTCACCCAGACCTCGCCAGCCGACGGCATTGCCTCGATCAATGTGACCGCAGGCGGCACCGGCTACGATGCTGACACGACAACTGTTGCGGTTACGGGCACTGGATCGGGTGCAGTCGCAGAAGCTGTTGTTGCCGAAGGCGCGATCACTGCGATTATCGTCCGCAAGGCTGGCTACGGCTATACCGGAACACCGGGGGTTACGATCACTGGCAAGGCTGGATCCAAGGACGCAACCGCAACCGCCAATATCGGTTCTGTTATGAACCCGGTTGTTGCCGAACTGATGGGTGTGGCGGAAAAGCTGAAAGCCGTTGCTTATGTCGACGGGCCGGACACGACCGATCAGGCTGCAGTGCAGTATCGTGGGCTGATCAATTCGGGGCGGATCGCGATCTGCGATCCGAAAGTCTTGAAATACGACACGGAACTTGATGCCAATGTTCCGGCTCCATCCTCGCCGATCTTCGCCGCCAAGCAGGCGAAAATGGACCTGGAGCAAGGCTTCTGGTGGTCCGGTTCGAATGTCGGTATCTCCGGCATTGTCGGCGTCAACCGTCCTATCGAATATGGCGACCAGTCGAACTACCTCAATGAAAACCGGGTCAATACTATCGTCAATATCGATAATACCGGCTTCCGGCTCTGGGGTGTCTGGACATGCGCGGCAGAACTTCTCTGGCAATTCATTTCTGTGCGGCGCACTGCTGACGCGATCAATGAAGCGCTGGAAAAGGCATATCTCGAATTTGTCGACAAGCCGTTCTCCCGCGCCAATCTGAAATTCATGGTCGAGGGCGGGCGCGCTTTCCTCCGACAGATGGAAGCCGAAGGCGCAATCCTGCCTGGTCATGATTGTTGGTTGCTGGACACGAACACTGACAACGATATGGCGCAAGGCATCATCAAGCTTGGTGTGAAGTTCGAACCGCCTGCACCGATGGTTGATATCCGTATTACGGCATATCGCAATATCGCCAGCTATACGCTGCTGCTCAATCAGGTTGCGCAGGAAATCACTTCCGGATCGGCTGGCTAACGGCCAGCCCATCCCGCTCCAATTCTCCCACTTCAACGTCATTAAGGGGTTAGGCTCATGTCTGACATGCCGCGTTATATCCTGCGGAACTGCACCATTTTTGCAGACCGCGTTTCGAAGATCGGGCAGGCAAGCGAGATCACGCTGCCAGTGCCGACGGAAAAGGTCGAGGAACTGCGCAACGCCGGTATGGTGCTGCCGATTGATATCCCGATGGGTTATGAAAAACTGGAGGCAAGTTTCAAGCTCTCCGGCTTTGATCCTCAGGTTATCACGTTGTTCGGCCTGGAAGTCGGTTCCGAGCGCGAGTTCATGGTGACCGGTGCGCTCGTGCACGAGGATGGCAGCGTCGTCAACGCAACTGCCTATATTCGCGGTCGCCTCATTAAGAACGATCATGGTGCCTGGAAGCCGGGTGACATGGCCGAAAACGATTTCTCGATCACGCTTCGCTACTACAAGCTGGAAGTCGAAGGGGCGACCCTGATCGAAATGACGCCGTTTGATGTGTCCATCGGAGGCACGTCGCGCACGCAATCCATCCGCAGCGCGCTGCTGGCATAATCAGCGTAGTTTCAAGGACACGACAACATGACCGATAAAAACACAGTCTTGCTTTCCAAGTCTTATAAGCTTGGTGGCACGAATACCAACCAGATTGAGTTTCGCGAGCCTAAGCTGGCAGACCTAATCGCCGTCGAAAACGTGGCCAAAGGCGGAGGCAACAATCAGGTTATGGCGCTGATGATTGCCCAGCTATCCGGATCCACCTATCCGGAGGTGGCCGAATTCAGCGTGACCGACTACGAGCGTTGCACAAAGGTGGTGTCGCCTTTTTTGCGGCAGGGCACCTCGGATGGCGACGCCTGACAATCTGGCTTAGCCAGAACCTTTACACCCCGATATCGACGTTTCTGGAAATGACGCCGCAGGAAGTCTTGTTGTGGCGTGATGAGGCCGTCGATCTGATGAAAGCAAAGAGATAATAATGGCTGTTCTGAGTTCAAAGCTGGTTGTTTCACTTGTCGATCAGATCACCGGTCCCGCTCGCGGTGTTGCTGCTGCGCTCGACGGTCTCAACCGTCGTGCCAGCAGAACCACGTCCGCGATCATGGGGGCGGGCGGCGGCTTTTCCGTCGGGGCGTTGGCTCGTAATCTCGTCGCCATCGGGGCCGGTTATGTCGGTGTTCGTGAAGGTATCGGCGGAACGGTCGGCGCAGCTATGAAATTCGAGGAAGCTTTCGCCGATGTCCGCAAGGTCGTCGACGGCACACCTGCGCAATTGTCCGTCGTTCGATCCGAGATCCTCGGACTATCGAAGGAACTCCCGGTAACTGCCGATGGGCTTGCCTCGATCTATGCTGCTGCCGGTCAGTCTGGTGTCGCCTTGCAGGAACTGACAAAGTTCTCTGAAATGGCGGCAAAAGTCAGTGTTGCATGGGACACGTCGCAGGGGGAAACCGGTGATGCGCTAGCAAAGATCAAGACCCAGCTTGGCTTTAACGTCGACCAGATCGGTTTACACGCTGACGCCATCAATCACCTCGCAAACAATACCGCCTCGGCTGCTCGCGACCTCGTGGAGTTTGACAAGCGCGTTGCTGCGACCGGCAAGATGTTTGGCTTCTCCGATACCCAGACGCTCGCTTTCGGTGCCTCAATGATTTCGGCGGGTGCTGAGGCGGAAGTTGCGGCAACTTCGTTCCGCAATATGGGGCGAGCGCTGACGAAAGGCGAGCAGGCTACAAAGTCGCAGCGTTTGGCATTTGCAAAGCTTGGCCTCGATTCCGTAAAGGTATCGAAGAACATGCAGAAAGATGCGCTCAAGACCACGTTGAACGTGATCGAGCGGATCCAGCAGCTTCCGAAAGATCAGCATATCAGCATCGCTTCTGCCTTGTTCGGCGATGAGGCGCGGGCGCTCATGCCGATCATTGCCGATACGAAAGAGCTGCGCCGCGAGCTTGCGATGATCGGCACTGAGTCGAACTACAGCGGATCTGCGTTTCAGGAATACATGGTTCGCGCCGAAACGACTGCGAACGCTTTGCAGCTGCTTGGGAACAAGATCAAGGCTTATGGCATTGGCGTTGGTGACAGCTGGTTGCCTACGATCAAGGATATGAGCCTTGGTATCGGCGATGTACTGGACACGCTGGATAAGCGTGTGGGCGTCATCGACAAGATCGAAATGGCCGTCAAGGGTCTGATGAGCGGTTTCGGTTATGGGGGCGAGGGCGGAACGCGCCAGCTGATCAACGATCTCGGTGACCTCCTGTTCGGCAAGGCATTTGAGGGCGACGGCACACAGGTCGATCAGCGCATGATTGATCTGGCCAGGCTTTCGAATAATTTCCGCAAGATCGGGCTCGATCTTAAAGCCTTCGCAAAGGATATCAGTGAGGGCAATATTCTGGGTGCTGCCGGTAATATTTCGGAAGCTCTCAGCAAGATGTCTGGCTCTGCTACCGTTATAAGCGCACTCGGCATTGCTGCCACGGGCGCAGCCATGCTGACCATGGGGCGAGGCATCACACGACTTGCGTTCTCTCCATTTGGCCGGATTGGGTTGGCCGCTGCTACCGCAATCACACTGATTGATGCTGTAAAAGGTGCAAACAGCATTGGCGAGTTTGCAGATAACCTGACGAAGTTGTCGCTTGTGGATTGGGTGACAATTGGCGCAGGCCTTTTGGCCGTTGCAGGGCCATTGCTCGAATTGAGGAACTTGATTGCAGGAACAGCTGCTGCAGGTGCGGCTTCTACTGTCGCTGGCGGTGGAACTGCAGCAGCGGGTGGAGCGAGTGCGGGATGGCTTAGCCGTATTTTGGGATCTGGCGGCGGGACGGGTGGTATGGTCGCTCGCGGCGGCTTATGGGGGCTTGTCGCCTACGGGGTCTATAAGGGCTTGGAAGCAAAGGGACCGTCGGATCCGCGATACATTGACCCGGAGTTTTTTGTAGAGAAATCGAATGAACAAAAGGTCAAAGCTGGATCTGGTGTCGGACAGATAGTGCCCGCAGCGCCGTTGCCTAATCAGCCTGCGCAAACTGCGCCACAGCCTTTTAGCCTCGGAGCTATTTGGGATGCTCTGACAGCACCGTCGCCGACTGCCGGTATTGGCAAAGGTCCGACGGACGTTTCCATTGTCGACACTCCATCTGTATCGATCTCAAATCCGGTCCAGACAATGCCGAGCGGAACGCAAGATGTGCGGGTTACCAATCCGCAACCTCCGCAAATCAACAATTATATCACTCTCAATGCCCAGACTGGAGCCACCGCAGCCGAGCTGCGCGGCGAAATGGAGCGATTGCTGGTGGGTAAGATTACGTCAGCTTCGAACGGTGCGTTTTCGGATGGGGGAATGTAATGGCAATTCCAATGTGTCTAGGGCCGTTTATGTTTCATTCCTTACGTTTTGGCTACAAAGGGTTGAGGCGTGATCTATCGACCCGATGGGCTGATGTTAGCACTGTCGGCGGTTTGAACCGCCTGCAGTGGACTGGCGGCGATGATGATCGCACGACAATTGAAGGAGTGTTGTTCCCCCATGAGTTCGGCGGATTGGCTGCGCTTGAAGGCCTTCGCGGGGCGGCTGTTGCCGGAACTGTATTGCCGCTTATTACACTAGCCGGGAATGTCTACGGTATGCATGTGATCGAAGGTATTAGTGAAGATCAATCGTATCATACTGCGCTAGGACAGCCGCGAATGGATGTTTTTCGCATCCAGCTTAAGCGCTACAGCGGTGGCAGCTTCTCGCCGATTTCAGTTATTCAGTCACTATTCGGGTGATGCCATGGGCCGTATTTACACAACCATACAAGGGGAAATGGTCGACGCCATCTGCCGGAAAATTTATGGCGACGAAAGTGGCTATGTCGAGCAGGTGTTCGAAGCGAACCCCGGTCTGGCTACACTCCCTCATCGATTGCCGATGGGAACGAAAATTCACCTGCCAGAATTGAGTAAGGCAGACGATAGACAGACGGTCGTTTCGCTCTGGGATTAATCAGCCGGCATCAACCTGAAACATGGTTTTGTAGAATGATGTCCAACTTCTGTCGACCTTGCCTTTGCAGGTGAATTTGTCGCCCTTATGGAGCTTTTTCACGATATCGCTCCATTGACTCGACATGCCGCAGCGCACCAACACATTGCGACCCAGATCGAGGTCGACCCAGTAGCCGGATAGCATGCCTTCTTCCACTTCGGTAACCGCGCCCGTTAATTCATAAATCTGGCCTGACATATTCTTGTCCCACCAAGCTTGCTGTTCGAGTTCTGTCTTGTTTCTATTGATGCCAGACAGAATTTCGGCGGCGGTAATGCTGTGGGCTTGTGGCTCCAGTTTTGTTTCTCGCTTTGGTTCCTCTTGGGTAGCCTGTGAGTTGTAAGTAGCTGGTGTGGCTGCCATAATTGCAGCATCAACGGCAAGTTCATCCGGGTTTCTCTGGCAGAACCGATACATGCTAACGAAGGCGGTCGTTTGATCTGCACTTGTGGCGCGTGAAAACCTCATGCCCTTGTTTGCCAGAAAGGCACCCATCGCCAACATTGTGACTTGGTTCAACCCGTGATTGGTCGCGCTCATCAATTCACCGCCGTGCAGGTAGGCGGCTTCGGTGTCTCGAATGTAATCTGCGCAAGTAAACTTTTCCTCGGCTAGAGCGGATGTCGCGCAAAGTGCGGCGGCTCCAGCGTAACAAAATCTCAGAAACTTCATGTCCCCTCCGGCTCAACAGGCTGGATGCTCCCCAATAGGCTAATTGTATGAAGACTCCAGCCTTTGAAATAAAAGTCAACGGCAAAGCCGTCGCGTCCATTGTGAATGAACGGCTTATATCGCTGACTGTCACTGACAAAGAGGGTGTCGGCTCGGACTCGGTTGATGTCGACCTGAATGATGGCAACCCGTTCGCCGCCATCCCGAAGAAGGGTGACAAGATCGAGGTGTCGCTTGGCTATGCAGAGACCGGCATACTCCCTTTCGGGGCGTTCACTGTAGATGACCCAGAGATCCGCTGCCTTCCTTACGGCATGAACATTCGCGGGCGAGGGGCGAATATCCGCGACAAATTCAAGCAAAGCCGCTCCCGCCACTGGGATGAAAAGACTGTTGCTGAGATCCTTCAGCAGATCGCCTCCGAAAACGGTTTACAGCCCGTCATCGACGATGAAGTCGCTTCGCACAAGTACGACTGGTTCGGACAGCAGGATGAGAGCGACATGCATGTCTGCGAGCGTCTGGCACGCATTCACGGTGCTTTGTTCTCGGTCAAGGATGGCAAGCTGATATTTGCGAAGCGTGGTAGCGGGAAGTCTGCGAGCGGAAAGGATTTGACGCCTATCATTGTAGGGCCATTCGAGATTGTGCAGGGCACATGTCGCATCAACTTCGCCTATCGCAAGAAAGTCAAAACAGTGCGCGCAAAGGTTCGCGACCGCGCCAAGGCTGAGACGGTCGAGGTCGAGGAAGACAGCGATGAGGAAGGCACTGCCGATTTTACGGTGAAGGAAAATTTCAGCACGGAAGCCGAAGCGAAAAAAGCTGCGAAGTCCAAGGCCGAAAGCCTCAAGGCGGAAACTGTCAAAACCTTTGTCACAGTGTTTGGCGATCCGACCATTCGGGCAGGCGCGCCGTTTTCCTACCAGAATGTGCGGCCGGAAATTGACGGCATAGAATTCATTATCGAGACAGCAACCCACCGCATCAGCAAGTCGGGATATATGACCGATATCGAAGCGAAGCTAAAGCCGGTCGCCAGCAAGGCATCCAAGGATAAGAAAAAGTCGACTGCTGCCAGCACGTCGAAAACAAACGAGAACAGTCCTAAAACGCCTACGGTGCCGGATCCTAAACCGCAAGCGCCCGCAATCTCGACGACGGGCGGGTCACCTATGGGCATGGGTATAGGTCGCGCCTAGCGCGCTCGAATTTCCAACGGGGCAATCATGAAATACATCATCCGGAATTATCCGGTCGTCTTCATCAAGTGGGCGATCTACGGGATCTTGCTGCTTATTGCCAAGCTGGTGGCGATCCTGATCGCACCGATATTGGCGCTCTGGTCAGTGTTGGCGGGGATTTCGGTTCTGCCATATCCATTCTCGCTTTTTCACACACATGATGACGACCTGGACGGCGGGCAACATCAGCTAGGTTGGCCGCAAGCCAAGGGCTTCAAATTGTGGTGGCAGCGAACGCGATGGATTATGCGAAACCCGGCCTACGGATTTGCTGCCAATGTTTTCGGTTTCAGGTTCGAAGGCGTTACCACTGTTTATCAGATCGATAGCGGCGGCTTTGACTGGTCGAAACCCGGCACATTCTATGAGGGTGTGTATCGAGACGCGAATGGCCGATTGTTTTTCTCGTATCGCGCCCGCTTCAATATCTTCGGCAGGATCTGTGGTTGCTGGATCGGCTGGAGCTATGTCGCCTACGACAATATCAGCCTGCAGCTGAAGATTTCCCTCATATCCATCGTCAAATAGAGGCTGTCATGCAGCTTGTGCCCGATTGGCGGCACGTCTTGCGAAAGGCGTGGTCTGTCCGCCTGATCCTGCTTGCCGGTGTTCTAACCGGCATTGAAGCCGTGTTGCCGCTCCTTGGTGACACTTTTCCCATCCCCTCCGGCGTGTTCGCGTTGCTGACCTTTGTTGTGGTGGTCGCAGCCTTTGTGATGCGCCTTGTTTCTCAGAAGGTATTTCGAAATGGCGAGTAAACGCGCAAAGGCTGCTCTGGCGTCTGGGTTGGGGCTCGTCGCTTTGACGGCGACTTATCTGACCGCACCGTGGGAAGGCATGGAAAACCATGCCTATTATGACAAGCTCGGCAGGGTCTGGACTGTGTGCCTGGGTGAAACCAAAGGCGTGCAGAAAGGCGACTATTACACCGACAAGCAGTGCCGCGAAAAGCTTATCACCCGACTGGAGAATGATTTCCGGCAACCGCTTCGCAAGTGCATCCGCACTTTCGATCAGGCACCCATCAGCGTGCAGGCATCTATGCTGGATCTCTCCTATAATATCGGGACTGGTGCGGCCTGCAAATCAACTGCCGCCCGCCGCATGAGTGAACGGCAATGGCGTGCAGCTTGCAACGCGATGACTGCATTCAACCGCGCCGGGGGCAAGGTCGTGGATGGTCTGAAAAAGCGCCGCGAACTGGGTGACGCTCAGCGCATCGGTGAGATGGAACTCTGTCTGGCAGGTCTGTGATGTTCGGCCTGCTGGACTATATCAAGATCGGCGCTGGCTGCGCCGTCGGGATCGTGCTGACTGCGATCTATTTTAACGGCGTGCCGGTTCTCAAAGATATTCCCTATGTCGGCGTTGTTTTCGAGGGGCAGGCAAAGAAAGGCCTCGTTCCCGAATTTCAGGCGGCGGCGCTGCGGGCGGAAATCGACCAGATGCGACGGCAGGGCAAAGCCAACGCGCTTGTGATTGAAGCCTACCAGGTGCAGTTGCGGAACGCTCGCGCAGCTGAGGCCGCACAGATCGAAAAATCTGAACAGGAGATAGCGGATTATGAGAAACAGCTGGCGGTGGCGGGCCGTGCCTGTCTGCTTGATTTCGATGATTTGCAGTTCCTGCGCCAGTGATCGACTGTTGCAAGAGGCTGCTGAACAGCAGGGCAAGGCGCAGGCGCGCATTGTCCCAGCTGAATATCCCGATGATTGTCGCAAGAAAGAGTCGCATGCGCCGTTGATCGAGGGGGCGGAAGTCCGCTCCACCTTAAAGAGGGAGCGAGCGGCGCTGGACAGGCAGAATGCGCGAACGGATCGATGTGCTGAATTCTATGACAGCTGGGCAAGGGGGCTACGGTGAGGGAAGGTGCGATGCGGTTACCAAGCAAAGGAAAGTTTGAGTGGAACTTCAACACGCTGCTGCAGCTCGGGCAGATCGCCGTCCTCATCCTCGGCGGCGTGACGATTTGGGTCAACAGATCTCGCGATATTGAGGATCTCACTAAGTGGAAGCTCTCGCACGAGGCTTATCATAAAGAGCGCTTAGCCGAAGTGCGCGAGGATAAGGGGAAAAACGATCAGCGGTTCCAAACCATAGAGGCCGATATTCGCAAGCTTTCCAGTAATCAGGAAAGCATGAGCTATCAGATTGCTTCAAACTCTCAGGCGATCAAAAGCGCAGCTGATAATTCGAAGGAAATACAGGAAACACTGACGACAGTGCGCGGGGATGTCCGTGTCGTGATGGAGATCTTGCAACGCCTGGAGGCGGGGCAGCGTCGCCCCTGATAATATTACCAATACGAAGTAAGCCCGCCCGTCGATGACGCGGCGGGCTTTTTGCTTTGGAGGTGTTATGCCAGCCCTCCGGCAAAGCCGCTCATTTCCTGCAGCGGCTGCCGTCTCAACAGCTCGGGGGGACGGAAGTGTTCTCTGAATTTTCGCGCTCTCTCTCGTTCTTCTTTGCGATCATGAAGCCCATGCCGATAGGCACAACCTCACCTCGAACGATAGTCCGACCGGTCAGGTCCAGAGCAGTTGAGCAAGGCTGACCGAATTGTACAGAGGGCGAGTGCGGCGCAGGAAAGGGCCGGATGGAATATGTTGAACCGGCGTCTTCTACCGGAATCAACGGGACCTGAAACTGTTCATTTCCGTAAGTTAGTATCAGATATGCGTAGGGCACATCAGTCACTTTAGGTTTTCTTCGTAAAATCATAGCTGCGATCAAGTTGTTAGGTCGTGGGCCAGGCGAAAACGTATAAATAATGGGGTATGTCCCGGTGAAGGAACGAGTGTGGTCGGTGTCACGGATCCAAGCGAATAGGTGCTTGAATTTGTCTACCTCCTCGTCCGGGATCAAAGTCAAACCTATCTTCACAAACGCCTTCAAGACAGCCACTGGTGTGTAAGGATCACGCTTGAGTTTGAATGTGACGCGCTTGTTAAGTTCGTCAATTTCAAAGATTGGATCATCTTCATATGATTCGACTTGGAACTCGCCATTCGTGCATTCGATACGCCATCCAGGGGCATCACCGCCTTTTTTAAGCGTGGGCACTCCACTCTTGCCACGAATGCGGGCCATGGTTCGCATCGGCTTAGTCCAATTGCCTAAATCGTTTTCAATTCCGTTGCCAAATAACTCATTGCATGCATCGCACTCGTAATAGCTGGTGAGTCCTTTATTACCGAGGGATTCCGGTATTGCGTGTGCAATCTTCTTGAATGTAACGTTCGGTGTCGTAAGGCCACAGAACCTACAAATCTGATTGGTTTTTTCGCCAAGATCCACCCGGTTGCCGGGGCGCATTATCCATTGTTCAAGGATTTCATACTTATCCTCGTAGAAATTCAAAACTTGATCAAGCGCTGCCATGCCCACCCTCTAAAAAACCGCCGAGCCGAGTTGCATACTTACTACCCAAGTTGAACAGTTTTCAACTGGCGAAGAGCATTGGCAGTGCGCCGTATTATATGGGACGTGCGAATGAAAAAATATAATGTTTATAACACATGCTTTTCTGTCCCACTTTTTTGCAAGCCATTGAAAAGACCGGAAATCCGAAGAACCTCCGGGACTCCGATGTTTCCTTTAAAAGTCATGGAATGGATCGTATTGTTGTTGCGTTCTTTTCCGAGCGACCTGAACTCTTTTCATCGTTTCTTGAAGTATATCGAATGCGATCAGTTTGGCTTCGTCGGGTGTCTTGGAGTCGATACTGGAAAAAACATTTCGATCGAATGGATGAGATACTACCGATCGCCACACTGTTCCCTTTGAAAAAACTGTTATTCTGGCTCCATCCTTCTTGAGTATATAATTGCCTTTCTGGTTCATTTTCCAGCCCGAAAGCTTAGGGAAATTGGTTCGCCGCCTTGCACGGTCTTTCATGGTCTTGTCTCGACCTTTGGCGGCTGAGAGGTCGCCTTCCATGTGGCCGGCACATATTTCACCGCAGACCAAGTTTCTGGGATAGTCGGGATGGGTCATGTAGTGGCCGTAACGGATTTCCATCGACTCGCACATTTCACAAACTGTACTCGGTTCGCCGAAATCTTCCGTCTCTATGCAGGTCCATCCTCTATGGGGAACTCCTGCTACTGACCACTTTCCTCGTCTTCCCTTTGGTCCATCACCCATCTTTGTAGCCTCCCTAGCCTGCGCCAGCCTGCCGGTTCATTCATGAACCGTCAAGCCAACTACTTTCTAATTGAGATTCAACAAGCGGATTAGATATTGCCCTTGAAGTCATCGGACGGCGGTAGTCTATTATCGTTGCTGTTAACACTACATGGGTGGGAAAATGTCCGATATAAAATTAACGCCGATAGAGCGGCTTATGCTCCTGAATCAATTCAGAATTCTGAACAGGTTAGAGCCAGATGAGGGGTGGGCTGAAACCATTTCCGTTCTCGAAGGTGGCTTTTCAAATGAGTATGGCGGAATATTCGACTATCTGGGGAATGAATTGCCTGCTGACGAGGGCGATTTTGTTCTGAATGTTCTGACAATGTATGAAGCCATGCAGCGTGCGGTGCCCGATGCTCCGGCGGATGGTCATGATCCTTACAGGTTTCCGGGTTTTGATGGCAATAACGAGGGTGCTTACTTAGCCTACTATCGGCACGTGATCGAGATACAGAGACGATGGGATTATCTTAGGCGGGGCCGCGATCTAAACAGTCATTTTCCAACCCTTGAGCGTTATCGCCGAATGCTTCGCCGTTACCTCGAAATGGATGTTCGTATAGATGCGATGACACCGGATCAGGCCCGTGAACTAATCGAATTGTAAGGTATATTAACGGGTTCTCGTTCGATGGGCTCCGGCCAGATACATAGCCGTGTTTAATGAAGATGCAAGGCCTCGTATGAACCTCATACGAGGCTATTTTATTGCGCGAAACCGTTAGGGCATAGGTGCACTTAAAGGCGCACAAATGAGTACACATAACGGCGCACAAAAATATAACGAACCCCAGAGTTCCGGCATTATAGGAGGTGTAATGTGCCAAGTGGTTCCAACCGACCGTACCATTGATTTTAAGCCACCAACTAAATTACCTGGATAAAACAGCGCGTGAGAGAGATGGCCGGCGCCTGTTCGACCTTTTGCCGTTTGGCGCTACACAATATGGGGCAAGGCATACCGGGGCGCCCGTTGGGCTGTTGAAAATTATTCAACCATATTAGGTGTTTATCTGGAGTTTCATTGGAACGTAAGCCAAGATAAAAGGCCCCCGCGCTTTGAGGCGCAGGGGCAATCGAGGCTGTAAATGATCGGAGGTAATCCGGGTATGAGGGGCTTCCTATGGAGACCGATCACTCAACAATAAGACACCTTCCTGATCGGCAAAACAATTGCAACAAGTGGACAGGGAAAAGTTGGGAGCTCGATGAGGCTTACCAATCTCAATCCTTAGACCGATCCGGGTAAGGTTCCTTGGGCACCTTTATGTCCGGATTACCGGGCGCATTCGATTGTTCATGGGTTGGCTTCTCCTGGTGGTCCCTGGGCTCATCCTGAGTGGGGTCCACGGCTTCCTTTTCCCTCACCAGATCTGGATCGGACCACGGATTTTTCTTTTGCACCATTTTTCTTTCTCCGGTTCAACGAATTCCATAGCACCTTCAAAGGGTTGATGACGGTGCCGCCAAAACGCCTTTAACTGCTTTCAGCTTCGCCTTGGCTGGGTTCCTTCATTCATCCCTTTTTGCTGTTCCAGAAATTGCCGCTGTCCCTCACGAGCCTGATCAAGATGCTGCAGGACAACAGGCAAAATCTCGCGAGCATAGTCTTGCAGTTCGACATACTCGCCCGAACCTATTTCCCACGAAAGAAGCTGAACCATTTTCTGGTGATCTGTAATCTGGCTTTGCCAATATGCAGCTTCGTTATCGACAGGCGGTAGCGCAGGCGGGACTGCGGCGGGAGGCAGTTTGACAGCATCGGCGAGCGCTTTCAGTTTGTCAGCCATCGGACCATGGTCATTCTGGATCCGTTTCAAAAAGGCTTTCAAGGTGTCGCTATCGGCATATGTTTCGGCCTTTTCGGCCAAAGAAAGTTCAGTCGAGTTTCCCGCAAGTGCCAATTGAAGGAAGAGCTTGTCGGTATTGTTGGTCTGGGAAGGGGCGGGCAGTCCGCTTTGGTTGATATTGGTATCCGGCGACACGAAGCCTGGATTGGGAGCTTGCGCAGAAGCAAGGCTTGCCGTCCCGAGTAGCAATGCAAGCGAGATACGGGCCAACATTGTCGTTCTCCTAAAGCGTTCGAAGATAGGCGACGAGCGCCTCTTTTTCGTCTGTCGCCAGTTTGGTTCCCAGGACGAGGTTGAAAAACTCAACTGTGTCGTCGAGCGTCAACAAACGTCCGTCGTGCAGGTACGGTGGAGAGTCCTTGATGCCCCGGAGTGTGAAAGTCTTGATCGGCCCGTCCGGCAGAGTGACCATTCCGTTGTACGATTTTCCCGGCGTGTAAAACCGCTCGAGCTTCAGATCGTGCATGTTGTTGTCGAGGAACGAAGTTTGCGGCATATGACATTCGGCGCAGCGGCCCTTGCCCAAAAACACTTGCTCTCCCTTCAGTTCCAACGGGCTTGCTTTTTCAGGGTCGAGTTTGCCGAAAGTATCCAGTTTCGGCGCAGGAGGAAAGTCGATGATGTTCTGCATTTGCGCCATCATCGCTACTTGATTGGGCCTGTCCGGGAGATGAACACCCTTGCGTGTCGCACTGACATGATCGCCGTTGAAATAAGCCGTTCGCTGTTCGAACTCGGTAAAATCCTCGATCGAGCGCAACGACCGTTTTGAACCATGTATCTGTTGATTGAACATGCCGCGCAGACTTGTCGTATCGAGCCTGAAACGACTAGCCTGAGGGCGCACATCCGGGGTTTGATGAAAGGCCCCATTGGTATGAAAGTTCGTATGACAGTCGAGGCAGGCCACGCCCATGCTGGGGTCGGCTACCTTGCGGTCTTCCGTTTGATTGAATTCCTCCTGCGGGAAGGGCGTCAGCAAAAGCCGAAGGCCCTCCATTTGCACCGGTGTGACAATCCCGTTCATATATTCATAGAAATTTTTGATCGTCAGGACGTCGCCACGCGAGACATCGCCGAGTTCAGGATGAGTGGTCAAGAAAATTGGCGGGGGAAATTCTGGCGTCAGATGATCGGGAAGATCGAATTCGACATCGAACCGCTTCAAATCCCGCTTTTCGTCCTGCTGGATGACGTCGATCTGCAGCTGAGGAAAAACCTGTCCGCCCGCGGCCTGTTTTACGTGGGGGAGCGGCAGAAAACCTTCGGGCAGCAGTCCCTTTGACTTGATTTCCTCCGGTTTCATCTGACCGAGCTTTTCCCAGCTCATTCCTTCGGGAAGCTTTACGCGCACGCCTTCCTGAACGGCTTTTCGTTCACCTGACATCATCGTATCGGCTGAAGGCTGATCGCGGAGATCATACCGCCGTTCAAGCAGCTCTTTCTGCTGCTCCATGACGGTAGGTTTTTGCTTTTGATCTTGTTCTCTCACCGCCGAAAAAGGCTGAACGGGCAGGGGGCGGTAGGTGAGATCTGGAGGAAGTGGGTCGGCCTGCGCCAGACTGCCAGGCAAAAGAATGACGATTGTTTTAACGAGGTGTCGAAAACTACTTCCCAGCATGACAGCTCTCCCTCTGCGCACCGCAACTCAACTGCATTGAAGGCAGATTGTTCCCGCTCAAAGGCATGTTTTCACCGAACGGGTGCGCGCGCGTTAAGCTCAATCTTTCGGCCCGGCGTCAGGTAATCCGGGCTTGAAGACGCGCTGGTTCGGCGATCTGGCTAATCGCGCAAACCAATGGACGGCAAAGTCCTGCAAGGCGCTTCATTATAGTTGGAACCAATTTTCCATCCTTCCATTAGGTCTATAGCGGCGATTTTGCCGCTGTAACCAACAGGAGGATTTGATCCATGAAACAGGTCAACCCGACTGAGGCAAGGCAAGGGCGCGAAGGCAAGCCGGTTCTCATGGTACTGCTGGTGAGTATCGTGGCAGCACTCGCGGTATGGGTGCTCGTTGAGATCTACGGCGCCGTCATTTCTCCCGATGAGAACACGCCAAACGGCGAAAATTCCCTGCCGCCCGCCACGACTGAAACAGTTCCTCCGGCTTCGGCGAAGTGAGCCGCCAGCGAACTTTCATAGCGGAACCAAACCCCACCATGCCCGTTATCGGGCATGGAACAATTCTGGGCTGAATTCACGCACGACAATGTAATCAGTTCGCCGGTGGTTCTTGCGCGGATGCTGCTGGCAACGGTGCTTGGGTCCATCATCGGTCTGGAGCGCGAATGGCGCAGGCGACCGGCCGGGCTTAAGACGCATATGCTGGTCTGCCTCGCATCCGCCACCTTTACCATCGTCTCGTTGGAACTGGTCAATGTCCCGGTATTCAATGATCAGAATATCCGGATGGACCCTTCGCGGCTCGTGGAGGCGATCACCAGCGGCGTCGCCTTTCTGGCAGCTGGTTTCATCATTTTCGCGCGTGGAAAAATAACGGGTATCACGACCGGCGCGGGCATGTGGCTCGCTGCATCGGTTGGTCTCGCCAGCGGTCTCGGCCTCTGGCATATCGCGATCATGGCGACGTTCATCGCCGTCGCCGTTCTGATCGTGGTGGGAAAGATGGAAAACTCCGTCGGCCCGGACAACAGTAAACTCCACCGCAAAATCGGGGACAAACCCTCTTGAGCGGTTGCCGGGCCGTCTGGCACGCTCAACGACAGATCAGGCTTCGGCAAGTGCCTCAGCAATGCTGTCCTTCAAGGCAAGCCTTTGCTTGCGCAGGTTGGTTTCCTCTTCCTGGCTTACCGGCTCTATCTTGGTTTCGGCCCTATGGATGCGGTCATTGATGGAATCATATTCTTCCAGAATTTGGGCAAAACGGGCGTTTTTTGCCTTCAGGGCATGAATGGCGTCGAGCTGACCGGGAAACTCTTCACCGAGTGTATGGGGGGTATTCGACATTCTAAGGCTCCTTCCTTTGGCTGAAATGAGCTTGGCAAGCCAGCGGGCAAACAGCATTGATTGCAATCAAGATGAACGAAACCGAATATGCCGCGATTGCATGGCTGGCATGCAAATGCCGATCTTCTAAGTCGGCAGAGCGATCCCCATTTCATGGGCACGGACCAACGAGAGCGTCCGTGATGGAGAGAAAAATGTTTACCCGCTTCAATAATCGTTTCGGTCGTGCATTCGCGCAATTCGGTAGCGCCGTTCGTGCTTCTGCTGCTGTGCGCGCTGGTCAGAAGCCTACTGCCCAGGACCTTGAGACGCTTGGCATCGACGTTGACCAGTTCCGTCGTATTCAGGGTTGAGCAATCAAGTAAGCGTATGTGTATCTGAGTAAAAAAGCCCCGGATTTCCGGGGCTTTTGTTTTTAGTCTTCGTCTGTCGCCATCTGGCTCAGCAATTCGCCTTTGCCGCGCTGGCGCATGATCATGGGGACAACGACTGCGGCAATTGCCAGTGCGATCAGCACAATCGATACCCAGGAATGGACCAGAGTCATCGGGTTTCCCTGGCTGATCTGCAAAGCCTGACGCAGGCTTTTTTCAGCCATCGGTCCGAGGATGAGACCAACGACGACCGGCGCGATGGGGTAGGAAAAGCGCCGCAGCACATAGCCCAGCACACCGAATGCCAGAAGCAGGCCAAGTTCGAATGAGACCGGCAGGCCGAATAGCATCGAGGTGGAGGCATTCGCACCGATGGTTCCAAGCGTGGCGAAAACCAGAATGCCCGCATAAAGCCAGTGGCGCGGGATGGTAAGCATCTTCACCCACAGGCCGATCAGCGGCAGGTTCAGGATCAGCAGCATCAGATTGGCGACGAGAAGGCTCGCCACCAGACCCCATACCAGCGTGGCATTGGTCACGAACAGGAGCGGGCCGGGCTGCAGGCCGAACTGCTGGAAACCGGCAAGCATGATAGCCGCTGTCGCTGTGGTTGGCAGGCCGAGCGTCAGAAGCGGGACGAGCGTACCTGCGGCCGAGGCATTGTTAGCCGCCTCCGGTCCCGCAACGCCTTCGATGGCGCCTTTGCCGAATTCCTCGGGATGTTTCGAGAACTGCCGTTCCGCCGAATAAGAAAGGAAGCTCGACACATCCGCGCCGCCTGCCGGCATCGCTCCGATCGGAAAGCCGATGGCGGTGCCACGCAGCCATGGCATCCAGGAGCGTTTCCAGTCGTTCTTCGTCATCCAGACGGAACCCTTGACGGCGATGACTTCATCTTCGGGCCGGAGTTTTTTCGATACGACAGCCAGCGTTTCCCCAATGGCAAACAGCGCGACCGCCAGTGTCGTGACATTGATGCCGTCGAGCAGGTTTGGTGTCCCCATGACGAGACGTGCCTGACCCGTCAACTGGTCGATACCGATCAGTCCGAGCGCGAGGCCGATGAACAGGGATGTCAGGCCGCGTAGAGTGGAATCGCCAAATGCGGCAGAGACCGTCATGAAGGCCAAAAGCATCAGCGCGAAATATTCGGACGGTCCGAAGGACAGGGCAAATTTCACGACCCAAGGCGCCACGAAGGCAAGAGCCAGAGTGGCGATCAGGCCCGCAATGAACGAGCCGATAGCAGCCGTGGCCAGTGCTGGCCCGCCGCGCCCGGCGCGGGCCATCTTGTTGCCCTCCAATGCGGTGACGATGGAGGCGCTTTCTCCCGGCGTATTAAGCAGGATGGATGTGGTCGAGCCGCCATACATGCCGCCGTAATAGATGCCCGCAAACATGATGAGGGAGCCGGAGGGATCGAGCTTGTAGGTGACCGGCAGAAGGAGCGCGACGGTGAGTGCCGGGCCAATGCCAGGCAGCACGCCAACGGCTGTGCCGAGCGTGACGCCGATAAGCGCATAAAGGAGGTTTGATGGCTCCAGCGCCACCAGCAGTCCGTTGGCGAGAAGTGCGACAGTATCCATGATATACCCTCGCCGTTAGACGAAACGTTCAAGCCAGCCAGACGGCAGTGACAGCTGCAGGCCGCGCGCAAAGATGAACCAGATCACAAAGGCGAAGATGATGCCGACGGGAATGCTGATCCAGAATTTGCGATAGCCGAAGCCGCGTGCTGTTGCCGCAAAGAGCAGGCCCGTGGACAGGGAAAAGCCAACGGTCTTCATCGTCAGCATCTGGATGGCCAGACCGCCGACGATCCATGCCATCGGGGCGACTTCCTGATGCTCACGCTCGGGAAAATCACCGCGAAGCGCCTCGAACATGGTCCAGATGGCAAGGCCGAATAATCCGGCTGCGACGACATAGGGAACGGTTTTCGGGCCGACCGGCGAGTAGCTCGTCACGTCGTTGCCATAGGTTGTCGACCAGGCAATGGCGATGGCGACAGCTGCAAGAACGAGAGCGATGACGAGCGCGGCGAAATCTGGCGCCGCCCCTTCCGGGCGGCGCTCTTCCTGCGGTTCTGATCCTGTCATTTGACGAGGCCGATTTCCTTGAGGATGGTTTCAGTCGCAGCAACGTCCTTGGCAAGCTGCTCCTTGAACGCCGGACCGGCGAGATAGGTATCTGCCCAACCCTTGTCCTTGAGAGCCTTCTGCCAGGATTCCGACTTCACCAACTTCTCGATATCGGCATTGATGGCGGCTTCCTGTTCGGCAGTGATGCCGGGAGCCGCGCCGACCATGCGCCAGTTCTGGATCGAAACGTCCACGCCGCCTTCCTTGAAGGTGGGGGCGTCGATGCCTTCCACGCGCTCGTCGCTCGAAATGCCGATGATGCGCAGCGTGCCGGCCTTGATCTGGGGTTCAAATTCGCCATAGCCGGAAATGCCGACAGTCACCTGATTGCCGAGAATGGCCGCAAGGGCTTCGCCGCCGCCGGAGAAGGCAATGTAATTGACCTTGGTCGGATCGACGCCTGCCGCCTTGGCAAAAAGGCCTGCGGTGATGTGATCGGTGCCGCCAGCGGAGCCGCCGCCCCAGGAAACGGAGCCTGGATCAGCTTTCAGCTTTGCTGCAAGGTCGCCAAGGTTCTGAATGTCGGAAGAAGCCGGAACGACGATGGCTTCATACTCGCCGGTAAGGCGTGCAATCGGCGTGATCTCATCAAGCGTAACTGGCGATTTGTTGGTCAGGATCGCGCCGACCATGACATAGCCGCCGACGATGAGCTGGCTCGGATCGCCCTTGTTCTGGTTCACGAACTGCGCGAGACCGATGGTGCCGCCTGCACCCGGAACGTTGATGACCTGTACACTGCCGGAAATCTTTTCGTCCTGAAGCACGCTCTGCATCGTGCGCGCCGTCTGGTCCCAGCCGCCGCCTGGAGCCGCGGGTGCAAGCACCTTGTAGTCTTCTGCCGAAGCAGAGCCTGCCATAGCCAACGCCGCTACCGACGTCAGGGCCAGAATAAATCTACGCATATGTCCTCCCAACGGAATGTATTGCCGCCCTGCGGCGGCCCTCCCCAAGTCCCGCTCCTCTAGCGGGAGTTGTCTACATGGATATTGCCAAAAACAAATTCAATAGGCCAGCATATGCGACAATAGTTTGGCCGCAATTTAGGTGACGCGATTTCGAATCGCCTGAATTTCCAAGCCGAAACAGCGCCCCAGATGCGCTTGACTGCGGCGATGCGGCGACGTAATAGTATAACGACGGTTCCCCGACCGAGAGCGAAGGGGATTAATAGGGAACACGGTGAGGACGACCCGAAAAGGGGCCAAGACCGTGGCTGCCCCCGCAACTGTAAGCGGATTGCCGTTCATCCTCGTGACGTTCAAAGCGTCATGCCACTGCGCCGAAGAAGCGCGGGAAGGCAGATGGACAGCAGATATTCGCGAGCCAGGAGACCTGCCGTCTAGTGTTGTCCATTGTCACGGGCGGGGATGCCCGGAGCAGGAGCCGGTTATGACAGTTTTTCGCGTCGCAGGACGCTTTCTCCCATCGTCATCGCATGATTTCGACATGCCCCCGGATATGCCTGTCCGTCTTTCGTGCCGGATTTTGTCCGTCGCCTGACAGGGCTCGTTTCTCTTATCATTTTCGGGGATTCCTATGAAGATTTTCGGCAAAATGCCGTTTCGTGCCTCCTTCTGCGCGCTCGTATTCCTTGCAGGCGGTCCGGCTGCACAGGCAGCGGAAACGCAATATCCGCTGACATTGAAGAATTGCGGTCGCGAGGTGACGTTCAAGCGCGCACCCGCCCGCGCGGTTGCTGTCGGCCAGAGCAGCGCAGAAATTCTCTACAGCCTTGGATTGGGTGACAAGGTCGTCGGCACAGCGGTGTGGTTCGGTCCCGTTCTCAAAGGATTTGAAGACGTGAACGCCAAGGTAAAGCGGCTTGCTGACAACGATCCGAGCTTTGAAAGCATTCTGGCCGAAAAGCCGGATATCGTGACGGCGGATTTCCAGTGGCATGTCGGCCCGACGGGTATTGTGGCGAAGCCGGAACAGTTCGAGGAGCTTGGCATTCCGGCCTACACGTCGCCCTCCGATTGCGTCGGCAAGGACAATTCCGGCGGTGGCGATGGCGTTCGCACTGCGGCGTTTACAATGGACATTGTCTATCGGGAAATCACTGAACTGGCTGAAATCTTCAATGTGCAGGACCGTGGCGAAAAGCTTGTCGCTGACCTGAAAGCCCGCGAGATCGCGGCCCGAGAGAAAATTGCATCCAGGGACGAAAATCTTTCCGCCGTCGTCTGGTTCTCCAGTGCACAGGTCGACGCCGATCCTTATGTGGCGGGCAAGTTCGGTGCGCCAGCCTATATTCTTTCGGCCCTCGGCATCAAGAATGTCATCGACAGCGAAGAAGAATGGCCGACGGTCGGCTGGGAAACGATTGCGAAGTCGAACCCGTCGATGATCGTTGCCGCAAAGCTGGATCGCCGCCGTTATCCGGCTGACGACATTGCCGTCAAGCACCAGTTTCTTGACAATGATGCTGTCACGAAGCTGATGCCTGCGGTGAAGGACAGGCATGTCTTCGACATGGATGCACAGTCGATGAGCACTTCGCTTCGCGTAGTCGAAGGCATCGAAACGCTTGCCGCCGATATTGCCGCCTCGGACCTGAACAAGTGACGGTGCGGGTAGCGATAACAGGCTTCCGCCAGAAGAGAAAAACACGCTCCGGCGCGCTTTTCCTGACCCTTTCGCTTGCCCTGCTTCTTCTCGCCCTTTGGCTTGGGGCCGCGATAGGTGAAACGGCGATACCGCTCGACGTGGTGGCGAAGACTGTAGCCAACCGGATTTGGAACGCCGGATACCCGCTCGAACCCATTGATGAGGGGATCGTGTGGAGCTATCGCCTGAGCCGCGCCGTCATTGCCGCATGTTGCGGCGCGTCGCTGGCAATATCCGGCGTTATCCTGCAGTCGCTGCTGCGCAATTCGCTGGCCGATCCGTATATTCTGGGCATTTCCGCAGGTGCTTCGACGGGGGCTGTCGGTGTGGCCATTCTCGGCATCGGCGCTGGCGTGCTGACGCTTTCGCTGGGCGCGTTCATCGGCGCCATCGTCGCTTTCTGCCTTGTGTCACTGCTGGCGCTGAGGGCAGGGCGAGGCAGCAGCGCGATCATCCTTGCCGGTATTGCCGGTTCGCAGCTTTTCAATGCGCTGACGTCATTCATCGTCACCAAGGCTGCAAATGCGGAACAGGCCCGCGGTATCATGTTCTGGCTCCTGGGCAACCTTTCCGGCGTGCGCTGGCCCGACGCGGCGCTTGCGCTGCCAGCGTGCCTCGTCGGTCTTGTCGTTTGCCTGTGGCATGCGCGCGCCCTCGACGCTTTTACCTTCGGAACGGAATCCGCTGCTTCGCTCGGCATACCGGTGCGTCGCGTCTATGCCGTGCTGATTGGTGTCAGCGCCATGATGACGGCTGTGATGGTTTCCATCGTGGGCTCCGTCGGTTTCATCGGGCTTGTCATTCCCCACGCAGCGCGAATGGTGGTCGGGGTGCGTCACGGCAGGCTGCTGCCTGCGGCGGCCCTGATTGGTGCAATCTTCATGATCGTCGCCGATATCCTGTCGCGCATCATCATTCCGGGGCAGGTCCTGCCGATCGGCGTCATCACGGCTTTGTTTGGCGCGCCCGCCTTTGCCCTGCTGCTCGGACAACGAAGGGCTGCATCATGATTCTTTCAGCACGCAATGTCGGCTGGTCAGCCGGCAATGTAGAGATTTTGCGCGATGTTTCGCTGGACGTAGCTGAAGGTGAGTTTCTTGGCATTATCGGCCCGAACGGTTCGGGAAAGACCAGCTTTCTGTCGCTGCTGTCCGGCGTTCGTCGCTGCCGCGTCGGTGAAGTGACCCTTTGCGGCGCGCCTATCGGCCGGTTCAGCCGCCGCGAGATCGCCCGTCTGCTGGCGCTTGTCGAGCAGCAAGCGGGCACGACGGAACGCATCACGGCGCGTCAGGCGGTGGAGTTGGGACGGACGCCTTATCTCGGCGCCCTGTCGCCATGGTCGGCGGAAGACGATGCAATCGTTGATCAGGCATTGGTCAATGTCGATATGGCGCATCTGGCTGACCGCTATTGGCACACGCTCTCCGGCGGGGAACGGCAGCGCCTGCATATAGCGCGCGCACTGGCGCAGGAGCCGCAGATATTGCTTCTGGATGAGCCAACCAATCATCTCGATATCGGGCACCAGATCGGACTGCTTGATCTCGTCAGCCGCCAGAAGCTCACGGTCGTGGCAGCTTTGCACGATCTGAACCACGCGGCGATGTTCTGCGATCGTATCGCGGTGATGGATAAGGGAAATCTCGTTGCTCTCGGCACGCCACGCGAGGTGTTGCGGGCAGAGCGTATCGCCGAAGTTTTTGGCGTGGAAGTCGACGTAGAATATCAAGGCACCAATAGCTGTCACATTCGCTATTGCGCGCCGGGCGATCGCTCTCTGGAACTCAGACATTCGGCGTGACCGGCTCGAATATTGATCGCCGCCGGGCATTAATTGGCTGATTTTGATCGCGAGGAAACATGGTAATAAATAGGATTGTGAAATAGAACCTACTAATATAGTTTGTAGTAAAATACACATAACATTATGATAACTTGCATGTTTTGTTCAATTTAATCACAGTAAATTGACCGGGTTTGTTGACAAACTGTTTCCATCCCGTTGACGATAAGGTATAAGGCCCCAGCGCATCAGGACATGTGCTCATTCGTAAGGCTTGCCTTCTTTGGGTGCATGGCAGAAGGACAGAAGAGATCATTCTTTGATTTGTTCCGTCATTCACGGTCCTGATATGCGGGTCGTTCCGGTGCTGGGCCGGAAAGGTCCGTTTTGAATCAAGGAACATTATTGGCACGGCCTCATTAGTCAGGCGTGCGGCGAATGCAGTTTTTTCAATGAAATATTCTATTTATACTGAGCGGCGGCTTTCCGTTTCGGAAAGCCGCCGTTGTTTCATCACGGATATTGAGCGCCTGTTACGGTGAGATAGACTGCATAAAGCGATTTCGTGGCGGCGATGAAAAGCCGGTTGCGGCGTGGCCCGCCGAAGGTCACATTGGCGACTGTCTGCGGCGTCCTGATCTTGCCCAGAAGCGTTCCCTCCGGCGAGAAGCAATGCACGCCGTCGCCTGCGCTGGTCCACAGATTGCCGGCTGTATCGAGGCGGAAACCATCCGGTAAGCCAATATCTATAGTGCAGAATACAGAGCCACCCGTCAGGCGCTTGCCGCCATCCGCAACGTCGAAGACGCGGATGTGGCGCGGCGCGTTCTCGTCGTGGCTGTAAGCACTGTCGGCGACATAGAGCTTCGTTTCGTCCGGAGAGAAGGCGAGGCCGTTCGGCTGGTGGAAATCGGTGATGACGGCGTCGATTTCGCCGGTCTTTGGGTCCAGGCGATAGACATTGCGCGTCGGCTGTTCCGGATCGGCCTTGTAGCCTTCATAATCCGCGAGAATGCCGTATGTCGGATCGGTGAACCACACCGTTCCGTCCGAGCGCACGATCACATCATTGGGTGCATTCAGCTTTTTGCCCTGATAGCTGTCGGCCAGCACAGTGATGCTGCCATCCGGCTCCGTGCGCGTGACGCGGCGACCGCCATGCTCGCAAGTGACGAGCCGCCCTTCACGGTCGCGGTTGTTGCCGTTGGAGAAATTGGAAGGCTGACGGAAGACAGAGACGCCGCCTTCAATTTCGCTTCCCGGCACCCAGCGCAGAATGCGCTGGTTCGGGATGTCGCTCCACAAAAGGCAATTCAGGTCGTTGAACCAGACCGGGCCTTCGGCCCAGCGGCAACCGTTATAAAGTTCATCCAGATCGGCGCTCGGCACGATCATCTGCTTGAAACGTTCGTCGTGGATTTCGTAGATCGAAACAGTCTGAGACAAGGAAAATCACTCCAGAAAAACTATCGCTCTGCCCTTCGGCCACTGGCGAGGACGATCACCGCAATGATGGTGAGTCCTGTCAGCACGAGACGGACACCGGCACCGAAGCCGTAGGTGTTAAGCATTGAAACGATGAGGAACATGAAGAGGGCAGCGCCCCATATGCCGGGGATATTGGAATCACCGCCCGCAACCGCCGTGCCGCCGATGATGACGACCGCAATCGACATCAGCAGATATTCCGCGCCCATGTTGAGTGCCGCGCCGCCCGAGAAACAGGCGAGCAGGAAGCCGCAGAGCGAGGCCAGCACCGCGCAGAGCAGATAGGTGACGAAGCGTGTGCCATCGACCGGAACGCCTGCCATGCGGGCTGCAAAGGGATTTTGACCGATTGCCGAAATCCAGCGTCCATAGATGCTCTTTTTCAAAAGTACCCAGCCGATGGCCGACAGGATCAGCGCCACGATGGCGACATTGGGAATGCCGAGCGTGGAGGCGGTGGTGAATTGTGCGAGGCTTTCCGGCGGCTTCACGCGCAGTCCGCGATTGCTCCAGATGGCGGTGGACTGGATCAGGAAGCTCATCGACAGGGTGGCGATGATGGGCGGAATGCGCAGAAGCTTGATCAGTGTGTAATTGCAGATGCCGATGGCAAGGCCGATCAGTATGGCGACGGCAAGCCCTGCCAGCACCATGCCATCCTGCGTATCCATGAGCTTGAGCGCCAGCGTGGCTGCAAGCGTCATGTTGGCCGGGACCGACAGGTCGATATTGCCGGGGCCGAGCGTGATGACGAACATCTGCCCCAGCCCGACGATCACCGAGAAGGATGCGAAGGTGAAGGCTGCATGGGAAAGTCCGTGCGCGCCTGCGCCGCCGGTGAAGAGGATGGTGATGATCCACACCGCAGCGGTCGCGATAAACGACCATATCCACGGGCGGCTGGTGAGAATGGCGAGGCCGTTCATTGCTTTTTCTCCCCCTTTTCGAGGCGGTTGAGGAAGAGGCGCAATGCCAGCACCATGATGAGAATGCCGCCCTGCGCGCCGATCTGCCAGTCCGGCGAAATGCGCATGAAGGAGAGGAATGATCCCGCAAGGGTCAGCGTCAGCGCACCAATCACCGCGCCGATCGGCGAAACGCGCCCGCCAACGAACTCACCGCCGCCCAGAATGACGCCCGCGATGGAAAGGAGCGTATAACGTAACGCGATATTGGCATCCGCCGAAGTGGTGAGGCCGACCAGGGCAATTCCCGCCAGCACGGCGAAGAAGGCGGCCAGCGCATAGGTCGCGGCGCGGATGGCGGTGACTGACCAGCCAGCGCGCTCGATGGAGCGGGTATTGCCGCCCGCACCGCGCATCAGAACGCCGAAGGTCGAGCGCATGACGATGAAATGCGTGACGACGGCAATTACGATGCTGGCGACAATGGCCATCGGCATGAAGGGCGGCTTGGCCGTCATGAGGGAGCGCGCCCAGTCCGGCGCCTGTCCGCCGGGCGAGGGCAGGAGAAGCACGGCTAAACCGCCCCAGACGAAGCTCATGCCGAGCGTGACGACGATGGAAGGCAAATTGCGCAAATGGATGATCGCGCCCAGCGCCGCATAAGCGGCGATTGCGGCTGCGAGGATCAGCACACCGATGAGGGGAGCCGTGTTGAGCCAGGTCGCCGCGACGCAGACGACAAAGCTCACAAAGGTTCCCATCGAAAGATCGAGATCGTTGACGGCCATGATGAGCATCTGGGCGATGGTTGCCAGAGCGATAGGCACAGCCAGGTTGAACAGCAGGTTCAATCCCGTATAGCTCATGGCGCGCGGCTGCATGTAGAAGACGGCAGCAAGGAGCAAAATCAGCGAGAATACCGGCGTCAGCAGGCGGATGGAGGAAGAGGAAAGGCGCATTATTCGTGTCCTCCCTCAAAGGATGCTGCAAGCACGTTCTTTTCCGTAATGTCTTCGCCAGTCAGTTCCGCGACGATAGCGCCGTCGCGGAAAACATAGACGCGGTCACAAAGTTCGATTTCGTCCATTTCGGTGGAGTACCAGACGAAGGTGCGTCCGTTTTCCGCCTCGTGGCGCAGGATTTCATAGACTTCCTGCTTGGTACCCACATCGACGCCGCGCATCGGGTCGTCCATCAAAATGACGTTGGCGCTGGTCGCCAATGCGCGGGCGAAAAGCACCTTCTGCTGGTTGCCGCCCGAAAGCGACAGGATGCGATTGCCCATATCCGGCGTGCGAATCTGGATGCGGTCTTTCCACTGGCTGCCGAGCGTGTCTTCGCGCTTCTGGTCAACGAGCTTTGCCGACGACAGCCGATCCAGCGAGCCGATGGTGAGATTGTGCAGAATGCTCCACAGCGGGAAAGTGCCGTTGAGGCTGCGGTCGCCGGCCACAAAAGCGATTTCGCAGTTGCGGGCAGGGACCCAGTTCGGTCGCCGCGCATAGTAAAGGTCGAGCAGCATCCTGGTCTGCCCGTGTCCGGCCAGTCCGGCGAGGCCGATGACTTCGCCCTTGAATGCCTGAAACGGCTTGATGTCGCTGGCGCGCTTGGCAAAGGACAGAACGGGCGTACCGCTCGCATCGGTCTTTGCAACGCGGCGCGCTGCCTTTTCGCGCTCGACGCTGCCCATGGCTTCAACGAGGCTGCGATTGGTGAAATCTTTGGCTGCACGATTGGCGACGACCTTGCCGTCCTTCATCACGACGATGCGGTCGGAGGTGGAGAGAATTTCGCCCAGCATATGCGAAATGAGAATGACGGAACCGCCCGCGCCGACGAAACGGCGCACATAGGCCATCAGCTGCGCGGCAATGCCTGCGTCGAGCGAGGAGGTCGGTTCGTCCAGAATGACAAGCTTCGGCGCGGTGCCGGGCGCGGTGAAATTGATGGCGATTTCCACCATCTGCCGCTCGGCAATCGACAGTTCGTCGATGGTCGCGCTGCTTTCGATCTTGTGGCCGGGAAAAATCTCATCAAGCTTCGTGGAAATCAGTTCGACGGCCTTGCCGCGCCAGTTCGCGCCTTCGAGGTCGCGCTGCATGATGCGGACATTTTCCGCAATGGTGAGGTTTGGAAACAGTGACAATTCCTGAAACACACAGCGCACGCCGTGCTTGCGCGCTGTTACCACGCCATGTCCCGGTTCGCCGTGATAGGAAATGCTGCCTTCATGCGGGGAAAGCCCGCCATTGATGACATTGACGATGGTGGATTTGCCTGCGCCATTATGGCCGACCAGCCCCACACATTCACCTTCGCGGATCACGAGTTCAGCGCCGTCCAGTGCTTTTACCGCACCGAACTGCACGCGAATATCGCGCGCGGCGACGACCTCCTGTTTCTCTGCTGTTTCTGTCATGCACTCAACTAACGATTGGACATTTTCCGGCGACGCGGCAAAGGCACTGCTGTCGGAAAGGCGTCAAGGTAAAGGGACGAAGAAGGGGCGAGGATGAACCCGCCCCTCATATTTTGGGCTGATCCGCTTATTTCGCAGCGTCGATGACCTTCTGCGCGTCTTCCAGCGAATATTCTACATTGGCGACGCCACCCTTCTGGGTGTTGGCGAGGTCCTTGTCGAGCGATTCCTGGCTGACGCTGAGGAAAGGAACCACGAGGTCCTTCTTCACGTCCTTGCCGTCGAGAATCTGCTGTGCGACCCAGAAAGCCAGCGTGGAAACGCCCGGTGCAATCGAAACCGACATGGTTTCGTAGCCGTTGGCGTCTTTCTGTTGCTTCCACCACTGCAGTTCGTCTTCACGGTTGCCCATGATGATGATCGGCGTTTCGCGTTTGGCGGCAGCGAAGGCCTGCGCAGCGCCATAGCCGTCGCCGCCCTGTGTTACGACCGCATCGACTTTCGGCAGGCTTGGGAGAATGCCAGCGACGGCACGCTGTGCGACGTCTGCGGCCCAGTCGCCATTGACGGAACCGACGATCTTGAATTTCGGATGCTTCTTTACGCCTTCTTCGATGCCGGCATGGATATTGTCATCGACGGAAACACCGGCAAGGCCACGAATTTCGAGCAGGTTGCCGCCATCCGGGAAACGCTTGGCAAGGTAGTCGATCTGACCTTCGCCCATTGCCTTGAAATCGACCGCGATGCGCCATGCGCAAGGCTCGGTCACTATGCCGTCAAAGGAAACGACGGTGATGCCCGCGTCGCAGGCTTCCTTGATTGCGCCATTCAACGCGGTCGGAGAGGCCGCATTGATAACGATGGCGTCATAGCCTTGCAGGATCATGTTCTGGATCTGCGCGGCCTGCTCCGTCGCCTGATTTTCGGCGGTCGTGAACGGGTCGGCGGCTGCCACCACGCCAGCCTTCACGGCTTCCTTGGTGATCTTGTCCCAGCTTTCCAGCATGGCCTGGCGCCACGAGTTGCCAGCGTAGTTGTTGGAGAATGCAATCTTCTTCGACGATGTGTCGGCCAATGCGCTGCCCGTGGCTAAAATGCCAGCAAGTGCTGCGGATGCGAAAAGGATTTTTGCTAGTTTCATTCTGTCCTCCCGGTTGCCAGTATACGACCCGCAGCGCCCCGGCGCTCCGGATCGTCTGAAATGATTATGGCGCGAGCCTCCCGCACCGCCGCTCCTCAACGGCACCAACCGCAATCGACTTGATTTCCACTCTTGTCTTGCGGGCAATTTTCTGGTGAAGCGAGGATGAAAGAAGAGGAGCCTTCTGTGAAGGCCGAATGAAGCAACTGACTTGCGGGTTCCCGCAGCAAAATTGCGGGAACCCGCAAGACGCGCCGAGGACGTTACGGCGTATTATAGCTTATGAGCAATCTGCGTTCCGGAGGAGAGACGCTTGCTTGAACTCGCGCCCCAAAGGTTGCTTGATCACTATCTGAATATTTCCAGATTGCTGGCGGGACAACTCGACTTTGATTCCATCATCCGGGCGGTGGCGGCAGAGATCACGCATATCGTGCCCTATGACCATCTGGATGTGTGCATCAAGACACTCGATGGCAAGTTCCATATCGCCTACGAAAGCGGCATATCAACGGCCTGGAGCCGTAATCCGCCCGCACCGCTTTCCGGCAGCCCCATTCGAACAGTGCTTTCCGGTGAAGCCGATCATCTTCTGACTGACGATGCGCGCACCGACCCGCGGTTTCATTTCACGGGGGCTTTTTCCAGCCCCATTATCGAGCACGATCTGAGGGGGCGCCTGCATGTGCCGCTGAAAGCGCAGGGCGATATCATCGGTGCGCTCAGCTGTTCCAGTCTTACCCCCGCCTGCTATACGATGCGGGATGTGGAAAATGCCCAGTCGATTGCCGATCTGCTTACGCCGTATTTCTTCGCAATCCGTGCGGCGGAGCAGGCCAAGCGGTCCGCCATTGTGGAAGCGGAAGCGCGGGCGCGCGAGGAGGGCTTGCGTTTCGGGGCGCTGAAACTGACAGAAGCGCTGGAAATCGAGCGGCACCGCATCGGCATGGACCTGCACGATCAGACGCTGGCCGATCTGACACGGCTTGCGCGCCATGTGGAGAGGCTCACCCATACGCCGGACCTCTCGGGCGAGCAGCTTGAACCGCTGTTTCGCGGGCTCCAGCATTGCATGCACGACCTCCGGCAAATCATTGAAGAGGCGAAGCCTTCGATCCTCCAGCTTTTCGGTTTCGTGCAGGCGACGGAAAACCATCTGGGCCGTTCGGTGCGCGACAGCGGGGCAACCATCGAATGGACGCTCGACGATCACAGCGATGGCATGGCTGACCGACTGGAGGAAACCGTTGCGACCTCGCTCTTTCGCATCGTGCAGGAGGCGATCAACAATACGATCCGCCATGCGCATGCGAGCCGGCTGCGCGTTACGTTCCGCAACAAGGGCGGTCGCCTGCACGTGGAAGTCGCAGACAACGGCATCGGCATGGATCGCCAGATGCAGCGTCCCGATGTCGGGCACGGGATCGACAATATGCGCACGCGGGCGCGGTTGATTTCTGCCAATTTCGCTATCAGGAAAAACGGGGAGGGCGGCGGCACCAGCGTCACCATTCACCTGCCCGCTGAAATGTGCCGGGAGAGCGGAGGATAAAATGCATGTCCTGATCGTGGAAGATGATCCGTTGCATCGCGCCTATCTTGGCGAGGCCGTGCGGGCGGCGCTGCCGGAATGCAGTGACGTGCTGGAGGCCGACAACGGGTCGGCTGGCGAAAAGCTGGCGCGCCAGCACAGGGCAGCGCACATCGTCATGGATTTGCAGATGAACGGGCGCAATGGCATTGAGGCGGCGCGCACCATCTGGAAGGAAAATCCGGAAACGCGCATCCTGTTCTGGTCGAATTACGCCGACGAAGCCTACGTGCGGGGCGTGTCGCGCATCGTGCCAGAAGGGGCGGCTTACGGCTATGTGCTGAAATCTGCATCCGACGACAAGCTGCGGCTGGCATTGCGCAGCATCTTCGTCGAGGCGCAATGCGTTATCGACCGTGAGGTGCGCGGGCTGCAGCAGAAGAGCCTCGGCCATGCCAGCGGCTTCAGCGAAAGCGAATATGAAATTCTTATCGATATCGCGCTGGGTCTGACAGACCGCGTCATCGCACGCCGCCGCAATCTGTCGCTCAGAAGCGTCCAGAACAGATTGCAGCAACTCTATGAAAAACTTGGCGTTTACCAGGAAAAGGGTGAGCCTGAGGAGGGCCGCTTCAATCTCCGGGCGCGTGCCGTCACGGTCGCGCTCCTGCGCAAGCTTTTAAACTACAGCGCGCTGGAACGTGCCGAAGTCGAGTTGAACGAATGGCTTGCAGCATCGGCCCGAAAATCGGATTCGATTTTCGGGAAGCACGACGCGCAGGCTCAATAGGTTGGCGCGTCATTTGCACGTCCGAAGGGACGCCGCACTCTAACCGACAGCCGCCTTCAAACGGCTCTGTGCGAGATTGAGGCCAAGCTCAGTTGCGCGAGCGATGACCGGCGCGAAGCGCCGCTGCTTCTTTTCCTCATGGTTGGAAGCAATGTCTGCAATGCGGTGCTTGAGGAAAGGATTGAGAAACCGTTCCCGTACAGAATCCACATAAGCCGACGCTTGTTCACCAAGGCCGTCCGCAGCAAATACCGGCAGCACTTCCTCACGCCAGACCGCTTCCAGTTCACTCCGGATTGTCTCGTCCTGCATGGCTTCCAGCACGATTTCATCCTTCGGGCGCCCGCCCTTGAGCCATTGTTCGGCGATGAACGTATGGCCAAGGTTGAGCAGATAGAGCTTCAGGCGCTCGTAGCGCGCCAGATCGTCGGTAACGACGATGTCTTCATGTTCGCAAGGGAGCCTCAGCCCATCGGCATTCTCGATTGCCCAGAGCGCATAGGGTTCGGCCACGGCGCCGATGGGGTCGAGGGGTTCTGAAACGATGCGGTCGACAAGGCTGTTGGCGAAGATGCAGCGCATTTCGAGCCATTGGACAAAACTGTCCGGCAGTTTCCAGTCGTGGGCGAGTTCGATCAGGATCGAGCGCAGCTTGTCGCCATTGCGAGAGATCAGCTCGCAGGGAAATACCGACAATGACGCATCCGGATTGCGCTGCCAGCGATGATGCAGGAGCACCAGAAGCTTGGCCGGAAAGCTTTTCGGCAAAGCTTCCGGGTGGGCAAGAAGCGAGCTGTCATCACTCGAATCTAGCTCATAACCCTTGTCGCCGGTGTTGGAAAGGATCACATCAACGCTCGCGCCGAGGTCGAGAATCGCGGCCCAGTCATGATGCGCCGAATAGGCGGCGGTGACACCCTTTGCCTGATATTCCTTTTCGGACGGTTTGCCGTCGATCAGACCACGGATCATGACGGGATAGCTGCGGCTTTCGTTCAAAGCCGCTATGCGTTGGCTGCTCTGCGGGTTTGAAGTCGTCTGCACAACGCCAATCGTTCCGATCGCTTTGCCTTCAGAAAGTGCCTCTGAAACAAAGAAATCGGCATGAGCCAACAGAAATCGGCTGGTGCCAAACTGCAGAATCGCTGGCTTTTCGTGCATGACCTTCTCCCATAAATCAGTAGTTTTAACTAAGCGATGCACAGCAAATTGGTCAAGCCAGTAGGAATCTTTATTGGCAGATTGGTTCGGTCGTGCTTGTTGAAATGCGCGATTTGCCGCAATTCATCGCGTTTCTGTGCATATTGCGCTTCGTTTCGCTTGGAAATATGGTAAGGCCAATTCGAGGAGAGGTGAATTGGGAGCACCATGAGCGACTTTACGGCAGCCGCGGAACCGCGCAGGCTTTACCAGCAGATTGCAGACCGGGTGAGGAATCTCATTCAGGATGGCCAGTTTCCCGCTGGCAGCAGGCTGCCGGCTGAGCGCGAGCTGGCGCAGCAGCTCGGCGTGTCGCGCCCCTCGCTGCGCGAGGCGCTGATTGCGCTCGAAATCGCCGGCAATGTCGAGATCCGTATGGGGTCCGGCATCTATGTCACGCCGGAGTCGGAAAAGCGTTTGCTTTCGCACGGAGCTTCCATCGGCGAAAGTCCCCTTGAAATCATGCAGGCGCGCGAGATGGTCGAGGGCAGCGTGGTCGTTACGGCCTGCGCGCGCATGACGCCTGAAAGCCTGGCCGAATTGCGCGCGACGATTGACGCCATGAAGGTGAATGTCGACGCCGGGCGCAAGGCGATTGAACTCGACAGGCAGTTTCATCTGCTCGTTGCCGAGCAATCCGGCAACTCGGTACTGGTGCGCATTGTGCGCGACCTTTTCGACGAGCGGCACAGCCCGCTGACGTCGCATATCAGAACACGCTTCGAGGATAACGATACATGGGCTCTGGCTTTGGCCGAGCATGAAGCCATCTATGCGGCGCTGGAAGCGAGGGATCCGCTTCAGGCGCAGGCAGCCATGCGAACGCATCTGGACCGATCCAAGCAGCGTTGGATGGATAATGAACCCAGCGAGTGATCAGCCGGGGCGATTTGGGAGTGAGGTCAGACATATGAATGATTCCGTTGCTACAGCGGTGGCGCCTGTAATTCTGCTGCATCCTTCGGATGATGTTGCGGTGGCGCGCGTTTCGGTTCGCGCGGGCGATTCCATCGGCCTTGATGGGATCAAGGCTCGGGAACTGATCGGACGTGGGCACAAGGTTGCAGTTCGCGATATTCCGGAAGGCAGGGAAGTCCTGAAATACGGGCAGGTGATCGGCGTTGCGACGAAGGACATTGCGCAGGGCGAGCATGTGCATCTGCAGAACCTTGCCATGCTGCCCTCCGAACACGAGCACCAGTTCTCGATCGATATTGAAGAACGCGGCATGCTGCCAGAGGCGGAGCGTCGCCATTTCATGGGCTTTGACCGCGGCGCGGGCGGCGTCGGCACGCGCAATTTCATCGGCGTGATTTCGTCGGTCAATTGCTCGGCTACGGTGTCGCGCTACATTGCCGATTATTTCAATCGCATGGGCGGCCTTGACGGTTTCGACAATGTCGATGGCGTCGTCGCGCTGACGCATGGCAGCGGTTGCGCGCTCAACACCAAGTCGGAAGGCTATCGCCTTTTGACCCGCACCATTCAGGGCTATGCCAAGCATCCGAATTTCGGGGGCATATTGCTGATCGGGCTTGGCTGCGAAACCAACCAGATTGCGCCGATCCTCGAACATTACCGCATGGAAGAAGGCTCGCGCCTGCGCACCATGACGATCCAGCAGCATGGCGGCACGCGCAAGACCATCGATCATGCGATTGCCGAGATCAAGGAAATGCTGCCGCTGGTCAATTCGGCAGTGCGCACCAAACAGCCCTTGTCGAAGCTGAAAGTGGCGCTGGAATGCGGCGGCTCGGACGGCTATTCCGGCATCTCGGCCAATCCGGCATTGGGCTATGCGTCTGACCTTATCGTGCGCAACGGCGGTACGACCGTTCTGTCGGAAACGCCGGAAATCTATGGCGCGGAACATCTTCTGACGCGCCGCGCCGTAACGCCTGCGGTCGCCGAAAAACTGTTGCAGCGCATCGACTGGTGGCGCGACTACACGGCGCGCAATGGCGACGAACTCAACAACAACCCGTCGCATGGCAATAAGCTTGGCGGGCTCACCACCATTCTGGAAAAGTCGCTCGGCGCGGTTGCCAAGGGCGGTTCCATGCCGCTCAAGGCCGTCTATGAATTTGCTGAAACCGTGACCGAACCGGGCTTCGTTTTCATGGATACACCGGGCTACGATCCCGTCGCTGTGACGGGACAGGTGGCAGGTGGCTGCAATGTGATCTGCTTCACCACGGGGCGCGGTTCGGTCTCCGGCTTCAAGCCTTCGCCCTGCATCAAGATCGCCACGAATTCCGAAATGTACGAGCACATGAAGGAAGACATGGACATAAATTGCGGCGGCATCGTCACCGGCGATGAGACCATCGAACAGTCCGGTACGCGCATCTTTGAACATATCATCGCCGTCGCTTCCGGCGAGAAGACGTTGAGCGAAGTCTACGACTATGGCGACAACGAATTCGTGCCGTGGCAGGTCGGTGCCGTAACCTGATCCATTTGTTTCGCAGCCCCTTATTCAATGACGACTGACAGGAATAATTCGATGGTCAAAGCTCTGCGTATCGAGAGCGAAAACGTCACACGTTTTGCAGAAATCGACGAAGCGCCATTGCTGGCGGGGCATGTCCGCGTGCGCGTGCGCCATGTGGGGCTGTGCGGCAGCGACCTGAACACCTTCAAGGGGCTTAACCCTCTGGTTCAGCTGCCGCGCATTCCGGGCCACGAGATCGGTGGAGAAATCATCGAAGTCGGCGATGGTGTCGACGCTGCCTACGCTAAGGGTAAGCGAGTGATCGTGCTGCCCTATACGAATTGCGGTGAGTGCTCATCATGCCGCAAGGGGCGGCTCAATGCGTGCCGTTATAACAAGACGCTTGGCGTGCAGCAGAATGGCGGTCTGGCTGACCAGATCGTGCTGCCTTCCGAAAAGCTGATCCTCAACGATACGCTGGAGCCACGTCATCTGGCGCTGGTCGAGCCGCTTTCGGTCGGCTTTCACGCCGTCGAGCGCGGGCGGGTCCAGGCAGGTGATACGGTCGCGGTTCTCGGTTGTGGCATGATCGGCATGGGCGTGCTGCTCGGTGCCGTCGCGCGCGGCGCCAAGGTCATCGCCATCGATCCAAGTGCCGAAAAGCGTGAACTGGCGCTGCAGTTCGGCGCAACGCACGCACTGCCGGGTGGCGACGATGTTGTCGCGAAGGTGCAGGTGTTGACCAACGATGACGGGGTGGATGTTGCTTTTGAAGCGGTCGGCCTGCCGATCACATTCACGCAGGCTGTCGATCTGGCAGGCTTTGCGGGCAGGGTGGTTTATGTCGGCTATTCCAAGGCGCCCGTGACCTATCAGACCCAGTTCTTCAACCTGAAGGAACTCGACATCATGGGATCGCGCAATGCGACACTTGCAGATTTCGAGGCCGTCATAACGCATCTGGAGAAGCTTGGCGCGGATGCCGACAAGCTGATCTCCAAGGTATTTCCGTTCGATGAAGCTGAAGCGGCGCTTCCCTATTGGGACGGCGACCGAAATGTTTTGAAGATCATCATCGAGCGCAACTGAAATCGAAGCAAATGCTGTGCGCCGGCACGACCGATGCAGAGCGCTAGTGGAGGAAACCGGCCACAAGGCCATTGTTTAATGACCCCATACGGGAGGAAAACATGAAGAAACTCGTTACCGGCATGATCGCCGCCAGCATGTTGCTGGCCGGAAGCATGGCTGCATATGCTGCCAATGTGTCGATCAAGGTTGCCTACGAAAACAATCCCGGCGAGCCTTTCGATGAAGTAATGCATTACTGGAAAGATGACCTTGCCAAGCGCAGCAATGGCGAGATCACGCTCGAACTTTATCCAAGCTCGCAGCTTGGCTCCAAAAAAGATGTGACCGAACAGGCCATGATGGGCCTCAACGTCGTGACTATTTCCGACGTTGGCTTCCTGGCCGAATACGACCCGGACCTCGGCGTGCTCTACGGCCCGTTCCTGACCGACGATCCGGCACAGCTTTTCAAGGTCTATGACGGTCCCTGGTTCAAGGAGAAGAGCGAAGAGCTGAAGAAGAAGGGCATTCATATCGTAATGCCGAACTATCTTTACGGCATTCGCCAGATCATTTCCAAGAAGCCGATCCGCACGCCGGAAGACCTGAAGGGCATGAAGATCCGCGTGCCGAACAACGTCATGCAGATCAAGACCTTCGAGGCCATGGGCGCAACGCCTACCCCGATGCCGCTGGGCGAAACCTTCCCGGCGCTGGCGCAGGGCGTGATCGATGGCGTTGAGAACCCGATTTCGGTTCTTTACGGCCAGAAATTCCAGGAAGAAGCCAAGTATCTGAGCAAGGTCGGCTATCTGACCAATGTGGCGCTCATCGTCGGCGGCGAAGCCTTCTTCTCCACGCTGCCGGAAGATCAGCTCAAGATGATCCATGAGTCCGCCTATGATGCAGGCCTCTACAGCCAGAAGCTGACGATCGAAAAAGACAATGAAATGATCGAAAAGATGAAGGAAGCCGGTGTCGAGATCATCGACGTCGACCGCGCTCCTTTCAAGGCCCTTGCTGAAAAGGTCTACACCCAGTTCCCGGAATGGTCGCCTGGTCTTTATGACAAGATCAAAGCCGAACTGAACTGATCCATCCTTATTCGGATATTGCCATGCCGCGGCTTTGCCGCGGCGTGGTTTGCTCATGGAATTCAATCCGATGAAACTGTTTGAAAAACTGATCGAATGGTTGGCTGCGGTGCCGCTGTTCATCCTGCTTGCGATGTTCAACATCGCCGTTGTCATGCGCTACTGGATGCACCAGCCATTGCAATGGACCGAGGAAATGGCTGGTCTGTTGATGATCTGGATCGTGATGCTCGGCAGTGTCGCCGCAGAACGCAGCAACCAGCATCTTGCCATCCCGATGCTCGTGGACCTGCTGCCGGAAAAGCTGCGCGAGGTCATCAACGCTATCGTTTCAATCCTGTCGGGACTGTTTCTGCTCTACGTGTCCTATGCCGGTTACAAGCTTTCGGTTGCGGCGCAGTTCAAAGTAACTGACGTGCTGCGAGTCTCCTATTACTGGATCGATATCGCTGTGCCCGTCGGCTTCGTCATTATCGCTCTTTATATGTTTGCAGGCGCATTCAAATCCTTGCGCGCCGCTTTTGCGGGAGGCAAGGCATGAACCTGACGACCATCGTTCTCATCATGCTGGCGCTGATCGCGCTCAATATGCGCCTTTACGTGGCCATTCTGATTGCGGTCTTCACCTATTTCACCTTCTTCAACCAGATGCCGATAGCGATTGCCGTTCAGCGCTTCATCAGCCCTGCTCAGAATACGTCGCTGCTCGCCATTCCGTTCTTCATCATGCTTGGCACGGTGATGTCGCATACCGGCATTGCCGAGCGGCTGATCAAGGTCGCGGAAATCCTGGTGGGCCGCATGCGCGGCGGCATGGCGCTCACCAACATCATGGTTTCCACCCTGATGGGCGGCGTCAGCGCTTCCAATCTGGCCGACAGCGCCATGCTCACCCGCATGATGGTGCCGGAAATGGTCAAGCGCGGCTATGACAAGGCATTTTCCTGCGCGGTCACGGCTGCAGGCTCGCTGATTACGCCGATCATTCCTCCGGGTATCGCGCTCATCATCTATGGTCTGATCGCTGACGTTTCCATCGGCAAGATGTTCATGGCGGGTGTGCTGCCGGGCATTCTCGGCGCTGTTATCCTGATGATTGCGGCCTATGTCACATCGGTGAAGCGCGGCTATAAACCAAGCCGTGAAAAGCGGATGAGCGGAGCCGAGGTTGCATCGACGCTTGCTTCGGCATGGCCTGCGGTGCTGCTGCTGTTCGCGATCATCGGCGGCATCCGCATGAACATCTTCACGCCGACGGAAGCCGGTGCGGTTGCGGTTACGCTGGTTTTGATTATCGGCTTCGTGATCTATCGCGAAATGCGTATCTCGCATGTGGTGGATTCGCTGATCGAAACGGCGAAATCAACCGCATCCGTCATGCTCGTCATCATGGCGTCGTCAGCGCTCGCGTGGGTGTTTTCGCTTGAACAGGCCGGCCAGTCGCTGATGCAGCTTATCTCGTCTTTCACCAGCAATCCTTATGCGTTCCTGCTGGCAGTCAACGTGATCCTGCTGATCCTCGGCGCTTTGATCGAAGGTACGGCCCTGATGATCGTTCTGGTGCCGCTCCTGATGCCGACGGTGAAGGCGCTGGGCATTGACCCGGTGCATTTCGGTATCATCGTGATCATCAACCTGTCGATTGGCACACTGACACCACCGGTTGGTACGGTCATGTTGATGGTCTGCAACATCGCGAAGGTGAGGGTTGGAGATTTCACCCGCCAGGCCTTCAGCATGTATATGGCGCTGTTTATCCTGCTGGCGCTGGTTACTTACGTGCCGATCATATCGACCTATCTGGCTCATTAAACGGGGCGATGTCTGAATGGAAAAGCGCGGGAAACTCCCGCGCTTTTTTCATTTGTTCACCACGGGTTTTCGACACGCGGCCAGATCGCGCGGCTGAGCTTGCGGTAATTGGTGGTGCGTGGATTGCTCGGATAGGAACTGGGTGCCGCGACATAGATAATTTCGGCAGCGATCGGCACGAAGCCCGCATGGAAATGATTGGTGGATTTGACCACCAATATATCCTTCTTCATCGGGTCGATGCCCATATTCGAGAAGATGTCCGGCTCGAATGTCTGCGTCCGGTTGGTGTTGAGAATGATGTCGATCCCGGTACCTTCAATCCGCACAACCGCCGAAGGTCCAAGCGTCACGCGGCTTGGCCCGAAACTCTGCCAGCCTTCTGCCAGGACTTTCAGGACCGTCACACGCGCATCGATAGGTTCGCCGCCAAGCGGTCCGGATTTTCCGCCGAAACGCAGATCGATCATCGCGCCTTCGCCAGCCGCATGGCAGAATGTCACAGCGATGGGGTCCCAGATGGTGGCGATGCCGATATTGTCGACGCCGCGTTCGATCAGGCGGCGAAGGATATAGGTTCCGTCGCCTGCAACGCCGCCCCCGGGATTGTCCCACACATCGGCGATTACTGCCGGTTTCGAGGGGGTGGCCGTATGGGTAACCAGCGCCCGGTCGATGCCCTGATCGGTGTCGAACATGGTCATCAGCGTCTGCTCGCGCATGGAAATCAGCTCGCGTCCCAGTTTTTCCGCAAGGGCGGTGCCCTTGTCCGGGTCATTATCGGTGACGACGAGAATACGGGTCCCCATTTCCGGCACATCGGCGGCCATGAAGCCATGAATAACTGAAATCGACAGAATGCCATCCTTGCCCTGCATCGCCTTGATACGGTCGATGAAGGAACGCATCGGCTCCTTGCTTGTCGGATATACGCCGATCATTCGGCAGTCGAAAGTCGAGATCACCGGCTTGATGCGGCCTTTCAGGGCATCCAGCGCAAGATCGACCACATGCTCACCGCGTTCGTAGAAATCCGTATGAGGAAATTCGAGGAACGACGCGAAAATATTGAGGTTTTCGACCCGCTTCGGCGTCAGATGGCTATGCGGATCGAACTCACTTGCGATTAGAATATCCGGCCCGACAATGGCACGCACGCGCTCCAGAAGATCGCCCTCGCAATCGTCATAACCCTGTGCGACCATGGCGCCGTGCAGGCCGAGAACAACTGCATCGACAGGCATTGCCGCCTTGAGCTGATCAAGGATTTCGTCACGCAATTCCTCGAATGCCTGACGCTGCAACAAGCCGCCAGGTTCTGCCCAGGTGGCTGTGCCTTCGATGACTGTCAATCCTTCCGCCGCCGCGCGCTTGCGCAATGCCACAATGGGAGAAGAGCAAAGCGTCGGTGTTTCCGGATGCTTGCCGGGTGCTGCGTAGAAAGCCATTTCGAACGAAGCCCGGTCGGTTGGAACCGGCGAAAACGTGTTGGTTTCTGTCGCAAGGGATGCGGTGAAAATGCGCATGGAAATGGCCTGCGGGAGTGGGGATTACTTTAGCGGTGCGTAGGCGATGGCTTCGACTTCGATCTTTATGTCGATCATCAGGCGGGATTCGACCGTGGTGCGTGCCGGAGGTTCTTTCGGAAAATAGGTGGCATAGACTGCATTCCTGCGCCCGAAATCCCGTGCATCTTCCAGCCAGATGGTGGTCTTGACCACGTCCTCCATGGTCGCGCCTGCAAGCGCGAGTGCGGCCTTGACGTTTTCAAGCACCTGTTTCGTCTGCGCTTCGATGCCGCCTTCAACGATCTGGCCGTCTGCTCCAACAGGCACCTGACCGGAAACATAGACAGTGTCGCCTGCGCGGACGGCGGGGGAAAGAGGCACATGCGATGCGCCGAAGACCTGTTTTCGGGACATGATTTTCTCCGGTTATTTGACGGCTCCAAGAGCAAGTCCCTTGATGAGATAGCGCTGGAGCCAGATGAAGAGGATTGCGACCGGCAGCGTGGCGAGGAAGGTTGCCGCCATGACATAGTGCCATTCGACGGTGTAGCGTCCCGCCACCAGCGAGAAGACCTGAATGGGCAGGGTATAGCTTTCCTGCCTGCGCAGCATGGTCAACGCCACGACGAATTCGTTCCATGCGTTGATGAAGGTGAAAATGGCGGTCACGGCGATGGCAGGCAGGCAAAGCGGCAGGAACACTTTTATCAGTGTCTTGCCGCGGCCAGCCCCTTCCATCCACGAGGCTTCTTCAAGATCACGGGGTATCGTGTCGAAATAGCTTTGCAGCATCCAGACGGTGAAGGCGATATTGAAGGCCATATAGACCGCACCGACGGCAGACACGCTTTCAATCAAACCATAGGCGGCGAGCAGCCGGAAAAGACCCAGCACCAGAACAATCGGCGAGATCATCTGGGAGACGAGCAGGAATTGCCGGAATGCGCCATGGCCTGCAAAGCGAAAGCGTGACATGGCATAGGCGGCAGGAATGGACACGATGATTGCGCCAACGGAAGCAATGACCGAAACGTAAAGCGAGTTCAGAAGCGCTTGCCCGAATTTGGTCTGGACCCACATTTCCGAAAAATTCTGCCAGTGGAAGCTGCTCGGCCACCACGTTGGAGACAGGACTTCCTGCGGCGGTTTGACGGCCGTGAGGAACATCACCGAAAAGGGAAACAGCGTCAGTACGATAAGTGGTGACAGAACTGCCCAGGCGACGATCGTGCGCTTCAGCTTTGAACCCGTCATGCGCGTTCTCCCCGCATGGCGAGGCGAATATAGATCGCCGTGAAGACGAGGAGTATCGCCAGCATGATGAGCGACACCGCCGAGGCCTCGCCGAGCTTGCCCAGCCGGAAAGCGAGCTTGTAGAGATGTGTCACCAGAATGTCGGTGGAGTTGGCCGGTCCGCCCTGCGTCATGACCCAGATGATCGGGAATGAATTGAAGACGTAGATGGTATTCAGCACGATGGCGATGTTCACGAAGGGCTTGAGGAGCGGAAAGGTGATTTCCCGGAACTGCTGCCACAGGCTGGCGCCTTCAAGGGACGAGGCTTCGTAGAGATCCTCCGGGATGGAGGATAGTCCGCCGAGAAAGATCGTCGTGGTGAACGGCACGGTGACCAGAATGCCGACCAGAACCTGCATCGGAAAGGCCGTTGCCGCACTCGCCAGCCATTGAATATTACTGTCGATGAGGCCGAGATTGCGCAGTGCGGAATTGAGCATTCCGCTTTCGCCATTGAGCGCCCAGCGCCAGACGATGGCTGTCATGGTGAGTGAAACGGCCCAAGGCAGCATGACGATGACGCGGGCCACTGACCGGCCATAGAAATCCATGTTGAGAATGATTGCGACCGGAATGGAAACGATCAGCGCTCCGCCAACCACGGCGACGGTCCATACTGCGGTGCGCCAGAGTGCGTTTAGGAAGTCGGGCGTTGCGAAAAGCGCAGTGAAGTTTGCGCCGTCGTTGAAATCACGCAGCTGCCCGAAGCGGTTGACGTCGTGGCTGGCAATTTCAACCAGGTGCACCACGGGCCAGAAGATCACCACCGCAGCCAGAAGGAGGCTCGGCAGGATCAGAAGATAGGGCAGGGTGCGGCTTTGCATCGGCAAACAATGTCCTGGGGAAGAAAAGAGCCCGGCAGAGCGGGGGCACTGCCGGGCAGGCGGGGAGCTTACTTCTGAAGGATCGCATCCGCCTTGGCTGCGGCATCCTTCAGCACGGCATCGGGTTCGCCCTTGCCGAGATAGATGCTCTGCATGGCGTTGGAGGTGATGTCGGCAATTTCTTCCCAGCCCGGAATGATGGGCGCAAAACGGGCATCCGGCAGAAGTGCGGTGAAAGCGGCAAGATCGGCATTATTGACGTAATAATCCATCTTCGCCTCTTCCTTGTTGACCGGCAGGAAGCCTTCACCTTGTGTGAATTTGGCGCGCCATTCTGTCTGGAACAGGAAGTCGAGCACCTTCCAGGCTTCCTCCTTGTTTTTGGAATTCTGGAACATGATGACGGAATCGGTCACGCCGTAGGTTCCGCGCGCGCCTGTCGGTCCGGCAGGAATGGCCGCAACACCGTATTTGAGGTTCGGCGCTTCCTCCTTGATCTGGTTGGAAAGGAAAGGCGCGGTAATCATCATGCCGACCTTGCCCTGCTTGAACAGGTTCTGCACATCCTCGCGCGCATAGGAAGTGACGCCGGGCTGGGTCAGGCCGTCATCGATCAGCGACTTGTAAAGTTTGGCGGCTTCAAGCGCGCCGGGTGTGCTGAGGCCCGACGTGCCGTCATTGTTGAGGATTTCGGTCCCATAGGACCACATGGCATAGTAATAATAAACGTCGGTCTCGATTTCCTTGCCTTGCAGGCCGAAACCGTAATTCTCTCCGCCGAGCGCCTTGATCTTGGTGGCTGCTGCTTTCAGTTCGTCCCAGGTCGCGGGCGGGTTTTCGACGCCTGCCTTTGTGAGCAGATCCTTGTTGTAATACATGGCGCGGGCAGAGGCCGCGATCGGCAAGCCATAGGTCTTGCCCTCAAGGACGGATGGCGACAGGAAAGTCTCGATGAACCGGCCCTTGAACTCGTCATTCATGTAACCGTCGAGCGGTTCTGCGATGCCCTGCTGCACGAAATCAATCAGCCAGCGTGTGCCGATGATCGAAAGGTCTGCATTGGTGCCTGCTGAAATGTCGGTGGTCAGCTTCTGCAGGAGCACGTCCCACGGCACGACTTCAAAATTGAGCGTGATGCCGGGATTGGCGGCTTCAAATGCCTTTTTGACCTCTTCGAAATAAGGACCGGTCTTGGAGCTGTATTCCGCGACGGTCATGCGCACTTCGCCTGCATTTGCAACCGACGACAGCGCCAGAATGCTCAATCCGGCCAGAAGGCCGGCCTTCCATTTGTAGATAGACATTTTCCCGTTCCCTTGTTTTGCCCCGCATTGGTGCGGTGACAATCTATTTTTGTTATTTTCTTACATTATCGGCATTATTGGTAGTTTCAAGCGAAAAGTTTTGTTGCAAACTTACATTTTGACTCTTACGCTGACGGGAATAAAAATGCAGAAACTGCCGCATAAAAGGGGAATAGCGTGGAGCAAGCAGGCGAATTTGCCGGAAGATCGGTGCTGGTTACCGGGGCAGGTGGCGGTGTGGGAAGCGCGCTGGTCAAACTGTTTTCCGAACGCGGCGCCCACGTGATCGGTTGCGATGCGACGCTCGAGGCAATGGCAGGTGACGGCTTCCATGCGCGTCACGCCTTCGATTTGCTCGATCACGGCGGGCTGGAGCCGGCTGCAAGACGGATCATAGCGGAATCGGGCCTGCCGGATATTGTCATCAACAATGCGGGCTGGACCCGCGCCGAGACCTTCGCCGGGCTGGATCAGGGCAATATTGACGCTGAGATCGACCTCAACCTGACTGCGGTTGCGGGATTCTCCAATGTCATGGCGCAGGCCATGGCAGCGCGGGGACACGGTGTTTTTGTCTTCATCTCGTCGGTCAACGGTCTCTCGCATTTCGGAAACCCCGCCTATGCAGCGGCAAAGGCAGGGATCAATGCTTTTGCGCGCGCGATTGCGGTTGAGTTTGGAAGAAGGGGTGTGCGCGCCAATGTCGTCTGTCCGGGGTCGATACGAACGCCGGCATGGGATCATCGTATCGCGCAGGATGCGAGTGTACTGGATCGCCTGCAGCGCTTCTATCCTCTGGGGCGTATCGTTGACACCCGAGAAGTGGCGGAAACGGTAGCATTTCTGGCTTCCGACCGCGCATCGGGGATTACCGGCGCGATCCTCCCGGTCGATGCGGGGCTGACAGCAGGCTGCCGTCCTTTCATCGAAGATATTCTCGGAGGAAACTGACCGATGAAAGAAGTTTCGCTGCGCGGCATCACCAAAACCTTCGGGCAATTGACCGTCCTCGACCAGGTTAACCTCGATATTCAAAGCGGGGAATTCCTTGTGCTGGTAGGTCCTTCGGGCTGCGGAAAATCCACGCTTCTGCGGATGGTGGCTGGCCTTGAACCTATTTCCGGCGGCGATCTCCTGATCGGTGGGGAACGGGCCAACGAGTTGCCGCCGCAAAAGCGCAATATCGCGATGGTGTTTCAATCCTATGCGCTGTTTCCGCATATGACGGCGCGTGAAAACATTGGCTTTGGGCCGCGCATTCGCGGCGAGAGATCGGAAGAAACAGCCGCGAAGGTGGACAAGGCCGCTTCCATCCTCAACCTCCATTCCTATCTCGATCGCTATCCACGCCAGCTTTCGGGCGGGCAGCGCCAGCGCGTCGCCATGGGGCGCGCCATTGTCCGCGAACCGGCGGTGTTTCTGTTCGACGAGCCACTTTCCAATCTCGACGCGCAATTGCGCGTACAGATGCGCACCGAGATCAAGGCGCTCCATCAGCGCCTGAAAACAACCGTGATCTACGTCACCCATGACCAGATCGAGGCCATGACGATGGCTGACCGGATCGTTGTCATGAACCAGGGCAAGATTCAGCAGATCGGCGCGCCGTTGGATCTTTATGATGGCCCGGCCAACAAGTTCGTCGCGAGCTTTATCGGCTCACCGTCCATGAGCTTCATTCCGGGAACAGTGTCGGGAGGCATATTCCGTACCGGGGAGGGCGAAGAAATCGCCGTTGCTACGGGATCGTCTGATAACCGACAGGCGGAAGCTGGCATTCGGCCTGAAAATTTTACGGTCGCGCGGGATGGCAAGGGGCTGAGGCTTACCGTGGAAGTTATTGAGCCGACGGGACCAGAAACGCATATTTATGGACGGATTGCAGGGCAGCCCATACGAGCTGTGTTTCGCGAGCGCATACATCTTGCGCCCGGCGAGCAAGTGCCTGTAACTGCAAAGAGCGAACACATACACCTTTTCGACAAGGATAGCGGTCTGCCGCTTTGAACTTCCCATGAGCAAGGTTGCCGACATTATCACGCGGCTGCACGTCGTGGCGCAGGACGGGTCGAAATCCGACCGGCGGCTGGCTGCGCTCGTGCTGGCTGATCCCGATTACGCTTCCAAGGCGGCTATCTCGGAAATTGCGGCCAGAGCCGGAGTCAGTGAGCCCACTGTGACGCGTTTTTGCCGAGCGCTCGGCTGCGATGGTGTTCGCGATTTCAAGTTTTTTCTGGCGCAGGCCCTCGCCATCGGCGGTCAGTATCTGACCGCTGAAATTCCCGCCCGCGATGTGCGTGAAAGCCGTATCGCGGCCGCTGTGACCGATGCGGCGGTTGCCGCCATCCAGCGCGCAAGCGACGGGCTCGATATGGGCGTGCTGATGAAAGTGGCCGAACGGCTTGCCGCTGGTGGACCTGTCCTTTGCTTTGGCTCTGGCGGTATCTCGTCCATGCTGGCAACAGAAATGCAGAACCGCTTGTTCCGCCTAGGCATTTCAGTCAGCGCGCAGGTGGATGGGCAGTTGCAGCGCATGTATGCCGCCGTCACCACGCATGAGACCACGGTAATCGCTTTTTCCGTTTCCGGCTTTGCGCGTTCTGTGGTGGAGGCCGTGCTGGTTGCGCGGCAATATGGGGCGCAGACGGTGGCGATCACGCCTGCCGGTTCCGATCTCGCCAAGGCGGCGGACGTGCTCATTCCCTATCACGCCAATGAAGACGGCAATATCTACAAGCCGACCTCGTCGCGCTTCGCGCTGCTCGCAATTCTGGACATGATCGCCACGGCCACGGCGGAGGCGCGCGGGCCGAAGGTGCTGGAAAGCCTGCGTCGCATCAAGCATAGCCTCAATACACTGACCATAGATGATCCGCGCCTGCCGCTGGGAGATTGATTCATGACCGGACCGAAAACCATTCACGACGTGGATACGCCTGCGATCCTCATCGACATTGATCGCGTGAAAGCGAATATTGCCGAGGCGCAGGCCCACGCGGATGCGACAGGAGTGAAACTGCGGCCGCATATCAAGACGCACAAGCTGCCGCTCTTTGCCAAAATGCAGGTGGAAGCAGGCGCAGCGGGCATCACCTGCCAGAAGCTCGGCGAGGCGGAAGTCATGGCTGATGCCGGGCTGACGGATATTTTCCTGCCCTACAATATTCTTGGGCGGGAAAAGCTCGACCGCCTGCACGCGCTGCATCAGCGCATCACACTGTCGGTTACGGTCGATAACCCAACCTCCCTCGCAGGTCTGGCGTCGCGCTTCACTGATGAAAAACATCCGCTGAAAGTGCTGGTCGAATGCGATACCGGGATGGGACGTTGTGGTGTACAGACACCTGCCGAAGCATTGGAGCTGGCGCGAGTTATCGATCAGAGTGCGGGGCTGCGTTTTGGCGGTCTAATGACCTACCCCGCAGCGGGTAAGCCGGATGAGGCTGAACAATGGCTTTATTCGGCCCGCGAACTGCTTGCTGCAAACGGCCTCCAATGCGAAACCATTTCGAGCGGCGGCACGCCCGATATGTGGCGCAAGCCCAGTGACAGTGTCGTCACCGAATATCGTCCCGGCACCTATATCTATTTCGACCGTTATCAGGTCGAGAAGGGGGCTGCGACAGTGAATGACTGCGCTTTTACGGTGCTTTCAACAGTCGTCAGCCATCCGACCTCCGGACGGGCCATCATCGATGCCGGGTCCAAGGCGCTGTCCAGCGATACACTTGGGCTGAGCGACTTTGGTGAAGTGATGGGACGCCCCGACGCCCGTGTGATCGGTTTGAGTGAGGAGCACGGCAAGCTGACCGGCGATGTCGCTGACCTGAAGGTTGGCGAGCGCGTGCGGATCATTCCTGATCACGTATGCGTCGTTTCCAATCTCTTTGACGAGGTCCATATTGTTTCGGGCGAGGATGTCGTCGATATCCTGCCGGTCGCCGCACGTGGAAAGTTAAGATAATCAGGAGGATAGCATGAAGGCTGCGGCCAATCCCTTTGCAGGCGACAAGGACCGCGAGCAGATTTGGGAAATGCTCGTGCGGCGCGATATCGAAGCTTTCGTATCGCAGGACTGGTCCCTGGTGGCCGATGATTTCGATGAGATGCGCTTCCTCGGCATACATGCACATAATGACCGTGATCCCGACAAATGGGATGCAGGATTTCCCACGCTCGCAAGTTATCGCGATGAATGGCTGCGGCAGGCGGCGGAAAGTGCGGCGGTCGAATATGCCGAATCTCTGGCCGAAGGCATCTTCCGCGCGACCAATCTGAGCGTGATCGATATTACCGGCGACGTCGCTGTCGCACGGAAAAAATTCGATGGAACGATTGCAAGAAAGGACGGCTCCGTCGACCGCCTCAACTGGCAGACGCTGTATTTCTGCCGTCGCGAAGGTGCGCGCTGGAAGATCACCGGCTTTGTTGGATATATGGCTTATCGCTGAAATATCGGTCCTATCCGACCTGTCTCACACGGCGCGGATTGCTCGATCTGCGCCGTTTTTATGTATAGACTAGATAGCCAGGGTTCGCAGTATAATCCCACTTTTTTTCTGCAATTATAGTCGTTTTTATGCTGAATAATACTAATTCGCATGATGTCGCAGCTGATTGCATATTTGTCGCAGGCCGTTCCGGTAATTGATTGGAACAGGACTACTATTGCTTTCAAGCTGGTCGATTGCCTCCTGCTTTGAGCAGCGTCGAGCAGTCCTCAAAATTCGTCGTGCGACCCTTCAAAAAAACATTCAAGGGGACGGTTGCCGGACGGATCATTCAGATGAATTCACGGCTGTGGGTGGACATGTCGGGAAATGACCTATATAGAATCAGGAAATCTATCGATAATCATTCCGTGCGTGCCGTTCGCGGAGCGCAGATTCCTTGCGAGCAAGTTGCATTGGAATGAAGTTCTATCATTAATAAAAAGGAGATTAAGTCCGCCAGCACAGCGGGGTTAAACTTAATGCATGGTATTTTATACAAGGAAGAAAGTATGAAGTCGCCGGCTGAGACTAAAATAAGCTTGAAAGGCGTTTTTAAGGTCTTCGGCGATGATCCGGAGCGTGCAATGCAAGAGTTGCGCGCAGGTAAATCAAAAACCCAGATACACAGCGAACTCGGCGCAACAATCGGCGTCGACAATGCGACCTTCGATATCTATGAAGGTGAAGTATTCGTTATTATGGGGCTCTCCGGTTCGGGCAAATCCACGCTTCTGCGTCTGCTCAATCGCCTGATCGAACCGACCGCCGGTTCCATCGAAGTGGATGGCCGCGATATCGTCAAAATGACCAAGCGCGAGTTGATCGATCTTCGCCGTCGCGACATGAGCATGGTGTTTCAATCCTTCGCGCTCCTGCCCAATCGTTCGGTTCTGAACAACGCTTCGTTCGGTCTTGAAGTGGCCGGAATGGGCGAGGCGGAGCGGCACCAGAAAGCACTGAAGGCGCTGGCTGCCGTTGGGCTGGAGCCATATGCTCACAGCATGCCGGACCAACTTTCCGGTGGCATGAAACAGCGTGTCGGACTGGCACGTGCGCTGGCGAGCGAGCCCACCATTCTTCTGATGGACGAGGCTTTTTCTGCGCTTGATCCGCTGATCCGCACCGAAATGCAGGACGAGTTGAAGCGGCTTCAGGCTGAACACAGCCGGACGATCATTTTCGTCAGCCATGATCTGGACGAAGCCATGCGCATCGGCGACCGTATCTGCATCATGCAGCACGGCAAGGTTGTGCAGGTGGGGACGCCGAACGAAATCGTTTCCGCGCCTGCCAACGATTACGTCCGTTCCTTCTTTCGCAATGTCGATGTGTCCCGCGTTTTCAAGGCCGCGGACGTGGCGCGCGAGGACGAACTGATCGTCTTCGAACCTGAACAGCTGGCTACAGCGCTTGAACGGTTCGACGCAAGCGGGAAGGCATTCGGTGTTCTGATCGACGCCGACCGCACCTATCGGGGTATGGTCAGCCGTGATGCGCTGGCGAAGGGTGCTGCAGTGCAAGGGACCGAGAGACTTGATAGTGTTTCTGCCATCGAGGCGGAAGCGCCGCTCTCCGGTTTGTTGACCAAGGTGGCGGAAAGCCCCTGGCCGGTTCCGGTCACTGACAGCCAGAACCGCTACGTCGGTGCCATCAGTAAATCGGCATTGCTCGAAACGCTTGGCCGCGCGGGTTGAGACCTGCACGCCAACGGACTTTTGCCTGAAACGGGCAGAATGGGTCCAATCCAGAAGAAATACGGAAATGGACGGTAAAACATGGATTTGAATTTCAGTGTCGGCGGATGGGCGGATGTTGTGGTCAACTACATTCTCGACCACTTTACGCCCGCGCTCGATATGATCGCAGCCACTATCGGTTTTGTTACCGACAGTATCCAGAATGCTCTTCTTGCTGTGCCGCCGATCGGCGGGGTTGCAATTCTGACATTGCTATCGCTGTGGCGCGTGGGGTGGAAATTTGCGATTTTCACGGCTCTTGCGCTGGGCCTCATCATCCACATGGATTTGTGGACTGGTACGATGGAAAGCCTTTCTCTCGTGCTGGCATCGACGGTTATTGCTGTCGTAATTGGCATCCCTCTTGGTATCGCGATGGCCCGCAGTGACACGATTGCTTCGATCGTGCGCCCGGTCCTCGACCTCATGCAAACGATGCCCGCTTTCGTCTATCTCATTCCGGCAGCAATGTTTTTCGGCCTTGGTGCCGTGCCAGGGACAATTGCGACGGTGATCTTCGCCATGCCGCCGGTCGTGCGTCTTACCAATCTCGGTATCCGGCAGGTGCATTCGGAGTTCGTTGAAGCGGGACTTGCCTTCGGCTGTACGTCGCGGCAGTTGCTATTCAAGGTGCAGCTTCCGAATGCCATGCCCTCGATCATGGCCGGCATCAACCAGACGATCATGCTGTCGCTGTCCATGGTGGTCATTGCATCCATGATCGGCGCAGGCGGTCTTGGCAATACGGTTTTGACCGGCATTCAGCGCCTCAACGTGGGCCTCGGTTTTGAAGGCGGCCTTGCTGTGGTCATTCTGGCGGTCATTCTCGACCGCATTACCCAGAGCTTCGGCAAGGGGGGCACCGGATTTTTCAAAAGGCTCGCATCGCTAAGGAAGGCGGCGGACACCCAGTCCGCCTCGTCCTTTCGCAAGCAGGAAGCATGACGCAAGCAAAAATAACCAAGAATAACAATGGGAACTGATACCAATCGAAAAGGAGAAGCTATGTTAGGCAAACTAACCAAATTCGGTCTGGCGGCAGTTGTGGCGGGAACGATGACCATGGGCGCAGCATTCGCGCAGGACAGCAAGCCGGTTAAAATCGGCTGGGCCCCATGGTCGGATGCTGAATTCGTCACAAAACTTGCCAAGAAGCTGATCGAAGACAATCTCGGCCAGAAGGTCGAGCTGGTTCAGACAGACGTGGCCCCACTCTATCAGGGCGTGAGCCGTGGCGATATTGATGCCATGATGATGGCCTGGCTGCCGGAAACCCACGCTGATTACTACAAGCGCATTGAAGGCAAGGTCGAAAACCTCGGCCCGCTCTATGAAGGTGCGAAGCTTGGCTGGATTGTTCCGGCGTACATTCCGGAAAGCGAAATCAGTTCCATTGAGGACCTGAAGAAGCCGGAAGTTCGTGAGAAGCTGAAGGGCGAGATTCAGGGTATTGATCCGGGTGCCGGCCTTACCCGTCTGTCGCAGGAAGCGATCAAGAAGTACGGGTTGGACTACAAACTCAATATTTCGAGTGAAGCAGCCATGCTCACCACCGTCGACCGCGCCACGCGTTCGGATGGCTGGTTCGTGGCGACTTCGTGGAGCCCACACTGGATGTTCGGCAAGTACAAGCTGCGTTATATCGCCGATCCTGAAGGTGCGCTTGGCGGCGCGGAACATATCGATGCCGTTGCGCGCAAGGGCTTCAAGGAAGAGAATCCGAAAGTTGCGTCGCTGCTCACGAAAATGAGCCTTCCGATCAGCGAGCTTGAAGCTGCAATGTTCGATGCACAGGAAACGTCCTATGAAAAGGCCGTCGACAAATATATCGCGGATCATCCGGATCGCATCAAGGAATGGCTGGCTGAATAATTGGTACCAGCATAAAGCCCCGGGCAACCGGGGCTTTTCTTATTCTACCCTCTACGGGCAATCAGGATGCCTGAGATCACGATGATGCCGCCGAGAGCCTGCAGCAGGCCGATGGGTTCTGACAAGATTGTCCAGGCGAGAAACGCCGCGACAACGGGTTGCAGAAGCAAGGTCAGCGACGAGAACGATGCGGGAAGATAGGCCAGGGCATAGGCGATCATGCTCTGGCCGGCTGCGTGGGTTACCCATGCAAGCCCGGCGAGGATAAGCCAGCCATAAAACGTCGCCGGTAGTATCTGGCCTTCCATGAAATAGGCGATTGGCAATGAAAACACGGCGGCAATAGCGCTGCTCCACAACATGATGCGCATCGTGGAGAAGCGGCTTCTCAAGCGGCCCACTGAAAGTATGTAACCGGCATAAAAGACCGCGGCCAGAAGCGCCATCGCGTCGCCGGAGGACCGGGATTGGAGAAGCTCGCCCGGTCCGCCTTTCAGCACCACGACGCCGATGATCGCGACGGCAAGTCCGACCACGAAGGAATTGCTCACGCGCGACTTGAAAAGCAGCCATGCACCGATTGTCACGAAAATAGGGGCCATATTGGCAAGCAGGGTTGCATTGGCGACGGATGTCATGTGCAGCGATAGGTGCCACGCACCCAGATCGAAAGCGATGAACAGTCCGGGCAGGGCGAGGCGCAGACAATCGGATAGGGTGAGTGGCGCGGCATCCTTCTCGTCACGCCGTTCGCGGTTATCCATGAACAGAAGTGGTAAAACGGCAAGCGCGAGACGCCAGAAGCCGGTTGCGAGCGGGCCCACCTCGGAAAGCCGGACAAAAATCGGCGAACTGCCAATAGCGATGCCACCAATGATCAGGGCGGTCATCGCCAGACGTTGCGCATTCGTGGGAGTGGGGCTTGCGGCGGCGCTATGCGACATTTTCAAACTCGAAGTTATGCCGACATGCGGCTTCCATTCGCGCAATGCGGTCAGTTAAAGAGCGCCCTTCGGCTTCGGACGGAACCGGTCATGGAGAAAATCAGCGCATTTCTTCCAATAACGTGTTCTGACTGTTATTTTGCGGATCGCAGAAAGGCAAGAACTCAGAAAATTTGCCCGCGACATTGATATGACGCGGGCTTGCTTAGTCCTGTTTTGGAGAGGCGTCCAGCGCTTGCGCCGGAATGAAACTTAAAAATTCATCACATTTCGGTTCCGCGTGACGCAACGTGAATGAAAAAAGCGCCCTTGTGGGCGCTCTTCCAATTATCCGCGATAATAAGGCGAATAGCACTGTTTGCGCGGCCCATTATAGGGCTGGAATGTGTTATCCGAGGAGCGATAGGACCTATAGCGGTTATAGCACCACTGCACATGTGCGCTAGATAGTCTTGGCGCGCGATAAACAGGGCGGGGCTGGTTTATTGCACCGCCAATGATGGCGCCAGCGCCGAATGCCGCCAGGGGATACCACCATCCATCGCTGTGGCGACGATAACCGTGGCGATAATGCCGATAGCCGCGATGGCCGTGCCAGTATCCGGGTCGGTTAGGCCGATGGCCACGATAATGACGCGGCGGACGGCGATGATCGCGGACCTGTTCTACATTGTGATTGATGACGGGGCGCTCCAGATTCATAGGAGCGGCCATTGTAGGTGCAACCGATGTTGCTCCGAAAATCACGGCCAATGCCCCGACACAAGTCTGTTTAAAGATATTCACGTGCAACCCTCCGTATTAGACGACGAGGGTAAACGATTGAAATATAGAATTGTTCCCAATTTCTATAAAAGACATTCAGGAAATGAAGAGGAGCGGGCTCCTCCCCAAGAACCCGCTCCCCCAATGCATCGCCCCCCGCCATAGGTGGTGCGATGCTTACCTCTTGTGGCTTTTTGCCAAGCCTAAATTTAGCGTTTCAGACTTTACCCTCGAGTGCGGCATTTAGCAACTTCAACGCGCGTTCTTTTGTCAGTTCAATCGGGTTGCCACCGGCAGTTGGATCTACGATTGCCATTTCGGCAATCAGTTCTTTGCGGGCGTCGTCCATGTCGAGCCCCTTGATGAATTGGGACAGCGTGTTGGGTACACCGAGGTCGCTGCGCAGTTTCATAATGGCCGCCAGGAAGCCATCGAACCCGCCCTTGATACCGAGATAATCGGCGAGCCTTTCGATACGCGTTTCGATGGCGGACCGGTTCTGAAGCAGTATGTAAGGCATGAAAACCGCATTGGTCATGCCGTGATGTGTATCGTAGAGAGCCCCGATCGGATGGGAGAGGGAGTGGATTGCGCCCAGACCTTTCTGGAAGGCCGTTGCACCCATGGCCGCAGCTGCCATCATGTTGGCACGGGCTTCGATATTGTGCCCATCGGCGTAAGCCTTTGGAAGGTTTTCGAAAACCAGCCGAATACCTTCCACCGCTATGCCATCGGCCATCGGATGGAACCCCGGCGCGCAATAAGCTTCAAGGCAGTGCGCCAGCGCATCCATGCCTGTACCGGCAGTGATGAAGGGCGGCATTCCGGTGGAAAGTTCTGGATCGGCGATGACCGTGACGGGCAGCGTCTTGGGATGAAAAATGACTTTCTTGGTATGTGTCGCCTCATTGGTCAGAACGCCCGCGCGGCCAACCTCGGAGCCGGTTCCCGCCGTGGTCGGCACGGCGATGATCGGTGCGATGGCGGCGCTATCAGCCCGGGTCCACCAGTCGCCGATATCCTCGAAATCCCAAACCGGACGGCTCTGCCCGGCCTGAAAGGCAATCAGCTTGCCGAGATCGAGCGCCGAGCCGCCGCCGAAGGCGATGACACCATCATGGCCGCCATCCTTGAACACTTTCACGCCCGCATAAAGGTTGCTTTCGACTGGATTGGGCTTCACATCGGAAAAGACCGCATGTTTGACGCTTCCTTCGTTCAGGATCGTCAGCGTGGAAGCGACCACAGGAAGCTTTGCCAAGCCGGGATCGGTCACGAAGAGCGGATTCTGGATACCAGCCGCTTTGAGAACGGCTGGCAGTTCCTTGATACGGCCCGGTCCGAACAGGACCGTGGTAGGGAAATTCCATTTGGCGGTCAAACTAGTCATGTCGATTGCTTTCCAGAATTGCAGCGCGGGATCAGATTGTTTCACGCAGGTGGAAGGATTTCGGCCGCGTAAGATTGCCATAGCCGATGGGAGAAAGGGCAGCGCCCTTGCCGGTATCCTTGACGCCGGTCCAGACAAGCGCCGGATCGAGATAATCGCACCGGTTCATGAACACGGTGCCCGTTTCAATGCGGTCGCCAAGTGCCGCGGCATGATCTGTATCGGTGGCCCAGAGCGAGGCGGTGAGGCCATAGATACTATCATTCATCAGCGCCAGCGCCTCCTCATCGTTGCGCACCTTCATGATGCCGACGATGGGGCCGAAACTTTCCTCACGCATGACACTCATCTGATGATCGACATTGGTGAGCACTTCCGGCGCGATATATGGCGAACCGGCGACATCCTGCCCGACCTGCATGTTTACATGTGCTTTCGCGCCTTTGCGCAGGGCTTCGGCCTTCTGCTCGCGGATCAGGTCAGCGAAACGTGCCTGCGCCATCGGCCCGAGCGTGGTGGAGCTGTCCAGCGGATTGCCGACGACATATTGTTTCGTCAGGTCAATGAAACTGTCCACAAAACGATCATAAACGGCTTCGTGAACGTAGATGCGTTCAATGCCGCAGCAGCACTGGCCGGAGTTGAAGAAGGCCCCATCCACAAGATTGCCGACGGCATGATCCAGATTGGCATCGGGCAGAACATAGGCAGGATCCTTCCCGCCAAGCTCGAGCCCCAATGTCATGAAGGTGCCTGCCGCAGCCCTCTCGATAGCGCGGCCGCCGCCAACCGAACCGGTGAAATTCACGTGATCAATCGTGCCGGATGAAAGCAGTTTTTCCATTGAGGCGTGATCGAGGACGACATTCTGGAACACGCCCTTGGGCAATCCAGCTTTTTCGAACGCTTTTGCAAAGCGTTCACCGGCTAGAAGGGTCTGTGTTGCATGTTTCAGGATGACGCTGTTACCCGCCATCAGCGCGGGAATGATCGTGTTGACAGCGGTAAGATAGGGATAGTTCCACGGCGCGATCACCATGACCACCCCAAGCGGAACATGCTTCACATACCGGCGGAAACCGTCTTTCTGAGCCGGAACATAGGGTCTCAGCGCTTCTTCGGCGATGTCGATCATATATTGGCCGCGCTCCTGAACACCGCCATTTTCGCCGCCGTAACGGGTTGGTCGTCCCATCTGCCATGCGATTTCGGGCACGATTTCGTCCTGCATGGCGGCAAGGGCGTCAAGTGCGGCACGGCAATAACGCGCGCGTTCGGCGATGCTCAATTGAGCCCAGTCAACCTGCGCATCCCGGGCGGAGGTCACGACCGAAGCGATTGCAGTTCCATTCAGAAAAGGACGCTCGGCATAAACAGAGCCGTCTATCGGAGAGATGATCTTGGCCGTGCCGCTCATCTGTATTTTCCTTTGAAGTCTGGCTTTATGTCAGGGTCAGTAGCGCTCGAAACCGCGATGCAGTTCCCAATCGGTTACGCGCCGGTCATATTCGATCTGTTCCCAATGCGCTGTGTGGACATAGTGGTTGACTACCGCTTCTCCGAACGCTTCCTTCAGGAAGTCTGAGGTCTTGAGAGCTTGCGCGGCTTCCCGCAGCGTATAAGGAATTTCCTTCAGCTTCACGGCGCTATAAGCATCTCCGACGAATGGTTCCTCCAGTTCAAGCTGTTCATCTATCCCTCTTAGCCCGGCGGCGATCAGTGCCGCGAAGGCGAGGTAGGGATTGAGGTCCGCGCCACCGATACGGCATTCAATGCGGATGCCTTTCGTGCCTTCGCCGCAAAGACGGAAGCCCGCAGTGCGGTTGTCCGGGCTCCACATGATCTTCGTGGGTGCAAAGGTGCCAGCCTGAAAACGCTTGTAGGAGTTGATGTAAGGGGCCAGGAAATAGGTGTAGTCGGCGGCATATTTTAGCTGTCCGGCCACCCATGAACGCATCAGCGGCGTCATTGTGTACGGGGCTTTCGGGTCGAAGAACAATGGCTCCTTGCCATCGGCGCTCCAGATGGAGTTGTGCACGTGGCTGGAGCTTCCGGCCTTGCTGTAGTCATACTTCGCCATGAAAGTGATGCACTTGCCGTGCGCCTCGGCGATTTCCTTCATGGCGTTCTTCATGATGACGTGGCGGTCTGCCATTTCGAGAGCTTCAGCATAGCGCACATTCAGCTCTTCCTGCCCTGGCCCCCATTCGCCCTTTGAATTCTCAACCGGAATGCCCGCCGCCGCCAGCTGGTTGCGCATAGCGCGCAGGACCGGTTCTTCCTTGGTGGTGAGATGAATGACATAATCCTGCACATAGGGCGATGCCGTTTCCATGTCCTGCCAGCGCTTGGAGCGGGCGGTCTTGTAGGTCTCGTCGAAGAGATAGAATTCGAGCTCGGACGCGAAATACGCGCGATAGCCGCGCTCATCGAGGCGGGCGATCTGCTTCTTCAGGATTGCGCGCGGCGAATGCGCCAGATTCTGGTGATCGTGATGTTCGAGTACATCACACAGCACAAGGGCCGTCTTTTCCAGCCACGGAGCGAGGCGCAGAGTGGAGAGGTCCGGCTTGATGACAAAATCGCCATAGCCCTTGTCCCAGGCGGCGGCTTCATAGCCCGGCACTGGCTCCATATCGATATCATCAGCGAGAAGATAATTGCAGCCGTGGGTTTCCTCATAACCGGACTCCACGAAAAACTGACCGTAAAATCGTTTGCCGATCAAACGTCCCTGCATGTCCACGAAACAGGCGAGAACCGTGTCGATTTCGCCTTCCGCTACCGCCTTCTTCAATGCATCAAGTGTTAATTGTCCGGCCATTTAATGCTTTGCTCCACAGGATGAAGTGAGAGGCGCCGCGCGAATGCACGGCGCCATCCTTGTCAGGCATATGTCAGGCATAACGATATGGTGCGCCGGCATCGCGCATGGTCTTCTGGTATTTCTTGAGGATTTCGACGACTTTGGCGGTTCGCTCGCTCTTGGCGGCGATTTCGTCCCAGAACTGCATGGCCGCATCTTCCACCTGTTTCCATTCAGCTTCAGGGATGCTGGTGAGTTCCAGCTTGCCGCCTGTCGTGCGGTAATGGGCTTCGCCCCACCAGTACCAATGCTGGCGATAGTAATGCGAACTATCCATTGCCAGCCTGAACAACTGCTTGAGGTGATCCGGCACGGCCTCCCACTTTTCCGTGTTGGCGAAATAGGAGCCAGCCCATGCGCCGCTGATATTATTGGTGAGGTAGTATTTGTTGATATCGGCCCAACCGACCGTATAAACCTCGGTCGCGCCGGACCAGCACACGCCGTCCAGTTCGCCGGTCTGGATCGCCACCTCAATGTCTTCCCACGGCAAAGTTACTGGAACGACGCCGAATTTGGTGAGGAAACGACCGCCGGTAGGGAAGGTGAAGACACGCAGTCCCTGCAGATCCTGCAGACTGCGGATCGGCTTGGTTGTGGCGAAGTTGCACGGATCCCACGATCCGGCACTGAGCCAGGTGACACCCGGAATTTCCTTATAGGCCTCTTCCCAGATTTCGTTGAGACCGTACCAGTTGAAGAGCGCCGGCACATCGAGACTATAGCGCGACGCAAACGGGAAATATGCCCCGAAGACCGCTATATCCACCGGCGACGCCATGGAGTCGTCGTCGCTTTGTGCCGCGTCGATGGTGCCGGACTGCACGGCGCGGAAAAGCTCGCCCTGGGGCACAAGCTGATCGGCAGTATATAGTTCGATGACCATCTCGCCATTGGCGGCCTTGTTGAAAGCATCGATTGACGGCTTGATGACGTGCTCGGCAAGGGCCGGACCTGCATAGGTCTGGAGCCGCCATTTGATCGGACTCTGCGCCCTCACATGGGGCGTTGCAAGTGTGCTGGCGCCAAGTGCGCCTACGGTCGTCAGCCCGGCCTTCTTGAGAAAATCGCGTTTGTTTAGCTTGGTATTCTCGCTCATGCCCATTCTCCCACTCTGTTTGAGTTCACCCTTTATTTGTACCGGCCCGGCCGTTCCCGGCTCTTGTCGCCGGCTTATGCGCAGTCAACCATAGGTTCCATCATCGCCCCGTGTACCAATTGGGCAACCACATCGCGATCTCGGGAAAGATCATCAGTATGATGATGGTCAGCACCATGAGAAAGAAGAAAGGTACGATGGAACGATAGATGTCGATCATCGTGATGTCTTTCGGCGCAAGCGCCCGCATCATGAAGAGATTATACCCGAAGGGCGGTGTTATATAGGCGATCTGGCAGGTGATGGTGTAGAGCACACCGAACCAGATGGCGTTGAAGCCGAGGCTCTTCACCAGCGGAATATATAATGGTGCGACGATGACCAGCATGGCGGTGTCATCCAGGAACATCCCGAGCACGATGAACGAAAGCAGCATCAATATGAGGATCGTCCACGGCGACAGATCGAAGGTGCCGAGCAAGATGTTCTCAATCGCCTTGACAGCTCCAAGGCCGTCATAGACAGAAGAAAAGCACAGCGCTGCCAGAATGATCCAGAGGAACATGCAGGTAACGGTGAGACTGTTGCGCGTCGAAGTTTCCCATACGTTTTTCGACAGTCGCCCGGTTAAGAGAGCCGCCAGGGTGGCAAGCAGCGCGCCGACGGCCGAGCTTTCCACAAGGCTCGTGACACCGGTCAGAAATAATCCCATCATCACACCGAACACCACAAGCGGGAGGATGCCTGCGCGCAGGGCGACAAGACGGTCACGCCATGTGATGCTGTCCAGCTCCTCTTGCGGCAGCGTGGGACCGAGTTCTGGCTGGATGCGGCAACGAATATAGATATAGATCGCGAAGAGCGCGGCCATGAGAAGGCCGGGGCCGATGCCGGCGAGCCAGAGCTGCAATACTGGCTGGCGGGCGATCATGGCGTAGAGAACCAGTACCACGCTGGGCGGAATAAGGATGCCGAGCGAACTGCCCGCCTGAATGACCCCTGTCACCATGATTTTATTGTAGCGCCGTTTCAGGAGTTCGGGCAGGGCAACTGTTGCGCCGATGGCCATGCCTGCAACGCTTAGCCCGTTCATGCACGAAATGATGACCATCAGGCCGATGGTGCCAAGCGCCAGACCGCCGCGAATGCCGCCGAACCAGACATGGAACATCCGGTAGAGATTGCTGGCAATGCCGGATTCCGACAGCATGTAGCCCATGAAGACGAAGAAAGGCACGGTGATGAGCGGATACCAGTTCAGTACCGCGAAGGTGGCATTGTAGGGCATCTCGAAGGAGCCTTTGCCCCACAGAAGGAGAGCCGCAATCGAGCCGACAAAACCGATGACGCCAAAGACGCGCTGCCCTGTCATGAGCAGCACCATCATGGTGGCGAACATGAAGAGGGTGATAAGTTCCGAACTCATATGTGGTGCCCTTCCTCAATTGCCGGTCCTGCAATCGTGTTGATCGGTTTCCCGCGGAACGACGCCCAGTCCTTGAGGAAATTCGAGACGCATTGCAGCAGCAGGAGAAAGATGCCTACGGTCATGACAAGTTTGATCGGCCAGAGGAGCGGTGCCCAGGCCGTGTAGTTTTTCTGGCCATAGGAGATGGCGTAACCGGTCGAGGAAATGCCTCCCGCAACCATCACGCCGAGATAGAAGATGATGAACAGGATCGTGATCATATCCGTGATCATCTTCCGGCGCGGGGGAAGACGGTCGAAGAACAGATCCATGCGCACATGCGCGCCCTGCTGCATGGCATAGGCGCCACCGAGCAGATAATAGGCCGAGAGCAGAAACTGGGACATCTCAAGCACCCAGTTCACCGGAACGCCAAGGACGACGCGCGAAAAGGTCGAATAAAGCAGACAGGCGCCAAGCGCGAAGAACAGATACATCGCGAAGCGGCCGATATAATAATTCAATGCATCAACATATTTGACGAACAGTCTGATCGGCTTCGGCATTTCCGGCTCCTTCAGGCTTTCTTTTCCGTGTGGGCGAGTGTTTGCGCGACATGCTTCAATATGCCTGCAAGCCTTTCCGCCCACGCGGTTTGCGTCCGGGAACTGGCTATTTCGTCGTTGCGAATCTCCACCATTGCGCATGGCGCGTTTCGCGGGCGGGCGTGCCGTTCCAGCGTGTAATAGACCCGATCAGCCGGGGAATAGGGTTCGTTGACGCCGACATTGAGACTTGTGTCCTCCCGCAATCCGGCGATGAGGGGCTTTGCGATCCGGTCGTCCTCGTCATGGATGATGCCGATCTGCCAAGGCCGGGATACGCCACGATAAACGGGCGTGAAAGAATGAACTGTCACAATCCACGAAGGCTGGCCGCGCTTGGCTCGAGCCGCGATCGTTTGTTCGATACAGCCGTGGAACGGGCGGTGTGAAAGATCGATACGGGCTGTGCGCTCTGCTGCCGCGAGCCCATGATTTCCCGGGACGATGGTTGTCTCACTGAGTTCGGGAATGAGATCGGGCGCATCGAGCGGGCGGTTGCAGTCGATCAAGAGCCGCGAAAGACGGCTTTCGATGAGAGATGCGTCGAGCGATGATGCGAGATGCCTGGCAACTTCGACCGCGCCCGGGTCCCAGGCGATATGCGCCTTCAACGCCTCTGCGCCAAGGCCCAGTTCACCAAAACGTTCCGGAACGAAATTGGATGCATGCTCACAAACAAGCAGATAGGGACTCGCCCCATCCGTGTTGAAGACAGAAACAGGCTCGCACGAAACCGTGCGATATTCTCGCTCGTCCGTCATTCCGTTTGTTCCCCGCGCTGTAACTTATGTTACGTTTTTTCAGTTTATGCGCTATTGCGGATTATTTGATACGTCCTATGATTATTTGTCAAACACAATTTCGCCGAATTCAAAAAGAGCCAATGAATGGAAAAATCAGCGTCGGTGAACGCAAGCGTTGCGGAACTGATCAACGAGCGGATCGATACGATGCCAGCGGGCGAGCGAAGCGCCGCGCAGACACTGATCGCCAATTACCCGATCCTGGGACTGAAAACCGTAGCGGAATTTTCCGCGCTGGCCGGTGTGAGCTCCCCGACGATCCTTCGCTTTGTAAACAGGCTCGGATTTCAGAACTACCCCGATTTTCAGGCGCGGTTACAGGATGAACTCGCCGCCCAATTGCAGTCGCCGCACCATCGCAATGAACAGGCGGGGATCAGGACGGACACCGCCTATCCGGCGGTCGAGCATACGCTGGAGAATATCCGCGAGAGTTTCCGGCATCTGGGCGAGAAGCAGTTAAGGCAGGCTGTGTCAGCCTTGAGCGGCGCTAAGGGAAATATCTACCTGATTGGCGGACGTTTCACCGATCCCATCGCGCAATACATGGCCGCACACATGACGGTCATTCGCCCGCACGTCTTTCATCTTGGCGGGCAGGAGAGCGGCTGGCGTGACCGCCTTCTCGATATGGGCAAGCGTGACGTTCTGGTGGTCTTTGATATTCGCCGTTATCAGGACAGTCTTTTGCAACTTGCCGAAAAGGCGCGGTCGCGGGGTGTTGAGGTTGTTCTCGTTACCGACCAGTGGCTGTCGCCGATTGCGCGCGTGGCCCGGCACGTTCTGGCGGGGCGAACAGCCGTGCCGTCGGCCTGGGATTCGTCGGCTGCAATCTTTGTGCTTGCAGAAACGGTCATTCGCGAAATGACCAGAATGCTTGAAAAGGATAGTGCCGCCCGTATCGCTGAACTTGAAGGGTTACGCTGACGAAGCTCTCTCAACAGATGTTTTATTCCAGCCCGCAGGCCCGCAGAAACAGCGCCGAAACTTCCTTCTCGATCCGTTCGAGATCAAGCGGCTCGTCTTTGTCGAGTTCCATCATGCTGCGAACCTGCGCTTCAAAGTCGGCATAGTGCTGGGTGACAGCCCATATATGCATCTGAAACAGCAGCGGATCGACAGGCTTGATGCGACCGTCGTCCACCCATGACTGGATAAGCTTCACTGCATTGTGGGTCGCAGAGACGTGTTTTTTCCAATGGCGGCTCAGATATGGCGCACCATTGGCGATTTCAGTGGTGAAAAGCCGTGAAGCCTTGGGATTCTTCTGGCTATATTCGAGCTTGGCGCGGATATATTGCCGGATCACCTTCGCCGGATCGTTTTCGGTATTGGCACCGAGGAAAATTTCTTCCCACTCGTCAAGGATATACACGATGATATCCTCGTAGAGTTCTTCCTTGCTGGAGATATAGTAGTGCAGTTGCGGCTTGGTGAGGCCGGCACGATGTGCAATGCCCTGCGTGGACGCCCCCGCAAGGCCTTTCTCCGCAAACTCGTCGATCGCGGCAGCTCGGATTGCGCCGAGAATACGCCGCCTGCGTCCGAGAACCTTGTCTCGTCCGGTCAGTTCGGCGTCTTCATTCTCGTCGCTATTGTTCATCCATATCTGCCGCGATTAGGAGGGACTTATTGGCCCCACTTCTTCTTGATGTCGAGGCCCGCGCCCTTGTTTACGAAGGCATCGGTTGCAACCTTGCTCATGTCGAGTTCGTCGCCGCTGACGATTCCTGCCTTGCGGGCGAGTTCGTAAAACGCCTTGACGCGATCCATCGAAATGGCACCGATCCCCTTTTCAAGCGTGTCGCCGCTGTCGATGAGCTGAAGGCCCTTGATCCGCTCCAGTTCCGCATCGAGCGTTTCCTTGCTCATGTCCGGATTGTCTTTCAGGATCAAATCATAGGCCTTGCTGCGGTCGCCATAGAGGAAATTGGTCCAGCCTTCGATCGAAGCGCTGACGAAGCGCTGCACCAGATCGGGGTTCTTCTCGATCAGGTCCTGGCGGGTTTCTATCGTGTTGCCGTAAGTGCTGTAGCCATAATCGGCAAGCAGATAAGTCGTGACCTTTGCCCCTTCCTTTTCGGCGTAAATCGGTTCGGCGGTCGCATAAGCCTGCTGCACGACTTTCTTGTCGTTGAGGAACTGGGCGAGGCTGTAATTATAGGGACGGAGCTGCTCATCCTTGAAGCCGAACTCCTTCACCAGCCACGGCCAGAACGAAAACTGCGCATCCTTGCCCATCAGCACGGTCGACGCATTGGCAAGGTCCTTGAAATCCTTGTACTGACCTTCATGCACCATCAGTGCCTGCGGGTCTTTCTGGTAGAAAGCAGCAACAACCGTTGTCGGGACGCCGTTGGCGACGTTGTTGAACGACAAAAGCAGGTTTCCCGTCAGCAGGAAGTCAAGACGGCCTGCGGCAAGCATCGGGCGGTTGTTGACCTGTGGTCCTCCCATATCAATTTGCACATCAAGTCCGTATTTTTCATAGGTGCCATCGGCTACCGCTTGATAGAACCCGCCGTGACCGGCCTGCGCCAGCCAGTTGGTTCCGAGCGTCACCTTATCGAGCGCATAGGCCATCTGGGCGGAAAGCCCCATGGAAAGCGCGGCCAGCGCCGCAACCAGTGTCTTTTTCATATTGGTTCCCCTTGTTTTAAGCAGTCAAAGCCATGTCGGCGGTCCAGCCGCGTGTTTTTCCCGGATTGAGAAGGCCGTATGGATCGGCCAGTTTCTTGAATTCGATCTGAACGCTGTCGATCTCCTTCATGCCGCCATCCTCAATGGTGTAGGCATGAGGATCGTAGATGTCGCAGCCATCAAGCTGCTCCAGTTCCTTGATCAGACGGTACATCTCGTCACGACCTTCAAAGCGCACCAGCGGAAGCGCGAAAATCTGCACTTCGCCTTCAAGCCTGGCCATTTCGTGATGCATGTACTGCGTCTCACCGTAGCGCTCGATCTGGCGTGTCACCACATTCACGTCGAAAGGACGCGGATAGGCGACCTGAAGATAGGTCCAGCCTTCCTCGGCTTTCAGCGCCTGCAAGGTTGTGTGGTTCCAGCCACATTCATAAGCAGGCTGCAATCCGTTCTTGTGCAGTTCGTCCAGTGTCATGGCGAAGGAAACCCTGCCGCCGAATTCGGCCGCGAGCGCTTCGAAGCGGGCCATTTCCTCCGGTGCGATCATGGCGAAAACCGCATCCTTGTCGGACGGGAAGAGATCACCGAACTTGGTATAGAAGCGTGCAAAACGCCGGTCTACCGTGGTCAGCAGATAGCAGTCGAGATTGTCTTCCAATGCCTTGAGGCAGAAGTTGAGCGTTGCCTCGTAACTGTCGAACAAGGCAGCGGTATGTATCCAGTCGGTCGATTTGGTGAGACCGATTTCCAGTTCCAGAATGATGCCGTTGGTGCCATAGGCATGCTGGACTTTATGAATGTCGCGCCCGGTCAATTCGATGACCTTCGGTTCCGGCTCGACAGTGAGAACCTTTACGGAATAGACATTCCCGTCGTCGCGCAGCATGCCGTGCCGCAGCGACCCGATGCCGCCGGAGCCGCCAGAGAAAAAGCCGCCAATCGTGGCGATGCGGCGTGTGGACGGATACATCAGCAATTCCTGTCCGGTCTCGCGCACGGCATCGTCAAGGCGCGAAATGCGAGCGCCACCTTCAACGCGAACCTTGCCGGGTTCGATTGCGATGATGCGGTCGATCTTAGTCATGTCCAGAATGATGCCGCCTTCAAGCGGAACGCACTGGCCGTAATTGCCGGTGCCGCCACCGCGAACGGTGATAGGGATGCGCAGTTTCGCGGCGGCAGCAGCCACGCGGCGCACTTCGTCCTGATCTTTCGGAATGACGACAAGATCACCAACATAATGGCCGATATCCTCGGTCAGAATGGGGCTATACCAGAAATAATCCCGAGAGCGCAGTTCGACCTGCTTTGGATCATCATAAATGCGTATGCCATCGATTTCCGCGCGGAATGCGGCCCAGTCATAGATGCGCTGTGGAGCGGCAGAATTCATGTGGAACTCCCGATGATTTGGCCTGTTGAGTTGGGTTGTGCGATGCCATTGCGCCAGACGACGCGACGTGCCTGCGGGTGGCTGATAAGATCGTTCAGGTCTTCGGCATCGTGCCAGATAAAGCTGGCCGAGCCGCCCACCTGTGGGGTTTGGATGCGCTCGCCGGCGATAAGCCGGGCGGGCAGGGTGGTTATACTGTCGAGCCATTCATCCGGCTCAAGGTGGCAGGCTGGGGCTGCGAGACGAAGTATGGCGAGCGGATCGTAATCGCCAAAAGGATAGAAAGCGTCCCGGACATTGTCGGAACCGAGCATGACATCCATGCCTGCCCGGCGCGCTTCTTTCAGCGGTGCAACACCGCGCAGACGCGGGGATTTTCCTCCAAGCCTGTCCTGAAGATAGAGATTTGTCGTGGGTAGCGAAACGAGTGCCGTGCCTGCATCTGCAGCGGCATGAAGGGTGCGCTGGAGTTCATCGGGCCCACGCAGTGACAGGGAGCAGGCGTGGCCGCATAATACCCGGCCACCCATGCCATACCGTCTGGTTGCCGATATGATCAGCGAAAAGCCGTCCGCTTCCACATCCAGACCCTCATCGACATGGAAGTCGAGATTGAGATCATGCTGCACGGCAAGGCGGAACATCTCTTCGATTTTGTCTTCAAGATCGGCATTGCGATAGAAGAACGCGCCAAAGACGCCACCGTCTTTTGCAACGCGGGTCGCGATTTGTGAGCCGGCATCAAGCACCAGATCGCCATGGACGAGTGCCGCCAGCTGAAGATCGATCCGGCCTTTCCACTCTTCGCGCAACTCATTCAGAACAGGCCATGCTGCGGGTACTTCCGGGGTCGTCCAGTCGACGTGGCTGCGCATCGCCCCGACGCCTTGTTCGAACGCAGCTTTTAGGCCTTTACTAGCGCGGGCGCGAATATCCGCCTCGCTCCAGTTCTTCCGATCGGTGTTCATCAGGTCAATTGCGTCGAACAGGCAATCCACTCTGGCGCTGCCATTTTCTGCGATGCGCTGGATCGTGAAGGTTTTGTCGAGATGAACATGGACGTCTGCGAAAAGCGGGGTGATAAGTCCGCCACCCGCTGACTGCGACGGCACGAGCGAGGCGATGCGATCACCTTTGATCTCGATGTCGTGGCGTCCGGAAAGTCCGGCTATGGTGACGCCGGTCAGCATTTTAGCGCTCACGGCGTATTTCGCTTTCGTGCCAGCGCCCGAGGACGAGACGCGACAGCCAGCTTGTCACCAGAAAGATTACGATGCCGAGTAGTGATACAAGGAAGAGGGCCGCAAACATGCGCGGAATTTCATTGCGGAAGCTCGATTCCAGAATGCGCGAGGCAAGGCCTGTGCTCTGGCCCGCCGTGCCGGCAACAAACTCAGCGACAACCGCGCCGATCAGCGAGAGGCCCCCGGCGATTTTCAGGGCGGCCATGAAATAAGGCAATGCGCTTGGCGCCAGCAGATAGCGCAGGCGCTGCCATGGCGAAGCGCGATAGAGCCTGAACAGATCGCGCAGGTTATGATCGGCGCTGCGCAAACCGATCACCGTATTGGACAGGATCGGGAAGAACGCCACTATCCATGCGCAGATCAACAGAGCGGAAAACGTATCACGCACATATATGAGGATCAGCGGCGCGATAGCGATTACCGGCGTTACCTGAAGGATAACGGCGAAAGGAAAGAATGCCATTTCGATGGGGCGAGACAGGGCGAAAATCATGCCGAGCAGAATGCCGCCGATAATTGCGCAGCCGAGCGAGATCAAGGTCAGCTTGATCGTAAACCACATGGATGCCATTAGCGAAGGCCCGTCCTTTACGAGCGTTTGTGCAACCAACGAAGGTGCGGGGATCAGGTAATGCGGCACCTGATAATAACGGACGAGACCTTCCCATATGCCAAGGGCAATCATGATTGCCAGCGTTGGCATGACAATGCGCAAGGTGCGCTCGCGCCGGGCGCGACGATTCTGTTCTACATTCAGGACAGGCAGTTCGGCTTGTGTCGGATTCATCGTCCCGTCCTCAATGATCGATATCTTCGGAGGAAAGTGTCGCGGTTAGCGCGTCGGATACCTTGGCGCAATATTTTGCGTAGGCGTCGGTCGTGCGGTAGTTTTCGGCGCGCGGGTAAGGTCCGATGATCGGTATGTCGGCCACCACGCGGCCCGGTCTGGCGGCCATCACCACCACGCGGTTGGACAGATAAACCGACTCATAAACGCTGTGGGTGACAAAAATCACCGTCAGGCCGTGGTCCTGCCAAAGACGCAGCACGTCGTTGTTGAGCTTGAAGCGCGTCATTTCGTCCAGCGCTGCAAAGGGTTCGTCCATCAGGAGAAGACGCGGACGCGTAACCAGCGCGCGAGCGATGGAAACGCGCATTTTCATCCCTCCGGACAGCTCCCGCGGAAATGCCTTAGCAAAGCGCGACAGGCCAACCTGTGCCAAAGCTTCTTCGACGCGCGGGGTTGCTTCCTTGCGGGCAATGCCGGACAGACGCAGAGGCAAATAAACATTGTCGAAAACGCTGGCCCACGGCATCAGGGTCGGCTCCTGAAATACGAAACCGATGTCTTGCGCCCCGATAGGACCCTTGCCGGGAGCATGGCCGTTGACGCGGATTTCACCGGCGGAAATTGATTCCAGGCCGGCAATCATGCGCAACGCCGTGCTCTTGCCGCAGCCCGAGGGCCCGAGAAAGCTGACAAACTGGCCTTGGTCGATCTTGAGCGACATGTCGCTCACGGCCATTACACCAGTGCCGTATTGCTTATAGACGCCGTCTATTTCGATCAGGGAGGATGGAGCTTGCGAGTTGGGGGCCACGCTCATAATCCTTACCAGGCTGTTTTATTGTCGAGCCAGGAAAGCGGCGCTCGTTCAATTTCCGCAAGAACCTCAACCAGTCGCTCGGCAGCAAAATCGATGGTCGCCCGCCCCTTCTGGGCTGTTGCGAGCGTCGCATCGCCAGCGGCGCCATAAGGATTGATATCCTGGATCTGCCAAGCGGGCTTGGCGCCTCCGCCCAGCGAAAGATGCTTGAAGTCACTCGCAAAAGTTTCCGTAAGCGTGCGGAAATCCCGTGCTTTCGACATGTCCACGAGATCGGGATGCATCTCCAGCATCACCGAGGTTTCCATGTCACCGGCATGGATGCCGTGCTTCAGGTCGTGATCGCTGTACACGCCTTCCGGCATTCCAAGGCCGAACCAGTTAATGCTTGCCACCATCATGTTGTGACGGATGCGAAGCTCTCGCGCCACAATATCCATGACACTGATCTGGCCGCCATGGCTGTTGAGCAGCGCCAGCTTGCGGACACCGCTTGCTGCCACGCAAGCGCCGATCTCGCACCACATGCGAATGATGGTCTCTGCTGAGAACGTCAATGTGCCAGGATAAAGGCTGTGCTCATTGCTCTTGCCGATGGCTTGCGTCGGCAGGAAAAGCGCGTGGCTTGTTTCTGGAAGGCGGGCGATTGTTTCCTTCACCATGCCATCGACAATGGCGGCATCGACCGCCAAGGGCAGGTGAGGGCCGTGCTGTTCAATTGCGCCGACGGGCAGAACCGCCACGAGCTTCTCACGATCGAGGCGGGAGAATGCCTCGCTCGTATAATCGGACCAATATCGTTTCAATACTGCAACTCCTACACGCTCGGGCCAAGGGCGTTAGAGCGCATCCCGAAAAGTGTGAAACGGTTTTCGGAACAAGATGCGCGTCAAACCAGATTTGAGAGCATCCTACTAAACAATCTGACCGATCGGTCAAACTAAATGTTTAAAATATGCATATTGCGTGCAATTAAGGTGTGAATCCGTGGCTGTTCAGTCACGCAGCGGGACGCGAAGCGTTATGCTAAGCGGAAATTTCCGGAGGTCCTATGGACGACAGATGCATTATAATTGGGGCTGGTCATGCCGGCTCACAGGCCGCTATCAGTCTTCGGCAGGAAGGCTATGCGGGAGAAATCGTTCTCATCAACGACGAAACCGATATTCCCTATCATAAGCCACCACTATCCAAGTCCTATCTGAAAGCGCCGCAAGGCGGCGGTCTGGTTCTGCGTCCGGAAGCGGCCTATCGCGACAACAATATCGAGATGCTGTTTGGCCATCGTGTTGACGCCGTATCAATTGCGGACAAGACAGTCACGCTCGATGACGGGCGCGTCCTGAACTGGTCTGATCTGATCTTCGCGACCGGCGCGCGCGCCCGCATTCCCAATTTGTCAGGTGTCGAGTTTGAGGGTGTTTTCACGCTGCGCCGGATGGAAGATGCACGCCGCATCGCGGCAGCAATGCCAGATGTTGAGAATGTGGTTATTATCGGCGGCGGCTTCATTGGCCTCGAAATGGCGCATAGCGCTATCGCGCTTGGCAAAAAGACGGTCCTGATCGAAGCTGCGCCTCGCGTGCTGGGCCGTTCGGTTGCGACGCAGATCTCTGCCCATGTGGAAGCGCGCAGCCGGGCGGCGAGTATTACACTTCTGACTGGTCTCGGCGTAGCCGCCATCGATGGAGCAGATGGCCGCGTGACGGGTGTGAAAGCGGCGGATGGAACCATATTCCCGGCTGATATGGTTGTGATCGGCACGGGCGCAGTGCCAAATGTGGATCTCGCAATTACGGCTGGGCTCGCAATCGATAATGGCATTGTCGTAGATGAGAACCTGCGCACGTCCGCCAGTCACGTTTACGCTATCGGCGATTGCGTGAGCTACGATCATTTTCATGCCGGTCGCCGGGTACGGCTTGAATCGGTGCAAAACGCGACAGATCAGGCAAAGCATGTCGCGCGTACCATTGTCGGGCGCGAGGCGCCGTTTCGGGAGATTGCCTGGTTCTGGTCCGATCAGGGTGATATGAAGCTGCAGACAGCCGGGCTTTCCTTCGATGCCGACCGGCACATTCTTTCGGGAAATCCGGAAGAAAATGCATTCTCCGTTTTCCATTTTGCGGGCGCCAAGCTGGTGGCGGTCGATTCCGTCAATCGTCCGGCGGACCATATGATCGCGCGCCGCTTGCTGGCTGCCGGGATCAATCCCACGGAAACCGATATTGCAGCTGGTGCGGCCCGCCTAAAGGAACTGCTGATCAGCGCCCCCAAATCATAAGGATTGTTCGATGAGCACTTTGAAATATCTGCTACCCGCTGACATGGCAGCGCCCTTTGCCGCATACAGCCATGGGGTGAAGGTAAAAGCCGGTGCTGAAATGATTTACTGCTCCGGTCAGCTTGGCATTGCGCCTGATGCAAGCGTGCCGGATGAGGCAGGCGCGCAGGCAGAACTCTGCTTTGAGAATATTCGCCGCATTCTGCGCGATGGAGGCATGGACCTTTCGGATGTGGTCCGTATCAACGCCTACGTCACGGATCGAGCCTATATGCGCCCCTATATGGATGTCCGCGACAGGCTGTTCCCACAGCCAGCGCCAGCGTCGACGCTGATGATCGTTTCCGGTTTCACGCGAGAGGAGTTCAAGGTCGAGATAGAGGTAGTTGCGGCCAGATAGCCCTGGCGACGAGCCGTCAAAGCGCCGCAGCAATGCATATCGCCTTTGCCTGAAAGGAGTGGTAGGGTTGTCCGACATCCTCCAGTCCCTCAGGCCCATTCATGTCCAAAATTCAGCCTTCGGCTTCATCGCCGGGAACTTCGCCACGTTCGTCCGTACGATTGGCGGAACTAGCGCTTGCCATCGGCGGCTTCGGTATAGGCACTGGCGAATTCGCCATTATGGCGCTGTTGCCCGATATCGCCCGCGACCTTGACGTGACCATTCCGCAAGGTGGACATCTCATCAGTTCTTATGCGCTCGGTGTTCTGATCGGCGCCCCGGTACTGGCAGTGATTGGCGCAAGGCTCGACCGTCGCAAGCTTCTATTCCTCCTCATGGGGCTGTTTGCCTTCGGCAATCTCGCAAGTGCATTCATGCAGGACTATGCCGGTCTTTACATGATGCGGTTCGTCGCCGGCTTTCCGCATGGGGCCTATTTTGGAGTAGCGTCGCTGGTCGCCGCCTCATTGGCGGAGCTTGGCAAGCGTGCGCAGGCTGTAGGGCGGGTGATGATGGGGCTTACCGTTGCCACATTGTGCGGGACCCCGCTTGCGACTTCTCTCGGTCAGATTGCCGGATGGCGCGCAATGTTTGCCTCTGTTGGCCTGATTGCAATTCTGACCATGGTGCTCGTTGCAATCTATGTTCCGAAGCAGCCGGCAGCCGAGGGGGCGTCACCTTTGCGCGAACTGGGAGCCCTCCGTCGCAAACAGGTCTGGCTGACGCTTGGGATTGGTGCAATCGGCACGGGTGGCCTGTTTTCCGTCTTTACCTATGTTGCGGCGACAGTCACTGAGGTTTCGCAAGTCGACGTGAAGTGGATGCCTTTCGTGTTCGCCATGTTCGGCCTAGGCATGGTGCTTGGCAATATAGTGGGTTCCCGCCTGACGGATCGTTCGGTCATGGGAACAGTGGGGCTGGTGCTACTCTATGATATGGCAGTCATGCTGGTATTCCCCGTCCTCATGCAGCATCCGGCGACGGCATTTCTGAACGTGCTTCTGGTCGGCGGCGGTTTTGCGCTCGTTCCCGCATTGCAAACGCGTCTGATGGACGTGGCGGCAGATGCGCAAACCCTGGCCGCAGCCCTCAATCATTCCGCGCTCAATCTTGCCAATGCGCTCGGCGCATGGCTCGGAGGCCTCGCGGTCGCATGGGGGTATGGCTGGACCTCGACGGGAACAGTCGGCGCGTTGCTCGCATTGTCGGGTCTGTTCGTTTTCGCAGTCTCGGTTGCGTTCGACAGACGCGGCGCGGCAAGACTTGCCTCGCAAGAGGGCTAGGTACGGTCCATAAACGAAAACACCCGTCGCGGGAGGAGCGACGGGTGTTTATGGGGAAGACCGGACTTGGGAGGAGGATATCCGGTCTTGAATCACCGAGGGAATGGGAGGAGGAGAAAACACCCCGGTGATATTCTGGAAACGGTGGGACCGCACAATTATGGGGATTCGCGGTCCTTGAAGAAGGCCGATGCCTTCCGGTGCGCTGTCAGCGAGCAGCGGCCTTGCGTGCTACGAACGGGATTTCCGAAGGCAGGATGCCGAGGTCGTTCAGTTCGCGTGGGCTCAGGCGGCTCAGTTCGTTTACGGTGTTACGGTAACGGCGCCAGTTGTTGTACGAGCGGATCAGGTTCATTTCTCTCACCTAGTAAAATCTTATCTCTTTGTTGCAGACAGCATATATGCTCGAAGCATTTCGAATTGGAGAGACAGATTTGCATAGCTGCAATGCGTTAAAGCTTGTCAGTTGCACGCCTTTTGCGCGGCACGGTCATCATGCGATCACAATCTCGTGCCCTCTTGGGGAAATCGGCTGGATTCAGGCTGCTTCGGCGGCTAACCAGTTAAAATTTCTTTAAAAATTTGCCAGCGCGAAAACTCCTCCCAAGAATTGTGGTGGGCTGAGACGCTTGCAAGGAATTTGCTGTCAGTAAACGAGCGGTCTCGCCGGTGTCGCGATCAGCATGTATAATAGAGTATAAGTTCGAACTCGCTTGGCTTGTGGTCTTGTCGCAAAAGTCCGGGAAATCGTCGGTTAGAGACAACAATTCCACATGACTTACGCGCTGGATTGGGTTAAGGGAGTTTCGTCGGGTGTCGGGACGCCATATCATGTGACGTTCTTGCACTGTCTGTCTGCGGGAGAGCGCCGATTGGCCGCCGAAGGGGAAATCGCCCGAAATCTCTCAGGTACAAGGAACCGCAGACGGGTAAGACAACTCTGGAAAGTCGGGGGAAACCCTGCGCCGAAGGTGTAAGTATGGCTTTGGCCATGCGAGTCTCTCAGGCTTGAGACAGAGGGGCACGAAGCAACCGCATTTTGCGGAGGCACACGTGCGACTCTGGAGTTGTTATGGGCGATACCGCACATTTGAATACCCTGCCTTTGCAGGACTTGCATGAACAGGCTGGCGCGCGCTTTGGCGGCTTTGCTGGCTGGAACATGCCGATCACCTATCCGCTGGGCGTCATGAAGGAACATCTTCATACGCGTGAACATGCGGGCCTTTTCGACATTTCCCACATGAAGCTGGTCGAGGTGTCGGGCGGCGATGCTGCGGCACTTCTGGCGGAAACCTGCCCGCTCGACCCGACGGTGCTGAAGGCCGGCCAGTCGAAATACACTTTCTTCCTCAATGATAAGGGTGGCATTCTCGACGATCTCATCGTGACGCGCCTTGGCGAAGACCGCTTCATGGTTGTCGCCAATGCGGGCAATGCCGATGCCGACATCGAGCATCTGAACGAAGCCGCTTCCGGCAAGCAGGTCACGGTCAATCCGCTCGACCGCGTGTTTCTCGCCATTCAAGGTCCGGAAGCCGAAAGCGTTATCGTCGATGCCGGTCTGGCCGGTGCTGCCGATCTCGCCTTCATGAGCGGCTTCGAGCCCAAGCAGGGCTGGTTCATGACCCGCTCCGGTTATACCGGCGAAGACGGCTTTGAAATCGGCCTGCCTACCGATGAGGCGCGTGCGCTGGCGACCAAGCTTCTCGCCGACGAGCGCGTTGCGTGGATCGGCCTTGCCGCCCGCGATTCCTTACGTCTTGAAGCCGGGCTTTGCCTGCACGGTCAGGACATTACGCCGGAAACCGATCCGGTCTCCGCTGGTCTCACCTGGGCGATCACCAAGCCTGTGCGCGAAAAGGCTGCATTCAACGGGGGAAAGGCCGTGCTGGACGCAATTGCCAAGGGTGCTACCGCAAAGCGCGTCGGCCTCAAGCCGGAAGGCCGTCAGCCGGTCCGCGGCGGCGCTGACCTTTTTGATGAATCCGGTCGTCAGATCGGCACCGTCACATCAGGCGGTTTCGGTCCTTCCGCCGGCTTCCCTGTCGCCATGGGCTACGTCGAGGCCAGCCTCGCCACCCCCGGCACACGTGTTTTCGCTGACGTTCGCGGCAACAAGGTTCCCGTTGACGTTTCGGCGCTTCCCTTCACACCGCATCGCTATCGCAAAGGATAATTTCCATGGCCAAAATCCTGTTCACCGAAGATCACGAGTGGATCAGTGTCGAAAACGGCGTCGCCACTGTCGGCATTACGATCCACGCACAGGAACAACTGGGCGACCTCGTTTTCGTCGAGCTGCCGGAAGTCGGCCGCACCGCCTCCAAGGGCGAAGGCATCGTGGTTGTGGAATCGGTCAAGGCCGCTTCCGACGTTTATGCGCCGGTTGACGGCGAAGTGGTGGAAGTCAACGAAGCCGTATCGTCCGATCCGGCTCTGATCAATCAGGCTGCTGAAGGCGATGGCTGGCTGTTCAAGCTGAAGCTCTCGGATGAAGGCCAGCTTTCCGGTCTCCTCGACAAGGCCGGTTACGACGCACTGGTAGGATAAAGCGATGACCCAACAGGTTCTTCCCTTTGTTGCCCGTCATATCGGGCCGAGAGTTGAAGACGAGCGCGCCATGCTGGCCGCGCTCGGCCTTCCTTCCATGGAAACCCTCATCACGCAGGCTGTTCCGGCGTCCATTCGCCTCAACCGTGCGCTCGATCTGCCAGCGCCGTTGAGCGAACATGCGGCACTGGCCGAGCTGAATGAAATCATGGGCCGCAATGTGGTGAAGAAGAGCTTCATCGGTGCGGGCTATCATGGCGTGCACACGCCTCCGGTGATCCAGCGCAACCTGTTTGAAAATCCGGCCTGGTACACGGCCTATACGCCCTACCAGTCGGAAATCAGCCAGGGTCGTTTGGAACTGCTGTTCCACTTCCAGACGCTGGTTGCCGAACTGACCGGCCTGCCGGTTGCCTGCGCCTCCCTGCTCGATGAAGCAACCGCCGTTGCGGAAGCTGTCGGCGTTGCCTGCCGCCATCACCGCGACAAGCGCAGCCGCGTGCTTCTGGCGGGCGATCTGCATCCGCAGACGGTCGATGTCGTCAACACGCGCGCCGAACCGCTCGGCTGGCTGGTCGAGAGCGGCAGCACTGTCGATGACAACACCGCTGCGGTGATTGTGCCGTGGCCGGATACCAAGGGCGTTTATGGCGACTTCTCCGGCGTTATCGCCGATGCAAAGGCCAAGGGCGCGCTGGTTATCGCCGTTGCCGATCCGCTGGCGCTGACGATCATGGAAGCCCCTGCGAAGTGGGGCGCCGACATGGCTGTCGGTTCCATGCAGCGTTATGGCGTGCCGATGGGTTTTGGCGGCCCGCACGCGGCATATCTTGCCGTGTCCGAGCCGCTCACTCGCATCATTCCGGGCCGCATCGTCGGCCAGTCGGTCGATGCGCATGGCCGCGCCGCCTATCGTCTGGCGCTCCAGACCCGCGAACAGCACATCCGCCGCGACAAGGCAACCTCGAACATCTGTACCGCACAGGCGCTGCTCGCCAATATGGCTGCATCCTATGCCATCTGGCACGGTCCGGCCGGCTTGCAGGCGATTGCAACACGCATTGCCGGTCTTGCTGCCCGCTTCGCCGCTGGCCTCAAGGCCGCTGGCGTTGAGATCGCCGGTGACAGCCTGTTCGATACGGTTGCGGTCAAGGTGGCTGGCAAGGCAGCAAAGATTGCTGACGAAGCCGATAAGGGCGGTCGTCTGCTGCGCATCATCGATGCTGACACGGTTGGCGTGACTTTCGATGAAACCTCGACCGAAGACGATCTGGCGGCACTCGCCGTTCTGTTCGGCGCGAAGGCGGTTGAAGGCGATAAGGCTCTCGTTCCGGGCAAGGGGCATGATAAAGTTCGGGGTGAAGGCTTCCTGACGCAGGAAGTGTTCCATTCGCACCGTTCGGAAACCGAGATGATGCGCTTCCTGCGTCGTCTGGCCGACAAGGATCTGGCGCTTGATCGCGCAATGATCCCGCTTGGTTCCTGCACGATGAAGCTCAATGCGGCAGCCGAAATGATGCCGGTGAGCTGGAACACGGTTGCCAATCTGCATCCGTTCGCGCCTGCGGCCCAGACCGAAGGTTATGCGAAGATGACGGCTGACGTCGAAGCATGGCTTTGCGAAGTCACCGGCTTTGCAGGTGTTTCGCTGCAGCCAAATGCAGGCAGCCAGGGCGAATATGCTGGTCTCTTGGCTATCCGCCACTATCACCAGTCGCGTGGCGAGGGCCACCGCAACATCTGCCTGATCCCGTCGTCTGCACATGGCACCAATCCAGCCAGCGCCTCGATGGCAGGCATGAGCGTTGTCGTGGTCAATTGCCGCCCGGATGGCGATATAGATATCGACGATCTCAAGGCCAAGGCCGAGAAGCACCGCGATAATCTCGCCGCCTTCATGATCACCTATCCGTCGACCTATGGCGTGTTCGAAGAAGGCATCAAGGCTTTCTGCGAAATCGTCCACGCCAATGGCGGTCAGGTCTATTTCGACGGTGCAAACCTCAATGCACTCGTCGGCCTTGCGCGCCCGTGCGATATCGGCGCCGATGTTTGCCACATGAACCTGCACAAGACCTTCTGCATTCCGCATGGCGGCGGCGGTCCGGGCGTCGGCCCGATCGGCGTTGCAAAGCATCTGGTGCCTTATCTGCCGGGCCATGTCGATCTCGGTTCCAAGCATGCCGTCTCGGCGGCTCCCTTCGGCAGCGCGTCCATTCTAGTCATTACGTGGATGTATATCCGCATGATGGGCAGTGCGGGCCTGAAGAAGGCGACCGAAGCCGCAATCCTCAACGCCAACTATATCGCGCATCGTTTGAAGGACGCTTATCCGATCCTTTACACGGGCGCGCATGATCGCGTGGCGCATGAGTGCATCGTGGATACGCGCGTTCTGAAGGATAGCGCGGGCGTGACCGTGGAAGACGTGGCCAAGCGCCTCATCGACTATGGGTTCCATGCACCCACCATGTCGTGGCCGGTTGCCGGTACGCTGATGATCGAGCCGACGGAATCCGAGCCGAAGTCGGAAATCGATCGCCTTTGCGATGCGATGATCGCCATCGCGGGCGAGGCGAAGAAGATTGCCGATGGGGTCTGGCCGCAGGATGATAATCCGCTCGCCAATGCGCCGCACACGGCTGGCGATACGCTGGCCAGCGAATGGACGCATCCTTACTCCCGTGAGGAAGCGGTTTTCCCGGCGATCGCCCTTGGCGGCGAATTCGACGTGACGGCAAAATACTGGCCGCCGGTCAGCCGCGTGGACAATGTCGGTGGCGACAGAAATCTTATCTGCTCGTGCCCGCCGGTTGCAGCCTACGGATGAGTTGAAGGCATATTTGTCGATAGAGGGCGCCGCGGAAACGCGGCGCTTTTTGTGTGGCGAATAAACATCGACCCTTGATTAACCAGACTTCAGTTAATTGCGCGATGAGACTGTCGTATCGTGCCAGCCACGTTTTCAATGAAACAAACGACAACCAGAATGCAGATAAAAAAAGAGCCGGACTGGGAAGTCCGGCTAAGTTATGAAGGTGCCTTATAGGCAAACCTCCAGAGGGGAACACTTACCGCGCGCAATGGGAGGAGGCACAGCGGTAAGTGACTGTGATATGTATCAGCTTGCTCCAATCTTCAACCCCTGAAACAAGAAATTTTTGACCATTTCGGAAAATTCTGAAACTTTTCCGATTTTGACCGTGTCTAACTGCTTATTGGTCAAAATTTATGTTCCTTGAAGGCGGGGTCGTGCTCTAAATCGAAACAATCTTCCGTTGCAGTACGATCACCTGCGACTCAAAGTCGGTTTCTGAAGTCTGTCGCGTTCGTCTTTGATACGGCGTGGTCTCATCACTCTGTTTCTTGATGCGAGTTACACGGGCACACCAGCTATCCGCGATTGCAAGAGATACGCTTTGGAGGCGGTTACCCGATCTTAGTTCTGACAGGTTTGCTTGGGCGGTTGAATCCAGATCGCGGCGCAGGGTTCAGCGTCAGTGGTTTTTCAAGGACTTATGCATTCATCGCCGGATTAATAGATTATCATCCATCGCTCGCGCATATAAGTTTCTGAAATGATTAGAACAATTCTAAAACATTCCTGCGTTGGTCAACTTCATTTAGCTTGCAGCGCTGGCGGGGCGGATATAAAAGATGACCAAATGACGAAGGCTTCGTGCCGGGCTTAAAGAGAAGCGACCAAGGGGCAGGCCGATTTCTCTGTCTTTTGGATAGTCGGAATGCTTGTACCTTTTCTAATCATGTTCCGCGAAGGCGTGGAAGCTGCGCTTATCGTCGGCATTATAGCCAGTTACCTTCATCAGACCGGACGAAGTGCCTGGATGCCTGTGGTCTGGATCGGCATTCTGCTGGCTCTGGCCATGTCGCTCACCGTTGGTGCGATCCTGCAGCTTCTCAGTGCAGAGTTCCCTCAGAAGGCACAGGAGCTTTTTGAAGCCACTATTGGCCTGATTGCGGTTTTCGTGTTGACCTCAATGGTGTTCTGGATGCGCAAAGCTGCGCGCTCTATCAAGGCGGAATTGCATCACTCCATCGACGCGGCATTTCAGACCCCCACGCATAAGGGCTTCGGTCTTATTCTTATGGTTTTCTTCGCAGTGGCGCGGGAAGGACTTGAATCCGTCTTCTTTTTGTTGGCTGCTTTCCAGCAGAGCGAGGGGCCTGCTGCGCCGCTTGGCGCGCTGCTTGGTGTGTTGCTCGCGGCCGCAGTTGGATACGGTATCTTTAAGGGCGGCTTGAAGTTGAACCTTCGTCGCTTCTTTCGCTGGACCGGTGTTTTCATTCTGATCATCGCGGCGGGCATTCTGGCCAATTCTGTCATGGCGCTGCATGAGGCTGGTATCTGGAACCATTTCCAGACAGTCGTTTTCGATGCGAGCGACATTCTCCCGCTCGACAGCACGCTTGGTTCGGTTCTGGCTGGTGTTTTCGGATACATCGCGACACCGACTGTCAGCGAAGTGGTCGCCTATGTGGCTTTCCTCGTTCCGGCACTCATTCTGTTTCTTATGCCGGCAAGCGCATCAGCGGCGGCAGGTCAGATCAAGACAAGCGCACAATAAAAGAGATTTTTATGACGAACCCGAAGCCTACAGAACCGATGTCGCGCAATCTGGTCCGCATAGGACTGGCCTTCGCTGTACTGTTGTTGCTCGCTGCTGGCGCAGCGTTTTATTATGCATCCCGTGTATCGGATAAAGCACGTCACGCTGATGTCGGTGACAAAATACAAGTGGCGATTAATGCAAAAAGCTGTGAGCCCAACGAATTGACCGTCCCGGCTGGCCGTTCAATATTCGAAATCGTCAACAATTCGGATCGCACCGTCGAGTGGGAAATCCTTGATGGGGTTATGGTGCTGGAAGAGCGCGAAAATATTGCGCCGGGCTTCAAGCAGACGATCACGGCCAAGCTGGCGCCAGGTGAATACCAGATTACCTGCGGGCTTCTGTCCAACCCTCGCGGCAAGCTGACCGTAACTGCGACCGCTGCAAGCGAGGCGGAAAAGGGCAAACTGCCACTTACAGCTTTCATCGGTGCATTGGCCGAGTATCAGATCTATCTGACCACTGAGGTTGCAGGATTCCAGAAAGCTGTTGCGGCGCTTTCCGCGGCAATAGCAAGCGGGAATCTGGAAGCCGCTCAAACCGCCTATGCTCCGGCGCGCGCAGCCTATGCACGCATCGCACCCGTCTCGGAAGCTTTTTCTGATCTCGATACAGCGATCAATGCTCGTGCCGATTATTTTGAGAAGCGTGAGCAGGACGCAAGCTTCGGTGGTTTGCACCGCATCGAATATGGTCTGTTCGAACAGAAGTCTGTCGACGGACTGGAGCCTGTCGCGGGCAAGCTTGAGCAGGATGCCACAGCACTGAAAGAACGCCTTCGCGGACTGCGTATTTCCCCGGACCGCATGATGGCCGGGGCTGCTTCCGCACTGAATCGTTTTGCTTCGACTGCGTCGGATGCCGGTGAAGACCGCTATGCACATACCGACCTGCAAGCTTTATCCGGCCTTCTCGAAGGCTCCCGGAAGACTGTCGATGTTATGCGTCCCATTGTCGAGAAAGCTGAACAGAAGGCATTCGAAGACCTCGATACGGATGCAACCTCAATCAAGGCACTGCTTGATGCGCGTGCAGAAGGCAATGGTTACAAGGCATATGACGCTCTGTCGTCTGATGAGAAGGCGAAAATAAAGGAAGGCGTGACCGCACTCGCCGCACAATTTACGAAACTCCGCGATCAGCTTGGAGTAAATTGATGATCAAGAAATTTTTAAAAGCCGATAAGATTGTCACTGAAGAGCCCGTTTCCGCTGGCCGACGCGCATTGTTGCTTGGCGCCGGAGCCACCGGTGTCGCGGGCGCCGTCGCAGGTGTTCTCGCGCCTCAGTCTGCACAAGCACTTTCCTCCGAAAATGTGACCAATGCGCCGGAAAGTGAGAAGCTTCACGAAAGCCAGCCTTTTTACGGAAAGCACCAGCCCGGCATCGTCACGCCGCGTCCCGCCGCCGGTCTCGTCGCCTCTTTCGATGTGCTGGCACGCGACCGTGCCGAACTCGAGCGGATGTTCAGGCTGCTCACCGAGAGAGCAGAATTTTTGATGAAGGGCGGGACTCCACCGGAACTCGATGCGAAATTTCCGCCGTCGGATTCCGGCATTCTCGGTCCGGTCGTCACACCCGACAATCTCACCATTACGGTTGCGCTTGGCTCTTCATTGTTCGATGACCGTTTCGGCTTGAAGCCATTGAAGCCGAAACTTCTGCAACGCATGACAGCTTTCCCCAACGATGCTCTGCAAAAGGACATCTGCCACGGGGACATTGTAATTCAGTTCTGCTCGAATACGCCGGACACGAACATTCATGCGCTGCGCGACATCATGAAGAACATGCCCGATCTTTTGATGGTGCGCTGGAAGCAGGAAGGAACGGTTCCGGTGCAGCCCCCGCATTCGCCAAAGGCGAAAGAAAGCGCGCGGAATTTCCTGGGTTTTCGCGACGGTTCAGCCAATCCGGATTCCTCCGACGAAGCATTGATGAACCGCGTCGTTTGGGTGGGGGAGAAAAATGCGGAGCCGGATTGGGCGACCAACGGCAGCTACATGGCCGTGCGCATCATTCGCAATTTCGTCGAGCGTTGGGACCGTACGCCGCTACAGGAACAGGAAGCCATTTTCGGACGTCGCAAGGATAGCGGAGCGCCATTCGACGGAAAAATCGAGACCGACGTCCCCAATTACGCGAAGGACGCCGACGGCAAAATCACGCCGCTCGACTCACATATCCGTTTGGCAAATCCGCGCGATGCAAATGCCGAGCAGCATCTCATTCTGCGCCGTCCGTTCAACTATTCCAACGGCGTCAGCAAATCAGGCCAGCTTGATATGGGGTTGCTCTTCATCGCCTATCAGGCCGATCTGGAGAAGGGTTTCATCACGGTTCAGAACCGGCTCAACGGCGAGCCGCTGGAAGAATATCTGAAGCCGATTGGTGGCGGGTATTTCTTCGCGCTGCCGGGTGTTCAGGATCACAAGGACTACTACGCACGCGCACTTTTGGAGGCCAGCGGCCCACAAAATGCCCGCGGGTGAGGAATCTATCATAACATTTTGAGTTTACGCGCATTTTTCGGAGTGCGCCCCACGTGGAGAGGCAAAATATGAGATACCATCTGCCATTGCTTGCATCGGCGTGTGCCGTTGCCCTTACGCTCAGCTTCGGCGCAGCGAAGGCCGAAGTTTCACCGCTGGACCTCGTTCAGCCGATCGCTGACTACAAGGTCTACGTGCAGGAAAACCTCGATATTCTGGTAAAAGACACCAAGGCTTTCACCGATGCGGTCAAGGCAGGCGATCTGGAGAAGGCCAAGGAGCTTTATCCCTCTACCCGCGTTTCTTACGAAAAGATCGAACCGATTGCCGAACTCTTCGCCGATCTTGACGCATCCATCGACAGCCGCGCAGATGATCATGAAAATGGCGAAAAGTCGGAAGATTTCACAGGGTTCCACCGTATCGAATACGGCGTGTTCGCTCAGAATTCGACCGAGGGGCTTGGGCCGATTGCCGACAAGCTGTATGCAGATGTACTGGAACTCCAGAAGCGCGTGAAAGACCTCACTGTGCCGCCGGAAAAGGTGGTTGGTGGCGCTGCTGCTTTGCTTGAAGAAGTGGCCGCAACCAAGATTTCTGGCGAGGAAGATCGTTACAGCCACACCGACCTTTGGGACTTTAAGGCCAACGTCGACGGCGCACAGAAGATCGTCGAGCTCTTCAAGCCTTTGCTGGAAAAGGAAAATCCGGACCTGGTGAAGAAGGTGGAAGCCAACTTCAAGACGGTCGACGACATCCTTGCCAAGTATAAGAAGGGCGACGGTTACGAGGCCTACGACAAGCTGTCGGAAGATGATCGCAAGGCGCTCGCCGGGCCGGTAACGACGCTCGCCGAAGATCTCTCCACCCTGCGCGGCACGCTCGGTCTGAATTGAGAAACGAAAATTGAAATGGCGGGGCAACCCGCCATTTTCATGCGCTCATGCGGAGTTTGATTTCTGCATTCAGCAGGATGCGCTGGGTTTCAGGCAGTTCCAGCCGGTCATCTGTCGTTTCCCCCAGCGTCCGGAACAAGAGTTCGATCGCCAGACGTCCAATCTCGTTATAATCCTGCGCGACGGTTGTGAGCGGGGGACACGTATATTCTGAGAGGGGGTTGTTATCGTGACCCGCGACACGAACATCACAATCCTTGAGCCTGCCAATTTTGAGACCGGCCTGCCAAAGTGCGCCGGTTACGCCAAAGGCGATGCGGTCGTTTGAACAAAGAACAGTGCTCGTTGGCAGCCGTCCCTTTTCACGCAGAATTCGCGCAGTTTGGTCGAAGGCATAACGTTCGAAATCCCAGCTGCGGCTTTGTTCAAGATCGATGATGCGCGGCTCATAACCGAGCTTTTCCATTGCCAGACGATAGGCTTCCTGTCGCGTGATTGCATTGTTGTTGACCATTGGCATGGAAAAATAACATGGCTCACTGCCCGAGCGGCACAGGTAATCGACAATCAGGTGAAAGGATTTGAGATTGTCTGTCCCGACAAAAGGTGACGCACTGTCAAGCGGAGAGTCGACATAGACAATCGGAACGTCTTCTGCGAGACGCGCCAGCGTTGAATGTTGCGATGCTTCGCCGAGTGGCGCAATAATGGCGCCGGCGACATTGAGAGAGCGCAGGGTTTCGATGGCCTGCTTCTCAAGTTCGGGCTTGCCATCCGAAGATAGAACAATTGCCAGATAGCCGCGTTGTTCCGCGAGCGATTGCAACCGTTTCGTCATCGCCATGTAGAAATGGTCAAGCTGGTTGGGAATAATTATACCCAAAATTGTCGTGCGACGCCGATTGAGGTTCACTGCGAAAAGATTTGGTCGAAAGCCGGATTGCCTGATCGCCGCTTCTATCAGTTCCCGTGTCTTGGGCCGGACGGACGACGGATCACTGAAATATTTCGACACCGTCGGACGCGAAAGCCCCACGAATTCGGAGAAATCTTCCATGGTGCGTATGGTCTTGCGCACGTCTCTATGTCCTGTTCGTCAGTCGTCGTAGGCTTGCCGGATGCGGCAAGACTATTTTTCGCGAAGTGGCCATGTAAATCGGAACGTGCTGATTTCTCAGGCCAGTCTCTGGTCCTGATCGCTGCTTCGTCAATAATTTCAGGACGTTCCTCCAACTCCCTTCGCCTTCATTTTCCATCAGGCGGTGTCCGGTCAAACTGTCAAAGGCGGGGCAAAACGTCAAGCAGACAAATGTGTTTGCCTAAAATGGTGCCAGGACTATCCATATGTGCTAAAACAGAAATTCGTGAATTTGTCAGGTGGAAATGTCCGTGTTTTCAGCCCTCGGTACTGTTCACATAGCGGTCGTTTCTCCTCGCAACGCAAAATTGAAAACCGTGCTTGACAAGCCACGGAACGTCGCGCCATAAATTTTACATATGTAAGAATTTTGCTATGCATTCGTAAAGGAGGAGACGAAATGCGGACCAAATCTTATGTTGCAGGGCTTATTGCGTCTGCTGCAGGTGTCGCAATTATGGCTGGATCTGCGTGGGCGGAGGAACTCACGGTGGCTACAGTCAATAATGGTGACATGATCATCATGCAGAAACTGTCGCCGGAGTGGGAGAAAGCGACCGGCAACAAAATTAACTGGGTAGTGCTCGAGGAAAACGTGCTGCGTCAGCGCGTCACGACCGATATTGCTACCAAGAGCGGCCAGTTCGATATCCTGACCATCGGTGGCTACGAAACGCCGATCTGGGGCAAGGCCGGATGGCTTCTGTCTGTTGACGATCTTGGCGATGATTACGGTTATGACGATCTCATCAAGCCGGTTCGCGCCGGTCTGACCGTAGATGGCAAGCTCTACGCCGTTCCGTTCTATGCGGAAAGTTCGTTTACGCTTTATCGCAAGGATCTGTTCGATGCGGCGGGCCTCAAGATGCCCGAGGCGCCAACCTATGCGGAAATCAAGGATTTCGCGACCAAGCTCACAGACAAGTCCAAGGAACAATATGGGCTCTGCCTACGCGGAAAGCCGGGCTGGGGCGAGAACATGGCCTACCTCGGCACGCTTGTGAACACATTTGGCGGCCGTTGGTTCGATGAAAACTGGAAACCGCAAATCAATTCGCCGGAGTGGAAGACGGCCATCAATTTCTACGTCGATCTGATGAAGGAAGCAGGCCCTCCCGGAATTACCTCGAACGGTTTCAATGAAAATCAGGCGCTTTTCTCGACCGGCCATTGCGCCATGTGGATCGATGCCACTTCCGCGGCTGGTCGAATTTATGATCCGAAGCAAAGCCAGGTTGCGGACAAGGTTGCCTTTACCAAGACGCCGGTAGAGGTAACGCCGAACGGGTCCTCATGGGCGTGGTCCTGGAACCTCGCAATCCCGGCCTCGAGCAAGAAGGCGGAAGCCGCAAAATCATTCCTGAAATGGGCGACGTCGAAAGAGTATGTCGAGCTTGTAGGTAAGTCTGAAGGCTGGGTTGCCGTTCCTCCGGGTACGCGCCAGTCCACCTATGCCAATGAAGAATACAAGAAGGCAGCTCCCTTCGCAGATACGGTGCTGAAAGCCATCGAATCCGCCGATCCGACAAAGCCGACCAAGGACCCGGTTCCTTATACCGGTATCCAGTTTGTAGCCATTCCTGAATTCCAGGCAATCGGCACACTGGTCGGTCAGGCGATTTCCTCGGCTGTCGCCGGTCAGCAGAGTGTGGACGCGGCGCTCGACGGTGCGCAGCGTCAGGTCGAGCAGATCATGACCCAAGCGGGTTACATCAAGTAGCTGCATAGAGCGGTTTTAACGCAAGTCGTTGGAACCGCTCTGACTAATTGCTTTGCGCATTTCCGAACGCAAAATCGTTCACACTCTTGCTGGAAATGCTCTAGCGGCCTGTCGTCTTCGGTAGGAGGATGACGGCAGGCCTGACTTTCGTAGACGTTCGCGCTGGCGAATCCGAAACGGGAAGGGGAGGACAGGTCTGAATGCCAGCAAACCCTGCATCGGCCACAGGCACAAGAGCACGCTTTGCCGCGAAGTCGCGTCGCAATGTCCGCACGGGACCGCTGCTCGCTCCCGCAGTCATTCTGCTTTTGCTATGGATGATAGTTCCCCTGGCGATGACCTTGTGGTTTTCGTTTCAGTATTACAATCTCATCAATCCATTTATTACCGGTTTTGCCGGCTTCTCGAATTATTCATTCCTCTTGTCCGATCCCACCTTATGGTCGGCAATCGCCAAGACGCTCATCCTTGTCGTGTCTGTTCTGGTAATATCAGTTGTCCTCGGCGTGCTCTTCGCGGTCATCTTCGATCAGGATTTCTGGGGTAAGAACATAGCGCGACTTCTGGTCATTGCGCCGTTCTTCGTCATGCCTACCGTGTCGGCATTGATCTGGAAGAACCTTTTGATGCATCCGGTGAATGGGCTGTTTGCATTCATTTCACGCAGTTTCGGATTGCCAGTCATCGACTGGTTCTCACAGTTCCCGATGGCTTCCGTCATCATAATCGTGTCGTGGCAATGGGTCCCGTTTGCAACGCTGATCCTTATGACGGCGATGCAGTCTCTTGACCGGGAGCAGATGGAGGCTGCGCGACTTGACGGCGCCAAGGGACCGGTCATGTTCTTTTACATCGTGTTGCCGCACCTGCTGCGCCCGATTTCGGTCGTCATCATGATCCAGACGATTTTCCTTCTGTCAGTCTTTGCGGAAATTCTCGTTACCACTTCGGGCGGGCCGGGTATCGCTACGACGACGCTTACCTATTTCATCTATCTGAAAGCGCTGCTCCAGTGGGATATCGGCGGCGCTTCCGCAGCTGGCGTTATCGCCATCATCCTGGCCAATATCGTTGCCGCGTTCCTGATCCGGACCGTTGCACGAAATCTGGATAGTTAGGAGGGCCGACCCGATGGCTGCAAAACGCAGGATCAACAAGGCAGCGGTCTCGGCCGGTATCATTGGCTGGATCGTAGCGCTGTTGATGTTCTTCCCGATCCTCTGGATGCTGCTTGCAGCATTCAAGACGGAAATCGACGCCGTGGCGCCACCAAAGCTATTTTTCGAGCCGACGCTGGAGAATTTCGTCGCGGTCAATCAGCGCGCCGATTATTTCCGCTATGCCATGAACAGCATCGTCGAAAGTCTGGGCGCGACCATTCTTTCGCTCATTATCGCGGTGCCAGCGGCTTATGCTGCAGCATTTTTTCCCGGCAAGCGCACCAAAGACCTTCTCTTGTGGATGCTTTCTACAAAGATGCTACCTGCGGTGGGCGTGCTGGTGCCGATCTATCTTCTGGCGCGTGATAGCGGGCTTCTCGATACGCGGACGGGCCTCATCATCATTTTCACCTTATCCAATCTGCCGATTGTGGTCTGGATGCTCTATTCCTTTTTCAAGGAAGTACCGGGAGAAATCCTTGAAGCAAGCCGCATGGACGGCGCGAAAGTCGGCCAGCAGATACGCTATCTACTTCTACCGCTCAGCCTTCCCGGCATCGCATCGACGGCGCTGCTTTCCATCATTCTGTGCTGGAACGAAGCGTTCTGGAGCCTGAACCTGACCGCTTCCCAGGCGGGGCCGCTCACCGCGTTCATAGCGTCCTTCTCGTCACCGGAAGGGCTCTTTTGGGCAAAGCTCTCGGCGGCTTCCACGCTCGCCATCGCGCCGATACTTGTCTTCGGATGGGTCACGCAGCGCCAGCTGGTGCGCGGTCTCACCTTTGGCGCCGTGAAATAAAGGGAAAGAAATGGCTACACTTTCACTGAAAAACGCCACCAAGTCCTTCGGTAATATTGACGTCATCAAAGGTGTCGATCTGGACATTGCCGACCGCGAATTTGTGGTTTTCGTCGGGCCGTCCGGCTCGGGCAAATCAACGCTTCTGCGCATGATTGCCGGGCTTGAGGAAATTACCGGCGGTGACCTCACCATTGACGGCGAGCGTATCAACGATACACCGCCGGATGAACGTGGTCTTGCCATGGTTTTTCAGACCTATGCGCTCTATCCGCATATGAATGTGCGCGACAATATGGGTTTTGCGCTGAAACTCGCCGGCGTCGCCAAGGCCGAACGTGACCGCAAGGTCGAGGAAGTCGCAAAAACGTTGCAACTTGATCAATTACTCGATCGCAAGCCGAAGCAGCTTTCAGGCGGGCAGCGCCAGCGCGTTGCGATCGGGCGCGCAATGGTGCGCGAACCGAAGATTTTCCTGTTCGACGAACCGCTTTCCAATCTCGATGCTGCTCTACGTGTGCAAATGCGTATCGAATTGGCGCGTCTGCACGACCGGCTCAATGCGACAATGATTTATGTCACGCACGATCAGGTGGAAGCGATGACGCTTGCGCACAAGATCGTGGTTCTCCGCGATGGCAAGGTGGAGCAGGTGGGGTCGCCGCTGGAGCTTTACCACCATCCGGTCAATCGCTTTGTAGCCGGCTTTATCGGTTCCCCGACCATGAATTTCATCGAAGTCAAAGCAAGCGCCGTCGATGCCGATGGGGTGACAGTCCAGCTCGCCAATGGATGTTCCGTCAAAACGCCGGTCGAGGGTGCAGGCGTAACCGTCGGTGCGCCGCTGGTTCTTGGCGTCCGTCCGGAACATCTTCATCCGGTCGCTGATGGCATCCTGGATGGCGAAATCATGGTCGTCGAGCGTCTTGGCGGTGAGACCTATCTGTATGTGCAAAATGAAAGCGCAACCGGACTTATTGTTGCGGAGGCGGGCGGTGGCAGCGCAGCACGTGCGCATGAAGCGGCCAAACTAGGTTTTGACCCGACGGACGCCCATCTGTTCACACCCGACGGCAAGGCTTTGGAGCGCTTTGAGCGGCACCCATTATTGCTGACTGAAAAGAAAACGCACCTGTGAGTGCAGGCTGTATTATCCCGGAGTATCCCCATGAGACTGAAAGACAAGGTGGCCCTTATCACTGGCGCTGCGCGCGGTATCGGACTTGGCTTTGCTGAAGCCTATGCGCGCGAGGGCGCGAAGGTTATCATTGCCGATATTAATATCGAGCGAGCAGACGAGGCCGCGCGCGGCATCGGTCCATCGGTCAAGGCGGTAAAACTTGACGTGACCGATCTCAGCCAGATTGACAAGGTTGTTGGGGAGATCGACGCGGAATATGGCGGCATTGATATTCTGGTCAATAATGCCGCGATCTTCGACATGGCCCCTATCAACGAACTGACCGAAGACAGCTATGAGCGTGTGTTGGGCATCAACCTGAAGGGGCCGCTCTTCATGATGAAGGCGGTTTCAAATGTGATGATCAAGCGCGGACGCGGCGGTAAGATCATCAACATGGCGAGCCAGGCGGGGCGCCGCGGCGAGGCGCTGGTGACACTCTATTGCGCATCGAAGGCGGCCATCATTTCGGCTACGCAGTCGGCAGCTCTCGCGCTCGTCAAGCATGGCATTAATGTCAATGCTATTGCACCGGGCGTTGTTGACGGCGAACATTGGGACGTGGTGGACGCGCACTTTGCGAAATGGGAAGGATTGAAGCCGGGCGAGAAAAAAGCGGCTGTGGCAAAGTCGGTGCCGATCGGTCGCTTCGCCACGCCGGCGGATATTACCGGCATGGCAGTGTTCCTTGCCTCATCCGACAGCGACTACATCCTGGCTCAGACTTTCGGCGTTGACGGCGGCAACTGGATGGCTTGAGGCAAGGCTGGGATATTGCAATGAAAGCGATCTATTTTACCGGCCATGGCGAAGCAGGTATGGCCGATCTGCCGGAACCGGCATTGCAGCCGGGGTGCGCCCTGATCGACGTCAAGGCTTCGGGTCTTTGTCACACCGATATCGATGTTTTGCATGGCCGCTATGGGTCGAGTGCGTTTCCGCTGGTGCCGGGGCATGAATACACGGGCACTGTCGTGGCGGTGGCCGAAGACGTGACCAACGTGAAGGTTGGCGACCGCGTTGCGGTCGATCCGAATATTCCTTGCGGTCATTGCCGCGCCTGTCTCAAGGGCCTGACCAATCTCTGCTCCGATCTGAAAGCCTATGGCGTCACTCATAATGGCGGCTTCGCGGGCATGAGCCTCGTCAATGCAAGCCATCTCCATTCCATCGGCGATCTGCCTTATGACGTGGCAGCCCTTGCTGAACCGCTTGCTTGCGTGCTGAACGGACTTGGCGCAGCGGGCTTGACGACTGGCCCGTGCGGGACCGAAAATGCGCTGGTATTCGGGGCAGGACCCATCGGCCTGTTGCTGGCCCTGTCGCTGAAAGCGCAAGGTGTGTCCAAGGTCGCGGTCGCCGATATCAACGAACACCGGCTGGCCTTCGTCGAAAACCTCGGCCTTGAGCCGATTATGTCCGGTTCGCAAGCGCTGGACAAGCGCCAGCGTAGCTTCGACTTTGTCGCCGACGCTACCGGCATAGCCAAGGTGGTGGAAAGCATGGTCGGCTTCACCGCCAATGGTGGAACTGTTCTGGTGTTCGGCGTCTGCGCGCCTGACGCACGTATTTCGGTTGCGCCGTTCGAGATTTTCCGCCGCCAGATCCGGATTGCGGGTTCGCATTCCTTGAACCGGAACATTCCGCAGGCATTGGACATATTGAAACAGGACTTCTCAAACGGCGGCTTGATGGCGCGGCTTGTTTCCCACCGGCTCCCATTGGAGGAAATGCTGCCGTACTTCACCAAGCACGGTGGCGATCCAGCTACGATGAAAGTTCAGTTCGTACCCGATTGATTTAAGGAAATCGCCATGACCAAGCTCTCGCGCGCAACGCTCCAGAACTTCGACAAGGTGCATAAACCCGGCTACGATCCTTCGGGTTTGAAACCGGGCATCGTGCATTTTGGTGTCGGAAACTTTCACCGTGCCCATCAAGCTGTTTATCTGGATGATCTGTTTGGAACAGGTGAAGGGCACGATTGGGCGCTGGTCGGGGCCGGAGTGCGCGGCAGCGACGATGCCATGCGCGATACGCTCATGGCGCAAGACTGGCTTACCACAGTTGTCGAACAAGAAGCTGATTATGCGGGGGCAAGGATTACCGCTTCCATGGTCGATTATGTAACCCTATCGACAGAGGAGGGGCGAAATGCTTTGATGGTCTACCTTACATCACCTGATACTCGCATCGTTTCCATGACGATCACCGAAGGTGGTTATTACATCGATCCGGCAAGTCAGACCTTTGATCCTGCCCACCCCGATATTGTGGCGGATGCCGCCCGTCCAGATCAACCGAACACCGTCTTCGGTCTGATTGTGCAGGCGCTAAAATTGCGTAAGGCGGCTGGTGCGCAGCCTTTCACCGTGATGTCGTGTGATAACATTCCGGGCAATGGGCATGTGACCGAAGATGCTGTCGTCGGTCTCGCGAAACTGGACGATCCCGTCTTTGCCGATTGGATTTCAGCCCATGTTGCTTTTCCAAATTCCATGGTGGACCGCATTACGCCGGCCACCGGCGCGCGTGAACGCGAGCTTGCAGCGAAGGAGTTCGGGATCGAAGATGGCTGGCCAGTCTTCTGTGAAGGTTTCAAGCAATGGGTGGTGGAAGACAATTTTCCTGCTGGGCGTCCTGCGCTGGAGAAGGTTGGCGTCACGTTTACCGATCAGGTCGCCGCTTATGAATTGATGAAGATCCGTATTCTGAACGGCGGCCACGCGGCTATCGCCTATCCGGGCGGTTTGCTCGACATACATTTCGTGCATGAGGCCATGGAGCACCCGTTGATCCGGCGCTATCTGGAAAAGCTCACCACGGAAGAGATCATCCCTGAAGTGCCGCCGGTGCCTGATACCGATCTGGAGGCCTATCGGCTTCTCATTGACAAGCGCTTCGCCAATCCAAGTATCGGCGATACCATCCGCCGCCTGTGTCTGGACGGCTCCAACCGTCAGCCGAAATTTATTCTGCCAACCGCTTCTGACCGGGTGGCCAAAGGGAAGTCTGTGACAGGGCTGGCGCTCGTTTCCGCCTTCTGGTGCCGCTATTGCTATGGTACGACGGACAGCGGTGCTATTATCGAGCCTAACGATCCGTCATGGGATCGCCTGACCCGGCAGGCGGCTCTTGCGAAAAGCAATCCCTCTGCATGGCTTGCGATGGAAGATATCTTTGGCTCGCTTGCCTCGAACCCTGCCTATGTCACGGCATTTTCATCTGCGCTTCTGCGCATCTGGCAGGATGGAACTGTAAATACGCTGGAGCGCTATTTGGCAGGCGAGCCGCTATAGTCAAATTACAATGCGCCGGGATAGACCCTGACCGGTCGGTTGTCCTTGACCGACTCCATTACCACAAACGTAGATGTGCTTGCCACATTGGGCAAGCTCGAAATCTTTTCGCCCAGCACCTCGCGGTAACGCCGGATGTTGGGCGTTCTAACTTTCAGCAGATAGTCGAAAGAGCTTGCGATCATATGGCATTCTTCAACTTCGCGTATTTTGCGTACGGCGGTGTTGAACGCTTCAAGCGCGGCTTCGCGTGTGTCGGATAGTTTGACCGTCGTGAAGGCAATATGATCAAGACCGAGCTTCTCAGGATCAATGGCCGCACGAAAGCCGACGATATAGCCTTCGTCGACCAGTCGTTTCAGCCGTGCCTGGCACGGTGTCTTGGAAAGACCCACTTTTTTGGAGAGTTCCGTGACGGGAATGCGTCCGTCTTCGCTCAATACTTCCAGAATACGCCGATCGAACTGATCCAAATCGTCTACAGAATCTATCTTTCGCATCCTTGTTGCCTTCTTCAGGTCCAATAATAAGATCGGTAATCCTTCATATGAGGCAAATGAAGGCAGAATGCAATTTGGACAAATGATAGTGTGCGCCCACATAAAGCAGAGCTAAACTGGGCGAAGACGCTCGGGGCTGTTTTCATTTGCGAGCATTGGACCATGACCGATAAAATTCCCGCTCCCGCCAATCCGGTTTTTCAGAATTTTGCGCCGCCGATCCGCGAGCAAAGCGTGCTGAGGCAGGCGATTACTGCCGCTTATCGCCGCCCTGAAGCCGAATGCGTTTCCGCATTGGTCGCACAGGCTACCTTGCCGGCAGAAACGGCGCAGCAGGTCCGGGCCACCGCCCGCAAGCTGATCGAAGCGCTGCGCGCCAAGCACAAAGGCACCGGCGTCGAAGGCCTGGTACATGAATATTCGCTGTCGAGCCAGGAAGGCGTGGCACTTATGTGCCTCGCGGAAGCCTTGCTGCGTATTCCTGACATGGCGACGCGTGATGCGTTGATCCGCGACAAGATTTCGAACGGCGACTGGAAGTCTCATATTGGCGGTGGTCGTTCGCTATTCGTCAATGCTGCGACATGGGGACTTGTGGTCACCGGCAAGCTGACGAATACGGTCAATGATCGCGGCCTTTCGGCTGCGCTGACGCGCTTGATCGCCCGTTGCGGTGAACCTGTCATTCGTCGCGGCGTAGACATGGCGATGCGCATGATGGGCGAACAGTTCGTCACTGGCGAAACCATCGAAGAAGCATTGAAGCGCGCCAAGCCGCTAGAAGAGCGCGGCTTCCGTTACTCCTACGATATGCTGGGTGAAGCCGCGACGACTGCGGCCGACGCCGAGCGCTATTACAAGGATTACGAGACCGCAATCCACGCCATTGGCCGTGCTTCTGCCGGTCGCGGCATCTACGACGGCCCCGGTATTTCCATCAAGCTTTCGGCGCTGCATCCGCGTTATGTGCGCTCGCAGAGCGAGCGTGTCATGGGTGAATTGCTGCCCAAGGTGAAAGCGCTTGCGGCCATCGCCAAGTCTTACAATATCGGCCTCAACATCGACGCCGAAGAAGCCGACCGCCTGGAACTGTCGCTCGATCTTTTGCAGAGCCTGATCGAAGATCCGGATCTGGCCGATTGGGAAGGTATCGGTTTCGTAGTGCAGGCTTATGGCAAGCGCTGTCCGTTCGTACTCGACTTCATCATCGATCTGGCTCGCCAGAACAAGCGCCGCGTCATGGTGCGCCTGGTGAAAGGCGCCTATTGGGACGCCGAAATCAAGCGCGCGCAGGTGGACGGTCTGGAAGACTTCCCGGTTTATACCCGCAAGGTTCATACTGACGTTTCCTACATCGCCTGCGCCCGTAAATTGCTTGCTGCAACCGATGCCGTCTTCCCGCAATTTGCGACGCACAATGCGCAGACGCTTGCTACGATCTATCATCTGGCCGGCCCGGACTTCAAAACCGGCAAGTTCGAGTTCCAGTGCCTGCACGGCATGGGCGAACCGCTCTATGACGAGGTTGTGGGCGCTGCGAAACTTGGTCGCCCGGCTCGCATATATGCGCCGGTCGGCACACACGAAACGCTTCTGGCGTACCTTGTTCGTCGTCTTCTCGAAAACGGCGCGAACTCATCCTTCGTCAACCGCATTGGCGATGAAACTGTTTCCGTTGATGAGCTGATTGCCGATCCCGTGGATGTTGTTCGCTCGATGGCTGTCGTCGGCGCTCGCCACGATCAGATTTCCCTGCCGGAAAATCTTTATGGCGCTCGCAGGAATTCTGACGGTCTCGATTTGTCGAATGAGGTCACGCTCGCCGAACTCAGCAAAATTCTGAAGGACAGCGCCGACCGTGCATGGACATCGGAACCGCAGGTTGCTGGCGCAAAGGTCAAGGGTACCAGCCGCTCGGTCCTCAATCCCGGTGACAGGAGCGATATTGTGGGCACGGTGACAGAGATCGCCGAAGCAGACGTAGCCAAGGCCATGAAGGCTGCACAGAAGGCAACGGCAAGCTGGTCCGCAGTTTCGCCAGTCGAACGTGCCACTTGTCTTGAACGCGCAGCGGACATCATGCAGCGCGACATGCCGGTTCTGCTCGGTCTCATCATGCGCGAAGCCGGCAAATCCATGCCAAACGCAATTGCAGAAGTACGCGAAGCCATCGACTTCCTGCGCTATTATGCAGAGCAGACCCGTCGTACGCTTGGGGTGGGCCACAAGGCGCTCGGACCCATCGTTTGCATCAGCCCGTGGAATTTCCCTCTGGCAATCTTCACAGGCCAGATTGCGGCAGCGCTTGTAGCGGGCAATCCGGTGCTGGCGAAGCCCGCGGAAGAAACCCCGCTGATTGCAGCACAGGGCGTTCGTATCCTGCATGAAGCTGGCGTTCCAGCCGATGCGTTGCAGCTGCTGCCGGGGGATGGCCGCATTGGGGCAGCGCTGGTTGCGGCCGCAGAAACATGCGGCGTGATGTTTACCGGCTCTACCGAAGTGGCTCGCCTCATTCAGGCTCAGCTTGCCTCGCGTCTGTTGCCTAACGGCAAACCAATCCCGCTGATCGCCGAAACTGGCGGCCAGAACGCAATGATCGTGGATTCGTCTGCGCTTGCCGAGCAGGTCGTTTTCGACGTAATCGCATCGGCGTTCGACAGCGCCGGTCAGCGTTGTTCGGCGCTGCGCGTTCTCTGTCTTCAGGAAGATGTGGCAGACCGTATCTTGACCATGCTCAAGGGCGCGCTGAAGGAGCTTTCCATTGGTCGCACCGACAGGCTGAAGGTTGATATTGGCCCGGTCATTACCGAGGAAGCCAAGAATGTCATCGAAAAGCACATTCAGGGAATGCGCGATCTCGGTCGCAAGGTCGAGCAGCTTCCGCTCGGTCCTGAAACACAGAATGGAACTTTCGTTGCGCCGACAATAATCGAAATTAATTCGCTTCTCGATCTGAAGCGGGAAGTCTTTGGCCCGGTTCTACATGTCGTGCGTTATAAGCGCGATGACATGGAACGTCTGATCGATGATATCAACGCCACCGGTTATGGACTTACTTTCGGTCTGCATACCCGTCTTGACGAAACCATCGCCAATATTGCGGATCGTATCCGTGTCGGCAATGTCTACATCAATCGCAACGTTATCGGTGCTATTGTCGGCGTGCAGCCTTTCGGCGGGCGTGGCTTGTCCGGAACCGGCCCCAAGGCCGGAGGGCCGCTCTATCTTGGCCGTCTCCTAGAGACAGCGCCGATCCCACCGCGTCATAGTTCTGTTCACACCGATCCGGCGCTCAAGGATTTCGCCAAATGGCTTGGCCAGCGCGGCATGAACGATCTCGCGCAGGCGGCACGCGACATCGGAAGCGCTTCGGCGCTTGGTCTTGATCTCGAATTACCGGGCCCGGTGGGTGAACGTAATCTTTATGCGCTGCATCCGCGTGGAAATATTCTGCTGGTTCCACAGACGGAAACTGGTCTTTATCGCCAGATGACCGCCGCCCTCGCCACAGGCAATACTGTCTATATTGACGAGACTTCCGGCTTGCGGAATGTTCTGAAAGATATTCCGGCTTCTGTGGCAGCGCGTACGATCTGGACAAGTAACTGGGAATCCGATGCTCCCTTTGCGGGTGCGCTGGTTGAAGGGGACGCTGAGCACATCGTCGAAATAAACAAGAAGATTGCGACACTGCCTGGACCGCTGGTTTTGACGCAGGCAGCTTCTACGGCCGAATTGTCAAACAACCCGGATGCTTATTGCCTCAACTGGCTTCTGGAAGAGGTTTCGACGTCGATCAACACCACGGCAGCGGGCGGGAACGCGAGCCTGATGGCCATAGGCTGATCGCGTCTCTGTACGGCGTGCAATTTAAAAAGGCGGCTTTGGCCGCCTTTTTCTTTGGTCGGGAATAGCTTGCATGGCTGTGCAGGGATTATCAGAAACAGAACGATTGAATTATTTTTTATTATTTCAGAATAAAATTTACAAAGGCATTGACAGGTTTTCATAAAAGGCAAAGACTGTGCACACGCTTGCAAAGGCGTCGGCGTGGAGGCGCCGCAAAAGGGAGGACAACAATGCGTTCGGCATTTCTGGTTGCGGCGCTGGCCGCGGGCGTATCTTCATTTGCTTTTTCTGCGCAGGCTTCAGGCAATCTCAATCTTATTTGTTCGGCAGATGTGGTCATTTGTGAGCAGATGAAGAACATGTTCGAGAAGGACACCGGCATCAAGGTCAACATGGTGCGGCTTTCTTCCGGTGAAACCTATGCCAAGATACGGGCCGAAGCGCGCAATCCCAAGACAGATATCTGGTGGGCTGGTACGGGCGATCCGCATCTGCAGGCAGCTTCCGAAGGGTTGACGCTTGAATATAAGTCGCCAATGCTCGACCAACTGAACGATTGGGCTAAGAAGCAGGCTGAAAGCTCCGGCTTCCGTACCGTTGGCGTTTATGCCGGTGCGCTCGGTTGGGGGTACAACACCGATATTTTGGCCAAGAAAAATCTGAAAGATCCGAAATGCTGGGCCGATCTGCTTGACCCCTCCTATAAGGGCGAAATTCAGATGGCCAATCCGAACTCTTCTGGCACGGCTTATACGGCGCTGGCTACGCTGGTGCAGATCATGGGCGAAGACAAAGCCTATGATTACCTGAAGAAGCTCAATGAGAACGTATCGCAGTACACCAAGTCCGGATCGGCTCCGGTCAAGTCGGCGGCGCGAGGCGAAACCGGCATCGGCATCGTCTTCATGCACGATGCGGTGTCGATGACGGCAGAAGGCTTCCCCATCAAATCGGTCGCACCGTGTGAAGGCACAGGCTACGAAATTGGCTCTATGTCCATCATCAAGGGCGCCAAGAATCTCGAGAATGCCAAGAAGTGGTACGACTGGGCGCTCACCGCCGAAGTGCAGTCGCATATGAAGGATGCGAAGTCCTTCCAGCTACCGTCAAACAAGTCGGCGGAGGTTCCAAAGGAATCACCGCGCTTCGAGGACATCAAGCTCATCGATTATGACTTCAAGACCTATGGCGAACCGGCCAAGCGCAAGGAATTGCTAGAGCGCTGGGATAAGGAAATCGGCGCGCACGCCAACTGAATTTTCATTGGGTTGAAATCCGTGCGCCGCTCTTGTGGGGCGGCGCACCGGTTCCGAATGGCAGAGCAAGCTAGCGGCAGTCCTGAAATATGCTGGAGCTGGAGCCTGTAGTCATTCCTTGGAAATCCCCGATCTGGAGGGACGCGGACATCCATGAAACAGCATCATCGCAGACTGGATATCGTTCTCGCCGTTGCGCTTGCGGCATTTGTCCTATTGCCGTGGTATCGCATAGAAGATGGCTTTCTGAGCCTTGGCTGGTTGAACGGAATGTTTGGCGATGGTGCAACGGCACCCGGCCTTTGGCAGATGGTATTCTTCGGGCGCCCATGGCTTGGCGTTATCGCTGTGTTCATGCTGCTTTGTGCCGGCGCCCGTTTTCTATTGCCTGGTGAGCGTCGTAATGAAGTTCTGATCTGGACAAGCGCCCTCGGCGTAGGTTTCTTGGCGCTGCAAGGACTAGCTATTGGCTTTTCCGGCTGGAACTGGATCATCAGCGAAAATCTGTTCGGCGCGCTCGCCGACGGTCAGCCGGCCTTTGGCGCTGGCGCGATCCTTACTGGCTTCTGCTTTCTGCTGATTTTCTCGTTTGGCCTCGCGGAACGTGGTGTGATGAAGGGGGACGCTTTCGTCGTCTCTTCCATCACCCTGCTTGTCGCGCTGGTGGCTGTATTTGTCTTCTATCCTGTCATCAGCATGTTTGCTGGGTCGGTGCAGGATTTCGATGGCTCGTTCAAGCCTGAAGGGTTCATTGGCAATATTCAGGATTCCTCGATCTGGAGCCTGGCCTGTCTTGTCGGGGAAGGACGGTGTGGCGTTGCATGGCGCACATTGTGGCTGGCGCTGATGACGGCGACGGGGTCCACAGTGCTGGGCCTCGCCTTTGCACTGGTCACTACCCGCACCGCTTTCCCTTTCAAGAAAGGTCTTCGGCTTCTCACCATATTGCCTATCATTACGCCGCCCTTCGTAGTCGGTTTGGCGTTGACGCTGCTTTTCGGTCGCGCAGGCGTGGTAACTGAACAGATTTCCAATATATTCGGCGTTGAACCGGGACGGTGGCTCTATGGTCTCACCGGCATATGGATCGCACAGGTCCTCTCATTCACACCGATTTCTTTCCTCGTGCTTATCGGCGTTGTCGAAGGCGTGTCACCGTCGATGGAAGAGGCATCGCAAACCTTGCGTGCTAATCGCTGGCGCACGTTCCGCAGGGTTTCGTTGCCGCTGATGGCGCCGGGGCTCGCCAATGCATTTCTCATCGCTTTCATAGAAAGCATGGCGGATTTCGGCAATCCGATGGTGCTCGGAGGCAGCAATGGCGTGCTTTCGACAGAAATCTTCTTTGCTGTGGTGGGCGCGCAGAACGATCCGTCTCGTGCGGCAGTTCTCGCCATCGTGTTGCTCTGCTTTACATTGACCGCGTTTCTCATCCAGCGTGTCTGGCTTTCAGGCAAGAATTTCGCGACGGTGACCGGCAAGGGCGATTCCGGCATGCATGCCGGGTTGCCACGGGGGTTGAAGATCGGCGTTTATATCATTGTTATTCCGTGGATGATTTTCACTGTCGTTGTTTACGCGATGATCCTTATCGGCGGCTTCGTCCGGCAATGGGGACTCGACAATACATTGACTGTCGAGCACTACGCACGTGCCTTTTCGATTAATTGGACCGAGAACGGCGTTGCATGGACCGGCGTGGCTTGGAATTCGTTCTGGACGACGATGGAAATCTCGCTGATTTCAGCACCGCTGACTGCAGCTGTTGGCTTGCTGACGGCCTATCTGATCGTTCGCCAGCGTTTCGTCGGACGGAACATCTTCGAATTCGCCCTGATGTTGAGCTTCGCCATTCCCGGAACGGTTATCGGCGTCAGCTACATCATGGCTTTCAATCTGCCTCCGCTTGAAATGACCGGCACAGCGCTGATCCTGATTGCATGTTTCGTATTCCGCAATATGCCTGTCGGCGTTCGCGGCGGTATCGCAGCCATGAGCCAGCTCGACAAGAGCCTCGATGAAGCCTCCCTGACGCTCCGGGCAAACAGCTTCCGCACCATCCGCAAGGTCATTCTGCCGCTGCTGCGTCCAGCGATTACGGCAGCATTGGTTTATTCCTTCGTGCGTGCCATCACCTCCATCAGCGCGGTCATCTTCCTTGTCTCAGCGCAGTACAATATGGCGACATCCTACATTGTCGGCCTGGTCGAAAACGGTGAATTCGGTGTGGCCATTGCGTATTCATCAATGCTGATCGTGGTCATGATCGTCGTGATCACAGGTTTCCAGCTTCTCGTGGGTGAACGCAAGCTGAGACGCGAAAACCGTGTCGCTGCTGTCACTACCATCAAAACCGTTCGTCAGGAGAAAGCCGCATGACTGCGATCCGTCCCGGCTCCGTTACATTTGAGAACGTCACCAAGAAATTCGGGAACTTTACCGCATTGCCCGACCTGTCTTTGACCGTCGAACCGGGAACTCTGGTTACGCTGCTCGGACCGTCCGGTTGCGGCAAGACGACGACATTGCGATTGCTGGCCGGGCTCGAACATCCCACGTCAGGCCGTATTCTGATCGGTGGCAAGGACGTGACCAATCTGCCAGCCAATGAGCGTGACGTATCGATGGTCTTCCAGTCCTATGCGCTGTTTCCGCACATGAGTTCGCTCGACAATGTAGCCTACGGCCTGGAATCCTCAGGTTTCAAGAAGGCCGAAGCGCGCGAACGTGCGGAAGAGGGGCTGAAGCTCGTCGGTCTTGCAGGAATGGGGTATCGCCTTCCGGCAGAGCTGTCGGGTGGCCAGCAACAGCGTGTTGCGGTGGCCCGTGCTCTGGTGCTGGAACCGCAAGTTCTGCTTCTGGATGAACCGCTTTCGAACCTCGACGCCCGCCTGCGCCGCCGTGTGCGCACCGAAATTCGGGAGCTTCAGCAGCGGCTCGGTTTTACTGCCGTCTATGTCACACATGATCAGGACGAGGCGCTGGCCGTCTCCGACACAATCATTGTCATGAAGGAGGGCAATATCGCACAGAAAGGAAGCCCGCGTGACCTTTATGAAACGCCAGCCTCCGCCTTCATCGCGGATTTCATGGGAGAGGCGAATGTTGTTCCATGTGAGGTGATGACAGCGGATGGCACCGAGGCCGTCATTCGTGTGGGCAGCCTGACCCACCGGGTAGCAGCACGCAATGCCCGACCGGGTCCGGCGCAGCTTGCTATCCGTCCCAATGCAGTGACCTTGCATCCAAAGGCAGGTGGTGGCTTCCCCGGGCGGGTCGCACACTCGGCGTATCTCGGCGATCATATCGAATATGAAATCGAGACCGAACACGGCAAGCTCTTCATTGTCGATCCGGCGGTTGAAGAGGCTCTGCCGCCACAAACCGATATCTCTATCGAGTTCAAAACGCGCGGGCTTGCTATCATCAATCAATAGGCGCAGAAACGTCGCGCCTTTCTTTATCTCTCATCGGAAAATCATCATGACGTCCCATCCCCGACAGGAATTAGAAGCGCGGCTGGCGCTTGCCGAAAAGATCGCGCGCGAGGCGGGCGCTAAGGCTCTCGACTATTTCAAGCGGCGCGAAACACTGGTTATCGAAACCAAGCGCGACCCGCAGGATGTGGTATCGATTGCTGACAGGAACGTCGAAAAGCTCATTCGCACCCGTGTGTCGGAAATCTTTCCGCAAGATGGCTTTCTGGGGGAGGAATACGGGCTGAATGACGGCATTTCGGGCTACACCTGGGTCGTGGATCCTATCGACGGCACCAGTCCTTTCGTCAACGGCATGCCAAACTGGTGCGTTTCCATTGCCGTTCTTAAAGACGGAGAGCCTGTCATTGGCGTAATCCAGGCTCCTTGCTTTGACGAGCTTTATGCCTCTGCCAAAGGTCTCGGCGCGACGCTTGACGGCAAGAAACTGGTTCTGGACCCGAGCCGCACAATCCGTAACTCGGTGACGGGTATCGGTGCCAATAACTATGTGACGCCACAACTCGTGGCGAAAATCGTGGAAGACCTGCTTGAGGCTGGTGGCACGTTCATTCGCAACGGCTCAGGTGCTCTGATGATAGCCTATGTCGCGGCCGGCAGGCTGGTTGGCTATTACGAGCCGTATATGCATGCCTGGGATTGCATGGCTGGGTTTTGCCTCGTGCGTGAGGCAGGCGGTTATGCACATCCTTTCCCTGTTGACGGAGACAATCTCACCAAAGGCAACAAGGTTTTCGTAGCAGCGCCCGGTGCGATCGATGATCTCAAGAAGGTTGCCGGTCTCTGACTGATAGTCCCGACGTTTCGGGGGTTATTCCCAGCCATACTCTGAATAGGGTTCATTGTCGGCGACGCAGAGAAGCGCCTGCCGTACATAGGGAATGGTATTTTCTGGAAGACTGTCCAGATTTCTCCATTGCAGGTCGGCATGCTTGTCCGGCTCGCATATGGTAGGCGTGCCGGTCCATTCTTCTGCGCGGAAGAAATGACCAAGCCATTGGTTGCCAGCCGTCAGACTATGCAACGTGTGGACCGGTTTCAGGGCCTCGGGGGCTATGACAACGCCGGTCTCTTCAAAGGCTTCCCGGGTGGCTGCGCTGCGGATCGTTTCGCCTGAATCCAGCCCTCCTGCGGGAATACTGAAGCAACCGTCCATCCAGCCGGTCGCTTTCCGCTGCAACATGCAAATCTCCGGTCCACGTGCCAGAATGACAAAAACTGCGGACGAAAGCTGAAACCGCACACGCTCGTTCAATAGGCTCTCCCCAAAACAAATCAGCAAGTCTTCTGTTGACCTGCCGATAGCTTACACGAGTCGATCTCGCTGCGAAGACGGGCGAGAGCTACATTAGGGATTGTCGCGTTTGAAAATCCAGTCGTGATCGGGGTGGTTCTTGAACCGCCATTTGCGCAGGGGACCGGCCATCACGTTGAGATAATACATCTCATAGCCATAGGGCGCGCCACAAGGATGGTGGCCTTTCGGCACAAGTACGACATCTCCATCCGCAACAGCCATGGTTTCATCGAGGTTTCCATCTTCTGTGAAAACACGCTGGAAGCCAAAACCCTGCGCCGGATTGAGGCGGTGATAATAGGTCTCTTCCAGATAAGTCATATCGGGAAAATTGTCTTCGTCGTGTCTATGGGGCGGATAGGATGACCAGTTTCCCTGTGGCGTGAAGACCTCGGTGACAAGAAGGCTGTCGGCAACGTCACGGCCTTCCATCGCTATGTTATGGATAAAGCGGGTATTGGCGCCTTTTCCGCGTTGTTCCAACGTCAGACTTTCCGGCCCAAGCTTCTGCGCCTTGCGGCCCGGCTTGCCAGGCGCGGTACAAATGGCGAGCACGCAATCGGTGGTAGCTGTGGCACTCCAATCGCTTTCAACTGGAACATAGAGGCAATGTGGTGGCAGCTTCTCGAACACACTCATGCGTTCGCCCATTTCGTCGAAATCCTCGCGAGAGGCGGAAATCTTCGCTTTGCCTTCCACAAGGACGAGGATCACTTCGGTCGATCCAGTCTTTTCCGAAACGCTCTCACCGGCTTTGAGACGATAGAGTCCGAATCCGACATAGCCCCATTGGGCACTTTCAGGGGTGATGTCGTGGACCTTTCCATGCGTGCCCTTGGGCTTGCGCAACAAATTGGCCATGTCTCAGTCTCCTGTGTCGAGTCCTGCTTCACGTGCGAATGATTTCAGTGATTTCAATCCGAGTGACTGATACTGGTACGGATTGCGAACTTCCGGGTCCTGTTCGGCCTCGATCACCAGCCAGCCCTGATAGGCTTTGTCAGCCGCGACTTTCAGCACAGGCGTGAAGTCGACGCCGCCCTCTGCATCGCCGGGAACAGTGAATACACCGCGACGAACTCCCTCCAGAAAAGACAGGCTCTGGTCCCGTACCTCGGTAGCTACCGCCGGACGAACGTTCTTGGCGTGGATATGACCGACGCGGTCCATATGCTTTTTGGCAACCCGTTCCGGATCACCACCGCCGAACAGGCAATGACCGGTATCGAGAAGAAGCTTCGTGTGCGGCCCGGTATGCTGCATCAGAAGATCAATCTCGTCTTCACTCTGCACTACCGTTCCCATGTGATGATGGTAGACAAGCGCGATACCTTGGGCCGCGGCAAATTCTGCCAGTGCTTCGACGCCCGTCCCAAATTCTTCCCAGCGCGCTTCTTCCAGCACCGGACGCTCGGATAGCGGCTTGTCGTTGTCACCATGAATGGCGTTCGAGGTTTCGCAAACGATGATGACCTTCGACCCCATCGCCTTCAGAAGATCGAGCGCAGGCTGCATGGCCTTCTTTTCTTCTTCGACGGAATTCACTAACAGATTGAGTGAATGCCAGCCCGATACGTAGCGAAGCTTGCGGGGCTCGAGTATGGCTTTAAGAGCGGCGGCTTCCTGCGGAAACTTATGACCTTTCTCGATCCCGTCGAAGCCGATTTCGGCGGTTTCATTGAGGCATTGATCCAGCGTGATGTGCGCGCCGAGGGTGCGATCATCGTCGTTCGACCAGGCAATTGGATTGGTGCCATAGAGGATCATCGGTCAGTTTCTTTCTTTGAGCTTGGCTTCATAATCTTTCCGGGCAGCCCGCACCTGTTCGCGCTCGGACACTTCCGGCACGGCAACATCCCACCACCATCCACCGGTTTCAGGCGTCGGGTAGGGGTCGGTGTCGATAATGACGACTGTCGTGCGCGTACTGTTGCTGGCTTCGGCAAGGGCATGTTCCAGCTCGCGGATCGATCCTACTTTCTTCGTATCCGCGCCCATCGCTCCGGCGTGGGCAGCGAAATCGATCTTCGACGGATTAATATGGGCGGCATGGTCAAGCAGGTTGTTGAACTCGGCGCCGCCGGACGCCATCTGAAGCCGGTTGATGCAGCCGAAACCGCGATTGTCGGTAACGACGACCGTAATCTTCTGTCCCATCATGACGGCGGTGGCGAGTTCGGAATTGGCCATCATGTAGGAGCCGTCGCCAACCATCACGATGACGTCGCGGTCCGGTTCGGCCATCTTGATGCCAAGGCCGCCAGCAATTTCATAACCCATGCAGGAGAAGCCATACTCCATATGATAGGACATGGGGCGACCGGCTTTCCAGAGTTGGTGCAACTCTCCGGGCATCGTTCCGGCCGCACACATGACGACGGTGTTTTCCCGTGCCTGACGTTGCACAGCCCCAATCACCTGCATATCGGTCGGCAAGGTGTTGCTATCGCTGGGGGCGGCTGTGAAACGGTCTGCCGCCGCAAACCATTTCTCTTTCAATGTGGTATCCACGGGTTGGCGCTTATAGCTGCCAATCGCGTTTGATAGAGCTTCAAGACCAACCTTTGCATCCGCAATCAACGGCAGCGAACCGTGCTTTGAGCCATCATAGGGTTGGACGTTGAGCGAGAGCAGCTTGCGTCCCCGATGCTTGAACAGCGCCCATGATCCAGTCGTGAAATCCTGAAAGCGCGTGCCAACGCCGATTACGAGATCAGCTTCTGCTGCGATTGCATTAGCGCTGTCCGCCCCGGTGACGCCCACAGGGCCGAAGTTGAGTGGATGATTCCATGGCAGGGCCGATTTGCCAGCCTGTGTTTCAATGACCGGAACGCCGTGCGTTTCCGCAAAACTGCGCAACGCTTCGTGCGCGCCGGAGTAATGTACTCCACCGCCGGCCACAATGACGGGTTTGAGCGCGGCCTTGATTGCTCCTGCTGCAGCATTCAGTTCATTCTCATCAGGCGGCGGGCGGCGCCAGTACCAGACTTTTTGTTCAAAGAACTCTTCCGGCCAGTCATACGCCTCCGTCTGCACATCCTGGCAAAAGGCAAGCGTCACCGGTCCGCAATCAGCCGGATCAGTCATGGTGCGGAAGGCACGAGGCAGCGCAGTGAGAAGTTGTTCCGGCCGGGTGATCCGGTCGAAATATCGGCTGACCGGACGAAAACAGTCGTTGACGCTCATGGTGCCGTCATTGAAGTCTTCAATCTGCTGCAAGACGGGATCAGGCCCCCGATTGGCAAAGACGTCGCCGGGAATAAGAAGAACCGGCAGGCGATTTACATGGGCAAGTGCTGCTGCCGTGACCATGTTCGTCGCCCCGGGGCCTATGGAGGAGGTGACGGCGCAAGCGCGTTTGCGGCCAAGCTGTTTGGTATAAGCAATGGCCGCATGGGCCATGGTCTGTTCATTGTGGCCGCGCCATGTGGGCAATTCCTCACGAATGCCGTAAAGCGCCTCGCCAAGCCCGGCCACATTACCGTGACCGAAAATGGCCCAGACGCCTGCGATAAAAGTCTCTCCTTCCGGCGTCAGCTGGTTTGCGAGATAGCGCACCAATGCCTGCGCGGCGGTCAATCGAATGGTTCTCATAGCTCCTCCAGCTTCCTCCCGGCAGAACGAACTCAATATTTGCGCACGCTGTCCCAAACGTTGCAAAGGCTGCGATAGCGTGCGGCCATGTCGGCGACTGCTTCTTCGTCGCTGATCGAACCATTCAGCCATTTGCGCGCTGCATCACCAAAGATCGTGCGCCCGACTGCGAAACCTTTGACGAGGTCGAACTCGGCAGCAATGGCGAGACTGGCTTCCAGTTCCTCGACGGGTGCATCCAGTCCCAGGACAACAATGCCGCGTGTGTGTGCATCGTTACGGGTAATCGCATCGCAAGCATTGGCCCAGGCTGCCTTGGTTTTCATGGGTTCAAGCTTCCACCAGTCGGGATAAACACCGATCTCATAGAACCGCTCAATCACATGAGCTGTCGTGTTGTCATCGACCGGCCCCGCTTTGGATGGAATGATTTCGAACAGGAATTCCAGTCGGTTACGCCGGGTAGCTGCGAAAAGACGTAAAACAGTTTCTTCCTGCTGCGCCTTGAACTCGGCCGGGTCATCCGGGTGATAGAAGCATAGCGATTTTACCACATTCTCGACAGGCCACTCCACAAGTCCGCCGCAGTCCGGTCCGAGTTCCGGCTCCAGTTTAAGTGGACGCGAACCGGGCCATTCAGTAGGACGTCCGATCCACAAGCCCGTACCCGCCGCCCGGTAAAGCGCATCGCGGCCAAGCCGCCCGTCGCACAATATTCCGTAACCCTTGGACCCGTTTGCGACCTGCAAGGCAGCATTCAAGCAAAGCTGTTTGAATTCCCCGATCTTTTCGGTTGAAACACCCGCTTCGGCTGCCATTTCTTCTAGTTGGATGCGGTGGTCGAATGCGAAGACACGCATATGCGGCCAGTTGCCATTGCGGTTGGTGGACCAGTGTATCTGCTCCAGGGCCGCATCCTTGCGCAAAGCCTTGTTGCGAATGCCAGTGCGGAAAAAATACTGAAGCTCTTCCCAACTTGGATAGGCTGGCGTGCATCCATGCCGCGAGACTGCAAAGGCGCCGCAGGCATTGGCGAATTTGAGGCTGGTAGGCCAGTCTTCGTCCTTCAGCCAGCCACGCAAAAGTCCGGACATAAACCCGTCGCCTGCGCCAAGCACATTGAAAACATCAATCGGAAAACCCTCGCCGCTCTGTCCCTCGTCGAGACTGTCAGGAATTGGGCCTTCGAAAATCACCGCTCCCATCGGACCGCGTTTGCAGACCAGTGCGGCACTCGTCACATCGCGCACGGCTTTCAGCGCCTGAAGCGTATCGGTCGAACCGCCTGCGATGTGGAACTCCTCTTCCGTTCCGACGATGAGATCAAACAGATGAAGTGTCGATTGCAGCTTGGCTGTGACGGCGGCGGATTCGATGAAACGGTTTTCACCATCGCCATGACCGGAAAGCCCCCATAGATTGGGGCGGTAGTCTATGTCGAGTGCTGTGCGGCTGCCGTTCCCTCGGGCAAGATGGAGTGCCTTAAGGACGGCTGCTTCGGTCTTCGGATGCGAAAGATGTGTGCCGGTGGCCAACACGCAGCTGGTTTCGGCGATGAAGGCCGGATCGATGTCGTCCTCGCATAAAGCCATGTCGGCACAATTCTCGCGATAGAAGATCAGCGGAAAATGTTGCTGGTCGCGAATGCCGAGGATGACCAGGGCGGTCAGGCGTTCCGGATCGGTAACGATACCGCGTGTGTCCACGCCTTCGCGTTCGAGTTCGCGCAGAAGGAAACGCCCCATGTGCTCATCGCCGACACGCGTGATCAATGCCGATTTGAGGCCGAGCCTTGCAGTTCCGGTTGCAATGTTGGTGGGGGAGCCGCCAACATATTTGTTGAAGGAGGCCATGTCTTCCAGAAGCCCGCCAACCTGCGCGCCATACAGGTCCACCGAAGATCGGCCAATTGTGATCAAGTCGAGCCGCTTCATCAGGTTCCTCCCTCTGCATTCTTATTGCTGCCATAGCCGCACGATTCAGTACGCATAGCAGGTATTCCATTTTCGATTAAAATGGATTTATTATTCCATTTCAACCGAAAAATGGAATGATGCATACAAAGGATCAGTCGCCTTGACGTAGTGTCCCCACCGCCACAGCCAGTGCTATAGCGAGGCAAAGCGTTGCGGAGAGCGAACGGAATGCGCCGAAATCCACTTCTGAAACCAGCAATGTCTGCTTGGCGGATTTACTCATTGGGCTGACAAATGTGTCTGTGATGCCAACGACGTCAATACCGCGCGCGGCGACGGCTTCGGCCATGGCGACGGTTTCGGGCGAGTAAGGGGAAAACGTAATTGCCAGAAGCACATCGCCTTCGCGAATAGCATGCAGGTTTTCCAGTTTGCCAACGGCGCTGTGCAACATGGCAGGAACGTGCATTTTTTCCAACGCGTAAGCCAGATAGCTTGCAACTGGAAAAGCGCGACGGATTCCAACGATGTGGATCGTGTGCGCGCTCGCCAAAAGCTGAACAGCCTTTTCGAGTGCTTGAGGATCAATGGTTTTGAGCAAGCCTTCGAGGGAGGTGCGTCCGGCCTCGGCAAACTCCGCAAGAAGCGCAGGGGCGCTGCCCGTTGCGGTTTCGCGCAGATGTTGCAATCTGGTCGAATAATCAGGCCAGCCGCCCGCATAGGAATCCCGAAACAGTTTCTGCATTTCCGAAAAGCCGGAGAAACCCATGATTTGGCAGAACCGCATGAAGGCGGAACTCTGTACGCCTGCGCCTTCAGCCATCTCGGCGACGGTCGACACGGCGATACGATCCTGGTTAGCCGCGACGAAATCAGCACACTGTTTGAGCCGCTTCGGCAAACGGTCGGATACCTCCAGCAACTTCGCTTCGAATTCCTTGATATTCGTCGGGACGCTGATTGATGACGGTGTAGGGGAATCCATCATTGGCCTTTCAATATGGTCTCTTGACAATCTTTATGTCACATTCTAGCAAAATGGAATAAATATTCCATATCGTATCTTCACTCGTTTGAAGATGGCCATTTTCTGGGAGGATGAGGCAATGGTGACACGTCTGGCATTGCTCGGCGCGGGGCGTATCGGCAAGGTTCATGCAGGCGCAATCGCTGCGGACAAGCGCGCCCGACTGGTCGCCGTCGCAGATGCCGATGAGGCCGCGGCAAGGGCAATTGCCGATCCAGCCGGTGCGGACATCCGAACCATCGGCGAAATCGAAAAGTCAGACGATATCGATGCTGTGCTGATATGCACGCCGACCAATACACATGCCGATCTTATCGAACGCTTTTCTCGCGCCGGCAAGGCTGTTTTTTGTGAGAAACCCATCGATCTTGATATTGCGCGTGTGCGAGGCTGTCTTAATGTTATTCGCGAAACCGGCGCAAAAGTGATGCTGGGCTTCAATCGCCGTTTCGATCCGCATTTTGCGGCAGTCCGAAAAGCCATTGAAGACGGACGGATCGGCAATGTTGAAATGGTGACGATCACGAGTCGCGATCCGGGCGCGCCACCCGCCGAATATATCAAAGTATCCGGGGGCATTTTTCGCGACATGACGATCCACGATTTCGATATGGCGCGTTTTCTCCTTGGCGAGGAAATTGAGAGCGTATCGGCGTCGGCCTCGGTTCTTGTCGATCCCAAAATCGGAGAACTCGGCGATTATGATAGCGCGAGCGTCATCCTGACCACCGCTTCCGGGCGACAGTGCATCATTTCCAATTCGCGCCGCGCTACCTATGGCTACGACCAACGTATTGAAGTCCACGGATCGCTCGGCGCTGTTTCGGCGGAAAACCAGCGTCCTGTATCAATAGAGGTCGCTTCTAAAGACGGCTATAACCGGCCGCCATTGCACGATTTTTTCATGACCCGCTACACTGCCGCCTACGCCGCAGAAATCGCCTCGTTTATCGATGCGCTCGACACAGGAAAAGCGCCGTATCCTTCAGCAGAAGATGGATTGCAGGCTCTGGCCCTCGCCGAGGCTGCTCTTCGTTCGGTCAGGGAAGGGCGCATTGTCAAAGTTGCGGAAGTCCTGGGGTAAGGCGGCAATTTCGTTTGCCTTTTGCCGCAATCGCTTGCGATATGCGGGACATGGCCTACAAGATCGATGATTTGCCGTTCGAAGAGTTTTTTGTGCCCGTGAGCAATGCTACCGCGGCTCTGGTTCGGCTCGACGAGCGGCTTTCGCGCTCACCCATTCGCGAAGGCATGATCGAACGGATGCATATGCATGATGCAGTCGCTTCGATGTGGCTTGAAGGCGAACTGGTGCATCTGGAAGACTTGGTCTTGCATGATGCTTTGATGGACAGCCGGATGCCGAGTCATGCCCTGACCGTTGCGCACGCCGTTTTGCGTATGCGTCGGCTGATTGCTGGAAAATCTGCTGATTGGGCTCTTGGGCCCGCTGGTATCCATCAGTTGCTTGGTCGCTCGATTGAGGTCGCATCTTCGGAAATCGAACCTCGCGGGACGTCGGATGAGGAGTTCGATCCGCTGCTCAATGACATCGACAACCTTCTTGCCCGGACCGGTGCCCTTCTGGAAGGTATGGTGCCCGGCAAGTCCACACCGGAAATGACAGCGCGCGATACGTTGCTTTACGACGATGACTGGGATGAGGAGGCGCGTTTGCAGGAATGGCGCGATTGTCTTGCCAACACCAGACATTTGCCGCCTCTTATGCGTGCAGCATTGATCCATGATGCCTGGTTCTCGCTGGAAGTTGTGCAGCGATCGACATGGATAGGGAGATTGCTGACAGCCGCATTCCTGCGCCAGAGCGGTCTCGCAAAAGGGCATCTGCCGACAGTCAGTCTCGGCCTTCGCGCGAAACGACCGGATGAACGTCGCTCCTCCAATCGTCTGATCCGTCTCAAGACGTTTTTTGAAAGTATTGAAGAGGCCGCTGACCTGACCATGAAGGAGCATGACCGGTTGCTTCTGGCGCGTGAACAGATGCAGCGAAAGCTCAAGGGGCGCAGGTCCAATTCGCGACTGCCTGAACTGATGGAAATGGTGCTGCGCAGTCCTGTTATTTCCAGCCAGATGGTGGAAAGGGAACTGCGGGTTACGCAACAGGGGGCGCTGAAACTTATCTCGGAACTCAATCTGAGAGAGATCACCGGACGCGGGCGGTTTCGTGCCTGGGGGGTTCTCTAGAGCGGCTTCACGCATTTGCAGCGCAGATGGTCCGCGAAGAGCTCAAACTCGTTACGGCGTGCAGCATTGGAGCGCCAAACAAGAACTAGAGACCGGTAGTTGTTCTTGCCGTCGTAAGGAACGATGCTCAGTTCGGTTCCTCGCGTCACACCCGCTTTGACCGCTACCTCCGGCAAGAGAGTGACGCCCATTCCAAAATCGACAAGCTGCACGAGGGTCGTGATCGATGTAGCATGAACATCGCCGCTTGCTTGCGCTGGCGTGGACCCAATGGCGGCCATGACATGTTCACGAAGACAATGCCCTGTTTCGAGCAGGAGAAATGGCTGGTCCTGCAAATCGTCGGCATCGACCCGGTCGCGATTGGCCAATGCATGGTCACGCCGAACCGCCAGATAGAAGATATCCTGACCAAGCTCTGATACTTCGAATTCATCGAGATCGTAGGGATGGGCAACAAGCGCCACATCGAGCGAACCTGAACGCAAGCTGTCGAGCAGGGAGCGCGTGAGGCCTTCACGAATGGTAAGCTGCAGTTCGGGAAAAGCTTTGGAAGTCGCAGGCAGAACTTTAGGCAGCAGAAAAGGCGCTATCGATGGAATTACCCCCATCCGCAATCTGGTCGTCAGCGGACGTTCCGCCTGCCGCGCATGTTCAGGTAGTTCTTCGATGAGCGCTACGATAGTGCGGGCTCGCTCCAGAAAATCTTCACCAGCAGGCAAAAGCTGCATTCGTCTGCCTGAGCGATCAATCAGTGTTACGCCAAGTTCTGTTTCAAGCGCCTGAATGGCCGCGCTCAATGTCGATTGTGTTACGCCTACAACCTCGGCTGCTCGTGAGAAGGAACCCGCTTTTACGAGAGCCATAAAGTAATGGAGTTGACGGACACTGATGTTGAGCATCAATCTGAGGCTTTTCTCATCGTTAAAATCGATAGAATTGATCGATATAATCGCTTTGACCGATTAGGCAAGAAGCCCTATATACGAGTCGCAGGACGAAAAATTCTGAAAATTCAGAAATTTCGCATAACAACCGAAATTACAGGCAGGTATAAAATGCTCGGTATCGGCGACAAGCTCCCCTCTTTCAAGGTCACCGGCGTCAAGCCCGGCTTCAACCATCACGAAGAAAACGGCGTTTCGGCGTTTGAAGAAATTACCGAAGCAAGCTTCGCAGGCAAGTGGAAGGTCATCTTCTTCTACCCGAAGGATTTCACCTTCGTTTGCCCGACAGAAATCGCCGAGTTTGCGCGTCTTGCATCGGATTTCGAAGATCGCGACGCGGTCGTTCTGGGCGGTTCGACTGACAATGAGTTCGTAAAGCTTGCATGGCGTCGCGATCATAAGGACCTGGACAAGCTGCCGATCTGGTCGTTTGCCGACACCAACGGCTCGCTGGTTGATGGCCTGGGCGTTCGTTCGCCGGATGGCGTGGCCTACCGCTATACCTTCGTTGTCGATCCAGACAACACAATCCAGCACGTTTACGCAACCAACCTCAACGTTGGCCGTGCTCCGAAGGATACGCTGCGTGTTCTCGATGCGCTGCAGACCGATGAACTCTGCCCGTGCAACCGCGAAGTCGGTGGCGAGACGCTCAAGGCTGCTTGATAGACCCTGTTTGGGTTCAGAAAGGCGGGTCAAGGCCCGCCTTTCTTTTATCGAATATTGAATGACCGATAAGAGGGTTTCATGTCCATCGATGAACTGAAGTCAAAGATCCCGGATTTCGCCAAGGACGTCCGTCTCAATCTTTCGTCCATGGCAGGCGACGAAACACTGTCGCCACAGCAGAAATACGGCCTGTTCGTTGCGTGCGGCATTGCCTCTCGCAACGCCGATGTACGGAAGGCACTTGTTGCTGAAGCAGCTGACAAGGTCGACGCATCCGTTGTTCAAGCTGCAAAGTCGGCCGCATCGATCATGGGGATGAACAACGTCTATTACCGCTTCGTGCATCTTGCGACCAACAAGGACTATCGCACCATGCCGGCAAAGCTGCGCATGAATGTGATCGGCAATCCGGGCGTTGATAAGGTTGATTTCGAGCTCTGGTCTCTGGCGGTATCCGCCATCAACGGCTGCGGCATGTGCATCGATGCGCATGAGGAAGTTCTACGCAAGGCCAATGTTAAGTCGGAAGCGATCCAGACGGCCGTTCGTTTTGCATCGATCATCCAGTCGGTGGCTATCGCACTGGAAGCCGCTGATACCGAATAAGGGCTTATGTCCCTCTGAAAGAAAAGGCCCGCGCGGATTGCTCCGCGCGGGCCTTTTGCTTCGTAAACCTGTTATTCGTCTCGCTTGAACGAAATAAAGGCAAAGCCGATGAGTGAGACCACAGCAGCGGCAACCATGTAATAGCCGACATAGTCGAAGCTATAGTGCGTTGCGAGCCACGTCGCTATGTAGGGGGCAACCGAAGCGCCAAGAATGCCTGCCAGATTGAACGTCAACGATGCGCCGGTGTAGCGGACCGAAGTCGGGAACGGTTCGGCAAGCGCCGCGCCGATTGGGCCGTAGGTAAGTCCCATCAAGCCAAAACCGATGATAAGGAATGCGAGAACCCCGGCAGTGCCAGCCATGAACAAAGGTGCCATGATGAAACCGTAGATGCCGATCAGCACAGTGACGATGATCATGACAGGGCGCATACCGAAACGGTCGGACAGCAGCGCGGCCACAGGGATCATAAGGCCGAAAAAGACCACACCGATCATCTGAAGAATAAGGAATTCCTCGCGGCTATAGCCAAGGGCGCGCGTGCCCCAACCTAGCGAGAAGACCGTCATGAGATAGAACAGGACGAAGGTCGCGACCGCGCCGATGGTACCGAGGACAAGGCTCATCTTGTGCTTCTTGAACAATGTTGCGACAGGCACTTCGACGCGTTCGGCTTTGTCGATTGCCTTCTGAAATTCCGGCGTTTCGGCAATCTTCAGGCGGATGAACAGGCCTACGCCGACCAGAAGGGCGCTGGCGATGAATGGAATACGCCAGCCGAACGCAAAAAACTGTTCTTCAGTCAGAGCCTCAGCAAGAACGAGGAATATCCCCGTTGCAAGAATGAAGCCAACCGGAGCGCCGAGCTGCGGGAACATGCCATACCATGTCCGTTTGCCTTCCGGTGCATTTTCAGTTGCAAGCAATACCGCACCGCCCCATTCGCCACCGAGACCAAGTCCCTGACCAAGGCGGCAGAGAGCCAGCAGGAGAGCTGCCCAGACGCCGATCGAGTCATAGGTTGGCAGGAAACCGATGGCGACCGTGGAAATACCCATTGTCATGAGCGCTGCAACCAGCGTCGCCTTGCGACCGACCTTATCTCCGAAGTGGCCGAACAGTGCTCCGCCGATGGGGCGGGCAAAGAATGCAATCGCAAAGGTCGCTAAAGACTGAAGAAGCGCGGAATTGCCGTCGCTTGCCGGGAAGAACAGATGCGGGAACACGATCACCGCGGCGGTTGCGTAAATATAGAAGTCAAAGAATTCGATCGTTGTGCCGATCATGCTCGCGGCCAGAACACGGCGCGCGGAATTTTTCTGCGGAGAAACCGCTACAGCGACAGTCATTGTATCAGATCCAATATTTGCGGGCCGTCTAATTTTGGGGAGGAGCCCGAGATATGGCTTCTTTAAAACTGGGGAGTATAGAATCGCAAGCGGAAAACAGCTTTTGAGCAATTTTATGATTTCGAAAAGGCTGTTTTGGAAAGAAAAGCGAAAGTGGGTAAAATTCCCGTTAGCGCTTCGTCAGGTCTTTTAATTGCCGTAACGGGCGATTAGATTTCTCGTGTCGTCCATTTGGAAACAAGATGTATCGAGCAAAGTACGATATCGGCTTGAGGAATACAGCGCGGGGCCATGCGGTCTTGCGCTTGCCTTCCCTTGTGCTCGCGACATTGCTTTCGCTCCTGTTTCTCGTTTCTGCTCAACTCTGTTACGCGATGGCGCACGATGCGCTTGCAGCGCAGATGGTTCCTGATTGCCACGTGAACACGCCGCATCAGATGGATGACATATCGGTGGGGACGAACAGGGGCCAAACTGCACCGATGGATCACGGAGCCAAAGCGCCCAATGCCTGTGTCATGATGACATGCGGCTGTGTTGTTCAGCTTGGCACGGATTTGCGCGCCAATGTTCCCGCACAGGAATTTGGTTTGCCACCGCTCGTCGCGGCGCTGAACGGCGAATCTCCCCACAGAGATTTGCGACCGCCCATATCGCTTCAGGCTTGATCTTGGAAATCGCCGCCGAAGTCGGCGGCTATCATGATTATTGTCTGGAGACTTACCATGACTGGAATTACACGTCGCCGCTTGCTGGCTCTCGCGGCCGGCGCGGCCTTTGTCACGGCCATCCGCCCATTTGACAGCTTTGCTCAAGACGCCCATGAGCATATGGGCAACGGCGCAGCGTCCTCCTCGCCAGCTCCTGCTGGGCGACCTTTGCCTTTGCCTCCTCTGGTTGAACCGGATGCATCGGGTGTTGTCAAACTCAAGGTGCAGACAGGACGCCACAGTTTTGAAGACGGAAGCGAAGCAGAATCCGCGGGCGTCAACGGCACCTATCTTGGCCCGCTCGTGCGCTTGAAGAATGGGGAAACGGTCACCCTTTCCGTAGAAAACGGCATGGATGAAGAGACCACGCTTCATTGGCACGGGCTTTTCGTTCCATCCGTGCTCGACGGCGGACCTCATAATGTGATCGCGCCGGGTGCGGAATGGAAACCGAAAATCACGGTTAATCAGCCCGCCTCTTTCAACTGGTTCCATCCGCATCTGCATGGAAACACCGCCCGTCAGGCGCATCTAGGCATCGCAGGTCTCATGGTCGTGACTGACGGCAAGGATGCTGTACGCGGCCTGCCTGAAGACTACGGTATAGATGATTTTCCGCTGGTGTTTCAGGATCGCCGGGTTATTGAGGGTAGCAACGTATACCAGCCCGATATCATGGATTTGATGCATGGTTTCCGTGGCGACAGACTTATCGTGAACGGCACGGTTTCACCGGAAGCGCGCGTCCCTGCTTCTGTCGTCCGTCTGCGTATCCTCAATGGTGCCAATGCGCGAAATTTTCATATCCGCCTTAGCAATAACCAGCCTTTGCTCGTCATTGCGTCGGATGGCGGCTTCATTGAAAAGCCTGAACCAGTGGAAAGGCTGTCCATCAGTCCTGGTGAGCGCTACGAGGTTCTGGTGGATTTTTCCAAAGTCGACGCGGTCGACTTACTAACCTATGGCAATGACAGCGGTGGCGGCGATCTTCATTTGATGCGGTTTGTGGTGGACAATGCATTGCAAGCGAAAATCAGGGCCTTTCCAGATCGTCTCGATGGTCCTGGCGCGCCAGATGAAAAGCTCTCCGTACGCCGCCGTTCATTCTTTTTCGACGAGCGGATGGCGGAAAATATGAAGCTGATGATGACTGAACCGTCAGCCGATCCTCATGCCGGACATAACATGGGTAACATGGACATGAGCGCGACGCAGTCGGGCGCTATGGATCATGATATGCATGGAGCCAGAAGTTCCTCGGACGCCGGGCCAGCGCTTCAAGCCTTATCGTCGGGGGTGAAAATGGCGATTGCGGGCAAACCCTTTGATATGGATCGCATTGATGTCGAGGTCAGGCTGGGTTCCTGGGAAATATGGGAGCTTACAACGAAGGAGATGCCGCATCCATTCCATATCCATGGAGCATCGTTTCGCATTCTTTCCATGAACGGCAAAGCGCCACCCGCGCATCAGTCGGGATGGAAGGATACCGCTTTGATTGATGGCAAGGCCGAGATACTGGTTCATTTCGACCGCGAAGCGATAAAAAGCCATCCATTCATGTTTCATTGCCATGTGTTGGAACACGAAGATGTGGGCATGATGGCTCAGTTCATAACGATCTGATCCGCGCCGCGCCGCGTGGCAGACGATTGTCACGCGGTTCCCTCCGACACTTTTATTTCGAACAATTTCGAGCGGCGCGCGTTGTCCTCCCACCACGAATGATCGCGATCAGGAGGAAACCATGCAGCCGTTATTGATTGCTTCAGCAATGATGCTTCTGACAGTTCCAGCTATTGCAGCGGATATGAGCGTCAAACTCTACGAAGCCCTGCCAACTGGCCAAGGGAAGGAAATCGGTACAGTCACGATCTCGCAAACTGGTCACGGATTGCAATTCAAACCCAATTTGCGCGGTCTTCCTGCAGGTGAGCACGGCTTCCATGTTCACGAAAAAGGAAGCTGTGCACCTGCGGAACAGGATGGAAAAACAGTTCCTGCGCAAGCGGCCGGTGGACATTATGACCCTTCCCATACCAAGCACCACATGGGACCGGAAGGCGAGGGACATCTTGGCGACTTGCCTCTGCTTAAGGCGGACGCCCAAGGTAATGTAACTCAGAGCGTGACAGCACCCCGTCTCAAATCGCTTGATGAAATCAAAGGCAGAGCTTTGATGGTTCATGTAGGCGGTGACAATTATTCCGACGAGCCCAAACCGCTTGGAGGCGGCGGAGCCCGATTTGCCTGTGGGGTGATCGAATAATCAGCCCCAGTTCTCGATGCGTATTTTCGAGCCATCGGAAAAACGGGATATGTGAAACGCCGAAGGATCAACGACCGGCGTTTCACCAGTAACCATATCGGCCACCAGCTTTCCCGCGCCCGGGCCGATGCCGAAACCATGTCCTGAAAAGCCTGTTGCTACGATTAATCCTTCCACGCCCGGAAGTGGGGAGATGACCGGAATGACATCCGGCATCGTGTCGATGAGCCCTGCCCATTCCTGCGCTATTATCGCTGGGGCGAAAGAGGGGATTGCTTGCTTGAGCTTTGTCAGCACCTGAGCGTTGGCAGCCCTGTGCGGAGCAGGGTCGAGCGTTCGAATTTTCTCGAAAATAGAGATTTGATCTGCCGGACGAAGCTTCCATTGGAAAGCTTCTTCGAAGAAGCGTTTGCCGAACCGGAAGCGTAATGACCGCCATTCGGTCGAAAGCGACGGTATGAAATCGCGGAAGAACCGGAAACTGTCGGGCACGATATCGGCAATGGACCCGCCAAGGCTAGCGACGGTATAGCCGCCATCAAGCCTTTTGCGCAGGGCAAAATCGGAAAATGCTATCGCTGGTTCCACACCGGTGTCGATAGGAGCGGTACGGAAGACGGAGGAACGAACTTTCAACTGCGGCAGGTGGGCATTGAAGGCAGAAACGATAAGTCTTGACCAGGCTCCGCCCGCAACGACCACTGCCTCGCAGCGAAGGCGACCTTTTTCGGTAAGGACAGCGGTAACGCGCCCATTGGCGGTCTCAATGCCACGCACAGCGCAGTTCTGTAAAATGACGGCCCCGCTCTCCTGCGCTTTTGCGGCAAATGCCGGTACCGCCTTTTGCGGTTCCGCACGTCCATCCAGCGGTGTAATCATGCCGCCTAAGAGCCGGCGATTGACGCCGGGTACCAGTGCCGAGACCTGCTCGGCATTGAGAAGTTCTGTTTCAATGCCCTGTTCGCGGGCCAGCTTGATCCACTCAGCGTAAAGAGCCATCTGCTCTTCTTTTTCCGCTGTGTAGGCAATTCCGGTCACGCGGAAGCCGGTTTCGCGTCCGGTACGTTCATTCATGCCTTCCCATAGCCGCATGCTTTCGACAATCAGCGGCATTTCGCGGCTGTCGCGACCCGTACGGCGACACCAGCCCCAATTGCGGCTCGATTGCTCGCCTGCGATCTCGCCCTTTTCAAGGAGAGTGACGGGAATGCCGCGCTCGGCCAGAAAAAGGGCTGTCGAAACACCGATAACACCGCCCCCGATGATTGCGATCTTAGTTTCTTGCGGCAAGCTCTCGGCTGTCGCCACCTTATCCGTGACCGGCCCCATTTCGGTATTCTCCTGCAATGCGATTGGGTGATTTGGGCATATGGAAGCATCGTGAACATGGCTCGCTTTTCGTTTACGATCAACAGGATAAGCCGGTATGGAAATACTTAGTTACGATATTCCTGAGATAATCCGTCCTGTTTTGGTAGCTTTCTGAGGAATGTGCCTCTATATCCGCCTGAACTGCAATCAGGATACGCGATCTTGCTTATGGACGCAGCACGCAACCCGCACGATGAAGGGCAGGTTTCCGGTCATTCCGGTCTAGCACTGACCCTGTCCGGTATTACCCGTCAGTTTGGCGCAGTGCGTGCGCTCAACGGTGTTTCTCTTGATGTTCAGGCTGGCGAGATAATCTGTCTGGTTGGTCATTCAGGCTGCGGAAAGACGTCCCTGTTGCGCATTATCGCGGGCATCGATGTTCCAGACAGTGGAACACTGGCCATGGGCGGCAAGATGTTTGTCGGCCCATCGGTTTTTGTCGAGCCGGAAAAACGGAACGTTGGTGTGGTCTTTCAGGATTATGCCTTGTTTCCGCATTTAACGGTCAAGGAAAATATCCTGTTCGGTTTGCGAAGGGTATCCCGCGCTGAAGCGAACGCGCGGGCAAGAGAACTTCTCGAGTTGGTGTCGCTCTCGCACATGGCGGGACGCTATCCGCATATGCTGTCAGGGGGCGAGCAGCAACGTGTTGCCCTTATTCGTGCCCTTGCTCCGAACCCACATCTTCTGCTGATGGACGAGCCTTTTTCGAATCTTGATAGAGGACTGCGCGCGCGGGTTCGCCATGAGACGGTGGCTTTGTTGAGGGAACTTGGCACTACGGCGATCATCGTAACGCACGAAGCTGAAGAAGCGCTATCTACGGGGGATCGCGTTGTGCTGATGCGTTCCGGGGGAATAGTGCAGAACGGCACGGCCCGCGAACTTCACGACCGGCCCGTGAACCGTTATGCGGCAGATTTTTTCTGTGATTTCAACGCCATACTGGGAAAAGTCGAAGGTGATAAGTTAGTTACTTCTCTTGGAGAGATTCCCACGGCAGAACGGTTTGCACCAGGCACTGAAGCGTTTGCTTACTTACGTCCGCGCGATTTTACGATCCTCCTCGACGGAGAGACTGTTGAAGATTCATTGCGGGGGTATATTGAATCGCGGACGTTTCTCGGCGAAATCGAAGAACTGGTCGTGAGGGTGCCGGGCACAACTTCGCGCCTGCGCGTGCGCACGACACTGCGGCTTCCAACCTCTGCGACCGATATTGTTCTGCGTCCGGATTGGGATAAAGCGCTGATTTTCCCCAAGTGAATGAAAAATATACCATCAAAGTCCTCGGGGGCAATTGACCGTCAGCGCGCCTCACCTTATAACTTGATTAGTTCGCTCATATTTCAAAATGAAACAGGTCCATCTGGAGGTAAAATGTCCAAATTTGCGCGTTCTGGTCTTGCTCTCGCCGCAGTAACGCTTTTTGCGGGGACTGCCCACGCAGATGAAGTGAACATTTACACGACACGCGAACCGGGTCTCATTCAGCCACTGCTCGATGCCTTCAAATCTTCCACGGGCATTACCGTCAACACGGTGTTTCTGAAAGACGGTCTGGCGGAGCGTGTAGCTTCCGAAGGAGCCAATTCGCCAGCCGATATTCTGATGACGGTCGATGCCGGTAATCTGGTTGATCTCGTCGACAAGGGTCTCACCCAGCCTGTCGATTCCAAGGTGCTGAAAGAAGCCGTTCCGGAACAGCTTCGTGACGCAAAGGACAACTGGTTCGCACTGTCCATGCGCGCTCGCATCGTCTATGCCGCGAAGGACCTTGAGCTCGACAAGATCAACTACGAAGACCTGTCCGATCCGAAGTGGAAGGGCAAAATCTGCATCCGGGCTGGCCAGCATCCTTACAATACAGCTCTCTTCGCGGACTATATCGCGCATTATGGTCCGGAAAAGACCGAAGAATGGCTCAAGGGTCTCAAGGATAACCTCGCACGTAAAGCCGCTGGTGGAGATCGCGATGGAGCCAAGGATATCGTCGGCGGTATTTGTGATATTGCAGTCGCGAATTCCTATTATGTCGGTCTGATGCGTTCTGGTAAGGGCGGCGACGAGCAGAAGGCATGGGGCGAGGGCATCAAGGTTCTGTTGCCTACGTTCAAGGATGGCGGAACGCAGGTCAACATCAGTGGCGCAGCCGTTGCCAAGAATGCGCCCAATAAGGACGCAGCAGTCAAGCTCCTCGAATATCTGGTATCTGATGAGGCCCAGCAACTCTACGCCAAGGCCAATTTCGAATATCCGGTCAAACAGGGCGCGCCGCTCGACCCCATCGTGGAATCATTCGGTGAACTGAAGATCGACAGTGTTCCGCTGTCTGAAATCGTCAGCCATCGCAAGCAGGCAAGCGAACTGGTCGACAAAGTCGGCTTCGACAACTAAAAGTCAGCAAATTAAGAAAATTAACGCCGGTACATAATGTGCCGGCGTTGCACTATAGAGAAACCGATGCAAGTCCTTGCAGCCATGCGGAAACGAATTTTGCAACCTGCAAGGGCAGGGAGCAGCTGGCTATGGCTCTCGGTCTTCGTCGCAGTTCTGGTTTTGCTGCCTGTTCTGGCCCTTGCATTGGAAGCCTTTCAGGGCTCGGCTGGCCTATGGGCGCACCTGTTTGCTACCAGCTTGCCATCTGCTCTTCTCGAAACTGTAATCTTGCTCACGGGGGTCGGCATCATCGCCGCTGTTCTTGGAACATCGACGGCGTGGCTGGTGACGGCTTATGATTTTCGTGGGCGGGGCATGCTGGAGTGGGCGCTTTTGCTGCCACTGGCCGTGCCGACCTACATTATCGCCTATGCCTACCTTGATATTCTGCATCCCATCGGTCCGGTGCAAGGCGCGGTTCGCTTCGTTCTTGGCTACGACAGCCCGCGTCAATTCCGCTTGCCGGATATCCGTTCGATGGCAGGGTGCATCATTCTGCTGGGCTTCGTCCTCTATCCCTATGTCTATATTCCTACGCGGGCAATGTTTCTCACGCAGTCTGCCAGCCTCATCGAAGCGGCGCGAACTCTGGGGGCAAGCCGCAAAGGCATTTTCTGGCGGGTCGCATTGCCGCTTGCCCGGCCCGCTGTAGCAGTTGGCGTAAGCTTGGCACTAATGGAAACGCTGAATGATGTGGGCGCCGCCGAGTTTCTGGGCGTACGCACATTGACCGTCTCCATCTACACTACCTGGATAACGCGCTCGGACTTGCCGGGGGCCGCCCAATTGGCGCTCGCTCTCCTGTTTCTGGTGGTGGCCATTGTTTCAGTCGAGCGCTGGGGACGTCGCAAGCAGCGCTTTGCTTCCAACATTCGCCATTCGCGGGGCTTCGAGCCCTCGAAAGTCAGTAGGGGGCAAGGCGTCTCATTGTTCTGCCTGTGTTCGCTGCCCGTCATCATAGGATTTATTCTGCCAGCAATCTATCTGGTCGTGGAAGCCATCAAGCGCGCCCGTTTCGCGGGGGTGTCGCCGCGACTGGTCGGTGAAGCTTTCAATACCGTCGGTCTCGCTTCAGTAGCAACGGTCCTGGTGCTGATTTGCGGATTGCTTGTTGCATATGCTGTCCGAATTTTTCCGGGTGCAGTTTCACGCTGGTCCTATCGCATTTCGACAATGGGATATGCGGCACCGGGCACCGTGATCGCCCTCGGCATCCTCGCGGTTGCGGGCAGCTTCGATCATTTCGTCAATCAGTTCACCTCTCATTTCTTCGGATACTCGGCGGGACTGGTGCTAATCGGCACAGGCGCGGCGGTTATCTACGCTTATGTCGTTCGATTCCTCGCTATTTCGGCGGGGGGAATAGATTCGGGATTGGAGCGCATTCCCACGTCGCTGGATCATGCGTCCCGTACGCTGGGGCGTGGGGCCACCCAGACGTTCTATGCGGTTCATTTGCCGTTATCCAAAACAGCCATCGTGGCGGCAGGTTTACTCGTATTCGTCGACTGTGTGAAAGAACTGCCAGCGACACTTTTGTTGCGGCCCCTAAACGTTGAAACGTTTGCGACGCATCTTTATGGCGAAGCGGCACGCGGCACGTATGAAGAAGCGTCGCTTGCGGCCCTCGCCATTGTGGTGGTCGGAATTTTACCCGTGATATTGCTGGCGCGTGTCGGGAAGCGCTTTGGCAAACGTATTTAATGTTGTTCTTCCAAAAATAGCGGAAGCAGGGTGATATATTCACCAATTCAGAATTGCTTAAATAGTTATCACTATTTTTATTCGGGGCAACAAGCACAGTTTGGCCATGATCTGACTTGTTTTCATAAACTGCACCACCATTGGCGGGCGCGGCAGGGGGCGGCATGTTCAAAGTCCTGGAATGCGTGACAGTACAGCACGATCAGCCTTTTGTGGTTCTGGCTGCATCGATTTCATTTGCGAGCATGTTTGCATTTTTTCTGTTGTTGGCTCGCGCGCGTGAATGCACCGAGAGCCGCCGCGACAACTGGCTTGCAATCAGTGCGTTTGCCGGTGGACTGGGCGTATGGGCAACCCACTTTGTTGCCATGCTCGCTTATAATGGTACCGTCGCGATCGAGTTTGATTTTACGGCTACGGCACTGTCGGCAGCGACTGCCGTTCTCGGCTTTTGGTTGAGCCTCCGCCTTCTTAAAGGGGCGGCGTTCAAATACGCTCTGATTGCTGCCATTTCAGCCACGCTATCGATAGCCGCAATGCATTTCACAGGGATGAATGCAATCAAAGCGGCAGCCAACATTCGCTATGATCTTCCGCCCATCCTTGGGGGGAGCGCAATATCGGTTCTGCTTCTGCTGGCCGCTTTCTGGTTTGTAACGAATGCTTCCGGCTGGCGACGGATTCTCCTTCCGACCGTGGGAGGAATACTGGCTGTCTGCACGCTCCATTTCACAGCTGTTGCATCGACTGAACTGGTTCCAAATCCTACCCTTCCTGCCGCGGATCCGCTTGGAGTGGGGCGTCTGTGGCTGGTTGTTGCTGTCGCGGCGGTGGTATGTAGCGTAACGATGACGACAATTGCAGCCGTATTTATTGACCGTTACATGACGGATCTAAAGGGTTTTGCGAACGCTACATTGGACGGGCTCGCTGTCATTCGGGATGGCGGAATAGTGGAGATGAACGCCCGGTTTTCCGAACTCATGCGGAGAAGTGAAAAGTCGCTTGTGGGTGTGAAGCCGGATACTTTGTTACTGGCAGCGGATGGACTTCCGGTCTGCGCTAACCGTCTGGAAGCCATTGAGGCGGCTCCGAGGTTTCCCAATGATGAGCGCATCTTTGAACTTGCGGTTCATACGATTGAATATCAGGGACGGCCTTGCGAGGTGCTCGCTGTGCGTGATCTTACTGAAAAGCGCACGGTTCAGCGCCAGATTGAGCATATGGCACGGCATGATGCGCTTACCGATCTGCCCAACCGCATGTTTTTTGAGGAAAGGCTTGCGAACGCCGTTGCGCGCCCCGCCCGCGAACCATTCGCCGTGCTGGCGCTCGATCTGGACCGATTCAAGGCTGTGAACGACATTTTCGGCCACGCCGAAGGCGACCGGGTACTGAAAACAGTCTCCAGCATCCTGAAGCGCTCCATAAATGGTATCGATACGGCCGCGCGTATTGGCGGTGATGAGTTCATCATTCTGCAGGTGGGCGTGCCCCAGCCGAGAGGCGCCCGCAAGCTCAGCGAGAAGATTCTGGAAACCTTCCGCTCGGAACTGAATACAGTACTCGACCCAACTGCTGTGGGAGTCAGCATAGGCGTTGCCATATATCCGAATGACGGCAAGGATGCAGAAGCCATCCGGCATGCGGCAGATATCGCGCTTTATCGGGCGAAGACGGAAGGGCGCGGAGTGGTTTCGTTCTATTCTCCGGAAATGGACCGAGAGATAAGAGAGCGGCGCCAGATGGAAGCAGATTTGCGTCATGCGATGGTTCGGGGCCAGATCGGTATTGCCTACCAACCCTTATTCGCGACAGCTGATGGAAGTTGCACGGGTTATGAGGCACTTGTTCGGTGGAACCATCCGGCACGCGGGCAGATACCGCCGGAAGTCTTCATTCCTATCGCCGAGGAAACGGGAACAATCGTGGCGCTGGGCGAGTGGGTTCTGCGCGAGGCCTGTCGTACGGCTGCCGAATGGGACAGCCACCTTACCATCGCGGTAAACCTGTCGCCCGTACAGTTCCGTCTGATCAGCCTGCCGGATACGGTCCGTTCGATTATCGCAGAAACCGGCCTTGATCCAACAAGGCTGGAATTAGAGGTAACCGAATCCGCTTTGATGAAGGATCGATTGACGACACTTGAGCTGCTGCGTCGCCTGAAGAAATTGGGCATCCGTATCGTTATGGACGATTTCGGAACCGGCTATTCATCGCTCAGCAATCTCCAAAGTTTTCCTTTCGACAAGATCAAGATTGACCGCAGCTTCATCACCAGCATGGAAACGGATGTCAGCGCCAGAGCGATTGTAAGAGCCATAGTCGGGTTGGGCCGCAGCCTTGATCTGCCGGTCGTGGCTGAGGGTATCGAAACCTTTGACCAGCATCGCATGGTGATCGAAGAGGGCTGCGAGCAAGTTCAAGGCTTTCTATTCGGCCGACCCGCTGCTGCGCCCGCTTCTGTGGACCCATCTTCGCTTCAACCGGGAAAAGCGGTGGCGGACAAGTAAAAGTCGGCGAATAGAGCGCGCACTTGTGAATTATTGCGGGTCCCGGCGTTCCGAGGCCATCTTTGCTGTGCCGAATTGTTACAAACCCTTATCTCCTGCGATTGCGAAGGAAATATTCCGGCTAATTGGCAGATGAGCGGAACCACAAATTTTCCAGCTGCTGGAAGGGGTTGCACGGTGTCGGGCGCATCATGCCACCCAGAATAGGGCAATGTTTTCAACACGATATTTCGCGTGAACGCAATAATAAGTGAATTTATCCGAGAGAGCTTTCCGTGCTTGTAACACGTTGCGGCCACAAAGCGAAAGCTGAATGGAACGAACAGTAATAGTAATTCTGATCGCAAGAAATTCCCTAATGGGTTTCTTCGGCAGGAATCCTGGTTAAGTGGATGATGGAAACGATGCTTACTTCGCAACAATGGCTTCCGGTCGAGTTGCTCAATATCGGTCTGGCCGCAGCCCTTTTCTTCGCCTGCCTTGTTCATTCGCTGTGGAAAGCTGTCTTCGACGAGCTCAACCCGGTATTCTGGCGCCGCACGGCGGCTCTGCTCTGGGCTGGTATCCTGATTGTGGCACTGAGCGGCGGAATCGAAAGCTTCAACTGGCCGCAGGCCATCGGCTGGCTTCTGGTTCTTGGTGGTGTTGCCGCAACGGTCACCCGTACCGGCATGAGCTATTATCGCCAGTATTGTGCGCACACATCGCGCGCCGTCCATTCGGGTCGTGCACGGCTTTCGGGACGGTGATAGCCATGTTTGCAAAGACTGTAGAAATGCCCTTGCGGCTTCACCGCCCACATAGCCTGCGCTCGTTCTTTATCCGCGCTTTTGCTGCTGTACGATCCCGTAGATATTCGTAGAACGCGCACCGGATCGGCAGTAGCCAAGCACGGGACCTTTGGCTTCATCCAGTGCTGCTGCCATTGCATCCACATCTTCCTGCGTCAACTGACCGCCGACGACTGGAATATAGTAGGTAGCAAGTCCGGCTTTCTGGGCGACGCGTGCGATTTCGCTGAATTCGGGCTGATCAGGGCCTCCCTCGCCATCTGGCCGGTTGCAGATAATCGTACGAAATCCCTCTGCTGCAATGTCGCGCACATCGTCAGGTTCGATCTGCCCTGAAACCGAATAATTGTCGTCTATCTGCCGAATATCCATGTTTTCCTCGCTTGCCGCCCAACTTGCGACGGCTTTTTCGGTGGCAACTTACATTAAAGTTGTTTTCATGCCACATGAAACTGCTGGAGTTGGGATGCGATGTTGGGAGAGCGGTTCAGATGACGATTCATAGAGCGAGCCGGAGTACTGCACGGATCGCGCATCGTGTGTCGGGATTCCACGAGGGTACGCGCGCGGTGCCTGAGGAGGTTCCTGTGGCGGTGAGCTATAACGGCTCGACCCAGGCCGTGATGATGGCTACCCCTGACAATCTTGAAGACTTCGCGATAGGCTTCACTCTCACCGAAAATATTGTGGATGATATTTCCGAGATAGAAGCGGTTGAGGTCGTTGCCTTTGAGAATGGCATCGATGTGCAGGTCCGGCTATCGGAGCGCCCGGAGCAGAGGCTTGCCGCACGACGCAGATTCATGGCTGGCCCGGTCGGGTGCGGCCTGTGTGGGATAGACTCAATTGATCATGCGTTGCGACCGCTTCAGGCATTGCAACAAGGCGGTCGAAAATTTTCTCCCTTCGATATTTCGATGGCTGTCGCCTCTCTTACGGACGAGCAACAGTTGAACTCTCAGACCCATGCAGTTCATGCAGCGGGTTTCTATGTTCCGGACAAAGGGCTTATTGCGATTCGTGAGGATGTCGGGCGCCACAATGCATTGGATAAACTTGTTGGCGCGGTCTCACTCAACGGTTGTGCACCGCAAGACGGTATCGTTGTGATTACCAGTCGCGTTTCTGTCGAGATGGTACAGAAAGCAGTTATGTTTGGCGCGCCGGTGTTGGCTGCCATCTCTGCGCCAACGGCTTTGGCCATTCGAACGGCAGATGAAGCGAACCTTACGCTCGTTGCATTGGTGCGCGGTGATGACTTCGACGTTTATGCGCACTGCGAGCGCATCATCGGAGAAGGACCGGCCTTTTCTTAAAGGCCGGTCGGCACTCGTTAAGCAAGCGCGGCAATACGGCTACGCTCACTCACAAGCTGCAAAGCAGCATTGGCTGCTTCCACGCCCTTGATCTTGAAGTGAGCATGGAAGAAATCATGATGCTCCTTGCTTTCATGGAAATGATGAGGCGTCAGGACGACGCTGAGCACTGGAACCTCTGTCTCCAGTCCAACCTGCATCATGCCGTTAATGACGGCGGTTGCCACGAAATCGTGCCGGTAAATACCACCATCAACCACGAAAGCCGCGCCGACGATAGCGGCGTACTTTCCGGTCTTGGCCAAGGTTTTGGCATGGAGGGGGATTTCGTAAGCACCAGGAACGTCGAAAATTTCGACTTCCACATTAGCTCCGGCTTTGGCAGACAATTCTGCAATAAAGCTCTTGCGGGCCTCATCGACAATATCAGCGTGCCAACGAGCTTGAATGAATGCAATTTTAAATGAAGTCTTGTTCGGATAGCTCTGGTTCATAGGTTCCTCACGAAACTAGAATCAGGGCGCACAAAAGAACGCATGGACGGTGCCTGAGTGACACGATCCTGACGCTCAATCGCTCTCTTCCATCCGGACTTTAACCGTCGGCTCCGGCATCTCACCGGATCTGCTGACCCTGAACAATAACCGAGCAGTCATGTGTTCAGGCGCTCGCGGGCTCGAAACTGTCGCTTCATACCGCCGGTGGGGAGTTTCACCCCGCCCCGAGAACAAGCCCGCACACCATTGTGCGAGCGGCACGAAATTATGAGCTCCTTGCGGCCTTGTCCAGTCCGGCGGGAGAAATTTGTGCTGGAGTTATTTTCAACCGGAAGCAGGGGAGATGATGGCATTTGCGAGCGGTGGCATACGACGGCGTGGTAAATCTGGCAATACATTGATTTATAAAGGATTTTTCAAGGTGCGGCCTCTACCTGTGGTTTAATCGATTGAATTCCTCCCTTTTATCTTTAGGAGGATATTGACAGCCTGATAGGGTTTGAGCCTATCCTGTGCCTCACAGCTTGTCTTGGGATCATTTCTCATTCATAAAAGACAACGTTGTCAATTGGGATAAAGCGACGTAAGAGTGGGATGGAGGATTTCAATTAAAACGTCGCGAGGCGGCTGGGGCGCAGGTGAAAGCGAAAGCTTTCGACGCGTATTGCGGCAGTGAATAGGACGAGCCGGATGTGCGAAGCAGCCGGTTTCAAATCTGTGCCGAGGAGGCGCGGATGGAATGACGAGATGGATTGCCGCGCAGAAGCGAGAGCTTGGGCGGATATCCGATAGTCTGTTTCGATTGTTTCTACGGGAGGTAGATATGCATAAATTTTTGAAGCTCGCTGCGATGGGTACGGCCGCCTGCGCTTTGCTCGCCGGAATGGCGCCTTTTGCCAACGCGCAGGATAAGCAGAACGTGGAAGTTCTGCATTGGTGGACTGCGGGCGGTGAAGCAGCCGCGCTCGACGTTCTTAAGAAAGATCTTGAAAAGAAGGGCATCAGCTGGACCGACATGCCGGTTGCCGGTGGTGGTGGTACGGAAGCCATGACGGTCTTGCGCGCGCGCGTCACGGCAGGCAATGCGCCGACGGCAGTGCAGATGCTCGGATTCGATATTCGCGACTGGGCGGAGCAGGGTGCTCTTGGCAATCTTGATGAGATCGCCAACAAGGAGGGATGGGAAAAGGTTATCCCGGCTCCTTTGCAGGAATTTGCGAAGTATGATGGCCACTGGATTGCGGCTCCCGTCAACGTCCACTCCACCAACTGGATGTGGATCAACAAGGCCGCGCTCGACAAGGCTGGCGGCAAGGAACCTACCAACTGGGACGAACTGATCGCGCTGCTTGATAAGTTCAAGGAACAGGGGATCACACCGGTCGCTCACGGTGGCCAGCCCTGGCAGGACGCAACTATTTTTGATGCTGTCGTGCTTTCCTTTGGTACGGATTTCTACAAGAAGGCTTTCGTCGACCTTGATCCCGAAACGCTCGGCAGCGATACGATGAAGCAGGCGTTCGACCGTATGACGAAGCTGCGGTCCTATGTTGACGACAACTTCTCTGGTCGCGACTGGAATCTCGCATCAGCTATGGTTATTGAAGGCAAAGCCGGTCTTCAGTTTATGGGTGACTGGGCAAAGGGTGAATTCATCAAGGCCGGCAAGAAGCCGGGCGAAGATTTCGTCTGCATGCGTTATCCTGGTACGCAGGGCGCAATCACCTTCAATTCCGATATGTTTGCCATGTTCAAAGTCTCGGAAGACAAGGTTCCGGCACAGCTTGAAATGGCGTCCGCGATTGAGAGCCCGACGTTCCAGTCGGCCTTCAACGTGGTGAAGGGCTCTGCCCCGGCCCGTACGGATGTACCTGACACTGACTTCGACGCTTGCGGTAAGAAAGCTATCGCTGACGAAAAGGAAGCGAGCGAAAAGGCCACGATGCTGGGTTCTATGGCGCACGGCTACGCCAACCCGGCTGCGGTCAAGAACGCCATCTATGACGTCGTGACGCGTCAGTTCAACGGTCAGCTTTCTTCGGAAGACGCTGTTAAGGAACTCGTATCCGCGGTCGAAGCTGCGAAATAACGGCAAAGAGGCGCCCGGGAAAATTCCCGGACGCCTTTTATCTCTGGTGCTCCGTATATTGGCCGTACATTTGGAAACGCGGCAGCAACGACCAGAAATCAAAACAGTAATTGCATGATGAAGGTCTGCATGTTTCCATCGGAAACTGCGGCAGACTGAGCTTATCGGGTGCATTCTATTGCGCATAATGCAGGCGCGCTGGAATGCCGATTAAACAGATGTCCGGAAGGTTTGCCGCATAATTGGCGTTTGGCCGGGCGACGTGAACAGGGTGACGCAAATATGCAGCGTAACAGCCGATTACAGGAACTGGTGCCAAAGCTGGTTCTGGGGCCGAGCTTTTTGATAGTGCTCGTGTTCGTTTATGGCTTCATAATCTATACCGGCGTCCTTTCGCTAACCAATAGCCGGATGCTACCCTCATATGGCTTCGTCGGCCTAGCGAATTACAGCAAGCTGTGGGCTTTGCCCCATTGGTGGCGGGCGATCACTAATCTTGCAATCTTTGCGTCGCTCTACATCATCATCTGTTCGGTGATCGGACTGTTTTTAGCGATCCTTCTTGACCAGAAGATTCGAGGCGAAGGCATTCTCCGCCCGATCTATCTTTACCCGATGGCATTGTCTTTCATCGTGACAGGGACGGCATGGAAGTGGTTTCTCGACCCGGGTATTGGGCTGGAAAACACAATGCATCTGTGGGGTTGGGAGAGTTTCTCGTTCAATTGGATCAAGAGTAACACGATGGCAATCTACTGTCTGGTGATTGCCGCCGTATGGCAATCATCCGGATTTGTGATGGCGATGTTTCTCGCGGGACTGCGCGGCGTCGATAACGAGATTATCAAGGCGGCTCAGATCGATGGCGCGTCAACGGCGACGATCTATCGCCGCATCATCATTCCGTTGATGCGCCCGGTGTTTCTGTCCGCTTTCGTAGTCCTCGCTCATCTTGCGATCAAGGCATACGATCTTGTTATCGCGCTGACGGGCGGTGGACCCGGGCAGGCCACCGAATTGCCAGCTACTTTCATGTATTCCTACACCTTCACGCGGAACCAGATGGGTATCGGCGCGTCGTCCGCTATTATCATGTTGGTTATGATCTTCTCGATCATCATCCCTTATCTTTACTCGGAAATTCGCGGAGGGTCGCGGTCATGAGCGCCCAGTCGCAAGACAATGCCATCAGCAGCGGAAAGCTGACACGTGCGCTGATCTATACCGCGCTGCTGCTTTTTGCTTTCTACTATTTGCTGCCGCTTTATGTGATGCTGGTCAATTCGCTCAAACCTCTGGATGAAATCCGCCAAGGAGGCATGTTGAATCTGCCGCAACAATGGACCATCGAGCCATGGCTGTCCGCTTGGTCGACCGCCCAGATCGGTGTGCAGCCCACGGGCCTGAAGCCATTCTTCATCAATTCGATCCTGATGGTTGTTCCAGCGGTTGCGATCTCAACCATCGTTGGTGCATTGAACGGCTACGTGCTGACCAAATGGCAATTCCGCGGGTCTAATATCTTTTTCGGTTTACTGCTGTTGTCGTGCTTCATTCCGTTCCAGATTGTGCTCATTCCGATGGCGCGCGTTCTTGGCTTTCTGGGAATTGCCGGCACGATCTGGGGACTGATCCTCGTCCATGTGGTTTACGGAATCGGGTTCACGACGCTTTATTTCCGCAATTACTATGAGGCTTTCCCGACAGAACTGGTTCGTGCTGCCCAGATTGACGGGGCAAGCTTTTTCCAGATATTCTGGCGTATTTTGCTGCCCTCGTCTGGCCCCATCATCGTTGTGTCCGTGATCTGGCAGTTCACCAATATCTGGAACGATTTTCTGTTCGGTGCTTCGTTCTCAGGGGCCAATTCGACGCCGATGACGGTTGCGCTCAATAATCTGGTTTCCTCCTCTACTGGCGTCAAGGAGTACAATGTCCATTTCGCAGGAGCCATCCTGGCGGCTCTGCCCACACTAGTAGTCTACATTGTTTCCGGCCGCTATTTCGTACGTGGCCTGATGTCCGGTGCCGTTAAGGGATAAGTTGCAAATGTCTTTTCTGAAAATATCGGACCTCTACAAGTCCTACGGCAATGTTTCGGTTTTGAAGGATATCAATATCGAGATCGATGAAGGCGGTTTTCTCGTTCTCGTTGGCCCGTCTGGCTGTGGTAAGTCGACGCTTCTGAATACGATTGCTGGACTTGAGCCGATCACTTCCGGTGACATCTCGATCAACGGCAAGTCTATTGCGGGCCTGCATCCGTCACAGCGCGATATTGCAATGGTCTTTCAGTCCTATGCGCTTTATCCGAATATGACTGTTGCAGGCAACATCGCTTTCGGCATGGAAATTCGGAAGGTTCCGAAGGCCGAACGCGATAAGGCTATCCAGGAAGTTGCCGATATATTGCAGATAGGCCATCTGCTTGATCGCAAGCCTAGCCAACTTTCTGGTGGTCAACGTCAGCGCGTGGCCATGGGGCGTGCTTTGGTGCGCAACCCTCAGGTGTTTCTCTTCGATGAACCGCTTTCCAATCTTGATGCCAAACTGCGTGTTGATATGCGCACCGAGATCAAACGATTGCACAGCCGGATGAAGACCACGATCGTGTATGTGACACACGACCAGATCGAAGCAATGACTCTCGCTACCAAGATCGCTGTTCTGAAAGATGGAATCTTGCAGCAGTTCGGAACGCCCGCCGAGATATATAACAACCCTTCCAATATGTTCGTTGCCGATTTTATGGGCTCGCCAGCAATGAATTTGCTAACGGCGGGGGTCGTGAAGAATGGTCCGGGTTATGCTATTAATCTCAAACGCGGTGAGAGCGAGCCTCTCACGCTGCCTTTGAAGACAGCGCCGCAGGGGCTTGGTGCATACGAGGGCAAGGATATAGTCTTCGGTATCCGCCCTGAAGCACTTACCGATCCAGATGGAGCGGACCGCAATGCCGACGCAATCGTAGAGGGCGACTGCCTCATTGATGTTGTCGAACCGGCGGGCTCAGATACGTTCGCGGTCACGCGTCTGGGCGGCAAGCATGTCGTGGCGCGACTACGCGCAGATGCCCGCATCACGGCTGGGCAGTCGGCCCGGCTGGCCTTCAATCTAGACAAGTCGGTTTTCTTTGATCCGAACAGTCAGGGCCGAATTCTCTGACCCGTAGCGAACAGCGCAGTATCGGGATTGCACATTGAAACTGCTGGAAATGAAAAGAGCGCTTCCAATGAATGGAAACGCTCTTTTTCATGTGTGCCTGGAGGGCAAAAACTTGCTTGGGGCGCGTTTAACGCAGGAAATCAAGTCCCAGAAGACCGATTGCAAGCGCGGTGTTGAGCGAAATGATCATCATTCCATAGATGATAGCGGTTCTTGTAATATCGTTCATTTCCTACCTCCTTGAACCGGAGCGGCCCCCCCACCCGGTTCGAAGCTTCGTGAAACTGTAACGAAATGTAACAAGCTGTTACGGGAAGCGCAACCCTGTTTTACACAAATGTGAACGGCTGAAATTTCGCGTGAGGCCTAAGGTGCTGCGATGCTAAGGACCATAATCTGCTTAAAGCCAGCGATAAATTACTGATTTTATCGCATATTCACTGCATTGTGACGCCGTTCCTTCTAGCAATAATTAGTTGGGCGCTACATAGAATTGCCGACCTTTTAGTGCCCGTATATTCGGAATATCACCGTGAATCGCATCATTCCCCTCGTATTGGCTATAGCCTTGTTCATGGAACAGATGGATTCGAACGTCATCTCGACGTCGCTTCCTGCTATCGCTGCTGATATCGGCACAAGCCCGATTGCGCTCAAACTGGCGCTGACGGCTTATCTTGTTGCGCTTGCGGTTTTTATTCCGGTCAGCGGCTGGATGGCGGATCGTTTTGGAGCCAAGAATGTGTTTCGGGCGGCAATAGCGGTATTCGTGGTCGGGTCAGTTGCTTGCGCCGCATCGAATTCACTCACAGCTTTCGTCATCGCACGGTTTTTACAGGGCATGGGCGGCGCGATGATGACACCCGTTGGCCGTCTCGTACTTATCCGTTCGACTCCGCGCAGTGAACTCGTTTCAGCCATGGCCTGGCTGACTATACCTGCGATGGTCGGGCCACTTGTGGGCCCGCCGGTTGGCGGTTTCATCACGACATTCCTGACTTGGCATTGGATTTTCTTGATCAACGTGCCGATCGGTTTTGTTGGCATCTGGTTTGCCAGCCGGTTCCTTCCAGATACCGATGAGCGCATCGTAAAGCGTCTTGATTGGACGGGTTTTGTTCTCTCGGGCATGGCAATGTCGGGGGTAGTTTTTGGACTGTCGGTGGTAAGCCTTCCAGCCTTGCCGCCGGCAGTTGGATTTACCACCCTTGCAATCGGTATTGTCTGTACGGTTCTTTATCTGCGGCATGCGAAGAGGGCGGACGATCCGCTGCTGAATCTGAAGCTTTTTGATAATCAGGTGTTCCGCGCAGCGGTTATTGGTGGCAGCATTTTCCGGTTCGGGATTGGTGCCATCCCATTTTTGTTGCCGTTGATGTTTCAGCTTGGTTTCGGTCTCACCCCTTTTCAGTCCGGTATGATGACTTTCGTTTCGGCGATTGGCGCTATCAGCATGAAATTCGGTGCAAAACGCATCTTTGCCCGCGTCGGTTTTCGGCGCGCCCTCATGGCAGGTTCTTTGATCTCGGCATGCTTCATTGCTGTTAATGGGCTGTTTACGCCGACGACGCCTTACTGGATCATCATTGGTTTTCTGTTGGTAGGAGGCTTTGCGCGCTCATTGTTCTTCACCGGTGTAAACGCGCTGGCCTTTGCGGAAATACCCGACGAAAAGACCAGTCAGGCTACGCCCATCACTGCCGTTGCGCAGCAGGTTTCCATTGCCATTGGTGTCGCATTGGCAGGCGGCATTCTGGAGATCAGCACATCGCTTCGTGGAGCCCATCTCGAACTGGCGGATTTCCACATTGGCTTCTATGTGGTCGCCGCTGTTTCGGCTTTGGCTTTTTTCTGGTTTGCCCGGCTCGCACCGGATGCGGGTAAGGAACTGGGTGCGCCGACCGTCATGAAACAACGCGGCAAAGAGCGCGCAGCCCTAGAAACTGCGGGCACCTCCACGGGAAAATAAGCCTTAGCCCTTAAAATCGCGCGCGAGCAGATAAAGTTCGACGGATTCGGCGCGAGATGCAGGCGGCTTCACGTGGTGAACGGAACGGAATTTTTGCTTGAGCAGTGCCAGGAGTTCGTTTTCCGTGCCGCCCTGAAAAGTCTTGGTGAGAAAATGTCCACCCGGCTTTAGAACCGAGATGGCAAAATCGGCAGCGACTTCGCAAAGATGCACCGTACGCAGGTGATCGGTACGGCGGTGACCGGTGGTCGGAGCAGCCATGTCGGAAATAACGAGATCGGGTTTGTCTCCCAGAGCTTCCATCAGCTTTTGAGGTGCTTCGTCGTCCAGAAAATCCATTTCCAGCAGAACGACGCCGGGAAGGGGATCCACATGCAGATAGTCGATACCGACGACGTGCGGGTTCTCGTCGGTTGAACCGACAATCTTCGCCGCAATCTGCGACCAGCCACCCGGTGCTGCACCGAGATCTATGATCTTCTGTCCCTTTTTTAGAAGATCATAACGATCGTTAATTTCAATAAGCTTGTAGGCCGCGCGTGAACGATATCCGTCCTGCTTCGATTTATGCACGTAAGGATCGTTCAGGTGGCGTTCCAGCCAACGCCGCGACGATTCCTTGATCGTGCCTGCCTTTTTCTTCACGCGCACCTGCAGATTGCTGGAGCCTGCGCCTCCGCGCCCCCCAGTTTTCACGCCGCTTTTGTTACCGCCCGTCTTGCTCATTATCAGTGCCTGTTTCTAGCGCCTGTCACGCGATTATGTCGCCATGCGCCATCGCGAGACATCAGTTCGGTCAAAATGCCTTCACGCAGACCACGATCGGCAACAAGTAATTTTTCGCTGGGCCACACTTTGCGTATCGCATCCAGAATAGCGCAGCCTGCCAATACCAGATCGGCGCGATCTGCGCCAATGCAAGGGTTGGCCACCCGTGCTTCAAAATCCCACGACAATAGGCGGTTGGTCATCAGCGTCACGTCTTCTGCGTCCATCCACATGCCGTCCACCCGACGACGATCATAGCGTTCAAGACCGAGATGAATTCCTGCCAGCGTGGTCACGGTCCCGGATGTGCCCAGCAGATGGAAGCGCGGACTGGTTGTCAGGCTTCCAAGGCACTGCCGCTCCGCAAATTGTGCAAGCAGACCGGTCACATGAGTAACCATGGAATCGAAGCTTTCCTGCGTGACATTTCGCCCGCCGAAACGCTCCGCCAGCGTCACGACGCCGACCGGAAGGGATGTCCAGGCCATGATATGTTCCGCCAGGCGCGGAGACCGTCGACGGGAAACATCGATCAGCGCAATTTCAGAAGAGCCGCCGCCAATATCGAACAGCACGACGGCATCGGTCTCGCGAGTAACCAGCGTGCCGCAGCCCGAAACAGCAAGCCGGGCTTCAGTTTGCCGGTCCACAATCTCCAGTTCAAGTCCGGTCTCCACGCGGACTCGTTCCAGAAACTGCTCGCCATTCGAGGCCGAACGGCAGGCTTCGGTCGCAATCAGTCTGGACCGCCTGATTTTCTTGCCCGCCAGCTTGTCACGGCAAATCTTCAGCGCGTCAACAGCGCGATCCATTGCATTATCACTGAGCCGGCCAGTGGCGCTCAAGCCCTCTCCAAGCCGCACGATCCGTGAAAACGCATCCACAACGCGGAACTGCCCCGGTCTTGTCGGCGACGCTACCAGCAACCGGCAATTGTTGGTGCCGAGATCCAAAGCAGCGTAAAGCGGAGCATCACTCTTGTCGTGCTGCACACCGTTGCTGGCCCTGAGGGTCGGGCCGTTGGTGCCTTTACGCTTGTTTTGAACCTGGGCATGCAGATTCTCTGCACGCACGGCATTGTGCGGAGTCTTTGCCGCCGCTTCAACTGCCGGAGGTGTTTGCGCATCTGGTTGCCGCGATTGCTTCCTCTTTCGTGCACGACGGCGGCGATTCGAAAGTTTACCGGGAGATCGCTGCTGATTGTTGCTGGCTTCCGCGGCGACCGGCTTTTGCGAAGAAACTTCAGGACTCGTTACGGATTTGCCGCGCCGACGTCGACGCGCACGTTTCCGTTGGCTCTGCGAACTCGAGCCTTCGGTGTCGTCCTGCGGTTTTGAGCGTCCTGGATCAGATGCATTGCGGGCATTACCGATCTCTGCAACGGCTTTTTTGCGCGGTCTGCGCTTGCCGCTATCGGACGGATTCCGGGCCTGCAAACTGCCCGATTGTCCGCCGGACGCCCCTTGATGCACCGTTTCGGCGGTGCGCTCGTCGGGGTTCTTCAAGGTTCTTATCCTTATGGCGCCGCGCGAACCTGTGAGGACGCAAGCAAGGCGCTTCAATTTCTACGTTATGCATAATGTAACAGTGGTTTTCTGTTTTACCAAGGGGCAGGCTGTCGGGAGCCGCCGGAAAATTTTGAATACACGTACGATTTTTAAACCGACGGCGCGCACGAGGGCTTTCGCTGGTGGCGAAAGCCCTTAGGGGATTTGACTTGTTTGCGGCTTAAATGTCGTAGGTATGGGCTGCGTTGATCGTCGCGACGAATTGCTTTGTGCGCTCGCGTGCAGGGCGGGTGAAAATTTCGTGTGCGGTGCCGGTCTCGACGATATTACCGGACTCGAGAAAGACGACATTTTTCGCGATCTTCGACGCAAGCCGTAGATCATGAGTAGCGATCACCATGGTCGTGCCCTCCCTGGCGAGCTTGCTCAGAACGTCAACGACTTCTGATGCAAGCTCAGGATCGAGTGCCGAGGTAGGCTCGTCGCATAGCAGCACACGCGGCGACGGTGCCAGCGCACGCGCAATGGCGATGCGCTGCTGTTGTCCGCCAGACAGCGTTGAAGGCCATGCATCCGCTTTATGCGCCATGCCCACCTTGGTGAGCAGTTCCATCGCGCGTTCCTTCGCCTTGTCCTCTGGCCATTTCAAAACCGTGAGCAGGCCTTCCATGACATTCTGGATCGCTGTCTGGTGTGGAAAGAGCTGGAAATTCTGAAAAACCATGCCCGTCTGGCGGCGGATTGATTGGATGGCCTGCCAGCTAGGCTTCCGGTCTGGTTCGAAACTGAGAGACTGGCCACCCAGAACCAGAGTCCCCGATGTCGGAATCTCGAGCAGATTGATGCAGCGCAGCAGCGTACTCTTGCCGCCACCGGACGGACCCACCAGCGCTGTTACCGTGCCTTCCGCAATTGTAACGTTGATATCATTGAGAATAACGGCGTCGTCAAAGCGCTTTACGATGTGTTGCAGTTCGATCATGCGTTTGTCTCCAGCGTGCCGCCATAGCGTCCGAAGCGCCGTTCCAGCCGCACCTGCAGGGAAGAGAGAACGGAACTCATCACCAGATAGATCAGGGCCGCTTCAATATAGAGGATGAGAGGTTCATAGGTAGTGGCGACGATGCGCTGAGCAGATTGGAAAAGCTCCGGCACGGTGATCGCAGCGGCGAGCGAAGTATCCTTCACGAGGGAAATGAATGAATTGGACAGCGGCGGTACTGCCGTTCGGGTCGCCTGTGGCAGAATGGTGCGTGCGAGAGCCTGACGCCAACTCATGCCGATAGAATAGGCGGCTTCCCATTGTCCTTTCGGAACGGCTGAGATCACAGCCCGAATGATCTCCGAACTATAGGCGCCGACACTAAGCGTGAAGCCGATTACCGCTGCTGGAAAAGCGTCTAGATAAATGCCTGCGCTGGGCAGGCCGTAAAAGATCACGAACAACTGCACGAGCAGCGGTGTGCCGCGAAATATCCAGACGTAGAAGCGGGCGATAGACGAAAGCCAGAGCGGCGCGAACAACCGAACAAGCGCTGTCAGGAGTCCCAATGTCAGGCCGAAGGCAAAGGATAGGAGGGTGAGGGGAATGGTGAAGACCAAACCAGCCCACAGAAGAGTGGGCAGGGACTCCGCCATCAGTTGAAGCCAATCGGGCACGTTTTCGGCTCCTCATCGGTACCTGGAAGTCAGACTGAAATGAAGCTGCGCTCACTTAATCTTATACAGTCTGGCGTTCGTGTCTTTGGAATAATTTTTCGCGATCACAATAAAGCGAAGCCGGAAGTAGCTTCCGGCTTCGCTTCATGAATCGGGCCGACACTTATTTAGAAACATCCTGGCCGAAATATTTCTGCGAAATCTTGTCGTAAGTACCGTCGGCCTTGATTTCATCGAGTGCTTTGTTGATGGCGGCTACGAGATCGTCGTCGCCCTTACGGACAATGATCCCAGATGCGTCTGCATTTTCCTTCTCGGCAACAACCTTTACCGGAGCCTTAGGCTGGTGCTTCTTGAAGTCGAGGAAGGAAAGGCTGTCATTGAGCGTCGCATCGGCGCGGCCCGTCAAAACAAGCTGGATCGACTGGTCGAAACCATCGGTGGCGACGAGTTCGGCGCCAGCTTCCTTCGCAAGTTTGCCGTAATTGCTGGTCAGCGACTGGGCGGATTTCTTGCCCTTGAGGTCGGCAAAATCCTTGATCGTGTCGTTCTTGTCGTTGACGATCAGAACGACCTTCGAAACGATATAGGGATTGGAGAAGTTGAACTTCTTCTGGCGTTCTTCGGTAATGCCGACCTGATTGATGACGGCGTCATAACGCTTGGCATCGAGGCCAGCGATGAGACCGTCCCATTTGCCTTCAACGAATTCCGGTTTTACGCCGAGTTTTGCGGCAACCGCTTCGCCGATTTCTACGTCAAAGCCAACAAGCTTGTTGTCCTTGTCGTGATAGGTAAACGGCGCATAGGTGCCTTCAGTCCCAATTTTCAAAACGCCAGCCGACTTGATGGCGTCGAGATTTTCTCCAGCCATCGCGCCGGTGAAGAGAACTGCCTGAATGATGCCTGCGGTAGCGAGAATCTGAGCGAATTTCATTGTGGTATCCGTGATCTGGTTGATTGCCTATTGATCGCAGAAATTTAATTCTAATGATGCGTCCAAACCGGGTCGCAATGCCCCTCAATTGAGAGTTTATTTCTAAGTTTTGAGGCTTGTATGGAATTGTATTCCATGCGTGGCATTTGTCCAGATCGGAAGCGGATAAAGTTTCCGTTTGCGGCTGAAATGCAGGCTCGTGAGGATGAATCCGAAAACGAGAATGCCGCCCTTGGGGGCGGCGAAATCTCATCAAACAGCTTTTGTTATTCTGGTGCGCCATACCCCCCGCCGGTCGGCGTAATGACGGTGAAGGCTTCACCAGCCTCGAGCACTGTCTGGTCACAATTGCCAAGCACTTCCACTGAACCGTTCTTGCGGCGCACCTCGTTGCGGCCTGTCTGACCCGCTTCACCGCCTTCAAGGCCGAAGGGCGCTACACGACGGTGACCGGAAAGAATGGCGAATTCCAGTGTCTTCAATGCGCGGATTGTGCGCTTGGTACCATCGCCAGCGTTCCATTTTCCCTTGCCTCCCGATTTTTCCCGAATGTGGAAATCTTCCAGCAAAACGGGGAAACGGGTTTCCAGAATTTCCGGGTCGGTGAGGCGAGAGTTAGTCATGTGTGTATGCACCGCATCTGCACCGTTGAAACCGGGACCGGCAGGCGCGCCGGAACAGATGGTTTCGTAATACTGATATTCGTCATTGCCGAAGGTCAGATTGTTCATGGTGCCTTGCGCCGCTGCCATCGCCTTGGTCGCGCCGAACAGGCAGTTGGTGACAGCCTGACTGACTTCGACATTGCCTGCCACGACCGCCGCCGGATATTGCGGCGAGAGCATCGAGCCTTCCGGCACGATTATCCTGATCGGCCGCAGGCAGCCCGCATTCATCGGAATGTCGCCCTCCACCAGCACGCGGAAGACATAGAGCACAGCCGCCCGGGTGACGGGTTCCGGCGCGTTGAAATTGTCGGACCGCTGCGCCGACGTGCCGGTGAAATCGACGGTCGCTTCGCGCTTTTCCTTGTTGATAGTGACGCGCACTTCGATCTGGCACCTCTGATCCATCTCATAGATGAAATGGCCATCGGGCAGCTTGTCCAGCACCCGCCGTACGCTTTCGGCGGCATTGTCCTGAACATGGCCCATATAGGCTTTCACGACATCCTCGCCGAAAAGGCCGATCATCTTTTTCAGCTCGGCCACGCCCTTTTCGTTGGCGGCGATCTGCGCCTTCAGGTCGTTGACGTTCTGCGTCAGGTTGCGGACGGGGTAGGTCGCGCCGGTTAGCAGAGCGGCGAGCGCCTCCTCGCGGAATGTACCTCGGTCCACGAGCTTGAAATTGTCGATATAGACACCTTCCTGCTCGATATTGACCGCAAGCGGCGACATGGAGCCCGGGGCAATGCCGCCAATATCCGCATGGTGACCACGGCTTGCAACCCAGAAGCGGATTTCACGATTCTCGTCATCGAAAACCGGCGTGCAGACGGTGAGGTCGGGCAGGTGGGTGCCGCCATTATAAGGCGCGTTGATAAGGAACACATCGCCCGGCTTGATGTCACTGTTCTCGCGGATTGCTGTGGCGACCGATGCATCCATGGAGCCAAGATGCACCGGCATATGCGGCGCGTTGGCGACGAGATTGCCTGCGGCGTCGAAAACCGCGCAGGAAAAGTCGAGACGCTCCTTGATATTCACCGAATAGGCGGTGTTCTGGAGTGTGACGCCCATTTGCTCGGCAATGGACATGAAGAGGTTGTTGAAAATCTCCAGCATGACCGGATCGGCTTGGGTGCCGATGACCGTGCGCGCGGGCAGCGCCTTGATGCGCGTCAGCACCACGTGGTCATGCGCAGTCAGGCGGGCCTGCCAGCCATCTTCGATAACGATGGTCTGGTTTTTCTCGATGATGATCGCCGGGCCGGTGACTGTCTGGCCGCGCTGCATCTGTTCGCGCAAGACAACGCCCGCATCGTGCAACTCGCCCTGCGAGAAAAAGCGGGTCCGCTTGGCGGTTTCAGCTTCCAGATCGCTGTCGAGCGATTGGGCGCTTTCGGTTTCGCCCGCGCCACCACCAACGGCCTCGACTTCCACGGTATCGATAACCAGAGCCTTGTTTTCCGCAATGAAACCGAAGCGGCGCTTATGGGCTGCCTCAAACTCAGCGCGAAGACGGTCGGCATTGTCCGCCGCCGGGAAGGTGGCCTCAACGGACAGAACGGTGTCGGTGCCCGCATAGCGGATGTGGGCGCGCAGATGGCGGTGTACGGCTGCGGCCTCAATGCCTTGAGCCAGAAGTTCAGCTGCGCATTCCTGCGCCAGTTCTTCGCCCAGTTCTTTCAGGGCCTTCGGCGCTGCCGGATCGAGCGCAACGCCAAGTGCCTTTTGGCGGGTGGCGCGAATATCGGCGAGACCCATGCCATAGGCGGAAAGCAGGCCGGACATCGGATGGAGAAGAATACTCTTCATGCCAAGCGCATCGGCCACGAGGCAGGCATGCTGGCCGCCAGCGCCGCCAAAGCAATTGAGCGCATAGCGCGTCACGTCATAGCCGCGCTGAACGGAAATCTTCTTGATGGCCTCCACCATATTGGCAACCGCAATGCGGATGAAGCCATCGGCAACGGCTTCCGGTGAACGGCCATCGCCAATTTTGTCTGCGAGCGCGGTGAAGAGTTCACTCACCCGTTCCACATCAAGCGGCTGGTTCTGCTCGGGGCCGAAGATTGCCGGGAAGAATTCCGGCAACAGCTTGCCCAGCATGACATTGGCGTCGGTGACGGCGAGCGGTCCGCCGTTGCGATAGCAGGCCGGGCCGGGATTGGCGCCCGCCGAATCCGGGCCGACGCGGAAACGTCCGGCGTCATAATGCAGGATCGAGCCGCCGCCTGCGGCAACGGTGTGGATCAGCATCATGGGCGCGCGAACGCGAACGCCAGCCACTTCTGTTTCGAAGGCGCGTTCATATTCGCCGTCGAAATGCGCAACATCCGTGGAGGTGCCGCCCATGTCGAAGCCGATGACTTTCGGGAAGCCCGCCGTTTCGCCGGTGCGGGCGAGGCCGACGACGCCGCCAGCCGGGCCGGACAGGATTGCGTCCTTACCCTGAAACAGATCGGCTGCGGTAAGGCCGCCCGACGACATCATGAACATGACGCGCGCGCCGGTGCGCTCGACGTCCAGCTCATTGGAGACCTGCGCAACATAACGGCGAAGAACTGGCGACAGATAGGCATCGACGACCGTGGTGTCGCCACGACCGACCAGCTTGATCAGCGGCGAAACTTCGTGGCTGACGGAGACCTGTTCAAAGTCGAGGCCACGCGCAATGCGAGCGATTTCAGCCTCATGCGCGGGAAACTTATAAGCATGCATGAGCGCGATGGCGACGGATTTGTAGCCCTGTTCCTTTAGCGCAACCAGTGCGGCTTCGGCCTCGGAGGGATTAAGAGCTGTTTCGACCGTGCCATCGGCCTGAACGCGCTCGTTCAGTTCCACGACCTTTTCATAAAGCGCTTCCGGCTTGATGATCTCGGTCACGAAGATGTTCTTGCGTTCCTGATAGCCGATACGCAGCGCGTCGCGAAAACCCTTGGTGGTGACAAGGGCCAGGCGCTCGCCCTTACGCTCCAGAAGCGCATTGGTGGCGACCGTCGTGCCCATGCGCACTTCCCCGATGACACCGGCTGGAATCGGTTCGCCGGTCGCGAGACCCAGATGCAGACGAATGCCGTGAACGGCGGCATCCTTATAGGCAGACGGGTTTTCGGAGAGAACTTTGCGTGCATGGAGCTGGCCCTGCGGATCCCGCCCGATGACGTCTGTAAACGTACCGCCGCGGTCGATCCAGAAGTCCCATACTCCGCGTCCCGTTCCGCTCATCGCTGGCTCCCTCACACAAAATTCCAGATGCATTGAGTTGTGTATTCTGAAATTGATAGTCACATTTTATTGACAAAATGTCGATAAGATGATGACATAAAATTCACATAAAAGCGGGAGCGTCAAAATGGGTAAAGATAAGGCTTTTGAGGAAGAGCCTAAGACCGGAGACGAGATGCAGGAAGCTGGCTTCGATGAAGTTACGCTGCCACAGCATTTGCGCCCGGTTGCCTCAATAGGCCCCATCGTTTCCTCCGCTCACCTAGCCGAAGGCGGTTCGCCCGGAATGTCCGAGGTTGAATATGGCCTTATTCTTGCGTCGCACGCGTTTTCGCGCTGGATGGTTCGCTGCATGGCTGCGGCGGGATTGCCGGGCCTTTCGCCCATCGAAGTGCTGATTCTTCATTCGATCCGCCATCGTGATCGCGAGAAGAAGCTTGCCGATATCTGCCTCGTTCTCGACATTGAAGACACGCATATTGCCACCTACGCCATCCGCAAGCTTGAAAATGCCGGTCTGCTGACAACCGGCAAGGCGGCAAAGGAAAAAACGGTGAAGATCACCGCCAAGGGCGCGGATGCCTGCGCGCGCTATGCACAGATTCGCGAACGCCTTCTGGTCGATTCCACCGCCAATGCGCGCCCTTCGGAAGAAACGCTTTCTGAAGTGGCCGCGCTTTTGCGCTTCATGTCCGGCGCATTCAATCAGGCCACGCGGTCTGCCATCACACTTTAAGAGGGTTGAAAGTTTGAGCGGAACCGAGTTGAGCGCACCAGTTTCAAAACCTCTGCTGACCGTCGATGGCCTCAGTGTCGAATTTGGCGCGAGCCGTGTCGTTGACGATCTGAGTTTCTCGGTGCATCCCGGTCGCACGCTGGCCGTGGTGGGGGAATCCGGTTCGGGCAAGTCTATCACTTCGCTTTCCATCATGCGGCTTGCCGATATGAGTGGTGCAAAATTCCCGTCTGGCCGCATTCTGTTCGGCGAACGCGATCTGCTGAAGGCTGATCAAAAGACGATGCGAAGCATCCGCGGCAAGGAGATCGCCATGATCTTCCAGGAGCCGATGACGTCGCTCAATCCGGTTTTCACCATCGGCAACCAGATATCAGAAGTGCTGATGCTGCATGAAGGCATGACCCAACAGGCAGCACTTGCCGAGGGGAAACGTCTTCTCGAAATGGTGCGGCTTCCGGATGCGGAAGGGCTTTTGAAGCGTTATCCGCACCAGCTTTCCGGCGGGATGCGCCAGCGCGTGATGATCGCCATGGCGCTTGCCTGCCGCCCCAAGCTGCTGATCGCAGATGAGCCGACGACCGCGCTTGATGTGACCATCCAGGCGCAGATACTGCACATTATCAGAGATTTGCAGCAAGAGCTTGAAATGGCCGTGATTTTCATCACGCACGATATGGGCGTGGTGGCGGAGATGGCCGACGATGTCGTGGTCATGTGGAAGGGCAAGAAGGTCGAGGAAGGCCCGGTCGGGCAGATTTTTTCGAAGCCCGAGCATGCCTACACCAAGACGCTACTGTCGGCTGTCCCGAAGCTTGGCAGTATGACGGGCGAAGCCTTCCCCAAGCGGATGCCAGTCATGACCATGCGTGACGGTGTGCCAGTGGTGACGGGTGAGGAGCGCATTCAGGATACCGCGCGTTATGGCGACGAGCCGTTGCTTTCCGTGGACGATCTTTATGTGCGCTTTCCGATCAGGAAAAATCTGTTCGGCAAGGTCACACATGTCTGCAACGCGGTGTCGAAGGTTGCCTTCGATATTTATCCGGGCGAAACGCTGGCATTGGTCGGGGAATCCGGTTCAGGGAAATCGACCATTGGGCGCACCATCCAGCAATTGCAGACGCCGCTTTCCGGCGATATTCGCTTCAACGGCAAGGCCTATTCGGCCATGAGCGCCGCCGAGCGCTATGCCATGCGCCGCGAAGTGCAGTATATTTTCCAGGACCCGTTTGCATCGCTCGATCCGCGCAAGACGGTCGGCTTTTCCATTGCAGAACCGATCCGCACGCACGGCCTTCTCGACAATGACAAGGCGATCAATGCGCGTGTGGCGGAATTGCTGGAGCGGGTTGGTCTCGGCCCGGAACATGCGAAGCGCTATCCGCACGAATTTTCCGGCGGCCAGCGCCAGCGCGTCTGCATAGCGCGTGCTCTTGCCTCCAAGCCGAAGCTGATTATCGCCGATGAAGCCCTGTCAGCGCTCGATGTTTCCATTCAGGCGCAGGTCATCAACCTGTTTATGGACCTACAGAAAGAGGAGGATCTGGCTTATCTCTTCATCAGCCACGACATGGCGGTGGTCGAGAAGATGAGCCATCGCGTTGCCGTTCTTTATCTCGGTCAGATCATGGAACTGGGCTCGCGGCAGCAGGTTTTCGAAACGCCATCGCATGACTACACGAAGCGGCTTCTCTCGGCGGTGCCGATTGCCGATCCGTCGGCGCGCACCAACCGGCCTGTACTGGAAGGTGAAATTCCAAGCACCACGCGCCGGATCGACGACAAGCCGCCGATCTATCGTCATCGTGAGGTCGCAGCCGGGCATTTCGTAGCCGAAACCGCCTGACGCACAAATTTCAACAGAAACCCAAAGGGGAAAAACAATGATAAGGAAGACACTTAAAGCCGTTCTCATGGCTTCCGCTCTTTCGGCGGCAGTGTTTGCATCTGCTCCGGCTTTTGCTGCCGGAAAGCTGACCATTTCGTCGCCACAGGACCCAGGCAGCTGGGATCCGATCGACACTTTCCTCGTCAACTGGGCTTCTGTTGCCACCAATATTTTCGACGGTCTCGTCTATCGCGGACCGGACCTCAAGATCGTTCCGGCGCTCGCGACCTCGTGGGAAGAGCTGGACGAAGGCAAGCGCATTCGCTTCCATCTGCGTGAGAACGTCAAGTTCCAAAACGGCGAACCATTCAATGCAGAAGCCGTGAAATTCACCTTTGATCGCCTGCTCGGTGACGAGGGCGCGAAAGGTCCGCAGCGTTCGAACTATATCGCCATCCAGAAGGTGGAAGTCATCGACGACAAGACCGTCGATTTCCATCTGAAGGCACCGGACCCGGTTTTGATCACCAAGCTTGCCGGTTATGGCGGCATGATCGTTCCGCCGAAATATATTCAGGAAAAGGGCGACGATTATTTCAACATGCACCCGGTCGGCACCGGACCGTTCAAATTCGTGTCCTATGAGCCGAAGGTCAACATAAAGCTTGAGGCTTTTGCCGACCACTGGGGCGGCGCGCCAAAGCTTTCCGAACTCGAATATCGCTTCATCACCGAGCCTTCGACCGCCGTTGCCGAACTTCAGGCCGGGCGCGTCGATCTGGTCATTCCGCCAACTATTCCGATTGGCATGATCCCGACCATTCAGGGCGATCCGAAGCTGGAGCTTGTTACCGCTTCGGGGCCGACGGTTTATGCCCTGCGCTTCAACACGGCTGACGGTATCACCAAGGATGAGCGCGTGCGCAAGGCGCTGATCATGGCGGTTGACCGCGATGCGATCATCCAGTCCATTCTGGCCGGGCAGGCGGAAGCGATTGCAAGTTTCCAGGGGGCGCTGTCCTTCGGTTTCGACCCGAACATGAAGCCACTGCCTTACGATCCGGAAGGCGCGAAGAAGTTGCTCGAAGAAGCGGGCGTTCAGCCCGGCGCAACGGTGCAGATCGACGTGCGCGGTCAGGATGCAAGCTTCAATGAAGTGGCGCAGGCTATTGCAAGCTTCCTGCAAATGGTCGGCGTCAACGCCACCATCAAGCCTTACGACACCAATGTTCTGCTGAACGACATCATCCCACAGGGCAAGACCGGCGCGATGTTCCAGCAGTCATGGGGTGGCTGGACCTTCGACTACGATAACACCGCTTATTCCATGTATCACTCAGGTGAAAAGTGGAACCCTTACGACAAGGACGAAAAGCTCGATAAGATGCTGGAAGCGCAGCGTTCGGTTCTTGATCGCGGCGAGCGCGAGAAGCTCTTGCAGGAAATCGCGCATTACGCCGCCGACCGTGCGCTGGAAATGCCGCTCTACAATCTCAAGGCTATCTTCGGCGTCAACAAGCGCGTGAAGAACTTCGTGCCGGTTCCCGATAGCCGTCTGCGTCTGACGGATGTGACTGTCGAGTAAGCAAGAATGACAATAGGGCAAGCCGGTCAAACCCGGCTTGCCGCAGCATTTCGGAGGCGCGCTGGTGGCCGGATTTCTGATCAAACGAATTTTGCAGGCGTTGTTCGTGCTTGTCGCGATGACGCTGCTTGTCGCTTTCGCGGTCCGCCTGACAGGCGATCCGGCATTGATGCTGACGCAAGGCGCGGGCAGCATCACCGAAGCCGATCTGGCGCGCATCCGTGAAGGTCTCGGTCTCAACCAGCCGTTCTTCGTTCAATACTGGCAGTTCCTCAAAGGACTGTTCACAATGGATCTGGGGCGCAGTTTTCTCGGTGGAACGCCGGTTTCCACGCTCGTTGCTGGCGCTCTGCCCGCCACGCTGATGCTGGCCTTTGCCTCGCTGTTCGTTTCCATCGTGATTTCCGTGCCGCTTGGCATCAAGGCTGCCGTGTCGCGCGGAAAATGGGCCGACCAGCTCATTCGTATCTGCTCGCTTGTGGGCCTATCGTTCCCGAATTTCTGGCTGGCGACCATGCTGGTGCTGCTGTTCGGCATCTCGCTGCAATGGCTGCCGCCAAGCGGCATGAGTGGCATTGCGAGCTTCATCATGCCAGCACTCACCATGGGCATCATCCTGACTGCAACGAATGTCCGTCTTGTACGCACGGCGATGCTGGAAACATTGCAATCGCAATATATCATGGTGGCGCGCGCCAAGGGGCTGAGTGAGAACAAGGTTCTCTACAAGCATGCGCTGCGCAATTGCGCCATTCCGCTGATCACCTATCTCGGCCTACAGTTTGGTGGACTCCTCGGCGGCATTGTCGTGGTAGAACGTGTGTTCAACTGGCCGGGCATGGGTACGCTCGCCTTCGACGCGGTGGCCGGGCGCGATTATCCTGTCTTGCAGGCAACCATCGCGATCCTTTCCATGCTGATCATCGGCGTCAATCTTCTCGTGGACATAGCCTATGGCCTTGTCGATCCGCGTATCCGCACGGAGTAGGACTCATGGCAACCAAGACCTCATCCGTTCTGTTTTCGCGTTTTGCGAGCCTCGAATTCATCGTCGGCGTCGTGTTGACCGGCTGCATTTGTCTGGCGGTGATTTTCTCCGGCTATCTGTTTCCGGGCGGTGCCAACAAGATTGATCTTCTGGCGCGCCTGACGCCGCCTTTCGTCAATCCGGCCCATGTTTTCGGCACCGATCCGCTGGGGCGCGACGTGCTGGCGCGTGTTGTCACCGGCGGCAAGATTTCGCTGTTTGTCGGTTTCGTTTCGGTGATCGGCTCTGTAGTCATCGGCACCATCATGGGCCTCGTTGCCGGCTATTACCGCGGCTTTTGGGACATGGCGCTGATGCGCTTTGTCGATGTGCAGCTTGCCATGCCGTTCATTCTGCTTGCCATCACCGTGATGGCCATTCTGGGCGGCGGGCTGTTCAACACCATCATCCTGCTGATCGTCTCTCAGTGCGTACAATACGCGCGACTGGTGCGCGGCTCGGTGCTGTCGCTACGCGAGCGCGAGTTTATCCTGTCGGCCCGCGCGATTGGCGTGAAGGACTGGCGCATCATCTTCCAGCATCTGCTGCCGAACCTGCTCGGTCCGGTGATCGTGCTGATGACGCTCAATGTGGCCAATAATATTTTGCTGGAATCGAGCCTTACCTTCCTCGGTCTCGGTGTTGATCCGACCATTCCAAGCTGGGGCGGCATGCTCGCCGATGGGCGCACCTATCTCCAGACCGCATGGTGGGTGAGCATTTTCCCTGGGCTCGCCATTCTCTTCACCGTGCTTGGCCTCAATCTTCTTGGCGACTGGCTGCGCGACAGCCTTGACCCAACCGGTAGGACTTCCCGATGAGCGTGCTTTTTGAGAAAACCTATCCGCGTACCGTTCATGCGCTTGTCGATCAATTTCTGAAACCGGAAATGCGCGGCGCGAAGGTGGAAGCTTGGCTGTTCGATGACCAGCCGAGCCGCTTCGCCGCGGAAACGAAGCTGCGCGAGGCAGGCGTCGAAGCACGGCTGCGTTCGGCTTATAAGCCATTGCTGCATTTCTTTCTGGAAGAAGTGGACGGCTCGGCGCTGAAATCGGCGGCGATCCGTTATCCGCGTCATGACGCCTGCGTACAGAACCGTTTCCTGCTCGAAACTTATCCCTTGTCGGCGCTGCTGCCGGAGGTGGAAGTGACTTTTGCAGCTTCGGGCAAAGACGATTTTCATTATGAAATCGATCTGGTCGTTGCTGATGGCCATAGCAAGAGCCACCGCGTTTTCGCCCCGAACCGCGTGCATGTGGAATTCATCGGCGAAACGCTGGTGTCTCCGACCGGCTGGCTATCCGTCACGCAGGACGGCAAGACTGAAAGCGCGCGCTATGAAACATCCTATGAGAAGCTGTTTCATGACACGGTCTTGACCATCGCAGCCCATGACTGGAAGCGTGGCGAACCCTATTTCGATGAACTGAACATCGCAGTCAGCCTGCCGATCACCGACCGTCGTCTGCCTTATGATGAGGAAAGGCTGAGCCTCACCGAAGCCATGCACGAGGACGTTTATTTCTCGCTGCTCGAAGTCTTCCAAAAAAAGTCCGGTCGCCCGGTCGGCGATCGTGGATTGCAGCCGGGCCAGATCGTACCGGAAGTCCGCTTTCGCGATGCCGAGCCGTCGGTCAAAGTGGAGACACGCCCGCTTTCAACCGATGATGCACTAACGGCAGAACAGGTTCTGGAGACGGCGCAAGCGCCGCTTTCCGCCGATCAGATCCGCCGTGAAATCACCCGTCTGGGCGGTGAGCCGTTCGAGGCGAAGACCCGTTCAGGCAGAACGGTGCGCGCGACTTATCGCAAGGGCAGCGATGCCGCTATGATGATCAGCGCCGGTCAGCATGCCAATGAAACGACGGGTGTCGTCGGGGCGTTACGGGCTGCCCACCGGCTTGCAGCGCGCGAAGGCGTGCATTTCACGATCTCCCCACAGGAAAACCCGGACGGTTACGAGATACACAAGCGGCTTTGCGCATTGCAGCCGCATCACATGCATCATGCCGCACGCTATACGGCGCTCGGTGACGATCTGGAATATCGCAGCGGCGAGGGGCTTTATGAAAAGGCGATTCGTGTCGAGGCGGAAAAGCGGACGGGCGCGAAACTGCACGTCAACCTGCATGGCTATCCGTCGCATGAATGGACGCGTCCGCTATCCGGCTATGTGCCGCGTTCCTTCGCCATGTGGACGCTGCCCAAGGGTTTTTTCCTGATCATCCGCCATCATGCCTCATGGGAGAGGCAAGCAGAGGAACTGATCGACCGCGTGACCAGGCATCTGGCCGCCATTGACGGGCTGGTCGCCTACAACAACGCCCAGATCAGGCTTTTCGAGCAACATGCCGGCGAAACGGGTTTCCGCATCATCAACGGGTTTCCGTGCCTCGTCGGCGTTGATGACCGACATACCGTGCCGCTGACGCTCATTACAGAATATCCGGACGAAACGATCTATGGTGATGCGTTCGTTAGGGGGCATACCGCGCAAATGGAAACCGTGCTGGCGTCTTATGATGCCTTGCAAGCACTGTTTCCCTCGGATGCGGTTGCTTAAAGATAATAGACGCCGATGCGCTTGCTGCCGATGATTTCGACGGCAATCTCCATCTCGTAAATGTCTTTGAGGATTTCCGGATGAATGAGTTCGTCCGGGCTTCCCTGATGGGCTACCTTGCCGTGGCGCATGGCGACTATATGGTCGGAATAACACGACGCGAAATTGATGTCGTGAAGGACCAGAACGACAGTTTTTCCAAGTTCGTCGGCAGCCCGGCGCAGCAGCTTCATCATTGAAGCGGAATGCTTCATATCAAGATTGTTGAGCGGTTCATCCAGCAGTACATAATCCGTGTCCTGGCAGAGAACCATTGCTACAAAGGCACGCTGGCGCTGTCCGCCGGAAAGCTCATCCAGAAAGCGTTCGCTCAAATCGTCAAGGCCGAGATAACGGATGGCCTGTTCGACGTGTTTGCGATCCTCGTTCGTTGGACGGCCTTTGGAATAGGGATAACGGCCGAAAGTTACGAGATCACGCACGGTCAGGCGGGAGTTGATGGCGTTCTCCTGCCGCAGGATCGACAGGCGTTTGGCTAGCACCTCACCCGATGTCGTCGAAACATCCAGCCCATCTACGGTCACCCGGCCTTTGTCCATTGGCAGGAGGCGACTTACCATCGAGAGCAGCGTGGATTTTCCCGCACCATTCGGGCCAATGATTGAGGTTATGCCGCGAGCCGGCAATCTCAGGGTCACATCATCGACCACGAGCGTGCCGTTGTAGGATTTGCTGACTTGGCTGATTTCTATCAACGTGCGTGTCCCCTGACGAGAAGGATGATGAAGACAAGGCCGCCCAGAAACTCGATGATGATGCTGAGTGCGGAATTGAACGAGAAGACACGTTCAAGAATGGTCTGTCCGCTGACGACGCAGAAGACTGCAAGCAAGGCGGCTACCGGCAAGATGAAACGGTGCTTTGCCGAACCGGTAATCATGTAGGCCAGATTGGCCACCAGCAGACCGAAGAAGGTAATGGGCCCCACCAGTGCGGTGGAAACGGAAACCAGCACCGTGACCATGAACAGGACCTTGCGCACAACACGCCGATGATCAACGCCCAGATTGATTGCAGGGTCGCGTCCGAGAGACAGGACATCGAAGACGTGGATAAAGCGCAGACCGTAGAGTGAAACTGCAACGACGATGACAGTCGACATAATCAGAATGTCGCTGTTGATAGTATTGAAGCTGGCGAAAAACCGGTCTTGCAGAATAGCGAAAAGGTTTGGATCAAGCATCCGCTGCATGAGGTTGGAAATGCTGCGGAAAAACACACCGCAGACAATACCGACGAGCATAACGAGATGCAGGCTGCGCGTTGCACCGGAGAAGAGCCAGTAATAGAGCGTCCCGGCGAAAACCACCATGATAGAGGTTTCTGCAAGAAAACGGATGTTTGGGCCGATCCATTCGATTTGAACCGCGCCGAAGAAGAAGACCACCACGGTTTGGATCAGTATGTAGAGTGCATCGAAGCCCATGATCGAAGGGGTCAGGATACGATTGTTCGTGACGGTTTGGAACAATACCGTTGAAACCGCGATCGAGTATGCGACCAGTACCATGGCGGCAAGCTTGGTGCCGCGGAAGGACAGGATGAAAGTCCAGCTTCCCTTTGCTCCGATTGTCATGAATGCCGCCACTGCAAGCAGCGTAAGCACGCAGAGCAGCGAGAGGATCAGGGCAGGGCGTTTAAGCAAGGCGTGAACCTCGCCGCAACAAAAGATAGAGAAAAATGACGCTTCCAACGACACCCATCATCGTGCCGATAGGGATTTCGTAAGGGAAGCGGACCAGCCGTCCAGCGATGTCGCAGGCAAGAACAAGCCCGGCGCCGAGCACCGCCACCCATGGCACAGCACGCCGCATATTGTCACCAATGAACATGCTGACAACATTGGGAACGATCAGCCCCAGGAAAGGTATCATGCCAACGGTCACAACGACCGATGCGCTGACCATGGAAACAATGATAAGGCCGAGTGCCACCACGCGGCGGTAATTGAGGCCGAGATTGGTGGTGAAATCCTCGCCTAGTCCCGCGACTGTGAAACGGTCGGCGGCGATATAAGCGATTATGGTCAGGGCGAATGCAAACCACAGCAACTCGTAGCGTCCACGAAGGACACCGGAAAAATCGCCGGTCGTCCAGGAGTTGAGCGATTGCAGGAGATCGAAGCGGTAGGCGATGAAAGTCGTAATCGCGTTGACCACGCCCCCAAGCATGATGCCAACCAAAGGCACGACAAGAACGGAACGCAGGGGAATTGTACGGAGAATACGAAGAAAGAGGGCCGTTCCGGCAAGTGCTGTGACGGATGCAACCAGCATTTTGCCGATAACCGGTGTTTCGGGTGCAAACAGTATGACCAAGAGGATGCCAAGGCTGGCGGATTCCACCGTGCCGGCTGTTGACGGTTCAACGAAACGGTTCCGCATCAGCATTTGCATGATCATGCCCGAAACGGCCATGGACATGCCCGCGAGAATGATTGCCATAGTACGCGGGATACGGCTGATCAGCAGAACTTCGGTGGCCCGGTCCGTGCTTCCTGTGCCGAAGAGTGTAGCCAGGGATACATCGCTGACGCCGATAAACAGGCTGATGACAGCCAGTACTGCAACAACGATTATGGCCGCTGCTAGTCCCTTCACACTCATTTCCTGTTCTTTTGCCTGGTCACAATTTCGGGTCACCGACTGGTGACCCGATCGGAATGGGTTCGGAAAGTGGTTACTTTGACTTGTCGAAAGCCTGGGAAAGCTGATCGACCGTGCCATGAAGCGCACCAAGGCCGCCGCCGACGAGATACCAGTTCTGAGCGTTCAGATAGACAACTTGATCCTTCTTCCAGGCATTGGTCTGGCGGACGAGTTCATTGTCGAGAACCTGTTTGGCCGAATTACCCTCACGGCCAATGGCGGCATCACGGTCGATGACGAACAGCCAGTCTGGATTGGTTTCAAGGATGAATTCCGAGCTGGCAGGTTGTCCATGATTACCGATGGAAAGGTCTGGTGCTGCAGGCTTGACGCCGAAGCTGTCGTGGAGGACACCGAAACGCGAACCAGGACCATAGGCGCTGATTTTGCCGCCGGAAGTGAGGATAAGAAGCCCAGCGCCCTTATTGGCGGCCTTTTCCTTCAGGGCAGCAAGCGCAGCATCAAGCTTCTCGACTTCCGCCTTCGCTTCTGCTTCCTTACCGAAAATCTGGCCGAGCTTTTCGACATTGGCTTCAGTGTCGGCGATGAAGTTTTTAGCGTTGGTCGTCAGATCGATGGTTGGTGCGATCTTTGAGAGTTCACCGTACTTTGCGGCTGAACGACCTCCCACGATGATGAGATCGGGTTCCGCTGCGTTAACGGCCTCATAATCGGGCTCGAACAATGTGCCGATCTTTACGTATTCATCGCCCTGATATTTCTTCATATATTCAGGAAACGATATGCCGCTGGGAACGCCGGTCACATTGACGCCGAGGCGATCAAGATTATCGAGGGTTCCAAGATCGAAAACTACTACCTTTGCCGGTGAGGCTGGAACCGCTGTTTCACCCTGGGCATGCTTGACGGTCAGATTTTCAGCATTTGCAGTTGTGGCAACGCCCAGCGCCACGATGGCGGCACCACACAAGCGGGTAACCTGTTGAGCGATGTTCAGCATGGTGTTCGATCCTTTCATCAATCCTGTGCTTTATAGTCAAGTATCTTCTCCGTCAAAGACCGAGAGATAAAATTCAGTTATTTTTGTCGAGGGGAACTTGCCCGAGCAGGATGAAATTGAGGCTGTCTTCAACCGTTAGCGGAATCATCGAACCATGGCTCTCACCATCAAAACGACGAAAGGCTGCATCCATTTGCGGCAGTCTGGAAAGCTCTTTGAAGATATCTGAGCCAGAAGGTCCGCCGCGCAGTTTCTTCAGCCGATCTTCATCCTTCTTCGTTTGACCAGACCGAGAACCGCGTTTGCCGGAGGTTTCAATAAGCAAACGGATGGGGCGACGGGCACCCTTGAAGCTCGTGATGAACTGATCTTTATTTTTCAGAATTGAGCGATTATTCCACCAGATTGACGGGTCTGCCGCGCTATAGCTCTGGAAGGAGTCCGTGTGGTTGAACAGGGCGTATAGTGTGAACAATCCGCCGAGAGAGTGTCCGAACAAAGCCTGCCGGTCTTTGTCGATGTTGAAACGCTTTTCGATCTCAGGTTTCACCTGATTGTCGATGAAGTCGAAGAAAGCGTCTCGTCCTCCTGTCTTCGGCACATTGAAGTGAACCGGGATCAGATCATCGGGTGTGGGAGGGGTGAGGTCGAAATATCTCAGCCGGACAATTTCTTCCTGATTGTCGGTGGGGTAGCCGATGCCGACAAATACAGCTTTCAATGCCGGGTTTTCCGCCATGCGGCTCGCTGCAATCGGCAACATGCGATTGCCGTCAATCATGTATATAACCGGGTAACCGCCTTCGGGTGCCGCACCTTTGGGAGCAGCAGTGAATATACGATAGGCAACGCCATTGGCCTCCATGTCAAACGACGAAGTGACAGGCTCGGCAGCTTGCACGGTGGAGGCGGTAAGTATCCCTGTCATTATCAGGCACACCCATTTTATGATAATCGTCATTACGCTCATAGGAGCATCCCTTCAGTGGAAGGCGCCAGCCGTTGGGGCGGGCGTCTTGGCTTGCAATCCTAGAAGCGGGAGGTCATTCCGACCCAGAGACGACGTCCATCGACGACTGAATTGAAGTCATCCACGTCCACCTTCTTGTCGAAGATGTTGTAAGCGGCAGCGTTCAAAGTGACGTTCTCGCTGAAGTCATAAGACCCGCCGATATCGAAGGTCGCATAGGGCTTGTATTTACGGGCGACCACCTTGCCGTTTCTGTAAACCGGTTCGCCGGCTGTTCCGATACGCGCGCCAGCATTGGTTTCTTCGCCGTGGTAGTTGCCGGCGGCCCATGCACTCAAGCCTTCAACCGGCGTGATCCAGTCCGCACGCAGGCTCGCCATGTGCTTCGGCGTGCGTGCCAGGGGCAATCCCTTGTAATCTCCCGTCTGCTGTTCGGAATCGGTGTAGGTATAGTTACCGCGTAAGGTGATCGTGTCGGTTGCTTCCCAGTTGAAGGTGAGTTCCACACCCTGCATGACGGCTTCATCGATGTTGAAGCTGTACCAGAGACGGTAGTTGGGATCTTCGCTCCAGCGAACAGGATTACCGTTCGCATCCGTGATCAATGCATTGCTGATCTTGTCCTTGAAGTCCGTGTAGAAATACGTCGCGCTCAGACGAAGACCAGACTGATTGTCCCAGAGAACACTTGCTTCATAGCTCGTGCTCTTTTCAGGCTGCAGGTCTGGATCACCGATGATCACGCCGCAGGTACCGTTCGGACCGTATGAGCATCCCGCACCGCCCGTCGTATAAGCATATCCTGGAGCGATGGTGCGCAGTTCAGGTGCACGGAAGCCGGTGGAGACGCCGCCTTTGAACGTCAACTGTTCGGTTGCGTGCCAGACGGCATAGCCGCGCGGACTGAAATGCGATCCATAAATCTCATGGTCGTCCATGCGCAGGCCGCCTGTCAGCGCAAAGTCCGGCGTGATCCACCATTCGTCTTCCGCAAAGAGCGCCCACTGGCGAACGCTGAACTCTTCGTCCAAACCGGTGCGGCGTCCTGGATTCTGATCGGTGAGCACCGATTGCATGAATTGTCCACCGGTTACCAGTGTATGATTTCCGTAGAATTCAAACGGCGTTGTAAACTTGCCATCGAGCACCGAATTGCGGATGTGCGGAGAACGCAGATTTTCGACATAGCTCTTGGTCTTGTTGTCCCAGTTGAAATTGGTACGTTCGGCCCATTCCTGCTGGAACGAGAATTCCGACGTTGTCGGGCCCCAACGGCCGGTATGGCTGATAGACCAATGATCGCGATCATTGTAATTGTAGGAATCCGAACCTGACGCTGCCGTATTGCCGACAGTGGAGTCGCGGCGAAGGCGCGTCTTGCCCAGTTCGAGCATGATGTCATGATCTTCACTCGGCGTGATCGTGACACGCCCGGTGATGTCGATATCTTTCTGTTCAGGTGTGCCGCTGACGATATTGTCTTCTTGCCGCTTGAGGCCGCGCCCCCAGACCTGAACGCCCACAAGATTGGGAACCAGTGGGCCGGTCATATAATAGGAACCCTGCAACGAATTTCCGAATTTGGAGTGTTGCTGAACCGTGCCGTCGACGGAGAAAGAGCCACTCCACGTGTCCGACACTTTTTTCGTGATCACGTTGATAACGCCGCCCATGGCGTCCGATCCGTAGAGCGAAGACATCGGGCCGCGAATGACTTCGATCCGTTCGATGGCATTTGCAGGCGGCAGGAAGCTTTGTTCGAAGCCAGAGTTGCCATTGGTGCGGGCATCCCGGGTACTCTGTCGCTTGCCGTCGACCAGAAGCAGCGTGTAGGAGCCCGGAAGACCGCGAATGAAAATATCCTTTTCGGCGGCGGGGCCGGTCACAGCCACCCCTTGCACATCTTTCAAGGCGTCCGTCAGATCGCGATAGGCACCCTTTTCCAACTCTTCGCCGGGAACCACAGTGATACTTGCTGGAGCGTCGGTGATGTTCTGTTCGAACCCCGTCGCCGTGACAACGATCTGATTGAGCTTGACGGCTCCGTCGGCACCCGTCTCAATGGCTGCGTCCGCTGCGTTTTTCTTGGTGCCTGACTCGGAAGTTGCTTCTTCTGTGGCCTTGGTAGCGGTTTGCGCGTTCGCAACCGTTTCGCTCAAAAGCAGCGCTGTGGAAAGACAGGTGCCAGCAAGGATCGCCCGGTACACCAGCGATTTGCCAGCCATACGCCTGTTTTGTGTACCGTCGGCCCACAATCCCCGAAACAAGCTCGTCATTTTCGTCACCGTTTAAAGTTGAGTTTTATAGTCTCCTTATGTATGGCGATAAGGTGACGTCAATCATCATGTTTTATAAGCATTCTAAATTTCAAAAACCGCAAATGAACGGGCACCAAGGCGATGTCGGGCAAACAGGCGAAAATGCAGCAGCAAACGAAGAAAGGCGAGAACGAAAGCCTTCGCTTGGGGCAATTACGTCTGCTGATCGCTCTTGATGCACTTCTTGTGGAGGGTAGTGTCGGCGGCGCTGCGAAGCAGATGGGGTTGAGCATCGCGGCCATGAGCCGTCTGCTCAGCCAGATTCGTGAGAAGTTCAACGATCCTATTCTGGTCCGTTCGGGACGTAACATGGTGGCAACGCCGAAAGCCGAAACGTTGCGTGCGCGTCTGCGGCGCCTTGCGAACGAAGCTGAAACGCTATTGAGTTTGGATCTTGCTGACGTGCCGAACTCCAATTGCAGCGGACATCACGGCTGGAACCGAAGCGCCATTGTAGCGCCGCCACCGCTCGGTATTCGTAAGGTCGTTGAGCTTGAAAACCACCCGACGCCCGAACAGCTTGCGGCACAGTTCGCGGATATCCAGGGCGAAAATGATCCGGTCAGGAGACTTGCGAAATATATCGCAGTGGTCGGGCGAAAAGCGGGTCACACGCGTCCGCTGGAAATGTCCGAAGCGGAAGATGCATTCACGACGATTTTCACAGGGAATGCCGATCCGATGCAGATCAGCGCCCTACTTAGGCTCATTCACTATCGCGGAGAAACTGCCCCGGAACTGGCGGGCATGGCGCGGGCAGCGAGGCGAATTTATTCGATCGACGCGGGATTGAATATACCTGCACTGGATTGGCCGGCCTACCTATCGCCGAATTCCACGCAATCGCCGTGGTTTATGCTATCGGCATTGCTGGTCGCTCGAGCTGGTTATCCGGTTGTCCTGCACGGAAACTGCGGTACCGGTGAGATATCGGGCAAGCTTGAGATCGCTGCAGAAGCTATCAATCTCCCGATAGCGACATCGCACTCTCTGGCCAAAGATGCATTGAGAGCACACCGCATCTGCTTCATGCCGATGGTAGGCTTCGCCCCCCAGATACATGCTCTGATGGCGCTTTATCCTTTGTTCGAATCGCGTTCGTCGATGAACAGCGTCGTTCATCTGCTTAACCCGATGAACCTCAAGGCGTCGTTCCTTGGGGTTACGCAACCTACATATCGCAAATTGCATCGAGACGCAGGTGCGCTTCTTGGCTGGTCTTCGATCTCAGTTGTTTCGACCAGCCGCGATGTTGCGGAGCTGGTTCCGCACAGAGCCCATACCATCCACAGGCTTGTGGACGGTCGTGAAACGGACCTGTTGCTTCCCACCCTCTCCAGGGAAAGTGGAGGCAAGCATTCGAACTTCAGTTCATTTGAATACTGGTATGGCGTCTGGTCCGGTGCGGCCGTGGACAAACGAGCAGAAAATACAATCGTCGCCACGGCCGCAATGGGGATGATGACGGCAGCATCTGCGGACGATGAAAGCTATGCGCTGTTCTTTGGCAAAGCTGAAGAACTCTGGCGCAATCGACACAGCCGAACGGCGGCGTGATTCAAAATCAGCTGCAACTGGGGAATTTGAATCTGTTTCATGTTCCGCAAAATTTGAAAAAGCTTTCCCTGCGGCTGTCCGGGGTGGCACGTCCATGCTTTGTCTACTAATTTTATAGGCTTTATCTTTCTCCCCATAAGTTCGATTGCGAAAGGGGAGCGCCGATGGTTAGTCCGATATTCGGTGAGGCGGGAACGTCGATTTTCGAGGCGATGTCGCGGCTTTCCGTTGAGCGCGGAGCCATTAATCTCGGGCAGGGTTTCCCGGAAGGCTTTGAGCCAACAGAACTCCTTGACGCTGCTGCGCTCGCTCTTCGGGAAACTTCACAACAATACCCACCCATGATGGGCTTGCCGGTTCTCCGTCAGGCGATTGCAGAAAACACCAGACGGTTTCTGGATCTCGACGTTGACTGGGAAAAGGAAGTTCTGGTCACGTCCGGCGCAACGGAAGCGTTAGCCGATACGTTTCTCGCGCATTTGAATACTGGCGACGAAGTTATTCTGTTTGAGCCGGCTTATGATGCCTATGCAACGTTAGTTCGCCGCGCAGGAGGAAAAGTGGTTCCGGTGCGGCTGAGACCACCTCTTTGGGAACTACCGCGTAAGGAGTTGGCAAAAGCCATCTCTCCACGGACGAGGCTGATTGTCATCAACACGCCGATGAATCCCATAGGCAAAATATTCGATCTCGACGAACTAGAATTGCTTGCCGATCTCGCCATCAAACATGATCTTCTGATCGTTTCGGATGAGGTTTACGAGCATCTCATCTTCGATGAAAGGCCGTTTCATTCCCTATGGGGCGTTGAAAAAATACGTGACCGTGTTGTGCGTATTGGTTCGGCCGGAAAGAGCTTTTCCGTAACGGGTTGGAAGGTCGGTTATGTGACCGCTTCCGAGAAGCTTCTGGGGCCAATTGCGCGCGCGCATCAGTATGTCACCTTCACCACACCACCGGCTCTGCAATCGGCAGTCGCGGTTGGGTTAAATTTGCCGGACAATTACTTCATCGGTCTTCGCGCGGCGCTGGCGTCGCGAAGAGACTTTCTGGTCGAAGGGCTGAAATCTGCCGGGTTTGAAGTCGCCGACGTGCCAGCCACATATTTTGCTGTGGCGGACATACGGGGACTTGATAGCGGAGACGACGATCTCGATTTCTGCCGACGCTTGACGCTCGAAGCAGGTGTGACCCCTGTGCCAATCTCATCCTTTTACGACGCGCGCGATGTGCGCAGCCATGTCCGTTTCTGTTTCGCCAAACGCGAAGAGACGTTGGGGGAGGCCGTTTCGCGGCTAGCGCACTGGAACAACGAACGTAAGTGGCGCGCCGCATGAGCGCGCCTGGAAAACAATCACAGGGAAACTAATATGCATTCAGTTACATTCTTGCGCGGGGCTATTTCCGCAGCACTCTTTTCCGTTCTCATCGCGTCACCTGCATTTGCGGAAAAAATCCGTTTTGGCGTGACTTCCGGCCCCCATGCTGAAATCGCCGAAGCACTGGCCCCCGTTGCCAAGGCAAAGGGATTGGAAATAGAGATTGTGGAGTTCTCCGACGGCGCACTGATCGACCCGGCAACGAATGATGGCGATCTCGACGCCAATGGTTTCCAGCATACGCCTTATTTCGATCAGCAGAACAAGGATCGAGGTCTCAATCTTGTTGCTGTCGGTGGTCGTACGGTGCTGCTGCCGATGGCCGGGTATTCACACAAGTATAAATCACTTGGCGAACTGCCGGAGGGAGCGCAGATTTCGATCCCCAATGATCCCAGCAATGCGGGCCGCGCCCTGAAACTTCTCGAGGCGGGGGGCGTTCTCAAGCTCACACCGGGGCTGACTTTCAACGCAACCGAACTCGATATTGTTGATAATCCGAAGAAGGTCAAAATCATTCCGATGGAAACGGCGCAGCTTCCGCGATCGTTGGAAGACGTAGATTTTTCCGTCATCACTTCGCATTTCGCGCTGAGTGCCGGACTGGTGCCGAGCCGTGATGCGATCCTGATCGAAGATCAACTCTCCGACTATTTCTGCCTGCTTGCCGTCGCGGAAAAGAACAAGGACGCACCTTGGGTCAAGACTCTGGTCGAATCCTATAAATCTCCGGACGTCAAAGCGTTCATCGAGAAGAAATTCGGCGGCAACATCATAGCGGGTTGGTGAGATGAACGTGCTTGCACGCACCGAAAGTGTGTTGAATGCGACACCGGCCGTTATGAGGCCGGAACCGTCGATCATCGATATACGTTCGTTGACAAAGACCTACGACGAGAAGGCTGGTCCGGTCATCCACAATGTCTCGCTTCAGATTCAAAGAGGGACCATTCACGGTATCATTGGTCGTTCCGGCGCAGGGAAAAGTACGCTGGTCCGTTGCCTGAACGGGCTGGTGCATCCAAGCGATGGGAAAGTCTTTGTCTCGGGGCGTGAGATCACAACGCTTAAGCAAAAAGAACTCCGGCAGGTGAGGCGTGAAGTGTCGATGATATTTCAGCACTTTAGCCTCCTTTCCTCACGAACTGCTTTTGGCAATATAGCTCTACCGTTGGAACTTGCCGGTGTTGATCGGAGAGCTATAAAATCTCGCGTGAACGATCTGCTTGAGCTCGTGGGGCTCAAGGAAAAGGCCAATGCTTATCCGTCGGAACTGTCGGGCGGTCAGAAACAACGTGTGGGCATAGCACGGGCATTGGCTCTGGAGCCCAGTGTCTTGTTGTCGGATGAAGCTACATCAGCGCTTGATCCCGAAACCACGGAACAAATTCTTTCTCTGTTGAAAGATATTAACAGGCGCCTGGGCCTGACGATTGTGCTTATCACGCATGAAATGGAGGTGGTGCGCGAGATCGCTGACTATGTGACGGTTCTCGATGGCGGTAAGATCGTTGAAAGTGGCCCCACTTTCGATGTTTTCGCTTTTCCGCAATCCCCTACCGCCCGGTCGTTTCTGGCAAGCATCGTTGCTCATGATCTACCGGCGGAAGTGTCTCAGCGGCTGCTGCCAGAACCTGTTGCCGGGTCGAATCCCGTTCTGCGTATCATATTCTCGGGTGAAGCCGCCCATGCGCCTGTCGTTGCGACGCTTGTGCAGCGTTTCGGGATAAATCCGAACATACTGCACGGGCGTATAGACTATATCTGCGGCAAACCTCTGGGCATCATGACGCTTGTCGCGGAGGGCGGTCAGGCCGATCTTGCCGCGATCCGAAGCTATCTTTCTTCCCTCAATCTTCATGGAGAGGTTATCGGTCATGTTGTCCGATCTGATGCCGCCGGCGCTCGTCGGACTCTTGCTTGAATCGCTGAGGCAGACGGCCATTATGGTGGCTGCATCTGCTATTCTGTCCACTTTGATCGGCCTGCCGCTCGGCATTGCCCTGATTGTGACCAGCCCCGGCCAGTTTCTCGAAAGGCCAGCTTTCAATCGCATTGCGGGCACTGTCGTCAATCTCGTTCGATCCACACCGTTCATAATCCTGATGGTGGCGATCATTCCCCTGACGCGCCTGATTGCCGGAACCACGGTTGGCACCTACGCGGCTATCGTTCCTCTCACAGTGGCAATCACGCCCCTCTACGCGCGACTAGCGGAAACGGCGATGCGTGAAGTGGACCAAAGTTTGATCGAGGCTGCGGAAAGCATGGGTGCGACGCCCATGCAGATCATCTTCAAGGTGCTGCTGCCCGAGGCACTGCCTGGTATCATTGCGGGGCAAACGGTTACTCTTGTCAGCCTTGTCGGATACTCGGCGATGGCAGGAACAGTTGGCGGGGGCGGGCTGGGCGACCTCGGAATTCGGTTCGGATATCAACGCTTCATGCCGGAGGTGATGATTGCCGTTGTCATCATTCTGGTTGCAATCGTGCAATCCATTCAGATCGCGGGCGACCACGCCGCTCGTTTTGTCAATCACCGTGTCGCTCGCAGCCGTCGCGCGCGCTAAGAATTTTTCAGGAGGTTCCAATGACCATACACACCACGCCCATCAACCTGCCTTTGCTCGATCTGTCCCGCTTCAATGGAAGCATCGAAGAGCGTGGTAATTTCATCGAGGAATTACGCCACACGCTTCATGATCATGGCTTTTTCTATCTTACCGGGCACGGGGTCGATCCCAAACTTGTCAAAGACGTGGTTGCGACGGCGAAGAAGTTCTTCGCACTTCCTGCGGAAGAAAAGCTGAAGATCGAAATGGTGAAGTCGCCCCATTTTCGCGGTTACAATCGGGCTGGTTTTGAACGCACGCGCGGCCAGCAGGATTGGCGTGAACAGCTTGATATCAATACGGAATCGGAGCCCGCTATAATAGGTCCGGACAGTCCGGCATGGAAGCGTCTAATCGGTCCGAACCAATGGCCGGAAGCGTTGCCTGAACTCAAACCATTGCTGCTCGCCTACCAGTCCGAGGTGACCCGCGTTGGCATCGATATTCTGAAAGCCATCGCTGCTGCCTTGGGGCAGCCGGAAGATTTTTTCGCCCAGATTTATGAACCGCATCCGTCTCAACTCTTGAAGATCATTCGTTATCCGGGCCGCGATGTGGCGGAAAGCGAACAAGGCGTAGGCGCCCATAAGGATGGCGGTTTCGTTACCGTTCTCCTGCAGGATGTCGTTCCCGGTTTGCGCGTTCAGCGCGAAGACGGCGCGTGGATCGATGCGCCTCCCGTGCCTGGTACCTTCGTCATTAATACCGGGGAGTTGCTTGAACTTGCCACGAATGGATTCGTGCGGGCGGATGTACACGGCGTCGTCGCGCCTCCAGCGGGCGTGGAGCGCTTCTCTGTCGCTTTTTTCCTTGGCGCTCGATATGATGCGACCATTCCGGTTATCGATTTACCAGAGGAGTTGAAAACCAAGGAACGCGGCGTAACTGTAGATGCGCTCAATCCGATTTTCCGTGAGGTAGGTGCAAATAACCTCAAAAGTCGCCTCCGGTCGCATCCTGATGTCGCACGCGTCCATCACGCGGATTTGCTGACACCCGAACAATTGGCAGAACGCACACCAGGGTCGGCATATTGACCGATTGACGGTCGTTTTCAGGGCGTCTTGTGAACCGAGACGCCCCATTATCCCATCCCTTAACGGCCAATGGTGCTAGTTCGTCAGTCGCCAAGGAATGGGTCGGGGGTATGTGGTTAATCCGATTTTCGAGATCGTAATGCTCTAATGTGCGATGCTGTCTATCATTTGCGTGTTTGCGGGCATTTTGAAGCTGGGATCTTTGACAGGGCAGAGGCGACCCATATCAATTTGGCAAGCAATGAGTGCCGATTTGACCTGCAAATATGGCTCGCCTTTGCAAAAATTTCGGCAGAATGACCGTAAGCTTGTCATTTTGAACAATTTGCCCCCTATAAATTTAACAAATCCACGGCTTGATCGGTCAAAGCATCAATGGAAATCTCTCCTCCGCTTATAAAAGCGTGACTTAGGGAGGGGATCGCTGAAATGCCTGTAATGCCCGAATTGTGTGCCGATACCATAGTTTATAACGGTACGATCTGGTGTGGATACGAAGAGGGCACGGTCGAAGCCCTGGCGATCTGGCAAGGCAAGGTGCTTGCGACAGGTACGACGGACCAAATATGGTCTTTGAAGGGCGACAATACCCGTTTGATTGACCTGAAAGGCCGCTTCGCGACGCCGGGATTAAATGACGCCCATCTGCATCTTATTTCGGTCGGGCTTACACTCAAGTGGATCGATGCGACACCGCAGGCGGCACCGACATTGCAAAGCCTGCTGGACGCCATTCGCGAGAAAGCTGCTTCTGCGCCTCCCGGAACATGGATCAAAGCACGCGGCTATGACCAGACCAAGCTCGATGTCGGTCGCCATCCCCATAAGTCGGAGCTTGACGCGGTCGCTCCAAACAATCCGGTCATGCTTGTACGTGCTTGTGGCCACGTATCGATCTTCAATTCGAAGGCATTTGAACTGGCGGGTATCGATGAAAACTCGCCGGTACCGGAAGGTGGGTTGATCGAGCAGAAAAATGGCGTGCTGACCGGAATGGTCGCGGAAAATGCTCAGGGAGTCGTTCGCAAAGCAATCCCCAAGTCTACGACGGAAGAGATGATCGAAGCCATTGAAGCTGCCGGCGATCTGCTTCTTTCCTATGGTATTACCAGCGTCATGGATGCGGCTGTAGGTCAGGTTGCGGGCTTTGATGAAATTCGAGCCTATAACCTCGCCAAACTGAATAAGCGTTTGCCGGTGCGCACCTGGCTCGTACTGCTTGGCGACCCGGGCCCCTCTATCGTCGAGGAATGCTATAAAGCAGGGCTTGTTTCCGGCGTCGGTGACGACATGCTGACAGTCGGCGCCGTCAAGATTTTCCTGGACGGCTCGGCAGGGGGCCGAACTGCATGGATGAGCAAGCCCTACCTCGGTGACGACAATAATATCGGCGTCCAGATATTGCCGGACGCGGATTTGGAAGCGCTGGTGTTGGATGTCCATAAAAAGGGCTATCAGCTCGCATGCCATGCAATTGGCGATGCAGCAATCGGCCAGCTGATCACGGCCTATGAAAAGGCGCTCGCTGCTTATCCTGATCCCGATCGCCGCCATCGTATCGAGCATTGTGGCTTTTCCACGCCAGCGCAGCACGAGCGGATGAAGAAGGTTGGCATTTATCCGTGCCCGCAGCAGGTCTTTATCTACGATTTCGGCGATGCCTACATTTCCGTCCTTGGCGAGGAACGCGCCCTTTCAAGCTACCCGCTGAAAACCTGGAAAGACCTCGGTTTCAAGCCGGCGACCGGCAGCGATTCACCGGTTTGTCACCCGAATCCTTACCCGAACATCTATTCGATGCTGACCCGCAAAACGGGCAAGGGAACGGTGATGGATGCCCGCGAGTGCGTAACCATCGAAGAGGCTCTTCAGGTTTACACGGAGTTTGGAGCATTCTCTCAGAAGTTGGAGAATGTGAAGGGCAAGCTTGTACCTGGGCAGGTTGCCGATATTGCAGTTTTCTCGCGCAACATGCTCACGGCAAAGCCTGAAGAAATTCTCGACGACACGCACTGTGTTCTTACTCTGCTTGACGGGGAGGTCGTGTTCGAGCGGTCGTGACACAAATGCTTACGCGTTCGCAGGACTCAAAAGAATTGAAGCACAAACGCTTCGGGCCAATTTCGGGAAGCGAGGTTTCTGCGGAGCTGTCCGAATAATCGGTTCATCTGAATCGCAAGAATGACACTTATGAAGGGGAACAATATGAGAAAATTTGCATTGCTGGCGGCGTTGTCTGCGGCTCTGTTGGCCGGAACGGCGGCGTATGCTGCGGATGAGCCGCGTTCAGGAGGCGTTATCAATTTCGTCGCGCCTTACGGCGACAGCTTCTCGACGCTCGATATTCAGGCGTCGCCTGCCACGCAGGACGAATTCTACGCCAAAGCTATTCACCGGACGCTCTATGATTGGGATGCTGATCTAAACAAGCCGGTACTCGGTCTCGCAACCGACGTCACGGTGTCCGACGACAGGCTTGTTTACACCTACAAGCTTCGTCAGGATGCATTTTTCCACAATGGCAAGCCGTTGACGGCTGACGACATCATCTGGAGCTATACGCGGATAATGGATCCGAAAAAGGCGTTCCCACCGGCACGCTATATCGCGGAAATCAAAGGCGCTGAAGAATACACGCAAGGCAAGGCCAAGGAGATTTCCGGTCTGAAGAAGATCGACGACCATACGCTTGAAATTACGTTGAAGCAGCCAATCGATCCGGGCTTCCAGTTCATGCGTAACAACACCGCGATTTATCCTGCGGGCGAGGGCGACAGCGAGGAGTTCCAGCGTCACCCGATCGGTCTCGGACCCTATAAGTTTGCCGAATATGTTCCCGGCTCCCGCCTGACTGTAGAGAAGTGGGACAAGTACTACGAGAAGGGCAAGCCTTACGCCGACAAGATCAACATCATGATCATGGGTGATGCGGCCGCGCGCGACGTTGCATTCCGCAACAAGGAAATCGATGTCGCGGTGCTTGGCCCCGCGCAATACACTGCCTATCTAGCCGACCCGGAACTCGCGAAGAACATGGTCGAAGTGGCGGAAGTTTATACGCGCGCCGTCGGCTTCAATCCGGATTTCAAGCCGTTCCAGGACAAGCGCGTCCGTCAGGCAATCAACTACGCCATCGATAGCGATCTCATCATCAAGCGTCTGGTGAAGGACAAGGCGTATCGCGCGGTTGGCTGGCTTCCAAATTCATCGCCTGCCTTTGACAAGGACGCGAAGCCTTATCCATATGATCCTGAAAAAGCGAAAGCTTTGCTTGCCGAAGCCGGTTATCCCGACGGTTTCGAGTTCGAATTGACCGCAACGCAGAACGAAAGCTGGGGCTTGACTATCGTTCAGGCAATTATCCCGATGCTGGCAAAAGTCGGCATCAAGGTGAAGGCAAAGCCGGTTGAAGCGTCGGTGCTTGCGGATGTGGTTCCGGCCGGCAATTTCCAGGCCTATATGTGGTCACTCGAAAGCGGCCCGGATGCACTGACTGCGATGCAGTGTTTTTACTCCACAACTCCGCAATCCGCGTGTAACTATCAGAAATTCTCCAATGCGGAGTTTGACGAGATTGTCGATCAGGCCAAACTGGCGAAATCCGAAGAAGAGAAGAATGAGCTTCTGAAGAAGGCCAACAATCTGTTGCAGGAAGAAGCACCAGTCTGGTTCTTCAACTACAACAAGGCTGTGATGGCACATCAGCCATGGCTCCATGGCTTGCAGCCGAACTCGGCGGAGCTCGCAGTTCAGTCCTATGAAAAGTTGTGGGTAGACGACACGGTTCCCTCCGGTCGTTAATTCCGGCTGATCTGGATCGGCCCGCTCGTCACCGGGCGGGCCCCTGATCCCCTTTGCTCCAGCGTGATAAACGCTGATCCGAAAGGAGGACCGAGTGCTCTATTTTATTCTCCGGCGCGTCCTGCAGATGATACCGACGGTCGTCGCGGTGTCATTGTTGATTTTCGTCATTTTCAGCGTGGTCCCCGGCAGTATAGCTTCCGGCCTTATTGCCAATGGCAAGGGTATGAACGATCCGAAGATGGTCGAAAAGATCACCCAGGAATTCGGCCTCGACAAGCCTGTTCACGTGCGTTTCGGTAATTATCTGGTTCAATTGGCGCAGTTCGATCTCGGGACTTCCTATCGATCGAGGCAACCGGTGGTTTCGCTTATTCAGGAGCGCATGTGGCCCACGCTGAAGCTCGCTTTTGCTGCCATGGGTTTTGCTATTCTGATTGGCGTGCCGCTAGGATTTCTTGCTGCGCTGAAACCCGGAAGTGTTCTCGACAGCATGACCATGATAGGAGCGGTTTCGGGCCTTTCTTTGCCGCAATTCTGGTTGGGCTTGCTCGCCATGTATCTCTTTGCACTGACACTTGGATGGTTACCGAGCTTCGGCTATGGCGATGGCGGCATCAGAAACATCATCCTTCCGGCGCTGACTCTGGGTGTCGCTCCCCTGGCATTGTTGGCCCGAACAACGCGTGCAGCCGTGCTTGAAGTGATGGGTGCCGATTTCATTCGCACGGCGCGTTCCAAAGGCATGAACAGCTTTCGGCTTGTGAAATGGCATGTCATGCGTAACGCGCTGGTGCTGATTATCACAACCATCGGCTTGCAGTTCGGATCGATGATGGGACACGCCGTGGTGGTGGAGAAACTGTTCTCCTGGCCGGGTCTCGGTTCCTTGTTAATCGATAGCGTTTCGCTGCGCGATATTCCGGTCGTACAGGGGGCAATTCTCGTGATCGTATTATGGTTTCTGGTCATCAATACGATCGTTGACATTCTCTATGCGGTCATCGATCCGCGTATAAGCCACGAGTAGGCCCCATGAAGCTGCGTTTCAATCTCGTATTTGGTGGGTTCATATGCGTCGTTATCGTGGTAGCGGCTGTTCTCGCACCACTGCTGGCGCATTATAACCCCGTCCTCGATGCCGATTTGATGAATGCCGAGCTGCCACCCGACGCACAGTTCTGGTTTGGCACCGATGCGCAAGGCCGCGATGTCTATTCGCGCATTCTTTATGGCGCGCAGGTATCGCTGACTGTCGGTGTTGTCTCGCAGTGCATCAACACTGTCATTGGTCTCTGTTTTGGCATCTCCGCAGGCTATTTCGGCGGATGGTGGGACGATTTCGTCAACGGTCTCACCAATTTGATGCTGGCAATACCGTCCCTCATTTTTGCGTTGGCGATCATGGCTGTTCTTGGCCCTGGTCTGCCGAGCCTTCTGCTTGCACTTGGCCTTACAAACTGGTCCTGGACCTGCCGCATTGCGCGCAGCTCCACCCTTTCACTTAAGAAGCAGGGATATATTCGGGCAGCCAAGATGCTGGGTTATAGCGATGTGCGCATCATGATCACGCAAATTGTACCGAACATGATCGGACCGATCCTTGTTATCGGCACTCTTGGAATGGGCGATGCTATCCTCGCGGAAGCCGCACTTTCCTATCTTGGCCTCGGTATCAGCCCTCCCGATCCAAGCTGGGGTAACATGCTCACCGATGCACGTGAACTCATCGTGAATGCGCCTTGGGCCGCTGTATTTCCGGGCTTGGCCATCTTCCTCACGGTGCTTGGCCTTAATCTGTTCGGCGACGGTCTTCGTGACTGGCTCGACCCGCATATGAGGACGCGCAAGGTATGAGCGAAGAAGCACTTCTTGAAGTCGAAAACCTCCGGATCGATATTGTCTCCGGTTCGAGCAAGCATAATGTGGTCGAGGACGTATCGTTCAGAATCACCGCCGGTGAGACCTTTGGTCTGGTCGGCGAGTCCGGCTGCGGAAAGAGCATTACCGCGCTGTCCATGATTGGACTGCTGCGCAAGCCGCTGACGATTACCGGAGGCGCGATACGCTTCAAAGGGCAGGACCTGCGATCAATGTCGTCACGTGAAATGCGAAAGCTGCGCGGCAATCGTATAGCGATGATTTTTCAGGAGCCTATGACCGCACTCAATCCGCTGTCCCCTGTCGGGCGCCAGATTGCCGAGATGTTCGTACTGCATCAGGGCGCAACCTGGCACGAGGCAGAACGCAAGGCGGTTGAAGCGCTTGCCAGCGTACAGGTGCCTGCGCCGGAACAGCGCGTGAAGAACTACCCCCATCAGATGTCTGGCGGTATGCGCCAGCGTGTGATGATCGCCATCGCTCTTGCGTGCGATCCCGATCTGCTGATCGCAGACGAACCCACAACGGCGCTTGACGTCACTGTTCAGGCGGAAATTCTGCGCCTCATGCAGGAACTCTGTGCGGCGCGAGGAACGTCCGTACTCATGATCAGCCACGATCTGGGTGTCATCGCAAAAATGTGCCGCCGCGTGGGTGTCATGTATGCCGGGCATCTGGTGGAGGAGCGTGTAACGGCGGGCCTATTTCATCATCCGGCGCATCCTTATGCCCTTGGTCTTCTGGCGTCCCTGCCGCAGCTTGGTTCCCGCCAGAAGGAAGGCCAGTTACGGCTTCAGGAAATCGAAGGCGTCGTGCCATCCATTTCCGCTTTTCCAAAAGGGTGCCGATTTGAACCGCGTTGCACGCGTGCGACCGAGGTTTGCCGCGCGCAAAAGCCGGGCTGGACGCCGCTCGAGGATGCCGGTGTGGTGAGGTGTTTCCATCATGAATGATATGCATTCACCCGAACTGGCAGAACCTTTGGTTCGCATTGATGATATCTGCGTTTACTTCCCGGTGAGCGGCGGAATTTTCAGCCGGTCCAAGCAGCTACTGCGTGCCGTCAACAACCTCAGCCTGATGCTTAACAAAGGCGAGTGCCTTTCGATTGTGGGGGAGTCTGGTTGCGGTAAGTCCACACTTGCACTCTCCATAGTCGGTTTGCAGAAACCAACCAGTGGCCAGATTTATTTCGAAGGACGTCCGATCACCGGCAAGAACGAACCCTCGCGCCTGGAACGATCGAAGATGGCGCAGATGGTTTTTCAAGACCCATTCGCTTCGCTCAACCCTCGCCAGACGGTCTACACGTCGCTCGCGGCCCCTTTGCGTCTTCACGGTGTGAAATCGCGTAGCGAAGTCGAGGGTCGCATTGAAGAGATTCTACGCCTCGTCGGCCTAAAGCCCGAGCAGGCAAAGCGCTTTCCGCACGAATTCTCCGGCGGCCAGCGCCAGCGCATTGGGATCGCTCGCGCCTTGCTGCTCAATCCGAAGGTCATCGTGCTAGATGAGCCTGTTTCAGCCCTTGATGTCTCGATCCGGGCACAGATTATCAATCTGCTTTTGGAACTGAAAGAGCGGCTTGGCCTTTCCTATATCATGATCAGCCATGATCTGAGCGTCGTCGAGCATATGAGCGACCGCGTGGCGGTCATGTATTTCGGGCAGATTGTTGAAAGTGGTCCGTGGGATCGGATTTTCTCGAACCCAACCCATCCTTATACCCGACGGCTGATTTCGGCCATTCCCGATCCAATGACGGAATTGGCGGGAGGGCGGCTGATTAACGATACAAATCCGCCTCAAGCACCTGATGGCTATGCGTTTTATCCAGAAAGTTTCGGCACGCATGACGTCCATAAGATACCGCCTTCCACGCAATTCATAAATATTGGTGGGGAGCAACGCGTCCGCGTTATCAAGCAAGCTTGATCTGTAGTGCAAAACAAAAAAAGCGCCGCTAAGCGGCGCTTTTTTGTTTGGTAAGGTCATCCGCTGATCAGTTTCACTTCCATGAAATCTTCCAGACCCCACTTGCCGCCCTCGCGACCATTGCCCGATTGCTTGTAGCCGCCGAACGGGCTGCCCGGCGCACGTGACGTGCCATTAATCTGCACCATGCCGGCGCGCAACTTGCGAGCAACGCGTTTTGCCCGCTCCGGGCTGCCCGTCTGGATATAGGCTGCAAGTCCGTAAGGCGTGTCGTTGGCAATGGCGACCGCTTCTTCTTCCGTATCGAACGGGATCATGGCCAGCACCGGTCCGAAGATTTCTTCGCGGGCAATCGTCATGTCGTTGTTCACATCGGCAAAGACGGTCGGCTTGACAAAATCCCCTTCGGTAAATCCCTCAGGACGCCCCGTTCCGCCTGCCACCAGCCGCGCACCTTCGTCGATGCCTTTCTGGATCAGTTTCTGCACCTTTTCGAACTGGATCGAAGAGGAAAGCGGGCCGATATGATCCCCTTCTTCCGCCGGGTCACCAACCTTCGTGCCTTCTGCCACCTGCTTGGCGAGTTCGACCGCTTTGTCATAAACCGAGCGTTCGACCAGCATGCGGGTCGGCGCATTGCAGGACTGGCCGGTATTTTCGAAACAATGGGCAAGACTACGAGCAATGGTCTTTTCGAGGTCGGCATCGGCGAAAACAATGTTCGGCGACTTGCCGCCGAGTTCGAGCGAAACCCGCTTCACCGTTGCTGCGGCGGCTCGAGAAACCGCCGTGCCCGCGCGCGTCGAGCCGGTGAACGACATCATATCGACATCCGGATGCTGCGACAGGGCCTCGCCAACGACAGCACCTTCGCCATTGACGAGATTGAACACACCTTGCGGGAAGCCAGCCTCATCCACAAACTCGGCGAAGAGCATGGCCGACATGGGGGCAATCTCGGATGGCTTCAATATGACGGTGCAGCCGACAGCTAGCGCAGGGATAACTTTCAGCGCAATCTGATTCATCGGCCAGTTCCAGGGCGTAATGAGGCCACAAACGCCAATCGGTTCGCGCACTATGGTCTGGTTCGGATATTTGGAAGAAAGAAGCTCTTCGAACTCAAAATTCTCGAATGCAGCGATGAAGGCTTTGGTATGCGAAAGGCCTGCCGCAGCCTGCGATTCCCGGGCGAGCGTGATTGGAGCGCCCATTTCAAGCGAGATTGCTTTCGCCATCTCATCGAGACGGGCTTCGTAGATTTCCACGAGCCGCCGGATATAACCGATGCGCTCAGCAGCAGAAGTTTCGCTCCAGGACGGAAATGCCTTGCGTGCGGCTGCAACCGCCAGGTCGATATCCTTCGCGGACCCCGCAGAAATGACGGCATAAGGCTTCTCATTGGCGGGATTAATGACCTCAATCGACTTCGCTTCTACCGGAGCGCGCCATGCACCGTCGATATAGAAGTCTGTTTTCTGGATGAGGTTTTTCTGAAGCATCGTGCCGTCCTCCGTCGCGCTTGATGTTCCGGGTCGTTTCAAGCGGACCCGGTTTGTTTTTTGACACTAATACCCGGACATTGCAGCGTCAAAACAGAAGGCTGCATGGAAGCATCAATTTTTCTTATTCATTATCGTAAGCCTCAATCTCGACGCCCAAAGCGGCCAGTCCTTCCTCGAGATAATCTCCGAGAAGCGGTGTGCCGATAAGATACTTAGCTTCTCTGCCATTGTCGCGGTCGGCTGCGGTTGATAGGGCTTCGCCCCATTCGTCGGCGCTGAAATCGCCACGTCCTACCCACATCAGTGCCAGCAGTTCCTGCCGTTCATCTATATTCAGAGAACGGATAGCGGCAAAAAGTTCCTTGCGAGTGGGATTGGTCAGTGACGCATCGAGAATATCAACTTCGTTGTCATCGCTGGCGTTGGATCCGGAGTCTTCATCGGTAGCGGGAACCTGAACATCATATTCCCGAGCTTTGGCGATGATGAATTCCAAATTCTCGATATTATTGACCAACTCGACCACGTTCGCCTCCGTCACCTTGGCTGTTTGTCAAACAACGCGTTCGCGAAGTCTTGGTTCCGGTTGACTCACAGAGCTGGATCGGCTTCGCGCAGCCTGTAGCCGACGCCTGTTTCGGTTAGGATATAATGCGGCTGATCTGGCGATTTTTCAATCTTCTGCCGTAGCTGACGAACGTAAATGCGAAGATATTGCACGTCAGCCGCCGGTCCCCATACCTGGCTCAAAATGAAATGGTGCGTCAGCACTTTCCCCGCATGCTGCACGAGCAAGCGCAGGATATCATATTCCTTTGGCGACAGCTTAATTTCTTCGCCGTTCAGTTTTACAATGCGGCGGACGAGATCGACTGTCAGGCCGTCACTCTGGAAAAGCGGTTTTTGTCCCTGCTGTTGCAGCCGATGCCGCAAAGCGACCCGAAGACGAGCAGCAAGCTCCTTCATGCCGAAAGGTTTCGGGATGTAATCATCTGCGCCTTCTTCAAGGGCGCGAACGATCCCAGCTTCATCAGTGCGGCTCGAGAGTATGAGAATGGGCAAGGTTATGCCGTTCTGTCTCCAGCGTTGGAGCATAGTATGGCCGTCGGTATCGGGAAGGCCTAAATCGAGTAGCACTATGTCAGGCTTTTCCGTTGCAATATGTTCGTCAGCTTCGCTGCCATTTGCAGCCTCTACAACGTTATAGCCTTCGGTTGTCAGTCCGACCCGCAGCAGTCTGCGGATGGCTGGTTCGTCATCGACTACTAGAATCTTGAGCTTCGGATCGTTCATGAATTCTTGTCAACTTCATCAGCGGGAACGGGCAAGGTGACCGTAAATACAGCACCGGTACCTTCATGTTGGTTACCTGCCCGGATGGAGCCTCCCATCGCTTCGATGAAACCGCGGGCGATAGGAAGACCAAGCCCGGTACCGGCCTGCACATGGTCGCCTTTACGCACACGATAGAACGTATCGAACACATGCTCCAGATCGTCAGGAGGAATCCCTGGGCCGCGGTCTGATATTTCCAGCGTTATGCTGGACGGACCCACACGGGCTTTTACCGTGATGGGCGAATTCTTCGGTGCGTATTTGGCTGCATTGTCGAACAGATTGAATAAAGCCTGCTCAAACAGGACGGCGTCAAGCTGAACCATCGGCAGATCGTTCGGAACTGCAATATTGACCTGATGGCGGGAGAGTATCTTGGCTGCCCGGTTGAGTGCGGCGCCAACAAGATCGCCAAGGAAATGAAGCGATAGATTGGGCTTCATCGCACCCGCTTCGATCCGGGTCATATCAAGAAGGTTAGCGATGAAGCGGTTCAGGCGCTCAGATTGATCCACAACGGTTGCGACAAGCTCCGAGCGGTCGGCGTCCGGCAATGAGGCGGAATAGTCGCGCAGGGTCGTGCCTGCTCCAAGAATAGCCGCCAAGGGGGTCTTCAGATCATGCGAGATCGAGGTGAGTAAAGCCGAGCGCAGCTTGTCGGCCTCAACGGCCAGTTTTGCCCGCTCCACATCGCCGACAAGCTGAACGCGTTCGATGGCAATCGCTGCCTGATCAGCCAGAGCTTCGAAGAGACGCTGTTGCTCAGGCGTGAGGATCGGTCCGGTACGATCATTATCGAGGCCGATGACGCCAGCCGAAGTTCGTGCAGTTTTCAGGGGCAGGTAGAGCCGTTTTGCGCCCGGCAGCGTATTGGCGCCGCGACCTGCCGGCAAGTCGTGCTCCCAGGTCCAATACGCGGCAGCGATATCGGCATCATCGAGAGTGTCATCCGGCGGGTAGCCGCCTCTGACTGCAATGCCATTCCCTTCGGGAAGCAGGACTACGACCCGTACCTTGAGCATTGATGCGATCTGAAATGCTGTTGCCCAGAGCACATCATCAAGTGAGCCTGTCCCCGCCAGCTTCTTACTGAACAGATATAGATCTTCCGTCATGCGTGCGCGTTGTCGCGCCGCTGCGGCCTGACGTTGGACGCGGCTTGCCAGATTGCTGGCAATAACGCTCACAAACAGGAAGAAAACCAGCGCTACGACACTTTCGGGATCGGCGATCGAAAGCGTGTAGAGTGGTGAGAGAAAAAAGAAATTATAAGCGAATGCGCTGACCACGGATGCAAAAAGCGCAGGCCAGAGGCCGAGGGTGACTGCGACACCCAAAACGCCAACAACGAATACCAGTGCTATGCTGCGCACATCCAAAAACTGATCGAGCAACAGCCCGGCAACAAGCGCTATGCCGGTCATTGCCATGCCGATGAGATAGGGCGTTACATCGGGTGTTGTCTTGTGCTGGGCGGTGTTTATCTTGCGGCTGGCGCTCCCATTTTCGTGCTCGGCACCGGCCGTTATATGGATATCAATTGCACCGGACAGACGGACAAGCTCGCGTGCGATAGAGCCTTCAATCAACTCGCGCCAACGCGACTTTATGGACTTCCCGGCGACGATCTGAGTGAAGTTGTAGGCTGAAGCGTAGCGAACAATGTCTTCGGCTACCGACTGGCCCGGAATGGTGATTGTTTCCCCGCCAAGCTGTTCGGCAAGTCTCAACGCGGTTGCGAGTCTGTCCTTCGCGTCGTCGGCAAGCCCTGCCGAACGTGCGGTTTCGATATGGATCGCCGCCCATGGAGCGCGAAGACGGTCTGCAAGCCGGCGGGCATAGCGAACCAGCGATATACTGCGGGGACTGTCATCGACGGCGACCAATATGCGATCACCAGCTGCCCATGGCCCTTCAATGGCATGAGCCCGCATGTGGCTGAGCAATTGTTCGTCTACACGTTGGGCTGTGCGACGCAGCGCCAATTCGCGCAGCGCTGTCAGGTTCCCGGGCGAAAAATAATTGCGGATCGCCCGTTTCGCTGTCTTGGGAAGGTAGATCTTGCCTTCATTGAGACGTTTGATGAGATCTCCGGGTGTGAGATCAATCAGTTCGATATCGTCGGCACGGTCGATTATGCTGTCGGGCACAGTTTCACGCACACGAATACGGGTGATCTGCGCCACAACATCATTAAGGCTTTCGACATGCTGAATATTGAGCGTTGTGTAAACGTCGATACCGCGCGCCAGAATTTCTTCAACGTCCTGGTAACGCTTGGGGTGTCTGCTGCCGGGCGCATTTGTATGTGCCAGCTCGTCCACAAGAACCAGCTGCGGCTTGCGCGCCAGTACCGCATCAATATCCATTTCTTCAAGTTGATGACCGCGATAGACCATTTGCGCGCGAGGAATGATTTCAAGCCCTGCAGTCAGGGCCTCGGTCTCCGCTCGTCCGTGCGTTTCGACAACGCCGATGATAACATCTATTCCGTCAGCCTTGCGCGCGCGGCCCGACATCAGCATTTCATAGGTTTTACCGACGCCCGGCGCAGCCCCGAGAAATATCTTCAGGCGGCCACGCGTCTCGCGTTCCGCCTGTTCAAGCAGCGCATCCGGGGAGGGTCGATTATCACCGAAACGAAGCGGGTCCGATGCCAAACAAAGCTCCTGACAGGAAGGGGCGGCAAATCATGCCGCCAGTTATTCTACTTGCTGCGGGTCCTGTCCAGAACAAGGTTCAGCTTGAGAACATTGACCACCGGTTCACCGAGGAAGCCAAGTTCACGAGCCTCAATCTGTTGTTCGACAATTCCGCGTAATGCGGCTTCATCAATCCCGCGAGCCTTTGCAACGCGGGGCACCTGATAAAAAGCTGCCTCAGGCGAAATATGCGGATCAAGACCGCTTGCGGATGTTGTCACGAGATCGATTGGTGGAGGCGTAGCCCCTTCGTCTTGCGCCAGAGCATTGGCGTCGGCTTTAACCCGCTCAATCAGCTTGGGGTTGGTCGGGCCGAGATTGGAACCGCCAGAACTGGCCGCATCATAACCGTTTTGTCCTGCGGCAGACGGGCGACCGTGAAAATAGCGATCACCGGTAAAATTCTGACCGATCAATTCGGAGCCGATGACAGAGCCATCTTTTTCGATCAGGCTGCCACCAGCCTTGGCCGGAAAGATCGCCTGGGCGATACCCGTCATGCCGAGCGGGTAGAGCAAACCCGTTATGACCGTAAGCGATACGATCATGACAAGAGCTGGACGAAGTTGTTTGAGCATCATGCTTATCCTTATGCTAGGCCAAGGGCGGTAATCGCCATATCGATGGCCTTGATACCCACGAACGGCACGACGACGCCGCCCAGTCCGTAAATCAAAAGATTGCGCGAAAGGAGCGCCCCAGCGCCGACCGGCTTATAGGTGACGCCCTTCAACGAAAGCGGGATCAAGGCCACAATAATCAAGGCGTTGAAGATGATAGCTGACAGAATGGCGCTCTGTGGTGTAGCCAGCCCCATAATGTTGAGCGCGCCAAGCTGAGGATAGAAGGCCAGAAACATCGCAGGAATAATTGCAAAGTATTTTGCGATGTCGTTCGCGATGGAGAAGGTGGTCAGTGCTCCACGCGTCATCAGCAATTGCTTGCCGATTTCGACGATTTCGATAAGTTTGGTCGGATCGCTGTCAAGATCGACCATATTGCCCGCTTCACGTGCGGCAACCGTGCCGGTATTCATGGCCACGCCGACGTCGGCCTGAGCAAGAGCAGGGGCATCGTTGGTGCCGTCGCCGCACATCGCCACAAGTTTGCCCTTCGCCTGTTCCTCGCGGATCAGCGACAGCTTGTTTTCAGGCGTTGCCTGCGCAAGAAAGTCGTCCACACCCGCTTCAGCGGCGATGGCCGCCGCAGTCATCGGGTTGTCGCCGGTAATCATGACCGTGCGGATACCCATGCGGCGAAGTTCCGCGAAGCGTTCACGGATGCCGCCTTTGACAATGTCCTTCAGGTGCACGACGCCGAGAAGAGCGCCATCTTTGGCGACAGCAAGCGGGGTACCGCCCGCCTTTGCGATAGTGTCAGCGATGGATTGCAGTTCTGATAATATTCTTTGATCAACGCGGTTGCTGTGATCCACATAAGCAAGCACCGCATCAACCGCACCTTTGCGAATGACAGAACCTTCAACGTCCACTCCGCTCATGCGGCTTTGCGCTGTGAAAGGTACAAAATGGGCGTGAAGGCTCTGCATGTCGCGCCCACGCAGACCGTATCTTTCCTTGGCAAGAACGACGATAGAGCGGCCTTCCGGTGTTTCATCGGCAAGCGAAGCCAGCTGAGCCGCGTCGGCCAGAGCTTGTTCGGATACGCCGCTGACAGGTACGAAGGCAGTCGCCTGACGGTTGCCGAGCGTAATCGTGCCGGTCTTGTCGAGAAGAAGCGTGTCGACGTCACCTGCGGCCTCAACCGCACGGCCGGACATGGCGAGCACATTGAAGCGCACAAGCCGGTCCATGCCTGCGATGCCAATCGCGGAAAGCAAAGCGCCGATCGTGGTTGGGATCAGGGTGACGAAGAGTGCAACCAGCACAGTGACGGGAATATAGCCGCCTGCATAGGTTGCAAAGCTTGGGATCGTGACAACGGCCAGAACAAATATCAGCGTCATGCCCGCAAGCAGAATATTGAGCGCTATCTCGTTCGGCGTTTTCTGACGTTCGGCGCCTTCGACAAGGCTGATCATCTTGTCGATGAAGGTTGAACCTTGCGCGGCTGTGATGCGAACCTTGATCCAGTCGGACAGAACCTGTGTTCCACCGGTAACGGCAGAGCGGTCGCCGCCGGACTCGCGGATGACCGGTGCGGATTCCCCGGTGATGGCGGCTTCGTTGACGGACGCCACACCTTCGATGACTTCGCCGTCGGAGGGAATAATGTCATTGGATTCCACCAGAACGACGTCCCCGACTTTCAGGCTGGTCCCCGGTACATTTTTCCAGCTTTGGCTTTCCGGACTATCCAAAAGTTTCGCCTGCGTTTCTGTCTTTGTCCGGCGCAGGGAATCCGCCTGTGCCTTTCCGCGTCCTTCGGCGACGGCTTCGGCAAAATTGGCGAACAAAACCGTGAACCATAGCCAAAGGACGATCTGGAACGAAAAGCCGATATTGGGATTGCCTACAGCCACGTCTTTCAGCAGAAGCAACGTCGTGAGTAGTGAAACCGCGGCAACCACGAACATGACCGGATTGCGTGCAAGGCTTCTGGGATTGAGCTTGTGGAAAGCATCGCCAATGGCGGGTAGAAGGATGCGGGCATCGAGAATGCTCGCGGATTTGGACTGGCTCATAACAGAGGCTCCAGTAAAATTACGTTTCCGTTTGGAAAGCTCAGATCAATCCGGCAAGCTGAACCGCAAGAAGAAGGGCGGTCGTTGCCAGAAGGATCGAGAGAATGCAGCTTGAAGGTTTCAGCATCAGAACATCTGCCAGTTGATCATGGCGAGGTGCTCGGCAACAGGGCCAAGCGCAAGCGCTGGAAAGAAGATCAGACCACCAACTACAAGAATGACGCCGATCAGCAGGCCAACGAAAAGCGGTCCGGTCGTAGGGAAGGTGCCAGCCGATTGCGGAGCAGCTTTCTTGGCGACAAGCGAACCGGCGATTGCCATGGCAGGAACGATCACGAGAAATCGGCCCATCAACATGGCGAGACCGATGGTGATATTGTACCAGGGCGTATTGCCGGAGAGACCGCCAAAGGCTGAACCGTTGTTGGCCGTGCCTGATGTATAGGCATAGAGTATTTCCGAGAAACCATGCGGGCCGGGGTTGGCGATGGAGGCCAGACCTGTCGGAAGAACAGAAGCGATGGCGGTGAAGCCCAGGATTGACAGTGGAAGACAGAGAACGGCCAGCATCGCCATTTTTACTTCCTTGGCTTCGATCTTCTTGCCGAGATATTCCGGAGTGCGTCCAACCATCAGCCCGGCCACGAAAATGGCGATGACGACGAAGAGGACGATGCCGTAGAACCCGGCGCCGACACCGCCGATGATGATCTCTCCCAGCATCATATTGATCATGGGGATCATTCCACCGAGAGCCATCATGCTGTCGTGCATGGCGATCACTGCCCCGCATGATGCCGCGGTTGTAACGACCGCGAAGAGGGCGGACATGGCGATACCGAAACGTGTTTCCTTGCCCTCCATATTGCCGCCATCAATTCCGAGCGCATGGATAAGGGGATTGCCCGCGGCCTCCGCCCAGTAGCAGATTGCAACGCCCGCGATGAACAATATGCCCATCGCCGCGAAAATTGCCCAACCTTGCCGTTCATTGCCGACCATTCGTCCAAAGACATTGGTAAGGGAAGCGCCAATGGCGAAGATAGCAACCATCTGGATCAGGTTGGAGATGGCATCGGGGTTTTCGAAAGGATGCGCGGAATTGGCGTTGAAGAAGCCGCCGCCATTGGTGCCAAGCATCTTGATGGCGAGTTGTGAGGCAACTGGCCCCAGCGCTATCACCTGTCTCGCTCCTTCCAGCGTCGTAGCTTCGGCGTAAGCGCCGATCGTTTGCGGTACGCCAAGGCTGACGAAAGCCAGTGTAAGGAGAATGCACAAGGGCAGGAGGATGTAGAGCGTGCACCGGGTAAGGTCGACCCAGAAATTTCCAAGCGTCTTCAATGACTTGCGAGAGAGCGCTCGAATGAGCGCTATGGCGATGGCAATGCCGGTTGCTGCCGAGACGAAGTTCTGGACCGTCAGTCCCGCCATCTGCGTCAAATAAGACATGGTACTTTCGCCGCCATAGTTCTGCCAGTTGGTATTGGTGACAAAACTTGCGGTGGTATTAAAGGCGAGATCTGCCGGTACGTTGTCCATCCCCATTGGATTGAAGGGCAAGGAGCCCTGAAATCGCTGCAGTATGTAAAGCAGCAAAAATCCGGCCAGATTAAATAGCAAGAGGGAGACAGTGTAGGTCATCCAATGCTGTTCTTCTCGTTCGCTCGTGCCTGCGAGGCGGTAAAGCCCGCGCTCGGCTGGAACCAGGATGGGTGAAAGGAAAGTCCGTTCACCGCTGAAAACCCATGTCATGTAGCCGCCAAGCGGCTTGATGAGCAAAATGATGATCCCGCAGAAAACGAGGATCTGAATCCATCCATTGAGTGTCATGATTTTTTCCGAGGCCTGCTGCCGGTTACGCGGAATCGGTCGGAGACCGGCTTAGAACCGCTCCGGTCGTACAAGCGCATAAAGGAGATAGGCGGCTATGAAGACAGCAACCAAAGCGCCGGCGATGTATTCGATCAGCATCGCCAGCCTCAAAGTTTTTCGCAGATGCGCAAATAGCCGAACAAAAGCGCGAAGAAGCCGATACCGATTGCAAGTACGGCGAAATCCATAGTCATGCCCAATTGCCCGAAAGGGCTCCCTGTTTCACACAGGGACATTATGTTGCCGCACGGCATAGGGTTTCGAGAGCAGTCCAGGGGGCAAAAAATAAAAAACTCATATATGGAATGCAGCCGGTGAGGGCCTGGATTGCTCTGTTGCGGTGAAAGCTACAGCGACGCTGCCGCGGCTGCCCGACCAGCCACTCGCCCGGAAAAGATGCAGCCGCCGAGAAATGTCCCTTCAAGGGCATTGTATCCATGGTAGCCGCCCCCGCCAAACCCGGCGGCTTCTCCTGCGGCATACAGGCCGGGCACCTTTTCGCCAGCTGAATTGAGAACCTGGGCGTCCAAGTCAGTATGCAGCCCGCCAAGTGTCTTGCGCGTCAGAATGTGAAGTTTGACAGCAATGAGCGGGCCGTTGGCAGGTGCCAGCAGAGGGTGCAACGGAACGGCGCGCGTAAGACGATCACCGATATAGGCCCTGGCATTGTGGATCGCCATTACCTGGGCATCCTTGGTATAGCGATTGATTATCTCGCGGTCCCGCGCTTCGATCTGATCGCGAATATGGTCAGGCTTGAGCAGCTTTTCTCCCGTCAAACTGTTCATCCGTGCAACGAGCTCGTCCAGCGTTCCCGCTGTAATGAAATCAGCTCCATTGTCCAGAAACGCCTTGACCGGCGGAGGCGGCGCTTTGCCGAGGCGGCTTTTAAGCAAAAGCTTCCAATCTTTGCCAGTGAGATCCGGGTTTTGCTCCGATCCGGACAGGGAGAATTCCTTGCGGATGATTTTCTCGGTCAGAATAAACCAGGAATAATCGTAGCCGGTCGAGAGAATATGCTTGAGGGTTCCAAGCGTGTCGAAACCCGGAAGATAGGGGGCGGGGAGACGATTCCCCCTGGCATCGAACCACATGGAAGACGGCCCCGGCAGGATGCGAATGCCATGGTTCGGCCAGATGGGGTTCCAGTTTCGTAGGCCTTCCGTGTAGTGCCACATACGATCAGCATTGATGACATGACCGCCCGCAGCAACCGTAATATCGATGCCGCGCCCGTCGACATGAGCCGGAACGCCCAACACCATTTCTTTCGGAGGATTGCCGAGCCTGTCGCGTGGCCAAGCTCGCCGGACCTTTTCTGGATCACCACCTATGCCGCCGGATGTAACGATTACACAGTCAGCAAGATAGGAAAATTCGCCAATGGTATCGCGTGACGAAGACTGCCCGCGTTCCACGGTTGATGGCGCCAGCACTTCTCCATAAACACCGCTGACCTGTCCACCGGTCGTTGCGATGCCGTTGACCCGATGGCGACATTTCAGGGTTATGAGCCCTTTGCTGATTGCTTTACGAAGTGAACGCTCGAAGGGCGCTACAACGGCAGGTCCGGTCCCCCAGGTTACGTGGAAACGCGGTACGGAATTGCCGTGACCATCTGCTTTCGCTCCACCGCGTTCTGCCCAGCCCACAACAGGAAACCAGCGCATCCCTAAGCTGTAAAGCCAGGAACGCATGTCTCCGGCCGCAAACGCCAGATAAGATTCCGCCCAGCGCTTTGGCCAAAGGTCTTCAGGGCGGTCGAATTGTGCCGAGCCGAACCAATCCTGCCGCGCGAGATCAATGTTGTCCTTGATACCAAGGCGACGCTGTTCGGGACTGTCGACCATAAACAGTCCACCAAGGGACCAGAATGCCTGTCCGCCAATGGAGTTTTCGCCTTCCTGCTCCAGGAGAATGACTTTACGTCCGGCCGCAGCCAGTTCGTGAGCAGCGACAAGCCCCGCTAGTCCTGCTCCAATGATAATAACATCAGCATCAGCCATCCCCGCTCCCTCTCTCCCAAAAGGCGCTTGATTAATGCATCGTGACCGAAGGGGCGGGGTGTTGCAAGCGGTGGCCGAGTATATTCAACCGAAGAAATAGGGCACGATCCAGTCGGCGATCAGCTTTAGAGAAAGGCAGAACAAGGTCAGCTGAACCAACAAGAAAAACGGGCCGTCCGGCATGATCCGAGTCAGTTTTGCGCCGACAAAGGTACCGACTATTGCGGCGGGAACCAACCAGAGACCGAGCGACGTGTCGAGATTTGAAAACTGCTGCAGCTGCCAGTAGGGAACGAGTTTAACGGCGTTGACGATGGCGAAAAGAATGGTCGAGGTACCGGCGAAGACCAGTTTCGACAGGTGCTGCGGCAATACGTACATCTGAAACGGTGGAGCTCCGGAATGAGAGACGAAGCTCGTCAGTCCGGTAAGTACACCCCAGAACGCTCCGCCAGACACGTCTGCCTTTCGTGCTTTCTTGCGATAACGTGCGCCGAACCATGCGTTGAAGCAGAAAAGGATACCAACCAGGCCGACCAGCATCCCTATGAATGTGGGCGACAGGTGCGCGCTGAACATCCATCCGATACCGACACCGAGAATTGCCGCCGGGGTAAGGATCGCAAGATTGCGGGCGGAAAAGTGATGGCGATAAAGATACAGCCCAAACATATCGCTGATGACATAGATCGGGAGCAGAAGCGCAGCCGCGGTAACGGGTGATATGACCAATGCCATCAGGGGGACCGCCAGAGTGCCGACGGAAGGCAGGCCACCTTTCGAAAGTCCGACGAGAAATGCCGCAATGACTGCGATTGCGATGAAAAGGGGCGTATGTTCAATCATATGATGAGGCAGTCAGTTTGCGGAGCCATGAAGAACAACTCCGGTCGTGCGACCGGAGTTGTTGTGCTTTGATATCAGGCGTGCGCCCATTCCCAGTAAAGCGCACGCGCCCGTTTGGTTAGCGGTCCATAGTCCAGTTTGCGATCATCGAAACCGATAATCGGCACGACTTTGCTCATGTTGCCTGAGGAGAAGATTTCATCTGCCTGACGGAAATCTTCAATTTTCAAAACGGTTTCATGGACGGTAATGCCCGCGGCACGCAACAGATTGATTACGCGCTGGCGAGTAATGCCATTGAGGAATGTGCCATTGGGAGCAGGTGTGAACACCTCGCCGCCACGGACCATGAAAACGTTCGAAGTTGCAGTTTCTGCGACATTGCCAAGAACGTCAGTTACCAGAGCATTCTGAAAGCCTTTTGCCTTGGCCTCACGCAGCATGCGCGCGTTGTTTGGATAAAGGCAGGCGGCTTTGGCATTGACCGGCATGACTTCCAGATATGGCCGGCGGAACGATGTCGTGGTGATGGTAAAACCCTTCGGCTCGACCATAGGGATTGCTTCGAGGCAGAGTGCAAAATCCGTTGACGAGGCAAGTGGCGCAACCGTGCTGGCATCACCTTCTTCGGCCCAGTACATAGGGCGAATATAGACGTCCGTCCCCGGCGCGAATTTCTTCAGGCCTTCGCGCGCCAATGTTTCGATATCATTGGTAGAAAGTGTGGGCTCCAATCCCAAAGCACGGGCTGAATCATTGGCCCGTGCACAATGGCGGTCGAGATCCGGGGTGACACCTTCAAACAGGCGTGCACCATCAAATACCAGCGAACCGAGCCACGTCGCCTGCGAAGCTGCACCGAGAATTCGTACGTCTCCTTCGCGCCATTCGCCTTTGTAATAGGTCCACATCGCCCGCTTATCGGTCATTTTCCTAGTCCTTTGACAATATTCTTCTCATGCCTCCGCCCGCGTCAGAGCGCCTTCAAACACAGATCGTTATCGGAAAATGCTCGGAGCGTTTCGATATGTTGAGACGGATCAATGTCCTAGGCACGTCTATTGGAGTGCTGGTTGTCGATCCGGTGCGGGCTGCGTGTATGGTAGGAGGAGGCAACGCCGGAAACAAGCACGAACTTGGTCACAATTCGCTTTCATGATTGTTCCATCTTGTCTTCAACGAGTGCTGGAGTTGGCTCCGACGTAACGACAGCCGGAGGACCCTCCACACCGCGTTGTCTTTCGCGAATGAAAGTGAAGAGACCCGAAATGGTAATGAGAACAATGCCGATCATCATTGGAAGATCTATATGGTCGTGAAAGACAAAATATCCAAAAAGGATCGCCCAGATCATCTGACTATATTGCGGGGAGGCGATGGCACTCGCAGGCGCGCGCTGGGCTGCGAGCATCAACAGGATATTGGCAAGCGCAGCTAGGAGGCCGTAGCCTGCTAGATAAATCCATTGCTCTGTATTGGGCGCCTCATAAGACGGGGCCATCAGAACGCCGCAAATGATAATGGGGCCGATCAACCCGCTGGTATAAAGTGATATGCGCTTCTCCTGCTTGCCCATGACGCGGAAGATGATGATGCTCATCGCTCCGCCCATACCAGCAGCAAGCGCCCCGAGATGGCCGATAGAGAGTTCCCGGAAACCGGGCCGGAGCACGATCAGAACACCGACGAAGCCGATCAGAACCGCCGACCATCGCCTCCAGCCGACCTGCTCCTTCAAAAAAAATACTGAAAGTATCGTCACGTAGGCGGGCAGGAGGAAAATGAGCGCGAAAGCTTCTGCCATGGAAAGATGTGTGAACGCGGTAACGCTGCCTATCGTTCCCATTGCAGCGGTTACGGTCCGCAATAACCACATCTGGATGTTGGTTGTGCGAAACATATCGAGCCAGACGTCATCTGCTTTCTTCGTAAAGGGAATAGCCAGGAGACCCAGTACAGCGCCAAAAAACGCGACCTCGTACGGGGATAGCGTGCCGTCGAGAAACTTGACGCAGGCGTCGCTGACAGCGAATGCCGCATAGGACGCAAACGCGAGAAAAATACCATACAACATGACGAATGTCCGAAAGAAACGGGGAGAGGGGTTCGTTCCTGTCGCTCCCTTAATCGATTAGAAGCCTATTGGCAAAAGACATTTCTGAAATTCTGTGTTTTAAGTTTATAAGCAGGCCATTGCTTGAAGAAGAAGTAAATTCGATTTTTTCAAGCTTTGGAGCTCAAGCAAAAACGCATGCCTCATTTGCAATCATATCCGTGGTGGAAATTTAGGCAAACGCCTATTTACCCATCATCCAAACGAGGAGAAAGCAAATGAACATTCGTCAGAAAGTACAGCAGTTCGTATCCCGCCGCCGCGCTATCCGTGAGCTCGGTGCAATGGACGACCATCTTCTTGCCGACATCGGTGTTTCGCGTTCGCAGATCCAGAGCGCAGTTTTCGGTAAGTAATAACTTATGGCGTGTCTTCCGAAAGATCGCACCGTAAGTGAAAATCGAATAAAATAACAAAGCGTCGGTCTCCAGTCCCGGCGCTTTTGTTTTATGTGTTTCTCATTTAAATATTTCCTTTGTCACAGGCGTTTGAATTAGGCTCATATAGTCCGTTTGGCACGCTGGACCGCTTGAATCCAGGCTTGTTCATTCTTCTCTCACATAGTGCTAATGAGACATAATCCGTACCATTTTGGGACAGATTGCAATTGCGCCAACCCCAATTTTCGGTCAGCTTGTACTAGCGGGGGCAAGCGATGAAGATACGGCCTTTCCGTTGTAGCTTCGGTTGAATGCCGGTCTTCATCGCTTCTATTTCATAGCAACGTTCTATTGCCGGTCCATGTTGTCATGCCAAGTTATTGCCAGTAAGTATTTGGAATGCAGGAGTGCACATAAATCTACCTCTTGCATCATCGGGCGGTCTCAGGCTTATCTGACCGCCCGATGATGTAGAGGAAGACTCAATATGGACATTGTCTGGCGCGGAATTCTGATCGGGATCGGCGCAACCATAGTAATGGATTTGTGGGCGCTTTTGCTGGCTGCAATGCCCGGACAGTTGCGCCCAAACTGGGGGCTGGTAGGCCGTTGGTTTTGGCATCTTCGCCGTGGACGGATTTTCCACGATGATATTTCCAGTTCTGCACCTTATAAGCATGAAGTAGCCCTTGGCTGGATCGGGCATTACGCAGTCGGCATTCTTTATGGTGTCATCTTTGCCATTTATGGTGGGGCGGAATGGTTCTCTGATCCAGTATTTTTGCCGGTTTGGATTTTCGGCATACTGACCGTATCGGCTGGATGGTTTTTATTGCAGCCGGGTCTGGGAATCGGTTGGGCGGCGTCCAAACTGCCAAATGCGCGCAATGTGCGGTTGCTCAATCTTATCGCGCATACATTTTTTGCTCTCGGCATGTATGGAACGGCTTTGCTCCTGCAAAGCTCATTCCAAACAGTCGGTTAGAACTTATCAAGCCGCTCTCGCAAATTATCTTTTTTGAATCTGTTTCAAATATTTCCCGCAAATGAGTGACTGGCGCGCGGTGAAATCTCAGTCCACACTAAATCATGTCAACAAACTGGCATTCACACGGCAGAACTGTGCTTTTGTCCGCGATGGGTGTATGGGGAACATGTCCGCCTGCAAATCTGCAGCGGCAACTAACATTATGGCAATCGCATAGGTTGCCTCAGCTCGACACATTTGCGAGGCGCAAAATGTTGCGCGTCGTAATTTGTCGCGAATTGAGGCGCTGAATTGACGGGCGCTTTGCCTTGGAGGGACGATGCTCGAAAAGCTGTTCAAATTGCAGGAACACGGCACTACGGCGAGAACGGAAATTATTGCCGGCGTGACGACCTTCCTGACGATGTCTTACATCATCTTCGTAAACCCGGATATTCTGTCCACCACGGGTATGGATCGAAACGCCGTTTTCGTTGCCACCTGCCTTGCGGCAGCTCTCGGCTCGATCATCATGGCGCTCGTCGCAAACTGGCCTATCGGCATGGCGCCGGGTATGGGTCTTAATGCCTTCTTCGCCTTCACCGTTGTTGGGGCGATGGGTTTTTCCTGGCAGCAGGCGCTTGGTGCTGTCTTTATTTCGGGTATTATCTTCCTGATCCTGACCGTGACAGGTGTACGGCGCTGGCTGGTTGAAGGTATTCCACATTCGCTGCGAAGCGCGATCGCAGCCGGTATCGGTATGTTCCTGGCCTTGATCGGTCTGAAAAGCGCGGGCGTGGTCGTCGGTAATGAGGCGACTTTGGTTAGCCTTGGCGATTTGACGAAGGCGGGACCGCTTTTGGCGATTGCGGGCTTCTTCATTATCGCGGTGCTGGACGCCCTCAAGGTTCGCGGTGCGATCCTCATCGGTATTCTCATCGTTACGGTGGCATCGATCGCGCTTGGCATCAGCCAGTTCGGTGGCGTTTTTTCCGCGCCGCCAAGTCTTGCTCCGACCTTCCTTCAGCTCGACGTGATGGGTGCTCTGCATACCGGCATTCTGCATGTCATTCTCGTTTTCGTGCTGGTCGAGGTTTTCGACGCCACTGGTACGCTGATCGGCGTGGCAAAGCGTGGTGGCCTGATTGAACCCGGCAAGCCGAACCGTCTCGGACGCGCCCTGTTCGCCGACAGTACGGCAATTCTCGGTGGCTCGCTTCTGGGTACGTCGTCCACGACGGCTTATGTCGAAAGCGCGTCCGGCGTTCAGGCGGGTGGCCGTACGGGCTTGACCGCACTGGTCGTAGCACTTCTGTTTCTTGCGGCCCTGTTCATTTCACCGCTCGCAGGCTCGGTTCCAGCTTACGCGACAGCACCAGCTCTTATCTACGTCGCTTGCCTGATGATGCGTGAACTGACAGAGATCGAGTGGCACGATGTAACGGAAGCCGCACCGGCTGCGCTGACGGCGTTGGCTATCCCCTTTACCTATTCGATCGCCAATGGTCTCGCCTTCGGTTTCATCAGCTATGTGATCCTCAAAGCCTTCACCGGCAAGGCACGTGACGTGCATCTGGCCACCTGGCTGGTCGCCGCACTTTTCGTCATCCGCTTCGCATTCTTTGCGGAGTAACAATAAGGCGCCGGGCCGAAACGGCCCGGCGCTCGATCTGCAATGCCGGGAGGAATGGACTGTGCAGATAGATGAACTGAAACTGCTTGAAAAGCTTATCGATGTTATCGAGCAGGATATCATTCCACTGACTGAGCAAGGTGTGGCGGAAGGCAACAAGGTGTTTGGTGCGGCCCTGTTGCGCAAGTCGGATCTGTCTCTTGTTCTTGCTGAAACCAACAACGAGACCGAAAATCCGCTCTGGCACGGTGAAGTGCACACATTGAAGCGCTTTTATGAAATGCCGGAGAGTGGACGCCCCGATACGAAAGACATGGTCTTTCTTTCCACCCATGAACCGTGCTCCATGTGCCTGTCCGCGATCACGTGGAGCGGTTTCGACAATTTTTACTACCTTTTCAGTCATGAGGATTCACGGGATGCGTTCTCCATCCCGCATGATTTGAAGATACTCAAGGAAGTCTTCACACTGGAACCGGGCGGATACAACCGCGACAACGCTTTCTGGCATAGCCATTCGATTCCGAAAATGGTTGCATCCTTGCCTGACACCGATCGTTTGTGCCTCCGCAAAAGGCTCGACGCGATTTTTGCGAAGTATGACGAATTGTCCGGCATTTATCAGGCAAGCAAAGATGGAAACGCAATTCCTCTCAATTGACGAGAAATCGTTTCTTATAGTCATACACCTGAAATAGGCCCGTGCCAGAGGGGATGCGCGATACCGGAGACCCAGTTCGCGCATTTTTCATGTCTGACAGGACGAGCATCATGACCTCTGACAATATAATATCAGCGATTGGCTTCTGCACCCCGACGGGTGACGGCAATTTCAGCACGCTCGAAGGCGCAATCCGCAATATCGTCGAACTCGGTTCGGACGCTGTGGAATTATCGCTCTATGGCGAGGAAATAATCTCAGGCGGCCGTCTCATTCCGCAGCGCGTGGATCGCCTCGTCGATATTACCAGACAGTTTGACACCCGCTATAGTGTCCATGGACAGATCGTTTCCAATTTCATGGATCGCGAACATCTTGAGTATCAAAAGGCAGTGGTCCGGGCGATGCTGGAACTCTGCGACCGTGTGGGAGCGGAAGTACTTGTTCATCACTCCGGCCACGCCACAATGTCTGCGCTTTCTCGCCTTCCCGACCTCGACAAGATGGAGCGGGATGCGCTCGGCGAAATGGCGGAACTGGCAAAGTCTTATGGCGTCCGCATCGCGCTGGAAAATATCTTCGCAATGAGCGATGCCGAGTATCGCCAGACACCTGCGCAGGTTGCCGAAACGGTAGCTGCGGTCAACCATCCTTCCGTCTGTGGGCTGATCGACTTCAGTCATGCTTATATTGAGTGTAGCCGTCTCGGAATTGATTGGCGCCCACAAATTCGTGCCATGGCTCCTGTAACCGGACATTTGCATGTTCATGACAGTTTTGGCCGCCCCTATACGATGACCAAGTTTTATCATCCCGCCGAGGCAACGGCGCTTGGAATTGGCGATCTGCATCTGCCGATTGGTTGGGGCGATATTCCATGGGAAGACATTTTCGATGAGCTAACTTTCCTGCCCGATACGTTCCTGATCATGGAAATCGGAGAAGATCGTTTCAGGACCGAACAGGCGGATAGTCTTGCGCGTGCACGCAAAATGGCCGAACGGGTTAACAGCCGCCGGAAAGCCGCTTGAATGAAATGAAACAGGCCGCGTGGTGAGCGCGGCCTGTTCAAACGGTCCAATTGAATTTATTTGCGAATTTCGCTCAGCTGCTTTTGCACCGCATCGATGACATCATCGCCGATCTGAGATTTGTATTTGGCATAGATCGGCTGGGACTTCTCGAGCATGCGAGCATGCTCTTCTGGCGAAAGCGTATTTACTTCCAGACCTGCTTCCTTGATCTTCTCGAGCGATTTCTGGTTCAATTCACGAATGACCTTGCGTTCTACGTCACGTCCCACGATGGCGCACTCACGCAACGCAGCTTGTTCTTCCGGTGAGTATGTGTCGAAGATCGGCTTCGAGTACAGAAACAGAAACGGCGTATAGGCATGTTTGGTTTCTGTTACGTATTTCTGTACTTCGTAGAATTTTGAAGTATCAATGGTGACGTATGGGTTTTCCTGGGCATCGATAGCCTTCGTCTCCAAGGCCGAGAAGATTTCACCGAAAGCCATCGGCGTGGCATTGGCACCGAAGTTCTGGAATGTATCGAGGAAGATGTTGTTCTGCATCACGCGGACTTTCATGCCGCTGAAATCTTCCCATTTATTGACCGGGTGTTTTGAATTCGAAAGGTTTCGGAAGCCGTTTTCCCAATAGGCAAGATTGACGAGACCCACGGCGGCAAGCTTTTCGTCCATCATCTTGCCGAAGGGACCGTCGACGACAGCATCTGCCTCTTCATCATTTGCGAAGAGAAATGGCAGGTCGAAAACACCTAGCGCGGGAACTATCCCTACGAGCGGAGATGATGAGGTAACAACGCCTTCCTGTACACCAGAACGCAGTGCTTGCGTTGCCTGCAAATCGCCTCCCAGAGCTCCACCCCAGAACGCGGTTATCTTCATCTTGCCGCCGGACTTCTCAGCAAGGCATTCATTCATTGCCTTGATGCCGTTTCCGACGGGGTGATCCTCGTTAATGCCGTTGGAAACGCGGATGTTGCGGTCCTGAAATTCGGCGAAGGCAGGTACGGTAAGCGCTCCCGCCATGAGGGCGGTTGTTGCCAGCATAATCAGTTTCTTCATAGAACTCTCCTCCCAGAGTTGATGTTAAACCTAGTTAGTGAAGCCAGTTCATGGGTACCAGTACGAGATTTGGAAACAGCACCAGCAGGAACAGCACAACCACCTGCGAGATCAGGAATGGAGTAACGCCCGCGACCACTTTTCCAAGCGGCACCTTAGAGACGCCGCTTACTACATTCAGCACAACGCCGACCGGAGGCGTGATAAGTCCTATGCTAGTATTCATGATGAAGAGAACGCCGAAATAGGCCGGATCGATCCCCGCTTGTTTGATAATCGGCATCAGGACGGGTGTCAGGATCAGAATTGTCGGGGTCAGATCCAATGCGGTTCCAACAATCAGGACGAGGATCATGATCGCAAACATCAGCAGCCTTGGACTGTCGATCAGTGGCGCGATGTAACCGCTGATTTCGGCCGGAATATTTGCTGCCGTTATCAACCACGACGACACTAGTGCAGAAGCGACAAGGAACATGATGACGGATGTCGTTTTGGCAGCCCGCAAAAAGACGCCGTAAAGATCAACAAATCTTAGTTCGCGGTAGATGAACATGCCAACAAAAAGTGCGTAGGCGGCGGCAACCACGGCGGCTTCTGTCGGTGTCATGACACCCATACGGATGCCGCCAAGAATGATGATCGGCATGCCCAGGGCCCATAGTGCACGTCCGGTGGCCTGTAACCGGTCTTTACCAGATTGCTTGGGAAGTACTTTGAGGTTGTCTTTTCTGACGACGATCTGCCAGGTGAGGAGAAGGGCAATACCCATCATCAGACCCGGCACGATGCCAGCCATGAAAAGCTGCGTAATGGATACATTCGCCGCAACACCGAATACGATCATTGCCATTGATGGTGGGATGACCGGTGCGATGATGCCACCCGCCGCCATCAATCCGGCAGAGCGCGGGATATTGTAGCCTGCTTTCGCCATCATGGGGACGAGGATGGTTGCCAATGCCGCAGTGTCGGCAGCAGCCGACCCAGATACGCTGGCCATGATGATGGCGGCAAGGATGGCGACTACGCCGAGGCCGCCGCGAATATGTCCGACGCAAGCTATGGCGAAATCAATGATGCGGCGGGACAAGCCGCCTGAATTCATAAGCTCGCCAGCCAGAATGAAAAAGGGGATTGCCAAAAGGGTGAAGGAATCCACGCCGGCAATCATGTTCTGCGCGATGATCTGCGTGTTGAACATCCCCATGTACCACATGAGAACGACACCGCAGAACATTAGGGAGAAAGCGATCGGAACACCGATAGCCATGGCGCTGAGGAGCGAGCCGACAAATACTAGAAGTGTCATGTCGTCTACTCCATCAGATGGTCGAGCGAGTGCTCGCCCGCAAAGGTGGCAATTTCTTCATCGGTCAGACGACCGGTGACTGCGCGCAGAAAGCGTTCGGCGGCAATGATGAACATAGCGCCACCCGTGAACAGACCGACACCGTAGACCCAGATCATCGAAAGGCCGGTAACGGGGGCAACCATGCTGGCGTTGATGTCGAACTGTTTCCAGGTGCCCCAGAAGAAAATTCCGGAACACAGCAGGATGATCAGATAGCTGAGCGCCATAAAGGTAACGCGTCCCCGCCGCCCGAAGCGGGCAACGAGCGACTCGATGCCCAAATGGCTATTTTCGCGAAAGGTGAGGACGGCGCCGAGAAACGACACCCAGACGAAGAAATAACGCGCAAGTTCTTCCGATACAGTCAGTCCGGAATTTGCGGCGTAGCGCAAAATCACGTTGACGAACACCATAATAGCCATGCCGGCAAGGAGGAAGACGAGGATTGCGCCAAGTATCTTGTAAAAGAAGTCTATGGCTTTCGTCATCTACCCGCCCTCAGACTTTATCGAGCAACTTACGCGCTTGCAGATTCTGGATCAGCGCCCTTATGCCAAATGTCCATTCGGGACACTTGTCGGTGCGATCGACCCAGTTAACGAGCCGGCCCAGCTTCGGCGTGGAGATTTCCACGCGGTCGCCGACTTCGTGGGTGAAACCTTGTCCGGCTCCGCGACGGTCCTTGACGGGCGCGAACATGGTGCCAAGAAACAGTACTGCTCCATCCGGATACTGATGATTGCGGTTCATCATCTGCGATGCGAGATTTTCAGGATCGCGGCTGATCGCCTCCATCGGGCTTTCACCGGTCATCTCAAAGCCATCAGCTCCGTGCACAGTCAACGACAGCTTGAGTTTACGCAACACGTCCATGGTGAATTGACCGTCGAACAGTCGGATAAACGGGCCGATAGCGCAGGAAGCATTATTGTCCTTCGCTTTGCCCAGCAGGAGGGCTGAGCGCCCTTCAACATCTCGAAGATTGACGTCATTGCCGAGTGTTGCCCCGACAATGCGTCCATCAGAGGTGGCAACCAGTACGACTTCGGGTTCGGGATTGTTCCATTGCGAAATGGGCAGGATGCCGACAGTTGCACCGCATCCCACAGCCGACATCGGCTGGGATTTGGTGAAGATTTCCGCATCCGGTCCAATGCCAACTTCCAGATATTGGGACCAGAGCCCCATTTCCTGAAGAAGCGCTTTGACCCCCGCTGCCTTCTCGGAGCCAGCAACGACACCACGCAAATTGTCGCCAATGACCGGAGCCAGGCGTTCGCGAATCTCGCGGGCGCGGGAGGGGTCGCCTTTGGCCTGTTCTTCAATCACACGTTCCAGCATGCTATCGGCAAAGGTGACGCCTGCTGCTTTGATGGATTGCAAGTCTATGGGAGCAAGCAGCTCTCCCCGATCACCGGAAAGAAAATCGTCGATAGAGCCGAGTTTTGGAAAGGTCTCAGTATTTTCCAATTCACCTATCAGCGAATTGCGCTCCAGAAGGCCGGAAACCGTAGCGGACAAGCTGGACAGATCGTGCACATGGCCATTTTTGACCAATACCGGACAAGGGCCATTTTCGGCTTTCGACCACACACGGCCAATCAAAACCGCTGAGTGGCTGTCCTCAGGCAGTATCGCCGTTGCTTTCAGTTCACGCTTGTCTTGCACAGATATCCTCCCAATGTATGACCGTTTTCCACTGGCCATATGTTGTCAGGATGCCTGACAACAATAGTACTATTATTAGCAGTCCAGAGTTGAGTCCAGCCTTCAGAACGCGCTAATCTCAAAAATTAGATCGATCTGTTTTTCTGCGGCTGACGGTATAAACCTTGTCCAGTTCTGGATTCAGTTCCATGCCTAATCCGGCGCCGGGTGGAACGGTGATCATGCCGTTCTTGATTTCCGGCAAAGCCGTGACGAGATCGCGATACCATGTCTTGTAAAATGCGCGAACACTTTCCTGAATGAGCGCATTCGGTGCATTCAGTGACAGGTGCGTCGAAGCGCAAAGGACCACCGGCCCCGTGCAATCATGGGGTGCGACCGGAAGATGCCAAGCTTCTGCCATGGAGGCGATCTTGCGCGCTTCCGACAGGCCGCCGCACCAGCTCAGATCGAGCATGACAACACCAGCGACACCGGTTTCGAGGAGATCACGAAACGCCCAACGACTTCCTAAAGTCTCAGAAGCGCAGATCGGCGCAACGCTCGCTTCAGCATAACGCCTGAGACTTCCAAGACTGTCCATCTTGATCGGGTCTTCATGCCAGAAGGTCTTGAAGGGCGCAAGCTCGCGGGCAATCTGCATCGCGGGCAAGAGCTGCCACATGGAATGGAATTCAACCATGATATCCATGCTATCGCCGACAGCCGCCCGGATTTTCTCAAAAGGCTGCAACGCCGCCTTGAGATCGGGTTGAGAGATATATTGCCCGCGTGTCTTTTCCGCCGCCATATCGAACGGCCAGATTTTCATCGCCGTTATGCCCTCGTCCAGCAGCGAGAGTGCAAGTTCGTCTGCCCGGTGCAGGAAGCCATTAAGATCGTCATAATTAGCTCCAGCACCAGCCAGACCATAATTGGCGGATTGCTGGCCCGTTGCCTTTTTGATGTATTCCGTTCCGGCACACGTATTATACGTGCGGATGGATTGACGGCTGAAGCCGCCGAGGAGTTGAGCGATCGGGAGGTTGGCAGTCTTGCCGTATAGATCCCACAGGGCGATATCGAAAGCGGAGTTGCCACGCACTTCGGCCCCGGTTGAACGGAAACCGAGATAGCCCACAAGGTCAGACGCCAGCAGGTCGATCTGCAGCGGATCGCGTCCGAGAACGCGCGGCGCCACATATTCGTGCACATAAGCCTCCACAGTTTCGGACATGAAAAAGGTTTCTCCGAGACCGGCAATTCCTTCGTCCGTATGAACTTCCACCCACAACAGGTTCGGCCGTTCGGCAATGCGAATAGTTTCGATTGCGGTGATCTTCATTGCACCTCCCAAATGCAATTGGATTGCCTGCGTGCTAGCTCTTGTGGCCGTCGTTGAGCTTTTCGACATGAAGGAGCAGGGCGCTGTGATCCTTCTCGCCGCCGCCTTCTTCCACAAAAGCGGCGAAGGCCTCGCGTACGGTCTCGGTCAATGGCAACCTCAAAGACAGGTCGTCTGCTGTCTTGAGGATCGAATTGAGATCTTTCAGCTGAATGCGCGACGTGCCGCCCGGCTCAAAGTTGCGGTCGATCATCCGCTTGCCATGCAGTTCGAGAATGCGGCTTTCACAGAAACCGCCGCGGATGGCATCGCGGAATGCAGCACGCGATCCGCCGCCTTTTTCGACAAGAACCATTGCTTCTGCGATTGCTCCGATGGTCACGGCAACAATCTGCTGATTGGCGAGTTTTGCGAGCTGGCCGGCCCCTGAAGGCCCAACGCGGGTAAGGCGCCCCATCGGTTTGAACGCATCGGCGAGACCAGCGATGATCGCTTCATCACCTCCGGCCATGATGGCCAACGTACCTTCCTGAGCACCCACCACGCCACCGGAGACCGGGGCGTCGATATGATTGACGCCGATCGCTTCCAGACGCTCGGCATGCTCGCGTGCGAAGTCCGGCGAAATTGAACTCATGTCGATAACCGTGCTGCCTTTTTTCAAGGCAGCAGCAACACCCTGTTCGAAGAGGACGTCACGTACCGCTGGACCATCGGTCAGCATGGTGATGACTATATCGGCGCCCCCAGCGGCTTCTGCGGCGGTTTGAGCGAGTTTGGCGCCTTTTTCAGCGAAAGGGGCAGACTTGGCACTGTTCCGATTCCAGACTGTTACGTCAAAGCCCGCATCCAGAAGCCGGTTGGCCATTGGTGCGCCCATCAGGCCGGTTCCCAGAAAAGCGATCCTGCGTGTCAAAGTTTGCCTCCCATTTCATCCTCGATGTGAACACGGATGATCTCATCAAAGGATGTTTCGGCGGTGAAGCCAAGGGCCTGTGCGCGTTTTGCCTCGAAACCGGGAGCCCAACCTGCAACCATACGCATGATCATTTCGTCCGGTTCACGGCGGATCAGGCTGACGGCCTTTTCCCCGGCAACGCGCCGCAAGGCTTCAATCTGCTCGCCGACAGTGGCACTGAGACCGGGCATGGAAAGATTGCGACGTGGCCCAACCGCCTCTGTATCGATGGTAGCGCCATGGATCAAAAAGCCGACTGCCGACCGCGGGGATGCATGCCAATGTCGGACATCTTCAGGAACAGGTAAGACGGCTTCCTGTCCCGAGAGCGGTTCGCGCAGGATATTGGAGAAAAAGCCGGATGCCGCCTTGTTTGGCTTGCCTGGCCGTATGCAGATCGTGGGCAGGCGTATCCCGATACCATCGAAGAAGCCACGACGGGTATAGTCCGACAACAGAAGTTCGCTGATTGCCTTCTGCGTACCGTAACTCGTCAATGGGGTCGTGTGAAATTCATCTGGGATCGGGTAGGGAAGCGGGGCGCCAAAAACGGCAATGGAGGAGGTGAAAACCACGCGGGGCTTATAGCCATCGGCAATGTGCGCAAGCCGGATTGCATCAAACAGATGCCGGGTGCCATCGAGATTGATTCGATAACCCTTATCGAAGTCGAGTTCCGCCTCACCAGACACGATTGCCGCGAGGTGGAAGATGACGTCCGGGCGCCCTGATACGATCATCTGAGCGGTTTCCATGGTGGATACATCTGCTGCCAGAGTATCGACTGATCCTCTAAAGCCGATTGGAGGTTCTGCAGCAACGATGTCGATAAGCGTAAGCTTTTCAACGGGGTTTTCCCCGAGACGACCGTCGTCTGAAAGGCGCTGCATTAGCTTGCGCCCGACCATACCAGCAGCGCCGATGATTGCGATATGCATTTAGAAGGCCTCCTCCTGCCTTGCGGTCAATGACGTTTAAAAATTCAGTCCTCGGCTACTGTAACAACACTTATCCAGTCTCCCACAGATTCATGTTGTAGGGTTGTCTGATAACCTTATATGTAAGCAATGGAAACAGTTTTCTCCGTTCTGCCACAGGAACGAAACGGAAAAGCCCGCTCCATCCTAAAAACTGTCGTAGTCCTGCGACAGCGCATTGCACATCGATAAAGCCAAGAGGATATCATGCACGGTTCGGGTGACATGACCGGAAACAAGCGGACTGATCTCGTTGCTCTTTTGGGCGATGATCTGGTTATGACCGGGCAAAACGACATGGATGGCTATTGTCGTGACTGGCCGGGAGATGTGGAGAATGCCGCGGTTGCGGTGATCCGTCCGCGTTCGACAGCGGATGTCTCCGCTGCAGTTAAAGCATGCGCTTTATTGGGATTGGTCATCATCCCGCAGGGCGGAAATACAGGTCTTGTGCAGGGCGGTGTGCCGGATGGCGGGGATAATTGCGTCATTTTGAGTCTTGAGCGTATGAACCGCATTCGGAAAATTGATCCGGATGACTTTTCAGCGGTTGTCGACGCCGGTTGCATTCTCTCCGAACTGAAAGACAAACTGGCAAGTGACGGGATCTTTTTCCCGCTGGCGCTTGGTGCACAGGGAAGCTGTCATATCGGGGGAAATGTCAGCACCAACGCCGGCGGCGTCAACGTGCTGCGCTATGGCATGACCCGAGAGTTGGTACTTGGGCTGGAGGTCGTCCTGCCGGGCGGTACGATATTCGACGGTCTTTCGACGCTGAGAAAGGACAATCGCGGGATTGATCTGAAGCAGCTTTTTATTGGTGCGGAAGGGATTCTGGGAATAGTGACCGGCGTTGCAATCAAGCTGATGCCCTTGCCGGACAAGGTGGAAACAGCGCTGCTCGGGCTCAACTCCCTAGAGGATGCCATTGCGCTTTATCGACGGGCACGGGTGCAGTGCTGTGATCTGATGTCCGCGTTCGAGTTTATGCCGCCGGTAGCTTTTACACTGGCGCATGAGGCGATGCCAGAACTCGCCACCCCGCTTGGGCAATATCCGGCCTATGTCTTGATGGAGATTTCCGGCTCGGGACTGGTCGACATAACATCCTTGATGGAACAGTTTCTTGCAGGAGCAATGGAAGATGGCCTCGTTCTTGACGGGACCATCGCATCATCGCGTGCACAAGGTCAAAATCTCTGGATGTTTCGCGAGGCGATGAATGAAGGGCAGGCGCTGCGTGGTAAGCACCTGCGCACTGACATATCGGTTCCATTGTCGAAACTGGCATCGTTCGTCGATGAAGCTGAAAGGGAACTGGCGAAGGTTCTTCCCGATTGCCTCGCGGTTTCCTATGGACATGTCGGCGACGGCAACGTCCATCTGAACGTCATTCCGGAAAGTAATCTCGACATCGCTACGAAAGACAGGAAGATCAAGCTCGCCAAGGAGACGATCAATGCTGTTCTGGATCGTTATGCGGGCAGCATCAGCGCCGAGCACGGCATCGGTCGCCTCAAAAGGGACGATTTCGAGAAGCGGCTTGACCCTGCGCGGCGAAAGCTGCTTGAAGGTCTCAAACAGCTCATCGATCCGGACAACATCATGAATCCGGGCTGCCAGCTTTCGCTTGACTCTTCAAAAGGCTGACGACACACCAATTGCACGGGCAATCAGGGAGACCTTATCATTTTGTTTGGTGAAATCAGGCGCAATGAGCAACTCCCCGGACGCATCGCTTCGGAAATTTCGCGGCAGATCGGCGAAGGCAGTCTGCTGCCGGGACAAAAGCTGCCGACAGAACATAACCTTGCGCAAAGCTTCGGTGTCAGCCGTTCGGTCGTACGCGAAGCGATTGCCCAGCTACGCAACGAGGGGCTGGTTGAAACACGGCAGGGTGTCGGTGCTTTTGTAACGGAACCCGACAGACGCCACGCCATCCGCATAGAACCTGAAACACTTGCCAATCGTGAAAATTTTCGCAGCCTGTTCCAGTTGCGAATGGCGCTGGAGATTGAAGCTGCCGGGCTCGCTGCCGTCCATCATGATGAACATGACATGATGCAACTCGACGAAGCGCTCGCTGAAATGAGCGGTTCAAACAAATGGACTGACACCGGTATAGCTGCCGATCTGGCTTTTCATAGGGCACTCGCTTCTGCGACCCATAATGAGTATTTTCCGCTGGTTCTCGGTTTCATCGCCGAACGCATCAATCAGGCGATCAACGCTGCGCGTGCACGGGCAGTGCTTGAGCAAATTGTTGAAATCACCATCACCGAGCACACAGCAATCAGGGATGCCATCCTTTCACGCGATCCGTTGCGATCACGCGAAGTAATGCGCCTGCACATCATGCAGGCAGCAAGCCGTGTCGGTCTTAAGCTGGAAACTTTCTGATGGCTTCTTCCTTTGAACTTTTCAGCTTGGAGGGGCGCGTTGCCCTGATTACCGGTTCCAGCCAGGGCATTGGTTTTGCATTGGCTCGAGGGCTTGCCGAACATGGTGCGACGGTGATCATCAATGGCCGTGATCGAAGCAAGGTGGATGCAGCGGTCACGCTGCTGGAGCATGAGGGCCATACTGTTTTTGCGTCTGCGTTCGATGTGACAGACCCCGGACAGGTTCGCGCCGCTGTCGATGTGATTGAAGAGGAAATCGGTGCGCTTGATATTCTGATCAATAATGCCGGAATGCAGTATCGCGTGCCGTTGGAGGATTTTCCGATTGAGAAATGGCAGAAGCTTCTGGAAACCAACATCTCCAGTGCATTCTATGCGGGACAGGCGGCTGCACGCCACATGATCGCACGAGGACGCGGCAAGATAATCAACATTGCTTCGGTTCAGAGTGAACTGGCGCGTCCTTCCATTGCGCCTTATACCGCGACGAAGGGAGCTATACGCAACTTGACGCGCGGTATGGCCACCGATTGGGCCAGACATGGCTTGCAGATCAATGCGATTGCACCCGGCTATTTCAAGACGCCACTGAATCAGGCATTGGTTGATGACCCCGAATTTACGGCATGGCTGGAGAAAAGGACACCGGCGGGCCGTTGGGGGAATGTGGAAGAACTGGTTGGTGCAGCAGTGTTCCTGAGCAGCGATGCTTCCACTTTCATCAATGGACAGGTTTTGCATGTCGATGGCGGCATGACCGCAAGTGTATGAGGAAGTGATGCTGCGTATTATCGTTATGGGTGTTTCGGGTTCGGGAAAATCGACGATCGGGGAGAAGATTGCAGATGCTTTGAAACTCCCGTTTCTCGAAGGCGACTCTCTTCATCCGAAATCCAATGTCGATAAGATGTCAGCGGGCATACCTTTGCAGGATGAGGACCGCTGGCCGTGGCTTGATAAAATTGGTGAACGGCTTGCTGCCTCGACTGACGGCATTGTGGTTTCCTGTTCAGCCTTGAAGAAGAGCTATAGGGATCGCCTTCGCTCCGCTGCGGGGGCGCCTGTCCTTTTCGTTTTTCTGGACGGCAGTTTTGAAGTCTTGCACGAGCACATGGGACATCGTACCGGCCATTTCATGCCGGTATCGATGCTGGAAAGCCAGATTGCCACGCTCGAAAGCCCGGTCGGAGAAGCGCTGGTATTCCGAGCAGATATCGCGGAGAGTGTGGAAAAGATCGTATCTGATAGCCTCGAATGGATACGATCAGTTCAACTTTAGCTTTATTTCAACGGCCAGAAGAACATCAGCGTGGGAACCGTTACAATCGCGATGATGATTGATAATGGCAGGCCCAGACGGGGATAATCGCTGAATTTATAGCCGCCAGGTCCCATCACCAGCGTGTTACACTGATGACCGATTGGGGTGAGGAAATCACATCCCGCACCGATCGCGACCGCCATCAGGAAAGCTTCCGGCTTGAAACCAAGCCCAGAGGCAAAGCTTGTCGCAATGGGAGCCATGACAAGTACCGTCGCGGCATTGTTGAGAAACGGCGTCACCATCATTGCGGCCACAAGGATCAGCGCCAGCGCGCCGGCAGGCGGCAACTGATGGCCTATGGTGGCGAGCGCTTCTGCTATGAGGTCCGTGCCGCCGGTTGTCCTTAAAGCATCCGAAACAGGGATAAGTGCAGCAAGCATGACAAGAATTGGGCCATCAATCTCATCGTAGACCTCGTTAAGAGGTATCACCTTGAACAACAGCATAGCGACGGCAGCGGCGAAAAAAGCCACCGCAACCGGTACGAGGCTAAAAGCGGTCGCACCGATGGCGGCAATCAAAATGGCGAGCGGGATCAAGCCGCGCCGGACGCTGCCGAGCATCAACTTGCGGCGCGCGAGCGGCAGCAATTCGAACTCGGGCAGGAAGGTGGATAGATTTGCTTGTCTGCCTTGCAGGACGATCACATCGCCGAAGCGCAGAATGACCTCACTGAGACGCTCGGTAATGCGTTCACCTGGCCGGCTGACTGCGAGCAAGTTGAGGTCATAGCGCGCGAAAAGAGCAAGTCTCTGAGCCGTCAGCCCAATGAGGCGCGAGTTCTTGCCAATAACGGCCTCAACCGCCTCGATGTCAGTGGAGCCGCTGGTCTCGGAGGGATTGCGATTCTCAGACAGGGTGAGCTTTCCCGCGCTTATTATCGCATCAAGCGCTTTGGGGTCGCCTTCGAGAAGGACCACATCACCTTCATTCAGGATGGTGTCGGGAAGCGGCGTCAATCGTTGTTCGTTGCGTATGATGGAGGTCACCATGGCTTCGCCTTCGGCGGCCTTGATGAGATCGGTAACGTGCTTGCCGATCATGGTCGAGGTTTTCGTGACGCGCGCTTCGGAAGCATAATTCTTGATCTTGATTGCTTCATCCAACGAAACGTTTTCGCGTGTGCGCTGCGGGACAAGCCAGTAAAAAAGAACAAGATAAATGAGCCCTACGACCGACAGAACGGCGCCGACGGGTGTGAAGTCGAACATGGTGAAGGGTTCCCCCACCATTTCGCCGCGGATGCGAGAAACGACGATATTCGGCGAAGTACCCACCTGGGTCATCAAACCGCCGAGCAGCGCACCAAACGCCATAGGCATGAGAAACGTCGATGGTGAAACGTTGGAGCGGCGCGCGAATTGAAACGCCACCGGGATCATGATGGCGAGCGCGCCGACGTTCTTCACAAAGGCGGAGAGCACGGTGACGACTGCCACCAGAACGGCCAGCTGTAATCTTACACTGCTAATCTCCGGCAGAAAACGCTGGACCGCCGCCTGCATAAGGCCCGAGCGTGCAACGCCCGCACTGACCACCAATGCGCTGCCAACGATGATGACGATGTCGTCGCTGAAACCCGAAAACGCCTGATCGAAGGGAACAACGCCAACGGCTATTGCCAGGAGAAGCGCGCACAGCGCGACCACATCATAACGGAATTTGCCCCAGATAAACGCCCCCATCATGAGTATGATTACTGCGAAGGAGAGTATCTGTTGATGCGTCATCTATCGGAATTTCCTCACGGGCGGAAAAATATTCCATCTCTGTGTAGCCGATAAATTCTAAAACAGAAATCGATTATTATAGCGGGTTGCGGCCCTCGACAGACGCAACCCGCTATAATGTCAATCATCTAAGCGCTGGCCATCACTGCCAAAAACGTGGACATTTTTTGCGGACGCGCCAACCCTGACGGTCTGGTCTATATTATGCGCCGAGCGCCCGGCGACGCGGAAGATAAGCGGCTTGCCATCCGGCAAAGCAGCATGGATATAGCTTTCTGCACCGACGAGTTCGACGGCTTCAATGCGGACTGTCGTATTGAAACCATCGGCATCCGGCGCACCATCTTCGACAATGTGGATATCTTCCGGGCGAACACCGATAGTGAAATTTCCTGCGGGCGTCTTCACCGCGCCACCGGTTGTCCAGCCGGTGGTTTCTGCGCTTGGCATCAAGTTCATAGACGGAGAGCCGATAAACGTTGCGACGAAGGTGGAGGCCGGCTTTTCGTAGAGTTCGATCGGTGTGCCGACTTGTTCGATATGACCTGCGTTCAGCACAACGAGACGGTCTGCCATGGTCATGGCTTCCATCTGGTCATGGGTGACGTAAACGCTTGTGGTGCCGAGCGAACGTTGCAGACGCTTGATCTCTACACGCATCTGCACGCGCAGTTTCGCATCAAGGTTCGACAGCGGTTCGTCGAAGAGAAATGCCGCCGGTTCGCGTACGATGGCTCGTCCCATGGCTACGCGCTGGCGCTGACCGCCGGAAAGCTGGCGAGGTTTGCGCTCAAGAAACTGCTCGATCTCAAGCGCCTTCGCAGCCTTTGCTATACGACGTTCGATTTCGTCTCTCGGGGTTTTCCGATTCTTCAGTCCGTAAGCGAGATTGTCGCGAACCGTCATATGCGGATAGAGCGCATAATTCTGGAACACCATGGCGATGTCGCGTTCCGCAGGTTCGACATCGTTGACCACACGGTCCCCAATCGAAATGGTGCCGGATGTAATGCCTTCCAGGCCGGCTATCATGCGTAGCAGAGTGGATTTACCGCAGCCGGAAGGACCGACCAGCACTACAAATTCGCCGTCATCAATCTCCAGCGACACCCCTTTGATGACTTCGACATTGCCGCCATAGCTCTTGCGGACGTTATCAAGAACGATTTTGCTCATTACTTTTCCGTTTCAACGAGACCTTTGACGAACCAGCGCTGCATCAACACCACAACGAGGATCGGCGGGATTATGGCGAGAATGGCTGTTACCATGACGTAGTTCCAGGGCGTGGATGCGTCTGCCCAATCGACCATGCGGCGCAGGCCGATGATGATCGTGTTCATCTTCGCATCATTGGTAACGAGCAGCGGCCAGAGATACTGGGTCCATCCGTAAATGAAGAGAATGACGAAAAGCGCTGCGATATTCGTCTTCGAAAGCGGAAGCAGAATATCCCGCATGAAACGGAACGGTCCTGCATTGTCGATACGCGCTGCTTCGACCAGTTCACCCGGAATGGTGAGGAAGAACTGGCGGAACAGGAATGTCGCCGTCGCGGACGCCATCAGTGGCAGCGTAAGCCCGGCATAGGTGTCGATCATGCCGAGGTCCACAATCACCTTGTAGGTAGGCAGGATGCGTACTTCGACGGGTAGCATCAGCGTAACGAAGATCATCCAGAAGAAGAACATACGCATCGGGAAACGGAAGAACACAATCGCGAAGGCAGACATGAAGGAGATGATGATCTTGCCGACAGCAATGGCCATCGCCACCACAAACGAGTTCCAAAGAAGTCGCTCGAGACTGACGCCGACGACACGTTCCACACCGCCAAAGATGGCTTCGCCGTAATTTTCCACGAAATGATCGCCGGGTAAAAGCGAGATTGGCGGTCGGATGATCTGGGTCGAAGTCATCGTCGAAGCCACGAAGGTATAGTAGATCGGGAAGGCGACGATAATGATGCCGACGATGAGGATCATATGGCCGATAAGGTTTGAGACTGGGCGTTTTTCTATCATGGCGCCTCGCTCACGAATAATGCACGCGCTTCTCGACGAAGCGGAACTGGAAGGCTGTCAAGGCAATCACGATTGCCATCAGAATGACGGACTGTGCTGAGGACGAACCGAGGTTCAGATTGACGAAACCGTCATTGTAAACCTTGTAAACCAGTGTCTCAGTAGCCTTTGCCGGACCGCCGCCAGTGACGGCGTGGATAATGCCGAACGTGTCGAAGAAGGCATAGACGGTGTTCACGACCAAGAGGAAGAACGACGTTGGTGCGAGAAGTGGAAATACGATGGACCAGAATCTCCGTGATCCACGGGCACCATCAATAGCGGCTGCTTCGATCAACGATTTAGGAATTGCCTGTAACCCAGCAACAAAGAACAGGAAATTATAGGAGATTTGCTTCCATGCAGCTGCCACGACGACTAGGCCCATGGCCTGATTACCATCAAGAAGCGGGTCCCATGCGATGCCATTACGGCGCAAAATATAGGCAAAAGTGCCCATCGCCGGGTTGAACATGAAAAGCCACAACATGCCCGCAACGGCCGGTGCAACAGCATATGGCCAGATCAGAAGCGTACGATAAAATGTTTTGCCGCGAATAACGCGATCTGCCGCCGTCGCAAGCAGCAGTGCCGCGCCCATGGCGAGCAGTGCCGTCAAGATATTGAAAACAATCGTCACCTTGAATGAGTGCAGATAGTTCGGGTCGGCTAGAACCGCTGTGAAGTTCGCCAGTCCCACGAAGGTGGACTTGAGCCCGAATGCATCTTCACGCATGAAGGACTGATAAATTGCCTGACTGGCTGGCCAGAAGAAAAACACCACAGTCAGAACAATCTGTGGGGCCAGCAGGAAATAGGGCAAGATTTTATTCGGAAAGGTAACTTTCTGCACGGGGAGCTTCCTCGTGGGGACAAGGCCGCCTACCACTTGGGCAGGCGGCTTTGTGTCAATGTGATCGATTATTGAGCGGCGGCAATCGCGTCGTTAGCACGCTTGACGCCGTTCTCAAGCGCAGTTTTCGCGTCCTGCTTGCCTCCGAGCATGGCCTCGAATTCTTCGTTCAGAATATCGCGTACTTGCGGCAAATTAACGAGGCGCACGCCCTTTGAGTTTTCAGTGGGGGCCTTGCCCATCATCTGGAGGATAGGCGTTTCGCGGCCGGGATTCTTTTCATAAAAATCCGACTTTTTGGTTTCCTCGTAAGCAGCGAGCGTCACCGGCAGATAGCCGGACTTTTCGTGCAACTTGACCTGGATTTTGGTTTGCGAGAGGAAGTTAAAGAATTCCGCAATACCCTTGTACTGTTCGTCGCTGAGACCGGCGAAAACCCACAGGGCCGCACCGCCAGGTATCGTGTTCTGCGGGCCGTGCCCTTCGTAATAAGGCAGCTGGCCGATACCGTAGTTGATGCCGGACTTCACGACATCTCCAAGGCCGCCTGAGGATTCAGTCAACATTGCGCATTCACCGGAGGTGAAAAGCTGCTTGGCTTCCGATGTGCGTCCGCCGTAACGGAACGTGCCGTCTTTCGCGAGATCGGCGATCGACTGGAAGTGCTGGATGTAAAGCGGCGAATTGATTTCGAGCTTTACATCGGTGCCGCCAAGACCGTTTTCATTGGTGCCGTAAGGAACGTTGTTCCAGGCAGCAAAGTTTTCAGTCTGAATCCACGTCAACCATGTAGAGGTAAAACCGCACGGGGCCGCTCCGCTGGACTTGATCTTCTTTGCAGCCTCGAAAACTTCCGGCCAGGTCTTCGGCGGATTGTTTTCATCGAGGCCAGCCTTTTTGAAGGCGTCCTTGTTGTAATAGAGGATCGGCGACGAGGAATTGTAAGGGAAGGACAGCATGGTGCCGTCCGGCTTTGAGTAGTAAGCGACGATGCCGGGCAGATATTGCGACTTGTCGAACTTGAAGCCGCCCTTTTCCAACACTTCGGCAGCAGGCACCACGGCGCCTTCGGCAGCCATCATGACGCCGCTGCCAGCGTCGAACACCTGAAGGATGGCCGGTGGCTGCTTGGAACGGAACGCGGCGATGCCGGCATTCAGCGTTTCGGGATAGGTTCCCTTGTACACGGGAACGATCTTGTATTCGCTCTGGCTTTCGTTGAACTCTTTAGAGAGTTCGTTGACCATTTCATTGTTGGCACCGGTCATGCCGTGCCACCACGCCAGTTCCGTCTGGGCGAAAGCCTGCGAACCGATGGTGAGGGCGAGGGCGCTTGTCAGCGCCGAAGTCGTGATCAGACGGATAAGCATGTTTCCTCCTCAAGTGTTAGGTCGCGGGAACATTCGAGCGCCTTTATGGGGTCCGAAAGTTCCAGCATCTGGGATATATCCATTGCGCTTATATGAATGCAATTTTTTGCAAGGGATCAACCTTCGATTCTCCCCATGGCAGAATAAATACGAAAACGATGGTATGCGAAATGAAAAAAAACGAAAGGCAAGTGATAATCGCGCGTAGAACATATGTATAATTAACGGATGCGAATGCCGCCCCACGCCATTCTCATATGATGATTGCAGGTTTGTCGACCGACGGATTGACCAATGCGGCGGACTGAACTGATATATGTTCCTTTCGAATCTGGCCGGTTTGCTGAATTTCTCTCAACCAGGCTGGAAAATCGATCAATTTGCAGGCAGGTGAACTTATGCCGAGTGACGATCGCAGGAAAAGTCGCGCTACGCTTTTGGATGTGGCGCGCCACGCCAATGTATCACGCGCGACGGCTTCGCTCGTCATTCGCAAAAGTCCCCTGGTGGGAGCAGCGACACGCGAGAAAGTTGAAAAAGCCCTGCAGGAGTTGGGCTACGTCTACAACATGGGTGCTGCCAGTCTCCGGGCGGAAAGGTCGAATACGGTTGGGGTCATCGTGCCGACCCTCGGCAATCCGTTTTACGGTGAATTGCTTTCTGGAATAGACAGCGTTGTAGGTGAGGCTGGGCTGGTCGTTCTTCTCGCAAACAGTCACGAGAATTTTGCCAATCAAACCACTCTCATGCAACGTATGCGTGAGCACGGGGTGGATGGCGTGATTGTATCGCTGACGGCAGAAACGGCGCCTGAATTCATTGAGCAGTTTGTGGACTGGGGCTTGCCGGTGGTTCAGGTGTTACGCCAAGTAACAGACCGGATTGACTACGCCGGCGTTGATTACGCAGGCGGCATGCGACAGGCGGTCAATCATCTCGCCCAGCTGGGGCACAGGACGATCGCCTTTGCTGTGCATGGGCCGGTCCATTCAGCATATCGCGAACGTGTCGAAGGTTTTCGAGATGCGATGCAACAACAAAGCCTTGATCCCGGGATGATTGTTTGCTTGCCGCATACGATGCCAGAAATTGCCAAAGCTGCGCCGTTACTTTTTGAGGAGGGACGAGCGCCGACAGCTGCAATCTGTTTCAATGACGTGGTTGCGCTAGGCCTTTCGGCAGGCCTTTATGATTGCGGAAGAAAAGTTGGGGAGGACTTTTCTTTGATCGGCTTCGATGACGTAAGCGACGCGGAGGCGACGCGGCCCCGCTTGAGTTCTGTTTCAACCCGGCCCGTTACCGTGGGCCAGAATGCCGCCAGGCTGCTTCTGTCCCGTTTGGCAAATCCGGAAAAGCAGGCCGAGCGAATTGTCAGTGAAACATATTTGCAGGTCCGACAGTCCTGTGTACCGATAAGAGCGTCGATCATCTGATCCGAATTTGATTGACGAATGGCATCAAACCAATTTAGATCGATCTAAATTGGTTGCCGACGGGAGGAAAGTTGGCGCAATCTGCATACCGGGAGGTTCGGCATTGTATAATTTCAACTTCGCGCCCGTTTTCGCGTCGATGGATAAGCTGCTTGTCGGTGCATGGCAGACAATTCAGCTTTCCTGCGTAGCCATGGTGCTCGGCTTGATCGTCTCGATCATCTGCGCGGTCGGTAAGACGTCGGGCCCGAAGCCGGTACGCTTCGTCATCGATGCTTATATCGAAGTCATTCGCAACACACCGTTTCTGGTGCAGATTTTCTTCATCTTCTTCGGATTGCCTTCTGCCGGTTTGCGCCTGTCGCCCAATAGTGCTGCGCTTCTGGCGCTGGTGGTGAATTTCGGTGCCTATGGCACGGAGATTATTCGCGCAGGCATTGAATCCATTCATAAAGGCCAGGTGGAAGCTGGAACAGCGCTTGGTCTCTCCAAGCTTCAGGTATTCCGCTACGTCATCATGAAGCCTGCGTTACGGACGGTCTATCCTTCGCTTACCAGCCAGTTCATCTATCTGATGCTTACCTCGAGCGTTGTGTCGGTCATTTCTGCCAATGAGCTTGCGGCTGCGGGTAACGATCTGCAATCAGCGACATTCGCGAGCTTTGAAGTCTACATCGTTATCACGGTCATGTATCTCGTCATGTCCATCGGTTTCTCTGCCATTTTCTCGTTGATCGAGAAGGTGGCCTTCAAATACCCGTTGAGCCGATAGGAGCAGACCATGATCAGACCTTTTGGCTGGAACGAATTTCTCATCATCGTATATGCAGCGCAGTGGACCATTGCTCTTTCCGCCATTGCCTTTGTGGGCGGCGGTGTCGGGGGATTGCTTGTCGCGCTGATGCGTGTGTCAGACGCGCGCGTTCCACGTTACATTGCGCTTGGCTTCATCAGGCTGTTTCAGGGAACTCCGCTGCTTATGCAGCTGTTTCTGGTGTTCTTCGGCCTCAATATTTTTGGCCTGGGTATCAATCCTTGGATCGCAGCGACGATTGCACTCACTTTGCATGCGAGCGCTTTTCTGGGCGAGATCTGGCGCGGCTGTATTGATGCCGTGCCGCCGGGCCAGCGCGAAGCTGCGACCGCCCTTGGGCTGCGCTATTATAACCGCATGCGCTATGTGATCCTGCCGCAGGCTGCGCGCATATCAGTTGCGCCGACGGTGGGATTTCTTGTGCAGCTCATCAAGGGGACGTCCCTTGCCGCGATCATCGGTTTTACGGAACTGACGCGACAAGGTCAGATCATCAACAACGCGACATTCAGCCCGTTCATGGTGTTTGGCACAGTGGCGGCTGTCTATTTTGTCCTATGCTGGCCGCTATCCATTCTGGCGCGCCGCATGGAAACGAGGTTTTCTCGCGCTACGGCTCGGTAATGGGGGCTGGGGAAGACGATCGGCATTTCCGACCAGGTGTGAAATGACGGAATTGCTCTGAAAGACAAGAAATGGTGCCGGTGAGGAGACCGGCCTTCATAGGGAAGGAAAAAACATGAATATCACCCGACGTTTGGCTATGGCCTTTATTGGTGCAGGCGCTCTCGCAACAGTATTGGCACCTGCGGCATTCGCGCAGACGGTCGACAGCATCAAGTCCGCCGGGAAAATCAAGATCGGCATGCTGGTCGATTTTCCACCATTTGGCATCATGAACACCAGCAACGAACCGGATGGGTATGACGCCGATGTGGCGAAGCTGCTGGCAAAGGAACTTGATGTAGAAGCTCAGATCGTGCCGGTTACCGGACCGAACCGTATCCCGTATCTGCAGAGCGGTCAGGTTGATGTCCTGGTTGCCTCGCTGGGCATCACCGAGGAGCGCGCCAAGAGTGTTGACTTCTCTCAGCCTTATGCCGGGATTTCGATCGGCGTATTCGGACCGAAAGATGTTGCTGTCGCAAAGCCGGAGGATCTTTCCGGCAAGACCATCGGCGTCGCGCGCGCTTCGACGCAGGATACGGCAGTCACCAAAGTTGCGCCGAAGGATGCCAACATCCGCCGCTTCGACGACGATGCAAGCGCAGTGCAGGCCTTGCTTTCCGGTCAGGTTGAACTGATCGGTCTCTCCAATGTTGTGGCGGCTGAGATCGAAAAAGCTGCTCCGGGTCGCTACGATCAGAAAATGCAGCTGAGCCAGCAGGTACAGGGCATCGCTGTTCGCAAGGGCTCGACGGAAATGCTCGAATTCGTCAACAAGTTCATTGAAAAGGCGAAGAGCGACGGCGAACTGAACAAGATTCATGAGAAGTGGCTCGGCGCGCCACTGCCGGATTTTGTTTCCCAGGCAAAGTAAGCTCTTTAGAGCCGCCACGCCGTCATCCGGCTGGCGTGGCGGTCCAGTCCACGAAAGTGAGTTTCTCGACATGAACCAGATGGCTCAGGGAACGGCGAACGGGGTACAGCAGGACGCTTCCGGTGCTGCAGTGCTTATGCAGGGTGTGAACAAGTGGTATGGCACCTACCATGCTCTTAGAGATATTAACCTGACTGTAGCTCGCGGCGAACGTATCGTGATTTGCGGCCCGTCTGGTTCGGGGAAGTCGACCCTCATCCGTTGCATCAACCAATTGGAGACCATTCAGGAAGGCCGCATCATTGTCGACGGTCACGACCTGACTGCGGGTGGTAAGAACGTAGACATCGTGCGGCAGGAAACCGGTATGGTTTTCCAGCAGTTCAACCTCTTTCCGCATATGACTGTTCTTGAGAATTGCACTTTGGCACCGATGAAAGTGCGTGGCGTTGCGAAAGCGGAAGCAGAAAAGACCGCACGCAAGTATCTTGAGCGCGTCCGCATTCCTGAACAGGCGGATAAATATCCGGCCCAGCTTTCCGGCGGACAGCAGCAGCGTGTGGCAATTGCCCGTGCGCTCTGCATGAACCCCAAGATCATGCTTTTCGATGAGCCGACGTCGGCGCTCGATCCCGAAATGGTCAAGGAAGTGCTGGACACGATGATTGATCTCGCCAAGGAGGGCATGACCATGCTGTGCGTTACGCATGAAATGGGCTTTGCGCGACAGGTGGCTGACCGCGTCATCTTTATGGATCAGGGACAAATCCTCGAAATGGCGGAGCCGGAGGAATTTTTCAGTAATCCGAAACATGAGCGAACAAAGGCATTTATCGGGCAGATTTCCTGATTGCCTCCAATAATTTACCAATGGAGTTTGAAGTGACGAACGAAGTTCTGCTCATCGAGCCTTTAATGCCGTTGATCGAAGAGCGACTGGACGCAGCTTACAAGGTTCTTCGCCTGTATAAACCGGAAGACAGGGCGGCTATCGATGCGGCCCTCGGCACCATACGTGCTGTTGTCACTGGGGGCGGAACAGGGCTTTCCAACGAGTGGATGGAACGTTTGCCGTCGCTTGGCCTAATTGCCATCAACGGTGTGGGAACGGATAAGGTTGACCTCGCTTTTGCACGCCGTCGCAACGTTCATGTCAGCACCACGCCAGGCGTTCTGACCGACGATGTCGCCGATACGGGCATTGCTCTCATGCTCGCGATAATGCGCCATGTCGTTGCGGGCGACCGATTTGTAAGGGAGGGTAGATGGGCCCGTCGGGAGGCATTTTCTCTCGGGATAAGCCCGAAAGGCAAGCGGGTCGGCGTTCTGGGCCTCGGCCAGATTGGAAAGTCGTTTGCACGACGCGCGGAAGCATTCGGCATGGAAGTGCATTACTGGAACCGCTCGCCTGTAGCCGGTACAAACTGGATTGCGCATGCCACGCCCGTCGAACTTGCACAACAAAGCGACGTGCTGGCGGTCTGTGTCGCCGCAAACCCATCAACGGCGAATATCGTGAATGCGGATGTTCTCGCAGCGCTTGGAAGCAAAGGTTATCTGATCAATGTGGCTCGAGGCAGTGTCGTTGACGAAGATGCGCTTCTGGCCGCTTTGAATGAAGGTACCATTGCCGGTGCCGGGCTTGACGTTTTCGTCGACGAGCCCACGATCAGAGCGGATTTTCTGACCGCGCCAAATACGGTGCTGATGCCGCATCAGGGCAGCGCAACGGTCGAAACACGTGTCGGAATGGGAGAACTGGTGCTCGCCAATCTCGCAGCATATTTCTCCGGCGATGTTCCGCCGACCAAGGTAAACTGAGTTAATTCAATGATTGTCAGACAGGCCTTTTTTGAAGGCGCCATCCATGCCGGACGCGAGGATGCGTTCAAAGCTTATGTCGCCGATATCCTCATGCCAATGTGGCTCGACTTTCCCGGTATCAGGGAAGTGCGCGTTCTTTACGCGGTCGAACGCGATGAAGGTGCCCCGGCCTACCCGATGGTGCTTTGGACCAAATATGACAACAGGGAGGCTTTGGCGGAGGCGCTTGCGTCACCTGTGCGATATCAAAGCCGTGAGGCCACAAAGGGTCTCCTCGAGATGTTCGATGGTCATATCCATCATCACGTCTTCGATCTCACCCTTCAAGGGTGAGATCTGTTCTATTAAGACGGGCCTCAAGCGCCCCATGTCCGCTCAAGGACATTGATCCAGTTTCCATGTGCCAGCTTGACGATGGAAGCATCGTCATAGCCATGCTTGCGGAATGCTTCGATGACAAGCTGGAGATCGCCAACATCGCGTAGCGTTGACGAAATTGTGGTGCCGTCGAAATCGGAGCCTAACGCCAGATGGTCGATCCCGATGCGTTCGACAATATAATCGGCGTGACGAACAAGTTCGGAAAGATCGGTGTTCGGATCGCGCTTGCCATCCTCGCGCAAGAACGAGACGCCAAAGTTAAGCCCGACAAGGCCACCGGTGTCACGAATGGCGTCCAGTTGCTTGTCGGTCAGGTTGCGGCTTTGCTGGCAAAGCGCGTGAGCATTGGAATGAGATGCTACGAGGGGCGCATCGGAGATCGCTGCAATATCCCAAAATCCTTTCTCGTTCATGTGAGAAAGGTCGATCATGACTTTAAGTTCGTTGCAGGCGCGGATGAGCGCTTTGCCATGATCCGTGAGGCCGGGACCGATATCTGGCGATGCGGGAAAGCGGAAGGGAATGCCGTGGGCAAAAATATTCGGGCGGCTCCAGACGGGCCCCAATGTTCTCAGGCCCGCTTCATGGAGAACATAAAGGGCATCAAGGTCTTCGCTGAAAGCTTCCACACCTTCGATATGGTAAACCGAAGCGAAAATGCCTTTCGCGAAAGATTCACGTATATCCGCCGCTGTGCGACAGACACGAACTCGGCCTTCAGAGGCTCGTTCGATTTTTAGCAGGATTGCCGACATGGCAAGCGTTGCCTTCATGGCATCCGTCTGGCTGGGCGTCGCGAGATTGCCGTTGGTATCGAGTTCTCGTGAAGGCGAGGGCACATAAACCGCGCAAAGTCCGCCGCCCAAGCCGCCTTTCAGCGCGCGGGGAAGATCGATATGCCCGACATTTTCGCCATCGAGAAAGCGCTTCTCTGGCGCGGAAGCATCAGATGACCACAGGCGCAACAGCACGTCGTTATGACCATCAAAAACGGGTATCTTCTGTTCTGTCGCCATGGGGAAGCCTTTTCAAATCAAGCCAGTGTTTGAGAGTGGGGTGATGGACCCACGCGAGAAGAATTGCAAATGCGATTTCGGTCACTTGATATGACTGCTCCGCATGAACGGGGATTCCTTTGAGGTAAAGCTTCCTTTTAGGTTCTTCTCATGCAAAGTCTGCATAGCGAATGCAAAATTCTGCATTGGCCCCTGCCTCCGCTGACGTGATAGCGGAAAGCTGGAAAAATATATCCAGAGATAAAGCGCCGTCGATCTGTCCCTAATTTCGGGGAGCGTTCCGAAAGCGCTGCAAGAGGAGCTCCCAATGATTTCAAGACGTGGTTTTCTGGCAGGTGCAGCTGCCGTTCCTTTCCTGTCCTATGCGAGCATCTTGCCCGCCATCGGCGCCGGACGTCAGGACATTCTCGTTGTGGCCCAGCAGCTCGACAATATGACCAGTCTTGACCCACACGAAAGTTTTGAAGCTGTTGGCAGCGAAATCTGCAACAACATGTATCAGCGTCTGGTGCATCCGAGCCTTTCCAATCCAGACCAGGTGGAAGGCGGCGTGGCGGTTTCCTGGGAAGCCGATGGCGACGGCAAGATCTTTACGTTCAAGATCGATCCGAACGCAAAGTTTGCGAGCGGCGCGCAAATTACGGCGGAAGATGCTGCATTCTCGCTGCAGCGTGCGATCAAGATGAACAAGGGCCCGGCTTTCATCATTGGCCAGTTCGGTTTTACGCCTGAGAATGCGGAGAAGAGCATCGTCGCGACCGATCCGTCGACGTTGACTTTGACGGTTGAGCAGTCGACATCGCTGCCGTTCCTGCTGTACTGCCTGTCGGCAAGCGTTGCCAGTATCGTTGAAAAGAAGACCGTTCTGGAAAATGCCTCTGGAGACGATCTTGGCAATGGTTGGCTTCAAAAGAACAGCGCCGGCTCCGGTGAATGGGTCCTTGTTTCCTGGAAGCCGAGCGAAAGCATCATTCTGAACGTTAATCCGCATGGCGCCTATAAAGGCAATGTGAAGCGCATCCTTCTGCGTCACGTCGCCGACCCTTCTTCGCAGCTTCTGATGCTTCAGAAGGGTGATGTCGATATTGCCCGCAATTTGACCACCGAACAGCTCCGCATTCTGGATGGGGATGAAAACTACAACCTGGTGCGCAAGGGTGTTGGCGGCTTGATGCTGATGTCGCTCAACCAGAGCGTGGAAGCTTTGGCCAAGCCGAAGGTCTGGGAAGCAATCAAGTGGGCTGTGGACTATGACGGTATTCAGAAGAATATCGTGCCGCTGAATTACAAGGTTCACCAGACCCTTGTTCCGGAAGGCTTTCCGGCGGCCCTGAATGAAAACCCGTTCAAGAAGGATATTGCCAAGGCAAAGGCTCTTCTTGCGGAAGCGGGCGTTCCCAATGGCTTCTCTATCAAGATGGATCACTATTCGGCGCAGCCGAGCCCCGATATTGCACAGGCAATTCAGGCAAGCCTTGCCGAAATCGGCATCAAGGTGGAATTGCTGGCCGCTGAAAACCGTCAGGTTCTGACGAAGATGCGGGCCCGCGAACATCAGATGGCACTGACCATATGGGGATCAGACTATTTCGATCCGAACACGAATGTCGATGTGTTCTGCAACAATCCGGATAATTCCGATGATGCGAAGACCAAGCCTTTTGCCTGGCGCTCGCATTTCCAGAATGAGGATTTCGCCAAAAAATCCCTCGCCGCGCGTGACGAACAGGATCCGGCGAAGCGCGTGAAGATGTATGAAGACCTGCAGCGCGAATTTATGAACAATAGTCCGTTCATCATCATGATGCAGAAGTTCGAGACGGCCGCCTGCCGCAAGGACGTCACCGGGATGCGTCTCGGGGTTCTGTCCGATTCTCACTCCTATGCAGGGATCGCCAAGGCGTGAAGAAAAGCCTCAAGAATCTGACCGGTATCCTGAGCAGCGTGTTGATCACGCTGTTCGGGCTTATGGTCATTACCTTCATGATCGGCCGTGTCATGCCGGTCGATCCTGTTATTGCTGCCGTGGGCGACAACGCACCCGAGGCCGTCATCCAGCGCGTCCGCGCAGAGATGGGCCTTGATCAGCCGCTCGTGGTCCAGTTTGTGCATTATATCGGACAGGTTCTGCACGGCGATTTCGGCAATTCCATTCTGACCCGCAATCCGGTGGCTCAGGATATAGCGCGTTATTTTCCGGCGACGCTGGAACTGGCAACAGCAGCCTTGATTGTTGCCGCACTGATAGGCATTCCACTGGGGGTATGGGCGGCTGTCCGGCAGGGTTCTTTCGTTGATCAGACGATCCGCGTGATCTGTCTTGCGGGGCATTCGGTTCCCGTTTTCATGCTAGCGTTGATTTCACTTCTGGTTTTTTATGCGACGCTTGATATCGCGCCGGGACCGGGGCGGCAGGACATCATTTATGAGGGCATGATTCCGCATGTAACAGGTCTGCTCACGATCGACACGCTCATCGAGGGCGACTGGGACGCATTCTGGGATGCAGTCCTTCACATGATTCAGCCAGTCCTCATCCTTGCTTATTTCAGCATGGCATACATCACGCGCATGACCCGCGCCTTCATGCTCGACGCGCTTAAAGGTGAGTTTGTGATTACGGCCCGTGCAAAAGGGTTGTCACTCACCTCTGTGATCTGGAAACACGCGTTTCCGACCGTTGCAGTGCAGCTTGTGACCGTTTTGGCGCTCACCTATGCAGGCCTGCTCGAAGGCGCGGTGGTGACGGAAACCGTATTCAGCTGGCCGGGTCTCGGTCAGTATCTGACGGTATCGCTGATGAACGCTGATATGAACCCGGTCGTGGGAGCTACGTTGCTGATCGGCGTTATCTATGTCGGGCTCAATCTGCTCGCCGACATCCTCTATAAAGTTCTGGACCCGCGTGTGCGATGATCTTTGCCAATTTTCATAACTGGGCGCTCGACGACTCGCCCGCTTCCCGCTCGCAGGCTAACTGGGGCAGGCGCTATCGTATCTGGGTAAACCTTCGGGCCAATCCGCTCGCAATGATTGGTCTTTTCATCATCATCGCTTTCGTGGTTTTGTCGCTGGCTGCGCCATTGCTGGCGCCCTATGACCCAAGTGTGCAAGACCTCGGCAATCGGCTTTCTGCTCCAACCGCAGCGCATTGGTTCGGCACCGATGAATTGGGCCGCGATATTCTTTCGCGCATTCTCTATGGCGGTCGCGTAACCCTTGGAATGGTTATCGCTGTCGTCATTCTTGTCGCGCCAATCGGATTGTTCATCGGTTGCATCGCCGGTTACTTCGGCGGTATTGTCGATACGGCACTGATGCGTGTTACGGATGTCTTCCTTGCATTTCCGCGTCTGATCCTTGCGCTTGCCTTTGTGGCCGCATTGAAGCCCGGTGTTGAAAGCGCCGTTCTGGCAATCGCGTTGACTGCATGGCCCCCCTATGCGCGTCTGGCTCGCGCGGAAACCATGACATTGCGCAAGAGCGATTTTATCGCCGCAGCCAAGCTGACCGGTGCATCGCCTTTCCGTATTATTCTGCGCCACATCATGCCGCTTTGCGTGCCGAGTGTCATCGTGCGCATCACGCTTGATATGAGTTCGATCATCATCACAGCCGCAAGTCTGGGCTTCCTTGGGATGGGCGCGCAACCGCCATCGCCCGAATGGGGCGCGATGATTGCGACCGCCAAGCGCTTCATCTTCGAGCAATGGTGGGTTGCCACCATCCCCGGCATCGCGATCTTCCTCGTTTCGCTCGCCTTCAATTTCCTCGGCGACGGTCTGCGCGACGTGCTCGATCCGAAGCAGAATTGAGAGAACAGATGCTGGTTGATATCAAAAATCTGCAGATCAGCTTTGAAACGCGCACGAGCCGTTTCGACGCCGTGCGTGGGGTTTCGTTGCAGCTCGGTCGTGAAAAACTGGGTATCGTCGGCGAAAGTGGTTCGGGCAAGTCTCTGACCGCGCGAGCCCTGATGAAACTGCTGCCGCCAATCGCTGAGGTGAAGGCCGACAAGCTTTCGTTCGACGGTATCGACATTCTGTCGGCCACGGAACGCGGCATGCGTCAGATACGCGGAAAACGGGCGGGCTTCATTCTTCAGGATCCCAAATATTCGCTTAATCCGGTCAAGACCATCGGCGTACAGGTGGCTGAAGCATGGCGCACCCATAAAGGTGGCAGCAAGCGTCAGGCGATGGACGCTGCGGTTGACCTGCTTGATCAGGTCATGATCCGCAATCCGCGCGACGTGGCGAAGCTCTACCCGCACGAAGTTTCGGGCGGCATGGGGCAACGCGTCATGATCGCCATGATGCTTGCGCCCGATCCTGAACTGCTTATCGCCGATGAACCGACATCGGCGCTCGACGCTACGGTGCAGGCGGAAATTCTGCGCCTGATCGACGATCTGGTTTCCAAGCGCGGAATGGGGCTTCTTCTCATCAGCCATGATCTCCCGCTCGTGTCGCATTTTTGCGACCGCGTCATGGTCATGTATATGGGCCGCGTCATGGAGGAGTTGAAAGCTTCCGAACTCGTGCGTGCCGAGCACCCCTATACGAAGGGTCTTCTCAATTGCATTCCGTCGCTCATGCATCCCCGCGATCGGTTGCCGGTTCTCAATCGTGAAGAAAGCTGGCTGAACTCATGATAGATATTGATCAACTTCGCATCAGCTTCAACGAGCGTGAAGTCGTGAAGGGTGTGTCCTTCAATGTGGAGAAGGGCGGGAGTTTTGGCATTGTTGGTGAAAGCGGCTCGGGAAAGTCCACCATCCTGCGCGCCATGGCCGGGCTCAACGAACAATGGAGCGGCCGTATAGCGTTCGACGGCAAGGATGTGACGCCCAAGCGCACGCCTGCCTTCTTCCGTCAGGTGCAGATGGTGTTTCAGGACCCGTTTGGATCACTGCATCCACGCCAGACCATAGACCGCATCCTGAGCGAGCTTCTACTGGTTCATGGTATCGGCGATATCGACAAGCGGATCGAGAAGGTTCTTGACGAAGTAGCCTTGCCCAAAGCCGCACGGTTCCGTTTTCCGCACCAGCTTTCAGGAGGGCAGCGCCAGCGCGTGGCAATTGCTCGCGCCCTGATCGCCGAACCGGAAGTACTTCTGCTGGATGAGCCGACGTCGGCGCTCGATGTGTCGGTCCAGGCTGAAATTCTCAATCTGCTCGCCGACTTGCGTGCGGAAAAGAACCTCACTTACGTGCTCGTGAGCCACAATCTCGCAGTCATAGCGCATCTCTGCCCCACGGTCGGGGTGATGCAACACGGAGAGATGGTCGAGCAACTCAGCGCGGAGGATCTGCGCGCTGGCAGAACGACACACCCGCATACCACGGAATTGCGCGCCCTGAGCGTCAATCTGGAAGAACCTGCCTGACGGAGTTTTCATGTCAACGCATGCTGACTGGAACGCGGCTTCTCTTGCCGCGAAAGTCTTTTCACGAAGCTGGGCCAAGGACGAGCCAGGCGGTGTTATCATCGGCTTCGGTCCCGACGGCGTAAAGTTCGCTTATGCAAGCGGGCTTGAAAGCCTCGCTACTGGAGTGCCTTTCACAGCAAACACTGTTGTCCGCTATGCGTCGGTCACGAAACATGCATTTTGCGCGATGGTTCTTAAACATAGCGATGTCATCAGTCTTGAGGACCGGCTGGGGGATCATCTGCCGGAATTGCAAAGCCCGCTTGCCGATGTCACTGTCGGTCGCGCGCTCGACATGACTGGTGGCCTCCCGGATACGCGCGAATGCCTGACGCTTCTGGGACTGTCTGTCTATACGGAAACTGAAGCCGATCAGCTTCTGGAATACCTGGCCTCTCTCACACGCCTCAATTTCGATGCAGGTTCAGAGATTTCTTATTCCAACACCGGTTACCGGCTGGTGGAAGCCGCCCTTGAGCGAAAGGGACTGCGCTTCAACGATTTCGTAAAATCGGACATGGCGCAACCGCTTGGCATTTTCATGGAAGCGCCGGATGTCTGGAATGACCCGGTTGCCTGTCTCGTTCCCGGTTACTGGAAATCCGGTGAAAAGTGGCAGCTCAGCTCCGCGGGCCTGCATATTTCGGCCTCTGGCAGCCTGACGGGAAGCGGGATGGCGCTGACGAAATGGGCGCAGGCGCTCGTCAATGGAGAGGGTGCGTTCAAGGGGTTGCTGAATAAGCTATCAGCAGACCGTCCTCTTTCTGATGGGCGCGTCACAGGTTATGGCCTCGGGCTGCGCTGGAACGAGGTGGACGGAAAGCGCTTTGTCGGACATGGCGGTTCGCATCCCGGCTATAAGAGCTATTTTCTGCTCGACCCAACAGCAAAAACCGGGATGATCGTGGTTTCAAACCGCGAAGATGCCAATACATACAAGATGGCGCGGGATTGCATGGCTGCTCTCAACGGTTTGTCTGTGCCAGAGACGAACTGTACCATCCCGGACGGGCTTTACCTGGCGGATAGCGGGCCGTTCTGGCTGGAAATGCACGACGGCGTAGCCAATTGGCTCGATTCCGAAGATACGCTTTACGATATCGGTGATGGCTGGTTTTCATCGCTGTCGCCGTCTTCCCCGGTTCGGCTACGCTGGATGGGCACGGACTTGGAAGGTGAGATAGGCTATGTGCCGCGCCGATTGAAGCCGGTCACAGGGAAACCGTTTGGCCGGGAACTCGACGGTCATTGGCAGGCGTCGCCCTATGGCGCCAGTTTCGATATCAAGGATGGCCATATCATCATGGGTATCGGTCCGACACGCCGGGCCATGCCATTGGAAGATCTCGGCCAGGGGCGGGCCCTTTTCACGCTACGCGATGGCCCATGGACCAAGCGTGTCTGTCTGCACAGGCTTCAGGACGATCGCATCGAACTGGTCCTGAGCCGCGCTCGGATGATCGAATACGTCCGTTAATCCGGAAGTCTGGAGGTTATGGATGCGGCGGAAGGGCGACCTTACCGCCGCATCTTGCGTTATGGTAGGTTTGTGACAATTGATTCCGGAAATATGAGGTAACGCGATGCTGGAACGGATGATCGATCAGGGCGCAGGTCGGGAACCTGCCGACATCGTGCTGAAAGGCGGCCGTTTCTTTGATCTCGTGACCGGTGAGCTTGTCGAAAGTGACATCGCAATCTGTGGTGACCGGATTGTCGGAACATTCGGCAACTATCAGGGCAAGCAGGAAATCGATATTTCCGGGCGGATCGTCGTGCCGGGATTTATCGATACTCATCTTCACATAGAATCCTCGCACGTGACGCCGCACGAATTTGATCGCTGCGTGTTGCCGCAAGGTGTAACGACTGCTATCTGCGATCCACACGAGATCGCCAATGTGCTGGGCGTGGAAGGCATAAAATTCTTCCTCGATAGCGCCATGGAAACCATCATGGATATTCGTGTGCAGCTTTCGAGTTGCGTGCCGGCGACCCATATGGAAACGTCAGGCGCGGAACTTCTGATCGATGATCTGTTGCCATTCGCTGACCATCCCAAGGTGATCGGACTTGCGGAGTTTATGAACTTTCCGGGCGTTCTGGCGAAAGACCCCGAATGCATGGCGAAGCTGAAAGCTTTTCAAGGGCGGCATATCGATGGCCACGCACCGCTTTTGCGCGGGTTTGATTTGAATGGCTATATTTCTGCAGGTATTCGCACCGAGCATGAGGCCACAAGTGCGGAAGAAGCGCTCGAAAAGATGCGCAAGGGCATGCACGTCTTGGTGCGTGAAGGTTCTGTTTCCAAGGACTTGAAAGCGCTCATGCCGATCATCACCGAGCGCCACGCGCAGTTTCTGGCACTTTGCACGGATGACCGTAATCCGCTTGATATCGCCGATCAAGGCCATCTTGATTACCTCATCCGTACGGCCATAGCGGGCGGCGTCGAGCCGATTGCCATTTACCGTGCCGCAACCGTTTCCGCGGCGCGCGCCTTCGGTCTTTTTGACCGTGGCTTGGTTGCCCCGGGTCAGCGGGCCGATCTCGTTGTGGTGGATAGTCTCGAAGGCTGCCACGCCGAAATCGTATTGTCTGCGGGCAGGGTGGTTTCGGAAGATTTGTTTAGGGCACGCAAGGCCGTTGCTCCTGTCGGGCGCAATAGCGTCAAGGCGCCCAAAGTCAGTGGATCCAGTTTCCGCTCGCATTCCAACAGCGGCAAGACCCGTGCGATCGGTATCATCCCTGGCAAGATCATAACGGAAAGCATCGAATTCGATCTCAAGGTCGGCCCGCACGGTACGGAGCCGGATTTCGAAAAAGATGTAGTCAAGATTGCCGTTGTCGAACGCCACGGCAAAAATGGAAATATCGCAACCGGCTTTGTGCACGGGTTTGGTTTGAAGGCAGGGGCAATTGCTTCAACCGTCAGCCATGACAGCCACAATATCTGTGTGGTTGGCACCTCCGACGAAGATATTGCTGCGGCTGCGAACCGGTTGGGCGAAATCGAAGGTGGTTTTGTCGTCGTGCGTGACGGCAAGGTGTTAGCTGAAATGCCTTTGCCGATTGCAGGATTGATGAGCACGGAACCATACGAAACGGTCCGCGATCAGCTTCGTATTTTGCGTCACGCTGCCGAAGAACTGGGCTCCGTTCTGGAAGAGCCGTTCCTGCAGCTGGCTTTCATCGCTTTGCCGGTAATCCCCCATCTCAAGATCACCGACCGTGGCTTGGTGGATGTCGACAAGTTCGAGTTTGTTGGCAACTAATCAGTGCAAGCCGCCCACACCCAGCAGTTCCTCAACAGTCTGCTGGTTGTCCGCAAGTTCTGTCGAGGTGCCGGACCATGCGATGCGCCCGCGTTCCAGTATGATGACATGATCTGCAAAATCGAGCGCGCTCTGGATGCGCTGTTCGACGAGCAGGATCGTCATGTCGCCTTTCTGTGCCAAAGTGGAGAACGCAGCCATCAGTTCTTCGCAGATGACAGGAGCAAGCCCTTCCAGCGGTTCGTCGAGCAGCAGTACTGTCGGCTGACCAAGAATGCTGCGCGCGGTCGAGAGCATCTGCTGCTCGCCACCGGAAAGCTGCGATCCGAGATTACGGCGTCGTTCCTTCAGGCGCGGAAACATTGCATAGGCTTCTTCGAGCGCATCTTTCGGTCGGTTCTTGAGGCCAACGAAAAGATTTTCTTCGACTGTGAGGGTCGGGAAGACATCACGGGTTTGCGGCACGTAGCCGAGACCGGCAATTGCGCGGGCGGCTGACGGAAGCGCAGCAATATTCTTCCCGCCCAGCAAAATTTCGCCGCCATAACGGCGTGTTTGTCCTGCTATGGTAGCAAAGAGGCTGGTCTTGCCGACCCCATTGCGTCCGAGCACAGCAAGTCGAGATCCTGGCTCGGCCTTGAACGACACATCTTCGATAACGCGTGTGGGGCCATAGCCGGATGAGAGATTGCGAATTTCAAGCGAGGCTGCACTCATTGCGCGTAGCTCCCCAGATAGGCTTCGCGGACGCGTGTGTCCTGCACCACATCTTCCGGCAGACCATCAAAAATCACCGATCCTGCAGCCAGGACCACAACCCGTTTTGCAAAACGGAAAACGAGATCCATATCGTGCTCGATCATGAGCACAGCCAGATCGGCAGGCAATCTGGCAAGCGCGTCCTCAATACGGCCCGTGTCGCTTTGCGGAACACCGGCGGCGGGTTCGTCGAGCAGCAACACCTTGGGACGAAGTGCCAAAGCAAGGGCAATTTCCAGAAGACGCTGCTGGCCATATGCGATCTCGCTCACCCGCAATTGACCGAGGGATAGAAGACCGAGCGTATCGAGAATGTCGCGCACTTCATCCATCACTTCGGGCATTTTGCGATAGTTGCCCAGAATGCGCGCCGTCTTGCCTTCGCGTTGCAGGACTGCAAGCGCGACATGTTCTTCGGGTGTCATGTCGAAGAAGAGGCGAGTTACCTGAAAAGAGCGCACCAGCCCGCGCCGGACGCGCTGCATGGCGTTAAGCCTGGAGATGTTCTTGCCACCCAGCGCTACCGTACCGGAGGTAGCCGGAAGATTGCCCGTTACGAGATTGACGAAAGTGGTCTTGCCCGCACCATTGGGGCCAATGAGGGCAACGCGGTCGCCTTTCGCCATGCTGAGCGAAACGTCATTTGTGACGGCCAGCCCGCCGAAATTCTTGCGCAGTTTCGTTACTTCAAACACGGTACTCATTTGCGATGCGCCTTCTTTTCAAAGTAATAGGCGACGGTTCCATAGAGACCGCGCGGCGCAAACAGCACGACTGCAATCAGCAGGGCACCGACCATTGTAAGCCAGTGGAAAGGGTTTGCAGCAGAGACGAGGTCTTCGAACCACATGAAGACTACAGTGCCAATCAGCCCGCCGAACAGCGATCCCGTGCCGCCGAGAACCAACATCACCAGAGCTTCTGCCGACATGGTGAAGCTGAGACTGTCGAGCCCGACGACCTGCGTTGAAATTGCGTTCAGCGCCCCGCCAATGCCGGCAACGGCACCGGAGATAACATACATGCGAAGCTGTGCCGACTGAACCGAAGCTCCCATTGCATGGATGCGGATGGGGTCTTCTTTCACACCCCGGCATAGCATGCCAAACGGTGAGCGTACGACATAACGGAGAAAGATGAAGGAAACGAGCAGCAGGATTACGGCATAAATGTAGACGGTGTGTCCGTAGAGATCGAACTCGAATATGCCGAAGATCGGATCGGGCGAGATACCGCTTAGTCCGTCGCTTCCGCCGGTCCAGCTTGAGGCCTTGTTGGCCGCTTCATGAAAGAGATGGATAACGGCAATTGAGAGAACGAGTTGAGCGAGGCCGTGGGCCCGCAGAATGACGGCTCCGGATACAAGTCCGGTAATCGCTCCAGCAACGAGACCGATAAGCGTCATCAGGATGGGGTCGGTGATGCTGAAATGGGCGGCGGCGATTCCGGCACCGTATGCGCCGGCGCCGAAGAGAGCTGCATGACCAAGAGTTGCGATACCGCAGTAGCCAGTCACCAGATCCAGCGACAAGACGAGCAAGGCAATTGCTATGATGCGCGTCAGCAGTGCCAGATTGTCGGGGAACATAAACCAGCCGGCAACACTGACCGCTATAATAGTCGCAATGCCCATGAGACCTGCATAAGAATGACGACGTTGGGAAAGAGTGTGCGTCACATCGATCATTTTCTGGCCAACCTTCCTGCAAGCCCGCGCGGGAAGAGGGTTACAATGACGATTACCGCCAGATAGAAGAAGAACTCGCCATATTCAGGTGCCAGATAACGCCCCGTGGTGTCGATCGCGCCGAGCAGGAGGCAGGCGATCAGCGCACCGGGTATGGAACCTGCACCGCCGACGGATACAACGACCAGAAAAGTCACCATGTAGCGGAGTGCGTAATAGGGTTCCACCGGCAGAAGTTCTGCACCGACGACGCCACCGAATGCCGCAAGCCCGATAGCGAGCGCGAAGCTGATCGCATAAACAATTTCCGTTCTCACGCCGAGCGCCGCCGCCATGTTGGCATTGTCGACGGCAGCTCGCAGTTTAACTCCGAAGGCAGTGCGTTCGATGATGTACCAAAGGCCAAGAGCTACTGCTAGGCCGCAACCGATTGCAAAGATGCGGTGTTTCGCAATAGCTCGAAATCCGAGATCGACCGATCCGCGCAACATTTCCGGCAAGGGAATCGTCTTCAAAGTCGGTCCGAATATGTAGTTGGTGAGACCTATGATGCAGAAAGTGATGCCGATGGTCATCAACACCTGTGTTAGTTCAGGCGCCCCGTAAATGCGCCGATAGAGCAGCCTTTCCACGGGGACCGCGATCACCATTGTACCGGCGACTGCAATAATGATCGCAAAGCCGTAATTGAGGCCAAGCTGTTGGGCGGCATAGGATGCGAAATAGCCGCCGATCATCGCAAATGCGCCGTGAGCCAGATTGACGACGCGCATCAAACCCATAGTGACCGAAAGGCCGATGGAAATGACGAAGAGCACCATGCCGTAAGCAAGGGCATCGACAGCAATGCTGAGCACAGTCTGCATTAAATAATCCTGTTGGAACGTATCCCGAATGCGCAAGACGCTGTCGGGATACGTGGTAAAACAAGCAGTAACGGACCGGGGAGCGAACGCGCTTTATGCTTCTCCAGGCCATGAGCGGCAGTGCGCGACTGCTGGCTTATTGAGCTTTCAACCCAGGGTCACCCTGCTTCTCGAAAGTCTGGATTTCCTTGTTATAGTAGGTTCCGTCATCAGCCTTGGCTACTTCGCGCAGATAGATGTTCTGAGTCATGTGGCGGCTTTCGGGATCGATGGATACCGGACCGCGGGGGCTGATCCATTCCATGCCTTTCACAGCCTCTACTGCCTTTTCAGCGTCTTTTTCACCGCCGGTCGCTTCAATCATCTTGTAGATGACATGCATGCCGTCATAAGCGCCGACTGACGGGAAAGACAATTCCACAGGATTGCCAATAGTTTTTCGGGCTTCCTCGACAAACTTCTTGTTCTCGGGCGAGTCATGCGAGACCGCGTAGTGGAAAGTCGTCAGAACGCCGAGAGCATTTTCTCCGAGTGCGGGAAGATCGGATTCTTGTGTCAGGTCACCCGGTGCAAAAAGCTGGATGCCCGAGCCTTTCAATCCGTTATCGACATAGGATTTCATGAAGCCGAGCGTGGTCGGTCCTGACGGCAGGAATGCGAACACGCCTTGAGCGCCGGAATCCCTGATGCGTTGCATGATCGGGCTGAAATCGTTCGTAGCGAGCGGCATGCGAATGGCCTCGACCACTTCGCCGCCAGCTTCTGTGAAAGCCGCTTTGAAAGCATTCTCAGCATCCACGCCCGGCCCGTAGTCACTCACGACCGAGATGACCTTTTTGACGCCCTTGTCCAGTGCGACTTTTGCAATCGGGGTCGAGGTCTGCCAGGTTGTGAACGAGGTGCGCACCACATAGGGGCTCTTGGTTACGATGGAAGACGTAGCGGCATTCATAACCACCATCGGCACATTGCCCTGCTTGAGGATTGGCGTAACCGCCATGGCGTCGGGTGTAAAATAGAAGCCTGCCAGATACTGTACACCTTCCTTGACAACGAGTTCCTGCGCAAGCGCCTTGGACTGCGCCGGGTCTGCCTGCGGCACGTCGCGATAAACGATCTCGACAGTGTCATCGCCGATCTTGTTACCATGCTCAGCCATGTAGGCGTCGATACCAGCCTTGAAGTTTTTGCCCTGAAGGGCAAATGGACCTGAAAATGGACCGATGACGCCGACCTTCACCACATCGGCACAAGCTGTTGACGCTGCAAGTGAAAAGACCGCGAGCGCGGTTAATGCGATTGTCTTCATGTTCTCCTCCCTATCGCCCCCATTCCTGCGCGTGACCGTTTCCTCGCAACGCGGAATGTCCTGATTTCAGCATGCCTATCTGAATGGTCATGTAAAATGAAAAATTGCCTATAACCGATACTCGGATGGTTATATGTTTGATGGCTGTTCTTTTCCGATCCGGACCACCTTATCAATGAGAGCTGATGCTATGTTAAGAGCGCTGCCGGTTGAGGCAACGATCTGCGGCACGATCATCCATTCCACCATCCAAGCGGCGCCGGAGCGTTCTTGCTCGTGCACCATTGCCTGATGCAGGCCACCCATTTGGGCAGCGTTGAAGCGAGCAAGACTGACCAGTATCTCTGCCCCCACCGGATTTTGCTTGTGCGGCATCGCCGATGAGCCGCCCCCGCCGGTCAAGGAGAGTTCCTCACCCATCTCAGCCATGAGCGCGATATCCTGTCCGAATTTTCCCAGAGTGCCTGTGAGAAGCGAAAGCAGATTGCCGAACTCGATGATGAATGCGCGTTGGCTGTGCCATTGTGGACTATCGTGCAGCTCGAGCTTTTCGGCTAGCAGTGCACGCAAGGCTGGTGCTTGATCGCCGAATTTTTCAAGCGTTCCGGCGGCGCCTCCGAACTGCACGGGAAAGGAGATAGCGTTCAACTTCGTGCCGTAAGAGGAGAGGGGGTTCTTCCAGCTCGAGATGCGGTCCGATACAGTTATGGGAAGAGCTGCCTGCATACGCGTATAGCCGGTCAGCGCGTTCTTTCCGAACGTCACATCAAGCCACTCGTAACGCTGTACCAGTTGTTGGATTCGTCCATAGAGAATTGTGCTTATGCGCTTCAACCGCAAAACAAGACTTGTATCGATGACATCCTGGCTCGTCGCACCGAAATGAACATACTCTTCGTAATCTTTGCCCACAGCCAGTTTTAGCTCTTTTACGAGCGAGGGAATAACCACACCATCACGCGCTGTGGCCTTTGCCAGACCGGAGATGTTGGGCTCAAACGTTTCTATCGTTTGCGCGATCGCAAGTCCTGCCTGGGTTGGTATCAGGCCAAGATCGGCTTGCGCCTCAGCCAAAGCCGCTTCGTAACGCAACATTTGGGCAATATCGGCTGCTGCCGTAAACAGGCTCAATATCTCTTCGTCATCGCCGAAGAGCTGCGTCAGAAATGGATGTTCGAAAACCGAGATACTCATGCGTCAAATATCGAAAAAGACGGTTTCTTTCTCGCCCTGTAGATAAATATCGAAATGATAGATGCTGCCCTCGCGCCGACCGATGAGGGTTTCCACCCGGCTGCGATGTTCAATGCGAGCCAGGATGGGGTCCTCTGCATTGGCATCGGCCTCGTCGGAAAAATACATCCTTGTCTGCAAACCGAGATTAATGCCACGAGCCACGATCCACAAGGTGACGTGCGGCGCCATGAGGCGACCATCCCGGAAAGGAACGCGCCCGGGCTTGATCGTCTCGAAAGTAAATTCGCCCGTGTCCATATGGCTTGGACAACGACCCCATCCGCGAAAGCCAGGCGCGGCCTTGCCACCGGTTTCAGAAGGGCTGTTATAGAGGCCACGCGCATCAGCTTGCCATATTTCGACAAGTGCATCCCGCAATGGCGCCCCCATTCCGTCAATGACATGACCTCTAATGGTGATGCGTTCTCCCGGGGTCTCCTCACCATAAAGTGGTCCGGACCCAAGATCCTGCTCGAAGACACCGTTGATCCCGACAAAGTTCGGGGTCAATCCAATATGGACATATGGACCGGCGGTCTGCGAAGCGGTTTCTTTCAGATAACCGAGAGATTGCACCATATCAGTTACCCTCCTGGCGATTTTCGAAGAGAGTTGAACGGCGTCCGCGCAACACGATGTCGAACTTGTAAGCGAGCATATCCATCGGCAGATTGGCGTTCATGTCCAGTGGCGCGACCAGCCGTTCGACAGCAGATTTGTCCGGGATGGTTTTGACGATCGGACAGATCCAGATCAACGGATCGCCCTCAAAATACATCTGCGTAATGAGACGTTGCGCAAAGCCATGGCCGAATACCGAAAAATGGATGTGAGCCGGACGCCAGTCGTTCACGCCATTTGGCCAGGGATAAGGACCCGGCTTGATGGTCTTGAACCAGTAATAGCCGTTGTCGTCGGTGATCGTGCGACCGACACCGCCGAAATTGGGGTCGATGGCTGCCAGATAGGTTTCTTTCTTGTGGCGGTAACGTCCGCCGGCATTGGCCTGCCAGAACTCCAGCAATGCGCCCGGAACGGGCCGGTTGCATTCGTCGAGGACGCGCCCATGCACAAGGATGCGTGGACCTATCGGCATCTCACCGGGGCGCGCATAATTCAGGATGAGATCGTTATCCAGTTCATGCAGCATATTGTGCCCGAACACGGGGCCGGTGATTTCACTTTTGGTGCCTTCAAGCGAAAGCAGCGCGCGGGTAGGCGAACGGAGCACAGAGGTCTTGTACCATGGCGTATAAGCCGGTGGATGCATCGACAGATCGCGCGCAAAGAATGGTGTTGTCTCCGGCAGACTGTTTTTCATTTTTCGGCTTCCCCCGCATCCATCTGCGCATAAGTCTGCTTGGCGATCTTGAAAGCGTGGTTCGATGCCGGAACTCCCGCATAGATAGCAACATGCATCAATGCTTCGCAGATGTCCTCTTTGGTCGCGCCCGTATTTTTTGTAGCGCGTATATGCATGGCAACTTCGTCGTCTTGCCCGAGTGCGGCCAGAAGCGCAATCGTGACGATCGAACGCTCCCGTTTGGTCCAGCCCGGGCGCGACCAGACAGTTCCCCATGCGGCTTCTGTTATAAGCTCCTGAAACGGCGCATCAAGGTCGGTCGCGCTGTTTGAGGCGCGATCGACATGCGTATCGCCCAGAACCGAACGGCGCACATTCATGCCGATCTTGTAACGTTCCGACCGCACGGCATTGTCAGCCATGGTTATTCTCCATGCTCAAATCTGTTTGAAAGAAAATTGCGCAATAGCGAGACATAGGCGTCGGGCTGTTCAACGCAGGGGATATGGCCGCAGGCGGAAATCTCCGCGTAATCCGCCTCAGGAATGAAATCTGCCAGTTCGCGCACAATCGCAGGCGACGTGGAACCGTCCTGATCGCCGGCGACGCACAGGGTAGGTACGGTGATGCTCTTGGCCGCTTCGGTAAGATCGGCAGCGCTTAGCGCGACGCAGGTGGCCGCATACCCGTTGAGCGGTTGCCGGACGAACATATTGCAATAGGCGCGATAGGCAAAATTGTCGGGGCGGCGATAGGCTGGCGTAAACCAGCGCGACATCGTAGTGTCGAGAATGCTTGCGAGGCCGTCTTGCTGAATAGCGGCGATACGTGCACCCCACATATCTGGAGTGCCTATCTTGTGGGCGGTATTGGACAGAACAAGACCTGCCACCAGATCGGGTCGCGCCGCAAAAACAGCTTGCGCAATCAAACCTCCGATGGAAAGGCCGCAAATGATCGCCCGCCTTATCGAAAGCTTATCCAGCAGTGCGGTGAGATCGGCGGCAAGCAGTTCGATCGTGTAAGGAGTGTTTCCGATGTCTGAAAGACCGTGACCACGCTTGTCATAGACGAGAATTGATGCGTCGTTGCGCAGGCGCTCGCGGACATCATCCCATATGCGGAAATCAGTTCCTAGCGAATTAATGAAAACCAGAACGGGCTTTTCGTCTGCTGCCCGTTGAAAGTCGTAATGAATGACGACGTCGTTTACGGATGCGAATTGCACGGCTTTCTCCTCTCCGCCCGCACTGTCCTGCTTTCAACTGGTTAAGTAAAATGATATTCTCAGCCAAAAATATAACTACAGGGTTATAGATCAGTGATTGGGAGCCGGATTAAATTTCGCCATTTGCATACGTTTGTTGAGGTCGCGCGACAGAAAAGTGTGGTCAAGGCGTCCGAAGTCTTAAGCATCAGTCAGCCGGCTGTGACCAAGACCATGCGGGAGCTGGAGGAAATTCTGGGCGTTCCGGTAGTGGAGCGCGACGGCCGCGGCATAAGGATAACGCGGTTCGGTGAAGTGTTCCTCCGTCACGCCGGGACAGCCTTGACAGCTTTGCGGCAAGGACTGGATTCCGTATCACAAGAGCTGGATGGATCAGGGGTGCCTATTCGCATTGGCGCATTGCCGACAGTTTCAACCCGGATTATGCCGAAGGCAATGAGCCTTTTTCTTGCGGAGAGAACATCCAGCCGGGTGAAAATCGTGACCGGCGAAAATGCTGTTCTTCTAGAGCAGTTGCGGGTCGGCGATCTTGATCTGGTCGTCGGGCGGCTTGCCGCACCTGAAAAGATGACCGGATTTTCTTTCGAACATCTTTATTCAGAGCAAGTCCGGTTTCTGGTGAGGGTGGGCCATCCATTGGCCGCCGGACATGCGGTCTTTGAAAAGCTGGCGGACTATCCTGTTTTGATGCCGACACGCAATTCGATCATACGTCCTTTCGTGGACCGGTTACTGATTACAAATGGCATCGGAGCCCTCCCGGTCCAGATAGAAACGGTTTCCGATGCCTTCGGGCGTGCTTTTGTTCGTGACAGCGATGCGGTGTGGATTATTTCAGAGGGCGTTGCAGCCAGAGATGTCTCGGATGGGAAGCTCGTTGCATTGCCCATCGATACAAGCGAGACAACAGGACCGGTAGGGCTCACAATGCGAACCGATATGGTGCAGAGCGCCGCGATGCAGATCCTGATCCAGACATTGCGTGAAGCTGCTGGCTTGAAGCCTTAGAATCCAACGCGGTCGGCCACTCAGTCAGGTAGCCGACCGCGCCAGCTGCGACGAGCTCCGATCGGAACTTATCGCCGGGGGTTGGGCAAAGGCTGATGGGCTTTCAGAACGGCAATCCGACATAGTTCTCGGCAAGTGCGGTCGAAGCAGCCTCAGAAGTGCAGAAGTAATTCAGTTCCGCTTCCTGCACCTTTTGATCGAACGGATCCATATCCGGGAACCGGTGCAACAGTTTTGTCATCGACCATGAAAAGCGCTCGGCTTTCCAGACACGGGCGAGCGCATTGCCGGAATAGGCGTTAATACCGGCTTCCGACCTGTCGAGGTAGAACTCTCTCAGCCCCTCGTAAAGATAGTGCACATCGCTGGCGGCGAGATTCAGTCCTTTTGCACCTGTCGGGGGGACAATATGGGCGGCATCGCCAACAAGGAATAGCCGCCCGAAGCGCATCGGTTCGGCCACGAAGGAGCGCAGCGGGGCGATGGATTTCTCGAAAGATGGTCCGATTACCATGGTTTCGGCGTGATGTGCCGGAAGACGTCTGCGCAATTCATCGTAGAAACGCTGGTCGCTCCAGTCTTCGATTGTTTCGTCAAGCGAGCACTGAATATAATAACGGCTGCGCGTGAGGGACCGCATGGAGCAAAGTGCAAAGCCCCTTTTGTGGTTCGCATAGATCAGTTCGTGCGCAACGGGCGGAATATCGGCCAATATTCCGAGCCAGCCGAAAGGATAGACCTTTTCAAAAATGTCGACTGCTTTTTCAGGAACGGATTTGCGGCTAATGCCGTGATATCCGTCACATCCGGCGATGAAATCGCAATCGATACGATGGGTTTTGCCATCTTTCTCGAAGGTGACATATGGTGATGCCGTATCGAAGTCATGCGGTATTACGTTGCCCGCTTCGTAAATGCTGGCGGCGTTTGAATTCTGCCGTACCTCCATGAGGTCGTGCGTCATCTCGGTCTGTCCATAGACAGTGACACGCTTGCCAGTCAGCCGATACAAATCGACGCGATGATCGCGTCCGTCAGAAGCGAGCGAGAAGCCATCATGCGGCAGTCCTTCGACATGCAGGCGCGCTGATGCTCCCGCCTCGTCCATCAGATTGACAGTGCCTTCTTCCAACACACCGGCGCGCACCCGGCCCAGAATATAATCCGCGCTGACGCGGTCCAGCACGATATTGTCTATTCCGGCTTTCGTAAGAAGCTGTCCAAGGAGCAGACCCGAAGGACCCGATCCGATGATTGCGACCTGAGTGCGCATACATTCCTCCCAATGCAGTCTTCTTTCATTCTTGAGGGAACGGTCTGGCTGGCAATGGATAATTCCGGCAATTTATTGTACAAATCGAACATAATTGGAGGGCAGATGTCGGACAATTTTGTTCCAACGTATGAGCTTTATGGAGAAGACAACGAGCAGAAGCCGGATTTCTGGCTGCACTGCGAAACGCTTTTCTCACGATCGAGTCTGCACAATTTCGAGATTTCGCTGCATCGGCACGAAAGTTTCTTTCAGCTCTTGTATATCGAAAGCGGGGCGGGGCAGACGAATTTTGATGGAGCAGTCCGCCCGTTTCAAACACCATGTGCGATCTTGGTGCCGCCCGGTTTCAATCACGGGTTTGCATTTTCAAGAGATATAAGAGGCCATATCCTGACGATTTTGAGCCCTCATATACCGTTCGTCGGAGGGGGTACTGGCGGAGTGATGGCCGACTGGCTAATGCAGCCACAACTCATATCGATGAAAGGCGCAGACGAAGAGAATCTTGTGTTGCTCTCCTCTCTTCTGGGGCAAGTGCATGACGAGTTCCAGGCGAGAAAACTTTATAAAAACAGTCTGCTGGAATCTCTTGTTCAAGTTGCGTTCGTTTATATCCTAAGGCACGCATATTCTTCAAATCCGGCAAAGCCGCAAGAAAACCCTGTGTACGGGCGGGCTCGTATCGAACGGTTGCTGGAGCTGATCGACCGCTATTATCGAGAACACAGGCCCGTTTCATTTTATGCAAAATTGCTGGGTGTCTCGCCGACGCATCTCAACCGGACTGTCAAGCAACTGACAGGAGGGACGACACAAGATTTGGTTGCAAATAGACTGTTGGAGACGGCCAAGCGCGATTTGATAGCCATGCCATCCTCTGTGCAGCATATCGCTTATAGCCTCGGATTTTCAGACCCGGCCTATTTTTCACGTTTTTTCCTGAAATTGACGGGCGAAACACCGCGTGCGTTTCGCTTGAGGGAGCGAGAGCGTCTGGCCACCTATGACGCCCCGTCGTAAGGTTTAATTGGATTTTTCATCCTCTGGAGTTCATCTCAGCAAACTGCGCAAATCCGATTGAACCTGCAGCATCGCCGGGAGGAAGCGTTCGACCAGGCCACTTGTTTCGACGTGAGCCGCCGGCGCCCCGATATTGAGTGCTGCCACTACCGCGCCTTTGAAATTGAAGACGGGGACTGCGATGGAGCGAAGTCCCAACTCCAACTCCTGATCGTTGATTGCGTAACCTTGACTGCGAACGCGGGAGAGTTCCGCCATCAATGCAGCTATTTCAACTTTCGTAAAGGGCGTCAGCGCTTTCCTTTCGGTGCGTTCAAGAATCGCGAGTACGTCGGGCTCATGAAGCCCGGCCAGAAGCACGCGCCCCATCGAAGCGCAGTAGGCTGGGAGCCTGCTCCCAGCCATCAGGTTGATGGACATCACCCGCATCTGGGAAGCGCGCGCGATGTATACAATTTCCGTCCCATCCAGAACGGATGCTGAAGCACTTTCGCCGACTGTGTCGGACAATCGGTCCAGATGCGGCTGGATGATTGTCGGCAACGGCGTTGAAGAGAGATAGGCGTATCCGAGCCGGAGAATTCTGGGCAGAAGCGTGAAAAACTTGCCATCATATTCAGCATAGCCCAGCTCAGCGAGCGTGAGCAGACACCGTCGTGCCGTCGCGCGGTCGAGACCGGTAGCCTTTGAAACGTCCGCAATGGAAAGGCGTGTCTGGTCCTCGCCGAACGCTTCTATAACTCTCAATCCTTTGGCAAAGCCCCCGACGAAATCTGTGTCGCGCATGAAATCTCCTCATATGGCAGATATTTTGTGCGATATATGAACAAATGTCAAATATCGCACAAAATGTTTGACCCGTAGCCGATGCGATGGCTAACTCCAACGCGTTTAAGACCGGAAACGCTCGGTATGACTTGCGCGCTCCGGTAAGGAGGCGAAATGGACAAGACAAACGGAAGTCTGGCGGATGCAGTCGCCGGGATAGGTGATGGCGCGAGCGTCATGATCGGGGGATTTGGCGGCTCCGGTGCGCCAATCGAATTGATTCACGCCTTGATCGACAAAGGTTCGAAGAATCTGACGGTAATCAACAACAATGCTGGCAACGGTCGCATTGGTATTGCGGCCATGATCGACGCCGGGATGGTTCGGAAGATGATCTGCTCGTTCCCTCGCTCTTCCGATCCGCGCGCCTTCACGGACAAGTATATTGCCGGCGACATTGAACTGGAACTCGTACCGCAGGGTACACTTGCCGAGCGCATTCGCGCAGGTGGCGCAGGTATCCCAGCATTCTACACCCCGACGGCTTACGGAACGGAACTCGCCGAAGGCAAAGTCATAGCTGAATTTGAGGGGCGGCCCTATGTGCAGGAGCGCTGGTTGAAGGCCGATTTCGCGCTCATCAAGGCCCATCTTGGCGATACGCACGGCAACCTGACCTATCGCATGGCTGCGCGCAATTTCAATCCGCTCATGTGCATGGCTGCGGCGAAAACGATTGTGCAGGTGTCGAAAATTGTTCCGCTCGGCGGTATTGAGCCGGAAAATGTCATCACGCCGGGCATCTTCGTTGACGGCGTCGTTGAAGTTGCAAATCCGCAGCAGGAAGAAGAACTTATTCGCGCGGGAGTAACCTACGCATGATGATCGATGTTCACGATGACATCAAACTGTCCAATGCCCAGATCGCTTGGCGTGCCGCGCAGGATATTCAGGATGGTGCATATGTAAATCTCGGTATTGGCTTTCCGGAGATGGTGGCCCGCTATCAACCGGAGGGCCGCGAGGCAGTCTTCCATACCGAGAACGGCATTCTGGATTTCGGTGAAGCGCCGCCGGAGGGCCAGGAAGATTGGGATTTGATCAACGCTGGCAAGAAGGCCGTCACGCTCAAGCCCGGCGCGGCATTCTTTCATCACGCCGACAGCTTCGCGATGGTACGTGGCGGACATCTCGACGTGGCAATCCTTGGGGCCTACCAGGTTGCCCAGAATGGCGATCTCGCCAACTGGCGAGTCGGAGCCAAGGGGGTGCCAGCCGTCGGCGGCGCGATGGATCTTGTGCATGGCGCGAAGCAGGTCGTCGTCATTACCGAGCATGTGACGAAGAAAGGCGAGCCGAAACTGGTCGAAAAGTGCACTTTTCCTCTGACCGGGGTCGCATGTATTACCCGCATCTATACCAGCCATGCTGTGATCGATATCGACAGGGGGCGTTTTGTGCTGCGGGAAAAATTGGCGGCCATGACGCTGGAAGACCTTCAGGCCATGACCGGTGCGAAGCTTCATATTGACGGCCCGGTTGCCGATCTTGTCGTCCCCCAACTGTGAGGCAATGTCATGAGTGAAGCCTATATCTGCGATTATATCCGCACGCCAATCGGTCGGTATGGAGGCGCGTTGTCATCAATTCGCGCCGACGACCTTGGGGCCATTCCACTGAAAGCGCTTATGGAGCGTAACCGTTCGGTCGACTGGGAAGCTGTCGATGACGTCATCTTCGGTTCGGCTAATCAGGCCGGGGAAGACAATCGCAATGTGGCGCGCATGTCGCTGCTTCTGGCAGGTCTGCCAGTGGGAATGTCGGGAACCACAATCAACCGTCTCTGTGGCTCCGGGATGGACGCAGTCATAACGGCTGCACGCGCGATCAAGTCGGGCGAGGCAGAGCTACTCATCGCTGGAGGCGTGGAAAGTATGAGCCGTGCTCCCTTCGTCATGCCGAAGGCCGATAGCGCATTTTCACGCAAGGCGGAAATCTTCGATACGACCATCGGGTGGCGGTTCATCAATCCCCTGATGAAAAAGCAGTACGGCGTGGATTCCATGCCAGAGACAGGTGAGAACGTCGCTGAAGATTTTAACGTCTCGCGGCAGGATCAGGACGTATTTGCACTTCGCAGTCAGAAAAAGGCGGCAGCTGCGCAGGAGAATGGCCGTCTTGCAAAGGAAATAGTGCCGGTCACGATCCCACAACGCAAGGGCGAACCCGTCATTGTTGACCGAGACGAACACCCGCGCGCCACGAGCCTGGAAGCCTTGGCAAAGCTGGGTACACCGTTCCGCGAGGGCGGCACTGTGACGGCGGGCAACGCTTCAGGTGTCAACGATGGCGCGGCAGCGCTCATCATCGCGTCAGAGGCGGCCATCAAAAAATATGGCCTCACGCCGATTGCCCGCATTGTCGGCGGCGCTACGGCGGGTGTTCCTCCTCGCATCATGGGTATTGGTCCAGCTCCGGCGACACGAAAGCTTTGTGCACGTACCGACATCGCGACTGATGCGTTCGATGTGATCGAACTGAACGAGGCATTTGCGTCTCAGGGGCTGGCAGTCTTGCGCGATCTCGGAATTACCGACGATGACCAGCGTGTCAACCCGAACGGCGGTGCGATTGCTCTTGGACATCCGCTCGGCATGTCCGGCGCGCGTATCGCCGGCACGGCAGCGCTTGAGCTATCTCTCAATGGCGGCAAATTTGCTCTCGCAACAATGTGCATAGGTGTCGGGCAGGGGATTGCCATTGCGCTTGAACGCGTTTGAGCGCGCATGAGTGACAAATCCGACGTTTTTTCGCTCGGATTTGTCCTCTCCTGAAAAGCGCGCTACTTTTTCATTGTCGAGCGACTACAATATTGCTCGCGACTAACGATCAAGCTAGCATACCCCCATTACAACAACGTCGGGAACAACCCGGCGAACCAAAATGGGGAACATGTCGATGAAAATTGCTCGCCTTGCCCTTATGGGCACACTTCTCGCAACCGCACTCTATACCGGGTCTGCTGCCGCTCGCGATCTGACAGTCGTTTCCTGGGGCGGCAACTATCAGGATGCACAGCGCGAAATTTACTTCAAGCCATTCTCCGAGAAGACAGGCAAGCCATTGCTGGATGAGTCATGGGACGGCGGGTATGGTGTCGTTCAGGCTAAGGTGAAAGCAGGAAAGCCCAATTGGGATGTCGTGCAGGTAGAGGCGGAAGAACTCGCCCTTGGTTGTGCGGACGGTCTTTATGAAAAGATTGATTGGGACAAGCTGGGCGGCAAGGACAAGTTTCTCGACAGCGCAGTCAATGATTGCGGTGTCGGTGCGATCGTGTGGTCGACCGCAATCGCCTATAATGCGGACAAGCTGAAAGATGGTCCGCAATCTTGGGCCGATTTCTGGGATGTGAAAAAGTTTCCGGGCAAGCGTTCCTTGCGCAAAGGCGCCAAATATACACTTGAATTCGCACTTCTCGCTGATGGAGTGAGCAAGGACGAAGTTTACGATGTTCTCTCGACACCGGAGGGTGTGGATCGCGCATTCAAAAAGCTCGATGAACTGAAGCCAAATATCGTCTGGTGGGAAGCAGGGGCACAGCCGCTGCAATTGCTGGCCTCGGATGAAGTGGTGATGGCGTCGGCCTATAACGGGCGCATCACGGGCATAAACAGGAGCGAAGGCAAGAACTTCAAGGTGGTCTGGCCGGGCAGCATTTATGCTGTCGATAGCTGGGTGATCCTGAAAGATGCGGAAAACAAGGATGCGGGGCTGGATTTCATTGCTTTTACCAGCCAGCCTGACAATCAGGTGAAATTGCCGAAATATGTGGCTTACGGTCTGCCGAACAAAGAAGCGGCAAGTAAAGTGCCTGCGGAGTTCGCATCCGATCTTCCGACAGCGGAAGCCAACCTGAAAGACGCTCTTCCGCTCAATGTCGATTTCTGGATCGACAATTCCGAAGAGCTGACGAAGCGCTTCAACGCCTGGCTTGCGCAATAATTCGCAATTATGACCCCGTCCGCGCGACGCTGGCGGGGTTTCCCTGTTTTCCGGAAGATGGAGTAATTCATTGACGGACTGCCGCATTCGCTTCGAGAATATCAGTAAATCATACGGTGATTTCAAAGTTATAGACGGTTTGAACCTCGATATTGGCAAGGGCGAATTCGTGAGCCTGCTTGGCCCTTCCGGTTCAGGCAAGACTACGCTTCTGATGATGCTTGCGGGGTTTGAAAACCCGAGCAGCGGGACGATTTATGTCGATGGAAAGGCCATCAATGCGGTTCCATCGTATAAGCGTAATATGGGCGTTGTTTTTCAGAACTACGCGTTGTTTCCGCATATGACAGTCGGCGAAAACGTCGCCTTTCCGTTGCAGATGCGTGGTATTGACAAGGGAGAGACCGGCACGTTGGTGGATAAGGTGCTCGACATGGTGCAGCTTTCCACAATGCGCGAACGCAAGCCCTCGCAACTATCCGGCGGGCAACAACAGCGAGTTGCCCTTGCTCGTGCACTTGTTTTTGAACCAAGTGTGGTCTTGATGGACGAACCGCTCGGTGCGCTCGACAAGCAATTGCGCGAACAGATGCAACTCGATATCCGCGCGCTGCACAGCCGATTGGGATTGACGATTGTCTTCGTCACTCATGATCAAAGTGAAGCGCTGACCATGTCCGACCGGATCGCGGTCTTCAACAAAGGAAAAATCGAACAGATTGGCACACCGCGTGCGATCTATGATGAGCCGCAGACACGTTTCGTCGCCGAATTCATAGGTGAAACCAATCTAGCCGAAGGAACGATTGAGCGGGTGGAAGGCGCCTCCGCCTTTATTCGTCTGAACGACGGCGGCACGCTAACAGCATCATCAAAGGGAGCGTTGGCGATCGGGCAGAAAGTCCTCCTGTCCATCCGCCCCGAGCGTATTGAGCTCGGCCTCGAGAGCGGTTCTGATAATCTGCTGCGAACGCGCGTGATTGATAGCGTCTATCAAGGGGATCATCTTCGTATTCAGCTTGATGGTAGTGCTCATGATTTTATAGTGCGCCTCGACAGAAAGGCGCGCGAATGGATCCCCGGCACCGAGGTTGTCGCCGGTTTCAATGCGGCTGATTGCTGGACTATCGCCGCATGACGATTTTATCCGGCAAAACTGTTCGTGCGATATTTCTGATCGCGCCTCTGGTTGTCTTTATAGCCCTGTTTTTCCTGTGGCCGCTTGGGGTGATGATGAAGCAAGCCGTATCCGATACGGCGGTATTGCGTGTCCTTCCTCAGACAGCCGAGGCTGTAAGTCGGTGGGATGGGCAATCGGAACCATCACCGGATATGAAACAGGCCCTTGTAGCGGACCTGAAATCCTCGACAGATCAACAGGCAGTCGGGGATATGGTTCGTCGCCTGAACAGCGCTCAATCCGGCTTTCGCACGTTGATGAGCAAAACGCTTTCAGCCATCGAAAAGGACGCCCCTGTTCCAGATCTCGAAATGATCGACAAGCGCTGGAGCCGGCCGGAGTTCTGGCGGGCGATTGCCAATGCGCTTTCCCCGACAACTGATCGCAACTTGCTCGCAGCGGTGGATATGGAACGTGACGCATCCGGTGATATTGTCTCAATGGCACCTGGTACCTCGGCCAATCGGGCGATTATGCTGCGTACCTTCTGGATCGCTGCGCTGGTGACGCTCGCCTGTGCAGCGATTGGTTACCCCTATGCCGTCCTGCTGGCATCATCTACGGGCTGGATCAAAAGCGTGCTGTTTGCTGCAGTTTTGCTGCCGCTCTGGACATCGCTACTGGTACGAACCGCTGCCTGGTTCATACTTCTGCAGGATAAGGGACTCATCAACGATACGCTGATCTGGTTCGGCATTACCGATACGCCTTTTCCTCTGATTTTCAACAGGGCAGGTGTGGTGATCGCCATGACGCATGTGCTTTTACCGTTCATGGTGCTTCCAATTTATAGTGTGCTCGTATCGATCCCGGGCAATCTCATGCCCGCTGCCGCATCTCTTGGCGCGCCACCGTGGAGAGCTTTCCTGCGGGTGCTGCTGCCATTGAGCATGCGCGGTATCGTTTCGGGCATGTTGCTCGTGTTCATGAGCGCAATTGGCTACTACATCACTCCGGCGCTAATCGGTGGACCGAGCGATCAGATGATAAGCTCGATCATCGCCTATTACGCCACCGGTTCGGCCAACTGGGGCATGGCTGGTGCACTCGGGCTCGTGCTGCTCGTGGCCTGTCTGATACTATACGCGGTCTACGGGCGGCTCACCGCCGACAATCCCCGGAGGGCATGAAGATGGGGCGCTTCGCGAGAATCATATTCGGTGTAGCTGCTGTGACCTTTCTGATCGCACCTCTGTTTGCAATCCTTCCGCTGGCTTTTACCTCAAGCGTGTTTCTCACCTATCCAGTGCCTGGCTGGTCCGCGCGCTGGTTCGAGGAGCTCGCGACAGCTGAGGTTTGGCGGCGCGCAATTGTCAACAGCCTCATCATTGGTTCAGGGACAATGATATTGGCAACCGTGCTGGGTACGATGGCTGCGCTTGGTTTGCGCAGCAGGATTTTGTTTTTTTCCGGCCCCATTAAAACGCTGTTCCTCTTGCCTATGGTCGTGCCTGCCGTTGTTCTGGGCGTCGGCATGCAGTTGCTGTTTGTCCGGCTCGGTATCGCGAATTCCTATCTCGGCGTGATTGTTGCTCACACCGTGATTTCGATCCCTTTCGTTCTCGTGAGCGTTACGGGCGCTCTGGCTGGTATCGACCGGCGTGTCGAATTGGCGGCCGAGAGCCTTGGCGCATCCCCCTTGACCGTGTTTCGAAGAATCACGCTTCCACTCGCCATGCCGGGTATCGCTTCCGGTGCGGTGCTGGCATTTGCCACGTCATTGGATGAAGTTGTGCTGACGCTGTTCGTGGCCGGTCCAAATCAGCGCACCCTGGCGCGCCAGATGTTTTCGACAATTCGTGAAAATATAAGTCCGGCTATCGCTGCTGCAGCCTTTCTGTTTATTGCTGGAACCGTGCTTCTGGGACTTGCGGCGATAACACTCCGTAGAAAGCGCACGGGCGGAGCAGTCTCCATTTGAGGCTGCCACGATATTCCTCTGGGGCGGTACTATTCCCCGTGCGTTAGCGATCAATTCGCGTCGAGAGGATGATGGACGACATTGTGCGCTCGACCCCTTCCAGCGCGCCTATGCGATCCAGAACTGCGTCGAGCTCCTGTATGGACGGAGCTTCCACTACAACGATCATATCGAAATGTCCGCTGACAGAATGAAGCGAGCGGACAGCCATCATGCCGCGCAATGCTGTTTCGACTTTTGGCGCGAGCTTGGGCAGGGCAGTCACTAATACGTGGGCGCGCACCAGATCACGCTCGAATTCCGGAGCGATTCGCACCGTATAACCCTCAATAACCCCTCGCTTTTCGAGCTTCTCGATACGGCTTTGCACGGTGGTGCGAGACACTCCGAGGCGTCTTGCGAGGTCGGCTGTCGAGGCACGGGCATTTTCGCGGAGGAGTGCGATGAGGGTCAGATCGGCTTCTGTCGTCATAATGCATATTAGATACGTCAATATGTGCAAACAAACAACGTCATATCGTCGGTTTGTATGCTTCTTTTTGCATGGAACTATGCGATTCTTGCATATCCGAATTGCATTCCAAGGGGAAATTTACATGAAAGAGATCGTTGTTGTCGGTGCAGGCAAAATCGGTGCAACCATTGCCGATCTTCTCGCTTCCACAGGCGAGTATGCCGTTACCGTTGTCGACCGCTCTCGGGCGCAGCTTGATGCACTGGAATCGGGTGCAGAAGTCAAGACACAGGCACTCGATATTGAAGATGCGAAGGCTCTCGAAGCTGCTCTGACCGGCAAGTTCGCCGTATTGAGCGCTGCTCCGTTCCATCTGACGACCCGCATTGCAGAAGCTGCGGCCAAGGCAGGCGTTCACTATCTCGACCTGACTGAAGACGTGGCGAGCACGCGTCGTGTCAAGGAACTGGCCAAGGAAGCCAAGACCGCCTTCATTCCACAGTGCGGCCTTGCTCCCGGCTTCATCTCCATCGTTGCCTATGACCTTGCGAAGCGTTTCGACAAGCTTGACAGCGTTCGTATGCGCGTTGGTGCACTGCCGCAGTATCCCTCGAATGCTCTGAACTACAACCTGACCTGGAGCACCGACGGCGTCATCAATGAATATATCGAGCCGTGCGAAGCTATCGTGAACGGCGAACTGACCGAAGTGCCCGCTCTTGAAGAGCGCGAGGAGTTCTCGCTTGATGGTGTCACCTACGAAGCTTTCAACACTTCAGGCGGCCTCGGCACGCTCTGCGAAACGCTGGAAGGCAAGGTGCGCACGCTCAACTACCGCACCATTCGCTATCCTGGCCACGTGGCGCTGATGAAGGCGCTTCTCAACGATCTCGGCTTGCGTCATCGCCGTGAAGTGCTCAAGGACATCTTTGAAAATGCCCTGCCAACCACTCTTCAGGACGTGGTAGTTATTTTCGTAACTGTTTCCGGCACCAAGAACGGCCGTCTGGTTCAGGAAACCTACGCAAACAAGGTCTACGCCGCTCCTGTTGGCAAGATCATTCGCTCGGGCATCCAGATTACGACGGCCTCGGCAATCTGCGCCGTGCTCGACATGCTCGCCAAGGGCAATCTTCCGCAGCAGGGCTTCATCCGCCAGGAAGACATCACGCTCGAAGCGTTTCTCGCGAACCGCTTTGGCAAGGCCTATGCACAGGAAGACCATTGCGCACGCATGGTTGCCTGATAGCTCCTGCCGCATGAATTGGGCCTGTTGCGCTTGTGCGCAGCAGGCCCGTTTGCGTTTTTGGTGGCGACGGTCTCTGCCCTACCAAAGTCGCAATTGAATAGGATCGCGTTTAGGCGCAAGCCCGATTCAAACTGGCGGATGGAATATGTTCGTCCGCGTGATTGTGTCCCTTTGTGCGCCCGAATTGAGTACGTTCGGGATGCGCTTTGAAGAAGTAGGAAAGTCATGTTGAAATCAGTTGTGCTGGCCGGTCTGGCCTCAGTCTTTCTCGCTTTGCCCGTTCAGGCGAAGGAATGGACGGAAATCCGTATCGCCAGCGAAGGCGCATATCCTCCGTTCAACTATATGTCTCCAGACGGCAAGCTTGAAGGTTTCGATCTCGATATAGCGAATGCGCTTTGCGAAGCGATGGAAGCGAAATGCACGATCGTCGCCAATGACTGGGATGGCATGATCCCCGGATTGCAGGCCAGCAAGTTCGATGCAGTCATTGCTTCGATGGCCATCACCGAAGAGCGCGAAAAGCAGGTGGCCTTCACGGAACGCTATTATACGACCCCGCTTGCGGTTGTCGTGCCGAAGGACTCCGATATCACCTCGCTTGATCCATCAGCTTTCGATGGGAAGACAGTTGGCGCGCAGGCTGGAACCACGCAGGGCAACTACGCGGATGACGTCTACAGCAAGGCGGGTGCGGACGTGAAGCTCTATCCGACTGCCGATGAAGCCAATGCCGATCTTGAAAGCGGGCGTCTGGACGCCATTGCCGCAGACAAGTTCCTCGCTGCCGACTGGCTGAAAAAGCAGGGCGCCAACTGCTGCAAGTTCCTCGGCGATATTCCGGGTTCCGAAACGAAGATCGCGGTTGCCCTTCGCCAAGGGGATGACGATCTGCGCGAGCAGTTCAACGCGGCTATCAAAAAGATCCGTGACGACGGCACCTACGAAACGATCCGCAAAAAGTATTTCGATTTCGACATCTATTGATGCCAAAATTTCATCGGGCGCTCTCTTGATGTCAGGAGCGTCCGGTGCTTCAGTCTCAAAACACACGAGAGGCGGAGCATTGTCCCAAATTGATAAGGCTCCAATAATATAAATATAACAAAGAAATAAAGGGAACGACCATGCTGAAAGCCATCCTATTTGCAGGCGTTGCTTCTGTCATCGCTGCTCTGCCAGTGCAGGCCAAGGAATGGAAGGAAATCCGGATCGCAAACGAAGGTGCGTATCCGCCTTTTAATTTTGTGGCCGCTGATGGTTCGCTGCAGGGCCTCGATATCGACATAGCCAATGCTCTGTGCAAGGCCATGGATGCCAAGTGCACGATTGTTGCTAACGACTGGGATGGAATGATTCCAGGGCTCAAATCGAACAAATTCGACGCAGTCATTTCGTCGATGAGCATTACGGAAGAGCGTAAAAAGGAAGTCGCGTTCACCGACAAGTATTATTCCACTCCGCTTTCTGTCATCGTGCCGAAAGACAGCACGATCACATCTCTGGATGCCGAGGCTTTCAAGGGAAAATCGGTTGGCGCCCAGGGATCGACGACGCAGGGGAATTATGCGGAGGACGTCTACGGCAAGGCAGGCGCTGATGTTAAGCTATACCCCACTGCAGATGAAGCCAATGCCGACCTGAAAAACGGGCGTCTCGATGCTGTCGTTTCAGACAAATTCCCGATCACTGATTGGATCAAGGGCGACGGCGCGGATTGTTGCAAGCTTATCGGCGATATTCCCGGTACGCGGACCGATACCGGCATTGCGCTGCGTCAGGGCGATGACGATCTGCGGGAACAGTTCAATGCGGCGATCAAGAAAATTCGCGACGATGGGACTTATGCCGCGATCATGAAGAAATATTTCGACTTCGACATCTACTGATTGCTTGTAAAAGACACAGCTCTTTGCTGTAAGCAACAACGCGCCGCCTGAAACGGCGCGTTTATTCTTTATTTTTGTGGATGCCAAAAATGCCGATTCAGCAACAAGATGTCATCGTTCTGGGTGCGGGTATTGTCGGTGTGTCCACGGCATTGCACCTGCAGGCGCGCGGTCGTTCGGTTTGCCTGATCGACAAAAGCGAACCCGGCAATGGCACCAGTTTCGGCAATGCCGGCCTGATCGAGCGTTCAAGCGTCATACCCTATTCCTTCCCGCAAGGTTTCTGGACACTCGTCCGCTATGGCATGAACCGCCGCTCGGACGTTCGCTACAACCCATTTTACTTACCGAAGATGGCGCGCTGGCTGTTTCAGTATTGGCGGGAATCGTCGCCAGAGCGGCTGAAGGTCGCGACGAACGCCATGCTTCCTTTGATTGAGGCGAGCGTTCGCGAGCATGATACCTTGGTGGCCCAGTCCGGCAGTGAGAAACTGATCCGGTCGCAGGGGTGGATCGAAGTCTTCCGGTCATCTTCGGCATTTGACGCAGCAGTGCGCCGTTTGCCCGATCTGCAGCGCTTCAAACTATCCTATGACATTCTGGATGCAGCGGCTTTGCGCCATCGCGAGGCGTCGCTTGGCGATGTGGCTGGCGGCATTCACTGGCTCGATCCGAAGACCGTCGTTAACCCGGGAGGTCTGGTCAAAGCCTATGCCGATTTGTTTATCAGAAACGGTGGTGTCTTCGTTCGTGGCGATGCCGCAACCTTGGCGCCGGATGAAAACGGCTGGCAGGTAACGACGCAAGACGGCATTGCGCATGCGCGTGACGTGGTTGTGACGCTCGGTCCGCAATCAGGCCTCGTCTTCAGGAAATTTGGCTATCCCATTCCGCTCGGCATCAAGCGCGGCCACCACCTGCATTTTACAATGAAGGATGGCTCGCGGCTCGGCCATACTGTGGTTGACGAAGAGGCGGGCTATGTCCTTGCGCCCATGGTGCAAGGCGTACGGCTGTCAACAGGCATAGAGTTCGCTTCACCTGATGCGCCCGCCAATCGTATTCAGCTCAGGAAAGACGAGAAGATTGCGCGCCGGCTGGTACCGCAGCTGGGAGACGCCGTCGAAACGACGCCGTGGCTTGGATTGCGTCCTTGCATGCCGGACATGCGGCCGGTTATCGGTGCCGCGCCGAAGCATAGGGGCCTATGGTTCAATTTCGGCCATGCTCATCATGGCCTTACGCTTGGACCTGCGACAGGGCGGCTGCTCGCTGAGATGCTCGTCGGAGAGGAACCGTTCGTCGATCCGAAACCCTATTCAGCAGAACGGTTTCTATAGTTTTGATCTAAAAATTTCGTGACAGGCTTGTCAGTGTCGGTGGAGCGGGGCTATCAATTGGCTCCACTCTCATATCGCGCAGTTGCGAACAATCGATCCGGAAAATCCAGTGAAAATGAAGCCTTTGGGCCGTACCGGCCTCACTGTCACCGAAATTTGCCTCGGCACCATGACCTGGGGCGTGCAAAATACCGAGCCGGACGCTCACGAGCAGCTAGACATTGCTCTTGATGCCGGTATCAACTTCATTGATACGGCTGAGGGATATGCCATCCCCATGAGCCCGGAAAGCTATGGCAAGACAGAGACTTATATCGGAACTTGGCTTAAGAAGACCGGAAAACGCGACAAGATTGTTCTGGCTAGCAAGATTGCCGGCGGCGGCAGGCAGAAGTGGATTCGAGATGGCGCCAGACCAAGCCGCAACAGTGTCCGGGAAGCGGTTGAAGATAGCCTGAAGCGGCTTCAGACGGACTATATCGACCTTTATCAGGTCCATTGGCCGATGCGAGCGCACTATCATTTTGGCCAGAGCTGGACCTTCGATCCTTCCACCACGAACGGCGCTGCAGAAACCGAACAGATGCACGACGTGCTGCTCGGACTCGGAGATATGGTTCGCGACGGAAAGATCAGGCACATCGGTCTTTCCAATGAGACAGCCTGGGGAACAATGCAGTGGCTTCGTCTGGCAGAACAGCATGGCCTGCCGCGCGTCGCCTCGATCCAGAATGAATACAGTCTTCTGCAGCGTCAGTTCGATTTTGACATGGCAGAATTGGCACTCTGCGAAGATGTTGGTCTGCTGGCCTATTCGACGCTGGCCGCCGGTGTGCTGACCGGAAAATATCTGGGCGGGAAGCTGCCTGCCGGTTCACGCGCAGCCATTTCCGAAGAAGGCCTCTGGCGAAACAACGTGCACTCCGAGCCAGCTGTTCGCGCCTATATCGATGTGGCAAAGAAGCACGGTCTGGACATTGCGCAGATGGCGATTGCCTTTACATTGACACGTCCGTTCATGACGTCGGCCATTATTGGCGCTACGACCGTCGACCAGTTGAAGGCGGATATTGCGGCCCACCAGGTTAAGCTATCCGATGATGTTTTCAGCGACATTGAGAAAGTGTACAGACAGTATCCACGTCCGCTTTAAGTCAATGAAAAATGCATGATAGAAGCCCGCCAACTGGCGGGCCCTTTCTATCCGGCAAGATAGATTTCGTGTTTGACGATCCATTGATCGATCGGTGTCTCGCTTGATGAACTGACGATCACCATTCGGTCGAAGCGCAGATTGCGGCCAGCAAGTGACCTTCTCAGGCGAGCCATTTCCGTTTCACGCAAAGCCTTATCAGCGACGCCATAGGCAAGCGAAACATGCGGGAGGAAAGTCGTGATGTCTTTTTCTCCGGATATGCCCAGCGTGTCTTGTTTCAATGCTATTAATGCAGGTGTTTTCTGCAATGCAGCATAGAAGGAGCGGAAATAAGCCTCGGTTCCGGTCACGTCTTCGATCCGAACATCCAGAGGTTTGCGACCGGCCGCAAGACTGAGCACCAGCTGCAGCAGTTCATCTGCTGAGCGCTTCATATCAGGTATCAGTGTCGCGTGCGGTTCAAATAGGGGTGAAGCAAAGCGGCCAGCCAGTTCAGTAACAATGGATTCAAGAAATCGGAAATCATCGAGGGCGGGACGCAGCCAGATGGAATGGAAAGTCATTGCTGGGGCATCCTCCCAATGCCGCGGTCGTTCTTGAGTGGTCTGACGCTGTTGCGCAGAATGAGCGGTAATTCGAGCATAACCATCCGAGGTGCCGCGTTTGGCGCGGCCTGGCGCTCGTCCAGCAACCGGATGATTTCGGCGGAAAGCCGTTCTGCATTCTGATCGAATGTCGTCAGCCGGTAAGCGCCCCATCGTGCCTCCGCAACATTATCAAAGCCAATGACCGAAATATCGTCGGGAATGGAGAGATTGAAGACGTCGCGCGCGCAGTCCATCAAGCCGAAAGCCATGAGATCGTTGACGCAGAAAATACCTTCGACGCGCTCTCTTTCGCCCAGAAGCAGAGAAGCCGCGCCGAAACCTCCGTCATAATCCGTCAATTCGCCACGCTGTACGCTGATGCTCAATCCGAGGCTCTTGCCTTTGGCGGTGAAGGCTTCCTCGCGTTCAACGAGATTGAGGCTGCCGACATTCGACGTTATGAGGCCCAGTTTTTTCATGCCCCGTGCCGCAAAGATCTCTACAGCGGTTTCGGCGGCAAGCCGATTATTGATGTGGATGTGGTCGGCTCCCTCTTCTGTTCGCCCGACGAGAATAAGGGTCTGGCCGTTTCGTTGGGCAAGCTCCACAAATGACGAGGAAGGCATGCCGGAAAGAACCACCGTCGCTTCCGCACGATAACGCAGCAGTGTTTCATGCGCGGCAGAGAGGTTCTCTCCGTGTTGGCCGGTTGGAATCAAAACAGGCACGCTGCCGCGCGCTGCGAGCCGACGGGAGAGTGCCGCGATCTGGCGTGAACGAAAAGGGCTATCCGGGTCTGCGGCAATCATGCCGACGATACGGCTGCGATTGGCGAGGAGGCCGCGTGCGAGGTCGTTGACCTGATACCCCAGCTTTTCTGCAGCTTTCAGCACTTTCTCCCGTGTTGCAGGCGAGACGCTAGCGCCTGGCGTAAAGGTGCGGGACACGGCGGAGCGCGATACGCCAGCCTCAAGAGCGACTTCATGAGCGCTGATAAACCGCGGCATGCTGTCCGCGATTTCCTGTTCTCGCTGGGTATCATTATCTGGCATTTCATCGCCCTACTTTTGAAAGGACATCGGCCCTGAGGAAGCGCTCGACCACGAACATGAAGGCAATCGACGGCACCAGCAATATCAATGCGCTGATCGATGCGATTTGATAATTGCCGCCGGAACTTGCTGTATAAAGCAGCAGGGGCAGGGTGGAAATATCCGGAGCGCCAACGAAATAAGTGCCGGTGAACTCGTCGAGCGATTCAAGAAAGACGAAGATCGCGCTTGCGAGGAGGCCGGGTGCGGCTATCGGCAGGGTGATGTCAAAGAATGTCTTGAGCGCTGATGCGCCCATTGAGCGAGCCGCCTCTTCAAGCTCGCGATCAATTGCTGAAAAGGCCGCCGTGGCGATCCACACCGCATAGACCAGACCGTGCGTGACATGTACCAGAACGACACCTGTAATCGTACCATTCAGGCCGAATGAGTAGAACATTTGGGCAATGTTGACGTAAACGGGCAGGTTGGGAAAAGCCTGCGGTATCAGAAGCGTCAGCAGGATCAGCCCGCGAAATGGCAGTTTCAATCGTGCGAGAGCATAACCGGCGGGAATGGCAAGGCCGAGTGAAACGATCACTGTCAGGGCTGCAATGATAACGCTTGTGCCAAGCGATGAGAGCGCATTGCCGCGAGGCGAAAACACATTTGCCCAGAATGAGAATCCATATTGAAGCGGCAGTGTGTGCGGGAAATACCAGCGCTCAGCGACAGCCCACAGGAGCAGGTTCGCGAGCGGTCCGAAGATCGCCAATGCCAGCAGGCCAAGCAATATACCGCGCGGTATCCAGCTCCAGTCGAAGAGGTTGCTCATTCAGCGTGCTCCTTCATGGTCTGGCGGAGGTAAACCCAGGCGACGAGGCTGGTCATGAGCAGTGAAATCGTACCCAGAGCATTTGCGACACCGTAATCTCCGTAGGCGTTGATGCGGAATGCCATGTTCGCCGTGATCATCGTCGGTGATTGCGCATTGATCATCAACGGCACGGACAAAACGGACATCATGGTGACAAAGCTCAGTATCAATCCAACGAGCAATGTCTGGCGGACTTGAGGAAGCACGATCTCGATGAGAATGCGCAGCCGTCCGGCACCGAGATTACGGGCAGATTCGATTGTGTTGCGATCAATGGATGCCATAGCACCCGCCAACAGCAGTGTGACGAATGGTGTCTGTTTCCAGACGAAGGCGATGACGATACCGCGCCAGTCCAGGAAGCTCATTGCCTGTAGCGGTGTGATCGCTCCGGTTTCGATGAGCAGGCTGTTCATCAAGCCGTTTTTGGCAAGAAAGGTGCGGAGTATCTGGCCAACGACGATGAAGGGGATGAAAAGCGGCCAGCGATAGAGCCAGCGCAGAACGGTAACTGCCCGCGGGTTGGAGCCGAGTGTCAGATAGCCACCGATAGCAATAGAGAACAACGCAATCAGCAGCGAAGACAGTGTGACGATGACAAAAGTGAAGATGATGTCGCTTGAATAAAGCTCGAATGCTTTGACGAAATTGCCGGTCCCCCATTCACCGGAAACATGGAAAGCTCCGGTGATTGCGCCGAAAAGCGGCACGATGAACAGCAACAGTACGATCGCCAGCGCGGGCGCGACAAGAAGAATCCCCGTCAGTCGATGCGGCATTCGAAACCTCATGAAAGTGAGCGTAGGAGCGCTCAGACTGAAGCCTCAGCCGAGCACTCCAATCAAAGTGGAGGCTTAGTTGCCTACCTGACGTTCATACGCTTCCAGAATCGCAGTGTTATAGGGCGCGATCGGGAAAGGCTTTCCAAATTTCGCAAGGTCGTCTGGTGAAATATCGGTGAAGAGCTTGTTCCAGGTATCGCCGTCCAGCTCTGCCTTGACATGATCGGCGTCGATGCCCGGATACCAGTTGAAGCGCTTGACGATGCCTTCGGCCTGCACCTTCGGGCTTGTCGCCAACGCAACAAACTTTTCGGCCAGTTCCTTGTGCGCACTCTTTTCCGGGATCACATAGTGCATCGGCTGTCCGGGCATGCCGGGTGCAGGGAGGACAAGTTTCATTTCCGGGGGCAGCTGTCCATTTGCCTTCCACGAATAGAACATGTCTACCCAGACCGGTCCCATCGCGATTTCGCCGCGGCTCAGCATGTCGAGCGTACCTGCGTTGCCCGGTGTCAGGGTGGCGTTCTTTGTAAAGTCCTTGAGCGAGGCAAATGCCTTATCCCAGTTCTTTGCTTCGCCCTCTTCAAATGGACCCTTCATAAGCTTGTCTGCGTCGCCGCCATAGGCATAAATCCAACCCATGACGAAGCTTACGCCCGAAGCGCCGCCCTTTATCCCGTTGTAGCCGAACTGTTTCGGATTTTGCTTGGCCCAGGCGACAAGCTCGTCATAGCTTTTCGGCGGGTTGGCGACGAGCGCAGGATTGTAAGCAAGAGCGGTCTGGCTGTTGAACATCGGCATGACATAGCCATCGACATCTGTGCCGAGCGCCATTTTTGCATTATCGCGGGTCACCAGCTTGCCGCTGTCGATTTTGCCACGATAATTTTCGAGGAACTTTGCTGTTACCATCGGCCCGACGAATTTCTCGTGGACGACAGCGACGTCAGTGTCCCACTTTTCCACGCCAGCTTTCGACTGGGCTTCGAAGCGCTCGAGAACCTTCTGCGATCCGGCATCGCCAGGACCGGTTCCGACCACGCGAACGGTCGTGCCGGGATTCTCCTTCTCGAACAACGGTCCAAGATACTGATTGATGTAATCGACCATGTTCTGGTCGCCTGCCGTGATGACAGTAAGTTCGTCGGCGGCGGCCGGTGCAGCGGTGAGGCCGATTGCCAGTGCCACGTTCAGGATAGTTCTCATGAAAGGACTCCTGTCTGAGACCGGGATTCCGGTCATACGATTGAAAGCAGATGCAGAGCATCCGGTGGTGATGTCGATCGGGAACGGTGGCTTTCACGGGCACGAGCCTGCCCGTGAAATCGAGCTTGAAACGGGTCTTACCCGTATCTGTATAGAAAGGAGGTCGCGACCTGGATGCACAGCCGTGCATTGCAAGGTTCATCAAAATCCCGTAGTTCATTGTTCTTGGACCCTCCAAATTCAATGACAGGCGCTGACCACGGAGCGACAGCCCGCTGATTATCTGTCGAACAGAAACAGGGCATGCTCCGGTATGCGGATTTCTACATTTGCTCCAGGTCTATGGCTCTCCTGAGCGTCGACCATGACATGCCGTTCTCCCACACGGATCATGTGCCGCCAAAGGCCGCCGGGATAACTGGTTTGTTCGACCGTGCCATTCAAGACCAGTTCGGGTGTTGGAGAGTTCCAAGCGGTCCCGGACTCGGTGAGACGCGCTGCTTCGCTGCGGAAACGTGCCGATGCCAGGCCGTCGGAAAGATTGCGGCGACCCGCGGAAATAGTGCTGGCCTTGTTGTTGGCTCCGGCTGCGATCTCTATGCGATCAGCCTTGATCTGGATCGGTACTTCGACCAGATTTTCCGCGCCCATGAATGCTGCGACGAAATCCGACGCCGGATGATTGTAAACTTCCTCTGGTGCGCCAGCCTGAGCGACTTCACCGTTATTGAGGATGACAATACGATCGGCCATAACCATGGCTTCCTCCCGATCGTGCGTCACATGAACTGCAGTGATGCCGAGGCGTCGCTGCAAAGCGCTGATTTCATGGCGAACCGATAGTCTGATGCGTGCATCGAGATTGGAAAGCGGCTCATCGAGAAGCAGGATATCGGGCTGAATGGCGAGTGCGCGCCCGAGGGCGACACGCTGGCGCTGTCCGCCGGAAAGGGCGGCAGGTTTGCGTTCCAGCAGCACATCCAGCCCCAACAGGCGCGCAATGTCTTCGACCTTCTGCTTGATAGTTTGCTTCGCCACGCCACGGATGCGCAGCCCGTAACCCATATTCTGCGCGACAGTCATATGCGGCCAGAGCGCATAAGACTGGAAGACAAGCGCCATGCCGCGCTTGTCTGGAGGCAGTCTGGTCACATCCCTTCCGTCGACCCGGATTGCGCCGCCGGATGGCATGTTGAAACCCGCAATGGCCCGCAACAGAGTTGTCTTGCCGCAGCCAGAGGAACCGAGAAGCGCGACGAACTCGCCCTTTCTGACGGACAGGTTTACGCCTTTGAGAACTTCATTATTGCCATAGCGAACGCGCGCATCCGCCACCTCCAAAAACGCTGGCATAAGCGTCTCCTCCCCAGGATCGCCGGCTGGTTTTATTTTTTCTGCACAGCCGTGCAAAATGGATTGAAGCATCTTTAAGCAACCTCGACAAGCCGCAAAACTGAAATTGCGCGGGAAAAACTGTCTCGAGTTCCATTATGGAACGCTGTTAGGACGCTATTTAGCGAGATTTCATAACAGCTGTATGACGCAAAGCCGAAGACGTGGACAGCTTTGCAAAGCTGTCCACGTCTCACGCCAGCAGGTCTGACGGAGAGTTTAGGGCCGGTTTGTTACCAGCGTTCAGTCATACTTCTTTTGCGCGCTCCTCAAATTGGCAGTTTGCCGGGCAGAATAGGCAAACGCTGCGAGGAACATCACGGTCATCAGCAGAACGATTGTAGGGGCGGGCGCGCTGTCGATGAAGAAAGACAGGTAGACGCCGAAGAAGGCTGCAATGACCGCAATCGCCGCGGCGAGCAGCATCATGGTGCTGAACTTTCGTATAAGCAGAAACGCAATTGCACCGGGCGCAATCAGCATGGCAATGGCCAGAATGATACCCACCGCTTTCAGAACGCCGACAATCGTCAACGAGATCAGGCAAAGCAGGCCATAATGCAGCAGGCGGACCGGCAGGCCGACTGCGCGTGCTTGTGCCGGATCGAATGCGTGTAGCAGGAAGTCCCGCCATTTGACGACAAGGATGCCAGCGGTGAGTGCGGCAATAACGGTCGTTTCGACCAGATCAGACAATGTTATGCCGAGCATGTCGCCAAACAAAATGTGGTCGAGATGTACCGTCGAGCGGATTGCAACATAAAGAACCAGACCGAGGCCGAACATGCCGGAGAATACAATCCCCATCACCGTATCCTGCTTGATACGGCTGTTTTCGGTGAGATACCCCGTTGCAAGAGCACAGGACATGCCCGCTACAAACGCTCCGAAGCCGAAAGGTATTCCGATGATGTAGGCCACGACCACACCCGGAAGAACGGAATGGCTGATCGCGTCGCCCATCAATGACCAGCCCTTGAGAACCAGGAAGCACGACAGCAATGATGTCGGGACTGCGATGAGCACTGAAATGGCCAGTGCGTAGCGCATGAATTCGAACTGAAACGGGGAGAATAGGATTTCCAGAGCGGTCATTGCTGGAACTCCCTAAGAGCTATTGCGGCCTTGCGCCGTGCTGCCAGCAGTCCGTGCTTCGGAGCAAGAAGGAACACGCTGAGAAAAACCAATGTCTGGAGCACAACGATGATGCCTCCCGTCGCGCCATCAAGAAAATAGCTCACATAGGCCCCGACCAAGCTTGTGACGGAGCCAATCGCGACAGCGATCCAGAGCAATCGCGAGAAGCGGTCTGTCAGGAGATACGCGGTTGCACCGGGCGTGACTACCATACAGATGACGAGGAAGGCACCGACCGTTTGCATGGCAGCGACAGTGGATGCCGACAGCAATGTGAAAAACATGATCTTCAGCAGAGCGGGCCTCAGTCCTATCGAACGCGCATGGTTCTCATCAAAGAACACCACCATCAGGTCTTTCCACTTCAAAAGAAGCAGCGACAGGGAAACGAAGCCGATAATCGCCAGCTGCAATGTATCCCCCGGGGTGATGGCGAGGATATTGCCGAGGACGATAGTTTGAACGCTGACTGCCATTGGCTTGAGCGAAATCATGAAAAGACCGAGGCCGAAGAACGAGGAGAAGATCAGGCCGATGATGGCGTCTTCCTTCAGCTTTGTCCTTTGGTTGAGGAAAAGCATCGCCGACGCCGCAAGGCCACCCGAGAAAAACGCGCCAATGGAGAAGGGCAGGCCGAGCATGTAAGCGCCGGCAACCCCAGGCACAATGGAATGGGAAAGGGCGTCGCCAATCAGCGACCAGCCCTTCAGCATGAGATAGGCCGAAAGAAAGGCACACACGCCACCCACCAGGGCGGAAACCCACATTGCATTGAGCATGTAATTATAGCTGAAGGGAGCAAGCAGTATTGTCATTGTCTTTGGTTCCCTTTGCTGACAAGGGAGGCGTCATTCTCACAAATGACGAACGGGCGCTCATCGTCTGTGATCACGGTGATCGCAGCGCGGCTCGAGCGATCACTCATGTCAAGGGCGAGATGGCGGAGTACGCCCCCGAATGTTCTTTCCAGATTTGCCTGTGTAAAGACATCAGCCGTCAGTCCATAGTCAAGAACCGTACGTTTCAGCAGTACCGTTCTGTCGCAGAATTCGGGAACACTGCCGAGATTGTGTGTCGATACCAGCATGACGCGCCCCTCGTCACGAAGACCGCGAAGAAGAACGGTGATCGCTTGTTCGGTCTTGACGTCCACGCCGGTGAAGGGTTCGTCAAGAAGAATTACCCGCCCATCCTGGGCCAGCGCTCGCGCGAGAAATACCCGTTTCTTTTGTCCGCCGGAAAGCTCACCGATCTGCCGATGGCGAAACTCGAGCATGTTCACCCGGGCAAGGGCATTTTCTACTGCTTCCCTGTCGGCCCGGCGGGGAATGCACAGCATGCCCATGTGGCCGTAGCGCCCCATCATGACGACATCTTCAACGAGAACCGGGAAATTCCAGTCGACATCTTCGCTCTGCGGTACATAGGCCACCAGATTGCGCTTCAATGCAGCTTCGACCGGCATACCAAGTATGGATATTTCGCCTTTGGCGAATTTAACAAACCCCATGATCGCCTTGAACAGGGTCGATTTTCCAGAGCCGTTAACGCCTACGAGCGCCGTAATTGTTCCGGTCGGAATAGCAAAACTGGCACTATGCAGAGCCGTGTGGCCATTCGGATAAGTGACGGTCGCGTCTTTTACACTAATTCCGCCTTCCGGCACCGATTGAGGAGTTCTCTGAATCTCTACAGGAAAACTCATTGCGTAAGTCCGTCAGCGATCGTGCGTGAGGTAACTTTCAGAAGGTCAATATATGTCGGCACGGGACCATCCGGTTCAGAAAGTGAATCGACATAGAGAACTCCGGCATATTTTGCACCGGTTTCGCGGGCTACTTGCTTCGCAGGGGCGGGGGACACAGTGCTCTCCGAAAATACGGCAGAGATGCCGTTTTTACGCACCCCATCAATCACTTTGCGAACCTGCTGGGGCGTGCCCTGTTGGTCTGCATTGATTGGCCAGAGATAGAGTTCCTTCAGGTTGAAATCCCGCGCGAGATAGGAAAAAGCGCCCTCGCTCGAAACCAGCCAGCGCTTTTCCACTGGGATTGCCTCCATCTCTGCCCGGATCGGATCGATAGCGGCCTTGATCTTTGCCTTGTAGGCTTCGGCGTTTGATGTGTAGGTAGCAGCATTGGCCGGATCGCTTTTGACAAAGGCGTCCCGAATATTATCGACATAGATCAGCGCGGCATTCGGGGACATCCATGCATGGGGATTCGGCTTGCCGCTGTAAGGTCCTTCGGAGATATCGATTGGCTCCACGCCGTTGGATACAACTGCTTGTGGAACATCCTTGAGACGCGAAAAGAATTTTTCGAACCATAGTTCCAGCCCCAATCCGTTCCAGAAGACCAGTTTTGCATCCTGTGCTTTTACCAGATCATCGGGCGTTGGCTGGTAATTGTGAATCTCGGCGCCTGGCTTGGTAATCGATTCCACGACAGCTGCATCGCCCGCAACATTCTGCGCAATGTCGGCAATAACGGTAAATGTCGTCACGGCCTTGAATTTCTCCGCCAAGGTACCGCTTGTGCTTGTGCAGAGAAGAGTTGCGCTCAAGAGGCCAAGTGAAGTTATTCGTAAAACACGGTGCCGCATATTCAACTCCTTGTTGCTAGTAATTTGCAATTGCATAAAAGATTGACGATCGAACGACAAGTGCTATTGCGAATTATTTGCATTAAGGATTGCATTTAACGTTTAAGATTCCGATTGCAAAACTCTTTTACTACACGTATAGATTGCACACATCATAATTGGTTGTGTTGTTAAGATGTTCCTTTGTTGCCGGGAGAGGCGAGGGCGCACAGTCGTCTGATGACCCGGATTTATTCTCAATTCTTAGATCGGATGAACGGGGCGAGGATGAGCTAAGTGATTGACTTATTGTTGATTATTTAAGGGGAGCAGAGCTGAAGAATGCTTGTATATGAACCACATATGAGTGGAACCAAATGGGGATTAACCTGCGCCACCACTCAGGTCGGACCAGTCAACTATCACGGTAACGGGACGACTTTCCTCGTTTTGAGAGAACATGTTGTCAATTTAAGGTGGTATTGTTTTCAGCAGACGGGCGAAAATACCAATTGCGCGGCTGGTACTGTTTTTATCATCCCGGATTCTGTGAAGCTGTCAATCTGCTGGCCCGAACCCATAGAAATATTGACAGGGCAGTTTGATGGGCATCTTCTTCGAGATGTTTCTTTTGATAATATTTTAAACCATGAGATCAACAACTTGGGGAACGTTATAAAGTTCCTGTGCAAGGATTGCTTGCCGATATCGAATATGATCTGGGACGAGATTCGCTTGCGGGGCGGGCAGGACGAATCTTATCTGCGTGCGCTTGGCTTGGTTCTTATGCATACGATAGTTCGCAGTGCGCCAGATAGTCAGGCTACCACCGACAGCAAAACCGGACTTAACAAACCGGCGTGCCATCGAATAGAAACTTACCTAACCCAAAACTTTCGTAAGCCACTTTCTGTCCCGGATATGGCCGCAGTGCTGGGGATTTCAGCCAGCCATTTTTCAACATGCTTTCGAAATAGTTTTGGACAGACACCTCATCAATATCTGATGAACTTAAGGCTTGATGAGGCCGAGCGGCTGCTTAAAAAGACGCCCATGTCGATAAGAGAAATTGCGGATCACTTGAATTTTTCGAGCCAGAGCCATCTCACGACCGCTCTGCGAAAGCATCGACTGTTGACGCCGGGTGAACTGCGCAAATAGGCCTCAAATGATTTCCCGGTCGCTGTCTCCTTGGTGCTTGCTTCGGCTTGATATCGGGGCAGCTGACGCGTCTGCCGGCTTCCGCTTCAGCCATTTACGCCAGATGTGAATTTCACTTCGGCGGCGCCAGCGACGGACGCGATGAGAATCGTGGGAAAGAACGATAAATCCGAGGGGAAGCATCCAGAAACCTAGAATTGGAAGAAAGCCAAGTGAGCCGCCGACGACGAGTGAGCCGCCAAGCATACGACGCATCATGACTGATTGGGGCATCGGGATTCGCCGACCAAGAATCACAATGGCCTTTCTTCGGGGTGTTTCGGCATATTTATCACTCACAGGGGCATCTCATAGGCTGATATGTTACAATTCACAGGCAGAAACCTCCCAGAGAATATAGGGTTTCGAAGGCAGAATGCAAAAAGATGAAAAAAATGGATTTAGCCCTTTGCAAACGCGAAATCCTTTTGCTATATGCCACCTCGCTGACGCAACGAGCACCTGTTCCCCGGTAGCTCAGCGGTAGAGCAACCGGCTGTTAACCGGTTGGTCGCTGGTTCGAATCCGGCCCGGGGAGCCACTTCAATTTGCGAAGTTGGCTAGATTTCATTCAGAATGAAGAACTTGATAATGGTGGCCTCGAAGTCGATCTGACCTCCTGCCATTAAACGTTCCAATCCTCGGTAATTGGGTTCCGCAAAGAGAAGCGCCTTTCCGATAGTTGCGACGGAAGATCGTTACGCTTGCTGAACTCTCGCACCCTCGTGCAGTCGTCCAACCAGTGGCTTGGACTGGCTTTCTCCATCTCGTTTTTGACGGTGAAGGAGCCGCGGTCTCGCTTAGCATTGTGAACCAAATCATTTTTCGTGCGTTGGTTAGCTATCCGTTAACCATTGATTGGAGAATGATAATGCCTTGGTATTTTCGTCTCGAATCCGGCTTCGCAGCTGCTTTCATCCTCGCAGTTTGTGCACACATCGTCGTTCAACTGATCCGATAGGAGTGCGAACCAGGCTGCTGGATCATGGGAAAAGCATGCGGCCCATGGCCTCATTCCGCTAATAGAGCGATCATAGAATTAGCGGAATGGGGATGAGATTGACCGAGAACATAGTTTGGTTGACTCCGTCGATGCTTGGTCGTCGGGTGGTCTCTTTTTATAATTGTGCTGCGCAGACTCCCTACAAGGAGAGGGACTGTTTGCACTTATTTTCCGTCGCCGCTATAAGCTGGAAACCGCTTTATTCGGGAGCCTCTTATGCGTCTGCTGTTCAGTTTTATTGTATTGGGTTTAACTTTAATTTCCGCATCCCCGGCTCTTGCTGGCGCTAAAGAAGATGCTCTGGCGCTTCATAAGGCTGTCGTATCGGGGATGATGACCTATATCGAGTTGGGCGAGAATTCTGAGGGGCGTTCCAGGGAACTGGGAATCGCGATGGAGGAAAAGGTGACGACTCCTGTCGCACGTGCCCAGTCTGACTGGCGACAGGTCGTAAACGCGAATGAAAGCTCCGCGGATTACCAGACCTTCCAAAGCTGTGACGTTGCTGCTAGTTCGCTTCTAAAGGTTTCACACACGATATCCGAGTATGTCAAAAGCGACAGCGCCGAAGAACCAGATTACGATCCCTTGTTGACGAAATTCTCAGAAGATCTGACTGAATGTGAAAAGAAACTCGGCGTTCCGCTGACCTTCTAGCGGCGTATCGGGAGCTTCAACCAATACAGGGAAAGGAACATTTTCACTCCGAATTCCGTTGAAACCATTATTGGTCCAACTGTTGGAGTGAAAAATGAAACGCATACTTCTTGTAGTGCTGCTTTTAGTCTCTCCGAATATGTCTTTTGCCCAGGAGTCTGGGATGCCGACACAATCGGGCACGCAGGAGCCCGAAGTGCCGGGCAATCCGCCACCCGCCCCAGGGCAGCCGCCCTCCGATCCTGACGGTGTTCACGTTCCGAAAACGTCCGAATCACAAAAACAGGACCGGGTTCAGAAGCCCAAAAAGGATGCATGCACTCGAGGGCGGGATGCAAAGAACTGTGTCGAACAGCAGCGTAACCGTAAATAACGCTCATGTTGCCTATGGCAGTGAGCAGCACCTACTTACATATGATCATTTCGAAAAAGGCTTCGGGTCGGAAGATAACTTGTCGGTCAACAGACTTAACGTATTGATGACCTGTTGCGGACAAAAACGTGTCGCAGCTGTAAAATCATCCCTGTAACGATTGGTTTATTGTTGTGAGATTTTATTTCCGACTGGGCTGGCAACTAGCCACTCTATAACGTCCTTTCTGTTCATTTGTTCAGCGTGCTCGATGAGGGCTGCATAGATGGCAGCGATGCTTGCTCTGGCCATCACGTTATTCATTTGCAGAATATCGACGGTTTCCCAGCCACATTCTTCAATTGCTGTGGCGACTTTATCGATGAGAAGAGGGTGGGCCACGTTTGAGTTCCGTTATGATAGAAAGAGCATATTTTATCATATGAAACTGGCGAAGAATTTGATTTCAATCAATTGGATAGTTGAAAAGGTGCGCGACAGGCAGGGCAGCGGGATAGGAATAAGCCGCCGGCTCTTGCGGCTTTTCATTCCGCATCGTGCGGATAGCCGGTAGAAACCGTCGCTCGGGGAGTGTGTCCCTACATTTAGCGGTTTCGAACAGATGGTGCACTTCGCTCTGCTAGCGTCATTACCGATAAAATACCGAGGTTGCCTCTTCATCAAAGAAGAGCGCAAAATGCCCAAACCCATCCAGATCATGGAAGTCACAGGGTAGGACATAGTAGGGCTACCTCGTTGGAACAACGTAGAGCGCTCACTGTTGGCGTCTAGTTGCCTCTTTGGATTCGGGTTCCAGCATTGATTGGCGTTTGAAATAAGCGTTAAAGCGGCGCTCGCTACGCATGTGCAACCAATAAGCTCCTATTGGCAGCATAATGATGCCCACACATGTTACACGAAAGATCCAGAACGCTCCCGTGGGGCCAAACAGCCTGGCGAACAAGATCCCGAGGGGCGTGTGGCCTTCAGTTGGATCGACAAAGATAAGGCTGACCAAGCCGATCGGTATAAAGAAGGCCGCGACTAAGCGAATTTTCCAAATGTCACTCATTCACCATCCTACCAGTAGCGAGCTTGCATTCTCATTTGAAACCAGTCTCGGGCGATTTCCGCCGTGCGGTCAGTACGTTCTCTCGCGCCACTAAGCACGTCTGTGATGTTATCGGGTCGTCTTGCTATGTTCTTATTTTGTTCATAGGGCGAACAGAGTCAAGCATGTTGCGTTCCATGTCGCATGGATTCGCCCGGCTTTTTTGTAACCCTTTGTAATTTATGGGAATCAGTTTGCAGTAAGATGAGACAAGGCTAATCATGTCAATGTCGACATGAAATGCTATAAACGTTTGATTTTATTGGTGAGAGAATATTGGAGGCCTCGCCCGGAATCGAACCGGGGTGCAAGGATTTGCAGTCCTCTGCGTAACCACTCCGCCACGAGGCCTTCCGTAAAGCTGTGCCAAATCACTCAGCAAAGCCTTGGCCGTTCCAATATTGATCCAGACCGATCTCGTCAAGCTGTAAGAGGTAAATGTAGAAAATTTCTCCAAAGGTTTCCACGTCCAGGAAAATCAAGGCTGTTCGTCTCGGTCTGGTGGCATTTGGGGGCGGGCGAGATTGCCCTTCGAGAAGGTATAGCCAGTTTCGACAACACTTGACCCGAATTTGTTTCTCAGCCGATCCATGGCATTCTCGGCGACCGCGCGTTTGGTGGCCTGAGTGTCAACGAGATCGGGCGGGTCGGCCCGGTCGCTTGAAGAAAGTTCGCTAACCCCAATTCCCAAGAGACGATATCTCGTTCCATCTAGTTCTTTTTCAAGAAGCTGTAATCCATAGCGGAAGATTCTGTCCGCAAGTTGGGTAGGATCGGAAAGCTGACGATTGCGGGTGCGCAATTTGAAATCGTGAGTTTTCAGCTTCAAGACGACGGTGCGTCCGGCTATGTCGCCTGCTTTCAGGCGCCGCGATACTTTCTCGGCAAGCGCACGAAGCACCGGAATGAGATCATCCGCGCCGGACAGGTCGTTATTGAATGTTGTCTCCGCTGAAACGCTTTTCATGTCATGGTCCGGCTCGACCTTGCGGCTATCCTGTCCTCGGGCAAGGCGGTAAAGGCGCTGGCCCATGCTGCCATAGGCTTTCATGAGCATTCCTTCCTCCATAGTCTGGAGCTGGCCGATAGTCCTGATTCCATCACTTTCCAGTTTGGCAGCAAAGGCTTTGCCGACCCCCCAGATCGTGCTGACGGATCGCTCCCGCAAGAAAGCCAAAGCCTCCGCTTCGCCTATTACGGAAAAGCCGCGTGGTTTTTCCAAATCCGATGCGACCTTGGCCAGAAACTTGCAATAAGAGAGCCCTATCGAGGCGGAGATGCCTATTTCATCCTCTACCCGCTTTGCGAACCGTGCGAGGACGATTGCAGGTGGTGCTTTGTGCAGGCGCTCCGTGCCGCTCAGATCCAGAAAAGCCTCGTCGATGGAGAGCGGCTCGACGAGAGGCGTCAGCTCACGCATCATCTGCCGTACTTCACGGCCCACGCGAGCATATTTTTCCATGTCAGGCTTGAGAACGACTGCCTCTGGACACGCTTCCAGCGCCTTAAACATGGGCATGGCAGACCTTACACCATGAATACGGGCGAGATAGCAGGCGGTCGACACGACACCGCGTTTCCCCCCGCCGATGATGAGTGGTTTGTCCCTCAGCTCCGGATTGTCTCGTTTTTCAACCGAGGCATAAAACGCGTCGCAGTCAATATGGGCAAGGGAGAGCTTGTAAAGTTCAATGTGTCGGAGAAGACGGGGGCTGCCGCATGCATGGCAACGCCTGCCCGAGTCCGATTTTTGCGGCGCAAGGCAATCGCGGCAAACGCCTTTTTCCGGACTGTTGGGAGCAGTGGTGGCAGCCATGAGGACGAACCGTCTGATGAACATAAAAGGAACATCCTTTTATAACATCGAAAAGCTGAAGTGCCATCGGCTTATGTGGCCTGCCGGGTCTTACACTTGACATTGCCGGGAATATCACCAAGTTTAGCAATATGAACAACCGTTTTGCATCCATACTCCATCGGGTTCATCCGATCACGGGATAGCTACCCTCGAGTTCTGCCTAGCGCAGGGGAACTCCGGGGGACGGTACGCCGCTTGTCCAAAAGCGGATTTCAAACAAGCGCTTTCACCAAAATCAATCTGAACAGCTTCGTGCCGAAACCGCACGAAGATTTATTACCTTTCAACAGCAGTGAGCACTCGCCATGAGCGGAAAGAATCGCAAGAAGCCCAATATCGTTGTCAGCGAAATCGACTATGAGCGCCTGATGGGGCTGGCCACAAACGTTTCGGAACGTCTCGAGGAGATTGCCGAGGAACTGATGGCCGAGCTCGACCGGGCAAAAGTCGTGCCTGCCAAGCGCTTGCCGCAGGATGTGATTCACATGGGTTCTACGGTCGAGTTTCGCTCCAATGACGGGCAGGAGCGCCGGGTGACGCTGGTCTATCCGGGCGAGGCGGACATTGCGCAGGGCAAGATTTCCATACTGACGCCAATCGGCACCGCGTTGATTGGTCTTGCACCTGGCCAGTCTATCTCGTGGACGGCGCGCGATGGCAAGCAGCACGAATTGAACGTATTGTCGGTTTCGAATGAAGTCGAGATTGCTACAGCAACTCCTGCTGCTGAATAACCAATAACAAAGCCCGGCTCCGCCGGGCTTTGTCGTCTGGTTTTGGAGCGTGCTGCTAGAGATGCTGGTTCAGCCCGCCAGGCAGGTGCGTGAGGGCTTTCTCTATTGTTGCCGGATCTCGGCCGACTTCTTCGCAGTAGCGCAACAGCGTCGGTTCGTGGGACAGGAAAAATTGCAAGACACCCGCGAGAAAGCCGGGTTCAAGCGCAGCCTGCCGGATGGATGCCGCCTCTATGCCGGTCAGGGCGAGAAAGCGAGGCAGCAAGTCCTTTTCTTGCGCCAGCCACGCTAAAGCTTCAATGGCAATCGCTTCCGCTTCCGTTTGGCTCATCGGCGTTCTCATGTGGCCTCTCCATTTGTTCAATGGCTTTGCCGAATGTGTAACGGTCACTCTGTCGAGGAACAACGGAATTATTTGCCTTTCATCAATGAAATGGGGTTAAACTATTCACAGTCTGAAAAAGCGGCGGCTTCTAAAACATGTCCCTCTGAAATGGGAACCGGTTTCGGGAAAAAGACATGCGGAAGAACAAAAAATTGAGCGTTTCCAGTGATTCCGGAAAATAGTACATGCTCTCGTGGTGATTTCAGTGCACTGACAGATAAGAAGATCGAACAAATGCCGGATTGCTGCAGGGAATAAGACCAAGGAATATTGGATGCCGAAAAGCGTGATGATTGTCGAAGACAACGAGCTCAATATGAAGTTGTTTCGCGATCTTATCGAAGCCAGCGGGTATGAGACCATACGGACGAGAAACGGGCTTGAGGCGCTGGACCTCGCGCGCGAGCATCGACCTGATCTGATTCTCATGGACATACAGCTGCCCGAGGTGTCCGGGCTGGAAGTCACCAAATGGCTGAAGGACGACGGCGAGTTACGGCATATTCCGGTTATCGCTGTGACGGCATTCGCCATGAAGGGTGATGAGGAGCGTATTCGGCAGGGTGGCTGTGAAGCCTATATATCCAAACCGATATCGGTGCCGCGTTTTATAGAAACAATCAAATCCTATCTGGGCGACGCTTAGCGAGAAATAGGGCGAGGGGCATCATGACTGCACGAATTCTCGTCGTTGACGATGTGGATTCCAATGTAAAGCTCCTCGAAGCAAGGCTTCTCTCCGAATATTACGAGGTCGTCACGGCTTATAGCGGCCCTGAAGCCATAGAGATTTGTCTGGGAGGGCAGATCGATGTCGTTCTCCTCGACATATTGATGCCGGATATGGACGGCTTTGAGGTATGCCGTCGTTTGAAGGATGACCCTCGCACTTCCAATATTCCCGTCGTCATAGTGACGTCACTCAATGGGGCGGAGGACAAGATCCGGGGCCTTGAAGCTGGCGCCGACGATTTTCTGTCCAAGCCCGTCAGCGATCTTCAGCTTCTGTCGCGCGTAAAAAGCCTGGCGCGGCTGAAGCTGGTCTCTGACGAGCTTTTCCAGCGGACGGGCACAGTTGCGGACGCGGAGGTGGAAACGCTGCTGGCAAGCAAGATGGGCGGAAACTATGCCGATAAGGAGGAGGTGGCCCGTATTCTCATCGTGGATGAGGATGAACTCGCAGCAGCGCGCCTTCGTGTCATTCTGGGAGAAACTTATCGTGTGGACGTGGCGAGCGATGCCAACACAGCCTTGATCCGGGCGATAGATACCGATTACGACAGCATCGTCGTTTCAGCCAATTTCACATATTATGATCCGCTTCGCCTGTGCTCGCAATTGCGAACCATCGAACGCACGCGGCTCGTGCCGATCATTCTCGTTGTACGGGAAGACGAGGGGGCGCTCGTCGTTCGTGCGTTGGAGCTCGGTGTGAACGATTACCTTATGCGTCCGCTTGAAAAGCTGGAGTTGTTCGCACGCTTGCGGACCCAGATCAAACGGAAGTGCTATAACGATCTTTTGCGGCAGAGCCTCAATCGCACGATCACCATGGCAGTGACGGACAGTCTGACAGGGCTGCACAATCGCCGCTATCTCGATACACATATGCCTGTGCTGCTGACCCGCGCCATGGGGCGGGAGCGGCCACTATCTGTCATCATGCTCGATTTTGATTACTTCAAACGCATCAACGATCAATTCGGGCACGATGCCGGTGATGATGTTCTCCGCGAGTTTGCGGCGCGTCTGCGCAAGAACATTCGTGGTATGGATCTGCTGTGCCGCTATGGCGGCGAGGAGTTCGTCGTCGTGCTTCCCGACAGCGATGTGGAGGCCGCAAGGATTGTCGCTGAGCGAATCCGGGCCGCCGTATTGGAGACGCCCTTTTCTGTCTCTAACGGCAAGCACAAGGTCAATCTGACCATTAGCATGGGCATTGCGGGATTGAGGTTGATAGGAGACAGTGCCGATGCCCTCTTCTCGCGAACTGATGCTGCGCTCTATCAGGCCAAAAAAGGAGGCCGAAATCGCATCGTCTCCTCAGCCGCCTGAAAGTTGAACAACGGGCAGGAAACGAAAAAGCCGTCTCGAAGGAGACGGCTTTTTATTTCAATCGTCTTGTCGATGACGACCGGAAACGAATTACTTGATCTTCGTTTCCTTGAACTCGACGTGCTTGCGCGCAATCGGGTCGTACTTGGTCTTTGTCATCTTTTCCGTCATCGTGCGGCTGTTCTTCTTCGTTACGTAGAAGAAGCCGGTGTCAGCGGTCGACAAAAGCTTGATCTTGATCGTCGTAGCCTTGGCCATATCGAATTACCTGCTCTGTATCTTTGCCGGAGCATGACCTTGCCGAAAACCGGTTCCCAATTCTCGGGATCATGCTCAATGGATGGAAACCTCCAGCGATTCCGGTAATCTCATCCGGCAGCGGAAATTTGGCGCGACACTACGTATTGACAGCGAAAAGTCAAGCCTGCTTCTTCCGCAAAAGCAGTCTTCCTGCTGCAAAGAGTGCATATGCGGCAAAAAACACGCCAAGAGTCATCGGGAATCCTTTGGGACCCAGCATGTCCATGCCGACGCCGACGGCCTGCGGTCCGGCAAGCATGCCGATGGCATAGCAGAACACAAACGCGGCATTTGCGGACGCCAGCTCGCGCCCTGTCAGCTCCGAACCGAGATGCGCGAGGCCGATCGTGTAGAGGCCGGCGACGACGCCGCCCCACAGGAATAGGATGGCCGCCATCAAATACCAGTGCTGCATGAGATAGGGCAGCGCGATCATGCCGATAAGGCCTGTCGTGGCGCAGAAAAGCAGGAGCTTGCGACGATCAGAAATACGGTCGCTGACAATGCCGAGCGGAATCTGCATCAGAACATTGCCAAGTCCGATCATCGTAAGCAGCAGGGCTGCATCGGCTTCCGGATAGCCAATACGCGCGCCGAAGACCGGAAAGAGGGCAAAGCCACCGGTTTCCACGGCACCGAAAACGAAAACGGCCATGGTCGCTGTTGGAACGGCGAAGATGAAAGGCAGGAAGGGAACATGTTCGCCTTCCTCGAAATCGGGGCTGTCACGCCACGCGATTGCGACCGGTATGAGGGCGATCATGATGATGGCAAAGCCAACATAAAAGGGCACGCCTCCCGTGCTTCCAATCTTTGAGAACAGCCATGGCCCAAGCGCAAAGCCCAGAGAAAGGGATGTCGAATAGATTCCAAGCACAAGCCCGCGTTTTTCCGGCGGTGCCGAGGCGTTTATCCAGTATTCGGACAGAACGAAAAGTACCGTCAGTGCGAAATGCAGAACGATGCGTAGCGCGAACCAAGCCCAAAGCGGTTGAAAAAAGTGAAAGCCGAGAAAAGCGCCGCTTCCGATGATAAGCATAAGGAAGATCGCCTTGACCACGCCAAGTCGCGCAGCGATTGGGGCGGCAAGCGGGGCGGCAACGATCGAAGCCAGGCCCGCAACAGCGGTATTGGCGCCGATCAGGCTTGCAGAATGGCCGCGACTCTCAAGAAGAACGCTGAGCAACGGGATGCCCAGGCCGATAGCTGCGCCAACCGCGCTGATTGTAGCTATGGCCGCTGCGAGCGAACGCCAGTGCATCTGGCCCTCTGCTGGCCCGCCGCCCGGTTCTTGCGGGACAAGATCGGCGGATTGAATTTCTTGATTCATGGAGTTCAGATCACTTCGCGGACAAAGCGGCCATGCCGCTTGCAATATTGTACCACCGGCAAGGTGGCAGGCAGTTCAAAGTCGGCTTCTGTCAGAAGCGCGTGCGCTTCTTTCAGAATTGCCTGGGTGATATGAGGGACGTCCAGCTTATCGATTTGGTCGATCGAAACCCAGTCCAGATCCTCCAGTTCCCCGCTTGGAACGAGCGGTTGTCCGTCAAGTTCCGGTATATGATCGCGAAATGCCATAAAAAAGCGAGTATCGAAACGACGGACATTATCCGGAGGCGTTACCGCACGGGCAAAATAACGCAGGCTGCTCAGCGCCGGAATTGTACCGTCGTCGAGGAACGCGGCCCAGTCGCGATGCGCAGGGAACGTAATCGGTGTCGATGCAGCTTGCCCTATACGAAGGCCGGTTTCTTCAAAGGTCTCGCGGATGGCGCATAGGCCGAGCGCCCGGGCACGGCGCAGCGACGCACGGGCCCCCATGCCTGCCATCAGCTTGGCAATATCATTGTCATGCAGTTCTGTAGTTGCAGTTATAGCGCCATCCATTGGGTCTGCCCGACCGCCGGGAAAGACGAACTTGCCGGGCATGAAAACAAGGCTGGCATGACGCCGGCCCATAAGAATGCGCGGCTTGCTGCCGGACCTGTCGACAAGCAGCAATGATGCGGCATCGCGTGGACGCAAAGCTTTTGGTGCTTTGGTTGGTGAGGATGGATGCTGATTCATGGCGGTTATGGTGACGCTTAAGTCACGTCGCCAAATTCGCCTTCACCTTTCCCTCCGAAACCATGCATGTAGAGCGCCCATTGCAGCCCGATGGTCGCTCCCTTGATCGGCTGCAAAAGCAGCAGCGACATGATCACGGTCAGAGGACCCCAGATCGCCATATGAGCCCAAAGCGGCAGATTGGTGGTTGCTTCAACGCCCATGAAGGCGCCGACGACCACGTGTCCGACGATCAAAATGGTCAGGTAGGCGGGAAGATCGTCAGCGCGTTGTTCCGTATAGTCTTCACCACACACGGAACATTGCGCCACCGGCTTCACAAAGGCCCGGAACAGCTTTCCTTCACCGCAATGCGGACAACGTCCGCGAAAGCCCCGCCACATCGCTTCGCCCAAAGGACGCTTTGGGTGGGCGGTTCTGGGGCTGTCGCCACCGAAAACCTGTACATTTTGCGCGGAATTGGCCTCTAGCGTGCTCATCAGCGACCTCTTCTCTTCTGACGCGGAATACCCGCGGGTTTACCCCTCCGTCCACGCATCGTCCGGCTTGCCTTGTGATGCGAGCGGGTCGACATTGGCAGAGGATGCGGTTCCGAAACCATCTCAAAACGAAGCGCGCCCGCGACGGGGAGCGCTTCTACCAGCCGAACCGTTACTGTATCACCGAGCCGGAAGCCTTTACCGCTCCGCTCGCCGACAATCGCATGGTTCGCTTCGTCATATAAATAGTATTCATGACCCAAAGTTGAAATGGGCACCAGCCCATCCGCGCCATATGTCGCAAGGTTCACGAAAAGGCCAGCCCGTGTAACGCCTGTAACGCGCCCCTCATATTCATCACCGAGATGCGCGGCGAGGAAATGAGCGATAAGACGATCTACCGTTTCCCGTTCGGCCAGCATGGCGCGTCGCTCGGTTGAGGAGATCAGCGCAGAGATTTCCTCCAGATGAGCTTCCTCGTCGGTCGTAAGACCATCGCTGCCGAGGCTCAGGGCCTTGATCAGCGCGCGATGAACGATAAGGTCGGCATAGCGGCGGATGGGCGACGTGAAATGTGCATAGCGGCGCAAATGCAGGCCGAAATGTCCGATATTATCTGGGCTGTACTCTGCCTGGCTTTGTGTACGTAGCACGACCTGATTGACCAGTTCCTGATGATCGGAGCCTTCGACGGCTTCAAGAATCCGATTGAACTGCGCTGGCTGTAATTCTGCTCCCTTGGCGAGGCTCAGATCAAGTGTGCGCAGAAATTCACGCAGGGTTTCCTGCTTGGCCAGCGCCGGGGCGTCGTGAATGCGGAAAATAAGCGGCTGACGGCGCGCTTCCAATGTTTCAGCGGCGGCGACGTTCGCCTGGATCATGAACTCTTCGATGAGCTTGTGCGCATCAAGCCGTTCGGGGACGATCACCTTGTCGACCTTGCCGTCCGGCGTCAGCAGGATTTTCTTTTCCGGCAGATCGAGTTCCAGCGGTTCGCGCGCGTCGCGCCCGCGCTTCAACACGGCATAGGCGTTCCACAGCGGTTTCAGGATGCTGTCGAGAATGGGCGCAGTCTTGTCATCCGGCGCACCGTCAATTGCAGCCTGCGCCTGCGAATAGGCCAGCTTCGCCGCCGATTTCATCATGATACGATGGAACTTGTGCGATTTCTTGCGTCCATCCGCTGCAAAAACCATACGGACGGCAAGGGCGGGGCGATCTTCCAGTTCACGCAGCGAGCAGAGATTGTTGGAGATCCTCTCGGGCAGCATCGGCACCACCCGATCCGGAAAATAGACCGAGTTGCCGCGTTTTTGGGCTTCACGGTCAAGCGCAGAATCGGGACGGACATAGGCGGCGACATCGGCGATAGCTACGATGACAATCTGACCGCCCGGATTCTCGGGATCCTTGTCCGGCTCTCCATAGACCGCATCGTCATGATCCTTGGCATCAGCCGGATCGATGGTGAGAAGTGGAATATCACGCCAGTCTTCGCGGCCTTCCATCGTCGCTGCTTTGGCGGCGTCTGCTTCACTCAACGCTTCAGCCCGGAAAACATGCGGTATTTCATGCTCGTGAATGGCAATCATCGACAGGGCTTTTTCGCTGTCAATCGAACCGACCACTTGGCGAACCTTGCCGCGCGGCAATCCCTGACGACGTGAGGAAATCAGGTCTACTTCGACGAGGTCCCCGGCTTCGGCATTTTCCAGATGTCCCGGATCGAGTTGCACTTCCGGCTGCTTGCGGTTTACCGGGTCAAGCCGCCATTCACCGTTGCCGAGCTTGCGCACAATACCGAGCACCGCATTCGTGCGATGCTCAAGGCGCTTCATTACGCGGGCGGTGTAGTCCGGGCCGTCGCGATCCTCATTGCGGAATATTTTCGCCAGAACGCGATCTCCCACGCCGACAGCCGGACCGCCTTCGGAAGCTTTGTTAAGTCGGGTGCGGCGGATCAGGACGACGGGTGGCTTGCCATGACCGGCTTCATCCCATTCCGACGGGCGTGCGAGCAAACCGCCATCTTCGTCGCGCCCGGTAACGTCAAGCACGGTGACGGCAGGCAGTGCACCGGGGCGGGACAATTTGCGGGCACGTTTTTCAACAAGACCCTCGTCAGAAAGTTCACGCAGAAGGTCTTTCAGATAGACCCGCGCATCGCCCTTGATGTTGAAAGCTTTCGCCAGCTCGCGCTTGCCCGCCCGGTCGGGGTTGTCCTCAATATATTTGAGAACCTCTTCGCGGGTTGGCAGAAACGCATCGGGATCGTTTTTCCCCTCGGCGGATTTTGCTTTGGCTGCACGCCGTTCGGTCCGTGCGGACCGACCGGTATCGGATTTGGAAAAACGGCGTGCCAATTGTTACTCCTCTGCCGCCTCGGCCTTGGATCTGGCTTTCGGCTTGGCTGTCGACTTGGCTTTTGCAGGTGCCTTCTTGGCCGCAGGCTTCTTTGCAGCAGCTTTCTTTTCCGTGCTGGCCGAAGCTTTCCGGGCAGGGGCCTTTTTGCTTTTGGAAGAACCAGCCTTCTCGGTAATCAGTGCCAGTGCTTCATCCAGTGTGACATTGGCCGGGTCCTTACCCTTCGGCAAGGTGGCGTTGACCTTGCCCCAGTTGACATAGGGTCCATACCGACCGTCGCGAACGGTGATTGAACCGCCCTCGGGATGATCGCCAAGCGTCGCCAGTGCTGCCGGTGTGGAACGCCCACGACCACCCTTCGATTGTTTGTCGGCCAGAACGGATACGGCGCGGTTAAGGCCGACGGAGAACACTTCTTCGGCATTCTCCAGATTGGCGAAAGTGCCGTCATGGCTGACATAAGGACCATAGCGTCCGATACCGGCGGAAATCATCTTGCCGGTTTCCGGGTGCTGCCCGATATCACGCGGCAGGGACAGAAGTGCAACGGCCTTTTCGTGGTCGAGCGCATCGACTGTCCAGCCTTTGGGAAGGCTGGCGCGCTTGGCTTCCTTGCCTTCGCCGCGCTGAACGTAGGGGCCGAAACGTCCCGTCCGTGCAGTGATTTCCTCACCGGTGAACGGATCCTTGCCGAGCGATTTCGGTTCATCCGCAGCCGCAGCTTCGCCATTGGCGTCACCGCCGAGCTGACGCGTATATTTACATTCCGGATAGTTGGAACAGCCGACGAAAGCACCGTATTTGCCAAGCTTCAACGACAGGGTGCCAGTACCGCATGTCGGGCATGAGCGCGGATCACTGCCATCCTCGCGTGCCGGGAACACCAGCGGCGCCAGCTCTTCATTCAGGGCATCGAGAACATTGGTGACGCGCAGTTCCTTGATGTCATCGACGGACCCGGAGAAGTCGCGCCAGAAATCGCGCAGGACATCTTTCCACGAAAGCTTGCCGTCCGAAATGAGATCGAGCTTTTCCTCAAGGTCAGCCGTGAAATCATATTCCACATAGCGCTCGAAGAAGCTTTCAAGGAAGGCCGTAACCAGACGACCCTTCGGTTCTGGAATGAGCTTGCGCTTGTCGATCGTGATATATTCTCGGTCGCGCAGTGTGGCCAGCGTGGCGGCATAAGTCGAAGGACGTCCGATGCCGAGTTCTTCCATCTTCTTGATGAGCGAAGCTTCCGAATAGCGCGGCGGTGGTTCGGTCGAATGCTGGGTCGCATCGATCTTCTCACGTGCCAAGGCCTCGCCTGAACGAATTTCCGGAAGCTTTGCGCTATCCTCGTCGTCGTCCTCTTCCTCTCGATGATCCATATAGGCGGCGAGGAAGCCATCGAACTTGGTGACCGATCCATTGGCCCGCAGCATGGCCGAACGGGAGCCATTGACCGCCTCGATGTCGACGGTGGTGCGCTCGATATCGGCAGCCTGCATCTGGCTCGCAATGGCGCGCTTCCAGATCAATTCATAAAGCCGTGCCTGATCGTCATCGAGATAGCGGCGCACATCCTTCGGATGCCGCGAGAAATCAGTTGGCCGGATAGCTTCGTGCGCTTCCTGTGCGTTCTTGGCCTTGCTGGAATAATAGCGCGGCTTTTCCGGCACATATTTTGCGCCAAAGCTTTTGCCGATGGCATCGCGGGCCGCGTTGATTGCTTCCGGAGCCATCTGCACGCCATCGGTACGCATATAGGTGATCAGACCGGCAGTCTCACCGCCTATATCAACGCCTTCATAAAGCCGCTGCGCCACCTGCATGGTCCGCGATGCGGAGAACCCAAGCTGGCCGGAAGCGGCCTGCTGCAAGGTGGATGTGGTGAAAGGCGGTCCCGGATTTCGCTTGGTAGGCTTTGCTTCGACCGAAAGCGCCTTGAAGCTTGCGCCTTCCAGCATTGTGCGAATGGCAGTTGCCTGTTCGCCATTCTTGATATCGAGCTTGCCGAGCTTCTTGCCGTCAACAGCGGTCAGTCGGGCAGTAAAACTGTCATTGCGCGGTGTCTTCAACAGCGCGGCAATGTTCCAATATTCCTCACGGATGAAGCGCTCGATCTCCGATTCGCGATCCGCGACGAGGCGGAGCGCCACCGACTGAACGCGCCCAGCGGAACGCGCGCCCGGCAGTTTGCGCCACAGAACGGGCGAAAGCGTGAAACCGACGAGATAATCCAATGCACGGCGAGCCAGATAGGCATCGACCAGAGGTTCATCGATATCACGCGGATTGGCAATGGCATCGAGAACAGCTTTCTTGGTGATGGCATTGAATGCCACCCGCTTGACCGTTTTGCCCTTGAGCGCCTTTTTCTGGTTAAGCACTTCGAGCACGTGCCATGAAATAGCTTCGCCTTCGCGATCCGGGTCGGTCGCGAGAATGATGCCGTCGCTGTCCTTGAGCGCTTTAACGATATCTGCCAAGCGCTTGGAAGAGTTGCTATCCACCTCCCACGACATTGCAAAATCTTCGTCGGGGCGAACCGAGCCGTCTTTAGCTGGCAAGTCTCGCACATGACCAAACGAGGCTAGAACCTTATAGTTCGAACCAAGATATTTATTGATGGTTTTTGCCTTGGCAGGCGATTCGACGACGACGACGTTCATTTAAAGCAGCCCAGATTCGCGTCCCATGGAGACAAAATATCTCCTCTCCGCGAGAAATTCGTTGCCTTCACATGAACAGCAGGCAGCGTTTGGTCAAGAGCAGGACAACAAAAATAACGAAATACAACTCAAGATTGCTGTTAAGTTGAGTGTAACCGGTAGTAGCATAAATTAGAACAAGAGCGATTATCCCGCGGGGAGATAGGTATGGGTGATAGGGTGAGTTTTCCAGACATGGAAGACGATGAGGATGTACAGACAGCGACTCGACACGAGACGCTGACATACATCGAGCAGATGCTGGAGCAGCTCAATTTAATGGCGAAGAATACGGATTATCTGCTGCTGTCGTATATGATCGATATGGCTCTTGTCGAAGCGCGAGAGGCACTTCACAACGAAGCCAAGACATAAGAGGCTCTATTCCAGGGGGATCAGGGCGACCTGATTGCCGGCATATCGTTGCAGGCGCCCGGCCAAGTCCAGTTCCAGGAGAATGAGCTGGACAGCGCCGGTATCCACACCCGTGTGGCGAACCAGCGCGTCGATATCGGTTGGCACGGGCCCAAGTGCATCGATAACAATGTCCCGTTGTTCCTCCGTCGCAATCGGTTCGAACGATTCTGGTTCTTCCATAGCTGGAGACAAGAGATCAGGCTGTGGTGGCGTATCCATCTGATACGCGCTTGATCCGGCCAATGGTCGGAGCGTTTCGATAACATCGTTTGCCTTCGTAACCAGTGTCGCCCCTTGTTTCAGAAGCAGGTTCGTGCCACGGGCACGAGGATCGAGTGGTGATCCCGGCACGGCGAACACTGTGCGTCCCATATCGCCAGCCATGCGTGCGCTGATAAGTGAACCGGAGCGCTCAGCGGCTTCAACGACGATCAATCCCAACGACAAGCCTGCAATGATGCGATTGCGACGTGGAAAGTCGCGTGAACGCGGCTCAGCTCCCATCGGCATTTCGCTTATGAGCGCGCCACCCTGTTCCGGTATTGCCCGGTAAAGGGGAAGGTTTTCGGGCGGATAGGGCCGATCAAGCCCGCCTGCCAGAACAGCCACGGTTCCCGTCTTCAGGCTCGCGCGGTGCGCAGCGGCATCAATGCCACGGGCAAGTCCGGAAATCACCGAAAACCCCGCTTCGCCGAGATCATGCGCCAGACGTTCGGTGAAACGTGCTCCAATCACCGAAGCGTTGCGCGAACCGACAATCGCCACGGGTGGCTTGCTGAAAACGCCAGCATTTCCCCTGATCGTAACCAGAGGAGGCGGGGCTTCACAATTTTTTAGCTGCGGCGGATAATCCGGCTCCCCCATTCCAACCAGACGGGCTCCTACGCGTTCGATGGCCTCAAGCTCGCGTTCTGCATCATCCATGGACATGACACGGATAGGACGTGAACTGCCACCTCTGATATTGAGATCAGGCAACCTTTCGATCGCGCTCGAAGCCGAGCCGCAAAAAAGAATCAGATCGCGAAAGGTAACAGGACCGATATTGTCGGTTCGGATAAGGCGCAGCCAGTTAAGCCGCTGGCGGTCGGAGAGGCGAATTCCTGTTTTTGAATTCGCGCTTTCCTTCATCCCTTGGCTCCGATCTTGCTTTCGGTGCCGTTTAAGAGGCGCGTAATATTCGCCTTATGTTTGAAAATAACAATGACCGTCATGATCGCAAACAGGACTGCGATTGCGGAATTACCCTGGAAATAAAGCGCCATTGGAACAATGATGCTGGCGATAAGTGCCGCAAGAGACGAATAGCGCGTGAGGAGTGCGGTTATGATCCAGACGGCAGCGAAGACCAGGGCACCGGGCCACGCCAAACCGATCAGGATGCCTAGATAAGTGGCTACGCCTTTGCCGCCCTTAAAGCCGATCCACACCGGAAAAAGATGACCGATGAAGGCACCGAAGCCTGCGCCGATTGCGGCTTCCAGGCCATAGCGGGAGGCGATCAGAACGGCGACCGTGCCTTTGAGGGCGTCGAGGATCAGGGTTGCCGCGGCGAGCTTCTTGTTACCGGTACGCAGTACATTGGTCGCGCCGATATTACCCGAACCGATAGACCGGACGTCACCCAATCCGGCGAGCCGGGTCAGGATCAAGCCAAATGGAATGGAGCCAAGAAAATAGCCGAAGATGAGCGCTCCCACGAGCGTCAAGCTGAGAAATCCCGATTCGGCCATGAATGTCCCCTGCTGTTTCTCGATTCCGCCTGCCCGGAATTCTCGGTTGATTGTTCCGGGTTATGCGGTGTTTTTCAAGCCGAATAAACGGTCTTTCCGGCCACTAAAGTGTGGACGACGCGACCTTGGAAACGGGCACTTTCAAAGCAGCTGTTCTTTGAGAGCGAATGCAGGTCTTCCTCGCGTACAATCCAAGGCTCTTCCAGATCGACAATGGCAAGATCGGCCTTGGCGCCCGGCTTGAGCGTACCGGCATCAAGACCGAAGATTTTCGCCGGTGCCGTGGATAGCACTTCAACCAGCCGCATGAGCGAAATGCTGTCATTGTGATAGAGCCGGAGCGCAGCTCCCAGCAATGTTTCAAGGCCGATGGCACCGGCTTCGGCATCCGAGAAGGGCAGACGTTTGGTATCGACATCTTGCGGATCGTGTGCCGAAACGACAATGTCGATGGTGCCGTTTTTCAAGGCTTCGACCATGGCAAGGCGGTCCTGTTCGCTGCGCAGGGGCGGCGAAAGACGGAAGAAGGTGCGAAATTCTCCAATGTCGTTCTCATTCAGCGACAAATGGTTGATCGATACACCCGCCGTTACCTTGGCGCCCCGATCCTTGGCGCGGCGCACGGCTTCTGCCGACATTTCGCAGGAAAGTTGTGCTGCATGATAGTTGCTGTTGGTCAGCGCCGCCAGACGCAGATCGCGCTCCAGCGGGATCACCTCCGCTTCACGCGGACTGCCGGAAAGTCCGAGCCAGCTCGCGAACAGCCCCTCATTCATAACACCGTTTGCGCCGAGGTAAGGATCGCGCGTTTCGCAGGCAATTACTGCATCGAAATCGCGGGCGTAGGTCAGCGCGCGCCGCATGAGCTGCGTATTGGCAATGGTCTGTCTGCCTTCCGTGAAGGCGACCGCACCGGCGTCGCGCAGCAGCCCGATTTCGGTCATTTCTTCGCCATGCAAGCCTTTGGTGATGGCAGCCGCTGGATGCACATTGACGACAGCCGTGTCACGCGCCGTACGCTTGACGAATTCCACCAGCGCCACATCGTCGATGACCGGATCGGTGTCGGGCATCATGATGATGGAGGTCACGCCGCCAGCAGCGGCCGCACGGCTTGCCGAGGCGATGGTTTCGCGATGTTCGGCGCCGGGTTCGCCAACAAAGACACGCGCATCCACGAGACCGGGCAATACTGTCTTGCCATTCAGGTCGATGATTTCTGCGTCTTCCGGCGCGCCCTGATTGCGGGCGTCCGCTCCGGCGGCAACAATCTTGCCATCGTGGATCAAGACGCTGCCGGTTTCATCGAGACCACGCGACGGATCAACGATGCGCGCGTTTTCAAACAGAATGGCGCTCATGCATTTTCTCCATTGCCGAGATTGCGTCGCGGATCGAGCAGGGCTTCCATCACGGCCATGCGCACCGCAACTCCCATTTCCACCTGTTGCTGGATTACGCTCTGCGGCCCGTCGGCAACATCGGAGGCGATCTCAACGCCACGGTTCATTGGGCCCGGATGCATGACGAGCGCGTCGGGTTTGGCATGTTTCAACTTTTCCTTGTCGAGGCCGTAAAAGCGGAAATACTCGCGCACCGAAGGGACGAAAGAGCCAGCCATCCGCTCACGCTGGAGCCGCAGCATCATGACGACGTCCGCATCTTTCAGGCCTTCTTCCATTGAGTTGAAGACTTCTACGCTCATATCGGCCATGCCCGAAGGCAGGAGCGTGGATGGCGCGACGACGCGCACCCGTGCGCCAAGGGCATTGAGAAGAAGAATATTGGAGCGTGCGACGCGGGAATGCAGCACATCACCGCAAATGGCGACGATCAGATTTTCGATCTGACCCTTGGCGCGGCGGATGGTGAGAGCATCAAGAAGCGCCTGCGTGGGGTGTTCGTGCGCGCCGTCACCGGCATTAACCACCGAACAGCCGACTTTCTGTGCGAGCAGCGCAGCAGCGCCCGCCGAAGCGTGACGGATAACCAATATATCCGGCTGCATGGCATTCAGCGTCATCGCGGTATCGATGAGCGTCTCGCCCTTCTTGACCGACGAATTGCCGACCGACATATTCATGACGTCAGCGCCGAGCCGTTTTCCGGCCAGCTCGAACGATGATTGCGTTCGTGTCGATGCTTCGAAGAAGAGATTGATTTGCGTGCGACCGCGCAGCACGGACTTTTTCTTCTCGGGCTGTCTTGAGACAGCGATTTCCTGATCAGCAAGATCAAGAAGGCAGAGAATGTCCAGAGGCGAAAGCCCCTTGATGCCCAGCAGGTGGCGGTGAGGGAAAAGCGGAGGGACCGTTTGATTTGTCATGGCAAGTCACCCGTATAGGACCATGGGGCAGGTCCCGCAACCGTCCTTATAATGGCTTCGGGCGATTCACCAAGAAAAACCGTGATGTCCTGACGACAAATTGCATTCGGGATGGCAAAATTTTAGCAAATCCGATGCAAGAAACGTAAGCTAGAGCATTTCCAGCAAAAGTGTGAAATGGATTTGCGTTCGGAAATGCGGCAAAAACAAATGGATAGAGCGGCTCCAACGATTCCGTTAAAACAGGAACCGCGCTAGATTGAATCACACGATACGGAACGAGCTTTTGAAAACGCACGACGTTACCAACCAGACGCCGCCCATGACGGGCAACAATGCCTATTTGGGTGATCCGCTTCTGATGCAGATTGCGGCGCGTTTCCCGAAGGAGTTGCATACCGATCTGGAGCAGACTGGCCGTTTCGTGATGTCGGCGGAAGCGCAGGACCTCGCGCGTCTTGCCAATACAGAGCTGCCGAAATTGCGCACGCACGACCGGCAGGGCAACCGGATCGACTTCGTCGAATATCATCCAGCCTATCATGCGCTGATGCGCCGTTCCATCGCGGCGGGACTCCATTGTTCCATTTGGGAAGGCAATCCGCTCGAAACTGGTCGCCGTCATCAGGCGCGTGCATCGCGCTTTTTCCTGACAGCGCAGCTTGAGGCGGGGCATCTTTGCCCGCTGACCATGACCAGCGCATCACTCGCCGCACTCATGGCGTCGCCCGAAATCTACAAAGAGTGGTCGCCAGTCATTCTTTCACGCAAGTACGATCTTTCGCAGAAACCCATATTCGCCAAGCAGGGCATTACGCTCGGCATGGGCATGACCGAAAAGCAGGGTGGAACCGATGTGCGTGCCAATATGACACGCGCCACCCGCAATGAAAACGGCACCTATACCGTTACGGGCCACAAATGGTTCATGTCAGCTCCAATGTCCGACGCCTTCCTGACGCTTGCGCAGGCAGAAGACGGTCTTTCCTGTTTTCTGCTCCCGCGTCTTGATCCAGAGGGAAGGGGCAACGGGTTCTTTTTCCAGAGGCTGAAAGACAAGCTCGGCAACAAGTCGAATGCCTCATCGGAGGTGGAATTCGATGGCGCTATCGGTCATCTGATCGGTAATCCGGGTGAGGGGGTCAAGACCATCATGGATATGGTCACGCTGACGCGGCTTGATTGCGCTGTCGCATCCGCCGGACTCATGCGTTCCGGTCTGGCGGAAGCCGTACATCACAGCCGTCATCGGCAGGTATTCGGCAAAGCCCTGATCGAACAGCCTTTGATGCAGCGGGTTCTTGCCGATATGGCGCTTGACGTTGCTGGCGCAACAGCGCTTTCCATGCGGCTGGCACGCGCTTTCGATATGGCGGCAAGCGATCGGGCAGAGGCGGCTTTTGCGCGTTGCATGACGCCTGTAGTGAAATACTGGGTTTGCAAGATCGCTCCCGCGCTTCTTTACGAAGCGATGGAGTGTCTCGGGGGCAACGGCTATATCGAGGAAGGCAATCTTGCGCGTGCCTATCGAGAAGCGCCGGTCAATGCGATCTGGGAAGGTTCGGGCAACGTAATGGCGCTGGACGTGGCGCGTGTCCTGTCCCGCGCGCCAGGGCTTTTTGACGAAGTACTGGAGTGGATCGGCGGACAGCTTGGCCAGCGCGGGCAAGGAACGCTTGATGTGCTGCGGGCGGCATTGCAGCTCACTGAAACCGATCCGGGTGTCGCACGCCTTCTGACCGAGCAACTGGCCTATGCCGCTGCCGCTGCCGAACTGCGTCAGCTTGGGGCTGACGATGTGGCCGATGCTTTCATTGAGACCCGTCTTGGCGGACAATGGCGTTCAACCTATGGCATGCTGGATGCACGCCATAATGCGGAACGCATTCTCGACCAGCTTTATCCCGCGTCGTAATCGTCAGATATCGACCGCTTGATACTGTGCAGGCGGTCGAGTGCTCCTTGAAGAATGAAGGCTGCGGCTGCCGAATCGATACGTTCGGCGCGCTTGCCGCGCGAGACATCCATGCCGATCAGCGCTCGTTCTGCAGCAACGGTCGACAGGCGCTCGTCCCAGAACACGAAGGGCAGGTCGGTCAGGGGCTGCATGGTGCGCACAAATGCCCGCGTAGCCTGAACGCGGGGACCGGACGTTCCATCCATGTTCATTGGCAAGCCGATGACGATGACACCGACCTTGTCGGCCTCAAGCGCTTTCAGCAGCACCTGCGCATCAAGGGAGAACTTCGTCCGTTTGATGACGGGACGCGGATGGGCGAAAGAAAGACCGAGATCCGATACTGCAAGGCCGATGGTCTTGGTTCCCAAATCCAGTCCGGCGATTGTATGGCCGGGCTGAAGCAGCTCAGGAATTTCCTCGATTTCAATAACAGCCATCGGTCCTCATCGGATTTTGAAGTGGTTTCTATTGCCTTCAACTTTATTGGCGTCATATCTGTTCGCAAACTGGAAATCGAGCCGGAAACAGAGATTGAGGAGAGAGTTAATGAAACTTACATGGCTTGGCCACGCCGCCTTTCGCGTTGAAACAGCAAAGGCCGTTATTCTCATTGATCCGTTTCTCAACGGAAACCCCGGCGCAAAGGGCATAGATTTCAGGGACGCGACCAAGGGCGTGACTCATATAGCGCTGACTCACGGTCATGGCGATCATGTCGGTGATACGGTCGCCATCGCCAAGGAGCATGACGCGACGGTTATCGCCAATGCCGATCTTGCAAGCTGGCTCGGCAGTCAGGGCGTCGAAAAGCTCGATCCCGGCAATACGGGGGGCACGTTGGCGCATGACGGCTTCACCGTCACATTCGTCAATGCACTTCATTCTTCCGCAATGCTGACGGAAAACGGTGTCTCGCAGGCGTTGGGCAACCCGAATGGTCTGGTGTTCCATTTCGAAGATGCGCCCACGCTCTACCATATGGGCGACACGGATATTTTCTCGGATATGGGACTTATCAACGAGCTTCACCAGCCTGAGATCGGTATCGTTCCCATTGGTGATCGCTTCACGATGGGCGGGGCGGTTGCGGCGCTCGCCTGTCAGCGTTATTTCAACTTCAAAACCGTGCTGCCGTGCCATTACGCCTCTTTCCCGATCATAGATCAGAGGGCCGACAAATTCGTGGCCGGAATGGCCGATCACAGGGAAACCAAGGTGCTGGCCGATCCTGCAGGAACGGTTCACAGCTTCTGAGGGGGCCTTGAGCGCAAGAAATGTTGCGCTTCAACAATCGCACCGTTATAGCCGGTAGGAAAACTTTTCAGGGTGGCGGTTCGCCGCCCGATCGAGCATTTGCGGAGAACAGGATGTCCGTCGATATTTCTACCGTCAAGCGTGTCGCACATCTGGCGCGCATCGCCGTCAGCGATGACGATGCCGAACGCATGACTGGCGAACTTAATGCCATTCTTGGCTTTGTCGAACAACTGAATGAAGTCAATGTCGATGGTATCGAGCCGATGACTTCCGTTACGCCGATGGCAATGCGCATGCGCGATGACAAGGTGACCGATGGCGGGATTGCCGCTGCGGTGGTCGCCAATGCACCGGTTACGGAAGACAATTTCTTCGTCGTACCCAAGGTCGTGGAGTAGATCATGGCCATTCGGGTTTCTGTAGAGACCCCTTTGCAGGACGATGTCCGCGCGCTGGTCGAAGGACTGAATGCGCATCTTCTGCCGCTGTCTCCGCCGGAGTTTCAGTTCAAGATGACGGTTGAGCAGATGGCGGGACCGGACATGACGGTTTTCGTGGCACGCGACGAGGACGGCAAGGCCGTCGGCTGCGGTGCCTTGAAGATGCACGGTGATGGCGTCGGCGAAGTGAAGCGCATGTTCACCCTTCCGGAAATACGCGGAAAGCGCGTTGGTTCTGTTCTGGTCGATGCGATTGTCCATATGGCAAAGGCCAAGGGCATTTCGCGCCTTGTGCTCGAAACCGGCACGGGGCCCGGCTTTGCCGGTGCATGGCGGCTTTATGAGAATTCAGGTTTTACGCGCTGCGGTGTGGTTCTGGACTATCCGGAATCCGAATACAGCGCCTTTTTTGAAAAGCGCCTCACTGCGGCGCACTGACAGGATTTGACGATGAGCGAACTGACCGCACTGACCATTGCCGAAGCGCGCGACAAGCTGAAGGCCAAGGCCATCACAGCGACCGAACTGACCGACGCCTATCTTTCCGCTATCGATTCCGCGAATGAAGCCATCAACGCTTACGTGAAGGTGACACACGATCAGGCGCGCTCGATGGCCAAGGCGTCGGATGAGCGTATTGCGAAGGGCGAAGCGGGCGCATTGGAGGGCATCCCGCTTGGTGTGAAGGACCTGTTTGCGACTAAGGGCGTGCATACGCAGGCCTGCTCCCACATTCTCGACGGTTTTAAGCCGGAATATGAGTCGACCGTCACAGCTAATCTGTGGGCCGATGGCGCGGTTATGCTCGGCAAGCTCAACATGGACGAATTTGCCATGGGCTCGTCCAATGAGACCTCCTATTACGGCGCGGTCAAGAACCCTTGGCGCGCCAAGGGTTCCAACGCCGATCTGGTGCCTGGTGGTTCGTCGGGCGGTTCGGCTGCCGCTGTTGCCGCACAGCTCTGCGCTGGCGCGACCGCAACCGACACAGGCGGCTCGATCCGTCAGCCGGCGGCTTTCACCGGCACGGTTGGCATCAAGCCGACCTATGGCCGCGTGTCGCGTTGGGGAACGGTGGCCTTCGCATCCTCGCTCGATCAAGCCGGACCGATTGCCCGCGACGTGCGCGATGCAGCTATTTTGCTGAAATCCATGGCTTCACTTGATCTTAAGGACACCACGTCGGTCGATCTGCCTATCCCGGATTACGAGGCCGCTATCGGTAAGTCGCTCAAGGGCATGAAGATCGGCATTCCGAAGGAATATCGCGTCGATGGCATGCCGGACGAGATCGAAGAACTCTGGCAGAAGGGCATTCAGTATCTGAAAGATGCCGGTGCGGAAATTGTCGATATTTCCTTGCCTCACACGAAGTATGCGCTTCCGGCCTACTATATCGTAGCGCCTGCCGAAGCTTCATCGAACCTCGCCCGTTATGACGGTGTTCGTTACGGGCTGCGCGTGCCAGGCAAGGACATTGCCGATATGTACGAACAGACCCGTGCGGCTGGTTTCGGCAAGGAAGTCAAGCGCCGCATCATGATCGGCACCTATGTTCTGTCCGCAGGCTATTACGACGCCTATTATCTGCGCGCGCAGAAGGTGCGGACGCTGATCAAGAAGGACTTTGAAGATGCGTTCGCCAAGGGCGTGCACGCAATTCTTACGCCGGCAACACCATCTGCTGCCTTTGGCCTTGCCGATGAGGACCTCGCGAACGATCCGGTCAAGATGTACCTCAATGATATCTTCACGGTAACGGTAAACATGGCCGGCCTGCCGGGCATTGCCGTGCCAGCTGGTATTAACGACAAGGGTTTGCCGCTCGGGCTTCAGTTGATCGGGCGTCCGTTCGAGGAAGAGACGCTGTTCCAGGCGGCGCACGCCATCGAACAGGCAGCCGGACGGTTTACTCCGGCAAAATGGTGGTAAAATCCGATCTTCTTATTCGCCGGGGTTTTCCCGGCGAATTTGCTTCTATGGCTGCATTAGCAGTCAGCGCTTGGCGGATAGCTGCGCGCGATATTGAACTGACCGCTGATCGACAACAGGCCCTTGAAACCAAATTCCTGCACGATCTTCAAGAGAATGCGGACGGTGTTCTGATTGCCGAAAGGGCTGGAGCTTTGGCGGGCTGGGGCGCGAGGATCCCGCAGAGCAATTACATTTCCGACTTGTGGATTGATCCGCCTTGGCACGGGCAGGGCATTGGTGGACAGCTTCTGGATGCCCTAATGGCGCAAATCCTGCTCGATGGCTTCGATGAAGCGCTGATTGGCACGCATGCGGACAATCTACCTGCGATCAGTCTTTATAAAAAGGCTGGTTTCCAGATCGAGTGGCAGGGAGAGGAATGGTCGCAGAGTTTCCGGAAAACAGTCGAAAAGGTGAGAATGCGCGCAAAGCTTTGAAGCCAGCTTCTCGCAACCATTGCCGAACGTTCTGTCGTGCCTATCCTTCTAGAGAGTGGATACATCAGGAGGAGGGCAAGCGATGTGGATCATGCTGACGGAAGTGAACGGTGAAAAGCTCGCCGTGAATTTCAATCATGTTCTGTGCTACAATACTTATGGAACCGGCACACGCATTGTGACGTTGAGCACAGATCAAACATTCTTCGTCAAAGAATCGATTGAAGAGATCGAAGCCAAGCTCGGTATTGATGTGAAAGCCTGAAGCTATATTTTATTAGAGGCTTAAACAGTTTTATTGAAAAAGAAATTGAACGGCATGGGGCTCACAATGCCGTTCATCCTTGAAACATAATTTAGATATCCAACTCCTCGACAAAAGCCGCACGGTCCTGAATGAAACGGAAACGGGCTTCCGGCTTGGTGCCCATCAATTCATCAACGGTGTTGCGGGTTTCGTCCACATATTCTTCGTCGACCTGAACCCGCAGAAGCGTGCGCTTCTTCGGGTCCATGGTGGTTTCCTTGAGTTGTTCGGCCCGCATTTCACCGAGACCTTTGAAACGCCCGATTTCGACCTTGCCGCGCCCGGTGAATACGGTGCGCAGAAGTTCGTCCTTGTGCGCGTCGTCACGCGCATAAGCGACCTTTCCGCCTTGGCTCAGACGGAAAAGCGGAGGCACTGCCAGATAGAGATGGCCGTTGCGGATCAGATCCGGCATTTCTTGATAGAAGAATGTGATGAGCAGCGACGCAATATGCGCACCGTCAACGTCAGCATCGGTCATGACGATGACGCGGTCATAGCGCAGATCGTCTTCCCGATAGTTTTTGCGTGTGCCGCAGCCGAGCGCCTGAATAAGATCAGCGATCTGCTGGTTCGCTGTGAGCTTTTCGCGTCCTGCGCTAGCAACGTTCAAAATCTTGCCGCGCAACGGCAAAATGGCTTGATTGGCGCGGTTGCGTGCCTGTTTGGCTGAACCGCCTGCCGAGTCACCTTCGACGATGAAGAGTTCTGCCCCGGCAGCTGCGTTTTGTGTGCAATCGGCAAGCTTGCCGGGAAGGCGCAGCTTGCGCGTTGCGCTTTTGCGAACGGTTTCTTTCTCCTGACGACGGCGCAAACGCTCGTCAGCGCGATCAATCACCCATTCCAGAAGGCGAGACGCTTCCTGCGGAGAGGCCGCGAGCCAGTGATCGAAGGGGTCGCGGATCGCATTTTCCACGATGCGCTGTGCTTCGACGGTGGCAAGCTTGTCCTTGGTCTGGCCGACGAATTCCGGTTCGCGGATGAAGACTGACAGCATTCCCGCAGCCGAAACCATCACGTCGTCGGTTGTGATAATCGAAGCGCGCTTGTTGTTGGTCAGTTCCGCATAGGCTTTCAGCCCTCGCGTCAGGGCGATACGCAGACCGGCTTCATGGGTGCCGCCATCGCCCGTCGGAATGGTGTTACAATAGGAGTGGACGAAACCATCGCCGCCATACCACGAAACGGCCCATTCCACAGCGCCGTGTCCGCCCTGTTTTTCGGTCTTGCCCGCGAAAATTTCACGCGTGACCTGGTGTTCCTTGCCGAGCGATGCTTCGAGATAGTCCTTGAGGCCGCCAGGGAAGTGAAACACCGCCTTTTCGGGCGTTTCTTTTTTGGGATCGAGCAGGGAAGGGTCGCAGTTCCAGCGAATTTCAACGCCGCCAAACAGATAGGCTTTCGATCGCGCCATGCGATAAAGACGGTGCGGATCGAGCTGTGCCGTCTTGCCGAAAATATCAGGGTCCGGATGAAAGCGGACACGGGTGCCGCGACGGTTATGCACTTCGCCGACATCTTCCAGCCCACCCTGCGGAATACCGCGAGAAAAGCGCTGGCGATAAAGGCGGCGATTGCGCGCGACTTCCACTTCCAGCACATCGGAAAGGGCATTCACCACCGAAACACCGACGCCATGCAGACCGCCTGACGTTTCATAGGCCTTGCCGTCAAACTTGCCGCCTGCGTGCAGCTTGGTCATGATGACTTCGAGCGTGGATTTTCCAGGCACCTGCGGATGTTCGTCCACAGGAATGCCGCGCCCATTGTCCGAAACCGTGACAAAGCCATCGGCATCGAAGCTCACTTCAATGAAATTGGCATGCCCAGCGACCGCTTCGTCCATTGAGTTGTCGATGACTTCGGCGAAGAGGTGATGCAACGCCTTTTCGTCAGTGCCGCCAATATACATGCCGGGACGCAGACGGACCGGCTCCAGACCTTCCAGAACACGAATGGATGATGCGTTATAGTCGTCGCCTGCCGATGAAGCAGGCGGCGCCTTGGTCGTTACCGGCTTTGGAACAGAGAGCGACGGCGCTGCCACCGGCTGGGCAACAGGCTGTGGCGACACGGGTTTTTCGCCCTGTCGTCCCTGTTCCCGTTCTCGGGCATTGTTAACTACTCTCGAGAAGAGATCGTTGCTATCGTCCATCTGTTCCGAAAAGCTCTCTATCTGAATTTCAGGAGGCCAGTGCCGAGATTGCTCGCCATCGACCGGAAAATACTGTTCGCGAATCACTTGAATGATGCCATGCGCGCTCGCGAAAGGCGACTAAAGTTCGCCTTACGTTCCGTTTGCGCACGGCTTTTTCAAAGGGTTTTGTTCAGAACGGAACTGATTTGCACCAGAAAGCGGTCGAAAGTCAAACAAGCGGGACAATTCCGAGCAAATTGGATGGAAACGCTGCGGCAGTTCGCATAGAGCGATAGCGGGGAACATTCCAGATACCGAGAGTTTGAAATGCAGAGCAGCGCGACAGGCGGCATGGAAGCGCACGTAAAAGGCATGGCGATCATGGTGCTCTCGGTGCTTTTGCTGCCGCTGATGGATGCCATTGGCAAGTGGCTCGCCATGGCAGACCATATGCCTCCGGCCACCGTTACCTTCATGCGCTTCTTCGTCCAGTGCTGGCTGATGTTTTTCATCCTGCTCATTATTGGCGGTTTTGCTGCGCTGCGAACCCAGCATCTGGCGGGCAACCTCATTCGCGGAGCGTTGATGGGGTTTGGCGGACTCTGCTTCTTTACGGCAGTCAAGTATATGCCGCTCGCGGATGCGATGGCTGTCTTCTTTGCCGAACCACTTATTTTGACGCTCTTTTCGGCCATTTTCCTGAAGGAAAAGGTAGGCTGGAGGAGATTCAGCGCTGTCGGCATCGGACTGATCGGCACCATGATCGTGATCCAGCCGAGTTTCGAGATTTTCGGCGCCGTCTCGCTTCTGCCGCTGGCGACCGCCGTAACCTTTGCGATCTATCTCATTTTGAACCGTAAATACGGTGCGAAGGAAAGCCCGCTTGTAATGCAGTTTTATGCCGGCGTGGGCGGCTGGATGTTTGCAGGTCTCGCCATGATTTTTGGAACCGCTGCGGGCCATAGTGACTTGAGTTTCGGACTGCCGCACGGCATCCAGCCCTGGCTGCTCCTACTGCTTTTGGGAACGATCGGGACCGTCAGCCACCTGATGGTCGTGCAGGCGTTCAAGCTGGCGCCCGCGTCCATGCTGGCGCCGTTCCAATATCTGGAAATCGTCAATGCTGTTCTGGTCGGCCTGATCGTGTTCGGCGATTTTCCGACGCCGTCGAAATGGCTGGGTATCGCAATCATCGTCGGATCGGGCTTCTATGTTTTCATGCGGGAACGTCGGGTGAAAGCTGACGCAGTCGCGTGATCACAGCTATTTGAGCTGACGCGGGCCGAAGACTGTCTCAAACGCTTTTCCCAAAGCGACGTCCATGTCGCCCATCGTCACTGGCAGCCCGAGATCGACAAGGCTTGTGACGCCATGTTCCGAGATGCCGCAAGGCACGATGCCGGAATAATGGCCGAGATCCGGTTCGACATTGATGGCAATGCCGTGAAAGCTTACCCAGCGCCGCAGGCGGATGCCGATAGCCGCGATCTTGTCTTCACATATACTGCCATTGGCTAGGCGGGGTTTTTCAGGTCGCGTAACCCATACACCAACGCGATCCTCGCGACGCTCGCCTTTGATGTTGAACTCGGCGAGGCTCTCAATGATCCATTGTTCGAGCGCCGTCACGAAGGCACGCACGTCCTCGCGGCGGCGTTTCAGATCGAGCATCACATAGGCGACACGCTGGCCCGGCCCGTGATAGGTATATTCCCCGCCGCGCCCCGTGTTGAATACGGGCAGGCTGTCGGGTGCCAGCAGGTCGCTCGCATTGGCGCTTGTTCCTGCCGTGTAAAGCGAGGGATGTTCAACCAGCCATACGAGTTCATTCGCAGTGCCTTCCCGAATGGCCTGCACACGCGCTTCCATGAAGGCGAGTGCCTCCTCGTAGTCCGTCAGCCCGTCTGCGACAACCCAATCTACCGGCGGCGCGTCCGACTGTTGCGGCAGAAAATGCGTCTCCAGCGCATCGCGTTCGCGCGGCTTTGGTGTGGCTGTTTCGGAAACGGGTGAAGCGGAACTATTCGTCATGATGGCAGCATATGGCGGTTTTGAAGCGTAACCGCCAGATGGCAAAATGCCTCTGCGATCAATCAATCGCGAGCGGAATTTCCTTTTCGCAGCGATTGCGGCCGCCCTGCTTGGCGCGATAGAGCGCCCGGTCAGCGGCATTGACGAGGTGGCTGTAGTCTGGATGTCCGTTGAATGCCGCAACACCGATCGACAGGGTGACGGACTGGCGTGCGCCATCGGGAAGGTTCATGGGCTGTTGGGCTATCTGCCTGCGCAGTTCCTCGCCGATTGCGAAGGCCTTGTCCTCGTCTGCTTCCACCAAAGCGACCAGAAATTCCTCCCCGCCATAGCGGAATACAAAATCGCTCGGGCGGCAGAGCGAAAGGATCGTTTCGGCCACCTGCTGAAGAACCGCATCGCCACTGCTGTGCCCGTATGTGTCGTTAATATTCTTGAAATGATCGATATCGATCATCAGAACGCTCAAATCCATTGCCTTTTGGGACGCCATGCGTACTTCGCGGGTCAGTATTGATGGCATGAAACGGCGATTGAGCGCACGTGTCAGCGGATCACGGCCCGTTTCCATGGCCGCCGCTGCCTGAAACAGTTCGGACAGCAGAAACTTCACTTCAACGATCTTGGTCTGGAACAATGACAGAGAGGCTGCGAGTTCAGCCGGGTTATCTTTGCGAGCGGTGTTGATGGCCGGAAGGAGCACTTGGTCGATATGTTCCACATTCCGACGGATGTTTTCCAAGATTGAGGAATTGGAGAACATCAGATCGGCCTTGTGCTGCAACCACAAACCGAAGTCCGAGCTTGCGAGCGTGTGAAGCGGACTGTCGGGATTGCCATAGAGGTTGAAGAGGAGCGATTGGCTCCATTCCATGAGCGCAGCGCGCTGCGATTCGCGCTCAAGCGGAAAGTCGTGGCTCAGCGTGAAGGCCCGATAGGCTTCGTCGGTCTGAGCACTCTCTCGCGCGTCCTTCACGAAGGCCTGGCTCATGATTTCAATCGCAATATCTATCGCATTGCTGACATGCACGATCAGACGCGCCAGAACCTCGCGTGTAGCGACTTCCAGCTTTAGTTGACGAATGATCTCGTTCTTGAGCAGGCGCGCGCCCTGCATGACGACATGGATCGGCACGTCGATGCGGGCATGGACTTCGCCGACCTTGCGCTGCTCACGAATGAATGCGTCAACATCGCCGGCGTTTCTTTCGAACATCTTCAGAAGCCAGTCGCTCAGGGAATTGTGCAGGCGCTCCTGAACCATTTTCTGGGATAGGAAAGTTGCCGCATCGCGATTGCTCATAAGGCGCTCGTAGAACACGCCGACAAACAGTTCGCGGTTGCGGCCAATGAGATCGCGAAGAAAGAACGAATGTTCTTCGGGCAAGCCTCCGACCAGCTCAACCCATTCGGCCTGGGTGGTGCCCAGACCGGTTTTCGCTCCCCAGGTGGTGTCGATTTTAGACGCCGAATGATCCATGTTCCTGCTCCTTGCGACAGCCGCAAAGCTCCGCCGCTACCGGTCGTGAACCGGTGCCGGATCGGCTTTGCGGATTGGAGATTCTGCGGCTTTTCCCTTGCTTCAAGGGATTGCGTGCGAATTCAATAGGCTCCTGATATCCGGATTCTCTTAAAAATACTTTTGCAAAGTTGCAGGTCGTTAGCTTTGGTTTGTTTTAAGGCGTGCGGTCGAGATTGATAGAGAACCGTAAGATTAAGTGACTTTACCAATAGTCGGTTTGGCCTACGTATTTGTGGGCAAGATTCCAATTCTGGCAACTCTGGAAAGGAAAACGGAAATGAAACTTAAGTTGGTTTCTGCGGCTCTCGCGCTCTTCGCGGTAACTGCTGTTGCTGAAGCGGCCGCGCCGGTCGCTCCGGCGCCGATTCCGGCAGTCGCTGCCGATGGTGCCGGTTCTGCCATTCAGGTCGATTATCGCTGCCCGCGTGGCGCGGTTCGCACGCGGAGTGGCCGCTGTGTTTGGGATCGCCGTTGGCGCGATGATCGTCGCGGGTGGGACCGGCATTCACCGCGTTATTATCGCGAGCGCGACCGTGATCGCCGCTGGCGCCATGACCGCTACCGTCATCGTGATCGCGTATATATCGAGCCGCGCCGTCGCGGCCCGCACAACTAAGCAAGAAGAGAGCAGCGATTTCCCTGCTCTTTTTTCTTCAGACCGACTCGGCTTGAGGACGTGAGAGACTGTCGAGTTGCGGAAACACGTCCACTGTCATAGGCGCGAGGACGTCAATCACCAGCCCGTTTGGCGCAAAGTCGATGTCGCATTTGGCCTTCAGTTCGCCCGCGAGAACGGAGTAGAGCAACCGCTGGCCAAAGCCGCGGCGGGCAGGGCGTTCGACCGCAGGCCCGCCGCTTTCGATCCAGCGCATATGAAGTTTCTGCTCGCCCTGTATTCGGACTACCTCCCAATTGAATTGGACCGTGCCGTTTTCATTGGAGAGGGCGCCGTATTTCACAGCATTGGTTGCAAGTTCATACAAGCCCAGTGAAAGAGACACAGTTACACGGTCGCTCACCACGAGCGCCGGACCATCGGTTCGGATTCGATGGCCGAACGTGCTGTTGAAAGGGGCAAGCGCGGTTTCGCAAATCTGAGTGATCGTGGTACCCGTCCAGTTGTCCCTGAGAAGCATGTCATGGGCCTGGCTAAGTGCCCGCAGCCGCTCGCTGAACAACTCATTTGCGGTCTGCGGATCGGTGGCATTGCGCAAGGTCTGATTGGCTATGGATTGCACCATCGCCATCGAGTTCTTGAATCGATGCGAGATTTCGCGGGTCACCAGCGCCTTGTCCGCTTCGGCTTTCTTGCGTTCGGTGACGTCGATGACGATACCGAGAAGTGTCGGCGACTTGCCTGTCAACGCCTTGGCCCGGGTTTCCACCCAGCGCATTTGACCCAATCGGTTGGTGATACGATATTCCAGCCGGAAAGGCTTGCCGGTCGAGAAAGATTCCTGCGACCGTTGGATCAGAGTGATCCGGTCTTCCAGCGCCACCATCTCGATGATCTTGTCGTAGTTGACCGGTTCGTCCGGGGTCAGGCCGAAAATACGTCTGTATTCCGGCGAACAGCTGATTTCGCCACTGTGATAATCCCGTGTCCAGAAGCCAACATTCGCCACTTCAATAATATATTGCAACTGATCGTTGCTGCGTTGTTTTTCAAGCGAAAGCGTTTCGCGTTCTTTTTCCAGCTCGACCAGTTTGCCAAGTTCGAGGGTCACATCGAGCTGAGACGAAACGAAGTGATGGAGTTCGCCTTCTTCGGTTTTGACAGGAGAAATGTGAAGCCGGTTCCAGAATGGTTCGCCTGACTTCTTGTAATTGAGGATATCGATATCGATCGACTGCTCCGCGTCGAGGGCTGCGCGGATCTTCTGGACATGTTCCGGGTCGGTGCCGGCGCCCTGAAGGAAGCGGCAATTTTTCCCCACGATTTCGTCAGCTTCATATCCTGTCAGCTTCTGGAAAGCCTTGTTGGCAAAGACAATGGGGTTGTCGGGCAGGCGGGGATTGGTGATGAGTATCGGCATGGGCGTCAGTTCAACTGCCGCCGTGAAAGGATCTGCTTCCGGGGAGAAGGTTGCTCCCAAAATTTTTACGGACGGCCGTGCCTTTGTTGCCAATGCAAACCCCACTCGCTGAAAACGCTTACAAGCTGCCCTACTTCACGCAAGTTATCCGATTGTCGTGCAATTTGCTAACGAAAATAATGGAATAGCAAGAACCAATTGTTGTTTCATCCGTTTGGAAGCAACCGAAACAGCTGCGCATCGCCAGTTAAAAATTGGGAGCGAGTATAATTTTCAGGCAATGTTCAGCGGGCATTCATAAACGTACGGCAATGATGGCATCATTGAAAGGGAGAAGCACAGGATGAACACCTTCAAAAAGATGATGGTTGGCCTTGTCGGTGCAAGCTTTTTGATCGGCGCGATGGTTCCGGTCTCGGCTGCGCCTCTCGCGCCAACCGCCCCTGCGGAGAGCAACGAAAATGTTCAGCAGGTTCGTGATGACCGCTGGCGTCGCGGCCCGGGGCATGGACATTGGGGCGGCTACCGGCCGGGACCTCGTCCGGGCTGGCACGGTCGTCCGTACCGTCCGGGGCCAGGTTACTGGAATGGATATCGCGGTAACCGCTATTACCGCCACGGCTATCGTCGGCATAATGACGGTTGGTGGTATCCGCTCGCCGCATTCGGCGCCGGTGCAATCATTGGTGGTGCGATTGCCGCTCCGCCGCCACCGCCCGTCTATCGCGCGCCGGCTTATGGATACAGCAATTCGCACGTCCAGTGGTGCTATAATCGTTATCGGTCATATAGGGCCTCGGACAATACTTTTCAGCCGTATAACGGCCCCCGCCAGCAGTGTTATTCGCCATACTGATAGTTGAAGACTGATGAACACAATGAAGCCGCCCTTGAAGGGCGGCTTTGTTTTGTGGACTAGGCCTATCAACTGTACCACCAGTAATTGTCATTCATGGCGGTGCACCCTAAAAGGCGATCGGGGCGAATTCCGGCAGCGCAGTTGTTGAAAGGCTTTCGGTTTCCCCCTGTTACAACCGAGCGCCAAAGGAGACGGGATGCGCGAGATTTTACCCAAAGCATTAGCCGGTATAATTGTACTCGGTATATTGAGCGTAGTACTTGGTTCCTGGTACACGGTTGACGAAGGTGAGCGCGGTGTTGTTTTGCGCTATGGTGCTGTTTCCGGTGTTGCCCAGCCCGGCCTCGGTTTCAAAATTCCGGTGATCGATTCGATTGTGCGAATATCGGTGCAATCCAAAGCTGCGATCTACAACAGCATGGAAGCCTATAGCCGCGACCAGCAGCCAGCCACGATGAACCTCTCGGTCAACTATCGCATTCCGCCAGACCGCGTGGAAGAAGTCTACGCGACCTATGGCGGTGAAGATGGTCTCTTGTCCCGCCTTGTAGAACGGCGCGTTTTCGAGGAAAGCAAGACTGTTTTCGGCAAGTTCAATGCCGTGGAGGCTATCCAGGAACGAAGCCGTCTCAACCAGGAAATTGCGCAGGCGATTCAGAACAGTGTACGCGGTCCCGTTATCATCGATACGGTGCAGATCGAGAATATCGATTTTTCGGACTCCTATGAGCAGTCAATCGAACAGCGCATGTTGGCGGAAGTTGAAGTGCAGCGTCTTCGTCAGAACGCCGAGCGCGAAAAGGTCCAAGCCGAAATCACGGTAACACAGGCAAAAGCGCAGGCAGATGCTCGCCGCGCCGAAGCAGAGGCCCAGGCGGACGCCGTTCGTCTTCAGGCAGAGGCCGAAGCTGACGCGATTAGGCTGAAGGGCGAGGCGGAAGCAACCGCCATCAAGGCGCGTGGCGATGCACTTCGCGATAATCCGGGTCTTGTTGCGTTGACGCAGGCGGAAAAATGGGATGGCCAACTACCGACCACGATGCTGCCGAACGGGGCGATTCCCATGCTCAACCTGAACAGCGCCCAGACGCAGCAGAAATCGCCTGATTATTGACCCCGATTACAAAAAACAGCGTGGCCCCGAGGGGTTGGCTTGACTTGCATCCTAACCGAAAATGGTTTCCGTTTTTCGAGATGTGCTCTCACCCGCCACGCTGTTCATAGCCCTCAACATTTGCCCTATCCATTTTCTGGCGCAGGTACTGCTTGAGCCCGGCGATCTTTTCCTTATCCCAGCCCGTTACGCCGGTAACTTCCAGCCATGCGTCGACATAGTGCTCCGGAGCATACACATGCCCATGTCCTATCGGTGCGGTTGTTCCAAAGGCTATATCAAGGGCGAGTTGAAGCATCGTCACGACAGGATACCACCGCAAATCGGGTGACACATCGGGTCCGCGCGGTGCCTGCATCCAGTCGGGCTGCCGATAGAACGACAATGTGTCGAAGAAGGTCACGGGGTCGCTTGCATATTGCAGATAGACCACGCGCATCGGCCCCCAGCGTGTTCCGTTTCCGGGCGCTTCACCATTCTGGTTCATGAAACGCGCAAAGGAGCCGTCCCGGAATACCGGCAACCATTCCGGTGTTCCCGGATTTCTCCGTCTGGTCATGGCTTTCCAATCGCGGCTCGGGAAAGGGGGGCCGCTCCAAAGGGCGCCGTTAATCGGGTCATCGAGCATTTCGAAAAGCTCGGACGAAATTTCCGAGTTCATGGCACCGAGGCTCAAGCCATAGAGATACAGGCGAGGGCGCCTGTCCCGCGGCAGGTTTTTCCAGTAGTTATAAACGGCGATAAACAGTGCCCGCGACGCTTCCGCTCCATATTCGGGTTGAAAGAGCAACGACAAGGGGCTGGAAAGATAAGAATACTGCACGGCGATACTGGCCACATCTCCATGATGCAGAAATTCCAGACCGTCCATCGCGGCGGGGTCGACCCAGCCGGTGCCGGTGGGCGTGATGACGACCAGTACTGACCGGTCAAAGCCGTGTTGCCGCTTCAGTTCCTCCAGCGCAAGTTCGGCTCGTTGTTCCGGTGTGTCAGCGACGTGCAGGCCGGCATAGACCCGTATGGGGTCGATTGCTTTTTCACCGGTCATTGCCGTGATGTCGGCGGCCGCAGGGCCGGAAGAGACAAATTCACGTCCAGCCCGCCCAAGCTCGTTCCAGTGCAAAAGCGATGCGGCGCTGCCGGTTTTGTTCGTTGCCATCGGCTGGGGGCGGTCCGGCTCGATCAGAGCGTCATACTCACGAAATGAGCGGTCCAGAACCTTGAAAGCAGATTGGATGAGCAGCCCGTTGGCAATCGTCCAGACGAGTACGACCGTAATCGTGACGCCGAGGACATTGGCTACTCGGCGGGGCATGACGAGTTGTACTTTTGCCGAGACGAATCGCCCAAATCGGATGAGAAGGCGGACCAACACCAACAGAATCAGGAATGTCAGTACGGCCAAAGCCGACACGCTCATTGGATAGGCGCTTGGCACCGGCTCCATGTTCATGACAGCACGAACTGAATTCTGCCAGCTCGCGGCGAAATAAAGCGCGACGACCGCCACCGCGAGACAGATGATGCCGACAGCTAGATTGACTTGACTGCGCAGGCGGTCCCGGGGTTCCGGTAATTCGAGATAATGCCATAGCCAGCGCCACAGCACGCCGATACCATAACCTGCTCCGAAGGCGACGCCTCCGAGAATTCCCTGCATGATATGGGTACGCGGGATGAGGCTCGGCGTAAGCGCGGCGGCAAAAAACAGGGTGCCTAGTGCTATGCCGACACCGGACAAGGAGCGTCGGAAATGAAAAAGTGCCTTGGTGGCCAGAGACATCAAATACCGTGCTGTTGGGTCATTGTTATGGGCTAGCTATAGCATGACCAGGCAGCAAGGTCCCATCATGGAAGGCTCGGCGGGCTTGTTTCTATCGTCGCATGTTCAGAATCGCTATCCTGTTGAGGGTATAGAGTGCGTGGAAGAGGCATGTTCACAGGCATCTGGATGCCGCAGCGTGACGTTGAGTATCCGCGACCTGTGATTTTTTTGAATTTATGTTGGAGAAACCTGATTTTATGGTGTTGACCAATCCGTAAGCCGCCCTTATGTTCCGCCGCACTTCCGGGGGCGATTTGCTCCGACAGGGAGCGCGTAGCTCAGCCGGTAGAGCAACTGACTTTTAATCAGTAGGTCCAGGGTTCGAATCCCTGCGCGCTCACCAAAAACTCCAATAAAAACAAATAATTACAGCCAGTTGTGAGATTGCGGACACAGGCCTAATTTTCGTGTCCGCAGAATGTCCGCAAACTACGGACACGGATTCGGATAGGCGGGTTTGCGAAGCCGAGAGACAGGTGGGGATCGCGACGGGCAATCGACGCACTGCGCTGCCCAGCTTAAGTTTCTGAGGGATAGAGCGCCAAATATTGGTAGATTCCTTTGGCGCACTATAATCTCTGCCTCACCCATTGTTGAAAACGGATTACGCTGAATGGTGTTTGAAACTCAGGAGCATTGAACTTGGTTACTGCCAACGGTGGTCCGCACATACCAGCATAGGCCGTCGATTTCTAATCAACAATAATGTGTTCAGCAATAATGCCGGTTTCAAACAAGACGCCGCCTACCTTGCCTTGAATGGTAACCACGCACCCTTGTGTGCAGTTCTCTAGCAATTTTCGGCGGTCATCACGTGAAAGCTTTGAGGTTTCAACCATGATCTGAAGTGTCGAGAATTGTTTCTCGCTGATCATGGAAATATCACCAATGGACATAAAATGTCCATTAATTTCTACTTTCTTTCCTCCCAATTGTTTTAAGTCAAGCTTTAGATCTGTCAAAGAAATCTGTTCGTAATTATCATTTTTCTTTGGTTTCTTTGTGGTTGGCTTCAAATCCTGAGCAGATTTAGTGACAATTTCAAGGAAACTGGCGTCAGGTGTCTTTTTACACTGAGCGCTGATTTTGGATTCGAATGATGCAACGCCGTTGCGATCTGTGGGATCGTCCTTTTCCAATGTCTTTGCGTAATAAGCGCCTAGAATTGTTCCGAGCGCTAATTGAAGCCTCGGACTGGATTGATCCTGAGTGATTTCACCGCTCGCGAGCTTGCCATACTCGGTTGAGTACTGCTCGCAAGTGTATGTGTTAGCAACAGCAGGTGAAGCGGCTAAAAACCCAGCTGCAAAAACTAAATACTTCATATTGCCCTCCGTAGAGGGTCGATCTTGCATGACTTCTTCAGAAAGTCGAGCCGGATGATGGAGTAACATTCGACATGAGCGATTGGGCAAACCCCGACAGGCAATCGACCCGCTTGCGCCCCACGGTGGGTTGAACTTGACATTCGTTTGTTGTGTGCAAATTTCCTATACAAATGGGGGAGCGGGAAATGAGCAGACGTGGATTGGTAATCTCAAATCCGATGGCGGTTACAAACAATGGCCTGCACATAAAAAACACGAATCTTGATCGTCAGGAGTTAAGAGCAAATCTTCTGTTTTGGGATGTACTCGATTTTCCCAAGAATAATTTACTTGGAATCGGTCCTGATGACGACACAGCATTTCTCATCTCAGCGGGTGTAATTCAGCAAACTACGATCAGCTTAAATGGCTCATTTGAGATGGGCCAAGCAGCTTTAACCACTTACTTGAATGCCTTTAGGTATCGGGAAAGCCAAGAGCCGGGCGCGTGGAGTATATCCACAGGTGAAAACTCTCTGAATTTTCCATCCGATCAGGTTGATGATGGTCGCGGAGTTTTAGTGAAATTGTTTCACGCGATTCCGGTTCCGGACAAGGAAGTACCGTTGGCGGATATTCTGGAGTTTCGGACAAAACGTCGAGCGGAACTGATCGCACTGAGGCATCATTTGGAAGAAACTTATCAACGAATAATTATCTCTGGCGACGGACCTCTAGCATTGACAACTGAGCTAGAAAAACTTCAGCAAGCAATTAGCGATCACATTAAGGTATCGCGTGAAACAGGGTTCAAGCTACGATTGCAAGATTTGAGCGCTGATCTAAATCTCACAGGATTTGCTGGAACTGCTCTGACTTCATATCACTTGGGCTTACCTGTCCTTGAATCTTTGTTAGCCGGAGCCGCAAGTTCTTTGTCAATCAATATTGGCCGATCACTAAAGGGACGTGCCGTATCTTCAAACCCTTATCGGTATGTAACTTCATTTCACCAGCAATTATTTGTCTGAGTAATTCCCTATGACGCCTACGCCGCTATTTCTTAGGCGGCGTGACGACTGTTCGCTCGATTACTTGGAACTGCAACGGTTCGCCATCTGCGCCCGTTTGCTCCTGCCTTGTGACGTAGCCGCGGCCCCTTCCTTTGCGCTCAAGGTACCATCGCGTGGTTTTGAGGTCGCCTGCCAGAATGGCTTGAACAACCCGGTATTCGGCAAGATCGATAGTTTCATTTTCGATTTCGAGCCGGAGATTCTGCATTGCCGGGTGCTTTTTCATGAAACGATAGAGAGCAAGGCGGGACACGCCTAGCTTCTCGGCGGCATTTGCAATGATCGCGCCGGTGTCACGCAGCGCAAGGGCAACTCGCTCTTCTGTTAGTATCGTCATGCTGAATACCTCACAATCGATGCTCAGGACAGGATAGGGAGTCAGCGAATCCCGCCCTGAGCCAAGCGCCTTGGGACGACGCCACATCCCAAGGCGCTTTTTAAGCCGCTATAATTTTCTCGTCCGCCGCGACTGCTTCATCCCTTGCCGCCATTAGGTCGTCGGGAATGCTTTCAAGCCGGGTTTGCGGTGCGGGTTCGCCATCCTCACTAAGCCAGTTGAAGCGATGTGCGGGAACGAACGTCACCTCCCGCACGGGTAAGAGAAACGCCCTACCGCCCATGTGAATGCCGCAAATGCGCTGTGCGCGAGCCTTTTCGATGCCTTGGAAACAGTGCAGCATCTTTTCGGCAACGGGCTTGCGTGTTTTCTCATCAATCCAGACTTGAATGATCCGTTCCGAGATAACGCGCTCGGGCTGCTGGGCAAGTCGAGAGAGCATAGGGAGCGCGGTCAACTGCTCGTTCTGCGGTAGAGCCGCATTGGCTGCATTCATTGCGTCTAGAACGATCTCGCCATCTGCGAGCAGTTGGCGCAACTCAGCGGCGAGCGGAATCGCCGAATTGGCAAGTAAAGCATCCATTGCCGCCATGCTGGCTGTCACTTCATCCGCGACCACGCGCGCTTTGGTTTCGCGAAGCTTCGCTTCGGCGAGATCGGCGGTAAGTTTGTTAAGCTGCATTTTCAGGCGCTGGATATCGCGATCCTGAACGGCAAGGTCTGTGGTCAATTTTTCAACAACAGTCTTTACGTTGTAAACGCGCCCGGTCTGCGCATTTACCGCACCAATCTGCTCTTTCGGGTCTTTGTTTAGCAGCGCATCGATCTGGTCGCGCTTATCCGTGCTCAACTTGAGGTCCGCAAGCGCTTTCTGAATGGTGTTTTCAATCTCATACGTAAACATTAGCGCGCTCCCTTCCATGCATCGGCAATTCGGCGCTCGTATGCTGCCTGCCCATTGGCGTCGTCGCCCGTCCGTGCAACTGGGTCGGATTTCTGTTCATTCTTCCAAGAATCAGACACCCGATTTTCATAAGCTGCCTGTGAAAGGCTGACACCGCGCTCATGGGCACGCAGTTCGTCGGCGTCCGCAATTGTGCTCTGATCTTTCATCATCGCACGAGTACGGGTGCCATACCCGTCACGTAATACGCCATTCAACAGCGCTTCGGATGCATCGACTGTGCGACCGTCAGCCATAGAGAAATACGTTGGGCGCATTTAGGGTCTCCTTTGCAGTTTGAATTCTCTGGACAGCAACCCGGGCCAAGGTGCGAATGCCTTCTTCATTAATCATCACCGGCGCGCGTCTACCGCCGACGTTCTCTGGCAACGATCTTCGTTGGCCGGGCTTGATTTTCTGTAGTTCGGAGAAAATGCCGCTTTGATTGATACGAAAACCGAGAATTCGACATACATCTGTGCCTGTATACCAAGTTTCTGAACCACAGATGAGGCTTCGAGCATTTGTCTTTGCGACAATAACAAAGTATTCAATCTTCTTATCCATTTGTTTTTCTCTAAATGAACAACTCTGATGTAAATACATTCGCAATATATTTTCAGAGGAACACCATAAATTATAGGTTCTTCTATGGTATTGTTTGGATTATTGGAGGTGAGGTCCGAGAGACAGGTGGGGCGGCAAGGGGCAAGCAAACGCAGACGCGGCGAACAATATCAAGCCGTATCGCAATCTCGCTTATTCTCGCTCGTGACGCGGGAAACCGGTGTCAACCGTGCGATGCTAAGGCCATTCGAAGAAACGCCGTATTCGGCGAACGTGCGCGGTCGGGCAGGCGATTTAATTGCGGGTTGCGGACGTCCTGCGGACACGACAATCGCTACCGGCGTCAAAAAGCAATAAAGTGAATTAGTTAGCTGACAAGCGAGACTGACTATGGATCAGTTTCGCGAGAAAGAGGCAGGCTGCGCACCCCCACCATTCTGCTCAAGAGGATTTCCCCCACCTGTCTCTCGGATCACCTATCGTCTGACCAGCACGCGCGCGAGGCACTTTTGGAACTCTCAACCCATCGTGCGTCGGCTACTGCGCTGATGCAATCCGCAATGATCACCACAGGCGTAGGTTTTCATGCGCCAGTGAAGAATTTGCGCCAGTCCCTAAAATCCCCCCCCCCCCCAATATCCTGCGCTAGCCCCTGCTTGTCGCCCCCCTAAAGGGGGGTACGACTGGCGCAAGCAAGCAGGGGGCTGACGCATAGGGATATTGCGCCAGTTGCGCCAGTCAATTTGCGCCAATGGCGCACTGGCGCAAAGGTAGTCATTTGACCAGAGTGCCAACGACAATAAACTCACGAGGTTTGCGCTGCCCATCAGGTCGTCGTTCTTTTTTGAGCCATCCAAATTCGACCCATCGCTTGATAAGTCCAATGATCTGTTGACGGTCATCTTTTATGTCAAGTTTGAGAGTGTCGGCGATAAGGTTTCCGACCCATGTGTCCTGGGATCTCCAATCAGACCTGTAATTTCGTTCGGTTCCGATTAAATCTTGCACTTTGCGAATTGCGTTACTTTCTTCTTCTTCGCTAACCCCTGTGGACGCTTTTTCCGGCCACTCCCATGCTGTGATGACGCCTACGGCATCACCGTTGGGCAACCAAATACTTTCTAATTTATACCAGTCTGAGTTTGCAGCAGGAGGTGCTAGGTTTGCTTTGTCGGAATAAGCGCGAAAATAATGCCTACGCATCTCTGTTTCGATACCGGCTTTTTTTGCTTCTTGGTCTGTCATCCGGTTCAACGCCCGGACATCACGGGCGGCGTCAATCACCGCTTTCGCTCCCCGTCCACTCTCGGCAGTTACTTCGTCCCCGTTCTGTTTGCGGGTGTGATGCACAAGGACAATTGCCGCGTTGGTTTTATCCGCCACTTTGGCCCACTGCTTCGCCACGGCATCCATAGCTGAGTTGTCGTTCTCTGAAACGTTGTGCGAGGAAATGAACGGATCCACAATAAGTACGTCAATCTGGCGCTCGAGCATTTCGGCCGCTAAATCCTTCACTACCGGTTCGATTATTTGAAATCCATGCCCATTGCTCTTGGCTATGCAAAGTTCCTGCTCGCGTCCGGTGTCGATAAAGAGTCGGTCTCCCAATTCGGTGGGCGCAATGCAATGGTGTAGACACGCTGCCTGAATCCTCCGCTCTATCTCATCGCGAGGGTCTTCCAAATTCCAAGACCAAACGCGCAGCGGCTCCCGCACCGTTTTCCCAAGCAATTCCCTGCCTGTTACCATTGCTAGTGCTTCAGCAATCAGGAGAGACGATTTGCCAACGCCGCCGGGCGCCACAGTTACTGAAACCTGTTTGCGGATCAAATTTCGTCCATAAAGCCATTGTCGTGCTTGGATGGTCGCTGGATCGCGCCAAATATATGGTGTCGCACGCAAGTTAGAGTTGCCGTTTTGAGGCCCTTTGCTTTCCTCCCATGATCGGTATGCTTTGATCCGTTCCCACGTGCGGCGACCAAAATCAACATGATAAAGAAAGGCCGTATTGTTGTCGCGCACTCGACCGAGCACGTGATTGAAATTGCGCTCGGCCTTTGCCAAGCGCGGTTCGCCTGCCGCAGATGGCGGGGCTTTCTGCACCATGGGTGATTGCATAACGAGCCGTCGAACCTGTGTTACCGAACCCGTCACGGTATCCAATCTGCCGACGACTGCCATAAATGTCTCGGACCAGCGGCCCGGTTCACATCCAACCTGTGCATTGAAACGAGATTCAAAATCGGAATACCGTTCGGCCCTCACAAGCACTTCAACGTCATCAAGGTCGAGACGGCGGTATTTGTCAGTATCCTCCACAGGGGCATTGGTGTTTGCCAGTTGCCTCCTGCTCAATCTGGCAAACAGATCATCGATAACCCCTTGTGCGTGGGCAATGGTATTCCGTTCTTCATGAATGTTGCCGGTCATAGTGAAGAAGCGCTTGTTGTCATATATTTCGATTTGAGCCGATGTGGATTTTTTACCTCCCTTTTCCGGCAACTTGCCACGACCAATAAGATGCAGCCCTTTGCCCGATGGCGAAACCTCTGCGTAAGTATCGGTTGAAGCTAGAAGCTGTTTTAACAACTTTTGCCGCTCTTCGATGTGTTCCTGCGAGACTTTTTCCTCGCTATCAATATCGATGCCGAAGAATTCGTCCTGCTCGGTGAAAACAAACCCGATGCCGTCAGCCTTACCTTCCTTTACAACAGCGGTAGCACAATCGAACGATCCCCATGTGGTGGGGTCGGACACATTTGCGGGACTATTTGGAAAATTTGGGTAGTAAGGTGGTTTGGTCTTCATGCCACCGCGATCAACATATCGCCAGACGACCCACTGCTCCAACTCGCGCAGTTCTTGAGGGATATTCTCGAAGTTGTTCGCGGTCTGCATAGTCAGCGTCCTTTCATTCTGCGAGCGGACGCTGAAATATTCAGTGACGAATTCTGGTTTTTCCCATAATTTCATCATTGCATGTTTCGCGTCTACTTTGATTTAACCCGATAAGGACCACTAATCCTTGTCGGGTTTATTTTTATTTGTTAAAATCAACGAACTGTAACGTTCCCGCAAATATAGAAGATTATTCAAGCAATATTTGCGATAGAAGCTGTCGCCGTTATTGCGGGTGAGGGGTGCTGAGCGTTAAACTATTGCTCACCTTCGATTTCCGAGGCTGTGACGCATGACAAGGACGTCGCCCCTGTCATTGGGCGTCAGCCGCAAAGCATCGCATATGCGCTGGGGAAATTTCGAAATACGGCAATCAATCGAAATCTGCCCGCGCTCGAACTATTGAGTATTCCTTCCAACTGATGGTTCATCAGTCGCTAGATAAGTATATCTTGTTGTTTTTGTTGGATAACGAATGACTGCGTTGGGGTCAGACCCGCAATGTGTCCGCACACACCGCTAAGCGCGGCTGCTGCGGCGTGGGTTCGGACGCAGTTCATTGGCTTGTAGCCACGCCAAGACCGATGCACGGCGATAGAGGATGCGACCGCCCATCTTGGTATATGGCAAACCGTTCGGCTGATTTTGGTAGCGGATGATGGTGCGAGAGGCGACACGCAGTTCGCGCGCCAGTTCCTGTCTCGTTAGATATTCGTCAAGTATGGCCGACATGGTTTCGTTCCGTTTGTAATGGTGACAAACGAAACGTAATTGCTGACAGGCGGGAGGCGTGAGCCGGAATGGGTTGCAATGGGCAGGAATCAGGTTTCCACCCTTTTGGCAGAATATTCCCGCATGAAGTCACGGGCATAGGTCTTAATTGCTGTATCGCGCGGATCGGCTTTTATCCCCTCAAGCTCCTCAATCTGCACAACCAACCAGCGCTGAACGTCCGCTTGCCGTTGCCAACCCTTTTCGTTGTTCAAACTGGGGAAGCCAACCGTGTCGCAATACCGATTGAATGCCTTTTGCAGTTCCGGCTTCTGATATTTAGGCGGAGCGCCAGGTTCCCCTGCTGTGGCTTGTGATGCAGCGCGGCGGATGAACCGAGATGTACTTTTATCGATCAGATATTCGCCAAGGTTTTGTGCGCCATCGTTCCAACGCCCGTCATAGGCGCTATTCCGCCAATAATCGGCGGACACGTCAACGCGTTCATGTTTGGCGTTGGTAGTGATTGCCACGGCGCGACCTGCTTCTAGTTCTTGTGTAAGATGCGTCACAACTGCCACGCAACGGTCGAAGGCAGCGCGCTGACCTGCCGCGAAAGCGTCACGAGCGTCAACGGTTGGCCAGTTATCGAGAATGGCGATTTCTTCGCCGCTCCATTCGGTGGGGAACTGTTCGCGCCCGATCTGCTCGAAAGCTTCGCGAATAGGGATCATGACGCCTTACCTTTCATCGGTACGATCTCAGCGCCTTCTGTGGTCGACATGACGATTGCGCCCACGCGCTCGGTCGCCTGCCGCAGCGGGTCATCCATCAAATGCGAATAGCGGGCGGTGGTTGCAGGCTGAGAATGTCCGAGCAATGCCCCGATGACGGGCAAGGACAAGCCCGCGCTCGCCAAAACGCTGGCATAGGTATGGCGCAAGTCATGGAGCCGCGCGTTTGGCGTCACGATTACCCGTTCCTGCCCCTTGGCGTCGATTTCCGTTTTCGTGTCCACCAGATCGGCGGCAATACACAGTTCCCGCCAGTCCTTTTTCAGTTCAAGGCGATGATTTTTGTTTCCGCGACCGGGGAAGACATATTCGGAAGCAACCTTGGCTTTGTCCGCTTTGGCACGCAACGCGACAAGCAGTTGCAGGGCGGGCGCGGAAAGCGGTACGCGGTGGGTTGTCTTCTGCTTGGTCGTGCTGCCGGGCTTCGTCCAAACTCCGGCCTCAAAATCAATGTCTGCCCATTTAGCGCTCTGCACTTCATTACGCCGCGCGCCGGTCAGCAACAGCAAGCGAATGATGTTCGCCGCTTGCACATCATCGTGCTGCGCAAGCGCGCCTGTCAGTCTGGCCAGCTCTTTCGGCGTCAAATAGCGATGCCGCTTTGCCTCCTGATTCCGCTCAATGCCTTTCGCCGGGTTGCCCGATGCATTGTCTCGCCAGCCCCATTTCATGGCGAGTGAGAACATTTTGGATAGGACGGCGACAGTACGGTTAGCGAGATAGGCAGCGCCGCGCTTTGTGATTTTTCGATGCAGATCGTCAACATCGCTGAATGTGACCTCAGCGACTTTCAGATGCTTCATTGCCGGTAGAATTTCGCGCCGAATGAGCGCTTCATAATCGCGCTTGGTGGTAGGCCGCACCTTCGTCAAATGGCGCTGCTCGAACTCGTCACAAAGATCGGCCACAGTTTTCGCATTGCGATCCGCTTCGACCTCGGCCATCGGATCTTCGCCGCGGTCGATGCGCATTTTTAGCTCCGACGCCTCAGTGCGCGCGGCGGAGGCCTTCCAATCGGGAAAAGAACCTATCGTGTAGCGCCGCTCCCTGCCTGAGCGGGTGCGGTAATTCAAAATGAAAGAGCGAGCGCCCGCTGCTGTCACACGGACGCCGAAGCCTTTCACGTCCGTGTCATAGGTGATCCGCTGCCCCTTGTCGGGGGCAGGCAGGGTTTTAATTAGCGTGTCCGTTAATTTCTCAGCCATGTCCGTGTCCGCACTGTGTCCGTAACTTTACTAACACATTATGACGTGCTATGTCACGTTTTGTCACTGATGAAACGAGTTTTTTCACAATAAAAACAGTACGATATGTGCGGACACGACGAAAATGCTATGGATTTGAAGGCCTTCTAAAAGCCATTTGAAATGAACTTTTAATCAGTAGGTCCAGGGTTCGAATCCCTGCGCGCTCACCAAAAACAAGCACTTAGCTGAAATCGTTGATCTCCCGTTTTACAGTTGGGCGAATTATTGGATATGCGCCGGTTTCGTCCTTGGCGACCAATCGTCAACTGGCTGGTCGCGGCGGCAATCCGGCTCGGCTGCGCATCTTTTCCAGAAGGCTCGCGGCAATGGGCGTATAATTTTCATCGAAATGATGACCGCCAGCCAGTTTTATCACTTCCATCCCTTTCAGTTCGGCAGCAGTGCAGGCGGTGTCTTCTTCTTCCTCGCCATAGACGCAGACCACCCGGTCCAGCGGAATGGTCGAAATGGCCGGAACGACATCCTTGTCCCCGTTCATTCCAAGCCAGCCTTCAATGGAAACCTGAAAGGTGGTTGTAGTTTCAACCCCGAGAAGGCCGATCATTTTCGTCCGGTCCTGTATGGCCGCGGGTAGATATTTCCAGGCAAATGGAAATGTATCCGCGCCAAAAGAATAGCCCAGAACCGCCACCGGCAATTTATTTGTCGGATCGGCCTTCTTGATCATTGCCGTTGTATCATTGGCAATTTCCTCCGGCGTGCGTTCCGACCAGAAATAACGCAGCGAATCCACTCCGATCACGTGGACGCCATTGGCCTGCAGCCATTCGCCAATGGATTTATCGAGATCGCGCCAGCCGCCGTCTCCCGAATAGAAGACCGCAACCATATCGGCTTTCCCGCCCTTGGCTGGAAGGTCCACGACAGGCAGCGCTTCGTTCTTGGCATCCTGGTCTGCCATGGCGATGACATTGTCGACAGCCATTTTCAGTCGGGCCGGAAACGCAGGAGCAGATTGAAGTACAGCAAAGTTTTCCTGACGCGCTGTAACCGGATTGTTCGTCGGCGATCCGGCCGGTCCGATCACGAGAGCAGGGGCCGGAACTGGAACATTGAAACCATAGGTGAAGCCTCCATCGGGGGCCTTGGTTGCTTGCGCTTTCTCCGTGCAGGAAGGGAGGCGGGTCTTTGCCGGAACCGGATCGAGCGCAACGGCACCTGCAATCGTCGCATCCGGCGAGTCCGAGGCAGCAGCATAGGCAATGGTCGCGCCCTGTCCGATGCCGGTCAGAACGGGGTGAAAATAGACGCCAAGGTCAAGCCCGCGCAGAGCTTCCTTCGCTATGGCTTCAAAATCCGAGTCCAGATAGTTACACTCGCCGTCCTCCTTATCGAGGGCAGCCCGCCACGGGCCAAGGTCGACCGGCAGAACAATCATATTCCGGGCAAGCATGGCATCCATGAATTGTTTTTCCCGGTCGCCTATGCCGCCGTCGTCGCTCAACAGGATAGCAAGACCCACCGGGTCGTTCTCCGGCATATAGACAGGGATGTTGGATAGCCGTTCAGCACTGGCGTGGATGACCGGTTCGTCGGAATCGATGATTTTCGTCCAGAGCCGGGCGATTTTACCCGTGTGCACTGTGCCGTACACGCCTGCTGCTGCCAAGAGCGCCAGCCCGAGCACAATAAAGAGAACGCGTCTTTTCGTCATTTTCGGATGAACTCCAGTGGGCTGCCATTGATGAGGGTCGTGGCATCGAGAAGGGCGCGCGGCGTCTCAAGTCCGCCAGGACAAACCATGTAATGCGGGGTCCAGACAGGATCGAATTTTTCCTTGAAGGCTTTCAATCCGCCGAAATGATAGAGATCGGCGCCACGCTTGTAGATGAAGGAGCCGAAACGGTTCCATCGGGAGGCCAGTCTGCTGCCGCTTAAGCCGGAAAGCGGGGCAGCGCCAAGATTGAACCACTTGTAGCCTTCCTCCTTGCCGGCCATCAGCAGTTTCGCGAAGAGCGCGTCCATCAGGAGCTTATGCACATTGGGCATGTAGCGCATGAGGTCGACAGTGATTTCATGTTTATCCGCGCCGCGCCATATATTGGCGAAAGCCACGATTTCTCCGCCGCTTTTCAACACTGCGACATCGAAACGCGTCATGTATTCGTCGTCGAAGTACCCCAACGAGAATCCCTTTTCGCTGCCCGATTTAAAATCCAGCCAAGCGTCCGAAATCTCGCGCAGGCGTGGAATGAGCGGCGGCACATTAGCTGCCGGGATGATTTCAAAGGTCAGCCCGTCCTTGTCGATCTTCCGGTCGGCATAGCGGAACGGCTGACGACGCGGGCCATCCAGAGAGAAATCGGTGAGGTCAACGCGGGCGACTTCGCCGAGCTTCAAGGCGACAAGCCCCATGTCCAGAAACAGGGGGAGGCTTTGCGGACCGACACCGTAGAATACGGTGCGCAGGGCGAGCTTGTCGGCCAGCCCATGAAAAGACCAAGCGAGCTCTCTGCCCGTTTGTTCGTTGCCGATGGGTTCGCCAAGCGCGATCAGACTGCCTCCAGACTGGGAATACATGATGAAGGAGCTGTTGTCGGGGGCGAGAAGAAATTGCTTGTCGCCAAGCAGCGCCAGGGCGGCATCCGTGTGAGGCCATTGGGCGACGAGATCGGGCACCGCGTCGGGTATCGAATAATCAACTTTCCGCCTGCGATGACCGTTTCGGTTGATGATCGAGTAAAGGCCGACCGCAGCAACCACGGCGAAGACAAGTACGGTCGCCCGCAGGAAACGGGGTGCATTGCCGTTCCAGGCGAAATCCCACCAGAGAGTGTTGGAATATTCCACGTGTCGATAAACGAAAAATCCGAGCCATGTGGAAACGAGCACAGTCGTGCCCACTGTCGCGATCCAGTTCCAGCTGAGGTCGAACGGCCCTGAAATGGGGCGGCGATAGAACGAATCCCGGAAACCCCACAGGGTGAAAGCGAAAAGGCAGAGGGTGATGGCTTCTTCCCAATCGAGCCCTTTGGTCAGAGAAAAGGCCGCGCCGCAGAGAAGCAGGATTTGCGCGGCCACCCAAGCTCGTGCAAGCCTCTTCGAGAGGCCGCGAGCAACGATGAGCAGCGCGACGCCGACGAGACTGGCGGCGAGATGCGACATTTCCATGAAGGATTCTGGAACGATATCGGAGAGCACTTCGACGCGGTAGCGAAGGTCCGGCGTTGCGCCGGATACGAGAAGAATGATCCCGCCCAGAAAGATGATGCTGGCAGACAGGCCCGGGATGAGCGGCTCGACCAGACGCTTGGCGAAGCGGGCCTGCTTGCCGAGCATATGACGGCGGCGCATGATCTCCCATATGAGAATGCCCGCTGTAGCCACAACAAGCGGCATAATCGTGTAGATAAGCCGGTACGCAAGAAGGCCCGCAATCGCGTCCGGCTTTCCGCCAAGGCCAAGACCCGCAATGATCGTCGCCTCGAAGGCGCCCAGGCCACCGGGCGCATGGCTGGCGATGCCCAGCACGATGGCGATCACATAGACCAGTGCGAAAACCGCAAAGCTTGGCACTGCGTCGGCAGGCATGAGGACATAGAGCGTAGCGGCGGCTGCGCCGACATCCACGAGCCCGGCAAATATCTGGGTCAGCGCGCCTTTGGAATTGGGCAGGCGCAGGCTGAACGAACCTATCGTGAAGCTGCGCTGTCCATGCGACAGCCAGTAGATCAGCCAGCCGATGCCGCCCAGAATGGCGATACCGGCAACAATGTCGATACGGGAATCAATGGCAGAGAGCCAGGGAACATCCCCCGGATCGATGAGAAGCGCGGCACCGACCATGATGATCAGCGCGAACCAGATTGCGAACCATGATGTTCCAACAATCTTGCCTATGTCGGCAAGGCTCACGCCTTCCGCCGCATAGATGCGATAACGAAGAGCGCCACCGGTCAAAAGGGAAAAGCCGAGCGCATTGGAGATTGCGTAGCCGGCGGCACCTGCAACGGCTGCAATGCGTCGCGGGATCTGGTTGGGGGCAATCGTATCGACAGCCACTACATCATAGAGCGCGACAGCGGCATAGCTGAGAGCCGTGAAGAACACGGCAAGGCCCAGCGTTGCCCACGATATGTTGTGCAGCGCGGCGAGCGTGTCCTTGCGGGAGGTATGCTGGAGGAGATTCTCCAGCACATAGACTGCAAGCAAAGCAATGGCGATACCGGCTATCGGAAACAGAAAATGCTGGTAGCGCTTGAAACGTCCGCTGGTGGACGTTGCAGATGATGTTGCAGGCGCTTTATCATCAATAAGGCTCATAGGAACGTCGTCCGGTTGGAGCAATATATTATAAATCGCGCAATGATCTCGATTTAGGGCGAACTTGTGTTCGAGCGAGATGCCGCATTGAAAATATTCTAAGTAAAGCCGAAGTTGGTCTATATAAGCCTGCCGTCGGGCCGGATCGCAAGTGATTTGATGAATTGAAAGAGGTATTGGTGCTCGATATTTCCTATATGACCGCAGCGGGAGCTGGCGCCCTGTCGTTTCTTTCACCCTGCGTCCTGCCTCTCGTGCCGCCCTATCTGTGCTACATGGCAGGCGTGAGCGTCGAGGATTTCCGCGCGGAGAAGGCGACGACCGTTGCGACAGCACCTTCGGCGCGCCGTTCGCTGGCCTTTGCAGCAATCTGTTTTGTTCTCGGTTTCACGACTGTTTTTGTGGCGCTTGGCGCCGGAGCCTCCTCCATCGGCGCTTTCCTGCGCGCCTGGCAGCAGGAAATTGCGATCGTCGCGGGCGTCGTCATCATATTGATGGGACTGAATTTCCTCGGCGTTCTGCGTTTGTCGTTCTTGTCCCGGGAAGCGCGTTTTCAGGCGCGCAACGCTCCAGCGTCCCCGCTTGGGGCTTATGTCATGGGGCTGGCTTTCGCCTTTGGCTGGACCCCGTGCATCGGGCCCGTTCTCGGGCCGATCCTGACGCTCGCAGGCGGCAGCAGCACGGTCGGTGAGGGTGCGCTCTTGCTGGCAACCTATTCGCTCGGCCTCGGCATTCCTTTTTTGATTGCCGCTCTTTTTTCTGGCGCATTCATGCGATTTCTTTCGCGCTTCCGGGTGCATCTCGGCAAGGTGGAAAAAGCGATGGGCGCGCTTCTGGTTGCAGCGGGAGTCCTGTTCCTGACCGGCGGGATGCAATCGTTTTCTTTCTGGCTGCTTGAGAATTTCCCTGCGCTTGGCCGATTGGGCTAAAGGCCCGTAAGTTTTCATAGACGCTTTGATGTTATGAGCGAAGATCATCTCAATTTTCTGGACGACACCATGACAGACCGTACCTGCCTTTCCATCGTGCTTGCTGCTGGCGAAGGCACACGCATGAAATCCAGCCTCCCGAAAGTGCTGCACCAGGTGGCGGGCTTGCCGCTGGTCTCGCACGTGGTCAAGGCAGTTCAGGGCACCGGCAAAAGCGATGTTGCGCTGGTCGTTGGACGTGGTGCCGACGAAGTGCGTGCGGCGGTGGAGAAAAACGCAGGTCCCGTCTCGGCCTTTGAGCAGAAGGAACGCCTCGGTACGGCACACGCCGTTCTGGCAGCACGCGAAGCAATTGAGCGCGGCTATGACGACCTACTCATCGTTTTCGGTGATACGCCGCTGATCGAGGCGTCATCTTTGCAAAAAGCCCGCGAGCGGCTGGCCGATGGCGCCGATGTCGTTGTTATCGGTTTCCGTCCGGACAATCCGCACGGCTATGGCCGCCTGATCGAAGAGGGCGACAAGCTTGTCGCCATCGTTGAGGAAAAAGAAGCAAGCGAAGAGCAGAAGCAGATCGGTTTTTGCAATGGCGGGCTGATGGCTGTTCGCGGCCAACATGCTCTGGCGCTTCTGGATGCTGTCGATAATAACAACGCCAAAGGCGAATATTATCTGACCGATATCGTGGCCATAGCGCACGGCAAAAGCATGCGTGTGACGGCGATTGAAGTGCCGGTCGATAATGTCATCGGCATCAACAACCGTGTTGAACTGGCTGAAGCCGAAGCCATCTGGCAGGATCGCAAGCGCCGGGAAATGATGCTTGCAGGCGTGACGCTGATTGCGCCTGAAACAGTGTTCTTCTCGCACGACACGCTAATCGAGGCGGATGTGATCGTTGAACCGAATGTCTTCTTCGGTCCCCACGTGCATGTTGCGTCGGGTGCGCTCATCCATTCCTTCTCGCATCTGGAAGGTGCAGAAGTTGGGCCGAAGGCGGAGATCGGGCCGTTTGCGCGCCTGCGTCCTGGCGCAAATCTGGGGGAAAAGACCAAGGTCGGCAATTTCTGCGAAGTGAAGAATGCCACCGTGCATAAAGGCGCGAAGATCAATCACCTGACCTATGTTGGCGATGCAACTGTCGGTGCAGGGAGCAATATCGGCGCTGGCACAATCACCTGCAACTACGATGGCTACAACAAGTACAAGACGGTGATCGGCGAAAACGCGTTTATCGGGTCGAACAGTTCGCTGGTTGCACCGGTGGAAATCGGCGACAATGCCTATATCGCATCGGGCAGCACGATTACCGACAATGTTCCTGCCGATGCGTTGGCCTTTGGTCGTGCGCGGCAAGAAACAAAGGAAGGCCGGGGGAAAATCCTGCGAGAGAAGTATGCCGCCATCAAAGCGGCTAAAACCTCGGCGAAATAAATCGTCCAATAGGTTAGAGCATTTCCAGCAAAAGTGTGAAACGGTTTTGCGTTCGGAAATGCGGCAGAAACAGTGAGTTAGAGCGGTTCCAACGATTCCATTAAAACAGGAACCGCTCTAAGCGAGCGACAATCCGCTGGGTTGCCGATCTGCGTTAGAATCTTTAAACCGCGAAGCACACGTCTCAACCTCGGATCTGGAGCAGCCTATGTGTGGAATTATCGGCATAATCGGAAATAACGAAGTCGCTCCGCTTCTCGTGGATGCACTGAAGCGGCTTGAGTATCGCGGCTACGATTCTGCCGGTATCGCCACACTGCAGAACGGCAAGCTTGACCGCCGCCGTGCTGAAGGCAAGTTGGTCAATCTGGAAAAGCGACTGGCTGGCGAGCCGCTTCCCGGCGTCATCGGCATCGGACATACGCGCTGGGCGACGCATGGCAAGCCGGTGGAGCGCAATGCGCATCCGCACATCACCGAGCGCCTCGCGGTCGTTCATAACGGCATCATTGAGAACTTCGCCGAGCTTCGCGCCATGCTTGAGGCCGAAGGCTACAAATTCCAGACGGAAACCGACACCGAAGCTGTTGCCCATCTGGTGACGCGTGAACTGGCAAAGGGCAAGTCTCCGGTCGAGGCTGTCCGCGATAGCCTGCCGCTGCTGCACGGCGCCTTTGCGCTCGCGTTTCTGTTCGAAGGCGACGAAGAACTCCTGATCGGCGCACGTCAGGGACCGCCGCTGGCTGTCGGCTATGGTGAAGGTGAAATGTTCCTCGGTTCGGACGCCATCGCACTCTCGCCTTTCACCGATACCATCGCCTATCTCGAAGACGGCGATTGGGCCGTGCTGACGCGCAAGGGTGTGACCGTTTACGACGAAAACAACAACCAGGTAGAGCGTCCGATCCAGAAGACACAGACGGCAAACATGCTCGTCTCCAAGGGTAATCATCGTCACTTCATGCAGAAGGAGATGTTCGAGCAGCCTGAGGTGATTTCCCACACGCTTGCGAACTATCTTGATTTCACCACCGGCAAGGTGCGTCAGGAAGCAATCGGCATCGATTTCAGCAAGATCGACCGCCTTACGATCTCTGCCTGCGGTACGGCTTACTATGCGGCGTCCGTCGGCAAGTACTGGTTCGAGCAGATTGCGCGCCTGCCGGTCGACAGTGATATCGCTTCCGAATTCCGCTATCGCGAAATGCCGCTCTCGAAGGACTCGCTGGCGATGTTCGTGTCCCAGTCGGGCGAAACGGCTGACACGTTGGCTTCGCTGCGCTACTGCAAGTCGCAGGGGCTGAAAATCGCTGCTGTTGTCAACGTGACGGGCTCGACCATTGCGCGTGAATCGGATGCTGTTTTCCCGACGCTCGCTGGACCGGAAATCGGTGTGGCGTCCACAAAGGCTTTTACCTGCCAGCTTTCGGCCATGGCCTCGCTTGCAATCGCGGCTGCGAAATCGCGCGGCGCAATCGATGACAAGCGCGAACAGGAACTGGTGCGTCAGCTTTCCGAAGCTCCGCGTTTCATCAACCAGGTGCTGAAGCTGGAAGACCAGATCGCAGCAGTCTGCCATGAACTGGCCAAGGTCAATCATGTGCTTTATCTCGGTCGCGGCACATCCTTCCCGCTTGCCATGGAAGGCGCGCTGAAGCTCAAGGAAATTTCCTATATCCACGCCGAAGGCTACGCTGCCGGCGAGTTGAAGCATGGCCCGATTGCGCTGATCGATGAAACCATGCCGGTTATCGTCATTGCGCCGTCTGATCGTCTTTATGAGAAGACCGTTTCCAACATGCAGGAAGTTGCCGCACGCGGCGGTCGGATCATTCTTATCACCGACAAAAAAGGCGCAGAAGCTGCCAGCATCGACACGATGGCGACCATCGTCCTGCCGGACGTGCCCGAATTCATCACGCCGCTGGTCTATGCGCTGCCGATCCAGATGCTGGCCTATCACACAGCCATTCTGATGGGCACCGACGTTGACCAGCCGCGCAATCTCGCGAAGTCGGTCACTGTCGAGTAAATTCAGCTCACTATAGAAAAGACTTTATAAGTTGATAGAAATGGCGGCAGATTGCCGCCATTTTGCTATCCTGCTCGCAAGAGCCTGATCGCTTCGTCGCGCCCAAAGAGATAGAGCAATATTCGCAGCGCCTGTCCGCGCTCGGACTCCAGATCGGGATCGCTCGTCAGAATGTAGCGGGCATCCTTGCGGGCGATTTCCAGAAGATCGCCATGCGATTCGATGGAAGCCAGACGGAAACCCGGTGTTCCTGATTGCCGCGTGCCAAGCAGTTCACCTTCGCCACGCAGTTTCAGGTCCTCCTCGGCAATGCGGAACCCGTCTTCCGTCTCCCGCATGACCTTCAATCGGGCTTGCGCGATTTCACCCAGCGGCCCCTTGTAAAGCAGAAGGCAGGTCGACGGTTTATCGCCGCGGCCTACGCGCCCGCGCAACTGGTGCAACTGCGACAGGCCGAAACGTTCGGCATGTTCAATGACGATGATCGTGGCGTCCGGAACATCCACGCCGACCTCGATCACGGTCGTCGCGACCAGAACCCGCGTTTCGCCCTGTTTGAATGCCCGCATGGCCTCGTCTTTTTCTGCTCCGCTCATGCGGCCATGGATAAGGCCAATGCGCTCTCCAAAAACGGGTTTGAGGCTCTCAAAGCGCTCTTCGGCGGAAGTCAGTTCTACGACTTCGGATTCTTCGACAAGCGGACAAATCCAGTAGATTTTCTGTCCTTCTCCGACAGCTTTTCGGATGCGTTCGACAAGTTCACCCATGCGCTCCATTGGCACGATAGCTGTTGTGATGGGTTGCCGTCCGGCTGGCTTTTCGGTCAGTTTCGACACGTCCATATCGCCAAAGGCGGTGAGGACAAGGGTGCGTGGAATGGGTGTCGCCGTCATGACCAGCATATCCGGTGCTGAACCCTTGGCAGTCAGCATCAGGCGCTGATGCACACCGAAGCGATGCTGTTCATCAATGATAACCAGAACAAGGTCGTGATACTCAACCTTTTCCTGAAACAACGCGTGGGTGCCGATGACAATATGGATCTCGCCGCTTTTCAAACCTTCAAGCACGGCATTCCGGTCGCGCCCCTTTTCGCGGCCAGTCAGAAGGGCGGCTTTCAGTCCCGCCTTCTCTGCAAGCGGCGCGATGGTCGCAAAATGCTGGCGGGCAAGAACTTCCGTTGGCGCCATCAGTGCGGATTGGCCGCCGGATTCGGCTGCGTGCGCCATGGAAAGCAAGCCCACCACCGTTTTGCCGGACCCGACATCGCCCTGCAAAAGCCGCAACATGCGCTCAGGCGATTTGAGGTCTGCAATGATCTCGCGAACCGCCTGATCCTGGCCTTTGGTCAGGCGATAGGGCAGGTCGCGCATGATCTCAGTGACGATACGCCCCGTGCCCTCCAATGGGCGACCGGAAAGCCGCCGCGTCTTGGCGCGCACGAGAGCCAGCGCCAATTGTCCGGCCAGAAATTCGTCATAGGCAAGCCTGCTCCGCGAAATGCTTTCAAGTGCGATGTCGGATGGGTCGTCGGGGAGGTGAAGCGTGTTGAGCGATTGCTGGAAACTGGTGAAACGCTCGCGCGCCAGCAAGGGTGCGTCGATCCATTCAGGCAGCGGCGGCACGCGGGTCAATGCTTCCTTGACGGCACGCGCCAGCGTCTTGGGCGACAAGCCCGCCGTCAGCGGATAGACGGGCTCTACCATCGGTAGATTGGCCGCATCTTCCAGGCTCGCAATATAGTCCGGATGAACCATGGAGGCGCGCCCGTTGAACCACTCCACCTTTCCGGAGACAATGACGGTCTCGCCTTCGGGCAGCATTTTTTGCAGCCATGGCAATTGTGCGTGGAAGAAGGTCAGCGCGATTTCGCCGGTGTCGTCATGAGCGAAAACGCGATGCGGAACATTGCCGCGTCCGGGCGGCGCCGGTTGGTGCTGGTCGACGGTGACTTCCAGCGTGACGATCGCACCCTCCGGCGCGTTGACGATGCCGGGACGGTTTCGCCGGTCGATCACGCTATGCGGCGCCAGAAACAGAAGCTGGCCGACTTTCGGCTCCGCGCCTGGTATGTCAGTGCCGAGCAGTTTGCCAAGCAGGGCGGCGACCTTCGGGCCAATGCCTGAAAGCGAACGAACGGAGGCGAAAAATGGATCGAGAACGGATGGACGCATGGCGGGAGCATTAACTGCTTCGTCCCGCCGTGCAAGGGCGATGCGCAATCTTTCTGTGCTCTTTTTGTTCCTGTTGGATAAACGGGTTCCCGTTTGCGGCGCAGATGCTATATACCAGCAGCAATTTGGAACTGACTGGAGCTTACCGAGGATGACTGGCAGCACATTGGCGACGGAAAATCTGGATGTAAGACGCCGCAAGCTTCTGTTTCGCGCGTGGCATCGCGGTATGCGCGAGATGGATCTGATCCTTGGGCAATATGCGGATGAGTATATAGTCGGCTTCACCGATCCGCAGCTTGATGAATTCGAGCATATTCTCGAAGTGCTCGACCGCGATCTTCTCAAATGGGTGACGGGCGAAAGCCAGATCCCGGCAGATTACGACACACCATTGTTTCGCGATATTGTCGCCTTCCGCGACCGCATAGAATTCTGAGTTCAAGGTTCCCATGCCCGTTTTCAGCAAACTAGGTCTCAAGTCCTCCGACGCGCTCGGGGCAAATCGTCATATCGTGATCGACGGCGTTGCCGACGGTTACGAGGCGTTCTGTCTCGCCCGGCTGGTGGAAGAGATCGGCGAACGCGGGCCGATCATGTATATCGTGCGCGACGGGCAGCGCATTGCCGATCTGGAACAGGTGTTGAGCTTCGTGGCGCCAGATATGCCGGTTCTGCATCTGCCTGCATGGGACTGCCTGCCTTATGATCGCGTGTCACCGGGGGCGGATGCGGCTGCGCGCAGGCTGACAGCGCTTGGCGCATTGGCCGCGCTAAGGAAAGCGCCGCATCCAGCGATCATTCTGACGACTGCCAACGCCGTTCTGCAAAAACTGCCGCCGCAAGCGGCGATTGCCGAACAGGTGATTTCCGCGCGTCCCGGCAATCAGCTCGACATGAACGACCTGGCATCCCGGCTGGAGCGCAACGGTTTCGAACGTGTGTCGACCGTGCGCGATATTGGTGAATTTGCGGTGCGCGGCGGCATTCTCGATCTTTATGCGCCGGGCGCGGAAGAACCACTGCGACTGGATTTTTTCGGCGACACGCTGGAAACAATCCGCGCTTTCGATCCCGCTTCGCAGCGCACCACCGGGACCCGCAAGGAATTTGTCCTACAGCCGATGAGCGAAATCACGCTCTCGCCGGACATGATCAGCCGTTTCCGCAAGAATTACGTCGCTATGTTCGGTGCGCCGCAACGCGACGACGCGCTTTATCAGGCGATCAGCGAAGGCCGTCGCTTTGCCGGCATGGAACACTGGCTGCCGCTGTTCTACGATACACTCGATACCGTATTCGACCATGCGGGCAATATGCCGGTGGTCTTCGATCATCTGGTCCATGAGGCACTGACCGAACGCCACACCATGGTCGTCGACCATTACGAGGCGCGGCTGAGACAGGCGGAAGGCAAGGAGCCCGGAAGCGATGCCGTGCCCTACAAGCCGGTCAAGCCGGAGACGCTTTATCTCACACCGTCAGAGGTTGAGAAGCACGCCGAAGCCGGTGGCATGCGCATCGACTTGACGCCATTCGGTGCGCCGGAAGTTACGGGGCGGACGATTGTTCATGCCGATGTGCACAAGGGCCGTAGCTTTGCCGAGGAGCGTGCCGCCACCGACGTGAATTTGTTCGAGGCTGTGGTGAAGCATATTGCCGAGCTGCGAGCTTCAGGCAAAAAGGTGCTGGTTGCTGCGTGGACGGAAGGCTCGCTCGACCGTCTTTTGCAGGTGCTCGACGAGCACGGACTGGAAAAGATCGAATCGGTCGACCGGCTTTCCACCGTCAAGGCGCTGTCACGCGACAAGGTGACGGCGGCGGTGCTTGCCGTTGAAAGTGGCTTCGATGCTGGCGATCTCGTCATCGTGGCTGAGCAGGATATTCTGGGCGACCGTCTTATCCGCCGTTCCAAGCGCCGCAAGCGGGATCAGGATTTTATCTCGGAAGTCGCCTCGCTGACTGCTGGCGATATCGTCGTCCACGTCGATCACGGTATCGGTCGTTTCATCGGCCTCAAGACGATCACGGCGGCAGGTGCTCCCCACGATTGCCTTGAAATCCATTATGCAGGCGACGACCGTCTATTCCTGCCGGTGGAAAATATCGAGCTTCTGTCGCGCTATGGTTCGGAAGGCTCCGATGCGGTTCTCGACAAGCTTGGAGGTGGCGCATGGCAGATGCGCAAAGCCAAGCTCAAGAAGCGCCTGCTTGAAATTGCCGGTCATCTGATCCAGATCGCCGCCGAACGCCAGATGCGCGGCGCGCCGGTCATGACGCCGCCCGATGGTCTCTATGCCGAGTTTGCCGCTCGCTTCCCCTATGATGAAACCGACGACCAGCTAACGGCCATCGAATCCGTCGCGGACGATCTGGCTGCTGGCAAGCCGATGGATCGACTGATCTGCGGTGATGTCGGCTTCGGCAAGACGGAAGTGGCGCTGCGCGCTGCCTTTATTGCGGCGATGAGCGGCGTTCAGGTTGCGGTCGTCGTGCCGACGACGCTTCTGTCGCGCCAGCATTTCAAAACCTTTTCGAAGCGTTTCCATGGCTTGCCGATCAATGTTGCCCATGCATCGCGCCTTGTTGGCGCAAAGGAGCTTGCAGCGGCCAAGAAGGGGCTGGAGGAAGGAACCGTCGATATTGTTGTCGGCACCCATGCGCTGCTTGGTAGCTCGATCAAATTCAAGAATCTCGGACTGCTCATCATCGATGAGGAGCAGCATTTTGGCGTCAAGCACAAGGAACGGCTGAAGGAACTGAAGTCGGATGTGCATGTGCTGACATTATCAGCTACGCCGATCCCGCGCACCTTGCAGCTCGCGCTAACTGGAGTGCGCGAACTGTCCCTCATCACGACGCCGCCGGTTGATCGCATGGCGGTGCGGACCTTCGTTTCACCGTTCGATCCGCTCGTGATCCGCGAAACGCTTCTGCGTGAGCGCTATCGCGGTGGCCAGAGTTTCTATGTCTGCCCGCGTATTTCCGATCTGGGTGAGATCGAAGAATTCCTGAAAAACCACGTGCCTGAGCTGAAAGTGGCCGTCGCTCATGGCCAGATGGCGCCGGGCGTGCTGGATGACATCATGAACGCCTTCTATGACGGCCAGTATGATGTACTTCTATCCACGACGATCGTGGAATCCGGCCTTGATATTCCGACGGCCAACACGATGATCGTGCACCGCGCCGATATGTTCGGGCTGGCACAGCTCTATCAGCTGCGCGGTCGTGTCGGCCGTTCCAAGCAGCGTGCCTTCGCGCTGTTTACGTTGCCTGCTGGCAAGATGCTGACTCAGATGGCCGAGCGCCGCTTGAAAGTGTTGCAGTCGCTCGACACGCTGGGCGCTGGCTTCCAGCTTGCAAGCCACGACATGGATATTCGCGGTGCGGGCAATCTGCTTGGCGAAGAGCAGTCGGGCCATATCAAGGAAGTGGGTTTCGAGCTCTACCAGCAGATGTTGGAAGAGGCCGTGGCAACACTCAAGGGCACTGTCGAAGTGGAAGACAGCCAGTGGTCGCCGCAGATCGCGATTGGTACGGCGGTGATGATTCCGGAAGCCTATGTGCCCGACCTGCAACTGCGCCTTGGCCTTTATCGCCGTCTTGCCGATCTGGAAGAGCCGCAGGATATCGATGCTTTCGGTGCGGAACTCATCGACCGTTTCGGTCCGATGCCTGAAGAAGTGCAGCATCTGCTCAAGATCGTTTACATCAAGGCGCTCTGCCGCCGTGCGAATGTCGAAAAGCTGGATGCTGGGCCGAAGGGCGTTGTCATCCAGTTCCGCAATGCGACGTTCAACAATCCGGTCGGATTGGTGAAGATGATCGGCGAGCAGGGCTCCATGGCCAAGATCAGGCCAGATCAGAGCATTGTTTTCATCCGCGACTGGGCAACACCGGAGAAGCGACTCAACGGCTCGGCAGTCATCATGACGCAACTGGCAAAGATCGCGACGGGGTAATTACCGATCTTCGGCAATTCCCGGCTCGAAACCTTCCGCCGTCTGGCGAATGGCGTCGGCAAGGACATCTGCCGTCTGCGCGCCCATGACGGCATATTTCTGGTCGATAATGAAACACGGCACGCCGCGCACGCCGATGCGGTTGGCAGTGTCGATCTCCTCGCGAATTGTCGTCTTGTCGGCGTCGCTTTGCAGAAGCCGGGCGACGACTGCTGCGTCCATGCCGACGCTTGCCGCCGCATCGACCAGCACTTCATGGTCGCCGATGTCCTGTCCCTGCTCGAAATAGAGCGAGAACAGCATGCCGACCATCCTATCCTGTGTGTCGGGAGCGGCCTGCGCGGCCCAATGTATGAGCCGATGTGCATCAAGGGTGTTCGGCGCGCGCGCAATGGCATCGAAATCGAATACGACGCCGTTTTCCTCGCCAAGTTCGGTCAGCTGTTTGTGGACGTCATCGATCTTTCCGCCGGTGCCGAATTTCTCCCGCATATAGGCTTGGCGATCCTTGCCCTGTGGAGGCAGGGTAGGGTCCAGTTGGAAGGGGCGCCAGCGCACCTCGGCCTCCACATCCGGCACCATTGCGAGAGCCGCTTCGAGGCGCTTGCGCCCCAGAAAACACCATGGGCAGACGACGTCCGAAACGACATCGATAGTTATCTTTCTGGCAGCCATGGTTCGATCTCCGTGCAGGAACCGGAGGCTCGGCCTCCCGTTAAATACTCATCATATATTGGGTGGATGTAGGGCGAATTACACTGACGTTAAAGCCCGGTCATGGTTTTGAGCGCCACCAGGTCGGCAGCTGATAGCCGTAAAGTGAGGTCTTCTGCGGGTGTTCGATACGATCCCAGCGCGCTACCCATTGATAGGGAAGGTAGTAAAGCGGAACGTAGTAGTCGCCAGAGATAAGCACGCGATCCAGCGCGCGAACCGCACTGACGAAATCCGCGCGGCTTCTTGCGGCCAGCAGCGCTTCAATCATCGCATCAACGGCTGGATCGGCCACTCCCGGATAGTTGAAGCTTCCCTGGACATCCCGCGAAGCCGCACCCCAGCGCATCCATTGTTCATTGCCGGGCGAAAGCGAGCCGGTCAGTGCGCCGAGTATCATGTCGTAGTCGAATGTCTGCAGGCGTTGCTGATATTGGGCGTCGTCAGCCGTACGGATTTCTGCCGTAATGCCAAGCCGCGCAAGGTTGCGTTTGTAGGCGAGAGCGACCTTTTCTTCGTCGGGCGAGCGCGTCATGATTTCGAACGTCAGCGGCTTGCCGGAGGGATCGACTGCCAGGCCGTGCTCAAACCGGAAACCGGCTTCTGTCAGCAGATCATAGGCTTTCTTTGCTGGTATGCGATCATGGCCGCTGCCGTCCGTTACCGGCGGATGCCACGTACCATTCATGACATCTTCGCGGACAGCGTCGGGGAAAGGTGCAAGCAATTGCTTCTCGCGGTCGTCAGCCGGCTTACCCACGGAAGAAAGCTCCGATCCTTCCCAATAACTCTGCGTGCGGCGATATTGATCGGCGAAGAGATTGCGATTGGCCCATTCAAAATCGAACAGCAGTCCAAGAGCCTGTCGGACGCGACGGTCGGCGAAGATCGGGCGGCGCGTATTGAACACGAATCCCAGCAGATTGGCTGGGGTGCCTTTTTCAAAGTTGTCCTTGATAACCCGTCCCTGTTTGACCGCCGGGAAATCATAGAGCTTTTGCCAGCGCGTCGGGTTTGCTTCGATAAAGACATCGAGCAGCCCTTTCTTGAACGACTCGAACAGGGAAGTCTCATTGCGATAATATTCGACTGTCAGAGTGTCGAAATTGTTGAGGCCGCGCTGTGACGGCAAATCCTTGCCCCAATAGCTATGGTTACGCTTGTAGATGATGCGTTGGCCGGGCTGCACGCCGGAAACAAGATACGGCCCGCTGCCGACAGGTGGTTTCAAGGATGAATTACCGAAGGTCTCTCGATCAATGGCGTGTTTAGGCAGCACGGGCATCGAAGACGCAACGAGCATCGGAAACTCCCTGTCCGACTTGTCGTTGAAGGTAAAGCGAACGGAGCGTTCTCCTGTCTTCTCGATCTTTTCGACACGGCTCATCCGGTTGTTGTAGGGGGGACGCCCCTTTTCCGTCAGGATGTCATAGGTGAAGAGCACGTCGTCCACGGTCACCGGCTGGCCGTCAGACCATTTCGCCTTCGGGTTCAGGGTGAATTCGACCCATTTGCGTTCGGGATCGACTGCAACCTTTTCAGCCAGCAGGCCGTAAAGGGTAAAGGGCTCATCCCGCGAGCGCTGCATGAGGGTTTCATAAACCAGATTTCCGAGGTCGACGTCCCCGAAAAGACCGCGCGCCGTGGTACGCATGCTTTTCAGCACAAATGGATTGAGGCTGTCGAAGGTGCCGACAACGCCCATTGTAAGCGTGCCGCCCTTCGGCGCGTCGGCATTCGCGTAAGGAAAATGGGTGAAGTCGGCTGGCAGAGCCACGTCTCCGTGCATGGACAGCGCATAGTCCGGCTGGGTTTGCGCGATTGCTTGCACCGGCATCGCGGTAATGGCCGCTCCGGTAAAGCTCGCAACAACCGCTTTGCGGAGATAGGCAATCAATCCGTTCAACTTCAATCGTCCATTGTAAACAAGTTTGATGGTCGTCGCAGGGAAGCGTCGATTCGGAACCGAAAACTAGCATGATCGTACATTAAGTGCGGAATTAGGGCGTGTCCGTCACGTGACAGTGGGAGCTAAAACAAAGATTTTGACGGATTCCGAGCACGGAATGTCGAAACTCATCTGGATTCATACCCATAGTCGTTGTAACACGGCTCCGGATTGGGCCCCGATCGGGCCTGAATGGGGGCTAAAACCCTCAAGGTCACGCTGTTGCCGCATTTTCAAACCAGTGACGGTCTATCGCTGACTTAAATACAGAACGGGAACTATAGATCAGAGTGTTGAAAGGAACCTGTTGATCATGTCCAGCACGAAGACAATCGCTGCCGCATCTGCCATTGCTGGCGCGTTCGCCCTGCTTGCCTCCGCGACGATGCCTGCATCGGCGCAGCAGCCGCCACAGGGCTGGTTCAAGGTCTGCTCGAAGCAGGAAGATAACGATATCTGCAACACGCAGAACATCGTCACCGCGGATTCCGGCCAGCTCCTGACCGCCGTCAACCTCATCGAGATCAAGGGCAAGATCAACCGCAAGATCTTTCAGGTGACCGTTCCTATCGGCCGTCTGATTCCTGCCGGTGTCGGCCTGCAGATCGACAACAACAAGCCGGTCAAGCTTGAATACGGCATCTGCTTCCCGGATCGCTGCATCGCCGAAGCTCCGCTGACCGACGATCTCATCAATGCGCTCAAGAAGGGCGGCAAGCTGACCCTGACTTCGGTCAACTATCAGAACAAGCCGAACCCGATTCCGGTTGCTCTCACCGGCTTCTCCGGCGCTCTGACCGGCCCGGCCCTCAAGCAGTCGGAACTGGAAGAACGCCAGAAGGAACTTCAGGACGCCGTCCAGAAGAAGCAGAAAGACTTTGAAGCCAAGATGAAGGCTGAACAGGACAAGGCAAAGGGCGCGGCCAACTAAGCTGCAGTCCGGTCTGTCATGACAAAGGGGCGCTTCGAGCGCCCCTTTTATTTTAAGGCGTCACTTTAAAACAGAACTCTATCTCAATTCGAATGCTGGGCTTTCACGCGATAGGAGCCGTTGTCCAGCCGGTCGAACATTTCTTCAATCTGCGGATGACGCAGGGGCTCACCGCTCAGATCCGGCACGAGGTTCTGTTCCGACACGTAGGCGACATATTCGGATTCCGCGTTCTCAGCGAGCAGATGATAAAAGGGTTGATCGCGGTGCGGACGCGCTTCCTCGGGAATGGATTCATACCATTCTTCCGTATTCGCGAATTCCGGATCTACGTCGAAGATGACCCCACGGAAGGGGAACAGCCGGTGCTTGACGACCTGACCGATCTGAAATTTCGCGTGCTTTATCTGTGTCATACCCATGCAACATTATTTAGTTCACTGCGCGACAAATTAAAGTCGGCGGGAACCGGCAATTCTGTCAGTTTGATGTCTCTGGTGATCCGAAAATCAGCTTAGCTGGAACGTTTTCCGTCGCCTCTGTGCGGAAGGCTCGGCAGTTTCGGAAGAAGATGCGAGAAACCGCTGCCGGGACGAAGCCCTTCACGCATGAAGAATGCGCGCAGCGGCGCGAAAGAGCGAAGCATTTCCAACCCCACGCCGCGCACGATCTGCGCCGGAAGCATGCCGGACAGGAGCGACCGATTGAGCGCATCGACGGAGCCGGTGCGGGCCAGAATATCCGGGCGTCTCGCACGGTCATAGGAACGCATGACACGATCCGAACCGGGATCGACCGGATCGTTTTCTATGGCCTTGACCAGCATTTCGACATCGCGTGAGCCCAGATTGAGGCCCTGTGCGCCAATCGGCGGAAAAACGTGCGCGGCTTCGCCGATAAGGATCGTGCGTCTGGCTGCAAAGGCATGAGGCACGAGGCCGGAAAGTGGCCAGGCCTGCGGCTTGATTTCGAGCTCGATCTTGCCAAGCATGGACTGCATCATGTCCTCGATACGCTTCGCGAGCGTGGTGTCCTCAAGCGCAAGAAGCGCTTCGGCGCGACCGGGATTGACCACCCAGACAAGGCTCGAGCGTTTGCCTTTGAGGGGAACCTGGGTGAAAGGGCCTTCCTCGGTGTGGAACTCCGTCGAAATGTTCTCATGATCGACAGTGTGCGAAAAGGAAAGCACGACGGCGGTCTGCGGATAACTCCAGCGGCGTGTGCGAATGCCGGCCGCTTCGCGAGCCATCGAATTGCGTCCATCGGCTGCAACGACCAGCCGTGTATGCAGCGTGTCGCCGCCTGACAGGGTGACGGTCACGTGGTCGCCATTGTGACGATATTCGATAACAGGTGCATTGATACGCTGGATGTTCGGATTTCGTGCAACGGCTTCGGAGAGCTTCTCGTTCAAAACGGCGTTGGGGATGTTGTAGCCGAACGCGGCCTCGTCGATTTCACCGGCCCGGAAAGTCACGACAGGGCTTCTCACAAGTCGTCGTGTCGCGTCGACAATGCGCATGGAGGCGAGGGCGGCGGCTTCCGGCTCGATATCGGGCCAGACGCCCAGTTCCTCCAGCAACCTGATGGCCGGCATCATGAGCGCGGTGGTGCGACGATCCCCCTTGTCGGTCTCAGGTCCCAGCAACACGGTGCGATAGCCTTTCGCGCCAAGTGCCAGCGCGGCCATCATCCCGGCAGGCCCGCTACCGCTGATGACAATGTCGGTGAGTGGCTTGTTCACAACAAGATCGTTCATCGTATTTCATCCCCGGCCCGACATTGCGGGCCTCGTGCATCGTCTGATGATTCCAGCCGCACTTAAACCGAAATACAGCCAAAAGGCCATTCTTCCGTGGGATTATGGCGGATTTGCCTCACGCCTTACTTGCTCTTTTGCGCTTATTCAGGGAAAGCTGCTGCAGGATCATGGCTTTTTCCCGAGGGACAAACGTTTCGATGATCATAAGTTTTGGGGATGTCAGTTTGTGTGGTGTACGCGTTCCCCGATAGATTAGATATGCTCGCCGCCTCGGGGATTGTCTTGGGCGGGATAAGCGCGGCGACAAACTGAAATGGCGGACGGCGTGAAAACCAAACTGACCGGAAAACTCAAAGCCAAGAAAGTCACCGCGCCGCAAGCCAAGGCGTTTTCGGTACATCTTCTGACGGCATCGGGTTCGTTTCTGGCATTCCTTTCCATCGTGGCGGCCAGCGACGGGCGCTACACGGCGATGTGGTGGTGGCTGGGGCTGGCGCTTTTCGTCGATGGCATCGACGGTCCTATCGCGCGCAAGCTCGAGGTCAAATACGTTCTTCCGAATTGGTCTGGCGAGCTTCTCGACAACATCATCGATTACGTCACCTATGTTCTGATACCGGCTTTCGCGCTCTATCAAAGCGGGTTCATGGGAACCTATCTGTCGTTCATATCCGGCGCAATCATCGTGGTTTCGAGCGCAATCTATTATGCCGACACGGGCATGAAGACGAAGGAAAACTTCTTCAAGGGCTTTCCGGTCGTCTGGAACATGGTTGTCTTTACGCTCTTCATCGTCAGGCCGGGCGAGTGGGTGGCATTCGCAACGGTCGTCGTATCGGCAATCCTGTCGTTTCTGCCGATCAACTTCCTGCATCCGGTGCGGGTCGTCCGCTTGCGTCCGCTCAATCTGACCGTTTTCCTGCTCTGGTGTGCCTTTGGCGCTGCTGCGCTCTATTATACTCTGGACGCCCCGTTGTGGGTCCGCGTCGGCATTTCCGTGACGGGGCTTTACATCTATTTCATCGGGGCGATCATGCAGCTTTTCCCGAGCCTGGGGCGTGAAGCCGCGCTTGCCAAGGCTCGAAGGGTTGTCGAAAAGAAGCAGAAGAGCGGAGAAGCACCATGATCAATGCCATTCGCGTCCATCAGACCGGTGGTCCGGAAGTCATGAAGTATGAACAGATCAAGATCGGCGAACCCGGTCCGGGCGAGGCGAAGGTGCGGCACGAAGCCGTCGGTCTCAACTTCATCGATGTCTATTTCCGCACGGGGCTTTACAAGGCCGCCCAGATGCCGTTCACGCCTGGAAACGAAGGCGCGGGCACGGTCGTGGCGGTTGGTCCGGGCGTGGCTGATGTTCGCGTCGGCGATCGCGTTGCCTATGTGGCAACACCGGGCTCCTATGCAGACGAGCGCATTTTGCCGGCCGACCGGCTGGTCAAGGTTCCGGATAATGTCGACCTGAAGACTGCCGCCTCCATGATGCTGAAAGGTATGACGGCGCAATATCTTCTGCGGCGCACATTCAGGGTCGAGCCGGGGCAGACGATCCTTTTTCATGCCGCTGCCGGCGGCGTTGGGCTGATTGCAGGGCAGTGGGCGAAACACCTTGGCGCCACCGTCATCGGTACGGCGGGATCGGAGGAAAAGATCGCGCTGGCCAAAAAGCACGGCTATGACCACGTCATCAATTACCGCACCGAAAACTTCGCCGAAAAGGTGAAGGAGCTGACGGGTGGAGCGGGCGTAGACGTGGTCTATGATTCCGTTGGCCGCGATACCTATATGGGTTCGCTGGATGTGTTGAAGCCGCTCGGCATGTTTGCCTGTTTCGGCCAGTCGTCCGGTGTCATTCCGCCGTTCGATCTGGGCATTCTGGCGCAGAAGGGGTCGCTTTTCGCCACGCGTCCGACCTTGTTCAATTACATCGCCAAGCGAACGGACCTGGAAAAGACCGCCGCCGAGCTTTTTGATGTGGTCGGAAGCGGTGCCGTCAAGATCGAGATCAACCAGACCTATGCGCTCAAGGATGCAGGCAAGGCGCATGAGGATCTGGAAGCCCGCAAGACGACCGGGACGACCATTCTGCTACCCTGAACTGATTGATGATTGCAGCGGTGTGCATATGTCCACCGCTGCTTGCTTTTGGGCTTTTCAAGAGCAGACTGGCTGGCTAAGGTCATTCAAAAATACAAACGGGGAACAATGACAGCGCCTTTAACCGACCGGCCTCTTCTGGATGTCCGCCGGCTCACGAAAGTATTTGGTCAGCTGCGGGCCTGTGATGGTGTCGACCTCACCATCGGGCAAGGTGAGATTCACGCGCTTCTGGGTGAAAACGGCGCCGGAAAGTCCACCCTGGTCAAAATGCTGTTCGGCGCGCTGCAACCCCTTGAAGGCGAAATTTCCTGGAAGGGGAAGCCTGTCGCGATAGACGAACCCGCTGCCGCAAGAAAACTCGGCATTGGCATGGTTTTCCAGCATTTTTCGCTGTTTGATTCACTTACCGCTGCTGAAAACATCGCCTTGTCGCTGGACCGTTCGCTTTCGCTTTCAGAGGTTGCAAAACGCGCGCGTGAGGTTGGCAAGACCTATGGCCTTCCTGTGGACCCGCAGGCTCATGTCGGCGATCTGTCCGTTGGCGAGCGCCAGCGTATCGAGATTGTGCGCTGTCTCCTACAGGAACCCGATCTCATCATCCTCGATGAGCCGACATCGGTGCTGACGCCGCAGGAAGCCGACAAGCTGTTTGAAACGCTGGAGCGCCTGAAAGCCGAAGGCAAGTCCATCCTCTACATCAGCCATCGTCTCGAGGAGGTTAAGCGCCTGTGTGACCGCGCGACCGTGTTGCGGCATGGGAAGGTCGTCGCCCATTGCGATCCACGCAAGGAAACCGCCGCATCGCTTGCCCGCATGATGGTTGGTAATGATATCAATGTCGTGGCGCGCACTCCCGTTGCGACGGCAAATGTCGGCAGCAATGCTCTTTTTGAAATCAGCTCTTTGTCACAGCCGCCACGCGGACCATTTTCGACGGCATTGAAGGATATTTCTCTATCGGTTGCCGCTGGCGAGGTCGTTGGTATCGCGGGCGTTGCGGGCAACGGGCAGGGTGAATTTTTTGAAGCCGTTTCCGGTGAGGTGTTGCAGTCCAACGCCTCGAATGTGCGTATTCGCGGAAAGGATGCAGGCAAGGCCGGCATCAGCGAGAGACGCATGATGGGGGCGGCCTTCGTTCCGGAAGAACGGCTTGGTCATGGTGCCGTGCCGACGATGACGTTGACCGACAATCTGCTCTTGTCCCGATACAGGACCGATGCAAAGGTGTTCCAGCGCGGCGGCAAGCTCAAGTTGATCACGGAAAGCGCGCTTCGCTCGGCTGCAAAACGCATCATCGAACGCATGGATGTGCGCAAGAGCGCCGAAAACCCACCTGCTTCAGCACTTTCTGGCGGAAATCTGCAGAAATTCATCATCGGGCGCGAGCTTGACCGTTCACCGTCTGTCATGGTGGTGAACCAGCCGACATGGGGCGTCGATGCCGGTGCCGCGGCGCATATCCGGCAGGCGCTTGTCGATCTTGCGCGCTCAGGTTCTGCAGTTCTCGTCATCAGCCAGGACCTTGATGAACTTCTCGAAATCAGCGACCGCATTGCCGTCATGAACCATGGCCAGCTTTCCGACCCCATGCCGATTGCCGATGTGACGCTGGAAAAGATCGGGCTTCTCATGGGCGGTATTTCCGGAGAGGCTGCGTGATGCGGATCGAACTCGTCAAACGCCAGCAGCCGTCGAAACTTTTCAGTGCGCTATCGCCATTGCTTGCGCTGTCGCTGACGCTGATTTTCGGCGGGCTTGCTTTCGCGCTGATGGGCAAGGACCCGCTGCATGCGCTTTACGTCTTCTTTGTCGAGCCTTTGCTCGACATCTGGTCATGGCATGAATTGCTCGTGAAAGCCGCACCGCTGATCCTGATCGCGGTCGGCCTCTGCGTCTGTTTCCTGTCCAACAACTGGAATATCGGTGCCGAGGGGCAGTTCATCGCAGGTGCTATAGCAGGATCGATCCTGCCCGTCATGTTCCCCGATCTGCAGTCATGGGTGGTTCTGCCCTTGATGATGCTGATGGGCATGGCAGGCGGGATGGCTTACGCATCCATTCCCGCTTTGCTGAAAGTGCGCTTCAACACCAATGAAATTCTGACGAGCCTCATGCTTGTCTATGTCGCGCAGCTATTTCTCGATTGGCTTGTGCGCGGGCCGTGGCGAAACCCGGAAGGCTATAATTTCCCCGAAACCCGCCAGTTCAACGATAGCGCCATTTTGCCGGAAATCTGGAGCGCGTCCGGCCGCGCGCATTGGGGCTTCATCTTTGCGCTTGTCGCGGCGCTTGTCGTCTGGTTTCTGCTCAAGCACACGCTGAAAGGTTTTGAGGTCAAGGTTATAGGCCAAAGCCCGAGAGCAGGGCGCTTTGCAGGGTTCAGTGCGGGCAAGATGGTGTTCTTCGTCTTTGCGGTTTCGGGTGCTCTTGCCGGTCTTGCTGGCATTGCTGAAACTTCCGGCGCTATCGGCCAGCTTCGTCCGGTCATATCTCCGGGTTACGGTTTTACGGCGATCATCGTCGCATTTCTGGGGCGTCTCAATCCGCTCGGAGCTATAGCGGCCGGTCTGGTGCTGGCGCTTTCCTATCTTGGCGGCGAAGCGGCACAGGTTTCCATCGGTATCTCGGAAAAGTCCGCGCGTGTGTTCCAGGGCATGATCCTGTTCTTCGTTCTCGCTTGCGATACGCTCATCCTCTATCGCATTCGCTTCATATCCGCAGCCCGAGCGGGAAAGGCCTGATCCCATGGATTTGACACAGGCTATTCTCCTCACGATTGCAACCGCAGCAACGCCGCTCCTGATCGCAGCGATCGGAGAACTGGTGGTGGAGCGCTCCGGCGTGCTCAACCTCGGTGTCGAAGGCATGATGCTGATGGGAGCGGTTTCAGGTTTCGCCATCGCGCAGATGACCGGTTCGGCATGGCTGGGCTTGTTTGCCGCCGTTCTGGTGGGCGCTCTCTTTTCCGCCGTCTTCGGCTTCCTGACGCTCATACTCGTCACCAATCAGGTGGCAACCGGCCTCGCGCTCACCATTCTGGGCGTTGGCGCGTCGGCTCTGCTTGGCGAAAGTTTTGTCGGACTTCCGGGCGTTCGGCTGGAGGCCATTCATATTCCCTATCTGACCGATCTACCGCTCGTCGGGCGGTTCATCTTCGGTCAGGACCCGATCTTCTATATGTCCATCCTGCTGGTTATCGGCGTGGCGTGGTTTCTGTTTCGCACGCGCGCCGGGCTTACATTGCGCGCCATCGGCGACAGTCATGGCTCGGCCCATGCGCTCGGCGTGCATGTGGTGCGCACACGCTATCTGGCCGTGCTGTTCGGCGGTGCCTGTGCCGGACTTGCCGGCGCCCAATTGTCCCTCGTCTATGTGCCGCAATGGGTAGAAAACATGACTGCCGGTCGCGGCTGGATCGCGCTTGCCCTCGTGGTATTCGCTTCTTGGCGGCCGTGGCGGGTACTGATCGGCGCTTATCTCTTCGGCGCGGTGACCATCGGCCAACTCCACGCGCAGGCGCTCGGCTTTGGCCTGCCGTCGCAGTTTCTGTCTGCGCTGCCTTATCTTGCGACGATTGTGGTGCTGGTCATCATCTCGCGCAACAAACGCCTGACGATGATGAATACGCCGGCTTCGCTCGGCAAGCCGTTTGTGCCGGACAGGTAAAGCGAACGGCTGAGGGGTAAACGAAGATCACTCCCAAGGATTTTCGTTTCGGTTAGTGGGTAAAAAACAAGGAGTGCAGGGAACATGAAAAAGACGCTTATGGCGATTGCCACCGCGGCGAGCTTTATGCTCGGCGGCGCGGCGCATGCAGAAGAAAAACTGAAGGTCGGCTTCATCTATATCGGACCTCCGGGCGATTTCGGCTGGACCTATCAGCACGATCAGGCCCGCAAGGAGCTTATCGAAGCGCTCGGCGACAAGATCGAAACCACCTTCCTGGAAAACGTGCCGGAAGGTGCGGATGCCGAACGTTCGATCGAACGTCTGGCGCGTGCAGGCAACAAGCTGATCTTTACGACGTCGTTCGGTTACATGGACCCGACGCTGAAGGTCGCCAAGAAGTTCCCGGATGTGAAGTTCGAGCACGCGACCGGCTACAAGACCGCCGACAACATGTCCGCCTACAATGCGCGCTTCTATGAAGGCCGTTATGTGCAGGGCGTGATCGCCGCCAAGATGTCCACCAAGGGTGTCGCCGGTTACATTGCTTCCGTACCGGTGCCGGAAGTCGTGCAGGGCATCAATGCATTCATGCTCGGCGCGCAGTCCATCAATCCGGATTTCAAGGTTAAGGTGATCTGGGCCAATTCCTGGTTCGATCCGGGCAAGGAAGCTGATGCCGCCAAGGCTCTGATCGATCAGGGCGTGGACATCATCACCCAGCACACCGATTCCACCGCTGCCATTCAGGTTGCGCATGATCGCGGTATCAAGGCGTTTGGTCAGGCTTCTGACATGATCAAGTTCGCGCCCGACACGCAGCTTACCGCCGTCGTGGACGAATGGGGGCCGTACTATATCGACCGTACCAAGGCCGTTCTCGACGGCAGCTGGAAGAGCCAGAATGTCTGGTGGGGCATGAAGGAAGGCCTCGTCAAGATGGCGCCATACACAAACATGCCGGACGACGTGAAGAAGCTGGCGGAAGAAACCGAAGCCAAGATCAAGTCGGGCGAATTGAAGCCTTTCACCGGCCCGATCAAAAAGCAGGACGGTTCCGTCTGGCTCAAGGAAGGTGAACAGGCTGACGACAAGACCTTGCTCGGCTTGAATTTCTACGTCGCCGGCGTGGACGACAAGCTGCCGCAGTAAGCGTTTCAACACGGAAATTGAAAAGGGCGCCAAAAGCGCCCTTTTTGTTTTCTTACAATTTATTGAGGTCGCATATTAAAGCGATAGCTTAAGTCCTTCGTGACTGTCGGTAAAGCCAAGCGACTGATAGAAGCGCAGTGCGTCGGAGCGCGATTTGTCCGTCGTCAGCTGCACGAGGCCGCAGCCGCGTTCGCGGCATTGCTCGATTGCCCACTCGATCATCCGCCGACCGATCCCGCCGCCGCGAATATGGCTTGCAATCCGCACGCTTTCGATCTGTCCGCGCCACATGCCCATCCGCGAGAGACCGGGTATGAAGCTGATCTGCATGCAGCCGATGATCTCGCTATCCTGTTCCACGACAGCCAGAAGCTGATTGCGGTCGGCGTCGATGGCGGCAAAGGCGTTGCGATAGGAATCCCGCAAGGGGAGGCTCGCATCTTCGCGCTTTGCGCCCAGCGCATCGTCGGCCAGCATGGTGACAATCGCCGCCACGTCAGCCGCGACAGCCTTTCTGATCACTATGGCCGCTTCCGCCGTCATCAGACCGCGATGCCGTGCAGATCGTAAGCGTCGCTCGCTTCGATCTTCACCGTCACAATGTCGCCTACGCGAAGCGGGCGGCGGGACTGAATGTGGACGCTGCCGTCGATTTCAGGAGCATCGTAGCGCGTGCGGCCCTTGCCGATTGTGCCATTTGCTTCATCGATAATGACCGGCAGGCGCTTGCCGACCTTCTTCTTGAGAAGGTTGGTCGAAATCTGCTGCTGCTTGGCCATGAAACGATGCCAGCGCGCTTCCTTGATTTCTTCGGGGACCTGCTCAAGTCCGAGATCATTGGCCTTCGCGCCCTTGACCGGTTCATATTTGAAGCAGCCGGCGCGTTCGATCTTGGCTTCGTCGAGCCAGTCGAGCAGCATCTGGAAGTCTTCTTCCGTTTCACCGGGATAGCCGACGATGAAGGTGGAACGAACGGCCAGATCAGGGCAGGTCTCACGCCATGCCTGAATGCGGCGCGAGGTCTTTTCCTGATGAGCAGGACGGCGCATGTTCTTCAGCACCGCAGGCGAGGCGTGCTGGAAGGGAATATCCAGATAAGGCAGGATCTTGCCTTCGGCCATCAGCGGAATGACTTCATCGACATGCGGGTAGGGGTAGACATAGTGCATGCGCACCCACACACCCATCTCGCCCAGCTCGCGCGAGAGATCAAGGAACTTGGTGCGAACCGCGCGGTCCTGCCACATCGCTTCCTGATACTTGATATCGAGGCCGTAAGCGCTCGTATCCTGCGAGATGACAAGGATTTCCTTCACGCCTGCATTGACCAGCTTTTCCGCTTCACGCAGCACCTGATCGATCGGGCGCGACACCAGGTCACCGCGCAGGGCCGGAATGATGCAGAAGGAACAGCGGTTGGAGCAGCCTTCGGAAATTTTCAGGTAGGCATAATGGCGCGGGGTCAGCTTCACGCCCTGCGGCGGCACCAGATCGACAAACGGGTCGTGCGCAGGAGGGGCTGCTTCATGCACCGCGCTCATCACGCTTTCATAAGCCTGCGGGCCGGTGATGGCGAGCACGTTCGGGTGGCGCTGGCGGATAACTTCGGGCTCTGCGCCCAGGCAGCCGGTCACAATCACCTTGCCGTTTTCATTGAGGGCAAGGCCGATGGCATCCAGCGATTCATCGCGCGCGGAATCGAGAAAGCCGCAGGTATTGACGATCACCAGATCGGCACCGTCGTGCTTGCGGGAGATTTCATAGCCTTCGGAGCGAAGGCTGGTGATGATGCGTTCGGAGTCGACAAGCGCCTTCGGGCAGCCAAGAGAAACGAAACTGACGCGCGGTGCGCTCATTGGGGAAACCTTGCAAATATCGGAAATTGCGCGCGCAATATCACGATAAAGGGGCAACGGTAAAGTTGAGATGACAAAAAAAGCCGGAGCGCAGGGCTCCGGCTTCCAATTGCAAAGCGGGGGTCGGCTTACTCAGCCTGATCGGCTGGCGCCGCGTTGAGCTGGCCGTAACGCTCTTCACCGATCTTGGCGAGGAGGTCGAGCTGGGTTTCGAGGAAATCGATATGACCTTCCTCGTCAGCCAGAAGCTCATCGAAAAGCTGCTTTGAAACGTAGTCTCCCAGTTCGTCGCAGATTTCGCGGGATTTCTTGTACGAAGCGCGGGCGTCGTATTCACCTGCAAGATCGGCTTCCAGAACTTCCTTGACGTTCTGGCCGATGCGCAGCGGAGCAACGGTCTGCAGATTCGGATGACCTTCGAGGAAGATAATGCGGTCAATCAGCTTGTCAGCGTGATGCATTTCTTCAATCGACTCTTCACGTTCCTTCTTGGCAAGACGCGTGAAGCCCCAGTCGTTGAGGAGGCGGTAGTGCAGCCAATACTGGTTTACAGCGCCAAGCTCGAGGAAAAGTGCCTCGTTAAGCCGCTCGATGACCTTTGGTTCGCCTTTCATTCCATGAACTCCCGAATTTGTCGCGTAGAGAACGTACACGATCCATGAACTGGACCACGTTTTCGTCCATTTGGTTATGACGAAGATGATACTCTTCAGTCACCCTTATGATCGTTTCCACGACGTTTGGGAAGCAGCCGCAGCAACGGCCGCGCTTGGACATGATGTTATAGACGGTGCCAGGAACAATAAGTTGCCAGCAATCCTGATCGAGAAGCTCGATAACGACGGCTTCGATGTCCTTATCGGTAATAACGTTGCAGCTACACACTAGCATGAGGAACTATCTCCCATGCCAGAATAGCAGAAATCAGATGCGGGAAGCATCAAAAGGAGAGACTTTACCGGCTCACTCTGAACTTCAACTGTGTGGCTGCGCAGAAAAACTGACAGCTTTATTTCACTCGTGGCGCAAGGCCGAACTGAACCGGTCAATGGTTCCTCCAACTGCAAGGGTTAAAGGCCCGAACATTAAAGGCATTACTTAAGTAGGTTATAAAACCCACCTATTTATGTCAGGTTATGGGCGCGAGAGCTCCGTTCTGTCAATTTTTATGTTTTTGAAATGTTCTAAAAATCAATAACTTGGAATCATTCTAAATATGAGTTAACCACCCATCTTTAAAAGATAATTGGCGTTTGGCGGTGACAATGACGGCGCTGAAATGGCGCCGCCGGGACGTTATGCGCTATTTCGCCGCACCTCTGTGGATAGGCGGATGCTCATGCATCAGGAACCCAGAACGGCGCTGAACCCTTCAAACTGCGGAGGGCCGAGATAGAGCGGCTTGTTTTCCCCGGCGTTGCGATGTGCATCGCGGAACTGTTCTGATTTGGTCCAGGCCACGAAATCATCGCGATCGCGCCAGACGGTGTGCGAAGCATAAAGCGTGTAGCCTTCCTCTTCGTTGGTCGCCCCGCGAAGCAGGTGAAAGCTTTCGAAGCCGGGGAGCTCCGACAATCTGGAGTCACGGTTTTTCCAGACGGTCTCGAAATCGGCCTCGCTGCCGACGCGAACCTTGAAGCGATTCATGGCTATGAACATTGCTGATCCTTTTCCATCAGGTTTGGGACTGGCTATAGCGCATCCCGGAAAGTGCGAAGTGGAATGCTCTAACTATATAAGTTCCGGCGAGTGCAGCGGTAGGGGCTGCACTCGCCGCGTCACATCTCGGGATCAGAAGGCCGCCGCGGTCAGGTTGGTCGGCCTTAGCAGATGTGACGATCCTGAACGAGAGGCGAGAACGCCTCCCGAAGTTTTAGAACTGGAACTGGGTCGAGACGAGGAACGTGCGTCCGCGACCGGAGCCATAAGTGCTGAGGGCAGGCGTATATTCCTTGTCGGCAATGTTGAGTACCTGAAGCGAAAGATCGACCGTATCGGTGAACTTGTACTTCGCGAAGACGTCAACCAGGGTGTAGGGGTCGGTATCGTTCCCGCTGATGGTCCGTCCGCTTGAAACGTGCTGGACCCGCAGGCCGCTTTCGAGCTTGCGCTCGAAGAAGCGCGCACCGGCAGTAACCGTTACGACATCTTCAGGCAGATACTGGTTTGCACCCATTCCGGCTGTCTGTTCGGGCAGTTCGGAGGTGGAGTGCGTATAAGCAATGCCGCCGAACGCGAAGCCAGCATCATAGCGCGCGTCAAGCTCGAAGCCTTTGACTGTCGAGGTGCCGTCGACATTGATGAACTGGCTGTAGTCGGATGCAGCCGTGATGTAGTCCTCGACGCGCATTGTGTAATAATTCGCCTTCAGGCGCAGACCATCTTCGGCGGTCAGAATGCCATCTCGGGCGATATTGACGCCGAATTCCCAGCCGCGCTGCTTTTCAGGGCGAAGATTGGGGTTGCCATGCATCATCCCTGTTCCGGCATGCGCTATGCCACCAAGGAATGTTTCCTGCAGGCTCGGCGAACGCATGGAATGCGCATAGGTGATATAAGGCTGCAACCAGTCGGTCAGGTTATAGGCAACGGTGACCTTGGGACTGAACTCGCTGTCGCTGTTCGAGATCGAGCTGTCTTCGCTTTCGAGCTTGAAGTAGTCATAGCGAAGGCCGGTAACGACTTGCAGGGCCTGATACTTCCAGGTCGCTTCCGAAAACACCGCGCCGCGATTGGAGTTGGCGTCCGTCGGGTTGACACCCGTCGAGGTGCCGCCCGCATTGTCGTGATTGATTTCAAAGCCGTTTTTCCACGCGACCGCCACGTCACCAAAGGTAAACCGCGACGTGTTCGAGGCGGTCATGCCGGTGGTTTCGGTCGAGACCTGCCGTCCCACGAAACTGCCGTTACCATCCACCCAGTTCTGCAATGTGCTGTTGTGGTAGAGGTTGACGTCGATGCCGATGAGATCGTTGTCGGACGGGTTATAGTTATACTGCGCGAAGAACGTGCGGTTCTGCAGGAACATGTCGTAGATCGTATAGGTTCCCGGACGGTAGCCGTTCGCATATGTTCCGTAGTGGTTGTTGTAGAGAACCCCGCCAAGCGTCAGCTTCTGGTCTTCGCCGAGGCCGAATTCAGCCTTGAACAGGCCGGAAGTTAGTTCTTCGCCGGTCTTCTCGACAGTCACGCCGTCGCCGTTCTTGTAGTCGTTGGAATCGTGACGGCTGATGGCCGCGACAAGCCCGATGGAATTGACGCGAGCCGCACCTGCCAGCATTTCGGAGAAACCGGTTCCATTGCTGCCCCAGGAGGCACGGCCGAGAACGCCCTTGTCCTTGCCGTCGAGAATGACATCGTCCACGCCAAGCGTGCGGAAATTCACACTGCCTGCAAGCGCAGTACCGCCTTCGGTCGTTACAGCGCCGCGCGCCACATCGATTTCCGACAGCAGATTGGGGTCGATATAGGCATAGCCCTGCGCATCATGCGCGGTGTTGCGATAGTTTTGCGGTACGCCGTCGATCATCATGTTGACGCGACCGGAGCCTTCAAAACCCCGGATATTGACCGCGACGCCCGGATTGGAGGCATTTTGAAGCGTGAACACGCCTGCCGTGCCGCGCAGCACGTCGTCAAGTTTCGCGCCGCCAAAACGATTGATTTCTTCGCGATCGACCTTGCCGACAGGTGCCGTAACGGAGGTCGGCGCCTGCGCGTCGGTCGCCCGGCGAATGGTGATCGTCTTCAGCGCGACGCCTGCTTCCTCTTCAGAGGCTTTCTGTTCCTGCGCAAATGCTTGTGACGCCATCGCCACCAGAATGACGGCAAGCCCTGTGCTCGCCAGAATTGACCGTTTGTGAACCCCACCAGTCGCCCGCATTTCCTATTTTCCTTCATGAGCCAGACGCGCTTCGTCAGCCCGGCGGGCGACGAAGAAATCCAAAAATTCAATTACTTATGACTTCCCCCACAAGAGAAGGCCGCGTGCTGGCTGGGAAGATGGCTTCTTCCGGGCTTGCGCTGAAAAAGCGAGATTTAAACTTGACTCGTTTAATCCAGTAATGCAGTGATTAATAAACATGACCATTGATGTCAACAAAACAAATTTGCTGTCATCACCGTGTGGAAAGTCGATGCTGAGGCGAGAAAATGAACAGGCGAATCCATATCGACATGCAGGTGCGGTTACCGCGCGGACCCGTTTCCGAAAGAACTGCAAATCGCATTCCTGAAAGCCAGCTCAGAGGCGATTCAAACGGATCTGTCCCGGCTCAGATAAAACCCTGCTTCGGCAAGAGCGCGCTTGAGCCGCAACTGAAAACCTATGGCAGCCGCGAACTGTTCGACGGCTCCCGGGAAGTGGGCATAGAGCACGGCGGCTCGCTCTATCGCCTGAAGATCACCCGCCAAGGCAAGCTCATCCTAAACAAGTAGGCAACCATCAGATGACGATCCATACCAAGTCCTCCCCAGAGGAGATTCTCAAGGCACGGGCTGATAATCCGAAAATGCGCGAACGCGATTTTGCGCAGAGCCTCGATATATCAGAAGCCGATTTTGTAGCAGCGCATTGCGGACAGCCCGAGACCGTGTCGATTTCGGCGCGGCGTATTCGCGTCGACGTTGAAACGCTGTTGAACCGCATTGGAGCTGTCGGTGAAATCATGGCGCTGACGCGCAATGAAAGCGTGGTCCATGAAAAGATCGGTCCCTTCGAAAAGACGATTTGGGGGCCGCACGCCTCGCTGGCGCTCGGCAAGGAAATCGATCTTCGCATTTTCCCGAAACATTGGGTTCACGGTTTCGCCGTTGCCAAGCAGGATGGTGAAGCAACGCGTCGCAGCCTGCAGTTCTTCGACTCCACGGGCGAGGCAGTCTTCAAGATTCATCTGCGCCCGGCATCCGACGTTGAAGCCTATGAGGCGCTTGTCGCCGATTTGCTGCTGGACGATCAGTCACCTTCCATCGAGACCAGCGCTCTTGCGCCAAAGGGACCAAAGGCGGACATATCGCTTCTCGATCTCGACGCATTCCGCGAGCGTTGGGGTGCTCTTACCGACGTGCATCAGTTTGTCGGCTTGCTGAAGGATTTTGGCGTGGACCGCCATCAGGCCGTGCATCTTGCCGGTCATGATTTCGCGTGGCAGGTCGATACGTCGTCGGTCGAAGCCATGATGAACCACGCAGTGCAGGAAAAGCTCCCGATCATGTGTTTTGTCGGTAGCCGCGGCTGCATCCAGATCCACACGGGGCCGATCCATGAGATCAAGATGATGGGGCCGTGGCTGAACGTGCTTGACCCGACCTTCCATATGCATCTGCGCCTCGATCACATTGCTGACGTGTGGGTTGTGCGCAAGCCGACGAAGGACGGGCATGTGACCTCGCTCGAAGCTTATGATGCCAGGAGCGAATTGATCGTTCAGTTTTTCGGTGAGCGTCATGAAGGCGAAGCGGAATTGGCCGATTGGCGCATGATCGTGGAAAATCTTCCGCGCCTGCCGCAGTCGTCTGCTGCTTAGGGTGACGGCAATGTCGTTCATTTCCTCGCACTTCAGGTGCGGAGCCGCCCTTGTCGCCCTCGTATTGTCGCTTGCGACCGGTGCTGCGCGCGCCGAGACTGTCGATCGTTTCACCGATACGTCGCGCATCGTCTCCGTCGGCGGATCGCTGACGGAAATAGTTTTCGCCCTCGGCGCGGAAGATATGCTCGCCGGGCGTGACCAGACGAGCGTTTATCCCGATACGGTGAAGAAGCTGCCCGACATAGGATATATGCGCCAGCTCGCGCCCGAAGGCGTGCTTTCGGTCAATCCGACCGGCATTCTGCTCCTGGAGGGCAGCGGTCCGCAGGACACGCTCGATGTCCTGAAAAAAGCGTCCGTGCCGATGATCGTCGTACCGGAAGCCTTCACCGGCGAAAGCGTCGTCAGGAAAATCGAGATCGTGGGCAAGGCTCTCGGTCTGGAAGACAAGGCCGGGACGCTTGCTGCCGAAGTTTCGCGCGATATCGAAACGGCTGAAAAGGCTGCAACTGGCCACAGTTCGCGCAAGCGTGTGCTTTTCGTCCTGTCGGCTCCCGGCGGGCGCATGATGGCATCGGGCACCGGCACCGCGGCGGATGGCATGATCAAGCTTGCTGGTGGCGAAAACGTCATTTCCGAATATCACGGGTATAAGCAGCTCACCGACGAGGCCGTTGAGAAGGCCGCGCCCGACATGATCCTGATCATGGATACAGGCGCGGATGGGATGATGCCGGAAACGCTCATGAAAAACCCGGTTATCGCGGCAACACCGGCGGGTCGTAACGGCAACATCGTTTCGATGGAGGCGTCCTATCTGTTGGGTTTTGGGCCTCGGACCGGCGCTGCCATCCGTGACCTGTCGGCAAAACTCTATGGCGCTCCTGCGGGGCAGTAACAAGGTCGGGCTTGCGCGGTTCAAGCGCGAGCCCGATGCAAGGATTATTGGAAATGACGATCCAGGGTCGCGTGGCGCGCGAACAGCGTTTTGTAGCGCGTCATTCAGCAAACGATACAGATGGTGTGGTGGGTGATCGGGCAGCACGCGCGCGGCTCACCATCCTGCTGCTTGCAGTTGCTCTATGCATGGCAGCATTGTTCAGCCTCACGGCTGGCGCTTCGGATGCATCCGTGCTCTCGGTTCTGCGCACATTGACCTCCGGTGCAGCCGAAGGCGCGGATGCATTTCGCCGCGATCATCTGATTATCATGGAAATCCGTTTGCCGCGTGTCGTCATGGGGATGCTGATAGGAGCGGGGCTCGCTGTTTCCGGTGCGGTGATGCAGGGCCTTTTCCGCAATCCGCTTGCCGATCCTGCGCTTGTCGGTGTGTCTGCCGGTGCAGGACTCGGCGCGGTAGCCATGATCGTTCTCGGCGGCACCGTTCTTGCGCCTGTCATCGCAATTCTCGGCGTCTATGCGCTGCCGCTGGCCGCATTTCTCGGTGGGCTGTGCAGCACTTTTCTGCTCTATCGTGTAGCGACGCGGAGGGGCAGAACCTCTGTTGCGACGATGCTGCTGGCAGGCATTGCACTGGGGGCGCTGGCAGGCGCGGCGACCGGTGGACTTATCTATCTGGCCGACGACCGCCAGCTACGCGACCTGACATTCTGGGGCCTTGGCTCGCTTGCGGGCTCCACCTGGGCGAAAATCGGCGCTGCGGGGCCGGTCATCGCCATTATCCTGATTGTTTCGCCGCTTCTTGCGCGCGGCCTCAATGCGCTGGCTCTTGGAGAAGCTGCCGCTGGCCATCTCGGCATCAAGGTGCAGCGCATCAAGAACATCGCCATCGTCACGGTCGCTGCCGCCACCGGCGCGACGGTCGCGGTAGCTGGCGGGATCGGCTTTATCGGCATCGTTGTGCCGCATATGCTGCGCCTCAGCATAGGCCCGGATCACCGCTATCTCCTGCCGGAATCCGCCTTGCTGGGTGCGACCCTTCTGCTTCTGGCGGACGCCGTGAGCCGCACGATTGTCGCTCCGGCGGAACTGCCGATCGGCATCATCACGGCGCTCTTCGGCGCGCCGTTCTTCCTCTGGATATTGCTGCGCCAGCGCGGTCTGCTTGATCTGTGAGGTTATCATGATCGAAACAAATTCATTGGGCGTAAGCCTCTCGGGCAAGATCATCATCAGCGACATTGCCTTTTCCGCGAAGCCGGGTGAGGTGACTGCAATCGTCGGGCCGAACGGTTCGGGCAAGTCCACGCTGTTGCGTGCGCTTTCGGGGGACATTGCATACACAGGGACTGCCTGTCTGGACGGCAGGTCCTTCGCCGAAATCAAGCCGTGGCAGATGGCGGCGCGCCGGGCAGTGCTGCCGCAGGCCAGTGCCCTGTCATTTCCTTTCACGGTTCGCGAGATCGTGAAGATCGGGCTCACCGGCGGCTATAGCGGTGTTTCTCGCGAGGAAGAAAAGCGGTTGCCCGATCTCGCCTTGCAGAAGGTCGATCTTGGCGGCTTCGGCGGGCGGCTTTATCAGGAGCTTTCCGGCGGAGAGCAGCAGCGCGTTCAGTTCGCCCGTGTCTTATGTCAGGTCTGGAAGCCGGTCGTGGACGGGAAGGCGCGTTATCTGTTTCTGGACGAGCCGATTTCAAGCCTCGATATCCGGCATCAGATCATGGTGATGGAGATTGCGAAGGATTTTGCGGCAGCGGGCGGCGGGGTGATCGCGATCCTGCACGATCTCAACCTGACTGCCATGTTCGCCGACCGTATTGCGGTGATGAACAAGGGCAAGCTCGATATTATGGGCACGCCACACGAAGCGTTGACCGACGAGCGGCTCGAACGTGTCTATGAATGCACATTGCGCGTGGGCGTTCCGCCGGAAAAGGGCGTACCTTTTGTCCTGCCGCAATCGGCTTATCGCGCAGCCGCAGAATAAAAAAGTCCGGCATAAAGCCGGACTTTTCGTTTCACACCTTGCAGGGAACTCTCAGCTCGCTACACGCGCTTCGTCCATTTCGTCGAGACCGAGCAGGTGCCGCACATTCGGGCGCGCCTTGACGAGGTCTGCAATGCTGTACTTCATCAGCACGGCGAAGAACGCATTGAGCGCTTCGCGCAGCGCCGAGTTCAAAGCACAGCTGTCAACCAGCGGGCATTCCGTGGCATCATTTTCGAAGCACTCCGCCATGGCGAAGTTTTCTTCCGTCACCCGCACGACGTCGAACAGCGAAATGTCCTGCGCCGCACGTCCAAGCCGCACGCCGCCATTACGGCCGCGCACCGTTTCCACCAGCCCATGCTCGACGAGAGGCTGAAGAATCTTGAACAAAAACAGTTCAGAAACGCCGTAGGCGCGCGCAATTTCCGGAATGCGGCTAAGCTTGCCGTCATTGGCTGCGCAGTACATGAGCATACGAACGGCATAATTCGTCTGGCGGGTAAGACGCATCACTGTTCCTTTCAACACGTCTCGGAGCAATGCACCTCCATGCAGAGGTAGATGATGCTCCAATCCTTGGGTTCGCAGTTCCAACCGAAAACGGTCCATCCCTGTTTCGGAACTGCTTCGAAATTCTGGTCTTGTCGCATTGGTAATCCGGAAAGGTTCAAGGCTCGATCGGATCATGCGCTAAAGAAGGGTATCTGTTTCTTAACCCACTTTAGAATCATTCTTAAAATATATGAAGTCTTTTCTCACCTTTAAAGGGGAAAAGTTGTTGCCGGCATCAATTAACTGCGAGTTCCTCCCAGACACGCTGTAAATGTCTCACTGACAGACATCTATCCACTCTGCGCTGACGAGTTCAGCCATTTTGTGCGGAGCGATGCGCACGGCGCTATTGGTAGCCCCGGCCGCAGGCACGACTTCCTCGAAGCTCTTTAGCGACACATCGCAATAGACGGGCAGGGCGCTTGGCAGACCGAATGGGCACACGCCGCCGACCGGATGGCTGGTTTCGGCAAGGACAGTTTCCGCATCCAGCATGCGGGGCTTGGTTCCAAACTGATCCTTGAACTTGCGATTATCGATACGCGCATCGCCGCGGGTGACGATGAGAATGGTCTGGTCCTTGGCGGAAAAGGAAAGCGTCTTGGCGATCTGGCCCGGTTCCACGCCGTGCGCTTCGGCGGCGAGAACAACGGTGGCGGTGCTGGTCGGCAGTTCGATCACTTCGATTTCAGGCGCTTTGGCAGCAAAAAAGGCCTTTACGGAATCCAGACTCATAGCTTCCCATCTTCTTATTCTGATTATGAAACTCAAGTTTAAGCCGCAATATGGCAAAGGACAAGTCCGGTTGTTTCCTTGCGGCGTTTTGGCATGGAATTACTATCAGATCGCCGTCGGGATCTGCAACAACGTCCAAAGATGATGATGGGAAGCGCAACGGGACGTTCCATAACACGGCAACCAGCGGCTCCGTGTTATGGCTGGCTTGAGGCCCGTTTCAGAGATCGACCGGGCGACCGGAATCTTCTTCTTCCAGTGTCACCGCGACATTTGCGTTGGCGGACAGTCTTACCTTGTCGCCTTCGACGTCGGCAACGAAGCCGAGTTCGATATAATGGTGATGGTCGGCGTGGAGACCGGAATTATCGGTCTTTTTCAGCTTTATGCGATTATCTTCAATGTGGTCGACTGTGCCGACATGCACGCCATCGGCGCCGATGACTTCCATATTTTCGCGGATTTCGTGCTGCATGGGATTTCTCCGTGTTGGAATTCTGCCGAAATAACAGAGGCTGCCCGCTAGAACCTAGCGCGCATTCACGCCACGGCCATGGCGTCGATATCGAAAGTTGCGTTTTGAGCGGCGGATCGAGCTGTTGTCGCTGAAGCTTGCTGCTGTTTTATTCTCTGATGTTCAGAATGCTGGCAAATGAAACAGCGCACGTTGACGTGAAAAGAAAAACTGCTAAGAAGTCACTCGCTGAGCGATTGGTCGCAAATCAGGAGCCTGCTCCGGTTTCTGCTTTTCTATTTTTGAGAAAGCATATCCAATCAATCACCTTGGAGGGGTGGCCGAGCGGTTTAAGGCACCGGTCTTGAAAACCGGCGTGCGAGAGATCGTACCGTGGGTTCGAATCCCACCCCCTCCGCCAGTCCCCATCCACGTTTCCCAGATCAAGCGTGCCGCCCGTGGTCGAGGCTGTACACACGTGTTGTTACGTGCAGGCATTTGTTGCGGTCAAGCACGCAATATCGGATCGGCAGCTTTGCGAAAGTGATCCGAAAATATTCACAATGTCCCATTGGTGTTGATGCCAATAAAAATCATGAACATTATCACTATGACCACCGCAAGTAACGCAATAGATTGGATAACGGAGAATGTTTCAAATTCCATATTCGTTAATCCTAAAATATAAATATCTTTCAATAATACCATGAAGCAAAGTATTGTGCCAGTAGTTCATTTTACACTGTGGGAATGCTCATCGTGGGAGTAATAATTCCGCATTGCGAGACTATCTTCTCCCAGATGGTATCGTCCGTGGGCGGCCCGCGCTGTCATGCGCGAGTTCGTGGTTTCGATAGCTGACAAAGCCTGGAAACCGGCTTAAGGATGTGACGCAGCTGAAAACGCTCAGGAAGCTTCTTCTTCGATCGCATTCTGCGCGACCTGTTCGATACCGCTATTCAATCGTTCGGCGGCAAGCAGCCCGAGCCATACGGCGATGAGGCACAGTACGACTGAAAAACCGATATTGAAAAGCGCCTTGCCCGGCTGTCCGGTGCGGAGGAGGTCCATTGTCTGCAGGCTGAACGACGAAAAGGTGGTGAAGCCGCCGCACACGCCGATCATGAAGGCGATGCGCCAGATTTCTGGTACAGGAAAGCGGCCTTGTTCCAGCGTCAGCGCGCCGAAGAACGAGATTGCAAACGAGCCGATAATATTGATGACGATGGTGCCCCAGGGAAGTTGGCGGCTTATCGGCAGCATCAAAAGAGCCAGCCAATATCGCGCAACGCTTCCGACCGCTCCGCCGAGCGCCACAATGAGGGTTGCTTGCATTGTTTTGTGTCCATTCAATAATGGATAGAGGCTCACTCCCTGCATCTCGAAGCTTGATCAGATACTGCTTCGAGGGCGATTGCGGCGCGCTCTTCTCCTGTTTCAATTCAAGCAGGAGTCATCAGCCAGTTGCCGGCGGTTTCGGGAGAACCCCATTCCCATCACGTATGGCGAAAGCCATCGTGGATTTATAATGAAAAGTGAGGCTTCCCGTCAATCTGGTGGGCGAGGTCCGCGAAGGCGCAATTAGTTAAGGGCACCGCTCTTCCGGCGTCCCAGCCGGCGTTTCGCGGCGTCGCTTGCCCGGTAAATGAATGAAGCCGGTGCGGGCAAAGTTCGCCGCATGAAGGCGACCTTCCGCAGATAGTTGTCGATTTTCCAGGTTGCCCATGTGCCGCCGCGGAAATAGGCAACATCGCCCGCCCGCAAGGTGCGGGTGCCGCCGTCCGTATCGGTGACGTGGACTTCGCCCTCAAGTATATAGACGGTCTCGTCCCAGCCGAAATACCAGCGGAAGGTGCCTGCGGTGCAATCCCAGATGGCGGTGTAGGCGGCTCCATCATTGCTTGCCGATTGCTCGCTGGAACGGGCCTGCGGATTGCCATCCAGCACCCAGTCAGGATTGATTGGCGCAGGTTTCAGTTCCATTTCCATCGCATTGTCGGAGACCACGGCCGGTCCTTTCGGTGCGACGAATACCCGTGGCATCGTCCGGGCTACAGCAAGGACGGTACTTGCAAGCATAAATTTCCAAGCCATGATTTCCCCCGATCGGCTCTGAACAACCCTTCAGATAACGGCTGATCGTCAGGAATAGGTTAAAAGCGCGGGAGAAATTGACGTCTTGATGCAATTAATGGGTTAGGCGAGGGCGGCAGAACGCCGGAATGGCGGTTGCGAACCGTCCCGCGTCCGGATCGAGGTCAACCGATTTCGCGTGATACGGTCGGTGTATGATAATAAAGCGGGAAGATCAGGCCGTAGGGAATGGTGACGACATCCGCCATCTGGTCGTCGGTCGGGCGATCATCGCTCATGCTCTCCCCATCCGCAGAACCGGCGTCGACATCCAGTTCCGACAGCATGACGATAATCGTGCTCCAGAGCAGAAACGGAAGCAGGGCGATGACGATATAGATATAGTTCGTGTCCATGCCGTGATGGTGAGCCACGAACTCTTCTCCATCAAGGAACAGACTTCTCAAGTTTGACGGCTTTGCAGTCGGATTTTGCTTTTGCCTCGGGTGCCACCGGAATTGCGCCGGTGGCGAAAATCATGCAGAGACTATTGCGTCATTGGGGGCGGGCAGTTCGAAAAGCCGGGCACCGTTTTCAGTGCCCTTTTCCTCATAACCGATGATCCGGAACCATTTCACGATGTCCGAACGGTCGAGCCAGCTTCGCGAATGGACTGGCAAATCGCCTGCCAGCGCCTGAATCTGCCGGATATGGTGCTTGCAGAAGCGCACGGTGTTGCGGCTGAAGAACTCTTCCTTCGCCGCAAAGAGCGTGTCGGTAGCGCCGTCCGCCTCGTGCCACGCGATGATTGCCACCACCTTGTCGTTTTGCAGCAAGGCATGTGCACGGCCTTCCCGCAGGTTCATCATCAGGTTGTCATAGGCGGCTTTGGTATCCTTGCCCGCGGCGATGTATTCGATTGCCATGCGCCTCGAAAGGTCATGAAAAACGCTCTCAAGATCACCGACGGTCGCTGTGCGTGCCTTCATTTTTCTGACCTTCCTTCGTTTCACTCCCGTCGTGCGGAGACCACGACAGCACCATAATGGCCTCTTTCAGCCACCGCTTTCAACGTGAAAAGCCTGTGCCGGTTCCGGGCTGGCAAAGTGAATTCTGCCTGCCGAAGCGGGTGGAGCGCGTTGCAGGGCAATATTCGGTGGGCAAGTCTTGCATTCACGTGATTGTGAAAATGACGCATGAACCGGCTTCATCAAGCCGGTTTTTGGTCATCTGCGGGGCTTTCCCGAACGGGCCGAGTCCACGGTTTTATGGAGAACCGAGCATAGTTATGCACAACTAGGGTACAAGATATTTGAACTATTCTGGAGGTATGTGTATCCAGCGTGTATGTTTCTCGTCTGCGTATCGTGGAATTTTCTCGGAAACACCTCAAAAAGTCTTACCCACCTAATCGGCAGGAAACGACAATGACCGACCTCCCCGGATATCCGAGTCGTCGCAGTTTTCTGAAAGCCTCCGCGGCAAGCGTGATGCTTTCAGGGCTCGCTGTCTCAGCAAAAGCGGAACCGCAAACTCCCCCGGTTCCACTCGAACAATATGAACGCCAGTATTTCAATGAACTCGAATGGGCCTTCGTTCTTGCCGCGACGGCAAGACTGATACCGTCCGAAGGCGACGGCCCCGGCGCCATCGAAGCCCGTGTTCCCGTATTCATCGATCTCCAGCTCGCCGGCGATTTCGGCCGCGCGGATGACTGGTACATGGTCGGCCCCCACGATCCGTCCGCAGATCCGACGCGCGGCTGGCAGACGCCGCTCAACCCGGCGCAGATTTACCGGCAGGGCATTCCTGCGTTCAACGCATGGTGCGAGCAGAAGTACGGCGCGGCTTTCTCCGCCCTGACGGCGGAACAGCAGGATGCGGCGCTGACCTCGCTCCAGAAAGGGGAGGTCGGTTTGCAGCCTGAACTGCGCGACTTCTTCACGCTTCTCTTGCAGAACACCAAGGAAGGCTATTTCGCCGATCCGATGTATGGGGGCAATCACGGCATGCAGGCGTGGAGCTATATCGGCTTCCCCGGTGCGCGCGGCAGCTACAAGGAATGGGTCGAACGCTACAACGTCCGCTACCCGCTGGGCCCGGTTTCGATCAAGGGCGAAAGGGCTTAACAATGGCACGTCAGGAAAAGAAAAAAGACGTGGTTGTGGTCGGCCTCGGCTGGACCGGAGCCATTCTGTCCATGGAACTGGCGCAGGAAGGGCTTGAGATCGTCGCGCTTGAGCGCGGGCATGACCAGAACACGGTCCCGGATTTCAAATATCCCAACATGATCGACGAGCTGAAATACGGCGTGCGCCTGAAGATGATGCAGCGCGCCAGCCAGCAGACCGTCACGATCCGCCGCAACGCCGACGAAGTTGCATTGCCCTATCGCAGCTTCGGCTCGTTTCTGCCCGGCAACGGTGTCGGCGGTGCGGGCACGCACTGGAACGGCCTGAACTGGCGTCCGCAGCCGGAAGAACTGCGCCTGCGCTCCTACGTAAAGGAACGCTGGGGCGAGCAGATCATTCCCGAAGACATGCTTCTCGGCGATTACCCGATCCACTATGACGAACTGGAGCCCTTCTTCGACCGTTTCGAGCGCGTCGCGGGCATTTCCGGCAAGGCGGGCAATCTCAAGGGAAAGGTCGTTGAAGGCGGCAATCCGTTCGAGGGTTGGCGTTCCAATGACTATCCGATGCCGCCGATGCACACGACTTGGGACGGACGGAAATTTGCCGACGCGGCCCAGGGCATGGGGTATCACCCGTTCCCATCGCCGGGCGGCATTGCCTCGACCGCCTACGTCAACGAATATGGCATGCAGATGGGGCCGTGCAATCACTGCGGCTTCTGCGAGCGTTTCGGCTGCTACCAGTATTCCAAGTCGTCGCCGCAGACGGCAATTCTTGATGCGCTGAAGCGCATGCCGAACTTCTCCTATCGCACGGAGTCGGAAGTTCTGCGCGTCGAGATGGCGCCGGACGGCAAGACCGCCACGGGCGTGACCTATTTCGACGAGGCGACGCAGGAGGAAGTCTTCCAGCCCGCCGATATCGTCATCCTTGCGTCCTTCTCGCTCAACAACGTGCATCTGGCGCTGCTTTCGGGCATTGGCCAGCCATACGATCCGGTAACGGGCGAGGGCGTCACCGGGCGCAACTATGCCTACCAGATGAATGGCGGCGTGACGCTCTTCTTCAAGGATGAAGAGTTCAATCCGTTCATCGGCACCGGCGCGAACGGCATGTGCATCGATGATTTCGGCGTCAACCAGATCGACTTCGGACGGGAAGGCTTCATCGGCGGTTCGTACTGGCGCGCGGGCCAGACCAACGGCCAGCCGATCCGCAGCATGTCGCTCCCATCCGGTACGCCGGCCTGGGGTGGCGCGTGGAAAAAGGCCATTGCCGAATGGTACGGCCATTCCATGTCGATCGGCAGCCATGGCTCGCATATGTCCTACCGGACAAACCATCTCGATCTGGACCCGACCTACAAGGACCGCCATGGCCGTCCGCTTATGCGCATGACCTTCAACTGGAATCCGAACGATATCCGGATGACCCAGTACATGAAGACCAAAATGGAAGCGCTGGCCAAGACGATGAATCCGGACCTGATGCAGTCGTCCTTCAAGAAGGAAGGCGCGCAATATGACGTGCGCCCATACCAGACGACGCACAATACGGGTGGCCATATCATGTCGGAAAATCCGCGTGAGGGCGTGGTCAACCGCTATTCGCAGGCATGGGACAAGCACAATGTGTTCCTGACCGGCGCGGGTAATTTCGTGCAGAATACGCAGTATAATCCGACGGGGCTTCTCGGCGGGCTTGCCTATTCGACCGCGCATGCGATCCGCACGCAATACCTGTCCAATCCGCGTCCGCTGATCTGAGGAGAATGGTGATGAAAACTTTTCTTCGCATAATCGGCGCTCTCGTCGTCATCGGGATTGTCGCGCTGCTGGCCTTCATCTTCGTGCCGGTACAGCTCACCAAACCGACCAAGGAACTGGCCGCGGACTGGAAACCCGCCGAAGGGCAGGGCCAGTATGTCATGTACGCATCAGACTGCATGGCTTGTCACACGGCGGAAGGCGGCAAGCCTTTTGCCGGTGGACGCCCGATTGCAAGCCCGATGGGCACGATCTGGACGACCAACATCACCCCGGACAAGGAAACCGGCATCGGAAACTGGACGCTCGACCAGTTCCGCGCCGCTCTCTATGACGGCATTCGTGCCGATGGCTCGCATCTCTATCCGGCAATGCCTTACGAGAACTATCGCAAGCTGACCGAGGAAGATGTCCGCGCTCTGTATGATTACTTCATGCATCAGGTGGAGCCGGTGAACAATGTCGTTCAGGAAACCAAGCTCGGCTTCCCGTTCAACATGCGTTTCGGCATTCGTGCATGGAACTGGCTGGCTCTCGGTCAGGAAGCGGGCTTCAAGGCCGCCGGCAAGTCGGAAGCGCAGGACCGCGGCCAGTATCTGGTCGAGGGCCCGGCTCACTGCGCCGCCTGCCACAGCCCGCGCAATCCGCTGATGGCGCAGAGCGGCACGCAGGCGGGCGACAAGGATTTCCTCACCGGCGGTGTCGTCGATGGCTGGAACGCACCGTCGCTGCGCGGCGCAAATTCCGCTCCGCAGAAGTGGTCGATCGAGGAACTGGCCACCTATCTCGCGACAGGCCGCAATTCCTACTCCACGGCCAATGGCGAAATGGGCCTCGCGGTCGAACATTCGCTGCAGCATCTCACCGATGCCGACAATTTGGCAATCGCTGCATTCCTGAAGGGAATTGACGGTGCTGCCGTTGAAGTGCCGCAGGACTTTGCCGTGAAGGCGTCCAAGGCGTTGCCAGCCGCTCCGGCTGATGCCGCCGGTGAAGCAACGACAAAGATGCTGACGGATGCTTCCCCGGATATGCCGCTTGGCGCGCGCCTCTACATCGACAACTGTGCTGCCTGCCATTTCGTGACGGGCAGGGGCGCGCCGGGAATCTTCCCCGAGCTTGCCGGTAATGATCTGGTGACAGGTTCGGAAATGAAGCCGCTGATCTCGATCATCCTGCACGGTGCCGAGGTTCCGTCCACGGCGAAGCGTCCGATGCGTCTTGTGATGCAAGGCTATGCCGACCTCCTCTCCGACGACGAGGTTGCAGAACTGGCCACCTTCGTTCGCTCCGCATGGGGCAACAGCGCAGGGGCGGTGAAGGCGGCGGATGTTGCAACGGTCCGCAACAGCCAGACCCACTGACAATAGAACGCCGATCTGATTGGATCAGATCGGCGTTCTATCTCTTTGTTTTGACGTGCATCTTTTCCGAAAACCGTTTCACATTTTTTGGGATGTTCTTTAGAGAACGGCGGAACGAAAGTTCCGCCGTTTTGCCATTCAGGCTGCTTCGATGTCGCGCATGGGCGGGTTTCCATAGAAGCGGCTGTATTCCCGGCTGAACTGCGACGGGCTCTGATACCCCACGCGATGGCCCGCCGTACCGGCATCCAGCCGCTCGACCAGCATCAGCCTGCGCGCTTCGTTCAGGCGAAGCTGCTTTTGATACTGAACCGGCGTCATCGCCGTGATCGCCTTGAAATGATGATGAAACGATGACGCGCTCATATTGACGTGCTCGGCGAGCTGTTCGATCCGCAATGGCGCGGCAAAGTTCTGGCGAAGCCAGGCGATGGCTCGCGCTATACGGTTGGCCTGGCTGTCGGCGGTGGCGATGTTGATCAGTCGCTCGCCGCCGGGGCCTGTCAGAAGGCGATAGAGGATTTCCTCCTCGATCAGGGGCGCCATCACGGGAATGTCGTCAGGATTGTCGAGAAGGCGCAGCAGGCGCAAGACCGCATCCAGCAAACCCGCGGGCGCGGCATTGACGGTGATCCCCCATTGATCGCCATCGGTCATCATCCGTCTGCGAACATCGACACGTCCGATCAGGTCGGTCAGTTTCTCGCTGTCGATGGCGAGAGCGAGACACAGATGCGGCGCTTCCGGGCTCGCCTCGACCACCCGCCATGTGACCGGCAGGTCCAGCGACGTCACCAGATATTCGCCCTTGGTGTAGTTGATCGTTTCGGAACCGAGGCGCAGCGACTTTGCGCCTTGCAGCACCATGGCGAGGCAGGGACGATAGCTGCTGTGGCACGGTATGCTCGGCGTCGTCCGCCTGCTTATCCCCAGACCTTCGATTGGCGTACGGTATTCACCGTCCTTTGCGGTAAAACGCTCCGCAAGAGCGGCCAGCTCCTCATAGGTGTCGGTCAGTGACGTCATGGATGATCCGCTTCGGATGAGATGGAATACAGTAATAATCTATCAGGGAGGCATATGTCGCAATCGTGAAGCAGGCAGTTTTGCAGGATCGTGCAAGAAGCTTGCAGGATCGGTCTACCGCTTCTATCCGCGTCTCCGGCATATTCCGACTGCTTCCCCAATCCAATAAATGGAGTCTATCATGGCCATAGCAAGAGGTTATGCTGCTACGGATGCAGATGAGCCGTTGGTTCCGTTCACGTTTGAACGGCGCGAACCCAACGCGGATGACGTGGTCATCTCGATCCAGTATTGCGGCGTTTGCCATTCCGACATCCATACTGTTCGCAATGAATGGAAGAATGCCGTTTATCCCATTGTTCCGGGACATGAAATCGCAGGCGTCGTCACTGCCGTCGGCGATGCTGTCACCAGGTTCAAGGTGGGCGACAAGGTAGGCGTCGGCTGCTTCGTGGATTCCTGTGTCGGCTGCGCCACCCGCGACGTCGACAACGAGCAGTATCTTCCCGGCCTCGTCCAGACCTACAACACCTTCGATGCGGAAGGAAAGGAACGGACGCAGGGCGGATATTCGGACCATATCGTCGTCAAGGAGGGCTATGTCCTTTCCATGCCCGACAATCTTCCCCTCGATGCGGCAGCCCCACTGCTTTGCGCGGGCATTACGCTTTATTCGCCGCTGCGCCACTGGAATGCAGGGCCGGGCAAGCGGGTCGCGATCATCGGCATGGGCGGGCTCGGGCATATGGGTGTCAAGCTTGCCAATGCGATGGGCGCTCATGTAACCGTTCTTAGCCAGTCGCTTTCCAAGAAGGAAGACGGCCTCAAGCTCGGCGCTCATGAATATTATGCCACCAGCGACCAGACCACCTTCGAGAAGCTGGCCGGAACCTTCGATCTCATCATCTGCACGGTGGGCGTCGCCATCGACTGGAATGCATATCTGGCGTTGCTCAAGGTAAACGGCACGATGGTTGTTGTCGGTGCTCCGGAACATATGGTGCCGGTGCATGCCTTCTCGCTCATTCCCGGTCGCAGGTCCCTTGCCGGATCGATGATCGGCTCGATCAAGGAAACACAGGAAATGCTGGACTTCTGCGGCCAGCACAACATCGTTTCCGAAATCGAGAAGATCAATATCCAGGACATCAACGAAGCCTATGAACGCGTTCTGAAGAGCGACGTGCGCTACCGCTTCGTCATCGACATGGCTTCGCTGGCAGCGTAGTCCCGAAAGCCTGCGCGGCGCTTCATAACGGCATCGCGCAGGCTCTATTCTGCTTTGGTTACGTCATTATCCGCGCCGGAAATCGAGATCGTGGGTTCGGTGGAGCCGCCGGCAAGGGACCACGTCACCTGATGGTTCGCGCCGCTGACGTCGAACTGCGAAGGTCCGTCCACCTTCACATTAACGATATTCTCCGCGCCTGAAACGGCAAGCGACGAAGGTTCCGCATCGTCCTTCAAGGTGGCGGTAACTTCATTATTGGACACTTCAACGACCAGATTTTGCGTTGCTCCGCCGGAAACCGTATTGTTCGTGCCGGAAATCGAAAGCTGCCGCGCCTTTTCAAAGGTCACGGTATGAGAAACGCCATGTATGGTGACGTGGCCGCAATCTCCCACGAGCTTGATGGTGTTTTCGGCGCCATAAATGCCGACATCGCCAGACGTGCAGGTGATTTCCCTGCCGAGCCCCACGCCTTCGATCGTCTGTTCGCCGGCGAAGGACGATGCAGCCGCAAGTGTCGTCAGGCTGCCCGCAATCAATGCAATTTTCAACCCTGCGTCCTCCTCTTACCTATGGCCCGATGCGGCGAATATTAACTATAGCGCGTCTCTTCTGTATAGATGTGACGTCAATCGCGCCTATGCCAGCTCAATATGAGCATATTGCTTATCGCTTATTATCGACAGCTGATTTACACTTGGTCGCGCAGCGGACGTGCGGCGGGGGAACGCTACTTGGGACTCGACCAGAACACCTTGTTTTTTGCAGCAGGTATCTGCTCTCTGGCGGTCGCCCTTACGATCCTGAGCGTCTGGTACCAGAACTCGCACGACAGGTTCCTGTTGTGGGGTTGCCTCGGCATGATCCTGCTGGGGGCAGGGGCCGTGCTCTATTATGCAGGGCCTTGGCCGCTGGCTACCGCATCCGTTGTTGCCTTCAGTCTGGAAAGCATCGGCTTCGTATTGCTGATCCTCGGTTCGCGGCAGATTTCCGGCCGTGCGGTTCGCAGCCGCTTTCTGCTTCTGCTGGCGATTGCTGTCGTCTGCGCCACGGTCCTTCCCATTCTGGCAGGGCAGACCGGAACCGGAACGGCGATCTTCAATCTGACCTCGGCCCTGTTGCTCCTGCTGACGGCGAAGGAATATTTCCATGTCTACCGGGAAGCACCCGTGCCCGTCACGGGCATGATTGCTCTCTATGTCCTGACGGCGCTCACATTCTTCCTTTGCGGTGCGGTGATCCTGCACGAAAGGCAATGGGTGATGACCGCGATCCCCAGCAACTGGGCTGAAGACATCAATGCCTTGATGGCCATCATCGGGATCACGGGCATCGGCGCCCTGTCGCTGAATTTCACCCAGTCACGCATTGCGCGCCGCCATGCCAACGATGCACGCACCGACAGCCTGACCGGATTGCTGAACAGGCGTGCCCTTTACGATGTGCTGACCGATAATGAATTGCAGCTCGGGGATTCCGTCGTGATCTTCGATCTCGATGCATTCAAATCCATCAACGATACGCATGGCCACATTGTCGGCGATCAGGTGCTGGGGACCTTTTCCGACGTTCTGCGCAGTCATGCCAAAGGCGAGGCCCTGATTTCCCGCGTCGGCGGCGAGGAATTCGTGCTGGTCCTGAGGCAGAAACAGAATAGCGAGGTTCTCGCTCTGGCCGAGGCGATCCGCAAAGCCTTTGCAGCGACAGTTTTTGAAGCTTTGGCCGGAGATTTTTCTACCACGACAAGCGCGGGCATTGCTTTCTGCACGCCGGGAGATGCTGATTTACAGACAGTTTTCCGCAGGGCGGACGCCGCGCTCTATCGCGCCAAGCATCTGGGCCGCAACAAGGTATGCACCGAGCTGCACAGCGTCGCTTGAGTTTTTCGCAGGAAAAAGGGCCTGACATCAGGCCCTTCTATTCGACAGTTCTTCGTTATGTGCCGAAGCGCTCTTCGCTGAGCGCCGCCGCCATCAGTGCTTTGGTATAGTCCTCGCGGGGATGATCGAAGACTTGTTCGGTATCGCCCTGTTCGACGATCTTTCCGTTCTTCATCACGATTACATAGTCCGACACTGCGCGGACGACGGCCATATCGTGGCTGATGAAAAGATAGGAAAGCCCGTGATCTTTCTGCAGATCGCGCAGCAGCGTGACGATCTGCTTCTGCACGGAGCGGTCGAGCGCGCTTGTCGGCTCATCGAGAACGATCACGCGCGGTTTGAGGATCATCGTGCGCGCAATGGCGATGCGCTGGCGCTGGCCGCCGGAAAACTCGTGCGGATAGCGGTTGCGCATGGCCGGATCGAGACCGACTTCCTTCAGCGCTTCCTGCGCACGGCGATCGCGTTCCTTCGCCGAAAGGTTAGGCTCGTGGATCAGAAGCCCTTCGGTGATGATGCGGCCGACAGTCATGCGCGGGCTGAGCGAACCGAACGGGTCCTGAAAGACCAGCTGCAATTCGCGGCGCTTCGGTCGCATGGCCTGCGCTTCCCGCGGCAGTTCCTGCCCGAGATAGGCGATGCGTCCTTCGGAATCGAGCAGGCGCAGGATGGCGCGTCCAAGCGTGGACTTGCCTGAACCGGATTCGCCGACGATGCCGATAGTCTGGCCTTGCTTCAGCGTCAGCGAAACATTGTTGACTGCCGTCAGATAGCTGGCGGCGCCAAGCCAAGGCTTGTTGATGAGAAAGTTGACCTTCACATTGTCAGCCCGGACGAGCACCGGCGCTTCTGCCGGGGGCGGGGCCTTTTCGCCCTCCGGTTCGGCGTCGAGCAGCATTTTCGTATAAGGATGCTCCGGCGCGGTGAAAAGCTTCTCCGTATCGTTGGTTTCCACGACTTCGCCGGAACGCATCACATAGACCCGGTCGGCAAAGCGCCGCACGATGCCGAGATCGTGCGTGATGAAGACTACCGCCATGCCGAGCCTCTTTTGCAGGTCGGCCAGAAGGTCGAGAATCTGCGCCTGAATGGTGACGTCGAGCGCGGTCGTCGGCTCGTCCGCGATCAGGATGTCCGGCTCGTTGGCCAGCGCCATGGCGATCATGACGCGCTGACGCTGCCCGCCCGACAGTTCATAAGGATAGCTGTCGATACGGCGCTCCGGCTCCGGAATGCCGACCAGCTTCAGCAGTTCCAGAATGCGCGGGCGCGCATCCTTCTTGCTCAGCCCGCGATGATAGCGCAGCGGTTCCGCCAGCTGGTCGCCGATCCGGTAGAGCGGGTCGAGCGACGTCATCGGCTCCTGAAAGATCATCGTGATCCTGGCGCCGCGTATCCGGTTCAGCTGCTTGTCGGACATGCCGATAAGGTCCTGCCCGCGATAGAGCGCCTGTCCCGTCGCCCTGCCGTTATGGGCCAGAAGCCCCATCATGGCCATGGTCGTCTGGCTTTTGCCGGAACCGGATTCGCCCACGATGGCGATGGTTTCGCCGGCTTTCACGTCGAGGTCGATGCCGCGCACCGCCTGAACCGGCCCGTCATGCGTGTCGAAAGTGACCTTGAGGTCGCGCACACTCAGAATGGTTTCATTCGTCATCTCAGCGATCCTTCGGGTCAAGGCTGTCGCGCAGGCCATCGCCAAGGAAGTTCAGCGCAAACAGGATGATGGTCAGGGTGGCGGCAGGCCAGATCAACAGCCAGCTTGCGCCGCGCATGTTCTGGGCGCCTTCGGAAATAAGCAGCCCCAGAGAGGTGAGGGGGTCCTGCACGCCGAGGCCGAGGAAGGAGAGAAGGCTTTCGAGAAGGATCGCCTTCGGCACCAGAAGCGTGACGAAGACGATCACCGGGCCGAGCGCATTGGGAATGATGTGGCGGGTGATAACGCCGCGTCGTGTCGCGCCAAGCGCTTCCGCTGCCTGAACGAACTCCTGCCGCTTGAGGCTCAAGGTCTGCCCGCGCACGATGCGCGCCATGTCCAGCCATTCCGTCGCGCCGATGGCGATGAAGATGATGAAGATGGATCGCCCGAAGAAGACGAGCATCAGGATCACGAAGAAGATGAAGGGCAGCGAATAGAGAATATCGACGAACCGCATCATGACATTATCGACGCGCCCGCCAAGATAACCGGAGATGGCGCCAAAGGACACGCCGAGGATCAGCGACATGGCGGAAGCCAAAAGGCCGATGGCAAGCGACATGCGCACGCCGACGAAAATGCGGGTCATCAGATCGCGGCCAAGATTATCGGTGCCAAGCAGGAAGTAGTTGCGGCTGACATTGAGCGTCAGCTTGCCCGAAAGTCCGTCCTGCGCCAGTTCGATCTTCGGATTGCTGAACAGGTCCGATCGCTCGAAATAACGCAGCACACGCTCGTCTGTCGGGCGCTGTGCCGTTACATTGACTACCAGCGCATTGCCGGTCAGTTCGGGCTCCCCGGCGGCTTTCAGCCGGGCCCGGGCCAGCACCTGCTCGAGCCCCGGCATGATCGTGTCTGCGCGCGGATAGGCTTCCAGGCTCGGCATCACGCGCACGAACTGGGGATAAATCTTGTCATAGGGATGCGGGCTTATCATCGGCCCGAAAACGCCCACGAGGGCGAGCACAATGAGAACGATGGCGCTGGCGACAGCGGCCCTGTTCTTGCGCAGGCGCAGCCAGGCATCCTGCCAGAGCGAGCGGCTTGGCGCCTCGAGCCGGGCGGTTTCCGTCGGTACACTCAGATCAGTCATAACGAACCCTCGGATCAAGCCATGCATAAAGAAGATCGACGATCAGGTTGAAGACAACCACGAAAATCGAAATGACGACGACAGTGCCCATGACGAGCGTGTAATCGCGGCTGAGCGCGCCCTGCACAAAATAGCGTCCTATGCCGGGGATGCCGAAAATTGTTTCAACCACCACCGAGCCGGTGAGGAGGCCAGCCGCAGTGGGACCCAGATAGGAAACGGCGGGGAGCATGGCCGCGCGCAGCGCGTGAACGCCGACGACCACACGTGCCGGCAGCCCGTAGGCGCGGGCCGTGCGGACATGGTTGGCGCGCAGCGCCTCGATGGTCGCGCCCCGCACGAGACGGGCGATAACGCCCACCTGCGGCAATGCGAGCGTGAGGACTGGCAATATCCAGTAAGTGATATTGGCAGAGGACCAGCCGCCAGCCGGAACCCAGCCGAGTATGACACCGAAGAGCAGGCTGAGGAGGGGGGCCACCACGAAATTGGGCGTGGTGATGCCGAAAGTGGCGAGAGCGACCACGAAATAATCAATGGGTGAATTCTGCTTCAGCGCCGCAAGCGTGCCGAGGAAGGTTCCGATGATCGCGGCAAGGGTAAGGCCGAGCGTGCCGAGGATGATCGAGACAGGCAGGCCGGAAGCGAAGAGATCGTTCACCGAGAAGTCACGCCGGGTAAAGCTCGGTCCGAGATCGCCATGCAACAGATTGCCCAGATAAATCAGATACTGCTGCCAGAGCGGCGCATCCATATTATAGGCTTTCTTGAGGTTCTCCAGGATCAAAGGATCAATCGGCCGTTCAAGATCGAAAGGTCCGCCGGGCGCAAGCCGGATCAGGAAGAATGTCAGCGTGATGATGATGAAGATCGTGGGTATGGCACTACCCAATCGTCGGAGCGTATAGCTCAACATGTCCTTTGTCCCTTCTTTGCCGGACCGCCTGCAAACGATCCGGCAAATCCCACTAAAGGTTTGTTCTAATTTCAGTTTTTAACAGATAGCCAGCGCGTGCCGTGCGAATTCATGAGGTTGTTTTCGTAACCCTGAACGCGGTCGGCAACGAGAGCGGTGGACGAGTAATACATCAGCGGCACGACGGCCCCCTCGCTGAGCAGAACCTTCTCTGCATCGGCCAGGATGTTCGCCCGGTCAGAGAGATTGGTCGTCGTTGCGGATTTCGCCATCAGCGCGTCGTAATCCTTGTTCGACCATTCGGCATAATTGAAGTAATTGCCGGTGGTAAAAAGCTCCAGGAACGAATTCGGATCGTTGTAATCGCCGATCCAGCCGTCGCGGGTGATGTCGAACATCCCCTTTTCCTGAAGGTAATTATAGAAGGTCGTCCCCTCGACCTCATCGAGGGTCGCCTTGATGCCGATATTGCCCAGCATATTGGCGATTGCCGCCATGGTGTTCTTGTGGTTTTCCGAGATGTTGTAGCGTAGCGTTACCGAGAGGCTTCCCGGCTCGACACCGGCTTCCTTCAGTAATTCCTTGGCCTTGTCCTCACGGTCCAGCACGTCCTCGTTGGCGAAATCCAGTTTCGGGGCGTCCTTGACATAATTCACGATGCCGGGCGGCACCATCGAGCTGGCTGGCAGCATCACGCCACGCCAGACTTCTTCGGCGAGGAATTCACGGTCGATAGCCATGGAAATGGCCCGGCGCACCCGCGGATCGCGCAGCTTGCTCGACGGCTCGCCCTTGATGTCGATATAATAGATGCCGAGATAGGGGGCGAGGCGGAACTGGCCGCCCAGGTTCTTCTTCACATAGTCCATCTGCTCGGCTGGAACATCGGAACAGATGTCGACTTCCTTCGCCTCGAAACGGCGCATGCAGCTTGCACGATCTTCAAACGGGATCCAGTTCACCGCATCGATCTTCACATTGGAAGCATCCCAGTAGTTGGGGTTCTTCTTCATGGAAATCTTGTCATTGGGATTAAAGCTGACAAGCGTGTAGGCGCCATTGGTCACGAGATTGCCGGGCAGGGTGAATTTGTCGCCGAACTTTTCGACCGCTTTCTGGTTGAGCGGAAAACCGGTATTATGAGTAAGCAGCTCCAGAAAGTATGGGGCAGGACTGTTCAGGGTTATCTGCAACGTCTTGTCGTCAAGCGCCTTCACCCCCAGCTGGTCAATCGGCATCTTCCCGGTTGCGACTTCCTTCGCGTTCTTGATGGCATAAAGGACGCTGGCATAACCGGCAGCGGTTTTGGGGTCCATGATGCGGCGGAAAGTAAATTCGAAATCGCCAGCGGTAACAGGATCGCCGTTCGACCATTTGGCGTTATCGCGCATGTGGAACGTATAGGTGAGGCCGTCTTCGGAAATGTTCCACGAGGAGGCCGCACCGGGAATAGCCTCACCCTTATCGTTATGCGCCACCAAACCTTCATAAAGGTCGCGCAGGACACGGTCTTCCTGAACAGTGGTCGTGTGTTGCTGGTCCAGCGTGGCGGGGTCGGTATCGTTGCCCCGGTTGAGCACTGTTTCTGCCGATGCGGCACCGCTGAGCGCCATCAGGCAAACGCCTGACATCAAAATTCCGCGAACCATGAAAAAAACTCCCATATGCATTTTACAAAATGTTTGCCCAGAAAAAGAGGGCCCTCCGGAACAGCCGGAAGAAAAAAGGACCGCGCCTGTCAGCGCAGCCCGAGCTGAAAATTTATTGTTTGAACGAAAGCCAGCGCGTCTTGTGGCTGTCCATCAGGTTGTCATTCCAACCGTCGATCTTGTCCGAAACAAGCGCGCGCGACGAATAATATAGGATCGGGATATTGCTCATTTCATCGAGCTTGATCTGCTCGGCTTCGGCCAGAACCTTTGCGCGGGCATTCAGGTCAAGAATTTTCTCGGCCTCGGCCATCTTCGCATCGTAATCGGCGTTCTTCACCTTGGAATAGTTGAAGCTCACATTGCTCTGGCTGATGAATAGGAAGTTCTGCGGATCGTTATAGTCGCCGATCCAGCCTGCACGGGCGATGTCAAACGGACCGTCGTCGCGCATGAAGTTGAAGTAGGTCGCACCTTCGGTTTCGTTCAACGATGCCTTGATGCCGATATTGCCAAGCTGATCGGCAATGGCGGCCATGGTGTTCTTGTTATTTTCCGAGGTGTTATAAAGCAGTTCGACCGAAAGCGTATTCGGTTCGACGCCGGCTTCCTTCAACAGTTCCTTGGCCTTGTCTTCGCGTTCCAGCATGTCGTCGGAATAGTTGAGCTTCGGCGCATCCTTCACATAATTGGCGATGCCCGGAGGAACCATGGAATAGCCCGGCAACATGGTGCCCTGCCAGACCTGATCGGCGATGAAGTCGCGGTCGATTGCCATGGAGATCGCCTGCCGGACGCGCGGGTCCTTCAGCTTGCTGTCCGCGGTCTTGCCCTTCACCGGCAAGTAGTAGACGCCCAGGTATGGCGCCATGCGGAATTCCTTGGAAAGGTTCTTCTTCACATAGTCCATCTGCTCGGCTGGAACATCAGAGCAGATCTGCACTTCCTTCGCCTCAAAACGGCGCATGCAGCTCGCGCGATCCTCAAACGGTATCCAGTTGACGGTGTCGATCTTCACCTGATCCGCTTCGTAATAATGCGGGTTCTTCTTCATGACGATCTTGTCGTTTGGCGTGAAGCTTTCCAGCATATAGGCGCCGTTCGTGACCATCTTGCCGGGCGTGGTGAACTTGTCGCCATTGGCCTCGACGCTCTTCTGGTGCAGCGGGAAGCCGGTCTGGTGCGTCAGAAGTTCAAGGAAGTACGGAGCAGGGGAGTTCAACGTGATCTTGAGCGTATGGTCATCGACGGCTTCGACGCCGAGCTGGTCGGTCGGCTTCTTGCCGCCGGTAATGTCTTCGGCGTTCTTGATGATGAACAGCATGCTGGCATAGCCGGCGGCTGTCTTGGGGTCCATCAGACGGCGGAAGGTGAACTGGAAATCCCCGGCTGTAACGGGATCGCCGTTCGACCATTTTGCGTCATCGCGCAGATGGAAGGTGTAGACCGTGCCATCTTCGGAAACATCCCAGGACTTCGCCACGCCGGGAACCGCTTCGCCATTTGCGTTCTGGATGGTCAGGCCGTCGTACAGGTCGCGCAGGACGTTGCCTTCAGCCACCGACGAGGTACGGTGATGGTCCAGCGTTGCCGGATCGGTGTCGTTGCCGCGATTGAGAACGACTTCAGCCGAAGCAACCCCTGCGAGCGCCAGAAGACACACACCTGTCAGTAGAAACTTACGATACATTTGAGAACCCCTCCTTTGAAATTTTTGAAATGTCCCGCATCTTATGGATAAGCTTGCCACTTGCAAGAGGACTTATCAACGCTTTGACTTAATTAACGTATTCACATTTTCTTTAGCGATTTCAGTGTCCGTTTTCGGGTACGGAAGGGTTCGTTTTCATCAAACTTACAAAGCTTGAATACAGCCGTATCTGCCCGAAAAACGCCCTAATTCCCGCGCTTTGCGACGTTTGAATGTCAGCTGAAACGACACTGAAACCGGCTTGATTCGCTAGAAGTTACATGCACGCTTTTGGCGCGCGGTTCTGTAACAATTTGCATCATGCCGTTCGTCTGTGACTTGGGGCAGCGATCATATCCGCCGTCACGGTGTCGCAGCACATCATTATGCAGATAGTTCCATAATACATATTATCTGATTGGTGCTTATGGCCGGGGTGGGTTCTAGCTTGAAGTGCGACTTGCAGCCGCAATTCCGATCCGCCCGATCAGGCTGTCGCCGTCATGCAGGCTGACACGGTTGTCTCATGCATCATGGAAACTGTCGGCATTTCCATGGCGAGCCCTTCCGTCGATCACCAGTATTCCACCAATGCCAATCCAGACCTAAGCACTCTATCTGTTTGTTTTGCTTCATTACCGAACGCAGATCTGTTCACGCTTTCTGGGGCAGACCACGCTTCAATATGTAATCGTCACCACCACAGTGTCGGTATATGTGCCGGGAGATGGCGTTCGCTGGGTTGGCACGCGCCCGTAAACAGGCAAGGTTGCGGTTGCTCCATTGCCTGTCCCCTGCACAAGGTCGCCGCCTGAACTCCCCCATGGCTGGCTGCGCGCGGCATCCTTGTAAAGCCCGTAAGTGACTGCCTGATCGCCAAGCGTCATGCGCCGTGTCGTCGGCCCCGTCCCGGTCAATCCGTTATTGAGACCGATACTGTATGAGGTACCCTGTGTGCAGGTTACGTTTAGGCCCCCGGCAGAATCCACGGCCGTATTGAGGATGCCATGGCTGCCAAAATCGATATTCCGGGCTGTGATGTTGCAGTTGGAAGGCACGTTGGCCTGTGCGGTGAAAGTCGTGCTGGTCGGGTTCGCCGTTATGGAATTACACGACGGAGCTGAAAGCAAGTAATCCGTAAAGGTGATGCGCACCTCATTGCCGGAAAATATCGACGTGTACACGCCAGACGCAGCACCTTGCTGATTGGGTAACACGCGTCCGTATATGGTTCTGGTTGTCGATACGGAGCCCAGAAGCGGAATTGTGAGATCAATCGGCGGCACTGTGCCGAGGGCTGGCTGTTCTGCCGCCCCCCAGGGCACGGAGCGTGCAGCATCCTGGTAGAGATTGAATTGAAGCGCCTGATTTGCAGGGTTGAGCATCCTGCGTATACCGGAAATGGCGCCTCCAGAGCCGGCATTGATGTTCGGGCAGATGCGAACTTTTGTAGCGACAAGCAGCCCGAGTCCCTGGCAGGTAACGCCGAGTGACGCCGTTGTGTCGACCGCAGTACCGGCATTTGGATCAATATTCCCGAAATCGACGTTCGAAATGGAAAAATCACAGCTATAAAGCAACTGGGCGCTGGCTGGTGCAGCGGCTAATTCGATGATCAGAAATGCCAGGAAACCAAGGAAATACCTCATCGGCCGCTCAATTTGCTCCCCACGTCTACTGCACAGACCGACATATCACATCCGGGATTTTGACCTGGTTGCCCGTGTCGGGGCTGAAGGCGAACTCCGCCACACAGCCCTTGCGGTTCGGCTGATCGATGGTAAGGCGGCTTTGGGGCGTGAGGCCCGTGATATATGCCTGCCCGTCATAGCCGACCACAAATTCCTGTCCTGATCCATCCACGAGACCGGTGGCTCCCGTTTCCACAAAGGCACCGTCTTCGTCGCGCAGGGTCACAAGCGCCCCTTGCGCATCGGTGCGGACATCAAACTTGACGACCGTGCCGCCGCGCTCGGCTGGAACGGTCACTGCGCGGGTGCCGGAAACCGTAGCGTCGACTGGCAGATTGGTCGGATCTATGCTGACCTGGTTCTGTTCATAGGAACGGAGATCAGGAAGAAGCAGTTTTCCGCGGCTGTTCGTGCGGCCCACCGGCCGGTTTTCATATTGAACAGCCACGTCCGGAGCACCCGCATCGACGACGGTAAATGCATCGTTGATACGGTTGGAGAGGAAAACATCCCGACCGGCGAAGACGATGGCGCCGTCAGCCTGAAGGCTGCCCCTGAACAGATCGTCATATTGTTCCACATCGGCTTGCAGCCGAGCAGCCCCTGCCCGATAACTGACACTGGCGGCACGGTTCGTTCTCGCGCCCTCCGTATCCCTGATCCGCCAGCCGACGCTGCCAATCTCGGGCCTTTCCGATTTGATGATGTCCGTTGTTACAAAGGTTCCACTGCTATCGGAGGACACGCCGGTCGCGCTATAGATATCGGGGCCGAGAGGCACGGAAATGCCCATGAAGACACCGGACGAACCTCTGTTCTTCAGATCGGCGAAAGCCGTCACATAGACCGACCCCTTGTCCACCGGACGATAAAGCGATGCACCAAGAATTTGGGATTTGTCTCCACCGATTGTCTCGAGCTGTGTCAGGCTGAGATTGAAGCGCGCGGGGTCGAATTTCAGTGGAACCGAGACTGCTATCTGGTCAATGGCACGCGGTGGCGCGGCGCTGATAAGGCCGTCGCCGGGCAACAAGGGCGACGACCAACTGGCGGTCACGCCGGCAATATCGTTATAGTCGCCGAAAGTTCTCTGAGTGCGCGCAAAAAAATGCAGGCCGTGAAGCTCCAGCTCGGCGCTCGCGGCGAACTGGAACCCGGCCTGTCCCCCATAGGTGCTGGCGGATGCAGCCAGCGAGCCAACACCGTAGGGGCCAAGGCCGAATACCGCGCCACCGCCGCCATTGATCAACCCATTACCGCCTTCCGCATGGCCTTCGAGGGTGAGCCCGTCGCTGATCCCGCGGCGCAGTGTGGCGGAGGCCATCAGCCGCTCGTCGTAGTCAAAGGAATCGACGCCGTAAAAACGCCGCGCAAAACCCACTTCCGCCGAATAATCCCAAAGCCCCGCAGCCAGAAGGTTCGATGATGCGAAGAAGGGCGTTTCCGAGATCGTTTCGCGCCCAAGGGCATCGCGCACCACAACGCGCGCCGTTCCGGCCCCGGTCACCACCGGAAGATTGGTGATCTGGAACGGTCCCGTCCGCACATCCTGCGAAAAGCGCCGTGCGTTGTTGACGTAGACATCGACCGTGGAAGGCACAGCGGCCGACCCCGACAGGTCCGGCAGGGGCATCGTCACAAGGTCTGGCCGCAGGCCAAAATTGCGCTGAATCTGCAACCCGCCGAGGCGCGTCGGACGTGACCAGCTCAAGCCGCCTGTAATCAAGTCACCCGCCCTGAATGTGGTCAGCCAGCCAGGCTGGGAATAGGACCATGTCGTGTCCAGGCGCGTCGAGCCGTATCGTCCACCGGATGAAGTATTGGCTATATACGACGATGTGAGCGTTCCGAAATGGCCAAAGACCCGTCCCTCGAACCATCCCGATGCGCCTTCAAAGCCGCCCAGATCGCTGAAACCGCTGCCGCCGGTAGATGCAAAAAGCGTATAGTTGACCAGCCCGCCGAAATCGCTGCTTGCCTCTTCCTTCGACGAACGCTCGGGAGAAGCTGTCTGCGCATCAATGGTCCGCGTGGACCGCGCACTAAAGGGAACCGAAAACCGGATCGCCTGAGCGGCATCGTCGAATTCGTAGGAGACGCCCGGTATATCGCGAACAGAAATCCAGCCGTTCTGATCTGCTTCGGCTCCCGCGGGCTCTATGCCGACGCTTCGCAGTTCGTTGGTATCAACCGACAGCGCCCCATCGGGAGACTGCCGGAAGCTGGCGATCAGTTCAGTGCTGGTGCCGTTGATGAAGACTTCAAGCTGCAAATCGCGGGGAGCATTGAAAGGAAATTCGCCTGCATCGGCACCCGATATTTCCGGAATTGCCGACGCCCATGCCTGAAATCCCTGCGGCGGGAAAAGTCCGCAGGACACCGGGATCAGTATGCTAGCCATCGCTAAGGCGCACGGACGCATCAAAATGTCCAGCTTCGCTCTCCGCCAGGATTGTCACCGAGCTACCCGAGGCTTTGCCTCGCCCGCTGGCCGGCACGAACCACCTGGCAGTCGAATTACCAAGCGCATAGCCCACAAGACCCTCGCGCCTGGCCAATATCGAACCGCCACTGCGCAAGGTGAGATTTGACACTTTGAATCGCATATCGCCGCCGTTGCGGAGCGTTACCAGAAAGCCGCCCGGCTTGCGCTGGACAGACCAGTTGGGCCCCGCTCCTTGCGTTTCGGAAGCCGAGAAGAACACAGGAATGGAGTGCCTCACCACGAGAACAACGGTACCGGACGAGCGACGGCTGGGATTTGGCAACTCGTCCACAATCAGACGATAGCTTTCCTCTTTCTGCACGGGCCGCTTGGATGTCCGCACAACCCGGACAAGGTTTTCCCCGCCGGGTTTCAGCTTGACCATGGGCGGACTGGCGACAACGTCGTTCGTCGCCTCATAGCTATCCTGACCGTTGCGCTGGACCCACCGAAAAACACGAATCTGCACATTGATGGGACGGCTTGCGTCGTTCCAGACTCGGATCGCCGACGCTGCGGCGGGTTCCCTGAGGTCGATCAGCACGGGCGCGACCCGCAGTGATGTAGCGCTGGACGTGCCACAAAATCCGACAAGAGCAATGAACCAGGCTATAGCCAGAGCAGTAGACCGCATCTTCATCCTCTGCACTCCTGGATAAATCAATAGGTAAGCGTTACCGTCACGGTGTCGGAATAGCTGCCTGCCCCAGGTGTCGGCTGGACTGGTATGCGGCCATAGACGTCGTATGTCTGTTCAGCGCCTGTGCCCGTACCCGCCCGCGTGTCCGTTCCGATTATGTCGCCCCATACAGAGGCACGCCCCGCATCGGAATAAAGTGAATAGGTCACGGTTGCGGAATTCGGCCCGGTCATCAGTCGGGCGGCGGTGGTGGCGGACGCCCCCAAACCGGCGCTTATTCCTATGTTATAGGGAGTGCCGTTGGTACACTGAACAGCAATCGTGCTGGTAGCATCGATGGCAGCGCTGATCACGCCTGTGGAACCAAAATCGAGATTGTTGGTGGAATTGATCTGGCATTCGGCATTGATCTGTATCTTGACGTCAAAAGTGGAGGTCTTCGTCGCCGACAGTGCTGGCCCCATCGATAAAACCATGCCTATAAGAGAAGAAAGAATAAATCGCATAAACCCTCTCAAATAAAACAAATCGAACAGAATGGAAGTATACACGTAACTTCAGATATTACTACGACTTGTATAATATATTACACCGTAGTAATTCAGTATTAAATATATATCTAATAATATAAAGTAGTATGTATTTAAATATATTGATTTATAAAGCGTTTTTTCATTCAATTCGCGGTTGCGCAAATTTCCATATAGCGATTTGGTGTATGGTCATCCATGGTTGAACGGCACTTTTGATTGAGGTGTCTCTGTCACAGTTTTTTATCTGTAGGTGTCTGTTCAAAAGTACGTCTGTCTGCAAATGGCAATTTTCTGCATTCCGGCATTCGTGCACGATTAGTTCATTGCGCTCCAGCAATCCAAAATCACCGTTTTTGCCACGTCTGTCACCTGTTGATTCAGACATTGAGCGACTTCATTGCAGTCATCGATCACGCCGCCTTATCCAGCCATATTGGCGCAATTGACTCCATTTTTTCCGGTAAATGGCTGCTGTTGTCCCGGCTGCGGAAACGCAACAAAGCCGTTATCATATTGAAAATGCCGTCCCGGGGCTTTATGCGAAAGCAATCTTCCATAATTTTCCATGGCAGAGACGTAATCAAATTTTGTTTGCCCGGCTTCGCAGGAAAGCTATTGCGCCAGGTCGACAACCGCATCGGAGGAGAGCCAGATGGATTTCACCCTGACACGCCGTCAGACATTGATGGGGCTTGGCGCGCTGGGGATCAGCACCGCTTTTGGCTCCCCTGCCCGCGCTGCTACACGAAATCTGGCTGTGCTCCATCTGGCAAGCCATGCGCCCAGCTACATTGCGCATGAGCGCGGCTATTTCAAAGATGCCGGGCTCGATATCGAGTTGAAGTTCTTCGAGGCCGCCCAGCCCATGGCTGTCGCCATCGCTTCCGGCGATGCCGATTTCGGCGTGACGGCGATGAGCGGCGGGCTGATCAGTCTGGCCGACAAGGGCGTGATCAAGGTCATCGGTGGCGCGCTTGCGGAAGAAAAAGGCATTACCGGCAATGTCATTCTGGCCTCCAACAAGGCTTACGAAGGCGGGCTGACGGAACCTTCCAAGCTGGCGGGACACAGTTTTGGCATCACCACGGCCGGATCGTCATTCCATTTCATGGCGCACAAGATCGCCAAGGCCAACAATATTCCGCTTACTGAAATCCAGCTCCGCCCATTGCAGAAGCTCGGTGCCGTGGTCGGCGCCCTGACCACCGGGCAGATCGATTCCTGGGCAATCCAGCCCAATATCGCAAAGAAGCTCATCCGCGAGAATGCCGCAAAACAGATCGGCCTCGTCTCCGATTACGCGCCGGACTATCAGGTCACGACGGCGTTCACATCCACCAGGAATGCGAGCGATGAGCGCGCCATGACGGAAGCCTTCGTCAAAGCCTATTCCAGGGCAATCGATGATTATAATGCGGCCTTCGTCGACAACACCGCAGACGATGCGGCGCGCGACGACATTGCAAAGATCGTGCACAAGTATGTCGAAAGCGACAGCCCGTTCGAGACGGCAAGGCAGAACCTGATCGATGGCGCGATGCGCATCAACAAGGGGTTGGCCCTCTCGCTCAATAGTTGTGTCGAGCAGCTGGACTGGTTCCGCTCCGAAGGCATGGTCAAGGAAGCGGTGACGCAGGAGAAGCTGTTCGACACATCCTACGTCAAGACGATCTGACACTGGCTAACCCTGAACATTCAGTGCCCGGCGCATAATGCCGGGCACAAAGCCTGAAGACAGCCATTCCAAATCGGGATGTCATCGTCGCGGGCAGACTTTTCGACTGGAGTTGAAATGGACCTGCAACTGAAAAACATCAGCCATTTTTATGGTCCGGTCGAAGTCCTGAACGATATCTCGCTTACCATCCCGCAAGGGCAGATTGTCTGCCTGATCGGCCCGTCGGGTTGCGGAAAATCCACGCTCCTGCGTTTTCTTGGTGGTCTCGAAAGGCCATCCTCAGGCGAAGTGCTGCAAATCGGTTCGCCGCCGAAGGATTCGCTCAACCCCCTCACCTATGTCTTCCAGCATTTTGCGCTGCTGCCATGGCGCACCGTTGAAGGCAATATCAAGCTGGTGCTGGAGGATCATGGTCTTGGCCGGGCGGAGATGGACAGGATCGTCACCAATGTTCTGGAGCGCACCCGGCTTTCAGATTTCCGGCAGGCTTTGCCGAAGCAGCTTTCGGGCGGCATGCGCCAGCGCGTGGCGATCGCACGCGCCCTCTCTGTCCGCCCTGCCGTCATGCTGATGGACGAACCCCTGTCGGCGCTGGACAGCCAGACGCGGGAACTGCTGATGGACGATCTGATCGCGCTGTGGACCCGCCAGCCATTCACATCAGTATATGTTACGCACAATCTCAACGAGGCAGTGCGGCTTGGCCATCGTGTCGTGGTGCTGTCGCGCAGGCCGGGACGGATCAGGGAAATTGTCGATATCGATATTCCCCTTTCCGAGCGCCATCTCGGCGACCCCGTTCTTGAAGAAAAGCAGAAGCAGCTCTGGGAGCTGATGCGGGCGGAAGCGCAGGCAGCGGATCAGGAGTTGATCAATGGTTGAGATCGCAGAAATGAAGCAGTCCAGCCAGGATGTTCGTCCGGTTCCCTTCCGGGGCGGCGGCTTTGCGCCCCAGCCAGTGCGCCATATGGCCCTGATCCTGTTTGCGGCGCTGCTGGCGCTCGCGGAAATCGGAACCCGCAGCGGCTTCATATCCAATCTGACATTGCCGCGCCCGTCTGCCGTGCTGGAAACCTTCGTCCAGCTCTGGCAGACCGGACTTCTGTGGCAGCATCTGCTGCCATCGCTGCGGCGGCTTGTCGTCGGTGCCAGTCTCGGCATCGCGGTGGGTGTCAGCCTCGGCGTGATGATCGGCCTGTTCAGCTATGTGCGGGCCGGCCTGGTGCCGCTCGTCGCCGCCCTCTTTCCGATCCCCAAGATCGCACTCCTGCCGCTTTTCGTCATCTGGTTCGGCATCGACGAAATGTCGAAATATATGCTCATTGCCTTCGGCACCTTCACGCCTACCGTCGTCGCCACTTACGGCGCGGTCGACAATGTGGACCGTTCACTGGTGCGCATGGGCCAGAGTTTCGGCCTCGGATGGTGGTCGATCGTGCGGAAAATCGTCCTTCCCGGCGCCTTTCCGGCAATCCTGTCAGGTTTGCGGGTATCGATTTCCATCGGCATCATTCTGCTGGTCGCGGCCGAAATGCTGGGAGCCCAGTTTGGCGTCGGTTCCTATATCCTTGAAGCCGGATCGCTCTATGATCTCGAAAAGCTGTTTGCCGGGGTTACCATCCTGTCGGTGATGGGACTGATCGTCAATTTCATCATCGGGCTGATCGAGAAGCGCTTCCTGAGCTGGCGCGGCTGACCGCAATAATATTTCGTATAGACTTATTATTGTCGATAGTTTGAAACGCGACGTCCGCTTTTCGTTGCATGTTCTTGCCGGGACGTTATACGAAAGGACTCTATCGCAGATTTTTGCGTCTCACCCAGGCGGATAAGGTCACGTATCTTGTCCGTTCCCCCTTTCATGAGGCGCTACCCCGAAGAGGAGCGGATATATGAGCCGTTATGGCAAAGCACGTCGTCAGTTCACCGGATGTGACGAGCGATGAGCGCCGAACCAAGCCGTATTCAACCGGAAGAGACAAGAAAGACAGCAATCGCACTGAAAGATGTGCAGATTTCGTTCAAGCTTGCCAATGGCGGGCGCTTCGATGCTGTCGCGGAAAGCAATCTGGACGTTGCCGAAAACGAATTCGTTGCGATTGTCGGCCCGACAGGTTGCGGAAAATCCACATTGCTCAATGCCGTTGCAGGGCTTCTCGTGCCTGCCAGCGGCACCGTGGAAATCAGCGGCCAGCGGCTGCAGGGCCTCAATCGCAAGGCAGGTTATCTCTTCCAGCAGGATGCTCTCATGCCCTGGAAGACCGTGCTGGACAATGTTTCCATCGGGCTGGAAATTGCAGGGACACCGAAAGCCCAGGCGCGCGAACAGGCCCGTGAGTGGCTGGGTCGCGTCGGTCTTGCAAGTTTCGGCGACCGCTATCCGCATATGCTGTCGGGCGGGCAGCGCAAGCGCGTCGGCCTTGCGCAGGTGCTGATCCGCAATCCGAAATATCTGCTGATGGATGAACCCTTCGGTCCGCTTGATGCCCAAACCCGCGTCATCATGGGCGATCTTCTGCTGGACCTGTGGTCACAGGACAAGAAGGCGGTCATGTTCGTGACACACGATCTGGAAGAGGCGATTGCGCTGGCGGATCGCGTCGTCATCATGTCCGCGGGGCCGCGTGCCCGCATCATGGCGGAATATAAGATCCCCCTCGCCCGCCCGCGCGAGATTTCCGAAATACGCCTCGACGACAAGTTTCACGAAATTCACCGCGAAATATGGAGTGCGCTCAAGGAAGAGGTTCTCAAAGGCTATCAGCAGACGAGCGGGGAAAAGAAATGAAAAAGCCTATGCTGTTTCTGGCGCAGCTCAGCGTGGCTGTCGTCGTCATTCTGGTCTGGCACCTCTTCACCGCGACCCATCTTCTGGGCAATCCGGCCAAGGCGAAATTCTTCTTTGCCACGCCGGGCGATGTGGCGCAGCGCATCTATAAATGGTTTGCCGATGCAACCATCTGGTATCATCTCGGCATCACCCTGCTTGAAGCCATGCTGGCCTTTGCCATTGGCTCGATCGGCGGTGTGCTGATCGGGTTCTGGTTCGCCCGCAAGCCCCTGCTCGCCGCGATTTTCGACCCTTATGTGAAGGCCGCCAATTCGCTGCCGCGCGTCGTGCTCGCGCCGATCTTCGCGCTCTGGCTCGGCCTCGGTATCTGGTCGAAGGTTGCGCTCGGCGTTTCGCTGGTCTTCTTCATCGTCTTCTTCAACGTCTATCAGGGTGTGAAGGAAGTGAACCAGACCGTGCTTGCCAATGCGCGTATGCTCGGCATGAACGAGCGCCAGCTCCTGCGCAATGTCTATCTGCCATCGGCGCTGTCGTGGATGTTCTCAAGCCTGCATACGGCTGTCGGCTTCGCCGTCGTTGGCGCGGTCGTCGGTGAATATCTGGGCTCGTCGGCGGGTCTCGGCTACCTGATCCATCAGGCGGAAGGCGTGTTCGATGTTACCGGCGTCTTTGCCGGAATGCTGGTGCTGACCGCATTCGTGCTGGTGATCGACTGGATCGTGTCCATCGTTGAAGCGCGCCTGCTTGTCTGGCGTCCGAAAGCTGCCGGACACAATGGTTAGAGCGCGTCCCGAAAAGTGTGAAACGGTTTTCGGAAAAGATGCGCGTTAAAAGGACCAGAGCGCCGATCTGAACCAGTCAGATCGAAACGCGCTCCAGAGGATTGAAGGAGGAAACCATGAGAACAACGCGTAGAGATATATTGCTGGGCGCAGCCGCCTTCGGGCTTGCGGGCATCGCCTCGCGCCTGCCGGCTTATGCGCAGGACGCATCCGCGACGCCGGAAAAGCCGGAGCTGATGTTCGGTGTCGGCGGCAAGCCGCTCTTTTACTACCTTCCGCTTACCATTGCCGAGCGCAAGGGCTTCTTCGAGGAAGAAGGCATCAAGGCAACCATCAATGATTTCGGCGGCGGCGCGAAGTCGTTGCAGGCGCTGATCGGCGGTTCGGTCGATGTTGTCACCGGCGCATACGAACACACCATTCGCATGCAGAACAAGGGACAGGACATCAAGGCCGTCTGCGAGCTCGGACGCTTTCCGGGCATCTGCATCGGCGTGCGCAAGGACCTAGCCGGTGAGATCAAGACGATTGCCGATCTCAAGGGCCAGAATGTCGGCGTCACGGCACCCGGCTCATCGACCTCGCTCTTGCTGCAATATGCGCTCATCAAGAACGGCCTTGCCGAAGATGCCGCTTCGATCATCGGTGTCGGCGGCGGTGCGAGTGCTGTCGCAGCCATCAAGAAGGGCGAGATTGCCGCCCTCGTCCATCTCGATCCGGTGATCACGCGCCTGGAAGTGGACGGCGACATCACGCTGCTTCTGGATACGCGCACCGAAGAAGGCACCCGCCAGCTTTTCGGCGGCACCAATCCGGCAGCGACCGTCTATGTGCAGCAGAGCTTCATCGATGCAAATCCGGTAACGACGCAGCGCGTCGTCAACGCATTCGTCAAGTCGCTGAACTGGATTCACAAGGCTTCCGCCGACGAAGTGGCTGATGCTGTGCCGGAAGAATATCTGCTGGGCGACCGCGAGCTTTATAAAACCGGCTTCGAGAAATCCCGCGCCATGTATTCCGAAAAGGGCCTGATTGCGGAAGACGGCTTCAAGAGCCTGTTTGAAATGCTGAAAGCCCTCGATCCGGAACTGGCCAATGCGGATATCTCATTCGCCCAGACTTTCGATCCGCGCTTCGTGGAAGCCGCAAAGGTATAAACGCGCTTTGGGCAGGGCAAACCCCTGCCCTCCGCATGCCGTTCCTCGAATGTTTAAAAGCGGTTTTTGGCAAAGCGCTCCTGCAGCCATTGGGCCGCTGGTCCCTGCCGCCGCCGCTTGTTCCAGATCAGCTCCAGCGCGACGGGATGCGCACCTTCGTCGAATTGCAGTTTGGGAAGGACGAGTTCCGGCGCCAGCGGTGAATCCTGCAGGATATGTTCGGGAATGAACGCCCAGCCGATCCCTCGCGTGAGGATTTGCAGGATGACCCAGTGGCTTTCCACCCACCAGACCTCGGCACCAACCCGCAGACGGCGGCTTTCAGCCGTATCGCTGTGTTTTCGCGCCATGATCTGGCGAAATGACCGCAAATCTTCCCAGCTGACCGCAGTATGAGCCAGCGGATGGTCTCGCCCGCAGACCAGCACCAGAGGCACCCAGCCGATCGTATGGAAGCCCAGTTCATCCGGCATCTGTTCGGCACGCCACATGACGCCGAGGTCCGCCTTTCCTTCCAGCACAAGCCCGCTTATCGCGGTTGAGGGCGGAAACTTCAGCTCAAGCTCGACATGCGGAAATTCCTGCGCAAAAGCTGCGAACAAGGTCGCGATGGCCGGTTCGGGATAAAGCTCGTCGATTGCGACGACCAGACGGCTTTCAACATGATCGCCGAAATTTCTGGCAACTGAAATCAGATGTTCCCGCCGGGCAAGCAGCAGACGCGCTTCCGGCAACAGCCGCGCTCCGGCCTCCGTCAGCACCGGATTGCGGGACGCGCGGCTGAACAGCTTGACGTCGAGATCATCCTCCAGCGAGGAAACCAGAGTGCTGACGGCAGACTGAGCCTTGCGCAAATAGCGCGCCGCCGCCGAGAACGAGCCGTGGTCCGCCGAGGCCACAAAGGCTTCGAGTTGTTCCAATTCAATGCTCATCTATCTGAAATCCAGATAATATCTAACTTTTCTCCTTGCCAAAATAAGATAGAAGGACGCGCATTAACAACAGGGATTAAAGGAAATGCGCAGTTTTATGGACCGTGTCCGCCACGCGACGATGTTCGAAATCATCGGACTGGCGATCTTCATACCCGGTTCCGCCATCATACTGGACAAGCCCGCAGCAGACATGGGCATAATCGGTCTTGTTTCTGCAACGACCGCGACCGTCTGGAATTTTCTGTTCAATCTGGGCTTCGACAAGGCGATGCTGCGCTTCACCGGCAGCGTCGACAAGAGCATGATCGTGCGGGTGCTGCACGCCATCCTTTTTGAAGGCGGATTGATCGTACTCCTGATCCCGTTCATCGCCTGGTATCTGGGAATTTCGCTGATTACCGCCCTTGTGATGGATATAGCGATTGTCGTCTTCTATCTGGTCTATGCGTTTGTGTTCAACATCGCATATGACAAGCTGTTCCCGCTGCCGGTCGGTCAGACCGCGCACGCGGTTTGACCTCTCGTCAACAGGGCACGCGGCGCTTGCGCAAGTTTGCCTGGCGCTGTTCCCATGCGATGAGCAGCAGGCTTGCCAGCACGATCAGGAATGCGCCGGCAAACACATTTGCCGCCGGAACCTCCGCCCAGATCAGGTAGCCGTAGATGAAGGCCCAGATGAGCCCGCTATATTCCACAGGCGCCAGCGCCGAGGCGGGCGCATGGCGAAATCCTTCGTAGAGAAGGAACTGGCCGAGGGTCGATACAAGACCGAGACAGATCATCAGAAGCCAGCCCGAAAGGTCGGGGTTCTGCCATGTCCATGGAAAGGACAGCGCGCAGGCCAGACCGAACAGCAGGCTGGTGGCATACATCTGCGTCATCGTGGTTTCGCTGCGGCTGACAAGCCGGATCAGGATGGTGCTCCAAGCCCAGCAGAAACCCGCCACGATACACATGGCAGCGGGAATGAGATTGGGCGAATGGGTCGGATTCGCAGCAACCGTTACGCCAACGAAACCGATGGCGCAGGCGACCCACCTTCCGGGTCCGATCTTCTCTTTCAGCACGAGGATCGACAGGAACATGACCATGATAGGCGCGGAGAAATAGAGCGTGGTCAGTTCTGCAAGCTCAAGATGGCGAGCCGCATTGTAGAACAGCAGCCACGCGCCGAGCATCAACCCGGCGCGGAGCACGATGGTGTTGCGATAAGGGCTTTTGAAAATCGACGGATGGCGGTGATAGCGGATCAGCACGCCGGTTATGAGCACGATCACCAGACTGCGCATGAACAAAATCTGCGGCACCTGATAGGTCGCGACGAGCCATTTCACCATTGCGTCCTGAAGGGCGAAACAAGCGTAGCCACCGCAAGCAAGGGCAATGCCTGCAAGCGGTCTTGAACTGACTGACCCGGTGTTCATGGATTCCCCGATCCGGTCCAGGAACCCTTGAAGCGGGATGGACCACGAACGCTGAATTTGCAGGACTGGAGCGCGTTAGCAAGAGGCTGATATATGACAGTCGCAGACGGCAGCGCCAATGTAGCTGGAATGCAACAAACTGATAGGCCCTGCAGCTAGAACACCAGAGAGCGATGCGCCGCAGTTCCCGCCGTCACGCCATCGGCCACCGACCAGGCGACGCTGTGCGCACCGCGGGTAATATCACCTGCTGCGAAAATGCCCGGCACCGTCGTCGTCTTCAGCCCGTCTGTCTGTATCGTCCTGCCGAGCGGCAGTTCGTCCAGCGCGCAGCCGAACGTGTCGGCAATATCGCTGTTCAGGCGATTGTGGGGGCCGATGTAGAGCGCATCGACCGGCACCAGTCGCCCGTCTGCAAGCTCGACCTGCGAAAGATCGCTCCCCTCGCCGCGCAGTGCGCGGACCGGGCTGCGTTCAATCTTCACGCCCCGCCGTTCCAGTTCTGCGAATGCCTCTGCGTCCGGCTCCAGTCCATTATCGATGAAAAAGGTCGTCGGTCCCCATTCGGAAATCAGCATGGCCTGATGCACCGACATGGGCGACAGATTGAGGACGCCAAGCTGCCGGTCGCTGAATTCATAGCCATGGCAATAGGGACAATGAATGACCGTATTGCCCCATCGCTCCGCGAGGCCCGGAATGTCGGGAAGCTCATCCGATATGCCGAAAGCGAGAATCAAACGCCGCCCCTCGACGATCTCGCCGCTATCGAGTTCGACCGCAAAATTGTCGATTTCGCCGCTGCCGCAAACGGCTTTCGCTTGTGTGAAGGTCACGGTCGGATAGGCTTCGACCTGCGCTCTTGCCGTTTCCAGCATGGAAAGCGGGTTGCTGCCGTCCTGCGCAAGAAAGCCATGCGAATGTTCAGCGAAGCGATTGCGCGGCTTTCCGGCGTCGATCACACGGACGGATCGTCTGCCGCGCGCCAGATAGGTTGCCGCAGACAGGCCGGCGAAGCTGCCGCCGATGATGATTGCATCATGATGCATGATTGCTCTCCAGATCGAATGTTACGCCGCGCTCCAGCGCGCGTTGATGAAAATCCGCGCTCAGCATGGCGAGCGTTACCTCGCCAAAACGTTCCAGAAGCAGTTTTTCGGCGTCGGCGAATGCCTTGTCGAGCGAAGCGTTGACTGCCTGCTCCACCAGGCAGCCCGGCATTTCCGTTCTGTTGCCCATGGCCAGAAGCACCGGCTCGCCGAGGGCCTCGTAAATGTCGCGCAGAGTAACCTCGTTGAAATCACAGGCGATTTCCCAGCCGCCGCCATGTCCCTTTTCCGAGCGGACATAGCCCTGCTCGCGCAGGCCACCCATCACGCGCCTGACGACGACCGGATTGGTGGTCATGGCTCTGGCAAGAACCTCCGACGTGACCGGCCCTTTATGTTCCGCCATGTGAAGAAGGACGTGCAGGACGCCCGATAGTTTGCTGTCTCTTTTCATGTAACTATAAATGTTACGAGAATCGGCAGATGTCAACACATCCGGCGAAAGACACCAGATCAGATAAATGTGATGACTATGGAGTGGGCTTGATTATTCAAATATTTCAGGCTTGTAGCGGGCGCCGTCACATTCCCGGACGGATAATCGTTTTGAGGCCGTTCGCCTCGCCGGCTATCAGCCGGGCATAGGCGTCCGGTACTTCGTCAAGCGAAATTTCCCGGTCGACAAGCCGCAGCAGCTGCGCCTCAAGATCGGGTAGCAGCTTTGCGATTTCCGGTAATTCATCCTGATAGGCGTGACAGCCGATCAGGCTGATTTCCCGCTCGACCAGAATGTTCGGATCAAGCTCGATCCTGCCATGGGAAATACCCACCAGTGCCAGCGAACCGCCGCCCGAAAGCACGTCGAGCGTGGCCTTGAGAACGTTGATATTGCCGGTGGCATCGATGGCATAGCGGATTGGCTGGCCGTCGAGTGCGGCTTCGATAGCCGTCTTTTCGAGCGCCACGTTGATTGCGCTGGTGACGGTTGAAACGAGATTGGCGCGCTGGTCATTGCGGTCGCAGACCAGCACCGGACCATCATGCAGGCGGGAGAGCAGCAGCGCCGCAAGCCCGCCGATCGGCCCGCAGCCCACAACGAGAACGGCTTCGCCGGATGGAACGCGCTGCTTGCGGATGGCGTGCAGCGCCACCGAAAGCGGTTCGCCCATGGCGGCTACCACGGGATTGATGGCCTGATCGTAATGAACGAGAAGCCGTGCGGGAAGCGCCGTCTCCTCGGCAAAACCGCCATCGCAGACTTCACCGATGAAACCGAGCGTCTCGCAGACATTCTGCCTGCCGCTCTTGCAGGACGGGCACTCGTCGCACCAGTAGCGGGAATCGGCGATGACCGCATCGCCCGGTTTGAAACCGGTTACGCCCGCGCCTATTTCGGTCACGACGCCCGCAAATTCATGGCCAGCGACGGAGGGCGAGCGGCTGATCCACTGGCCGGTCATGAAATTATGGAGATCTGAGCCGCAGATGCCCGCAGCCGACACTTTCAGCCGGACCCAGCCCGGCTCAAGCGCCGCAGGCGGGTCGATTGTCTCGACCCGCAAATCCTTCGCCGCATAAAGCCGGACAGCTTTCATCGTGCCACCTTCCTCAGAGATAGTTCTTGCGGATTTCCGACACGGCGTTCTCGTGCGATGAGAAGCCCTCATAACGCGCCAGCGTGCGGGCGTGCTTTGCAAATTCCGGATAGGCGGACGCCGTCACATAGCCGATGGACGAACGCTTGACGAAATCCGTCACCGAAAGCGGACCATAGGTGCGCGCCCAGCGGCTGGTCGGAAGCACGGCGTTCGGACCGAGGCCGAAATTGCCGATGACGACCGGCGTATGCGGTCCCATCAAGATTTCGGCAGCCTCTGTGATGTGGCCGAGATGCGCGAATGGATCGGTCGAAAGAAGCTCCAGATGCTCCGGCGCATAGTCGTTGATGAAGCGATAGCTCTCTTCCACGGAAGAGGTGAGGACGATGCCGCCATATTTGCCGGTGAGCACGGTCCTGGAGAAGCCGACGCGCTGCTCGGTCATGCGCGCCCAGTGACCCGGCAATGCGGCCAATGCTTCTTCTGCAACGCGGCGGCTATGCGTGACGAGCCATGCGGATGAATCCGGGCCATGTTCCGCCTCGATCAAAAGGTCGAGCGCCGCAAGCCCGCCCTTCACCGTATCGTCGGCAAAAATGACGGCTTCGGAAGGACCGGCAGGCAGGCCAGGATCGATCACGTCGCCGAGAAGGCGCTTGGCTGCGACCACCCACGGGCTGCCCGGACCAACGATCTTGAGCGCCGGTTTCACTGTTTCGGTGCCATAGGCGACGGCCGCAACCGCCTGCGCGCCGCCGACCTTGTAGACGGTTTCCACACCGGCAAGGCGTGCTGCGACGAGCGTTGCGGCATCGACGGAACCATCCGGCGTCGGCGGGGTGACGATGGCAAGATCAGGCACGCCGGCAACCACAGCCGGAACCGCGGTCATCATGGTGACGGAAGGAAACGCCCCCTTGCCGCGTGGGATGTAAAGCGCCACCGAACGGATCGGCGTGAAACGGTCGCCCGCAAAGGCGCCGGGACGCATTTCCTTCAGCCACATGGCCTCTGGCTTCTGCTCCTCATGGAAGTGGCGGATATTGTCGATGCCGAACTGGATGGCCTCGATCACGTCCTTTTCCACCTTGTCGAAGGCGGCATCGAACTCTGCTTCCGTCGCCTTGATGTTTGCCGGGTCAACCTCGGCCTTGTCGAGATCGCGCGCAAAGCGGACAAGCGCCGCATCGCCTTCTGTGCGTACGGCTTCGATGATCGGCTTCACCTTTTCGATAAAGCCTGACAGGTCGGTTTCCGAGCGCTTGAGAAGTTCGGCACGTTCTGCATCGCTCAGCTTTGCCAGTTCGTGAAAAGAAACATCGGACATGATCGGCTCCTTGCTGGTTGCGGCGGGGGCGCAACCGGTCATTTCGATTTGAGGAAGATGTCGAGCCCGACCAGCCGGTCGAGCAGGAAGATGGCGGCGGCGGCACAGGCGATGAAGACGACGGAGATGGCCGCAAGGTCTGGCGTGATGATGGAGCGGATCGAATTGTAGATCTGCACCGGCAGCGTCACGATGCGCGCATCGACCAGAAGCAGGCTCACCAGAAACTCGTTCAGCGCCAGAATGAACATCAGAAGCGACCCGCTGATCACGCCCGGCACGACGACCGGCAGCGTGACGAAGAAGAAGGTCGAGATTGGCCCTGCCCCGCAATTGGCGGCGGCAAGTTCGAGATCGGCATCGAGATTGGCGGCACTGGCCGTCACGGCCCAGATCATGAAGGGCAGATTGATGACACAGGCTGCAATCCCTACCGGCCAGAGCTGGCCCAATATGCCCGCCTGACCGAAGATCAGCATGAGGCCGATGCCGGAACCGATCAGCGGAATGGTGAACGGCAGGAGCAGGTAAATCTGGATCGTCTTTTCAAACCGCACCGCATATTTGGCGAGTGCTATGCCCGCCAGCGTTCCAACCGGAATGGCAACAATGGTGCAGATGAAGGAGACGTAGAGCGAGCGCAGGAATGCATCCCAAAGGTCGCTCGTTCCGGCGATCTTCTGATACCATTTGAGCGAAAACCCTTCCGGCGGGAAGGTAATCATGTTGCCGGATGTGAACGACGCGCCAAGCACGACGATGGTCGGCGCGGATAGAAGCACCAGAACGGCAATCACGAATGTCCAAATGACGATGGATTTCGACAGCGGCGAGGTCATTTGCGCGCCCTCCCCATGGCAAGCGTGCCCGCCCCGAACAGCGTGAACACGATCCCGACGAGGATGGAACCGACGCCGACAAGAAGCAGCGCCAGCGTCGCGCCCAGCCCCTGATCGGATGTGCGGAAGAACTGGTCATAGATCGCATTGGCGATGAAATCCTGCGATCCGCCGCCCAGGATTGCAGGTACGGCGAAGTCGGTGAGCGACAGCGTCATCACCACCAGCCCCGCACCGATCAGACCCGGACGCGCCATAGGCAGAACGACATGGGCGAAGGTCCGCAGCCAGTTCGCGCCAAGCGAGCTTGCCGCCGCTTCCATTTCTTCCGGAATGGCGGTCAGCGCCGGGGCGAGCATCAGCACCGCGAATGGCAACATATACTGGATGAGACCGAACAGAACCGCCGGATAGTTATAGAGGAGCCGCATCGGTGCGATGCCGACAAGGCCAAGCGCCTCGTTGACCATGCCCTGATTGCCGAGAATGATGAGCCAGCCATAGGCGCGCACGACCTGACCGATGAAGAAGGGCAGGAACAGCGCGATCAAAAGGAATTTGCGCAATGCAGCCGACGGCGTACGCACCATGAGATAGGCATAGGGAAAGGCCAGAAGAAGCGTGAATGCGGTCACGACGAGCGAGCCGAACAGGCTGCGCCAAGCCACGGTTGCAAAGAGGCTTTCCGTCAGCGCGCGCTTGTAGTTGGCGAGCGTGTAATAGTCGGACATCAGGAATGTCGAAGTGTCGAGCGTGCGCAGGCTGGTATCCGCGATCTGGACGAGGCCCAGCACCAGCAGTCCGACCAGAACAATTGCCGGAAGCAGCATCAGATAAGGCACGGCGCGATTGAACCGCGCGGGCCACAAAAAGGCTGCGATTGCTTCCAGCACATCCATGATGCGCCAGACAACCGGATAGGCAGTGCGTGCCGCTCGCATGTTTTAATTCCTGAATATCTGATTGGGAGCTGCCCCAGAAGCCAAATCTGAAGGCAGCTCCTGCAATAATGGCCGGATCAGCCCTGCATGATGGCCTTGAACTTCGAGAACCATTCGCTTTCGTTTTCGACCTGAACCTTCGCCGAAATGCGGATGAGGTGTTTGAAGTCCTCCTCCTTGGTCGGATAGGCCGGATCGTTCACCAGATCGGCGGGCGGGGTCAGGCCCGGCACGACGCCCGGCAGGCCAAGGCCGTCGAGCCAGACCTGCTGCGCATCCTTGGTGAGCGCGAAGTTGATATATTCCTTGGCCCAGTAAAGTTCGTTTTCCGGGAGGCCCTTTGGAATCCACAGACCGTCCGTGTCGAACTTCGCGCCCTCTTCCGGAACGGTCCAGTCAATCTTGACGCCGTTCTTCTGGGCTTCGCGCGCATTGGTGGAAATGGTGCAGGCGAGATCGATTTCGCCCTTCTGGAACCAGGTTGTGAAGTCCGGGTCTTCGCCCAGAAGCGGCTGCTGCTGCTTCACCTTGGCGATGAAATCCCATGCAGGCTGCATATTGCCCGGAATGTCTTCCAGCTTGCCGCCACCGGCAACCTGCGCCGGGAAGTGGAAGCCGATGCCATCGTTGTAAAGCGCGATGCGGCCCTTGAACTTCGGATCGAGCAGAGCGTGCCACGACTTCGGCGGGCCGTCCGGGAAGGCTTCCGGACGATAGGCCAGCACATAGACATAGCCATAGGTGTTGACGATCGGATAGCCGTCGAGACCAACCGGCTTGGCAAGATCGGTGGTGTTCTTGAGGTTGGACAGGTCCGACAGGTCTTCCGTCACGCCGCGCAATGCCGATTTGGTCGCATTGGTCGTCGTATCCCAGTTGACGTGGATCGGCGGCACCCGCTTCTGCGCGACCGCAGCCCAGAGCTTCGGCTGGATTTCATTGTCTTCCGTCAGGTCGTGACGGATGGAAATGCCGGTCTTGGCGGCAAACGGATCGGACACACCGGCTTTCAGCGCGTCCACCCAGCTGCCACCCCAGGCGCGCACGATCAGTTCCTTCGGCTTTGCCGGTTCTTCGGCAAAAGCGCGCGACAGGCCGAGCGAGGTCGTGCCTGCGGCTGCGGCCAAAGCGCCCGCGCTTTGCAGGAAGCGGCGACGGTCGAGGATGAGAAAAGGCTTCTTCAGATTGCTCATTTTGTTTCTCCTGTGGAGTTTCCCCGTAATGTTTCAGTCATGCGGCAAAGACGATGAGATCGCGGGCGTTCCAGCCAAGATGCACGGTTTCACCTTCCGCGAACTGGCTGTGGCCGATGGGATCGTGATCGAAGACGCGCATCAACACGTCTCCCAAGGCGGGAACCCGCAATTCATAGACGATGCGTTCGCCTTCAAAGATCGCATCGGTAACAATGCCTTCAAGCACGGTATCGAGTGCTGCATGTGTCGCGGCGCTGCCGCCAATGCGGATTTGTTCGGCGCGGATTGCGCAGGAGACATTTGCGTCGGGCGCAACGCCTCCGCGCCCTTCGCCTGCCGTGCCGACAAGAGCCGTTCCCGCATCGACCCGTACCAGATTGCCATCGAGCGAAGATGCCTTGCCGGAAATGAAATTGGTGACGCCGATGAAGTTCGCGACAAAGGCATTGGACGGGTTGCGATAGGTTTCGGATGGCTGCGCCATTTGCTGGATTTCACCGCCATCCATCACGATGATTTCGTCGGAGACGACGAGCGCCTCGCGCTGGTCGTGGGTGACGTTGATTGTCGTGACGCCAAGTTCCCGCTGGATGCGGCGGAATTCAAGCTGCATTTCCTCGCGCAGCTTGCGGTCGAGCGCTGCAAGGGGTTCATCGAGCAAAAGTAGGTCCGGTTCAAAAACCAGAGCGCGTGCGATGGCGACGCGCTGCTGCTGGCCGCCGGAAAGCTCGTGCACACGCCGCCCGCCGAGGCCATTGAGCCGAACGAGATCGAGATAACGTTCCACCCGCTGGGGAATAGAACGCGCATCGAAGCGGCGCATTTTCAGGGGAAAGGCAACGTTTTCAGCCGCCGTCATATGCGGAAAAAGCGCCAGCTTCTGGAAAACCATGCCGATGGAACGCTTGTGCGGCGGCACGGCGCTGACGGCTTCGCCGTTGATAAAGATTTCGCCGATGCTGGGTTTCTGGAAACCGGCAATGAGCCGAAGAAGCGTCGTCTTGCCCGAACCTGACGGCCCAAGGATGGTCAGAAAACGGCCCTTGGCGAGATCGAAAGATGCCGCACGCACAGCATGGAAGCCGTTGTAGATCATGCTGACATCGTTGACCGATACGGCAGCCGGTCCGCTCGCGACTTTACGGCCAGTTGCGGTTTCGGTTGTACTCATCGCTATTTCCCATTTCAGTGAAAGCACGGGCATGTGCTTTCGAAGTAATTTCAATCCTGTTCCGCAATCTGCTGATATTCTTCTTTAGAACATCAGATAGAGGCGAGGTATCCCCCATCGACGGGGATTACCTGTCCCGTGACATAGGACGATGCGGCGCTTGCAAGAAACACAACAGCACCGGCCACATCTTCCATTTTGCCGAACCGCCCTTGCGGAATTTTGGCAAGCATCGCCTTCTGCCAGTCGTCGTTTTCGTAAAACACATCGGTCATGGCAGTGCGGAAATAGCCCGGCGCAATGCCGTTGACGCGAATGCCGGAAGGCGCCCATTCGGTCGCCAGAGCATGGGTCATGCCCATGAGGCCGGATTTGGAGGAACCGTAAGGCGCGGCGGTCGGCACGCCGACATAGGAGGTCAGCGAGCAGAGATTGATGATCGAACCGCCCTTCCCGCTTTCCGTCATGTGGCGGGCAGCGGCCTGCGCGCAGAAGAACGCGCCCTTGAGATTGGTCGATACGATGCGATCCCAGAGCGCCTCGTCCACATCGAGCGACGGGCGGATTTCCTCATAGCCAGCATTGTTGACGAGAATATCGAGCCCGTCGAGCGCTTCCGTCGCCTGCTCGACGACGGCGCCACAGGCCGAAACATCGCGCACATCGAGTGAAAGACTTGCAGAGGCGCGGCCATGGGCGGCGATACGGGATGCCGTTTCGGAAAGGTCGTCGGACTTGCGCGCTGTAATGGCGACGTCGGCACCAGCCGAGGCGAGCGCTTCGGCGATGGCCTGTCCCAGTCCCCGGCTCGCACCGGTGACCAGCGCTTTACGCCCGCTGAGGTCGAAAAGCGATAAAACCTGCATCATGTTCCCCTGCGACCTTTGCAAAACAATCCTGTCGCCCGAACTTCTACTTGTTCCGGGTCGAATGTTTAGCAATTTTTTGTGGTCTCCCCAGCATAGGACCATCTTTTTTATATGTTGTCTATACATATATGGACAAAACGGAATTGCAGTCGCGCAGTTCCCATTCGAAGATACCTCGTCGGCAAAGCGCGGCATCCGGGAAGCTCCGACGAAAAGCAGAAAATGGGCGGCTATCGGGCCTGATTCGCCCCGAATTTCCACGGCTTCGGGGCTGCTTCAGTTTGAAAACAGCTTTCGGGAGGCCATCGCCTGATCTTGTGCTAAAAAGACGTTATGAGAGACCTTTTCGACCAGATTGAACCGCGTGAAGCTCTTGCGCCTGGAGCCGCGCTTCTGCGCGGCTTTGCGCTTCCGGATGAAGATGCTGTTCTAAAGGCTGTGGTGGATGTTTCGGCCGCCGCACCTTTCCGGCATATGACGACCCCCGGCGGTTATCGCATGTCTGTTGCGATGACGAATTGCGGTGATTTCGGCTGGGTTACGGACCAAAGCGGCTATCGTTACAGCACCGACGATCCCGAAACCAACGTGCCCTGGCCCTCCATGCCTGATGCTTTTCGCGCGCTTGCCCAAACTGCCGCCCGTGAAGCCGGCTATCCTGATTTCGAGCCGGATGCCTGTCTCATCAATCGGTATGAACCCGGTGCGAAACTTTCATTGCATCAGGACAAGGACGAACAGGATTTCAGCAATCCGATTGTTTCCGTGTCGCTCGGTTTGCCCGCGACTTTCCAGTTCGGTGGATTGAAGCGAACCGACCCGATTGCGAAATATATCCTGCATCATGGCGACGTGGTTGTGTGGGGCGGACCGTCCCGCCTCTTCTATCATGGCATACTCGCGTTGAAGCACGGCGAGCATGAAAAACTCGGGTCCTTTCGCTTCAATCTGACGTTCAGAAAATCGCGCTGACAAGCGCCAAGCGCGATTTTTTGAGGGGAAAAGCCGCACAAAACGCCTTCCAAATGTGTCGAGCGCCCGTCCTTTTTGCGGCTATTTTGTGATTCGAAGCATTTTTGCTACTTTTAATTGAAAGCTCCGCCGTCGCTTTTGCTCTCCGGACGCTCCTTGGCAACCTTGTCGCGGTAGCCGCTTGCCCTATACGCGGCAACCGGTTCGATTGCCCCACCGGTGCGGCGGCGCGCTTCCGCCAGGATCGGTTCGACGTCTGTCCGATAGGCCCGTTTCAGCGTATCGGAAGCCATCAGCGCATCGTTTTCCTGCTGGTAGGTTTCCAGCGCCTCGCGATCCACCAGAAGCGCCTGCGCATAGGCGCGGCGGATTTCATTTGCGGATGAGATCAGGCTTTCCAGCGGATCGGTAACATTATGCGACTGGTCGATCATGTGGGCGGGGCGGAAGTCCGCCACACCGCGATAGTCAGCATCCACCAACTCATTGAAAACAAGGAACAATCGATAAGGATCAATCGATCCGGCGTCGAGGTCGTCGTCACCGTATTTGCTGTCGTTGAAATGGAATCCGCCGAGCTTTCCGAACTGGATCAGCCGCGCGACGATCATCTCGATATTGGTGTTGGGCGCATGGTGGCCGAGATCGACCAGACATTGCGCCTTCGGCCCAAGCGTCGAGGCGATGAGATAATTGGTGCCCCAATCCTGAACCACCGTCGAATAGAAAGCCGGTTCATACATCTTGTGTTCGGAGAACAGCCGCCAGTCGTCTGGCAACGCCTTGTAGATTTCGCCCATGGAATTGAGATAACGCTCGAAGGCGCGCGTGAAATTCTGCTGGCCGGGAAAGTTGGATCCGTCGCTCAGCCATACGGTCAAGGCCTTGGAACCTATGGCTTTTCCGATTTCGATGCACTCGATATTGTGCTCAATCGCCTGCCCCCGCACAGCCGGATCGACATGGGTGAGCGATCCGAATTTGTAGGAGAGCCTCTGTTCCGCGCCATCGGCAAATGTGTTGGAATTCATGGCGTCGAAGCCGAGGCCAAGCGCTTGCGCATGGGCCTTCAGCTTCTGCGGATCAGCCTTGTCCCACGGAATATGCAGGGAAACATTCGGCGTCGCACGGCAAAGCTCGTTGATGACGGCGCAATCGTCGAGCTTGTCGAAAATGCCACGCGGTTCGCCCCTGCCCGGAAAGCGCCCGAAGCGGGTGCCGCCCGTGCCAGTGCCCCAGGAAGGCACGGCGACGAAATAGCTTGCCACCTTGTCGGTAATCTTGTCGATCTCAATGCCACGGCGCAAAAGCTGCTCCCCAAGCGCCTGATAGTCGCTCTTCAAGGCATCTTCAAAACCGGAATTATGCTCGGCGATGAAATCGGCCGCAATGCGTTGCTCGGACATGGTTCCTCCCAGAATGTCCCGAATTTCATGGACAAAAGGCGCGAAAGCAAGGGCTGGCGCGCCTTTTCCGGATCAGCGCGGAAAACTCTGCTGGTTTCCGGCATCGACATTGATGATGTTGCCGGTCGACTTGGCCGAAGCGTCGCTTGCAAGGAAGTAGATGGCTTCCGCAATGTCTTCCGGGAAGACATTCAGCTTCAGCATGGAGCGCTTGCGATAATGTTCCTCCAGCTCGGAAACGTCGATCTTGGACGATGCCGCGCGCTGTTCGCGCCATTCGCCATCCCAAATTTTCGAGCCGCGCAGAACCGCATCCGGGTTGACCACATTGACGCGAATGCCAGCTTCCGCGCCTTCCAGCGCCAGACAGCGCGCCAGATGGATTTCCGCGGCTTTTGCAGCGCAATAGGCCGAAGCATTGGGCGAGGCCGCAAGCCCGTTCTTGGATGCGACGAACACCACATTGCCGCCGATCTTCTGGCGGCGGAACAGGCGGAACGCCTCCCGTGAAACGAGGAAGTAACCGGTCGCCAGAATGTCGATATTGCGGTTCCACATGGAGAGTTCGGTGGTTTCCACCGGCGCGGATGATGCAATGCCGGCATTGGAAACCAGAATGTCGATTCCTCCAAGCTCGACGCTGGCCTCCGTGAATGCGTTTGCGACGCCCCGTTCGTCGGTGACGTTCAGTTCGACGCTGCGCACCTGATCGGTGCCGAAACGCTTTACGAGATTTTCGTGAGCGGTTTTGAGCGATTTTGCGTCAATATCCGCCAGAACCACGCAAGCGCCCTCGCCTGCGAGCCTTTCGGCGGTAGCAAACCCAATGCCGCCAGCGCCGCCGGTGATGAATGCAACGCGCCCCGCGAGGCTCTTTGGCTTCGGCATGCGTTGCAGCTTGGCTTCTTCAAGCAGCCAATATTCGATATCGAAGGCTTCCTGTTCCGGCAGGCCCTGATATTCCGATACACCGGATGCGCCGCGCATCACATTGATCGCATTGACATAAAACTCACCGGCAATGCGTGCGGTGGCCTTGTCGCGGGCGAAGGAAAGCATACCGACGCCGGGGATCAGGAAAATCACCGGATTGGGGTCGCGCATTTTGGGCGAATTGTCGTGCCTGCACGCTTCGTAATAGCGCTTGTAATCGGCGCGGTATGCTTCCAGCGCGCCCTCAAGTCCGGCAACCACGGCGTCCACATCCGGCTTGGCCGGATCAAAATTGACGACCAGAGGACGGATCTTGGTGCGCAGGAAGTGATCCGGGCAGGAAGTGCCGAGTGCTGCGAGCGGATGCAGATTATTCGAGTTCACGAATTCCAGCACGGCATCCTGATCATCAAAATGACCAAGCTTGCGTTCGTCCTTGCCGATCAGCCCGCGAATTTCCGGCATCAGCCGCGCTGCAATGGCGCGGCGTTCCGTGGCAGAGAGGCTTTGAGCGACAGCGCCGCCGAAAGCTGGCTTGCCCGCCGTCTTCCGGTCCAGCCATTCAATGGCCTTGTTGATGATGGCGAGCGTGGTTTCGTAGCAGGTCCTCGCATCGTCGGCCCAAGTGAAAAGCCCATGACTTTCAAGGACAACGCCCTTTGCGTTTGGATTGGCCTTTACGAAGGCTTCAAGGTCGAGACCGAGCTGGAAACCGGGGCGGCGCCATGGCAGCCAGCCGATTTCGTCACCGAAAATCTCGGCCGTCAGTTCACGGGAGTTTTTGGAGGCTGCGATGGCAATGATCGCATCCGGGTGCATGTGGTCCACATGCTTGAAAGCGACAAAACCGTGCAGCGGCGTATCGATCGATGCGGCGCGCGGATTGAGGTTGAACGTGCAGTGCGGCAGGAAGCCGACCATGCGGTCCTCGTCCTCGACGCCTTTATAGATGCCTTTCAAGGCGTTGAGCTTGTCCTGATAGAGCGTGGCGAAACCGTCCAGCTTGATGGTGCCGACATCGCCGCCCGAGCCCTTGACCCAGAGAACCTGTACCTTCTCGCCGGTGAGCGGATCGATTTCTTCGACCTTCGCGGAGGTGTTTCCGCCGCCGTAATTGGTGATGCGCTTGTCGGAACCGAGCAGATTGGAGCGATAGAGCAGCTGGCCTGGCTCATCCATCGTTGCCGCCTTGGCGTCCTCCCACCGGTTTTCGAGAAGCCTGCTCTGGGCCACCATGTCATCCTCCCAATGCTGTTATGGTGGATCGCGAGTCGCACGTCCGCGCCATATGCCCGTCCAATGTGCCAGCGATCATGTTAGCGGCAGATATGACGTATCAAACGAATTGCTGTCAATCACAAACAATCATCTTCAATCATTAAAGTGATTATTGTGCGCTGTTGTGATTGTTTGTGATTGACATGCGCTGGCTTTATGCCCGATACAAAGAAAAGGAGGAGCCATGCACGAAAGAGAGCGCCACCGCATCATCCTGAGCGCTGTTCAGGAAAAGCCGGTGATCACCATTCAGGATCTGGTGGAACTGACGGAAGCGTCGGAAGCGACCCTTCGCCGGGATATTGCGTCACTCCATATGCAGGGCCGCATCAAGCGCGTGCGCGGCGGGGCCGAGGCCATTCATCCGCCGCAGTTCGCCAGCCTGACGGGTCGCCCGTTCAAGGTTTCGGAATCGGAAAATGCGGACCGCAAGCGCGCAATCGCCCGCGAAGCCGTGGCGCTTTGCGATGAAGGCGACAGCATCATCATCAATGGCGGCTCCACGACTTTCCAGATGGTGCATTATCTTGCCCCGCGCCGCTTGCAAGTGCTGACCAATTCCTTCGCCATTGCCGAACATTTGTTGCGGCAGTCGAAGAGCACGGTGATTGTGCCCGGCGGCGCGATCTATCGCGACCAGAGCCTGATCCTTTCGCCTTTCGACAATGACGTCATCCGCAATTTCTACGGACGGCGCATGTTCATGGGCTGTCAGGGGATCAGTCCGCTCGGAGTGATGGAGTCCGATGCGCTGATCATCCAGAGCGAACAGAAGCTTATGGGCCAGGCGGACGAGCTCGTCCTGATGGTCGATTCAACGAAATTCACACGCCGTTCCAGCCTTATCCTTTGCCCGCTCGACCGCGTCAGCACGCTGATCACCGATGACGGCATTTCCGATGAGGCGCGGCGCATGGTGGAAAATGCGGGTATCCGGCTCATCGTGGCGCAGGCTTCCGCAAATGCCGGCAAGGGTGGCGAACAGGGGGATTCCGCCGAGGTTGCCTGAGCTGGAATGAAGCAAAACATATGTCTTTATACTGGGAGGAACGAGACATGAAACTTTTCAAGAAACTGGCACTCGGCACTGCGCTGGCTGTCGCCGTCATGGCTGCCCAAGCGCAGGCCGCCGACATGAAGATCGCGCTTGTCGCGAAGTCACTTGGCAACGGCTTCTTTGAAGCCGCCAACAAGGGTGCGCAGGAAGCCGCCAAGGAACTGGGCGGCGTCGAGGTCATCTATACCGGCCCGACCACAACGACGGCGGAAGGCCAGATCGAGGTGATCAATTCGCTGATCGCGCAAGGCGTGGACGCCATCGCCATTTCGGCCAACGACCCGGATGCGGTCGTCCCTGCCCTGAAGAAAGCCGCACAGCGCGGCATCAAGGTCATCTCGTGGGATTCGGGCGTCGCGCCTGAAGGCCGTATCGTCCACCTCAATCCGTCATCGAACGAGCTGATCGGCAAGATGTGCCTCAAGCTTGCCGCCGATCATCTGCCGGATGGCAAGGGTGATTTCGCGATCCTGTCGGCCACCACCACCTCGACCAACCAGAATATCTGGATCGGCGAGATGAAGAAGCAGCTCAAGGACTTCCCGGGCCTCAATCTGGTCACGACCGTCTATGGCGACGATCTTGCCGACAAGAGCTATCGTGAGGCACAGGGTCTCCTGAAGTCGAACCCGAATGTGAAAGTGATCGTTGCGCCGACCACAGTTGGCGTTCTCGCTGCCTCGCAGGCCGTGAAGGATGCCGGCAAGATCGGCGAGGTCTATGTGACCGGCCTCGGCCTTCCGTCTGAAATGGCTGGCGCCATCAAGTCGGGTGCGACCAAGGAATTCGCCATCTGGAATCCGATCGATCTCGGCTATTCCGCGACCCAGATTGCCTATCACCTCGTGAAGGGTGATGCCGATGGCAAGCCGGGCTCGGAAATCGAAGCCGGACGCATGGGCAAGATCAAGATCGGGGACAATGGCGAAGCCGCGATGAGCGACCCGTTCGTCTATGACGCGTCGAATATCGACGAGTTCTCCAAGGTCTTCTGATCGGAAAAGCGCATCCCGAAAGGATGCGCATTCTTGAAAAGAGGCGGCGTTCGCTGAACGGATGCCGCCTGCCATTCCCCCGGAATCGATTTCAGGTGTCTGCAATGAATGCAGCTTTTCTCTCAAGCGGTGATTCCAGCGGTGAGCAGACGGCGCTTGCCGCCACGGATCAGCCCATTCTGGAAATGCGCGGCATTGCCAAGACGTTTCCGGGTGTGCGTGCGCTCGATGACGTGAACATCGCGCTTTATCCCGGCAAGGTGACGGCGCTGATCGGTGAGAACGGCGCAGGCAAATCCACGCTCGTGAAAATTCTGACCGGCATTTACCAGCCCGATGAAGGCGAAATCCTCATCGACGGCAAGCCGGTGCATCTGGCGACCGCACAGGATGCGACCGATCACGGCGTCACGGCCATTCATCAGGAAACCGTGCTCTTCGACGAATTGTCGGTGGGCGAAAACATCTATCTCGGCCATGCGCCGCGCACGAAATTGGGCTTCGTCAACTGGAAGGCTGTCTATGCCCGTTCGCAGGCTTTGCTCTCGTCGCTGGAAACGACGGTGGATGCGCGCATCAAGCTGAAGGAACTGTCCATCGCGCAGCGCCATCTGGTTGCCATTGCCCGTGCGCTGTCGGTGGATTCGCGCATCGTCATCATGGATGAGCCCACCGCTGCCTTGTCGCGCAAGGAAGTGGACGACCTGTTTCGCATCGTGGCGCGGCTGAAGGCGCAGGGCAAAGCCATCCTGTTCATCAGCCACAAGTTCGATGAAGTCTATGAAATCGCCGATAATTATGCGGTTTTCCGCGACGGGCACGCCGTCGGCCACGGCACGCTTGCCGATACGCGGCAGAATGATATCGTGCGCATGATGGTCGGACGCTCCGTCGATCAGGCATTCCCCAAGCAGGATGTGGCCATCGGCAAGCCGGTGCTGAAGGTTGAGAACTATTCGCACCCGACCGAGTTTCGCGACATTTCCTTTGAGCTGCGCAAGGGCGAAATCCTTGGCATTTACGGTCTTGTCGGCGCCGGGCGCTCGGAATTCGCACAATCGCTGTTCGGCATCACCAAGCCTTCGAGCGGCCGTGTGACGCTTGAAGATCGCGAGATCAGCATCCGCCGCCCCGGCGATGCGGTGGCGCATGGCATCGTCTATGTGCCGGAAGAACGCGGACGCCACGGCGCGGTGCTGCAACTGCCGATCTTCCAGAATGTCTCCCTGCCCTCGCTTGCCCGCACCTCGCGCAATGGTTTTCTGCGCATGGCGGAAGAACTGGCGCTGGCGCGCAAATATGCCGAGCGCTTCGACCTGCGCGCCGCCGCCCTTTCCGTACCGGTCGGGACGCTGTCCGGCGGCAACCAGCAGAAGGTCGTCATCGGAAAATGGCTTGCCACCAACCCGAAGGTCATCATTCTCGACGAGCCGACCAAGGGCATCGATATCGGCTCCAAGGCAGCGGTTCACGCCTTCATCAGCGAACTCGCCGCCGAGGGCCTCAGCATCATCATGATCTCGTCGGAACTGCCGGAAATCATTGGCATGTCGGACCGCGTGATGGTCATGCGTGAGGGTCTGATGGAAGGCATCTTCGAACGCGCCAGCCTCGACGCGGAAGTGCTGGTGCGCGCCGCCACAGGAAATACGGAGTAGACGATGAAACAGTTGCTCAAGCAGCGCGAACTCCTGCTCCTCGTCATCATTGCGCTCATGGTGGGGCTGTTTGCAAGCCGCGCGCCGGGCTTTGCCAGCGTCGGCAATCTGGCAGGCATCTTCAACGACACGTCGATTCTGATCATCATCGCGCTTGGACAGATGGCGGTGATCCTGACCAAGTCAATCGATCTGTCGGTCGCCGCCAATCTCGCCTTTACCGGCATGGCGGTGGCGATGCTGAACGCCACCTATCCGGACCTGCCGCTGGTGCTGCTGATCGTACTTGCGATTGGCATCGGCGCGGTTCTGGGTGCGATCAACGGCATTCTGGTGTGGAAGCTCAACATTCCAGCGATTGTCGTCACACTCGGCACGCTCACCATCTATCGCGGCATGGCCTTCGTGCTTTCCGGCGGCGCGTGGGTGAATGCGCATCAGATGACGGCCTCCTTCCTCAACACGCCGCGCACGCCTTTTCTCGGCCTGCCGCTCCTCGGCTGGACGGCGATCCTGATCGTTGCGCTTGTCTATGTGCTGCTGACGCGCACATTCTTCGGCCGCGCCCTTTATGCTTCCGGCGGCAATCCGACCGCCGCCGTCTATACCGGCATCGATGTTGGCCGCACGCGTTTCTTCGCCTTTGTGCTTTCGGGCGCGCTCGCCGGGCTTTGCGGCTATCTCTGGGTGTCGCGCTATGCCGTCGCCTATGTGGATGTGGCCGCCGGTTTCGAACTCGACAGCGTTGCCGCCTGCGTCATCGGCGGCATCTCGACGCTTGGCGGGATCGGCACGGTTGCCGGTGCGGTGCTGGGCGCGCTTTTCCTCGGCGTCATCAAGAACGCCCTGCCGGTGATCGACATATCGCCCTTCTGGCAGATGGCGATTTCCGGCTCGGTCATCATTCTGGCGGTGATCTTCAATGCGAGGCAGGAAAAGCGGCGCGGACGCATCATACTGCGCGATAAAGCCGCCAAGACTTACGAGGAGGTAGCGGCATGAATAACGAACAGCGCCGGCACATTCCAGACCGCCTCGGCACGCCCTTCTCGCGCATCTTTGCCAGCTGGGAAATGCTCCTCCTTGGCGTGGCGATTGCGATTTTCATCGCCAATTCCTTCGCCTCGCCCTATTTCCTCAATGCGTGGAACCTTTCTGATGCCACGTTCAACTTCACCGAAAAGGCGCTGATCGCCTTTGCGATGACGCTACTCATCATTTCGGGTGAAATCGACCTTTCGGTTGCCGCAATCATCGCGCTTGCCTCGACGGCCATGGGCGCGGCTGCGCAGGCTGGCGTCGGCACGCCGGGTCTGGTCTGCATCGGCATCGGCACAGGCCTTGTCTGCGGTGCGATCAATGGCGGGTTGGTGGCCGGGCTGAAACTGCCGTCCATCGTCGTGACCATCGGTACGATGAGCCTTTTCCGCGGCATTTCCTATATCGTGCTCGGCGATCAGGCCTTTGGCGGCTATCCGGAAAGCTTTGCCTATTTCGGCCAGGGCTATGTGTTCTGGGTGATCTCGTTTGAATTCGCGCTGTTCATTCTGTTTGCCGTGCTGTTCGGCGTTCTGCTGCACTGGACCAGTTTCGGACGCCGCGTTTATGCCATCGGCAATAATGAATTTGCGGCGCGCTTTTCCGGCATTCCGGTTGAGAAAACCAAATTCGTGCTTTTCCTGATGACAGGCGTGATGAGCGGCATTGCCGCCGTCTGCTTGACCTCTCGCCTTGGCTCCACGCGCCCCTCCATCGCACAAGGCTGGGAACTGGAAATCGTCACCATGGTCGTGCTCGGCGGCGTGTCTATCCTTGGCGGTTCGGGCACCATTGTCGGTGTGGTGATTGCGGCTTTCGTGATGGGCCTTGTGACCTTCGGGCTTGGCCTTCTCAATGTGCCGGGCATCGTCATGTCGATCTTTATCGGCCTGCTGCTCATCGTCACCATTTCGCTGCCGATCCTCATCCGCCAATTCAAGGGGAGGCGCGCGGCATGACCAGTGAACGCTATGCATTTCGCATGAAGCTCAATCCCGGCATGGAAGCGGAATATCGCCGCCGCCATGACGAAATCTGGCCCGAACTGGTCGAACTTCTGCACGAAGCGGGCGTATCGGACTATGCCATCTATCTCGATGACGAAACCAATATCCTGTTTGGCGTACTGACGCGCACGGCCACCCACGACATGGCGGCCCTGCCCAACCATCCTGTGATGAAGAAATGGTGGGCGCATATGGCCGACATCATGGCGACAAACCCCGATAACTCACCGGTTTCCATCGACCTCAACCCGGTTTTCTATATGCCATGAAACACATTGCCATTCTGGATATAGGCAAGACAAACGCCAAGGTCGTTGTGCTCGACGCCGCGAGCGGCGAAGAGATTGCCGCCAGCCGCATGCCGAACACAGTGCTTCGTGACGGCCTCTACCCGCATTACGACATTGAGGCGCTGTGGCGCTTCTTTCTGGCAAGCCTTGCGGAATTTGCGCGAGGGCCGGGCTACGATGCGATTTCAATCACCACGCACGGCGCGTCAGCGGCTCTCGTCGCGGAAGATGGCACGCTGGCGATGCCGGTCCTTGATTACGAGCTTGAATATCCGGCTGAAATCCGCGCCGCCTACACAGCCATCAAGCCGGATTTCAAGGATACGTTTTCGCCATCGCTTTCGCTCGGCCTCAATCTCGGTGCGCAGCTTCACTATCTGATGTCGGCCTTTCCTGCCGATTTTGCGTGCGCGCATTTGATATTCACCTATCCGCAATATTGGGCCTGGCGTCTGACCGGCATTGCCGCATCGGAAGTGACGTCGCTCGGCTGCCACACAGATTTGTGGCTGCCGAAGCAATCCACATTCTCGGCCCTCGTTGACCGGCTGGATATTCGCGCAAAATTTCCGCCGCTGCGCTCTGCTTTCGATGCGCTCGGCAACGTACTTCCTGAAATTGCGAAAGAAATCGGCTTGGACAAGCCGATCCCGGTTCATTGCGGCATACACGATTCCAACGCGTCGCTGCTGGCGCATCTGATGGATCGGGAAGGCCCGTTCTCGGTCGTTTCAACCGGAACATGGGTCGTCAGCTTTGCCGTTGGCGGCAATCTCGGCGGGCTGGACCCGAAACGCGACACGCTGGCCAATGTCGATGCCTATGGGCGCGCCGTCCCTTCCGCGCGTTACATGGGCGGGCGAGAGTTCGACATCATGACCGAAGGATTGTCCATCCCTCCAGCCGCCGAACTGCCTGATATTGTGGCGCGGGTGCTGGAGCGGCAGATCATGGCGCTGCCTTCAGCCGTTCCGGGCTGCGGTCCCTACCCGCATTCCGCCCTGCGCTGGATCAATGCGGAGACGGCCAGCGATGGGGAACGCTACTTTGCCGCCTGCATCTACGCCGCGCTGATGACGGAAACCTGTCTTCATCTGCTGGGTGCCGATGGCCCGGTTATCGTCGAAGGTCCGTTTGCCGGAAACGCCACCTATCTTGATGCCCTCGCGAACTTTACCGGTCGCGACGTCGAGGCCATAACGGGATCGACCGGCACCGCGCTTGGTGCCGGATTGCTCGCGGGCGCTACCGTTCCGGAAAAGCACGGCAGGATTTTCAGGCCGGGCAATGGGCCCTACGCAACCTATCGAAAGCAGTGGCTGAGGAATACAGCATAGCCGAATTGGCCTCCGGACCTGATCTTCAGTCCAACGCTTTCTGCCTTGTCTCAACGTCGATGAAGAAGGCAATCACGCCAGCCAGCGCCAGCAGTCCCGCGAACAGTGCTACCGCAACATAGAAGCTCTGGCTGATGACGAGTGCCAGCGCGGACGGTGCAAGCAAGCCGCCGAGGCGAGCCATTGCGCCAGCCGCTCCCATTCCACTTGCACGCAATCCCGTCGGGTAAAGTTCTGGCGTGAAAGCGTAGAGCGCGCCCCATGTGCCAAGCAGCGCAAAGCTCATGATGAGAATGGATGCGCCGACGACAGCCGAACTGTTGGCGACGGTAAAGAGAGCACAGGCGGCAGCGCTGATGAACAGGAAGGCGATCAGCGTCTTCTTGCGCCCCCACGCCTCTACGCCATAGGCGGCAAGCGCGTAGCCGGGCAACTGCGCCAGCGCAACCACCACCAGAAAGCCATAACCGCGGACGAAGCCGAAACCGTCGCCAGCAAGCTTGGCCGGTATCCAGGTGAAAATGCCGTAATAGGAAACCGAAACGAGAAACCAGATCGCCAGTGTCGTCAGTGTGCGCTGGCGCAGATTGGGGGACAGAAGTTTTTCATTGGTCACCATGAGGGGTGCTTCGAGGCGTGCCTTCGGCGGCAATTCCGGCTTGCCATTCCGGCGAAGCACCCGGTTCATGACCGATTTAGCTTCTTCCGGGCGTTCCGATTTCAGAAGATGCATCGGCGATTCCGGCACCCAGAGGCGCAGCCAGATGCCGATAAGAGCCGGGGCTGCCGTGACGATGAAGATATAGCGCCACGCATCCTCGACACCGGCAAGGCTCGTTGCCCAAGCCGCAAGCGCGATGATAACCGTGCCGACGGCCCAGAAGCCTTCAAGCATGACAAGCCAGCGGCCACGGTTTCTGGCGGGCAGGAATTCCGCCATCATCGCGTAATCGACCGGCAATGTTCCGCCGACTGCCACACCCGTCATGAAGCGCAGCGCGAGCAGGATGCCGAAGCTTGGCGCGAATGCCGAAAGCAAGCCGAACACTGCATCGCAGGCTACAGTGACGAGAAGCACGCGGCGGCGGCCGTATTTATCAGCCAGCCTGCCGAATGCGGCGGCGCCGATCAGCATGCCGAGGAAGAACAGCGTACCGGTCTGCAACGCTTGTGGTACTGTCAGACCGAAAGTCTTTGCAATGGCAGCGCCGGTAAAGCCGACGGCCAGAACCTGCATGGCGTCGGCGGCCCATACAAGGCCGAACACGCCGAGAAGACCGCGTTGAAATGCGCCCGTACCTGCCTGGTCGAGCGTTTGTTCGATGGTAACTTTCATGCCGCGTTATGTCCCCTGCTGCCGGCTGAAGATGTACTGCCTTTTACACCGCTGACGGTAGGGCGCTGTCAATCGCCCTTTTCGGATATCGCCCGATCTTTTGCCTGCAAATATTCCCAGAAGCTTTCCGCATGGGCCGGAAGCGCCGTATCGTGCCGATAGATGCGGATTTCGACAGTGAAATTCCAATAAGGATCGGCGGAAGCAGGCACGAGTTCGCCCCGTTGCAATTCGTCATAGATGAGGCTTTCGGGCAGCCAGGCCATGCCCCAGCCTGCAAGCGCCATGGCCTTGAGGCCTATCGACATGGTGTTCTCGTGGACGACCTGACGCTTGAATGCGGTGCCGGAGGCGAATTTCTGCGACAAGGCAGCGCCGAAGAAGGAAAAATCGCCATAGCTCAGATATGGCAAGGGTTCGCCACCGGCGATGGCGCGATCCAGGACCGGACCCATCGAAGAAGGCCGCGAGACCGGCATCAGCCGTTCCGTGCCAAGCACGATATAGGGAAACTGCGTGCGGTCGATCAGGATCGGCACCGAATTATGCGCATAGGTGAGGAAGAAATGCACCTCTCCTTCCGTCAGCGTCGCGATATTGTCCTCGAAGCCACCGCGATCCGGACTGAGCAGCGAGCGGATGCCGCCGATGTCATTCTCGATCTGCTTCAGCCAGTGCGGGAAAAAGGTGACCGTTAACGTGTGGAGGGCCGAAAATGTCAGGACGGGATTTTGAACCTCGCGGCTTGGCTGCAATGCCTTGCGCGTATTGTAGAACTGGCGAACGGTATCCTGCGCGACAGGCAGGAAGGTTCGGCCCTCGCGGGTAAGCTCCGCCGGAAATGTCGCCCGGTTAACAAGCGTGACGCCCAGCCAGAGCTCAAGCTGCTTGATGCGGCGTGAAAACGCGGATTGCGTCACATGACGGGTATCGGCCGCGCGCGAGAAGCTCGACGTTGCCGCCAGCGCTATGAAATCTTCCAGCCATTTCAGTTCCATGGGGGTGGCCTTTCTTGCAAAGGGCAGTAAGGCAGTATGGCAATAGGGCAGTATGTGAGGAACGGCCCGAACGAGACCTCACATACTGCCTTACTGCCCTACTCACCTATTGCCCTCCCCCTTATGCAATTTCTGCATAGTGATTGCAAAACATAGCATTGGCAGCTCCCAAAGTTTTTTCCTACCGTCGCGCCAGGGCTTGTTAAACGCGCATTCTGTTCCAAAACGGTTCGCTTTTCGGGATGCGCTCAATCAATCACACAGATGTCCGAGGACGTGTTTTGGCCAGGGTAATTTATTTGAACGGCGCTTTCGTCGCTGAGAACGAAGCGAAGGTGTCGGTGTTCGATCGCGGCTTTCTTTTTGGTGACGGGATCTACGAAGTCAGCGCTGTCATCGATGGCCGTCTCGTCGACAATGAACTTCATCTGGCCCGCCTGGAGCGCTCCGTCAAGGAACTCGGAATACCCCTGCCTACCTCGCTCGACGCCATTCGCGCCGCGCAGATCGAGCTCATCGTCCGCAACAAGCTGCATGAAGGCGTTGTCTATATGCAGGTGACGCGCGGCGAAGCAGAACGCGATTTCGTCTATGCCGACGACATCAAGCCGAATTTCGTCATGTTCACGCAGGCGAAGAACCTTGCCAATGCGCCATCGGTCCAGAACGGCGTGCGCGTGGACGTTGCGCCGGATACGCGCTGGGCGCGCCGCGATATCAAGACAGTCATGCTTCTGGCGCAGGTGCTGGCGAAGAAGCAGGCGAAAGCCAAGGGTTTCCACGAGGTCTGGCTGGTCGAAGACGGTTTCGTCACCGAAGGCGGCTCCTCGACGGCCTTTATCATCACCAATGACAACGTTCTGGTAACACGGCCAAACTCGCACGCGATCCTGCCGGGCTGCACGCGCCGCGCCGTTATCAAGATCGCGGAAGAACAGAACCTTCGCATCGAGGAGCGTCTGTTCACGGTCGATGAGGCGAAGGCCGCTAAGGAAGCGTTTCTCACGAGCGCATCCAGCTTTGTAACGCCGATCATCGGCATTCAGGATCATGCGGTCTCTGACGGCAAGCCCGGGCCACTCACCCGCCGCCTGCAGGAGATCTACATGGACATGGCTCGCACGGGAGCGGAGCCGGTTCTTTAAAGCCTGTTCCATTGAAGATTGGTTGGATATGTTGCCAATCGTGGAGTCTGCAAGACGGGCTCCCTTCACGAAACATTGAGGGCTCTGTCAGCGGTGATGACCCTGCCCTCCTAACAGAACAGTGACCATGACAGGCAAGGCACGCGACTACGGCATCATTTGCGGCATCATGCAGCCGGGCGAACAAAACGCCATCACCGATGTACCGGGCGTGCGCGTCGGGCACCACACCTTGCGCAATGGCGATATCAACACCGGCGTGACGGCGATCATCCCGCAAGAGGGAAATATGTATCGCCGCAAGGTGCTGGCCGCCTGCGATGTCATCAACGGGTTCGGCAAAAGCACCGGTCTCGTGCAGGTGGAGGAACTGGGCACGCTGGAAACGCCGATCCTGCTTACCAACACATTTGGCGTCGGAACCTGCGCCAATGCGCTGATCCGCGAGGCGATTGCGGGCAATCCCGATATCGGGCGCACCACGGCAACCGTCAATCCGGTGGTTCTCGAATGCAATGACGGCCCGCTCAACGATATTCAGGCGATGGCGGTTACGGAAGCCGATGCGCAGGAAGCCTTGAAGATTGCCCGGCACGATGTGGCCGAAGGCAATGTGGGCGCCGGAACCGGCATGAGCTGTTTCGGCTTCAAGGGCGGCATCGGCACATCCTCGCGGCGGTTTGAACTGGGCGGCAAGGTGCATCATCTCGGCGTTCTGGCGCTGACCAATTTCGGTCGCGCAGGTGATCTGGTTCTTCCTGATGGACGCAGGCCCTCGCCCAAGACGGAAGCGCAGCCGGAAAAGGGGTCGGTCATTCTTGTGCTTGCGACCGATGTTCCGTTGGAACATCGGCAATTGAAGCGCGTGACGCGCCGCTGCGGGGCGGGACTGGCGCGTCTCGGCGCCTTCTGGGGCCATGGAAGCGGCGATATCACCATCGGCTTTTCGACGGCGGTGACATTCGATCATGACGAAGCGCGCGATGTGGTCGAGATTGCCGTGCTCAATGAAAACCGCATCGATACGCTCTTCCGGGCAGCAGCCGAAGCCACGCAGGAAGCCGTTCTCAACTCCATGTGCATGGCCGAACCCATGCGCGGACGTGCTGCAAGCCGCCGCTCGCTTGCCGACTGGCTGGAAAACGACAGAGGCTAGACCTTGGCGGAAGCTGACGGCTTCCACGCACAATCCTGATATTTCCTGTGCATTGCCGCAATTGACTTCGATCATCCGCTGATGGTCGAAGGCGAAGGATGGCATTATGCCACCCAAACGCGACTCGACGTGGCCCAAGGTATACTCCCACGAGCTTGGGGTGCCTGCGTGCTGCCGTTTCAAGTATAAGGGCGCCTCGTTTTCGGCGGTTGAAATACCGTTTGATGACGTCGCCGGAATTTCAGGACCAATTTTTTGACGACATCGCTTGTTCGCCTGACTGTATTGGGAAGTATCCTGCCATTGCTGGCGGCGTGCGTCACTGTAGGTCCCGATTACCAGAAGCCCAATGTGGTGACGCCTGCCGGTTGGAACAGCAGGGCTGACAGCCGCACCCCGCAACTGGGCGACTGGTGGAAGAACCTGAAAGACCCGGTTCTGGATCAGCTCATAGCGGATGGAATTGCGGGCAGCCCGGACGTGGCGACTGCGAAGGCGAAAGTGCGGCAGGCCCGCGCCAACTACACCTCGGCTGGTGGTGCGCTTTATCCGAAGATCGATGGCGACGGTAGCTACAAGCGATCTGATACCCCGGCGACATTCGCCACCAATCAGTCGAGCACGGGCTTTAACACCACGTGGGAACTTGATCTTTTCGGCGGCAACAAGCGCGGCGTGGAGGCGGCCTATTACAATGTTGAATCCGCGAATGAACAATTGCGGGCAGCGCTCGTCACGCTGATCGGCGATATCGCCACCAATTATGCTCGGTTGCGCGGTGCGCAGGCCGATATTGCCATTGCGCAGCGCAATGCGGCCTCCCAGCGTCAGACCGTGGCGCTGACGCGCAGCCAGCTAGAGGCTGGAAACATATCACAGGTCGACCTGTTGAGCGCGGAGACGCAGGCCGTATCCACGGAAGCGCAGATTCCGGCACTGCGGATCAGCTACGCCCAATATCTCAATCAGCTATCCGTATTGACGGGCCGGTCTTCGTCCGCGCTGGCGAGTGTTCTCGACCGGCCAAGGTCGATACCGACAATACCGCGCAAGGTTACTGCCGGTTTGCCTGCCGATCTGCTGCTCAGCCGGCCGGATGTCCGCGCGGCAGAACGGGACTATGCGAGTTCGACCGCCAGTGTCGGTCAGAAACAGGCCCTGCTCTATCCAGGTGTTTCGCTCGCCGGCAACATCAATATGGGCGGCTCCAATTTCGGCGATCTTGGAAAGCTGTCGACGATCAGCTGGAGCTTTGGTCCGAGCCTCAGTGTTCCGATCTTTCACGGCGGTCAGTTGAATGCAGATGTCGAGGCAGCGAGAGCAGCGCGTGACCAGTCGTTTGTCGCCTATCGCAAGTCCATCCTCACGGCGCTTAGCGAAGTTGAAAATGCCAGCGTCTCTTTGAACCAGAACCGGCTACGCGCAGCGCAATTGCAGAAAATCGTCAGCAATAGCCGCAAGATCAATGAACTGACGCTGGAGCAATACAGGGCCGGCACAAAGAGTTTCGTGGATGTGCTGACGGCGCAACGCGATCTTCTCAGCGCGGAAACCAATCTCAGTCAGGCGCGGACCGATCTCGTCCTGAATTATGTTGCCCTGCAAAAAGCGCTGGGCGGCGGCTGGAACGGTATGATCGACGTTGCAAAACCCGAAGTCGTCGATGGCTATACAGGTCCCCGCATCGCCAAAACGGCGCCGCTTCCTCCGCTGGCAACAGATAAGAGGCCTCTATGAAAACCAAGTCGAAACGCCGTTTTCGCTGGCGCCTCTGGCTGGCGGTCCTCATCGCGGTGCTGATCGCGGGCTATTTCGTCGTGCGTGCCTTGACGAAAGAGGAGCCCTTGCCTGCCACAACCGCGGTCAAACGCGGCGACATTGAAAGCTCGGTTCTTGCCACCGGCACGCTGCGGCCCAAAAACCTGGTTGCAATCGGCGCTCAGGCAACCGGCCGTATTCTGTCCTTGAGGGTGAAACCCGGTCAGCAGATAAAGGCCGGTGAGGTTGTCGCCCTGATCGACTCGACCAACCAGCAGAACGAACTGAACAAGGCCCAGGCGTCGCTTCGCCAGAACGAAGCCACCCGCGCCCAGAATCTTGCCGATCTGGAACTGGCCCGCCAGGATCTGGCCCGAAACCAGATGATGATCGGCAAGAATGCCGTCGCGCGGGCGGATTACGACAAGGCGGTCAGCACCGTGAAGGTGAAGGAAGCGCAGGTCGCCAACAGCGAAGCCGCAATTGCTGCGGCAAAGGTCGATGTGCAGATCGCCGAGACCAATCTCGCCTATACCCGCATTACAGCGCCTGTCGACGGGACGATCCTTGCCACGGTCGTTCAGGAAGGCCAGACGGTCAATGCGCAGCAGAGCGCGCCGACAATCGCCATTCTCGGCCAACTCGACGCGATGACGGTCGAAGCGGACATTTCGGAAGCGGACGTTACGCAAGTTCGCGAAGGGATGCCGCTTTACTTCACCATATCGGGACAAAATTCCAAGCGTTATGACGCAAAGCTTGAAAAGATCGAGCCAGCCCCGGATTCCATCGTCAGCGACAAGAGCTTCACGACGACGGCTGTAAGTTCCTCCTCCAACGCGGCAACTGCTTCGGCGATTTATTACAAGGGCATTTTCACCGTTCCCAATTCGGATGGACTGCTCAGGACCTATATGACGACCGAGGTTCATATTCTGCTTGCAAGCGCGAAGAATGCTTTGATCGCGCCCGTGACGGCGCTCAAAGATACGAGCGAACCCGGCAAAGCCACGGTACGGGTGTTGACTGGCGCCGGCAAGGTCGAGGAACGGACGGTCGAAACCGGCATTACCGACAAGGTGAATACCGAGATCCGTTCGGGCCTGAAGGAAGGGGACAAGGTTGTGACCGACAATCAGGTCGTCGCCCCTGCCCCGGCCGGTGTCTGACATGGCTGATGTGCCGCTGCTCTCGCTCAACGGTGTTTCCCGGCATTATCCGTCGGGTGACGACTTCACGACGGTTCTGAACCATGTGAACCTGACCATCGAGCGCGGCGAGATGGTGGCGATTATCGGCGCATCCGGTTCCGGCAAATCCACGCTGATGAATATTCTCGGTTGCCTGGACCGGCCCTCGGAGGGCGAATATCTGATCTCTGGCCGCTCCACATCGGAACTTGAAGCCGATGAGCTGGCGCAACTGCGGCGGGAGCATTTTGGTTTCATCTTCCAGCGTTATCATCTTTTGGGCGAGCTGGACGCGGTGGGCAATGTCGAGATTCCGGCGATCTATGCGGGTCAGAAAAGAGAAGAACGGCGTCTGAAGGCCCAGATGATCCTGCAGCGGCTCGGCATGGGTGAGCGCACGCATCATCGCCCAAGCCAGCTGTCCGGCGGACAGCAGCAGCGCGTTTCCATTGCCCGCGCCCTCATAAACGATGCGGACGTTATCCTGGCCGACGAGCCAACCGGCGCGCTTGACAGCCATAGCGGCGAAGAAGTTCTCGGCATTCTTCAGGAACTCAACCGTGAAGGGCGAACCATCGTCATTGTCACGCATGACCGGCAGGTCGCTGCCCGTGCGCAGCGCATCATCGAAATTCGTGACGGTGAAATCATCTCGGATACGAGAAGCGGCGAGACGGAGCGGCCAGCGACGTCCGTGCCGGTCGATCAGGCTCCTGCCCGACCGAGACTGCTTGCCGGAATCCGCGACCGCTTCAGCGAGGCATTCGCGATGGCGCTCCGGTCAATGAACGCGCATCGGCTCCGCACTTTTCTGACGATGCTTGGCATCATCATCGGCACAGCATCGGTTGTTTGCGTGGTGGCGCTAGGACAAGGGTCGCAGAAACAGATACTCGATCAGATCAGCGACCTTGGCACCAATACGCTCTATATCAGTCCCGGCAAGGGATTTGGGGATCTGAAAGCCGCGCTTATCACCACGCTCAATCTGGCGGATGCCGCCGAAATAGCAAAACTGCCCTATGTCTTGGCGGCAACACCATCCAGTTCCACCAACTCGACGATCCGCGTCGGGGATAAGGAAGTCAGCGTTTCCGTGAGCGGCGTCGGCGCGGAATATTTCATCACGCGCAACAGCAAGCTGCTGGAAGGCCGGTTTTTCGATCAGCGCAATGTCGATGATCTGGCGCAGGTGGCGGTCGTCGATGAAACAGCCCGAAAGACGCTCTTTCCTCACGAAGCGGGGTCGGTCGTCGGCAAGACCATCCTTCTGAGCAAGGTGCCGGTACGGATCGTCGGCGTGGTCAAGGCCGAGGAACGCGGCATGGGCAGCGCCCAGCGGCTCGAAGTATACGTGCCTTACACCACCGTGCAGACACGCATGACCGGCTCCCGCTCCCTGGAGATGATCCTTGTGCGCGTCGCCGACACCATGGACCCGTCGGAAGCGGAAAAGCTGATAACGGCATTCCTGACCAAACGGCATGGCGAAAAGGATTTCTCGATCTTCAATACCGACAGCCTGCAAAAGACGATTCAGGCTACCACTGCGACGCTGGCCCTTCTCGTTTCCAGCATCGCCGGCATATCGCTATTCGTTGGCGGTATCGGTGTCATGAACATCATGCTGGTCGCCGTGTCGGAAAGAATCAACGAGATCGGCGTTCGCATGGCGATCGGCGCACGCCAGAGCGATATATTGCAACAATTCCTGATCGAGGCGATTCTGGTCTGCCTGATAGGCGGCGTTCTCGGTGTCCTCATCGCTGCCGGATTCGGCCTGCTGTTCGCGCAGTTCAACTCGATGTTCCGCCTCATCTATTCGCCGGCATCCATCGTGATTGCGCTTGTCTGTTCCAGTCTGATCGGCATCGGCTTCGGCTTTATTCCGGCCCGCAACGCCTCCAGGCTCGACCCCGTCGTGGCGCTGGCACGGGACTGACGGGTGAGTCTGCCGGCTTGAACCGGCATTCACCTTCCGGACTGCTCGGAATGGCAAAATTAACAGGCTTCAACAACTACCTGTAATTGTTTTAGTTCTTATAAAACAATATAAGAAAGTGCTTTACAGGTCTGTTCTTATTTAATTTTACGCTGCAACCGATGGTGATATGCGTCGCGATCTGTCTGCGACCGGCGCGATTTGGCTGCAAGAATTTTCTGTCTTTTGGGGTGTTTCAGAAGGGGGTTGTTAACCTTCATTTTTTATTACTTGGGCTCATTCAGGCGACAGTATCTATGGTTCAGGTATCATGCGTAATTTGAGAGAAAATTTCCCCCCATCGACAGGAAATCGTGCAGAGAACGCTCAGGACCCGAAGCAGCCTCGCGGCCAGACGGGAAGCCCCAATCCTGCCAGCGATGATGCCTGGAAAATCCATTTTTCGCTCGGTGAAAATGTTCGCTTTACCCGCACACCGGAAGTCGAGCTTATGCGCCGCCGCGGTGAGGAACTGCCGAGCATCAATGAGCGTCCGCAGGCAAATGGCACCGCGGCTTCGCCAGCGGTCAGCGTTGAAAAGATTGCCGAAGATCAGCCCATGGCTGTTGCCGAACTTCAGAAAACCGTGTCTCAGGGCATGGTTCGTTCGCCGGTGGCGCCCGTTCCTCCTGCGATACCTGCGGTTCCTGTTGCTGTCGTCGCGCGCCCTGTAGAAGCCGCCCCGGAAGTTGTCGCTGTTGTGACCGAGCCTGCTAATCCGGCGCAGCCATCGGCGTTCACCTATCTTTCCGACTCCGCTTTCTGGGAAGGCTGCGGCATCGATACCGCGATTGTGCCTGCTGAGCCTCTCGTCTCGGCTGTGCCGGCAGAACCGCGAAAGCCTTTGCCGACGGTTGAATCCATTCTGGCGCAGTTCCGCATTCGCGAATGGAACAAGCAGCCGGAAGCGGTTGCCGAGGCTCCTGTTCAGCCTGTCGCGGAAACGCCGGTTGCCCCTGCTCCGGTTGAGGTGACTCCACCTGAGCCCGTTGCAGTAGCCAAGGTTGAAGCCCCCGCGCCACAGCCTGTCGTGACCGAGCCGGAGATCGCGCCCGAAGTTGCCGGTGAAGCCACCGAAGATGAGATCGTGCTGACCGTTCCAGAAGCGGAAGAGCATATCGTCGAGGAAGTGGAAGTTCCCGAGCCGGTCATTGAAGCGCCTGCGCCTGTTGCAAAAGCCGCGCCGTCGATTGCGCTTTACCAGCCGCAGCCCCTCCCCCGTGCGGAAGCGCCCGTCATTCACGGCGCCTATGAGTTCCCGCCGCGTGACCTCTTGCAGATGCCGCCCGAACAGGACGGAAATGTCATCACGCAGGAAATGCTGGAACGCAGCGCCGGATTGTTGGAAAGCGTGCTGGAGGATTTTGGCGTGCGCGGCGAGATCATCCATGTCCGCCCCGGCCCTGTCGTCACGCTCTACGAGTTTGAGCCGGCACCGGGCGTCAAATCCTCGCGCGTCATCGGCCTTGCCGACGATATTGCCCGCTCCATGTCGGCGCTTTCCGCCCGCGTTGCGGTCGTTCCGGGCCGTAATGTCATCGGTATCGAACTGCCGAATGCCAATCGCGAAACCGTTTATCTGCGCGAAATGATCGACAGCCGCACATTCGAGGCGTCGAACTATCGCCTGCCGCTTTGCCTCGGCAAGGGGATCGGCGGCGAGCCGATCATCGCGGAACTGGCGAAGATGCCCCATTTGCTGGTGGCTGGCACCACCGGTTCAGGCAAGTCGGTTGCCATCAACACGATGATCCTGTCGCTGCTCTACCGCTTCAAGCCGGAAGAATGCCGCCTGATCATGGTCGATCCGAAGATGCTGGAGCTGTCCATCTATGACGGCATTCCGCATCTGCTCACCCCGGTTGTTACCGATCCGAAGAAGGCCGTTGTCGCCCTGAAATGGGCGGTGCGCGAGATGGAAGAACGCTATCGCAAGATGGCCCGCCTCGGCGTGCGCAATATCGAGGGCTTCAACGCCCGCGCAGCTTCCGCCAAGGGCAAGGGCGAAACCGTGATGTGCACGGTCCAGTCCGGATTCGACAAGGAAACGGGTGAGGCTACCTATATCCAGGAAGAACTCGACCTGACGCCAATGCCTTACATCGTGGTCATCATCGATGAGATGGCCGACCTGATGATGGTTGCTGGCAAGGACATTGAAGGCGCCGTCCAGCGCCTTGCCCAGATGGCCCGCGCCGCCGGTATCCACCTCATCATGGCAACGCAGCGCCCGTCGGTCGATGTCATTACCGGTACGATCAAGGCCAATTTCCCGACCCGTATCTCCTTCCAGGTCACATCGAAGATCGACAGCCGCACCATTCTTGGTGAAATGGGTGCCGAGCAGCTTCTCGGTCAGGGCGACATGCTGCATATGGCGGGCGGCGGACGCATCGTCCGTGTCCATGGTCCGTTCGTTTCCGACGAGGAAGTGGAAAAGGTGGTCAACCACCTGAAGGAACAGGGACGCCCTGATTATCTGGCAACCGTCACGGAAGACGAGGAAGAAGAAGACGCAACGCAGGAAGCCGCGGTTTTCGACGCAACCTCCATGGGCTCGGAAGATGGCGACGATGTCTACGAACAGGCCATCAAGGTGGTGATGCGCGACAAGAAGTGCTCCACGTCTTACATCCAGCGCCGCCTCGGCATCGGCTATAACCGCGCCGCCTCCCTCGTCGAACGGATGGAGAAGGACGGACTTGTCGGCCCAGCCAATCATGTGGGAAAACGCGAAATCCTGACCGGAAACCGCGACTGACCATAGCGAGTTATGAAGAATTGAAGCCGGATCGCACCTGCGATTCGGCTTTTCTTCATGCTTTGCAATAGGTTGCAGACTGTTGCACCCCTGCGCTTGTCAAGATGTAAAATTTGGTTAATACTTAGTTCATTCGTACATTCTTAACAATCGGCCGAGATAGCTTCGGAAGCTGTCTCGCGCACAGAAGACAGGGAGAATGATCGATGAAAAGCATTATTATCGGTCCTGCCGCGAGCGATAAGGAACGCACAGTTACACAGCAGATTTTGCGGCGCATCCATGAGCAGATGCCGAAGCCTTCGGAAGACAAGACACAGGTTTGCAACGTATTGCGCCTGTCGAAGGGCGGCTATTCTCACCGCAGACGCAAAATCCATAAACTTGCCTGATAAGGAAACGATATATATTGAACTCTTGCTCAGCGCCACGCATTCAAAGCGAATGCGGCAGGCGCTGTAATTTTGACCGCCAGGCTGTTCAGCGCGGAAGATCGAGTGCGCTATAGAGTTCAGCGTCCTTTCCTTCACCGGTCATACGCTCCGCCAGAATTCGCCCGGCCGTCGGCCCAAGCGTGAAACCCTGATGACCATGTCCGAAATTCAGCCATAATCCCTTGTGTTGCGGGGCTTCCGCAACGACCGGCAGCATTCTTGGCATACAGGGGCGGCTGCCGAACCATGGCGTGTGCTCCACGGGTGCGCCTATATCGAAAAGTTCGCCTATGGCCTTGACAGACCTGTTCAATTGCTTGTGCCGTGCCACGCTGCCCAGAGGTGTCAGCTCGGCCCCGGTCAGGATGCGCAATCCGGCGCGCATCGGCGTTGCGACAGTCGAATTGCTAACGTCCAGAGCAGGCACCTCCGGTCCAGCGCCGGAAAAATGCTGATGGTATCCGCGCTTGATAACCAGCGGTATTTTATAACCGAAGGTGCGAAGGATTTCCGGGCTCCACGGACCGAGGGCAAGCACGGCTTGACGCGCACTATGAGGTCCTTCTGCCGTATCGATCTGCCAGCCGGAACCATCCTGCCGCAAGCTTTGCGCATCGCCGTGCAGGAAGACGCCGCCGCGCCTGACGAACAGGCTGGCATAGGACTGGACAAGCGCACCGGGGTCGGAACATGACCAGGGGTCGGTCCAGTGGATGGCCCCGGCGAGATCTGTCTTCAAGGCTGGTTCGGCAGTCCGCACGGCCTTGCTGTCCTCAATGACGCTTGCAACGCCAAATTCCTGTTTCTTCAGTTCCGCGTCACGCGCGGAAAGATCGAACGTTCGGGCAGAACGATGCAGCTCACGCAATCCGGTCCGCCTGATAAGGTTCTCAGCGCCCGACGCTTCGATCAGGGGCGCATGATCGTCGCTGGCGCGCCGGATCATGCGTGCATAGAACTGCGAAACCGTGCGGTGGCGTCCGGCTTCCGAGTTATGCCAGTAGCGCCACAACGGGCCGATTTGCCCCGGCATATCGCGAAGCCGCCATGCGACCTGATTATTGACGCCGAACGCCGCCTTCAACAGTTGCAGAGGTGCGCGGGGCAAGGCATATGGGCTGACGGCTTCGGTCTGGATAATTCCGGCATTGCCATAGCTCGTTTCCGCTCCCGGACCGCTTCGATCGACGAGAAGAACGGACCTGCCCCTTTCCTGCAAGGCGAGCGCAGTTCCGACGCCAACCATACCGGCACCCACAACGATGCAATCCGTCATCTTCATCTACTTTTCAGAAATGGTTCGATTCTCTTTCCGCCACTATGGAAAATCCGGCTCGCAGATGACAAGTTCAGCAATCACGTTCTTTTGTGGTTCTGCCCTTTATCGCCATTGCATTTTTGCTATAGAAGGCCACTTTCTCCCTCAGGCTCTGTGGCTGCCGTGATCGAAGGACAGGATGATGCCCTCCCCCCAAAACGAAAACCCCGTCCAGAAGACTTCCTCGCGTTTCTTCCTCGGCCTGATTTCGGTGCTGGGCGCGGTTTTCTTCGTTATATTCATGGGGCTCGGCATCTGGCAGGTGGAGCGCCTGCAATGGAAGCTCGATCTTATTGAAAGGGTCGATGCGCGAGTGCATGCCGAACCGGTCGCAGCGCCCGGAAAAGATGACTGGGCCAACGTCAACCAGAAGGATGACGAGTACCGTCATGTAACGCTTACAGGCACTTATCTGAATGACAAGGAAGTGCTGGTCCATGCATTGACCGAACGCGGTGCGGGTTATTGGGTTCTGACGCCAATGCGCTCGGCTGACGGCGCGCTGACTTTCATCAATCGCGGCTTCGTTCCGAGCGACAGGCGTGATCCGTCAGCACGGCAGGAAACGCAGATTGCCGGAGAGACCGCCGTAACCGGACTGTTGCGTATGCCGGAACCGGACGGGTTTTTCCTGCGCCCCAACGATCCGGCGCGTAACGACTGGAACTCGCGCGATGTTGCAGCCTTTGCGCAGAAGCTCAATCTGGGTCAGGTCGCGCCCTATTTCATCGATGCCGACGCAAATTCCGGTTCGGGAGCGCTTCCCATCGGCGGGCTGACGGTCGTGAAATTCCGCAACAGCCATCTTTCCTATGCAATCACCTGGTTCGCGCTTGCCGCCATGGTTGCCGGTGCCGCCATTTTTCTCTGGCGGCACGAGCGTAAATCATCAAACATGTAAGGCGTGACCGAGCGCCTTCATGCTGGCCTCGGCAAAACCCTCGCTCAATGTCGGATGCGCGTGGATCGTAGCCGCTATATCTTCCAGTCGCGCGCCCATCTCCACGGCTTGCGCGAAGGAGGATGAAAGTTCGGATATGCCGACGCCGACAGCCTGGATGCCAAGGATGAGGCGGTTATCTGCACGTGCGACGACGCGGATCATGCCGTCTTCTCGCTCGACGGTCATGGCCCGGCCATTGGCCTGGAACGGAAAGACGCCAACCTGAATTTCGCGACCGGCCTTGCGGGCCTCATCCGGCGACAGGCCGACAGTCACGATTTCCGGGTCGGTGAAGCAGACGGCAGGAATGCAGCGCTTGTCCCAGACCTGATTGCCGCCCGCGATGATCTCGGCCACCATCTCGCCCTGCGCCATGGCGCGATGCGCGAGCATTGGCTCACCGGTCACGTCGCCAATGGCATAAACGCCGCGCATGGAGGTGCGGCAACGCTCATCAATACGGATAAAGCGACCATCCATATCCAGCCGGATTTCGCTGAGGCCCCAGCCATCAGTCTGCGGCTTGCGGCCCACGGTAACGAGTATCTTGTCAGCCTCGATGGTTTTTGTGGCTCCATCCGCAGTCAGAACTTCCAGTCCGCTCTCGTCCTTCGACAATCCCTTGGCCGAAGTGCTGGTCAGGACTTCGATGCCGAGCGCCTTCAGGCGCGCCATGACCGGACGCGTGAGTTCCGCATCGTATTGCGGCAGGATACGGTCTGTCGCCTCGACCACGGTGACCTTCGCGCCAAGCTTGGCAAAGGCCGTGCCGATCTCAAGGCCGATATAGCCGCCGCCGACAATGGCGAGCTTTTCCGGCACCTTTTCCAGCGACAGCGCTTCGGTGGATGAAATGACCTTTCCGCCGAATGGAAGCGCCTGAATCTCAACCGGCACCGAGCCGGTCGCGATCACGATGTTTTCGGCGTGGATTGTCTGGCGGCCAGTGTCGGTTTCAACGAGAACGGTCTTCCCGTCGAGAAAACGCGCCTGTCCATGGAACATGCGCACACGCGACCGTTTCAGCAGTCCCGCCACGCCGCTGTTGAGGCGGTTGACGATGCCGTCTTTCCATTCGAGCGTTTTGGCAAAATCGATTGCCGGATTCTCGGCAGAAATACCGAGCGCGCCCTTGGAGGCGAAGACGGAAAGGCGGTGGAACTCATCGGCTGCGTGGATCAGCGCCTTGGACGGGATGCAGCCCACATTGAGGCATGTACCGCCAAGCCGCGTCTTCTCCACCAGCACCGTATCGATCCCAAGCTGGCCTGCCCGGATGCCGCAGACATAACCGCCGGGGCCGCCGCCGATGATCAGGAGTTTGCAGGAAATCTCGCTCATTCGATCAGCCTTCTACAAAAATCATCGCAGGCGTTTCCAGAAGGCTTTTCAGCTTCTGCACGAAAACCGCCGCATCCCAGCCATCGATCACGCGGTGGTCGAAACTGCATGACAGGTTCATCATCTTGCGCGGCACGAACTGCACCCCGTCCCACATTGGACGCACGGCCATCTTGTTGATGCCCACAATCGCGACTTCCGGACGATTGATGATCGGCGTCGTGGCTATTGCACCTAGAGGACCGAGCGACGTGATGGTGATGGTGGAGCCGGTCAGTTCCTCCCGCTTGGCGGTGCCATTGCGCGCCGCATCGGTAACGCGCGACAATTCGGAAGCTGCCGCAAACACGCTCATGCTTTCCGCGTGGCGCACCACCGGCACGATCAGGCCGTTCGGCGTCTGCGTGGCAATGCCGACATGCACGCCGCCGAACTGCCGGATGATGTCGGCTTCGTCATCGAAATGCGCGTTGAGGCCCGGCTGCTCCTTTACCGCTTTCACGATTGCCCGGATGATGAATGGCAGAAGCGTGAGGCGCGGACGCCCTTCCTTCTTTTCGTTATTGAGGCCGCTGCGCAGTTCTTCCAACTGCGTAACATCAACCTCTTCAACGATGGTGATATGCGGAATGTGGCGCTTGGCCTCCGCCATGCGTTCGGCAATCTTGCGGCGAAGACCGATGACCTTGATCTCGTTGACCGAGGTGTCGGTCGCATAGCCGGATAAAGCGGGCGGAGTGCCGGTTTCCTGCTGGAAATAAAGGTCGAGATCATCATGCGTGATGCGTCCCGCCGGACCGGTGCCGCGAACCCGGCGCAGATCGACGCCCGCATCACGGGCGCGCAGCCGGACGGAAGGCGTCGCAAGCGGCTTTTCACCTTCCTGACGAACCGGGCCAGCGCCGGAGAATGGGCGGCTTGCGGCTTCGCGCTTAGGTGCTGCGGGTTTCGGAGGAACCGGCGTCTGCAACAGAACAGGTGCTTCCGTGACTGGTGCCGGTTGCGGTTTGGCTGTTTCAGCCTCAGTCGGAACCGGTTTTTCCTCAGTCTTTTCTTCCGTCGCCGTACCCTCGATCTCCAGTCGGACCAGTTCGGACCCGACCGCGATCTTCTCGCCTACCTCGCCATTGATAGCGATAACCTTGCCGCCGCGTGATGAGGGAATTTCCACCGTTGCCTTGTCGGTCATGACGGCTGCGAGAAGATCGTCCTCGCGCACGATATCGCCAACCTTCACATGCCATTCGACAAGTTCGGCCTCGGCAACGCCTTCACCAACATCGGGGAGCTTGATCGTAAAATGTGCCATGTTTCCCTCCCCTCAGGCTTCCATGATCGATGTAAGCGCTCGGCCCACGCGGTCCGGACCGGGGAAATAAGCCCATTCCTGCGCATGCGGGTAAGGCGTATCCCAGCCGGTGACACGGATGATCGGCGCTTCCAGATGGTAGAAGCAATCGCGCTGCACGAGTGCGGCAAGTTCCGCGCCGTAGCCGCAGGTCAGTGTCGCCTCGTGCACGATCACGCAACGCCCTGTCTTCTTGACCGACGCCATGATGGTTTCGGTGTCGAGCGGCAGAAGTGTGCGAAGATCGATTACCTCCGCGTCAACGCCGGTTTCCTCGGCGGCGGCGAGCGCCACATGAACCATCGTGCCATAGGCGAGCACCGTCACGTCGCTCCCTTCACGGCGGATAGCGGCCTTGCCGAGCGGCACGGTGTAGTAGCCTTCCGGCACATCACCGAGATCGTGTTTTTTCCAGGACGTCACCGGGCGGTCATGATGCCCGTCGAAAGGCCCGTTATAAAGGCGCTTCGGCTCGAACATGATAACCGGGTCGGGGTCTTCGATCGCCGCCAGCAGCAGGCCCTTTGCATCGGCGGGCGTGGATGGCATGACGGTCTTGAGGCCCGATACGTGGGTAAACAACGCTTCCGGGCTCTGGCTGTGCGTCTGCCCACCATAAATGCCGCCGCCGGACGGCATGCGGATGACGATGGGACAGGTGAACTCGCCCGCCGAGCGATAGCGCAGGCGCGCCGCTTCCGAAACGATCTGGTCATAGGCCGGGTAAACATAGTCCGCAAACTGCACTTCGATACAGGGGCGAAGGCCGTAAGCGGCCATGCCGATGGCGGTGCCGACGATGCCGAGTTCGCTGATCGGCGCGTCAAAGCAGCGTTCCTTGCCGTATTTCTTCTGGAGGCCAGCCGTGCAGCGGAAAACACCGCCGAAATAACCCACATCTTCTCCGAACACGACGACGTTTTTATCGCGTTCCATGGCGATATCGTGGGCGTTCTGGATCGCCTCGATCATGGTCATTTTCGTCATGGATTAAAACCCCGCTTCCTGACGCTGGCGGATAAGATGCGGTGGCGTTTCAGCATAGACATCCTCGAACATGTCGCGCATGGATGGCTTGCGGCCGTCGTGCAGCGTACCAATGGCTTCCGCCTCGCGCTGTGCTGCCACCACCAGATCCATCACCTCGGCTTCGGCCTGCTTGTGACGCTCGTCCGACCAGACGCCGCGCCTGATAAGATGGTTTTTCAGCCGCAGGATCGGGTCGCCAAGCGGCCAGGCGTCGCTTTCGGCCTTGGGGCGATAGGCGGATGGATCATCCGAGGTCGAGTGTCCGCCAGCACGGTAGGTCACATATTCAATAATGGTTGGCCCGAGATTGCGCCGGGCGCGTTCCACCGCCCATTTTGCAACCGCATGGACGGCCAGATAGTCGTTGCCGTCGACACGGAGCGCCGGAATGCCGAAACCGTGGCCGCGTGCGGCGAAAGTGCCGGACCCGCCGCGTGCAATGCCCTGAAAGGTCGAAATCGCCCACTGGTTGTTGACGATATTCATCACCACCGGAGCCTTGTAGGTCGAAGCAAAGACCAGTGCCGCGTGGAAATCGCTTTCGGCAGTCGAACCATCGCCGATCCATGCGGCGGCAATCTTCGTGTCGTGGCTGATGGCGGATGCCATGGCCCAGCCGACGGCCTGCGTATATTGCGTGGCAAGATTGCCGGAAATGGTGAAGAAGCCGTGCTCCTTCGAGGAATACATCACCGGGAGCTGACGCCCTTTCAGCGGGTCGTGCTCGTTGGAGAAAATCTGGTTCATCATGGTGACGAGCGGATAATCGTCGGCAATGAGCAGTCCGGCCTGACGATAGGTCGGGAAATTCATGTCGCCCTTGCGCAGAGCCTTGCGGAAAGCGCAACTCACCGCCTCTTCGCCCAGATGCTGCATATAGAACGAGGTTTTGCCCTGACGCTGAGCCATCATCATGCGCGCATCGTAGGCGCGCAGGATCATCATGTGGCGAAGGCCTTCTTTCAGTTCGTCGTCGGTGAGCGTCCCCGCCCACGGACCAACCGCCTCGCCATCACGATTGAGTACGCGAATGATGCTGAACGCCAGATCGCGCATTGCTTCCGGCTTTTCGTCGATTTCCGGTCGCCGGACACTGCCCGCACGCGGGATTTTGACATGGGAGAAATCCGGCGCGTCACCCGGACGCCATTCCGGCTCGGGAACATGCAGGGATAGTACGACATCATCGCTCATGCGGGGAACCCTCGAAACTGGCCTCGCCACTGGCCTCGCGAATTTACAGAATGTCGAAGGGGGGAATTTCAAACTGGTTCCGGATCCCCGGACCCGCTTTCGGCGCGTCAATATCACGCCGCCGATCTTGCTCCTCCCATGCGACATGGCGCCGATTTCCTCCTTCGGCACCATCCGCATTCAGGGTGGAACGGGTTCAAAAATAAAGCAAGATTATTTTTCGTGCCCCTTGGCACTCTTTCGTGAAACGGGTTCGCTCCTACCCTGACCAGGGGCGAGCTCCATTGGACGAAACAAGCTTAGTTCCACGATTTAAAAGGGATTTCAACTCGAATGTTTAGCATCCCGATACCGCAACATTATTGCTTTTGATTGACGATAACGTCAGTACCAATTGGTACTATTCCGGCTCGTTCGAGCCATCCCGCCATCACTGACGATACCGCGTGAGGCGTTTTGTCCATATAGGCCCGGCACGAATTGCAGCCACCGGACGACGCCGATTCTCCAAAAGAAAAGCCGCACCCGCGAGGGTACGGCTTCAATAGAAACTACGACATTTGGGTCTAGCGGATCGCCTTGCCGTTCGCATCGAACCGATGCACCTTGCCGTCATCGGGTGTGATGAAGATCACGTCGTCTTCATTGTAGTGATGCTCGCCGAAGAGCCGCACTGTGATCAGACCCGCTGCTTCTGTTTCGACGTAAAGGATCGTGTCGGCGCCAAGATGTTCGGCATGGATGACCTTGCCTTTCCATCTGCCGCTGTCGCGGCTGACGGAAATATGCTCAGGCCGGATACCGACCGTCTTCGCCCCGGCGTCGCCGATGCGGGTGCCGTCAACGAAATTCATCTGTGGCGAACCGATAAAGCCCGCGACAAAGAGATTGTCCGGCTTGTTATAGAGCTCCATCGGCGAGCCGACCTGCTCGATCCGGCCGGCATTGAGAACGACGATGCGGTCGGCCAGCGTCATGGCCTCGACCTGATCGTGCGTGACATAGATCATCGTCGCCTTGAGTTCGCGGTGCAGCTTGGCAATCTCGAGCCGCGTCTGGACGCGAAGTGCTGCATCGAGATTCGATAGCGGTTCATCGAACAGGAACAGCTCCGGTTCGCGCACAAGTGCGCGGCCAATTGCAACGCGCTGGCGCTGGCCACCCGACATTTCGGCCGGACGCCGGGCCAGATAAGGATCGAGCGACAGCATCGCGGAGGCCTTGGACACGCGCGTTTCGATTTCAGCCTTGGGCGCGCCTGCCTGCTTGAGTCCAAGCCCCATATTGTCCTTGACCGACAAATGCGGGTAAAGCGCATAGGACTGGAACACCATCGCAATGCCGCGCTTGGAGGGCGGCGTGACGGTTACGTCCTCACCATTGATGAGCACCTGACCGGAGGAAACGTCTTCCAGGCCGGCAATGGAACGCAGCAGCGTTGACTTGCCGCAGCCGGAAGGTCCGACGAAGATGATGAACTCCCCATCCTGCACTTCCAGATTGATGTCTTTCAGGACTTCCTGCGCACCGTAGCGCTTGTGTACCGATTTGAGTAGCAGCGATCCCACGTATCAAATTCCCTTATAGCTTTACCGGCTTGCCGGTGCGCACGCTTTCATCCGCTGCAAGGCAAATGCGCAGCGATTGCAGCGCGTCATCCATATGGCGGTTGAGATCGATATCCTCGCGGATGGCCTTCAGCATGTAGGCCTGTTCGCGTTCGCAAAGTTCCTGATGCCCCGGTTCGTCGGCCATGGACAGATCAGTGTCAGGCTTCAGAAACTTGCCGTCAGTCCCTCGCTCGGCGCGATGAACGCGAATGGTCGAGGTTTTCGTATGCGCGTCCACATCGTCAGATTTGGTCACGGCCTCGTTCATGACGATCGACACGCAGCCATTGGGTGAAATCACATCTTTCACGAAGAAGGCGGTCTCTGACATCATCGGACCCCAGCCCGCCTCATACCAGCCCACCGTGCCGTCATCGAACAGCACTTGCAGATGGCCGTAATTATACATGTCCGGCTTGATCTCGTCGGAAAGACGCAGGCCCATGCCGCGCACTTCGACAGGCTTAGCATCGGTAATCTGGCACATGACATCCACATAATGCACGCCGCAATCGACGATTGGCGATGTGGTGTTCATCAGGTTCTTGTGGGTTTCCCAGGTCGCGCCGCTCGACTGCTGGTTCAGGTTCATGCGGAAGACATAAGGTCCGCCAAGCTGGCGCGCTTCCGAGATCAGCCGCATCCACGACGGATGATGGCGCAGGATATAGCCGATGACGAGCTTGCGCCCGTTGGCCCTCGCGCAGTCGATCACGCGGCGCGCATCTTCGACCGTCGTCGCAAGCGGCTTTTCCACGAAGACATGCGCGCCCTGCTCCATCGCCGCGACAGCATAATCCGCATGGCTTTCCGAATAGGTGGCGACGCAGGCGAGATCCGGCTTCAAATCCTTCAATGCTTCGTGGAAGGAGGGATGGATTTCATAACCCGCCAGTTCGTCCGGAACCGCGACCTTGGTGCGATTGACGAGGCCGACGATCTCGAAGCCGGGATTGCGGTGGTAGGCCAGCGCATGGCTGCGGCCCATATTGCCGAGACCGGCAGAAAGTACACGGACAGGATTTTGCATTGCAGAACTCATTTTACAGCCCCCGCGGTAATGCCGCGGATCAACTGCCGCGAGAAGAGAACATAGAGGATGAGGATCGGGAACATCGCCAGCGAAAGGGCCGACAGGACGGCATTCCAGTTGGTGACGAACTGACCGATGAAAAGCTGCGAACCGAGCGTTACCGTCTTGGTGGCTTCGCTTGGCGCAAGGATCAGCGGGAACCAGAGGTCATTCCAGATCGGGATCATGGTGAAGACGGCGACCGTTGCCATGGCAGGCCGGATCAGCGGCAGCACCAGCTTGAAGAAGATCGCATATTCAGACATGCCATCTATTCGCCCGGCATTTTTCAAATCGTCGGACACGGTTCGCATGAATTCCGACAGGATGAAGATCGCGAGAGGCAGTCCCTGCGCGGTATAGACGAGGATCAGCGCCGTCAACGTGTTGACCAGACCGACCGCCACCATGCCCTGCAGCAATGCGACGGTGCCGAGCCGGATCGGGATCATGATGCCGATGGCGAGATAAAGCCCCATCAGCGTATTGCCCTTGAAGCGGTATTCAGCGAGCGCGAAGGCCGCCATCGCCCCGAACAGGATCACAAAGAAAATGCTGACGACCGTGACAATGGTGCTGTTCTGGAAGTAGGTCAGAAACGAGCCCTGCTTCAGAACGGTTTCATAACCGATGAGGCTGAAACTTTCCGGTGTTGGAAACTGTAGCGGCGTGCGGAAGATCGCATTGCGGTCCTTGAAGGAATTGATCAGCGTCAGCGCCACCGGAAATACGGCGATCAGCATGTAGAAGATCAGAGCCGCATGAACGAGCGTGGTGCGAATGGGCGATGTGCGTGCTTTCGACATGATCTCGTCCTCAGAACTGGTAGCGGCGCATGCGGCGCTGTATGCCGAACAGATAGAGCGACACGCCGGCCAGAATGATGAGGAACATCACGGCGGCGATGGTTGCACCCATTGACGGATTGCCAAGCTGCAGCTGGAAGCCGAAGAACGTGCGATAAAGGAATGTGCCCAGAATATCCGTCGATTTGTCCGGTCCCGCCAGCGCGCCCTGCATCGAATAGATGAGGTCGAACGCATTGAAGTTGGCAACGAAGGTCATCACCGAGATCAGGCCGATGGATGGCAGGATGAGCGGCAGCTTGATCTTGAAGAACTGGCTCCAGCCGGTAATGCCGTCACATTCCGCCGCCTCGATGATTTCATCGGGAATATTGAGAAGGGCCGCGTAGATCAGCATCATCGGAATGCCGACGAACTGCCAGACCGAGACGAGCGACACCGTGATGAGAGCCGTATCGGCCTTGCCGAGCCACGGGCCGAACAGCCATTTCAGGCCTACCAAATCCATCATCCATGGGGCCACACCCCAGATCGGCGACAGGATCAGTTTCCAGATAAAGCCAACGATGACGAAGGACAGCAGCGTCGGAAGAAAGATCGCGGTGCGGTAGAAGGCAGAAAAACGCAGCTTCGGCAGGGACAGCATTGCCGCCAGCAAAATGCCGATGGGGTTTTGAACGAGCATGTGAATGCAAAAGAAAATGACGTTGTTTTTCAACGCATTCCAGAAATCACGCGACCAGTTCGGATCGCCGAAAAGCGCCTGAAAGTTTGCAAAGCCTACGAAAGTGCGCTGTCCGTCGACGACATTGAAGAATGCCTGCCGCAAGGTCTCGATCAGCGGCAGCACCATCACGGCCGTATAGATGAGGACGCAAGGCAGGAGAAATACAAGTATATGCCAACGCCTCGGGCGTTTGTGCACGATACCTGTCATGTCGGCAGATTGGCTCATATAGGCATTCGCTCTTCAAGAGCATTTCCGGCAAGCACATGAACTTGGCGGTCGGAAATGCGTAAAACCGATGACTGGCGTTCTCGTTCGAAAGGGTTCGTGCGAACCGGAGAGAGCCGCAGCTCCTCCTCTCCGCACGCTCGCGTCATTTTTAAAACTGACACGGAATGCTCCGAAAGCAAAATGGCATGTCGATACGCCAGACGAAAAGATATGGGCGGCGCGCCCCCGCGATCGCCGCCCATGAAGCCCAGCGTTTTTACTTCGCAGGCTTGTACCAGCTGTCGAGGCCTTCCTGCAGCTTCTTCGCAGCATCTTCCGGCGTTACCGTGCCGTTGATGACATTGGCCGACTGAACCCAGGTTTCGTTTTCGAGGTTCGGCGTGCCACGCGACAGAATCTGGTAGGTCGAGCGAATGGTCGGCTTGCACTTTTCGCGCCAGGAAACAAATTCCTGCGCCAGCGGATCGCTCATCTTCACCGCCGTCGAGTTCAGGCTGAAGAAGCCCGGCAGCGCGTTGGCGTAGATTTCTGCGAATTCAGGCGAAGCAACCCAGTTCAGGAACACCTTTGCCTGTTCTGCGTGCTTGCTCGAAGCGTTGAGGCCGAGGCCGATGTCGTTGTGGTCGGAGATGTAGCAGGTGTCGCCTGCATTCTTGACCGGCGGCGGGAACGCGCCCATCTTGAACTGCGCCTGCGTGTTGAACAGGCCGATTTCCCACGAGCCAGCCGGATAGATGGCCGCACGACCGAGCGTGAACAGGTTCTGGCTGTCCGGATAGGTCTGTGCCTCGAAACCGTCGCCCAGATAGTCCTTCCACTTGGCGAGAACCCTGAAAGGCTCGACCCATGGCTCATCGGTGAGCTTCTGCGTACCGGCGATCAGAGCCTTGCGGCCTTCTTCACCCTTCCAGTAGGTCGGTCCGATGTTCTGGTAGCCCATGGTTGCGGCTTCCCACATATCCTTCGTGCCCATGGCCATCGGAATGTAGTTGTCGTCTGCCTTGATCTTTTCGAGAACCTCAAAGAATTCGGCTTCCGTGGCCGGAGCCTTGAGACCCAGCTTGTCGAAAGCTTCCTGATTATAGATGAAACCATGAATGACCGAAGCCATCGGCACGCAGAAGGTCTTGGAACCGTCGTCGGTGGTCCAGGCGGACTTGGCGACATCGGAGAAGTTCTTCATGCCTTCCAGATCGGTGAGATCCGAAAGCTTGCCCTTGTTGAACAGTTCGAGCGAGGTGTCGAAAGGACGGCAGGAAATGAGGTCCCCGCCCGAGCCCGCGTCGAGTTTGGCATTGAGGGCCGCATTATATTCGGTAGGCGCGCTCGGCGCGAAATTGATCTTGATGCCAGGATTCTTGGCTTCAAAGGCCGGAATGATCTTTTCCTGCCAGATCTGCAGATCGTCGTTACGCCAGCTTTCAACCGTCAGCGTAACGTCTTCGGCCAGCGCAGCCGATCCCGACGCCAGAAGCGTGGAACCCAGCAGCATGAGTTTCAACGTATTACGAACCATTTGACCTTCTCCCGTTTTTTGAGCGCGGATGCGCAAAAGAGGCGAAAGCACGCCAGACCGTTCGGTGCGATCATTCCTCGCGTTACAGGAAAGGCACCGGCCCCCGCCGGTAATCTCCCTCCCAATTCCGCGTGACCTCGCCCTCAGCGGCCCACAGCGACATTGCGCTCCCCTTCTGCTGAAATTAATGCCAAAAACGTACCAATTGTCCAGAGAAGTTTACAACTTTCGCGCAGAAAAATTTAAAGCAGTCTTTTTTCTCAAGTTCTTTCAAGGAATTAATCAATTTTTTCACAAGCCGACAAAACTGCTTGGTTAATGGTATTTTTTTGGTATCTTCAAGCTGGAGGTATCTTCATGACTGAATTCTTCATTGGCGTTGATGGCGGCGGCACGGGATGCCGCGCTGTCGTGGCGGGTAGCGATGGTGCGATTCTGGGTTCAGGGCGCAGCGGCTCTGCCAATATCGTCACCGATCCGCAGACGGCGTTGATCAATGTGATCGCGGCGATCGACAACGCTTTTGAGGATGCCGGGCTGGACAAGGTGCACTATGCGACCAGTCACGCGGTTCTGGGCCTTGCGGGCGGAAATGTCGAGGGCGCGGGCCTTCCGATAGAACGCGGCCTGCCTTTCGCGCATTCGGATGTGGAATTTGACGGCGTGATCGCGCTTCAGGGCGCACTTGGCGATCAGGATGGGATCGTCGCCATTCTTGGCACTGGTACGGCCTATATCACACGCCGGAACGGCCGCATTCAATCGGTCGGCGGCTGGGGTTTTCCCTTGGGCGACCTCGGCAGCGGCGCGCGGCTCGGCCAAAGCCTGCTGCAGGAAAGCCTGCTGGTGCATGACGGCATTCATCGGCGCACACGTCTGACGACCGATCTCCTCGATGAGTTCGACAATAATCCGGACAATCTGGTCGAGTTTGCCTGGACGGCAAAGCCCGGCGACTTCGGCAAATATGCTCCGCGTGTTTTCCAGTATGCGAGCGAAGGCGATGAAACGGCGCGGATGCTGCTGGAGCGTTCCGCCGGTTATATCAGCGAAACGCTCGACATGCTGATCAACCAGGGTGCGGAACGCATCAGCCTGCTCGGCGGCATGGCGCCGCTTTATGTGGAATGGCTGCCGCCCCATCAGCAGCAACTTCTCGTCAAGCCTGCGGCGGATGCCCTGACGGGCGCTCTTCAGCTTGCCCTCAAGCGATATGGACCGCAAAATGGAAAGGCGCGCGAATGAGCGGAAATTTCAGCGCTTTCCTGCCCAAGAACCTGCAAGGTTCCGCCCCCTCTTCCGGAGGGCCGCTTTACATGCAGCTGCGCCAGTCGCTGGAAGCCGCAATCCGCGCCGGACAGCTGGTTGACGGCGAAGCCCTGCCGCCGGAACGCGACATTGCCGAATATGCCAGTATCAGCCGTGTCACGGTGCGCAAGGCCGTGGACGACCTGGTGAAGGCCGGGCTTCTCGTGCGCCGTCACGGTTCAGGAACTTTCGTCGTGCGACCGAGCGAGCGCGTGCAGCAGTCGCTTTCCATGCTGACCTCCTTCACGGAGGATATGGCGCGTCGCGGCATCACCACGCAGTCCAAATGGCTGGAACGCGGTCTTTACTATCCCTCGCCTGAGGAAATGATGAAGCTGGGCGTTTCCTCGGAAACCCGCGTTGCACGCCTTGGCCGCCTGCGCATGGCGAGCGATCTGCCGCTGGCCATCGAAAGGGCCAGTCTTTCAAGCGAAATCCTGCCCGACCCGGATGCGGTCAAGGGTTCGCTCTATGCCGAACTGAGCCGCACCGGATTTCGCCCCGTTCGCGCTGTGCAGCGCATCGCTGCCTGCAACATAAAGGACCCTGATGCGCGGATTCTCGGCGTCAAGGAGGGAGACGCAGGCTTGTCCATCGAGCGGATTTCCTATCTGCCGTCTGGCCGCGTGGTCGAATTCACGAAATCGCTCTATCGCGGCGATGCCTATGATTTCGTGGCCGAACTCACAATCCCCCAACCTTGAGCCGATAATATCAATGAAAACGGCCCGTTTCCGGGCCGTTTTGTTGCATATCACTGGTGTTTCTTGCCTTCGCGAGCCAGATCCGCAGTCGGATCTGCTGACAAGCGCTTGCGCGCCCGGTCATCCATCAGCTCGTACCACATGGCGTTGAGCACGGCGAAAGCGGCTGCAAGCGGAAGCCCCAATAACCAGGAAAAATACCACATATCGCTTTCCTTCCCGATTAGAGCGCGTTTCGATCTGATTGCATCTGATCGGCGCTCTATCTCTTTGTTTTAACGCGCATCTTTTCCGAAAACGTTTCACACTTTTCGGGATGCGCTCTAATAGGCGTGGTTGCTGTCGTCTTCGATCATGTCCTTTTCGACCTTGCCCCACAAAACCTTGTAGACCCAGGACGTGTAGACCACGATCAGCGGCAGGAAGATGAGTGTCACGACCAGCATGATGAACAGCGTCATATGGCTGGAAGACGAATCCCATACCGTCAGGCTGGCGCGTGGATCGATAGATGACGGCAGAATGAACGGAAACATCGATACGCCGACCGATGAAATGATGCCGAAGATCGACAGCTTTCCAAACAGCAGCGGTGCGATTTCCCGGCGGCTACGCAGTGTCACAAAGACGGCAAGCGCTCCAAGGATGCCGAGCGCCGGAGCGATCAGCAGGATCGGATAGTTCGCATAGTTGGCGAACCATGCGCCGTGGTCCAGTTCAACGGTCTTGCGCAGCGGATTGGACGGCCCATCCGTGATAACGGCACTCGTAATCCGATAGCCCGAAATCCAGAGCCAGCTGATCACCCCGGCCACAACATAGAGAATGACCGTCAGAAGCGACGCGATGCTGCCATAGAACCGGGCGCGTGCCTGAATATCTCCGGTCGTCTTCAGCACCAGCCACGAGGCGCCATGCATGGAGAGCATCGTCACTGAAAGCACGCCGCAAAGCAGCGCGAACGGATTGAGCAGGCCGAAGAACGAACCTTCATAGAATATCTGGAGATCGTCAGCCAGGCGGAACGGAATGCCCTGCAGGACGTTGCCGACGGCAACGCCGAAGATGAGAGCCGGTACGAAGCCGCCGATGAACAACGCCCAGTCCCAGCCATTCCTCCAGGCTTCGCTGTCACGCTTTGAGCGATATTTGAAGCCGACCGGGCGCAGGATAAGCGCGAACAGGATGGCAAACATCGCCAGATAAAAGCCTGAGAAGGACACCGCGTAGAGCGGCGGCCAGGCGGCGAATATCGCGCCGCCGCCCAGAATGAGCCAGACCTGATTGCCTTCCCAGACAGGACCGATCGTGTTGATGATGATCCGCCGCTCGATATCGGTCTTGCCGACGACCGGCATGAGAATGTCCACGCCGAGATCGAACCCGTCCATCGCGGCGAAGGCAATCAGCAATACACCGAGCAGTACCCACCAGATGATGCGCAGGGTTTCATAGTCCAACAAGTCGCTGAGTATCATGGTCCTTACTCCGCAGGTGCGATGCTGGCCGGTGCGAGAATTGCTTCCGGCTTGCTGTCTGGTTCAGGTCCGGCCTTGATGGCGCGGATCATCAGGCCCATCTCGATGATGAAGAGAACCGTGTAGATCGCTACGAACCCAAGTATGGTCAGCAGCACTGTCGACGCCCCGAGATTGGAGACGCCTACTGCCGTCGGCAATATGCCTTCGATCACCCAGGGCTGACGGCCGAATTCCGCAACGATCCAGCCCATTTCGGCTGCAATCCACGGCAGCGGTATCGCAAATACGGCAATCCGCAGCAGGAAGGGATAGTGGTCGAGTTTGCGACGGGCAGACAGCACGAAGAAGGTGGCCGTCAGCAGGATCAGGAAAAAGCCAATGCCAACCATGATGCGGAAGGACCAGAACAACGGAAGGACGCCAGGAACAGTGTCGTTCGCCGCCTGCGTGATCTGCTCGTCGGTTGCCTGACGCGGATCATCGACATAGCGTTTCAGCAGAAGCGCATAGCCCATCCACTGGCTGTTATCGGCAAAAACGTCCTTCACATCCTGCGGAACGGCATTCGTATCGCCAGCCGCACGGATTTTCTGCAAGGCGTCATAGGCGACGATACCATTCCTGATATGGTTTTCGGCGTTCTGGACAAGATCGTTGATGCCCTGGATAGGCGTTGTGAGAGAGCGCGTGCCGATCAGCCCCATGACCCACGGAATATGCACCGCGAAATGGGTTTCGCGCGCTTCCTGGTTCGGGAAGCCGAATACGGTGAACGAGGCCGGTGCCGGTTCCGTTTCCCACATGGCTTCAATGGCCGCGATCTTCATCTTCTGGTGTTCATTGGCCAGATAGCCGCTTTCGTCGCCGAGAACGACAACCGAAAGCGAAGCGGCCAGACCGAAGGACGCCGCGATAGTCATGGAACGCTTGGCAAGTTCTACAGAACGTCCTTTGAGCAGATACCAGGCGGAAACACCAAGAACGAAAATGGATGCCGTGACATAACCGGCGGAAACCGTGTGCACGAACTTTGCCTGCGCGACCGGGTTCATCAGCACGGCGAAGAAATCGGTGATCTCCATACGCATGGTTTCGGGATTGAACGCCGATCCGACCGGATTCTGCATCCAGCCATTGGCGATGAGAATCCACAGCGCCGAGAAATTGGAGCCTGCCGCCACCGCATAGGTTGCCATGAGATGCCCGACTTTCGACAGGCGATCCCACCCGAAGAAGAACAGGCCCACGAAAGTCGCTTCGAGGAAGAAAGCCATAAGCCCTTCGATAGCGAGCGGTGCGCCAAAGATGTCGCCCACATAATGGCTGTAATAGCTCCAGTTCATGCCGAACTGGAATTCCATCACGATGCCCGTTGCGACGCCCATGACAAAATTGATGCCGAACAGCGTACCCCAAAATTTCGTCATCTGCCGCCAGATGAGTCGCCCCGTCATAACGTAAACGGTTTCCATGATGGCGAGCAGCACGGAAAGACCCAAGGTCAGAGGTACGAAGAGGAAGTGATAAAGTGCCGTGATTGCAAACTGCAATCGCGACAGGGAGACAATATCGAGTTCCATCTCTTTAAGCCGGTGATCCGGCCCTCCTGGTGTTATGAGCTGCGCCTAAACGCTGCCCCCTTTTGAAAGCGGACGGTTCCTGAAAACCGGCATTCCCGCCTCAATTCCAAGTGTCAGTCCAAACATTGGCCCAAGCACCGGTTCAACTCCGGGCACGATGCATTTGCACCAATGCCGGTACGGCTCACCTCATGGTATCGAGGATGTCGCCAAAACGTGATGTCCTCTTACCTGCAGACTCAATTAGAGCGCCTTGATTTAAAACAATGATCCGCTCACAAATTCGCGCTTCGCGGCCAATATGCGTGGCGATCAGTAATGCGCGCGCACCTGCCTGCTCCTTAAGGCGTTCAAGAACATCCTCCGCAGTCGCATTGTCGAGACCTTCGGTCGGTTCATCCAGCAGCCATAGCGGCGCATCGGTGAGGAAAAGCCTTGCAAGGGCCAGCCGACGCGCCTGTCCGCCCGACAATCCCAGACCACCCTCGCCCAGCATGGTGTCGAGCCCTCCGGGCAAATCCCTGATAAATGCGCCAAGACCCGCGGCATCCAGGGCAGCCATCATGTCCTGATCGCTTGCATCGGCGCGTGCCAGCCGCAGATTGTCGCGAAGACTGTCCTGAAAAAGTTCGGTCCGCTGTGTGAGAAGACGCGCCGGCAACACTGCGGCGCTGCCCTGCGTAGCCGGAATTTCTCCGGCAAGCAGGCTGAGCAAAGTCGATTTACCTGCGCCGCTTGTGCCGACGATGGCAACATGCTCACCGGCTCCGATATCGAGCGTGATATCTTTCAGGACATCATGTTCGGCGCCTTCATGCCGAACGGTCACGTCTTTCAGCTCCACCGCCGAACCCTTCCCCGGCCTTTGAGGCCGTGCCGGTTCAGGCTCATCCGTCAGTTGGGGCGCGATACGCTTCGCTGCGAGTACTGTGCGACCAAGTTCCATAGCGCCGCGCCGCAGCGCCGAAAAAGGCTCCATCGCGCCAAGGATGACAAGCATTCCGAGCGCTGCGACGGGCGCGCCTATCGTCTCTGCCTGCATCAACAACCCAACGGCGACGATGCCAACCGAAAGCAGGGCTGCATGAACGATCCCGAACCCTGCTCCTGCCATGATTTCTATGCGGTTCAGCCTGCGATCCGATGCGGCGACGTAGCGATCAGCGCGCGCCAAAGCGAGCTTCTGGTCTTCCAGACGCCCCGCCATCAGAAGTTCGGTCTGACCGGCCACGAGATCGACCGTGCGGGCACGCAACGCTTCCGTACCTTTAGCCCGCTGGCGCATGGATTTTTCGGAACGGCGGGCGGCTGCAAGCGGAATGCAAAGGCCCGTTGCGAGCAGAACAATCGCTATCACTAGCCCAAAAATCGGGTTCATAAGGCCGAGCGCAATACCCGCAACAAGTGCGGTGGCAAGCGCGGCACCAACGGGCACCACCACACGCAGATAAAGAGAATCGAGCGCATCGATGTCTGCGGTCAGGCGGAAGAGAAGACGAGCCGGGCGTTTCAAGAGTGCATCCGCAGCTTGTGGACGCGCCCAGTTGCGGAACAGCTTTTCGCGCAAGGCCGCAAGGATCGCAAGCGTTGCATCATGCGTTACGAGCCGTTCGAGATAACGCGATCCGGTGCGCAGGATGGCAAGCAGGCGAATGCCGGCGGCGGGAGCGAACACATCGAACACAACTGCCGTTGCCACGCTCAGGCCAGCGATTGCCGTTGCAGTTATGAACCAGCCCGACAGGCCGAGAAGTGCAATGCCCGCGAGGACCGTTACGGTTGCCGTCGCTATGCCGGCAAGGAGAGCCGTTCCCTTGGTGTGGAAAAAGAGCCGCAGAATTGGCTGCAATGACTGGAAACCATTCATTCTGCTGCCCTCCTCTGCCAGACAGGATCGTTATCCGCGCTACTATCCAGTCGGACGATGCGATCCATCCTGTTCGCAAGGGTTTCGTCATGGGTGGCGACGATCAGTGTTTTGCCCTGGGCGAGCCTGAGCAGGCTGTCGGCAATGAACTTTGCCGTTTCCTGGTCAAGATGAGCAGTCGGCTCATCGGCCAGAATAATATCTGAAGCGGGATCGATGGCTGCGCGGGAAAGCGCCAGCCGCAGGGCCTCACCGCCGGAAATGCCGGCTCCGTTTTCGCCGATCAGACTGTTACCGGTAACACCAAGAACGTGACCGAGTGCCATGTCGTCGATGACGGTGCGGATGGCTTCCGCGTCGGCGTGCCGGCCAAGCGTGACGTTCTGACGGGCCGAACCAGCAAAGACGTGCGGGTTCTGCCCTATCCAGCTCATTCTTGAGCGGAGTGCTGCTGCTGTTTCATCCGTCAGCGCAATACCGCCGATCTCTATCCGGCCAGCCTGCGCAGCGGTCAATCCGGCAACAAGTGCAAGAATGGTGGATTTCCCGTAGCCGCTTGGAGCCAGCAGCGCCACGTGCTCGCCAGCCTTGATGTTGAGGCTGAATTTGTCGAGAACCTCGGCGTCGATCCCATAACCGAAGTCGATATTGTGCAAGGTGACCGCAGGTACGCCGCCAATTGCTGTCTGGCTTTCGCTCTTCCCGACAACGGTCATCGGATGTTCTGCCAGCTTTTCCAGCGCGTCGATGGAAGCTTCGCCCGCCGCGCGGTCATGCCAGACGGCGGATAGATCGCGCAAGGGTTCGAAAAATGCTGGTGACAGAAGAAGGACGAAAAGACCTTCCGCCAGTGTCAGTCTGTGGCCCCATGCTCCGAAGTTGAGCTGTCCCAAGAGGTGGAAGCCGATATAGACCGCGACCATGGCAACGCCGATGGCGGCGAACAGCTCAAGCACGGCGGACGACAAAAATGCGATACGCAGGACGGACATGGTTTTTGAACGCAAGGTCTCCGCATTCTCGCGCAACCGGTTTGCGGTCGCATCCACGGCATGGAACGTGCGGATTGTTGCAAGGCCGCGCAGGCGGTCGAGCAGAAAGCCGTTCATACCGCCAAGGGCGATGAGCTGCTTTTCGCTGGCAGCTTTTGCGCGCCAGCCGATCAGCGCCATGAAGATAGGTATCAGCGGGGCCGCAACCGTCAGGACAAGCGCCGCAGTCCAGGAATACCAGAGGACGACTGCAAGTATGGCCAATGGAACCAGCATGACGCGAATGCGCACGGGCACGAAGCGCGAAAGATACGGAACGACCATTTCGGCCTGTTCGGCAAGAATGCTTGCGGCTTCACCTGACGACGGGCGCGCTATATCAAGGGGCGAACGCCGGGCCAGCGCCGAAACGGCGTTGGTCCGCAGCCGGGAAAGCTCCTGCCGGGCGGCATCGAAAGCCTTTGCTGCGCCTGCGCTGTCGAGAATGCTGCGCAGGCAGCCGAGAACGAAGATGCCTGCTGCGCTATAATAGATGGAAATATCGAAGCCGGTATCGGCCAGCCGCCCCATCGCATAAGCGAGAATGCCCGCTTGCGGCAGCCACAAAAGCGCGGCCAATGCCTGAAGATATGCCCCCCGCTTCAGCAAGGACGGGACAGGACGGCGTTGCGGGCGGCGCGAGCCTTGCTCTACGCCTGTCGCTTCGCCGCCTTCTGTCGTCAATGTTTCCGTTCGGGGGACAACGGATGTCACTCTCGCTTAGGCTCCTTTTTGGCCGATGTTCGTCCGCGTCCCAGCGCCACGATCCTGTCCGTGGTTTCAAGGAAGCGGGTCACCTTGGCGCCAAGCGCCAGAAGACTGGTCAAACGGTCTGTGTCGAGCCGCTTGACGTCGTCGTACCAGTTGGTCAGCCTTTCGATCAGGCCGTACATGTCCTTCATGCGATCCTGCGCATAAATATCGCTGTCGCCCTTGGGCTGCTCCATCAGGATCTCACGCAGAACTGTAAGCGTGGGATCGATCTCGCGCTTCTTGCGTTCCTCGGCGAGCGTGCGCAGGATCTGCCACACGTCGTCGGGCGTCGTGAAGAAATCGCGGCGATCGCCCGGAATGTGCTTCAACAGCACCAGGTTCCAGCCTTGCAGTTCGCGGATACCCATGGAAACGTTCGAACGCGACACACCGAGAGCATCAACGATCTGGTCCGCGCAAAGAGGCTCAGGCGATATATAAAGCAGCGCATATATCTGCCCTACGGTGCGGTTGATGCCCCAACGGCTGCCCATTTCCCCGAAGTGGAGCACGAACGACTGAACGATTGGCGACAATTCCAAAATTCTCTCTCCCGTAAATTCTGAATTTTCAGAAATTACTGAAATTCAGATAATTCAAATGGTCTGTTCCTTCAATCCGCTTATCCCGGGCAGAGGCCCGAATGGACAATTGGCCGCAGCCCCGGGGCACTCCTCCAAATGCCCGAAAAGACGATAGGCCGCTGCATTCGATCCGCAGTCGATCGGCATTGATGCCAGGGATTCGGCAAATGGCAGATATTGTTTCCAGTCGGCAGGATAGCCGGTCTTGAAGCGAACTCCAAAACAGGTCTCCGGTCACGCCGGAAGCGATAACCGCCGCTTCCTCGACGGAGCAGCGGATTTCCCCATTTGGTGCGGCGGAAAAAGCTGAATTTCCGCCCTCTCCGCACCCTCAAGCATTACCTACAGACCTATAGCGGGTCGGAAGATGAAGGCAGCTCCTTGCTGTCCTGCGTTCTGTCGCGATGAATCACGGCGCGGCTGAGCAGCATGAGCGTTACCGGCGTTGTGACGATCACAAAGACGGTAATGAGCACTTCATGCAGAATCGGCTTCGATTGCAAGATGGAGAAAAATATAATCGACGCGATCAGGATGCCGCCCGCCCCGAACGACGAGCCGAGCGTGGGAGCATGAACACGCTCGTAAAAGCTTTTGAAGCGGACAAGGCCGATGCATCCGACAAGCGTGAGAAAGGCTCCGCCGAGCAGGAAAAATGAAATGACGATAGCGGCCCAGACGGGAATTTCGCCTGCGTTGATCATTCGATAACCTCCCCGCGCATGAGGAATTTCGAAAGCGCCACGGTGGCGACAAAACCCAGAAGAGCGATGATCAGCGCCGCTTCGAAATAGATGATGCTCCCCGTGCGAATGCCGAACGTGATCAGAAGCAGCAGCGCATTCAGGTAGAGCGCGTCCGTCGCGAGAACACGATCCTGAGCTCGCGGACCGACCAGAAGACGGTAGACCGCGCAGGCCATGGCGCCGAGAAGCATCAGCTGAGCGGCAAGCAGGGACCAGAAGATGATGACTGCGCTCATGCGGTTTTTTCCTCTTCCGTGATATCTGACGCGCCGAATATCTTGATGAGCGGCTGCTCATAGCGTCCCTTGATCGTATCCCGCCACGCCTGCGCGTCGTCCAGATCGAGCACGTGGATCGTCAGCTCGCGCCTCGCGGCGTTGTAATCCACCCATGCCGTGCCCGGCGTCGCGGTGATTATGCAGGCGAGAACGGCAAGCGCGGTTCGGTTTTCCAGGTCGAGTTGAATGACGACAAAGCCCGGACGCCGCTTGCGCTTGCGCGACAGGATGATGCCCGCAACTGCAATATTGGACTGCAGTATGTCATAGCTTATGGCTCCGAACAGCCAGAGCATCGTCCGGATTGATCGAATATGGTTCTTCTGCGGCTGCAAGGCCGTCATGATCATACACGCCACCAGTGCGATGATCACGCCGAGCAGAAGCTGGGCCCGTGTGAAGCCGTTCAGAAGCAGCCAGAACAGGAGCAGCGAGACGAACAGAAGCGGATAAGGCAGGATTTTCTTCACTGGCCCTCCTCCTCCGTTTGCGCGCCTGCGCGCGGCGCATTAAGGACGCTGCTGATATAGGATGCAGGATTGTGCAAGGAACGCGCTGTTTCGTCCATATAGCGCATGGCCGGGCCGGCTTCGATCGTGAGCGCCAGACAGATTGCCAGAAGTCCCGCAATCGGCACGACTTCGCGCACCAGAACGCGGGGCACGTTGCCTTCGAGCGAAGCCCAGAAAGTGCGAATGCCGGTACGCGTCATCGCGATCAGTGCCGAGAGGCCGGATAGGAGAACAAGCGCAATCAAAGCCCAACTCGCCGGGCTGACGGGCATCGCAAGCTGTGGCGTCGGACCGTCACCGTTGAAAACCGCTGCGAGGATGAGGAACTTGGCGATAAAGCCGGAGAATGGCGGCAGGCCGATCAGCAATATCGCACATATGCCGAAACACGTACCCAGGACGGCAAGGGTCGCAGGCAATACCGCGCCGACTTCGTCCTCTTCTTCCTCCTCCTCGTCGTCACCATAGGCTTCCATGGTAACGGCAAGAACGTTGGCGGCGGCGTCCTGCCCGCGTTCGATCAATTCGATCAGCAGGAAAAACGCCGCAATGGTGAGCGTGGAACTGACCATGTAGAAAAGTGCAGCACCAGTCATGGCCGTATTGCCGCTGCCGACGGCAGCCAGCAGCGTGCCGGAGGACACGAGGATGCTGTAGCTTGCGAGCCGGCCCATCGCCTGCGACGCAACGACACCGATCAGGCCGAAGGCAAGTGTGACCATCCCGCCGAAATAGAGCCAGTCGTTGCCGAAGCCGTAGGAGGATCCGGCGCCGATGCCGAACATCAGCGGCGAAAGGCGCAGAAGCACGTAGATGCCGACTTTGCTCATGATGGCAAAGACCGCCGCCACTGGCGCCGCGGCTGCCGTATAGGTTGGGGCGAGCCAGAAATTAAGCGGCCACATGCCTGCCTTGACGAGAAACGCAACGCCCAGAACCGCGGCGCCTGCCTCAAGCAGCATTCGATCTTCGGGCGCTACCTGCGAAATTTTCTGCGCAAGATCGGCCATGTTCAACGTGCCGGTTACGCCATAGATCAGGCTGACGCCGATCAGGAACAGCGATGAGGCAACCAGATTGACGGCGATATAATGCATCCCGGCCTTCACACGCGCCGGACCGGACCCGTGCAGCGCCAGGCCATAGGAAGCAGCCAGCATCACCTCAAAGAATACGAAAAGGTTGAACAGGTCGCCGGTCAGAAATGCGCCGTTCAGTCCCATCAGCAAAAGCTGGAATATCGTATGGAAATGCGGACTGGCCTTGTGCCAGTGAGCCAGTGCAAAGCTGAGCGAGGCCATGCCGAGCAGGCTCGTCAGCACCAGCATCAGGGCTGCAAGCCGGTCCAGAACCAGCACGATGCCGAAAGGTGCGGGCCAGTTGCCAATCAGGTAAACCAGAGCGTCGGGCGCCTTGTCGCTCGCCATGCCTGCAAGCGTGACGGCAATCGCGATCAAAGCAAGTGTCGAGATCGAGTTGATGGCCATCTTGAGCTTGCGCTTGCGTTCGTCGAACAGCAGCAGGATAGCTGCCGTGGCAAGCGGCAGGACAATTGGCGCAACGATGAAGTGTGTTTTCCAATCCAACATCAGTTCTCCTTGCCGTCCACGTGGTCCGTACGTGTCAACCCGCGTGAGGCGAGAAGCACGACAAGGAAAAGTGCGGTCATTGCGAAGCCGATGACGATAGCGGTCAGAACGAGCGCCTGTGGCACCGGATCGGTATATTGTGCGGCCTGAACGTCAGCGCCGCTATCGAGCACGGGGGCCGCATTGGTGCGCAGCCGCCCCATCGAGAAGATGAAGAGATTGACGGCGTAGGAAACCAGAGACAGGCCGATCGCCACCTGAAAGGTGCGCGGGCGAAGAATGAGCCAAACGCCTGATGCCATCAACACGCCGATTGCCAGAGCAAGAACGAGTTCCATCAGTTCTCCTCCTTCGTTGCGGCCAGTTTCTCGACGCGGTGTTTACGGAGCGATTGGTGAGCGAGAGCGATCAAAACGAGGACGGTGGCGCCCACCACAAGGGTGAAGACACCGAGATCGAATAGCAGGGCACTGGCCGTCGGCATTTTTCCAATATGCGGGATTTCAGTGTAGCGGAAGAAGGTGGTGAGGAACGGATAACCGAAGAACCACGACCCCGCACCCGTCGCCGCCGCAAACAGAAGGCCGAGCCCGATCCAGCGCAATGGAAGAATACGCAAGCGGTCCTCGACCACGCGCGCGCCTGATGCCAGATATTGCAGCAGGAACGCGATTGCGAGCGTAATACCGGCCGCAAACCCGCCGCCCGGCAGATCATGCCCACGCAGGAAGAGATGCACCGCCAGCACGATAATGACGGGGAACAGCCATTGCATGATGACAGATGGCACGGCCAGATAATCGGCCAGTGTTTCACCGGCCTTGCGGTCGGGCGCTGCCTCGTCATAGGCGTCCTGAATCTTTTGCTGGGCAGTCGATCCGGTCGTGTCTGGCGCGGGACGGAAACGTCTCAGCAGGGCAAATACCGTAAGTCCGACAATGCCAAGGACAGCGATTTCTCCAAACGTATCGAAAGCGCGGAAATCAACCAGAATGACGTTGACGACGTTCTTGCCGCCGCCGCCCGAATAGGCGTTCTCGAGGAAATAGTCGCCGATGCTGCTGGGCGATATGCGCGTCATCACCGCATAGGCGATGATGGCCACCCCTGCCCCGCTGCCTATGGCGAGCAACAAGTCGCGATAGCGGCGGATACGCGGGCCGATCTGTACCGGAAGTGGATCGGGATCTTCCCAACGTTTCGGAAGCCAGCGGAGCCCGAGCAGCAGCAGAACCGTGGTGACGATCTCAACCAGCAACTGTGTCACCGCAAGATCGGGCGCGGAAAGCCAGACGAAGGTGATGCAGGTTACAAGGCCTGCCCCGCCGAGAAGGATCAATGCCGCCAGCCGATGGAACTTCGCCTGATAGGCGGCGCCGATGGCGCAGGCCCCGCCGAGTATCCAAAGTCCGGCAAAGACCGGATCCACCGGCTGTGCGCCGAGCGAACCCGGCTGCAGGCCGGAGGCGAAAATCGGCCAGGCGGCTGCAAGGACAGCGACCGCCACCACGATACGGAGCTGCGGCTGCAGACGGCGCGTACTGAGGAAGGCTTCCGCCTTACGCGCCCAATTCCACGACAAGGTCACCAGAACGCGCTCGAAAATGCGCTGCCCCTGCAAGTGCCGGAAAAGCGGAGGACCGTCCTCACTGGTTGCGAGATAATTCTTCAACATCCAGTGCAGAAGTACGCCGCCGATCATGGCGATGATACTCATCATCAGTGGCAGGTTGAAACCGTGCCAGACAGAGAGACTATATTCTGGCGTTGCCTTGCCCAGCACCGACAGTACAGCCGAATGCAGGAATGGCCCGATGGACAGGCTTGGAATGATGCCGATCAACAGGCAGAGAAGAACGAGAAGCTCGATCGGACGGCGCATCCAGTGCGGCGGCTCGTGCGGCTCATGCGGCAGATCATGCGGAGGCGGCCCGAAGAACGTCGAATAGATGAAGCGCACCGAATAGGCGACGGTGAAGATACTCGCAATCGTGGCCACGTAAGGCGTTATCGTATCAAGCCACGAGACCATATGGGTTTCCACCGCCTCTGCGAAGAACATTTCCTTGGAAATGAACCCGTTAAGCAGGGGCACGCCAGCCATGGCCGCGCTCGCCACCATGGCGAGCGTCGCCGTATAGGGCATGGGGCGCAAAAGCCCGCTCAACCTGCGCATGTCACGCGTGCCGGTCTCATGATCGATGATACCGGCGGCCATGAAAAGCGATGCCTTGAAGATCGCATGGTTGACCATATGGAAGATCGCAGCGACTGCGGCCACCGGACTGCCAAGGCTGAGCAGCACGGTAATCAGGCCGAGATTGCTGATGGTCGAATAGGCGAGCAGGCCTTTGAGGTCTTGCTGGAAAACCGCAAAGAAACTCGCGATCAGAAACGTGATCAGACCGGCCGAACCGACGATCCAGAACCACTCTTCCGTTCCGCTGAGAACCGGCCAGAGACGGGCGAGCAGGAAGACGCCAGCCTTCACCATGGTTGCTGAATGCAGATAGGCCGAAACGGGCGTCGGGGCTGCCATGGCGTTTGGAAGCCAGAAATGGAACGGGAACTGCGCGCTTTTCGTGAACGCGCCAAGCAGGATCAAAATGAGCGCAACGCTGTAAAGCGGATGCGTCCGGACGATATTGCCCGCCGCCAGAACCTTGTCGAGATCGTAGCTCCCGACGATATGACCCAGGATCAGAACGCCCGCCAGCAGGCAGAAACCGCCGATACCGGTCACGGTCAGTGCCATGCGCGCTCCGTCGCGGGCACTGGCATTGTGATACCAATAACCGATCAGCAGGAACGAGAAGATGCTGGTCAGTTCCCAGAACACGGCGAGCAATATCAGATTACCCGACAGAACGACGCCAAGCATGGCCCCCATGAAGGACAGCAGGAACGAGAAAAACCTCGGTACCGGGTCTTCGGGCGACATGTAATAACGCGCATAGATGACGACCAGCAGGCCGATGCCCGTGATAAGCATGGCGAAAAGCCAGGCAAATCCGTCCATGCGGAAGGTGACATTGAGGCCGTAGGCGGGAAGCCATTCCACGGTGCCGCGAAGCACCTTGCCATCCGACACGATGGGATAAAGGCTGGCGGTGACGATAAAGGCGACAAGCGCGATTGCTGCTGTAAACCAGGCAGACCCGCTACGATCCGCCCCTCTGAAAAGCCCGGTTATGGCGCTGCCGAGAAATGGTAGAAGGACAAGCAGGAAAAGCATTCTGCCGTCCATCGTCATGCGCCACAGGCCTCCTAGCCGAAATCAAGGTTGATCCGAAGCAGGCACCGCTCAAGAAAACAGCAACAGAATCGCTCCGGCAAGTTGTAGAGAGGAATCATATGTTCCGATGGCCTTATTATGGCGGGTCACAGAACATTATGGCAATAGCTTTCAATGGCTTATCGTACAGATTTGAATCATTTTATCGTTCCTTGCGCCGGAAAATCTATAATCCATCGACCGCTACGAACCGCGATACCTGACGACTGATCATATTGACCTGAAAACCTTTCAGCCGGATGACAGAAATCTTGTCATGAATTTTGCTGCAAACGCGGCTTCATCCTTCAAGTAAAATCGCGGAAAGCCTCTGAGCCTGGATGCGGATATCCGGCACGGCTGTGACTTCCCAGAACGCGCCTTTGGTAACCGGTCCGATGGCGAAAAACGGGCCTGACGGCTCTCCGCGCGTGTTGACGACCTGCAGATCGCGAGTAACGTCCAAGCCAAGGTCGAGCGCGTCTGGCAGGGCCAGTCCATGCTCCATAAGCCCGATCAGTGCGGCGTTGCGCGTCGTGGAAAACCGTGGATTGCCTCCACGACAATCGATGACGGTCGCTGCGTGCAGCTTTTCCACCGCTTCACTACGCCGGCGGCGATAGCGGACTTCCATTGTGTCGCCTTCGGCGCGCACCGATACCAGACGGCCTGCGATGACATTAAGTTGCCCTTTGTTCATGGCGGATTCGATACGATCTGCTACTGCGGGGGCCATGCGATGCCGATGGACATCCCACCATGGACGCAGATGCCGGAGAAGGCTGCGGCGCTGCGACAGCGGCAACCCTGCCCAGATATGCTGTGTGTGCGGACGCAGACCATCCATCACGCCACGCCAGCCGGAACCGCTTTTTTCCGCTTCAAGCATCATGGCCCGCACGCGCCGCATAAGCTTGGAAAGCCCAAGCGATACCGGGAGGTCATCCGCGGAGACAGGAAAAGTTTGTGCGGCGGCATGGCGCGCGGGAAGAAGTCCGCGGCGCGAAATCGCGTATATTTCAGCACGATGCCCATTATCCAGCAGCGACAATACGCTGTCGACCATAGAAAGGCCCGTACCGAAAATCGCAACCGGAGCATCCGCCGGCACATCGAAATAACCATTGCTTGACCAGTATTCCGTAATCTGGTTGCCGGATTTCGCGATCGCAGCCTCATTGCCCGTTGCAAGAATGACCGCATCAGCCACGAAGGTTTCGCCGGCTTCGGTGACAACGGCAGGTCTGCCGCCTTTCAGCGTCACGTCAACGATGCCGGTCTTTTCAACAGTCAATCGGGGATTGCCCTCGGAAAGATAAGGCAGGACCAGTTGCTCCAGATAGGAGCGGTAGATTTTACGCGGCGCAAAACTGTGCGGTTCCCACCGGTCGCCGCTTGCCTGCAACCAGTTCACGAAGTGATCCGGCTGATCGGGAAACGCGCTCATATTGCTGGCGCGGACATTGAGCAGGTGGCTCGGATTTTCCGTCGCGTAAGCTATCCCCGCCCCTAACCGACCCGACCGTTCGAAAATTCGCACGGTCGATTCCGGCGAACGCCGGAGTAACTGTGCGGCCAGTATGATGCCGCTTGCTCCGGCTCCAACGATGATAAATGACTTCAAACTATTGTGACCTCATCCCATTTCACGACAACGACCCGAAAAGAGCGTCGTCAAATCCGGCTCCATAAATCTCACTAATTTAGTTAGATTCCAATAAAGAACCGCTCTTGTAAACCCCGCAAAACCGGGAAGATCGCTGTGCAAGCAGTGCGTGATGAACCCGTATTCGTTCCAAACGCATAGCGGGAAAGTAAACAGTCAAAGAAAACTAGCCACGTATCGTTGACAGTGTGTTTCAGAAACACGGGCTGGCCTCCCCCGCTCGAATAACAATATCTAGCCCAACAACATCCCAACAGGTTGCCTCGAAAATCCCAAGCCAGGCACCTGCCAGACCGCTGAAACACAGGACCCTGTCATGAATAATTCCCTGCTGAATTCCATCAAGAAGCGCCGGACGCAGTATGCTCTGGGCAAGTCCCTTCCGCTGTCGAACGAAGATGTGGCCGAGCTGATCCGCGAAGCGGTCAAGCACACGCCTTCCTCCTTCAACTCGCAGAGTTCGCGTGCCGTGATCCTGTTTGGCGCCGAGAGCGACAAGCTGTGGAACATCGTGAAGGACACGCTTCGCCAGATCGTTCCAGCCGACGCTTTTGCGCAGACGGAAGCCAAAATCGACAGCTTCGCTGCCGGTGCCGGTACGGTCTTGTTCTATGAAGACCAGAACGTCGTTAAGGGCCTTCAGGAAAACTTCCCGCTTTATGCCGACAACTTCCCGGTCTGGTCTGAACAGTCGGGCGGCATGGCGCAGCATTCGGTGTGGACGGCGCTTGCCAATGCAAACATCGGCGCCAGCCTCCAGCACTACAACCCACTGATCGATCAGGAAGTTGCCCAGACCTGGGACGTTCCTGCCACTTGGAAACTCCGCGCCCAGATGCCGTTCGGCTCAAACGAGCAGCCCTTTGGCGAGAAGGCTTTCATGGATGACGCCGACCGTTTCAAGGTCTTCTTCTGATCGTCCTTTGCATCAAAAAGAGAGCGAGCCGGAGGATTTTCCTCCGGCTTTTTCGATTCAACGGTGAAATACTTCATCAGGCCGTTGTCCCCTCTCCAAAAGCTGGATGTAATGCGAAGGCTTCAAAGAGAGTCGCAAGCAAAGCGGCAAGCTTCTGAAGCTTCATCAATGCGAGGCCCAATCGCACGGCATGTGCAGATTGCGCAGCTCGAAGGGGGGAAGTTGCATGACAACCGTAATACCGCCATTTGCTCATATCTCGAAGGCAGCCCACATTAAGCACGGCCTTGCACGAAAGCTGCTCCGCGCTTCCATTCCGGCTGCGCTCGCGTTCACGCTGTTTCTTTCAGCGTCACCGAAAGCGGTGGAAGCCGCGACGCCGGCCGACACGCTCGTCATTGCGATGAGCATCGATGATGTCATCTCGCTCGACCCGGCTGAAATCTTCGAGATCACCACATCCGAAATTCTGACCAGCACCTATGAGCGGCTCATCACGACCGACACCAAGGACCCGACCAAGATCATCCCCCAGATTGCCGACAGCTGGACCTTTTCCGACGACGGCAAGTCTATCACGTTCAAAATCCGCAAGGGTCTGAAATTCGCCTCCGGCAACCCGCTGACCGCGCAGGACGCCGCCTATTCGCTGCAACGTGCCATCAAGCTCGACAAGAGCCCGGCGTTCATTCTCAGCCAGTTCGGTCTCACCCGTGAAAACGCCGATCAGAACATCGTCGCGACCGACGACGAAACGCTTGTGTTCACCACCGGCAAGGCTTTTGCGCCGAGCTTCGTTCTCAACTGTCTCACTTCCAGCGTTGCGTCGATTGTCGATAGCAAGCTGGTGAAGGAGCATGAACAGAAGGCGGAAAAGACCAAGGATTATCCCTACGAAACCGATTTCGGTTATGAATGGCTGAAAAACAACTATGCCGGTTCCGGTCCTTTGGCGCTCAAGCAATGGCGTGCAAATGAAGTGCTGCTTCTGGAGCGCAACGAAAACTATGCCGATGCAAAACCGGCAATGAAGCGCGTCATCTACCGGCATGTGAAGGAAGGCGTTTCGCAGCGTCTGCTGCTTGCGGCGGGCGATATCGACATTGCACGCAATCTGGAACCCGGCGACATAGAAGAATTGAGCAAGGACCAGAAGTATCACGTCATCAACGCACCAAAGGGGCGCGTCTATTATCTGGTGGCGAACCAGAATGTACCCGAACTTGCAAAGCCCGAAGTCAGGCAGGCGCTCAAATACCTGATCGATTACGATACGATCGAAGCGAAGCTCATCAAGGGAATCGGCCGGACGCACCAGTCCTTCCTGCCTCTTGGCATGTTCGGCGCGGTCGGTGACAAGCCGTTCACCTATGATGTCGATAAAGCCAGAGAACTGCTCGCCAAGGCAGGCCTCAAGGACGGCTTCAAGGTGACATTGGATGTGCGCAATACCCAGCCATTTGTCGGCATCGCGGAAAGCATCCAGCAGACAATGGGCAAGGCCGGAGTTCAGGTGGAAATCCTGCAGGGCGACGGCCGGCTGACGACGACCAAGGTTCGCGCGCGCAAACATCAGATGGCGCTTGGCATCTGGGGACCCGATTACTGGGATCCGCACACCAATGCCGTCACCTTCACCAACAATCCAAACAATGGCGAAGATGTCTCAATGCGCACGAGCGCGTGGCAAGCCCATTGGGATATTCCGGAATTGACGGCGGAAACCATGGCCGCCGCTGAAGAGCGCGATACCGCCAAACGGGAAGCGATGTATCACGATCTTCAAAAGAAGTTTCAGGAAACGAGCCCCTTCGCGATCATCTATCAGCAAATCGAAACAGCTGTGACCGCTCCGAATGTGCATGGATTCAACATGGTCGCCGATGCCAATTATGTTCAGACTGTAACGAAAGACTGATACGAAACGGAAAGGCCGGGCAAAGCGCCCGGCCTTTTTTAGAGCGGTTCCTGTTTCAACAGAGCCGCCGGAACCGCTCTATCTATTTGTTTTGTCGCATTATCCAACGCAAAACCGCTTCGCACTTTTGCTGGAAATGCTCTAACTTCCCTCCTCGAAACTGAAGGGCGGCAATTGCTCCAGTGCCGATTTCAGCGCTTCCGACCAGCTTTCCGATACGGTTTGATAATAAGGATCGGTAGCCTCGAACCGCTTGCGTGTTCCGGGCTCGAAACTGTCGGCTTCATAGATCTGCATGTCGAGCGGCAGCCCCACCGAAAGATTGGCTTTCAGTGTGGAGTCGAACGAGACGAGCAACAGCTTCACCGTCTCCTCGAAACTCATCTCCTTTTGATAGGCGCGGACGAGGATGGGTTTGCCGTACTTGTTTTCACCAATCTGGAAGAAGGGCGTGTCTGCTGAACTCTCGATGAAGTTGCCTTCCGGGTAGATATAGAAAAGGCGCGGCTGGCCGCCCTTGATCTGCCCGCCGAGAATGAACGAGGCGCCAAATGCATCGGCGTTCTGACCTCCGGTTGCGGAGTTCTGGATCACTTCCTTGACCGTATCGCCGACAAGACGTGCCACCTGAAACATGGAGGGCGCATCGAAGACCGACGGGTGTCTGTCTGCCGGAGCCTTCATGCGTTCTTCCAGAAGACTTGCCACCGCCTGGGTTGTCGCGAGATTGCCTGCTGAAAGCAGAACGATCACCCGTTCACCCGGCTTGGACCAGCTTCGCATCTTCGGGAAGACGGAGATATTGTCGAGCCCGGCATTCGTCCGCGTATCGGACATGAACACAAGGCCACGATCGATTTTCATTCCAACGCAATAGGTCATGAGCAATATCCGGCAGGCAACAGGCTATCCAGAGGATCACTGCCCTACATTGATGTGAACCGCAAGGCTTTCCATAGCACTGCCGAGCCGCACGCCCGAAATCGGCGCTGCATCGCGGTAGTCGAGCCCGGTTGCAATCCGCACATAGCGGTCGTTCGGGCAGATATTGTTGGCGGCATCGAACCCAACCCATCCAAGGCCGTCGATATGAGCTTCCGCCCATGCATGGCTTGCGGTCTGTTCCTCGACGCCTTCCATCATCAGATATCCAGAGACATACCGTGCCGGTACGCCTAACTGCCGAGCCGCCGACAGAAAGATATGGGTGTGGTCCTGGCAGACGCCTTTGCCGGATTCCAGTGCATGTTCGGCATCCGTGGAAACACTCGTCGTTCCGGGCATATAGGCGACTGCCTTGTGTATGGCGTTCATCAGATCGTGCGTCAGGGCAAGCCGTTCCTGCCCGGTCTCGAGATCGCCAGCCAGAGCCTTGATGCGCTCGCCCGGCATTGTCAGCGGCGTCTCACGCTGAAAGAGCCATAGCGGCGCAAAGCCATAGACAGGCCCGAGCACGCCGGCTCTGTCTTCCACGTCGATGCTGCCGCTGGCGGTTATGATGATCTCGCTGACGTTTCGTGCGTGCTGGACAAGGTCCGTCTTGTTGCCAAAACCGTCGACATAGGAAACCTCCGGCTCTCCGCCTTCGATTTTCAGCTCCCAATGCCTGACCACCTGACCGGGCACCGTTGGCGGACGCAGCCGCAACCTTTGCACGGCATAGGGAACCGGATGCTCATAGCGATAATGCGAAACGTGCCGGATATTGAGCAGCAAGCGAAGACCTCAATTGAAATTATAGGTTTCAGCGATCTCGTTGCCGAGCCGGTTGTTGCGGGTGATGAATTCGGTCAGGAATTCATGCAGGCCCATATCGAAGATCGCAGATATGTCCTGATTTTGCAGGCTCGCATAGATTTTGTCCGCTGTCTCGTGGCAGGCCGCGCGATTGTCATAATCTTTGGACAGGTAATCCAGATGTTCGGCAATGCTGCGATAGCAATAATGAAGCGACCGTGGCATGCGGCCGTTGAGGATCAGATAGTCAGCGACCTGCGCCGGACGGTAGTCGCCATCATAGACCCACCGATAGGAACGATGCGCCGAAACAGAGCGGAGAATGGACTCCCATTGGTAGTTGTCGAGCGTCGTGCCGACATAGGAAATGGCGGGCAACAGAACATAATATTTCACATCGAGAATACGGGCCGTGTTGTCGGCGCGTTCGATGAACGTACCGAGGCTTGCGAAATCAAAAATTTCGTTGCGCAGCATCGTGCCGTGAAAGGCGCCGCGAATGAGCGCCGTCTCCCGCTTTATCTGGTCGAGAAGTTGCGGAAGATCGCTTTCCTTCAATGGCTTGCAGAGCGACTTTTTCAGTGACATCCATGCTTCGTTGACGCTTTCCCACGCCTCACGCGTCAGTGCCGTGCGCACCATGCGGGCATTGGAGCGGGCGGTTTCAAAGCATGTCATCACGCTTGATGGATTGTCCGCATCGCGCAGCAGAAAATCTGCAACATTGGCGGCGTTATAGACATCATATTTAGCGGAAAAACCCTGGCTTGCACCCGCCGAAACCGCAACCGATGACCATTCTTCCGGTGCATCTGACGTTTTCGTCAATGCCATGCGCAATCCCGCGTCAACGAGACGTGCCATGTTTTCGGCGCGCTCGATGTAGCGGAACATCCAGTAAAGTCCGTTTGCCGTACGGCCAAGAAGCATAAATCATTCCCCTTTTCGCGCCCTGATCTTTTCGTCAGTTGCAGCACGTCAATCCAGTTGTTTCAGTCGTCGAGTACCCACGTATCCTTGGTTCCGCCGCCCTGGCTGGAATTCACGACGAGCGATCCCTCCTTCAAAGCCACGCGCGTAAGTCCGCCGGGCGTGATGCGGATGCGATCCGAGACCAGAACGAAGGGACGCAGATCGACATGGCGCGGCGCCAGCCCGCTCTTGGTGAAGATGGGCGTCGTTGAAAGCGCCAGTGTGGGCTGCGCGATATAGTTGCGCGGCCTTGCTTTCAATTTTTCGGCGAAAGCATCGCGTTCGGCCTTTGTCGAAGCCGGTCCGACCAGCATTCCATAGCCGCCCGAGCCGTGGACTTCCTTGACGACAAGCTCGGCAAGATTGTCGAGCACGTATGCGAGGCTGTCCGGTTCGGAACAGCGCCATGTCGGAACGTTTTCGAGAATGGCCTTGCGGCCCGTATAGAACTCCACGATTTCCGGCATATAGGAATAGATCGCCTTGTCATCGGCAATGCCGGTTCCCGGTGCGTTGGCAATCGTGATATTCCCGGCCCGGTAGACATCCATGATACCGGCAACACCAAGTGTCGAATCCGGCCTGAATGTCAGCGGGTCGAGAAAAGCATCGTCGACACGCCGGTAGAGCACATCGATGGCGCGATAACCTTGCGTCGTGCGCATCGCCACACGTCCATCAACGACGCGCAGATCGCTTCCCTCAACCAGTTCGACGCCCATCTGATCGGCAAGGAATGCATGTTCGAAATAGGCGGAATTGTAGATGCCCGGCGTAAGCACCGCGACGGTCGGCACACCCTGCGTACCAGGAGGGGCAACACTGGCGAGTGACTGGCGCAGCAATTGCGGATAATTCTCGACCGGACGCACCTTGACGTTCTGGAACAGCTCTGGAAAGAGCTGCATCATCGTTTCGCGATTTTCCAGCATATAGGAAACGCCGGATGGCGTGCGGGCATTGTCCTCCAGAACATAGAACTGGTTTTCGGCCGTGCGCACGATATCGACGCCGATAATATGAGTATAAACATTGCCCGGTGGACGGAAACCGATCATTTCCGGCAGGAAGGCCTCATTTCTGGAAATCAGCTCTTTGGGAATGCGCCCTGCCCGGACGATCTCCTGCCGGTGATAAATATCATCGAGAAAGGCGTTCAGCGCCATGACGCGCTGCTCGATGCCCTGTGACAGACGCCGCCATTCCTGCCCTGAAATAATGCGCGGGATGATGTCGAACGGGATAAGGCGCTCGCCCGCCTCCTGATCTCCGTAGACGGCAAAGGTGATACCCGTTTTGCGGAAAACGCTTTCGGCGTCATCGCTCTTCTGAAGAAGTTTGTGCGGGTCTTGGCTGTCGAGCCATTGCTTGAGAAATTCGTAAGGCTGGCGGACATTCCCGCCATGGTTGAGCATCTCGTCGAATGGCTTCACTTAATTCCCCTTCTTTTCCCCTATTATTCGGTCCGGACTCAGGGAAAAGCAAGCATGGAAATCATGCAAAAGCGCAAAGCTGGGTTGCGCAACTTCATGGCGACAAATGTTCCGCAACGCGATCTAATACGCACGCGAATGCAATATCAGCGATAGATCAGCCCGGTCGATGGGCCTTTACGACTGCCGGATCGGTGTCGATCCACCCTGCTCCAATGAGATCGAGACAATAAGGCACCGCTGGAAAAATCGCCTGCAAGGTCATGGCAATCGAAGCGGGCTTGCCGGGAAGATTGAGGATGAAGCTTTTGCCGCGGCTGCCTGCCGTCTGGCGGGACAGAATGGCGGTCGGGGTCTGCTCAAGGCTGACGCGGCGCATCAATTCACCAAAACCGGGCAGTTCCTTGTGCAAGACGGCCTGCATGGCTTCCGGTGTTTCATCACGTTGGCTCGGTCCCGTGCCGCCCGTCGTCAGGATGAGATCACAGGCCTCGTTGTCGCTAAGATCGATAAGCGTATCGCGTACAGATTCCATACCATCGGGAATGACACGGCGGATCGTTTCATAAGGCGTGACGACAGCGCTCTTTATCCATGCTTCCATGGCCGGGCCGCTCAGATCTTCGTATTCACCGCGACTTGCGCGGTCGGAAACAGTCACGAAACCGATCTTTACCATCACATCCTCACTCAAACGTCAGTGGTCTTATAAGCGTTCGCCGGTTTGATGTGAAGGTTTGTAACCGCAAATGAAAACGCCGCCTGAAGGCGGCGCTTTGCATATGATACAGGTCAGAAGTTACGGCGTAACGTCGAAGCCGAACCACTTTTCCGACAGGCGCTTGATCGTGCCGTCCGCCTTTGCTGCTTCGATGGCTTCATCGAACATCTTCTTCAACTCGGTATCGTCCTTGCGCAGGCCGACGGCAACGCCACGGCCCAGAATGCCGCCCTTGAAGAAAGGACCCGTCATGACAATGTCTTCATTGCCCGGCTTCTTGGCAGCGTCGGTGAGGTAAGCGAGCGAAGCCACAATCAGGTCAACACGTCCGGACTTCAGGTCGAGGTCATGCTGTTCCGTGGTCTTGTATTCGCGGATGTCGATATTGTCCTTGAAGTATTTGTCGAGCAGCGTCAGGCCGAGCGAAGCGGTCTGAACGCCGACAGTGCGACCCTTGATTTCAGCCGATACTTCATCGATTGCCTTTTGCGCAGCAGCTTCATCCTTGGCGAGATAAAGGGTTTCGCCGGTATGGGGCAGCTTTGCGTAAGGGCTGTCCTTCAGCGTTGCGAAGGTCTGCGGCGTCAGGCCGTAGGAAATCGAGAAGCTGATGGTTTCTTCGCGCTTTGGCGTTGCCGTCAGGCCAGCCATGATCGCATCGAACTTGCCGGCATTGAGCGCGGGAATGATGCTGTCGAAAGGCTGCGCAACCATCGTGCACTCGACCTTCATGCGGGCGCAGAGGTCCTTATAGAGTTCGACTTCATAGCCATCCAGCGAGCCATCGGGCTTGGTGAAGTTGTACGGGCGGAAAGCGCCTTCCGTGGCGATGGTGATCTTCGTCCATTTCTTTTCCTCGGCATGGGCCGAGATGCTCGTCAGAGCAAGAGCGGAAATGAACACGGCTTTGAACAGTCCGATGGTCTTCATTGCAGTTATCCTGTTGCGGGTGTTTCTGTCCGGCTGGCGCCGGAACACAGAATTTGGAAATCGAAGCGGCTCCGCTAAGGGAAGGTCATCAGAACCGCTCTGACTATCTGATTTTATCGCCAGCCCTTCGCAAAGCCGTTTTCGGGCCTTGCCGGGAATGTTCTAGGCAGCGTTCTCATGGCTGATGAACTTGCGGAAACGTTCCGACTTCGAATTGCCGAACACGTCTTCGGGCGCGCCGTCTTCCTCCACCAGTCCCTGGTGGAAAAATACCACGCGATTGGACACGTCGCGCGCGAAACCCATTTCGTGCGTCACCACCAGCATGGTGCGGCCTTCTTCGGCAAGTCCGCGCATGACGCGCAGCACTTCACCGACCAGTTCCGGATCGAGTGCCGAGGTCGGTTCATCGAACAGCATGACCTTCGGCTTCATCGCCAGCGCGCGGGCAATCGCGGCGCGCTGCTGCTGGCCACCCGAAAGGTGGGCCGGATAGAAATCCCGCTTGTCGGCAATGCCGACCTTCGCCAGCAGGGCTTCTGCTTCCGCCACGCATTCTGCACGCGGACGTCCCTGCACATAGATCGGCGCCTCGATGATGTTTTCCAGAATGGTCTTGTGGGACCACAGATTGAAGCTCTGGAATACCATGCCCAGTTCCGAACGAATGCGCGAAACCTGCTTCTTGTCCGTCGGGTAGGCTTCACCCTTCGCATTCTTCGCCATGCGGATGGTTTCGCCCGAAACCGTAACCGTGCCCGACGTTGGAATTTCGAGAAGATTGATGCAGCGCAGGAAGGTCGACTTGCCGGAACCGGAAGAACCAAGGATCGAAATGACCTCGCCCTCGCGCGCTTCGAGCGAGATGCCCTTCAGCACTTCGTTGGCGCCAAAGCTCTTGCGCAGGTTTTCGACTTTCAGCGCCACCGGTGCATTGGGGGAAACGATTTTGCTCACGATGTTTGTCCCTCGGAGGAAAGCTTGACGACCGGCTGGCGCAGATAAGGGGTGAGCCTGTATTCTGCGAACATCAGCACACGTGTCAGGACGAAGTTGATGGCAAGGTAGATCGCACCGGCGATCACGAAGATTTCTATGGCCCGATAGCTCTCGGCGATCAGCTTTGCCGCGATGCCGGTCACTTCCATGAGCGTGATGATCGATGCAAGCGAAGTTGCCTTGATCATCGAGATCATCTCATTGCCATAACCCGGCAGCGCCTGGCGGATGGCAAGCGGCATGACGATGCGGCGGAAGCAGGTGATGGATGACATGCCACAGGCTTTCGCGGCTTCGATCTGCCCATGCGGCACCGACAGCAAGCCACCGCGAATGATTTCGCTCGCATAGGCCGCATTGTTCAATGTCAACGCAATGATCGCACACCAGTAAGGTTCGCGTAGGATGGGCCATACAAACGAATAGCGAATGACCGGAAACTGGCTGAGACCGTAATAGATGATGAATATCTGCACCAGAAGCGGCGTTCCACGAAACACGAAGACGTAAAGGCGGGCAATCCAGTCCAGCACCCTGACGCCCGACAGGCGCATCATGGCAAAAAGCAGCGCCAGAATGGCGCCGAAGACGATGGAAGTTGCCGCAAGCTTCAACGTCAGCGGCACACCGCCCAGCATCTGGAAGAATGCATCGGAATAGAATTCGAGGTTCATTTTGCCCTCCGGACGCCGCGCGAGAAGTGGCGCTCGGCCAACTGCAGAAGCCCGCCGGAAACCGACGAAATCAGCAGGTAGAGCGCACCGGCAATGAGGAAGAAGTTGAAGGGCAGACCTGTCGAGCCAGCGCCGATCTGTGCCTGGCGCAGAAGCTCGACCACGCCGGCAACGGATACCAGCGCGGATTCTTTCAACGAAACCTGCCAGACATTGCCAAGGCCCGGCAATGCGTGCCGCAGCGCGAGCGGCGCGATGATACGGCGGAATTTCAGCATCCGGCCCATGCCGCAGGCGGTTGCCGCTTCGATCTCGCCCTTGAATACAGCCCGGAATGCGCCGCGGAACACTTCGGTATGATGCGCACCGCAGGAAATGCCGATTGCCAGTACACCTGCCAGAAAGCCCGGAAAGCCGATGAAGCCTTCCGCACCAAAATATTTGCCGAGAGCGGTAACGGCTGCGCTCCCACCGAAATAGAACAGATAGATTACGAGAAGATCCGGTATGCCGCGAATGATCGTGGTGTAGCCGTCGGCGACGGTGCGCAGCGTGCGCCCGCCGGAAATCTTCGCCCAGGCGGCAAACACGCCGATGGTGGCGCCAAGCAGGAAGCCCAGAACAGCAAGGGCCACGCTCACAAGCGCGCCCATCATCAGCACATAGCCCCAGCCGTCCGGACCGAAACTCAGAATATCGAGAAAGCCCATCTGCTTCATGATGCGCCAGGCCTTGTGAGAATAGAGGGGTTGAATGTCATTTGGATTGTCAAAAACTGTCTGCCTGTCTGCATTATTTCGCACTTTCGGGCAGAGCGGGTTGAACGCTGTCCGGAGTTGGATTGACGAAAACGGTTCCGCCGAGCCGTTTTGCGTGATCCTGCTTTGCTTTCTCGATCTGCGCCGGATCGCGGAGCAGCTCGATGGCCGTGCTGCCCATGACCTTCGCAGCATGGGCCATGCCCTTGTGCGCTGCCGGCAGCTTGCCCTGAGCTACCATCTGCCACGAATGAAGCGGCGTACCGATCGCGCAGGTCGCACCGCGCATCTGCACCGTTGGAACAACCCAACTGACGCTGCCCACATCGGTGGAGCCGACGAGAGTATTGTCGCCCTTATAGGGCGTATAGATATCTTCGCAAAGCGATAAGCCCTCTTTTGGCTCCACGCCGAAGCGGCGGAAGGCATCGGAAATATCTTCCTTCGAAAGCGTCTTCTGAAAATGGCTTGCGGTTTCGCGGTCCTGATCGTCGAAGTCCGGAGGTCCGAGACGCTCAAGCTGCATCTGCATCAGCTGTTCAAGTGGGGTATTGCCGATCAGGTCGGCATCGCCGCTGATAATCTCGCTGCGAACCGTCGTTTCGGTCATCAAGGCGGCGCCGTCGGCGATCTTCTTGACACGCTCCACAAGCACCTGCATTTCCGGCAGGCTGCGGGCGCGTACCAGATAGCGCACCGTTGCCTTGGCCTGCACGACATTTGGAGCGACACCGCCCGCATCGGTCACGGCGTAGTGAATACGGGCTGTCGAGGGCATATGCTCTCGCATATAGTTCACGCCAACATTCATCAGTTCAACCGCATCGAGCGCACTGCGTCCCAAATGTGGCGCCGATGAAGCATGGGCGGCACGACCGCTGAAGTGAAAATTGATTTCATTGCAAGCAAGCGAGACCGGATCGTTCACGCCCGCGAATGGCGCTGGGTGCCAGCAGAACGCGATATCGACATCGTCGAACAGCCCCTCGCGAACCATGAAACCCTTTGCCGAGCCGCCCTCTTCAGCGGGGCAACCATAGTAACGCACGCGGCCCTTGATGCCCTGTGCAGCAAGATAATCCTTTACGGCGGCAGCCGCGAGCAGTGAACCCGCACCCAGAAGGTTGTGACCGCAGCCATGTCCGTGCCCGCCTGCTTCGACAGGCTTCTCTTCGACCAGCCCCGATACCTGGCTCAAACCCGGCAGCGCATCGAACTCACCAAGAATGGCAATGACCGGACCATCCTCGCCAGCTTCGCCCATTACAGCCGTTGGCAACCCTGCAATGCCGCGTTCGACGCGAAACCCTTCGGCTTCCAGCATTGCGGCGTGGGCATCGCTCGATTTGTATTCTTCGTAATTTGTTTCAGGATTATCCCAAACCGTATCGCTCAGTTCGAAATATGCGGCGCTCTTGGCGTCGACGATATCCCAGATATCGTGATGGTTTTTCAATTTGGCTCCATCGCTCATTTTACCGCCGCCGCACCAGATGGTCGCGGACCGGAGGTTTCGGCATCAAGGTTGCCGATCCTTCCTTGGGCTGCAATTTTTGATGATGCTGATAGAACTCGGGCCCCGCTCCCGCAAGGGCAGATCGGAAAGTTGAAGCAAAATTGCATATTTTCAGGCGGTTTGCCGCCCTCTATTTGCCGTTCCGGTCCAGTTTCCCCGATTGAAGTTGGCTTCCGGCCTCCCACACGCCTCAACATTCCTCGCACCTGTACTGAGGAGTACCCGAGAGAAATGGCGATGAGTAGCCGTGATATTGATCAATATTTTCGTAATTTTTCTCAAAATGATATGTTTCACATCACAAAACGGCGAAACGCAGCCAATACTGCCCCGTTTCCCTTGAGTATCCCTTGATGAAAAGTTAGTTCGTGGAGCGAACCGAAGTTCCAGGGCAACATTTATGATAGAGACAAAGAAGCTCACAAATTTCACCATACGGCCGCTCGAAAGAAGCGAAGTGACGGACATCTGGCAAATTGATCGCAGCGAAATCATCGAGGAAATGTATCGTCTGGAAGGCGAACAGCTTCTGCTGGAGCCGCGGTTTTATGATGTGCGCGGCTGGCCGGAAGGCGAAGCGGAAATCTACACGCCTATCCTGCTCGACTGTTACGACCATCAAGGCGTGTTGCTCGGGGCCTATCTCGGTGACACTCTGGTGGCCGTCGCGGTAACGGATGTGCGCCCTGTCCGCGCCTACCCCGAACTGTACCAGCTTGGCTTCATGCATGTCGGCAATACCATCCGGGGCCTGGGGCTTGCAGGCGAACTCTACCGGCGCAGCATGGCCATTGCGAAGGAAGCCGGAGCGAAAGGTTTCTATATTTCTGCAACGCCCACTCGCCGGACCATCGATTTTTATCTGAAGCAGGGAGCGAAAGTCACGACGACACCCGATCAGCTGCTCTTCATGCGCGAACCGGAAGATATTCACATGATCCATCGCTTCAGCGACCAAGCTTCTTGACGCGGAACCGAAACCGCTATCATCGTCAGCCATGCGTATTCTGCTCGTAGAAGACAATCTTACCCTTGCAAACTGGCTGGCAAAAAGCCTGCAGCAGTCGAACTATAGCGTCGATACGGTGCACGACGGGACCGATGCGGAACAGGCGCTCGCTTTCACGGAATACGATCTGGTGGTTCTGGATCTCGGCCTGCCGGACAAAACCGGGCTCGACGTGCTGAAACATGTCCGCAGCAGAGGCAATGAAGTGCCTGTCATCATATTGACGGCCAACGCAAGCCTTGATGGACGTATCCGGGGATTGGATACCGGTGCTGACGATTATCTGGCAAAGCCTTTTGAACTCAGCGAGCTCGAAGCGCGCATCCGTGCCCATCTTCGCCGGTCCAGCCAGCGCACAGCACCTGTCGTGACCTGTGGCCTGCTGCGTTTCGACACCAACACCCGGCTGTTTTCGCTTGGAGATGAGCCGCTATCACTTGCGCCGAAAGAACATGCAGTTCTTGAACAGCTTCTCCGGCGCATTGGAACCACTGTCAGCAAGACAACGCTTGTTCAAGGCATTTACAATTTCGACAGTGAAACTGACGAAAACGCCATCGAGATTTACATTCATCGCCTGCGCAAGAAGCTGGAGGGCAGCAAGGTCGAGATCGTAACTTTACGCGGCCTCGGCTACCTTTTGCGCGAAGCGAATTGATATGGAACGCCTGTTCATCCGCCTCTCCCAAAGCCTGCGCGCGCAACTCGTTTCATGGATTGTGATCCCGCTGATTGTGGTGGCCGGGATCAATCTTTGGACTGCATGGCGCGCGTCGGAAAATATGGCCGGGATCGTGTCAGACAGAATGCTGACGGCGTCTGCGCGTGCTATCGGCGAAGCGACTGCCGCATCGCACAATGCCATCGATGCCGTCATCCCGCCGGTCGCGCTCGAAATGTTTTCAACTGGATATGGGGACCGGGTCTATTACCGGGTCGAGACATCGGATGGGCGTTTGCTGGCAGGTTTTCCCGATTTACCCAAACCGGCTGAAATTGCCAATTACGACCCAACTCATTACGAGGGCAATTATCGCGACCATCCCTTGCGCCTCGTCGTCCTGCGTCATCCTGTTGCTGCGCCATCCAGCCTGCCTCAGGCCGTTGACGTGGTCGTGGGCGTCACCCTTTCGGGATACACGGCCATGCAGCGGGAACTATGGTTGAACTCCGTGCTGGAGCAATCCCTGCTTATTATTGTCGCCGGAGCCCTATCGCTATTGGGCTTGCGCTTCGTGTTGCGCCCACTGATCCGGCTTCGCAACGAAGTCCGTAATCGCACATCGGAACTGGAACCATTCGATCCGCAGACCGTCCAGACCGAACTCCGACCTCTCGTCACAGCGCTCAACCAATATATGGAACGCGTGCGCAAGCAGATGTCGGCGCAGCACCGTTTCATCCAGAACGCAGCACATCAGTTGCGTACACCGCTTGCAACACTTACGACGCAGGCCAGTTTCGCAGAACGGGCAACCGGTGAAGATGACCGCAAGGATGTTCTGGCAGGCATCAAGAATACGGCCATGCAGCTATCGCGGCTGGCCGGACAATTGCTGACGCTTTCCCGCGCCGAACCGGGCAGCAGGCGTCCCCGTGCCGATCGGGTTGATCTGGCGGCAGCGGGGCAACAAATTCTGGAAAGCCTTGCGGGCAAAGCCTTCAACCGCCAGATCGATCTCGGCTTCGAGCTTAATGCGACCAAGCCGATCATTTCCGGCGATGGCACCATGCTGCGGGAAATGATCGTCAATCTGGTGGACAACGCTCTCACCTACACGCCCGAAGGCGGGAGGGTAACGCTCATGGTCGAACAAGACGGGACCAAGATCCACATACGGGTCGAGGACAATGGACCCGGCATCCCGGCTGGCGAATACGAACATGTTTTTGAACGTTTCTACCGCGTTCCGGGCACAGTTGCGGAGGGAAGCGGGCTCGGTCTTGCCATTGTACGTGAAGTTGCCGACGCAGCGGGCGGCGATGTGAAGCTTTCCCAAACGAAAGGCGGCGGGCTTACGGTGACTGTCACCATGCCCGCCGCCTGACACATAGCAATTATCTGGCTATCAGCTTCCCTGTTCGGAAAGTGCCTGTGGACGCCATTTCACCAGATGGTTTTCAACCAATGTGATGATATATTCCACGACGAGTGCCAGCACCGCCAGAATGATCATCGCAGCAAAGACGCCGTTGGCATTGAATGTGCCCTGTGCTGTTGAAATCATCAGGCCGACGCCCTTCTTGGCGCCAAGGAACTCACCAACGACAGCGCCGACGAGCGCAAAACCGAAGCTGACGTGAAGGCTGGCCAGAATCCAGCTCATGGCTGACGGCACGATGACGGTGCGTGTGATCTGCGACCGGGATGCACCCAGTATCTGCGCATTGGCAATGAGCGCGCGGTCGGCTTCGCGCACGCCCTGAAACGCATTGGCAAACACGACGAAGAACACCATGACCACGGCCAGCGCTACCTTGGAAGCCATGCCGAGACCAAGCGCGATAATGAAGATCGACCCCAGCACGACGCGCGGGATGGAATTGGCAATCTTGATATAGATCGAGAACACATCGGCGAGAAACTTGTTGCGGCCGAGCAGGATACCGCAAATGACCCCACCAACAGCGCCGATCAGGAAGCCAAGCGCGGTTTCCTCAAGCGTTACGATAATCTGTTCAGAAAGCGGTCCCTGTGACGTGCCTTCGGTGATCCATATCCATATCTGGTCGGCAATGCCGGACGGACTTGCAAAGAAGAAAGGATCGATCAGGCCGGTCCGTGCGCCGAGTTCCCAGCCGCCCAGCACGGCGACGAGAATAGCAAGGCGTACGAGGATAACGACCGCGCGACGACGGCGCATATCGGCACGAAATTTTGCTTCAGTGCGGGCAAGTTCGTCGGCACTTGCATTGACCTGCAAGGTTGCGGACGCGGAGAGAGCTTGTGTTGTCATATCATTTCTCCGGTTAGTTTCCGTTCGCCAAGGCGCGCTTCTGGCCGATCTGCACTTCCTCGCGCAAATCGTCCCAGATGACCTTGGCGATATCGACAAACTGGCTGTCGTAGCGGATGTCTTCCATGACGCGCGGGCGTGGTATGTCGATGTCGTAGACGCTCTTGACTGTAGCCGGGCCTGCGGTCAGCACATAAACCTTGTCGGCGAGCGCAATTGCTTCTTCGAGATCGTGCGTGACGAAGATGACGGACGCGCCGGACTGCTGCCAAAGATCGAGCAATTCGCCCTGCATCAACGTGCGGGTCTGCACATCAAGCGCGCTGAACGGCTCATCCATGAGCAGGATCTTCGGTTCGTTGATGAATGTCTGGGCCAGCGCCACGCGCTTGCGCATACCGCCCGAAAGCTGGTGTGGATAGTGCTTTTCAAAGCGGGCCAGACCGACGCGGGCGATCCAGCTACGCGCTTTCTCATAGGCTTCTTCCTTGCCCATGCCGCGATAGCGCGGGCCGACGCTCACATTGTCGATCACATTGAGCCAGGGGAAAAGAGCATCCGCCTGAAACACGAAACCGATATCAGGGCTGATGCCCTCGATAGGCTTGCCCATCAGGCGAACTTCGCCTGCACTTGGCTTGGCAAGACCGGTCACGAGATTAAGCGTCGTCGACTTGCCGCAGCCGGTCGGACCGACAACACAAGCAAATTCGCCCTGCGCGACATTCATGGTGAAGTCGCGCAATGCGGTCATCATCTTGCCGTCGGGGGTGACGAAACGGCGGGTTACGTTGTTGAGCGCGATTGCAGGCACGCTATTGCCAGCTTTCTCACGCGCAATGGTTCTGGTGGCTTCCATCAGCATGGGTTCCTCGCGGGTACGCGGCACCGCTCGCGCGACATCTTGCTGGAAATGCTCAGTCGCGTCTCTGCAATGCGGTTGAATCTGTGGAGGGCAGCGTGACTGACGCTCATGTTTGAACGTCAGTCGAAGGCCGTTTATTTCGCAGCGTCGAGCGTTGCGTTGGCCTTGTCCACGAATTCGGTCGTAAAGGTCTTCGACAGATCGATCTGCTTTTCCGGAAGCGGCTTCTTGAAGGTCGCTAGAACCTTGAGCACGGTTTCCGGGCCGTCTTTCGGCATCCGGCCGTCTGGCGTGTACTGTGCCTTACCCTCGGCAAGTCCCTTTACGTAAAGGTCCTTGTCGCCGACGTAATAGTCCTTGGGCATCTGGTCGGCGATTTCTTCGGCACTGTGCGAAGCGATATAGCGCATGGTCTTGACCAGGGCGTTGGCAAGTTTCTGCGCGTCTTCCTTGTGCGTCTCAAGCCACGCACTCTGCACGTAGAACGACGCAGCCGGGTATGGTCCGCCAAGTGCTTCGATCGTCTTGTCCGGTGTGCGCATGTCGACCAGCACCTTGGCGTCGCCGCTCTTCAGCATATTGGCGACGGTCGGCTCCGTGGTCATGCCTGCCTGAACGGCATCCTGTTTGAAGGCAGCAATGAAAGTATTGCCCGCACCAACTGGCAGCAGCGTGTAGTCACCCTGCTTGAGGCCATTGCGTATGGCAAGGTACTGGGTCAGGAAGTCCGTGGAAGAGCCGAGACCGGTGACGCCGAGAGTATGCCCCTTGAAATCGGCGGGCGACTTGATCTGGTCGGCATACTTGCTGGAGACGAGCTCCACCTCACCCGGTGCCTGGCTGAACTGGACGATGGACTGAATGAACTTGCCCTTCGATTGCAGATCGATCGTGTGGTCGTAAAAGCCCACTACCGCCTGAGCTGCACCCGCCAAAAGTTCGTTTTCCGCATCCACACCCGCGCGGCTGTTGATCAACTCGACGTCAAGTCCTTCATCCTTGAAGTAGCCGAGTTTTTCCGTCAGCACTGCCGGAAGGTAAATCTGCTTTTCCATGCCGCCGACGATCACCGTCAGCTTTTCGGCATGGGCCGCGCCTGCGCCAATTACCATCGCGCCGCCGATAACGGCCGCGCCAAACAGATGGCGACATGAATCGATAGAGATTTTCATCTATGCTCCTCCGAGAGCTCCTGTCGGCCCGGCAATGCCAGACCCCTCCTGATATGTGCCGATTCCTCAATCGGTTCTAAACGGTTACAGCAGGCAAGCTTTCAATCAGCTTTCAACAAACTTGCAGCGAGTTTTCCAATCCGAGTTCGGAACCAGGGATTATCGCTATTTGTATCGGGAATAGCCGTGTCGCCAAAACACTATCGTGATGCGCTTGATATCGCTGTCACAAAACGATTGGTTGCTTTCCCCTTAAATTAGGGGTTCAATCAATCAAACGGGGAGGACCCCATGCCATTTCGCGGTAATAGATATCAAGGAACATATGCGCCCGGCGATCTTCAGGTGCTTCAGGCAGCCTACAACCGCTGTTGCGCATTTCTGGATCGGTGTCCCACAACCCACGTTGATAAAGAAACACTGGCGCGAGTGATCATAAGTACATATGAAGCCGGTGAATACGATCCAGAAAAAATCGCGGAAATCGTAGCTAAGCTCGAACTCGCCCGCGCTTAAGGTCAGTCAGTGTTGTGCAAACGCCCGGGTGAAGGACATCTATGTAATTCTCGTGCACTTGCCACACCTGAACATTTTACATAAAGTAAACAATTCTTGCCTATAAAGTTTTGCAATTGGCTATATTTTAGTATAGCTGATCGCACGGATTTATAGGCGGCGGGTGGAATGATCCGTCAGCCAGCCATATGCGGAATGCATAGAATGCCATTTTCGAGAGACTACTACTTCGGGCGCTTCAAACCCGCCGAATTGAAAGAGCTGCAAGCGGCTTATGTGAAGTCGTGTGAAGCAATGGCGCGTTGCCCGATTACCTCTCCCCATAAAGACGAGATGGCGCGAGAAATCATACAGATCTATGAGTGCGGTGTCTGCGAGGCGGAGAAAATCGCAGAACTCATGGTGCAGATTGAGGCGGTCAAGCCGCGCCCGGTGAGCGAACTGTTGCTCGCGCAGGTAAGCGCGATCCAACCCAAGACTGCCTGATCAATATCAATTCCATGCAAACACCCGGATGCGACGACCGCATCCGGGTGTTTTTGTTCAGCGTTGCGCAACGGGGCGAACGAGCGGTGTTACGCGACGGATTGTGACGCGACGATTTTCCTGTTCTGGTGCCTGGGTGCGAATTTTGAGGAAACGTTCGCCATAGCCCTGAGTCACGAGATTTTCGGCCGGAATATCATAGACTTCCGTCAGGAGGTTGGCGACTGATTCAGCTCGTTTGTCCGACAGGACCAGATTTGAGCGATCCGATCCGACCGCATCGGTATGTCCTTCAATGAAGAAGGTCTCCCCCGGATCCTTTGCCAACACCTTTTGCATGGCGGTTGCAACCTTGCGCAGCGTCTTGGCTTGCGACATCGAAACCTCGGCGCTTCCCGTCGCGAAGTGGATCGTATCCAGATCGATGCGGCGCACCTTGTCACGCAGACGGGCGGAGTGACGAACTTCGTCAATTGTGTAGACGCGCTCCACACGCTCCACCGGTGGCATGGCGAGAAAATCATAGAAATCACGGTCCGGATCGTCCGCAACGTCAATGATGTAATCTCTCACCGGAATGGTCAGACGCATCGGGGGCAGTTCATAACCCACATCAATAATCGAAGCGCGCGGACCGTCGTCATATTCGGGCGCATAGATCATCAGATATTCGTTGCCGTCGCGGTCGATGCGGGAACGCTGAAGAATATCGCCGTAACGATCATAAATCGTGACGATCTGGTTCCCGCCGGGACGAACGATGGTTTCGCGGGTGCGTCCACGCGGCAGTTCATCGTAATATGTTCGCTCGGCATCGCGGCGCAATCTCGGGCGATCATCGCCGCGAACAAAGATGCGGTCGCCAACATCCAGAATGACACGATTGTCGACTTCCTCTAGCACTTTGACGTTCGTGACATTGTTCGTCACGTTATTGACTGTCGTGTTGTTTACAACCGTATTGTTCACCACCGTGTTGTTGATGATGTTGGTGGTTTCAGGCACGGCGAAAACAGGCGCCTCCTTGATACGGGTGCCCTCTTCCTTGAGATTGGCTTCAATCTTCTGCGGCAGTGCTGCCTTCACCTCTTCTGGAATAGCGACCTGTGCCGCCGCATCATTTGCGGGTGGCGGGGCGTTTTCCTCGGCGGAGCGCTGCTGCTCGCGTTGCTTGCGGCGCTCTTCACGCGATTGGCTTCCACCGGAATTGTCAGCATCCTTGTCGCTGTCGAGAATGGCGGCGCCATTTTCAACGGGCAAGACAACCGTATCGTCCGTCTTGGCAGGATCTTTGGCGATCTCCTGCTTTTCCTCGGTCGAACGCTGATCGACTATTTCCGGCGTCGGCTTTTGCTGGCCCTCGGTCGATTGCGGCTGTTCAACCGGCTGCGCAGGCTGCGCTTCATTCTGTGGAGCTTCTGTTGCTTTCGGCTCCTGCGGCGGAACCTCTTCAGGATGTTCAACAATGGACTCTTCTGCGGGTTCTTTCTGCTGAGGCGTCGCCGGAGATGCTTCTGCCGGAGGCTCGGCTGGCTTTTCCGCTTGCGGAGCAGGAGCTTCCTTCACGGGCTTCTCGGGTGCGGGTTGCTCGGGCTTCGCTTCGGGCTCACTTGTAGGGGTTTCCTTCACAGGCTTTTCGGCGGGCGACGCCTGCTCCTGCGGTTCAGCGCCCTTGCGAGCAGCCTCTTCCTCTGCCTTCTTCTGTTCTTCAGCGCGGCGTTGGGTTTTTTCTTCAGCAGCCTTTTGCTGCTCTTCGCTCTGGCGCTGCGCCTCTTCCTCGGCTTTTTTCTGCTCGGCAGCCTGCTTGGCCTGTTCTTCGGCCTGCTTCTGCGCTTCGTGCTCAGCAGCTTTCTGCTTCTCCTCGGCCTGCTTCTGTGCTTCCCGCTCGGCAGCCTTCTGCTGTTCTTCAGCTTGGCGTTGCGCCTCTGCTTCCGCAGCGCGCTTCTGCTCTTCTGCCTGACGCTTGGCTTCTTCCTGAGCCGCCTTCTGCTGCTGTTCCTCGGCCCGACGACGGTTTTCCTCTTCGGCAGCGCGCTGTTGTTCTTCAGCACGACGCGCTTCTTCCTCCGCTGCCTTCTGCTGTTCTTCAGCTTCCCGCTGTTGCTGCAGCAACTGCTCTTCGGATGGCTGGTCCCCGTTTTCCTGTGCCAACAGGATTGGAGCCGTCAAGGTATCCGCGAATACAGGCTGCGCGAAAATGGACGCCGACAGAACCGGCACCGCAACCGTGGCAAGAAGCTTCGAACGAATAGACATATATCCTTCTCCTTCTGGAAGGCAGAATTGATGTGCGTCTGCCCATGGATTCGCAGGCAAAGACGCCGTACGTCGCCAGCGGTACCCACTAAATTGGGACAAATTCCGGCGACTTCACAAATCCGTTATCGTAATCCACATGAACGCAGGCTGAACTCAACCGTTCCCGAATTGCGAGATTTGCCGCATTCTTTCGGCCAGAAGTTCGATACCTTCCGCAATACGGTTGATTGGAATTGAGGAATAGGCGATGCGAAAATACCGGCACGGCCGGTTGTCGCTCCAGAAGAACGGCGACCCGGATTCGATAAGCACGCCGTCCTCGCGCAGATCACGCGCAAGCTTGTCGGCATCCATACCCTCCGGTCCTTCTATCCAGAATGCAGTACCGCCAAACGCCGATTTGCCCGCGATTTTCAAACCTTCCCGATCAAGAGCCTCGATCATTGCCATATGACGCCTGTGATATTCGATCCGCATCCGGTGAATGACAGCATCATAGTGACCAAGCGCCAGGAAATAGGCGGCTGTTCGCTGCAGATGTCCGGGCGGATGACGCAACATCAGCGCTCGTAGCGCCCTCGCCTCGCGAATGACGGGTGCAGGTGCCACGAGGTAGCCGAGCCGAAGTCCCGGAAATAGAGATTTGGAAAAGCTGCCCACATAGAGAACGCGACCATACTGGTCGAGCGATTTCAACGCCGGCGTCGGTGGCTGGAGAAAGCTCATCTCGAATTCGTAATCGTCCTCAACGATGACGAAATCGCGTTCCGCAGCTGCCTCCAGCAAAGCGATACGCCGCGCCCGGGGCATGGTGGCGGCTGTGGGGGATTGATGACTTGGTGTAACAAAGACCGCGTCGATCCCATCCGGTAGCAGTTCCGGCGGCAAGCCGCCTTCATCGACGTCGAGTGCCGTAACACGGGCTCCTGTCAGATGGAGTGTAGCGCTGATATCCGGATGCCCGGGGTTCTCACACGCGACATGCGAACGTCGCGTCAGAAGCAGATGGCTGATGATCCAAAGCGCGTTCTGTGCGCCAACAGTGACCAATATCTCGTCCTGCTCTGCGCGTATCCCACGGCTCGGTAGAGTCCTGGAACGGATATAGTTGACGAGTTCCACGTCGTCGGAAGCCGCGAAGTCACCAGCCATCAGAGTGAAATCCTCCCGTGCCAGCGCGCGCCGGGCGCAATCACGCCATGCGGCCAAATCGAACAAGGTCTGGTCCATCTGGCCATAGAGAAAGGGATAGCGATATTTCCGCCAATCGAGAGGCTTGCGGATGGTCTTGGCGATATTGAATCCGGGACGCAGCTTGGACGACCAGTCGACTGCGATGTCGGGTGCCAGCAGAATGTCCTTGTCGGGACGGCTTACCGGCGGCGTCGTGGCTACGTGATAGGCACTGCGCGACCGTACTTCCAGATAGCCTTGGGAAACAAGCTCCTGATAGGCCAGTGTTACGGTTAGGCGCGAGACTTTCAGATAATCGGCCAGCCCTCGCGTCGACGGCATGCGCGCACCGGGTAAAACGGCGCCGGAAAGAACGGCGGTTACGGCTGTTTCCCGGATCTGCGATTGCAACCCGCTGTTTCGGCTACCGTCTATGAAGAATATCGTCGGCGGGACTGCCTCCAAGGCCTTGCTCCGTTAGCACATCTGAAACTTCACCCAACTTTGCGTCAGTTTTTCCGCTTCGTGCTTCACTTAGCAATAGCGTTTCTTCTTTCTGTTTCTCTCCGTGGAATAATTTCAGTGGCAAAAACGAGCGGTCGCCGCGATTTCCGGGTTGTGCCGTCTCGGGCGCCTAACTGGACCTATTGACTATTCCAACTGGATATAAGGCAAATGCGATGGCACGGATATCGTTCGTAACTGGAACTAGAGATTGGCGAAAAACGCCAGCGGTCGTGACCAAGTCAGGCATGGTTCTTAAATGGAAGGGGAACTCCATGAACTATTTCAACAGCATAAAACGGGTGGTGTTATTTTCGGCCGTAGCAGCGCTTTCAACATCTGCGGCCTATGCCGAAACCACGGTCGTGGTCGGCTATCAGCAGATCGTCGGGCCATTTCTGACCGCGATCGCCGACGGAAAGTTCGATGCGGCAGCAAAGGAAGCCGGATACAAGATCGACTGGCGCCAGTTCGCATCGGGTGGCGATATTTCGACGGCACTTGCGTCCGGGAATGTGCCGATTGGCGTTATCGGTTCAACGGGCATCGCAGCCGCCGCTACACGTGGCGTCGACCTTCAACTCTTCTGGATCCTCGATAATATCGGTAAATCGGAAGCACTGGTAGCGCGCGAAGGCTCGGGTATCGAGAAGCCGGAGGACCTCAAGGGCAAGAAGATCGGCGTGCCTTTCGTCTCGACCTCGCACTTCCATCTTCTCGTCGGCATGGACGATATCTGGAAGATCAATCCGCGTGACGCGGAGATTCTCAACATGACACCGCCGCAGATCGTTGCTGCCTGGCAGCGTGGTGACATCGATGCGGCCTATGTCTGGCCCCCTGCTCTTTCTGAAATCCTCAAGTCGGGCAAGGAAATTGCCAATTCCGAAGAGATCGGCGCGAAAAGCGTCCCGACTTTCGACGGGCTAGTGGTCGACAAGAGTTTCGCCAGCGACAATCCGAAATTCATGACCGCCTTTACCACGGTGCTGAAGGATGCCTATGCCGACTACAAGGCCAATGCCACTCAATGGACGGCAGATTCCGAACAAGTCAAAGGCATGGTCAAACTGATCGGCGGCAATGCAGCCGACATACCAGGGGCGCTCGCACTACTGTCATTCCCGACAGTAGAGGAACAGGCTTCGCCCAGTTGGCTCGGTGGCGGCAAGGACAGCGGTGCGCTCAAGTCCGTTACCCAGAGTGCCAAATTCCTCGTCGATCAAAAACAGCTCGACCAGGCTCTGGATGACTATAGCGGCAACGTAAATGGTAGTTTTGCCGAAGCCGCCGCAAAGTAATTACGTGAAGTAATTCAAGCGCCTCCGCCAGCGGATGTCTTTAGAAGACAGTCGCTGAACCGAGACGGTTCCTGCAACGACGCAACCTTTGGTTTATGCCGGAACCGCTTTCTCGTTCCCGAAAGGTGACGTTATGGAAACCTTGAACGTATCGAATGTCAGTCTGACTTACCCCGGTCTTTATGTGGAAGAAGCCGTGATTGCACTGAAGGGTGTCAATCTGCGGATCGACAGCGGGGATTTCGTCGTGGCGCTGGGTGCCTCCGGCTGCGGCAAGACCACGCTTCTCAATCTGATGGCGGGGTTCATGATCCCCTCATCCGGTGAAATCACGCTGGGCGGAAGGCAGGTGCGCGGCCCCGGCGCCGACAGGGGTGTCGTGTTTCAGAAACACGCACTTCTTCCGTGGCTGAACGTCATCGACAACACCGAGTTCGGCCTCAAGCTTCAAGGTGTGCCGAAGGCGGAACGCCGCGCACGCGCCACAAAAAATCTGGCTCTGGTAGGCCTGCAGGATTTTCACAATCACAAGATCTACCAGCTTTCCGGCGGCATGCAGCAACGGGTCGGCATTGCCCGCGCCCTGACCTGTGATCCGGCAATGTTGCTCATGGATGAACCGATGGCAGCGCTCGATGCCCTCACCCGCGAGACAATCCAGGAGTTGCTCTTGCGGGTCTGGCAAGTGACCAACAAAATGTTCTTCTTCATCACTCACAGCGTCGAAGAGGCCCTGTTTCTCGGTTCGCGGTTGATCGTCATGTCGCCGCGTCCTGGACGGATCACCCATACCTACGATCTGGATTTCAACCGGCGCTTTCTGGAATGCGGTGACGCGCGCGCCGTAAAGTCCAGTCCCGATTTCATCAAGATGCGTGAGACAATTCTGGGGATTATCTATGGCGATGAACGTGCATCAGGAAACCCGGAACTGGTCCATGCTTGAGTTCGTAACTCGGGCGCGGCCAGTTAAACCCGGTAAAATCTATGGCGCCCCCGGCGACGGCAATAGCGGCTTTATAAGCCTTGTGACCGCACTGATTTTGCTGGGGCTCTGGTTTCTCGTGACAGGAATGGGATGGGTCAAGCCGCTGTTTCTTCCTTCTCCTTTCGCAGTCTATGGCAAGTTCATGGTGGCGATGACCGATGGCGTGGCAAACTCCACTCTGGCCGAACATACGCTCGCCAGCCTTGGGCGCGTATTGGGTGCCTTCGCGATTGCCTGTGTCACGGCAATTCCTATCGGCATCATGATGGGCATGAGCAGTTTCGTTCGCGGCGTTCTGGACCCGATTATCGAGTTCTACAGACCGCTGCCACCTCTCGCCTATCTGCCGCTGATCATCATCTGGCTCGGCATCGGTGAATTTCCGAAGGTGTTCCTCATCTTCCTCGCGATCTTCGCGCCGATGGCGATTGCGGCCAGAGCCGGCGTTCGCTCGGTCTCCACTGAGCAGATTCACGCCGCCTATGCGATGGGAGCATCCCGGACGCAGGTGATAACGCAGGTCATCATGAAAGCGGCAATGCCGGAAATCTTCACCGGCATGCGCATCGGCATCGGTGTAGGCTGGACGACGCTGGTTGCCGCGGAAATGGTGGCGGCACATCGCGGGCTTGGCTTCATGGTGCTCAATGCCGCGCAGTTTCTGGCAAGCGACACCGTCATCATGGGCATCATCGTCATAGGCGTGTTCGCTTTCGCCTTCGACCTTCTGATCCGCTATCTGGAAAAGGTCCTTATTCCATGGAAGGGCAAAATCTGACGGTGTCACGACCGCTTTAACCAGCCTGACCCAAGTCCAATTCGCAATATCAACCGCGCGGCAGTGCTGCCGCGCCACGGGGGAGTTTTGCCCGAAATGAGGGCAAATACGAGACTTACCAAGGAGCAATGGAATGTCCGCCGGACAACTCACAGAGAAGCATTTTTCCGACCTCTTCGACGCCTTCAACCGGCATGACATCGATGCGATCATGGCGTTTTTTGCTGACGATTGCGTGTTCTTCACCATCGGCGGCGATGAAGTTTACGGTACGCGCCTCGAAGGAAAGGACGCCATCGCAAAAGCTTTTTCGGGCGTATGGGCTGCCATGCCCGACGTGAGATGGGATGGGCATCGGCACTTCGTAAGCGGCGACCGCGCCGTGTCCGAATGGACTTTTCGAGGGACGGATGCCAATGGCGCACGCGTCGAGGCTGAAGGCTGCGATCTCTTCACACAGCGCGGCGGCAAGATCGTCCGCAAGCAGGCATTCCGCAAGAACCGGCCTTTGCTGAAGGCGTAAGCCCCAACATTGTCCGTCGGTGATTTGGAGGACCGACATATGGATACCCACACGCTCAACAGTTTCTCGGCCACCCAACCATTCGATCCCGCCTATGATCCGGTGGTTTCGAAAACGCCCGGGCAAGGCCGCGACTATGCGCCAACCTACTGGATCGGCACGGCTGGACCCGCGCCCGAAGATTACGGCCCCATTCGCGGTGATGTCGATGCCGATGTAGTGGTCGTTGGTTCGGGCTATACTGGGCTTTCTGCCGCGATCCACCTCGCCCGCGACCACGGCATCAAGGCGACGGTTCTGGAAGCGAACGGCGTGGCCTGGGGGTGCAGCACCCGAAATGGCGGTCAGGCGCAGATTTCCGCTGGCCGGCTCAAGCGCTCCCAATGGATCGAGCGCTGGGGCGTGGATGTGGCACGCAAGCTGCACCGGGAAATCGCCGAAGGGTTCGATCTCTTTCGCGCCCTGATCGCGGAGCCGGAAATCGATTGCGATCCACAGGATGGCGGCCATCTTTACATTGCGCATCGCGACAAGGTGCTTCCAGCGCTGGAGAAGGAATCCCGCCTGCTGAACGAGGTTTTCGGCTATGGCACCCGCATGGTGGGCCGCGAGGAAATCCACCGCGATTTCATCCGCGATCAGGAAGCCCGCGGCGCAATGTACGAACCGGACGGCATCGGCATCCATGCTGCAAAGCTCGCCTTCGGCTATCTCAGGCTTGCCCGCAAGTTGGGCGCGAAGGTGCACACGGCAAGCCCGGTACTGAGTTGCCGCAAGAACGGCAATGTCTATCATCTCAACACGCCGAACGGGACGGTCAAGGCGCGGCAGGTCTGTTTTGCAACTGCTGGTTACACGTCGCCCGGCCTGCATCCGCTGACCCGCTATCGGCTGATGCCGGTCTTGTCGAACTCGGTCGTGACACGCCCGCTGACGCCGGATGAAATCGAGGCTTGTGGTCCAAAGACCGGCATTCCGTTGACGGACACGCGCACGCTTCGCCATTACTACCGCTTTCTCCCCGATGGGCGGATGCAGATCGGCAGTCGCAGTGCCATTACCGGGGCCGATGCACCGAACCCGAAACATTACGATCTGCTGCTTTCCGGCCTCTACCGGAAGTTCCCGGCGCTCACCGGCATCGAGATCGATTATTCTTGGTGGGGATGGGTCGATGTCAGCCACGACATGATGCCCCGCATCTATCGCCCCGACCCGGCGCAGGAAATCTATTATGCCATGGGTTATGGCGGCAATGGCGTGATGTATTCGGCGCAGGCTGGACGCCGCGTCGCCCAATTGATGACAGGTCGCGGACAGGGACTGGACCTGCCTATCTTCACCTCCGAATTGCCGAGCTACGGCATGCTGACCCCATTCAGGCGCATAGGCCAGCGCGCAATGTATCGCTGGTATGCGCTGAAAGACGAAGTTCTCTGAATTCCAAGGAAAGGTACGCGCCATGAAAATGACGACGGAAGAGGCATTTGTTAAGGTTTTGCAGATGCATGGGATAGAGCATGCATTCGGCATCATTGGTTCTGCGATGATGCCGGTATCGGATCTGTTTCCAAAGGCGGGCATTACCTTCTGGGATTGCGCGCATGAGACGAATGCGGCGCTGATCTGCGACGGCTATACGCGTGTGACCGGCAAGATGGGGATGGCGATTGCTCAGAATGGCCCCGGCGTGACCGGCTTCGTCACCGCCATCAAGACGGCCTACTGGAACCACACGCCCATGCTGCTTGTCACGCCGCAGGCTGCCAACAAGACCATCGGTCAGGGCGGCTTTCAGGAAGTAGACCAGATGGCGCTTTTCGAGGAAATGGTCTGCTATCAGGAAGAGGTGCGCGATGCGACCCGCATTCCCGAAGTGCTGAACCGGGTGATTGAGAAGGCATGGCGCGGCTGCGCACCGGCACAGATCAACGTTCCGCGCGATTTCTGGACGCAGGTTATTGATGTGGACCTGCCGCAGATCGTGCGGCTGGAGCGCCCAAGCGGCGGACGCGAGGCGATTGCCGAAGCCGCAAAGCTTCTGACGGAAGCAAAATTCCCGGTCATTCTTAATGGCGCCGGTGTCGTTATTGGCGGCGCAATCCCGGAATCCATCGCACTTGCCGAAAAGCTCGATGCGCCAGTCTGCTGCGGCTATCAACACAATGATGCCTTTCCAGGCACGCATCCGCTGTCCGTAGGCCCACTCGGCTATAATGGTTCGAAGGCCGCGATGGAATTGATCGCCAAGGCTGACGTTGTTCTTGCCCTCGGCACACGCCTCAATCCATTTTCGACACTGCCCGGCTATGGCATCGATTACTGGCCAAAGGAAGCCAAGATCATTCAGGTCGACATCAATCCGGACCGCATCGGGCTTACCAAGAAAATCTCGGTCGGCATTTGCGGTGATGCCAAACAGGTTGCGCAGCAAATCCTCGTCCAGTTGGGAGCCAATGCGGGCAATGCCGGACGCGACGAGCGCAAGCAACTCATCCATCAGCGCAAGTCCGCCTGGCTGCAACAGCTTTCCTCGATGGACCACGAGGATGACGATCCGGGCACGCACTGGAATGTGGAAGCGCGGGCGCGTGAAAAAGACCGCATGTCGCCGCGGCAGGCATGGAGGGCCATTCAGGCTGGCATGCCGAAAAACGCCATCATGTCCACCGACATCGGCAATAATTGCGCCATCGGCAATGCCTATCCGAGCTTCGAGCACGGACGCAAATATCTGGCGCCGGGCATGTTCGGCCCCTGTGGGTACGGCTTTCCGTCGATTGTCGGCGCAAAGATCGGCCAACCTGACACGCCAGTGGTCGGCTTTGCGGGCGATGGGGCTTTCGGCATTTCGATGAACGAGATGACTTCCATTGGCCGAAAGGGTTGGCCAGCAATCACCATGGTCATCTTCCGCAACTATCAGTGGGGCGCAGAAAAGCGCAACACGACGCTTTGGTACGACAACAATTTCGTCGGCACCGAGCTCAATCCGAATCTGAGCTATGCAAAGGTGGCGGATGGCTGCGGTCTCAAGGGCGTTACCGTCGATAGCCAGCAGGCACTCACCGAAGCCTTGCAGACGGCGATCGACGAACAGGCAAAGGGCGTGACCACCTTCATCGAAGTGGTGCTCAACCAGGAACTGGGCGAACCATTCCGCCGCGATGCAATGAAAAAGCCGGTGGTCGTGGCGGGCATCGACAAGGCCGACATGCGGCAGCAAATACCGGTTTAAACCAGTCCATCAATTCGGGCCGGGGGTAAAACTCCCGGCCACTCCAGAGAAACATATTTCAATGCTGCCGTTGGAAAAGATTTTTGAGAAAGCGCGTTCAAGACCGCGTCACATCGTGCTGGCCGAAGGCGAAGACCCGCGCATCATTGATGCGGCGCTGCGTGCCGAGCGCGAAAACATTGCCCGGATCACGCTTCTGGGTTCGCGGGATGTTATTGACGGGCAGATGGATGGATCAAACATCGAGATCATCGATCCCAAGACATCGGCCAGAAGTGCTGATTATGCACGCGCTCTTTACGAACTGCGCAAGGCCAAGGGCATGACGCCGGAACAGTCCGATTCAATGGCAAGAACGCCGCTAGGCTTTGCGGCCATGATGGTACGTGAAGGCGATGCGGACGGGACAGTTGCCGGTGCAGTTGCGACGACAGCCGATGTGGTGCGCCATGCGCTCCAGATCATCGGCAAGGCCGAAGGCGCTTCACTCGTATCGAGCTTTTTCCTGATGCTGCTGTGCCAGTCCCATCATCAGAAGAAAGGCGCTTTCATCTTTGCCGATTGCGGCCTCGTGGTAGAACCGGATTCCGCGCAGCTCGCAGACATCGCGATGCAGTCGGCGGAATCCTACCACCAGTTGACCGAAAAGGACCCTGCTGTCGCGATGTTGTCCTTCTCAACCGGCGGCAGCGCGGCGCATGAGCGCGTGTCAAAGGTCGTTCAGGCAACCCGGACGGTCCGGGAGTGGAAGCCGGATTTGTGTATCGATGGCGAACTGCAATTCGACACGGCCTTCGTGGAGGCGATCAGCCACGCCAAGTCACCGGATTCGCCGCTTAAGGGCAACGCCAACGTGTTTGTGTTTCCCAATCTCGAGGCCGCCAATATCGGCTACAAGATTGCCCAGCGGATCGGCGGCGCACAGGCCATTGGTCCCGTGCTTCAGGGGTTGGCAAAACCTGCCAACGACCTTTCCCGCGGTTGCAGCGCTGACGATGTCCTCCACATGATCGCTATAACTGTCAATCAGGCCAAGTGAAGGACACCGCGCTAATTGCAGCAGCTAGGACTTCAGGAAGCGCGCGGCTATGTCGTAGAGAAACTGCGGCAGCACGGTAAAGGCATAGGGAGCGTAGACCCGTTCCAGCCGCTGATGGTACTCACGGCCCCACGGACCGATATTCACCACTGGATACGAAAGTGCCTTCGGATTGGCGCGATCTATGAATTGAGCTGCCGGTGTGTTGGCCGCAATGACCTCACTATCCGCCGCATCCGGAATATGACCGAAGAAACTCATATCGGAAATACCGGCAAATATCTCCCGATACCGGATTGTCGTATCGAACTGGCGCTCCGCATCCACCCGCGCGGTTTCCAGCGCTTCTGCGAAACGTTGTTCCTCAACCGTTTCAGTCCCCATGCGAACATGCGGATAGACGAGACTTCCGAAGCCAATGATGACTGTTGGGCCTGTAATGCGTGCCTCGGCAACCATACGATCCACAAGTTCCCGCGTAATGAGAAGCGGGTTGTCGCTGCTTAAAAGTTCAGCTTCCAGCGCTGCAATCCGTTCCAGCGCCGCCCCGCCGCCAACGCGCCGAACTTCCTCGCGTAATTCCGCCGTAGTGAGAATTCGGCCCTTGTGATTGGTGTCGCTGGCACTGCCAACGAGCCTTGCGAAGCGCTCTGCCTCGACATTGAAATGTGTGATTGCGCGGTCCAAGGCGTCATCGACAATCGTCTCGAAGCGCTGGAACAGAGCGTCAGGCGAGACGGAATGGGTCAGCCAGTTGAACGCGATCCATGTCCGTTCCGGCGTGGTCACTTCATAGCCGCCACGGAAATCTCGTGCTTCAAGACAAATAGGCGGTGGCGAAACCTCGCCGTCAGCCGTATCGCAAAGGGCGGCATTGGCTTCGACTGCCCGCATGATTTCCGACGCAATGAGGTGCGCACTGACACCTTCGAACGGATAGCTCGCATGCGACGGTTGCCCAACGACGAAAGCAAAGGGAAGCTGTTTGCCGATCGTGCCACGATAGATGGCGCGGCCTTCGGCACCATCCCCCTGATCGCTCGTCGCGTCCAGATTGATACCGGCAACGATATCGAGGCCCCAACGTTCAACAAGTTCCGGCAAGGCATCGCGCAGGCTGCGCATCCCTCGCGAACCACGCTCTTCGTCAGGGGTAGCGAACAGGATCAGATTGCCTTCCCGGTCCGGCTGCTGCGAGAAACGTTCCAATACTGCAATGCCTGCGGCGACCCCGCTTTTCATGTCGAGCATGCCGCGTCCGGGAACGTAATTTCCGCTCTGGAAATCGGCGAGAGCCTTTTCCTCGTTCGGCGCAAGCGGACGGCTCGTAAGGTCTGCAAGAAGCGCTTCAAGCAAAGCATCGGGTTCAAATGCCAGATGCTTCAGATCCCGATAATTGCCGGTTTCCACCACATCGAAATGGCCGGCCAGCGCCAAGGTTCGCCGCCCTGTACCGCGAACGACCGCGATGACATTCTTGGTTATCGGCGAACCATGGCTGTCGATGACAGCAATATCGTCAGGATTTTCCTGGAAATAGGGAATCTCGCGCAAAAGCTCGGCAAGCTTGGGTCCGAACGATGCCTCGTCAGGTGTTCCTGTCTCGCTTGGCCATCTTACCATGCGATAGGAGAGTTCTCGCACCCGTTCGGTCGGGTTCCATTCATTTGGATTTGCCACGGTCTTTCCTCGCTCAATAGTTCCCCATCCCCGTTCCTGCTCAGGCACGGGCGGGTATCATAATCCGGTTTTTAAAAGTCGACTTACTGGTTGAGGTGTTTTCTCAGGAACGCTCTCGTTCTCTCATTTTCCGGATTGGTGAAGATTAAATCCGGCTTGCCTTCCTCGACCACAACGCCCTTATCCATGAAGAGCACCTTGTCGGAAACTTCAGCCGCGAAGCGCATTTCATGGGTCACGATCAGCATGGTCATATGCTCCTGCGCGAGCTGCTTCATTACCTGATTGACTTCCTCGACCAGTTCCGGGTCAAGCGCGGATGTCGCTTCGTCGAACAGCATGACTTTCGGCTGCATCGCGAGTGCGCGGGCGATAGCCACACGCTGCTTCTGCCCGCCCGAGAGACGCGATGGATACATCGCAGCCTTGTCGGCGAGACCGACTTTCTTCAAAAGCGAAACGGCCAGTTCCTGGGCTTCCTGCTTGCTCTTGCCCTTCAACTTGATGGGCCCGAGCGTGATGTTCTCCATCACGTTGAGGTGCGGAAACAGATTAAAGTGCTGGAAAACCATGCCCATCTGCTGGCGCACGGCATTGATATGGCGCTCGAATGCTCGTCCATTCAAAGGCTGGTTTACCTGTACGCCGTCCAACAGTATCTGGCCCGAATTGACTGTTTCCAGATGGTTGATGGAGCGCAGCAGCGTGCTTTTACCGGAACCAGACGGGCCGATAATGGCAATGATCTGGCCGCGTTCGACCGACAGGTTTATGCCTTTGAGAACCTCGAGTGCGCCATAAGCCTTGTGGACGTCGCGCACTTCCACCATGGGTTTGCTGTTGCTCATCGGTAAGCCTCGACTTTCTTTTCCATCCAGTGCAATCCGGCTTCCAGGATGAGATTGAGTACGTAGAAGATCACTGCGGCAGTGATGTAGAATTCAAACGGGCTGTAGGTTTCGCTGATCGCCTGTTGCGATGCATGAACCAGCTCGGTGATGCCGATTACCGACACAAGCGCTGTGTCTTTCAGAAGAGCGATCAGATTGTTACCCACCTGCGGCAGCGCGTTGCGAACTGCCTGCGGTACGATGATGTAGCGCAGTGTCTGGCCACTGCCGAAACCCAGCGAGCGAGCGCCTTCGTTCTGCCCCGGATCGACGGTCAGGATCGCAGTGCGGAACAGATCGGAATTATAAACCGCGAAATGCAGACCAAGGCCGATGATGCCCGTCCACACGGCGGGAATGTTGATGCCGACCTGTGAAAGGCCGTAATAGAGCAGGAACAGCTGCAAAAGCAGCGGAGTGCCCATGAACAGCCAGATGAAAAAGCGAACAGGATAGCGCACCAGCCAATTGCCATAGAGCACGAGCAGGGCAAAAGCGATGCCGCCGAAGAAACTGACGATGGATGAAGATACAGCGATAATGAGCGTCCACCAGACGCCGGTCATCAGGAGTTCGGTATAAGGCGGGACGATGGAGAAATCGAGTTGCATGGTGTCACCGCCTATTTGAGTGCGTAGCGGGCTTCGAGGAAATCGACGAAGCGTGCAACGATATAAATGAGGACCATGTAGATGGCCGCAGCGATGCCGAAGATTTCAAACGGTCGGTAGGTTGAGCCGATGAAGCGCTGGGCTGTATAGGTCAGTTCGACCACCGAAATCGCTGAGACCAGAGCGGACCCCTTGATCAACATCACTGTGTTGACCCCGAGCGAACGGATCATCAGGCGGGCTGCCTGCGGCAGAACTACAAAGCGCATCGACTGTCCACTGCTGAAGCCGATGGAGCGTGCGGCCTCGTTCTGGCCAGCATCCACCGTTAGAATGGCGCCTCGCATGGCTTCGGCGTAATATGCGCCGATATTGAGCCCGAGACCGATTGCTCCGGCTGCGAAAGGCTCGAGATTGATACCGATCTGCGGTCCGCCGAAATAGAGTACGAAAAGCTGCAAAAGACATGGAGTGCCGCGAAACACGCTGACATAAGCCGTTCCGATAAACCGCAATGGCCAAAAGCGCGACAGTTTCGCGGCTGTGGCAAGCGCGCCAACGCTCAATCCTATGAGAATGGCCAGCGCCGATATTTCGACGGTGACCAGGGCGGCCTCCAGAAAATATGGAAAGACCTCCGCCATCAAAGAGAAATTCATTATCTCCCCTTTCCTGTCTGGAAAACCAAGCCGGAAAGATATGTCGCCGGGACGTTCAACTAATTGCCGTCCCGGCAATGGTTCATACGTTTAGCGGATGTCGCGACCGATCCACTTGGTCGAGATCTTCTCGTAGGTGCCGTCGGCCTTCATGTCATCGAGAGCCTTGTTGATCGCGTCCTTCAGCTCAGGATTACCCTTGCGCAGGGCGATGCCGACATTATCGGTGCCCTGAAGTTCAGGCGTATCGAGCTGGCGAACCTTTTCGCCGCTTTCTTTGATGGCGATCAGTATCGGAATATCATCCGAGGCAATGGCGTCCACGCGGCCCGAACGAAGCTCGAGCAGCAGTTCCGGAATGCCTTTGTAGGTGCGAACCGTCCAGCCGCCCTGCTCGCGCGCCCACTTGTCACTGGTTTCACCAAGCGTAACGGCGATGGTCTTGCCCTGCTTCAGTTCGTCCATGGTCTTGATCGGCGAAGCTTCCGTCACGAAGATGCCGCGGCCACCACGATAGTAAGGGCCCGCAAAATCGACCGCTTTTTCACGTTCTGGCGTAATGCTCATGCTGCCGACGACCACGTCGAACTTGCCCGCGCGCAGACCGGCAATGATACCGTCGAAAGCCGTGGTTACGACAACCGGCTTCACACCAATGCGCTTGGCAATTTCAGTGCCGATATCGACGTCGAAGCCGACAACCTGGTTCTGGCCGTCGACAAAGCTGAAGGGCGGGAAAACACCGCTCATGCCGATGCGCAATTCACCGCTCTGTTTGACCTTTTCGAGGTCGTCAGCATGGGCGGGAGCAAGCATCATTAAAGCGCCCACGCCAGCTGCAATGAGTGAAGACAGAAGAGTTTTCATTTCGTTTTCTCCTAAGTGATCGTAATGCGATCACGGGCGATGCCCGTTCCGAGCGCCGGACCGGGCGCATCTTTCCAGATCGTCGACACCTGACAGGCGGCGGCAAATTGCTCGGGAAAACAGATTCGGAACGGACAAGACCGTCGCGTCCTGGTTACCCAGGAGCGGGAGAAAGAAAACTCCATTGATCCACCTCCGAATTCCCCATGCCGGTTGCGTTGCTGCTTATCCGGCTTGTTTGTTTTCAAGCACGCTAACGGAGCAAAGGATCAACGAAAACGCCATTTCTGTATAGAAATGTCTAGTAATCTGCGATAAACGCAATCAAATTGACAAAATCGTCAAAAGGCGGTGTGACGATGGATGATCTGGATCAACGATTAATCTCGGAACTGCGTATCAATGCACGTGCGTCCATCCCGACGCTTGCAAGCATCCTTGGTGTAGCGCGAGGCACGATCCAGAGCCGGATGGAACGTCTGATTGCATCCGGCGTCATTGCAGGCTTTACAGTCCGGCTGAAAGATCATGGTGCCACCGACATGATCCGCGGCATCATGATGATCGAGCTGACGGGACGAAACATCAAAAGCGTTATCGCGACCTTGCGTAAAAATCCCGGCTTTTCCGCAGTGAACACGACCAACGGAACCTGGGACCTGATCGCGGAGATCGAAGTCCCCAATATGAATGAATTTCACCGTCTGGTAACAGGCATTCGCGCCATGGATGGGATAGCGAAGTCCGAGACGCATATCTTTCTCGGACCCGCCTGAGCCCCGACAGTTTATTCTGCCGCTTCCGCCCCATAACCGAACTGCATAACGCCTTGCGGCGCAGCCACGCCCGGCAGAATGCGGCCATCATCCACCGGCGTCCCCATCTGGATGCTCATTGGAATGACGCCGGCCCAGATCGGCAGCGCATAATCGGCATCGTCATCCTTCGGCGGGCCCGAACGGACTTTTGCCGAAGCTTCGTTCAGTTCCAGTTCGAGAAGCATGGTGGCCTTCAGCTCCTTTGCCATCATCGGACGCAATCCTTCCCAACGACCAGGGAAAAGGCCGTTTACGAAGCTGCGCAGGTGATGTTCCTTCATCCCGACATCTGAAACCTTGTGCGCTGTCCCGAATGCCATGACCGAGCGATAATTGCAGGAATGATGAAACGCCGACCGGGCAAGAACCAGCCCGTCGAGCAGTGTGAAGCTTACACAGACTTCCGCTTCATCGCAGCTTTCCAGCATGCGGCTGGCGGACGACCCGTGCCAGTAGATGAAATTGCCTTCGCGCCATACCAGCGTCGGCGTGACATAGGGCGTTCCGTTGAACACATAGGCGACATGCGCCAAAGGTTGCGCATCAATGATTGCGTGGACCGTGGCTGCGTCATAGGCGCCGCGTTCGTGCAGGCGTTTTACGCGGCTGCGTTCGGTGGGGGCTTTGGTCATGACCGATATTTCTCCTTTATGTCCAGCCCAATTACCTGCATAGTGGCTTTGATAAAATAGCCACTTTGACCGAATACGAAGATGCCAATTTCCAATACGCTTCCGGAGTTCGGGATTGATCGCGCCAGCGATATTCCGCTTACCGCCCAGTTGGTTGACCAGATAAGGCAAGCTGTTTTAGCCGGGCGGCTGAAGCCAAATGCCAGACTGCCGTCCACCCGCGCCTTGTCCTTGGAACTTGGCTTGTCGCGAACAACTGTTCTTGCGGCATTCGATCAGTTGATTGCCGAAGGTTACCTGGAGGGACGACTGGGTTCGGGCACTCGTGTCACCGCAGAACTTCCCGATAGCAAGCTGACCGTAAATCAACCGCCCATCCATGTAATCGACCAGCCGCGTTTTCATCGGGAGAATCCCAAACCCTTTCGTCTCGGCCTATTCGATAGCGAGCATTTCCCTCACGATGAGTGGGGAAAACTTCTGGGCCGCATCTGGCGCAAGCCTGCCCCGGACCTATTGAGCACTGATGATCCCTTTGGCTTTCATCCTCTGCGATCATCGCTCGCCCGGCATTTGCACGAATGGCGCGGCATGCTCGTGTCGCCGGAACAGATCGTCATAACCGGCGGCAGCGCAGACGCGCTTTCACTCATCCGGGAAGCCTTGTTCACCCGCGGCGACAGGCTGTGGATGGAGGAACCGGGATATCCACCGGCGCGCAAGATCCTCGGCGTCAATGGCCTCGACATCGTTCCAGTGCCGGTTGACGGTGGAGGTCTTGATGTTTCCACCGGACGAGAAAAGGCGAACGATGCGCGCGGTGCGTTTGTTACACCTGCACGGCACCACCCGACAGGGGTAACCATGACGTTGGGACGCCGTCTCGAACTCATTACCTGGGCAAGAGAACGTGATGCGATAATCATCGAGGACGATTATGATAGCGAGCATCGGTATATCGGCCAGCCGCTGCCAGCACTGATGTCGCTCGACCCGGGCCGCATTCTTTATATTGGAAGCTTCTCCAAGGTATTTTCGCCCGTCCTGCGGCTCGGTTTTCTGATCGTGCCGTCGCACAGAGTGACGCAATTTCGGGAACTACGGCAGACCTTGTTTCCCGCGCCCTCGCCGCTGGCGCAGCCAGCGCTGGCTGCTTTCATTGAAACGGGAGCTTTTGCCCAACACATAAGACGTATGCGCCGCATCCATGCCTCGCGCCGCCGCAAACTGATAGCAGCGCTTGCACCTGGAGAACCGGATCTGTTCCGGATTGAAGCTCCGCCTGCCGGACTATCCTTACTTATGGCTTTGCCAGAGGGACAAAGCGATACACATCTCGCGTCCGTTCTGGCAGAGGCTGATATCGAGGTTCATCCGCTATCGACGCTCTTTACAAAACTGACGCCACGTCAGGGACTTATTCTCGGTTTCTCAGGATTTGATGAAACCACACTGGAAAATTCTGCAACAGCTTTGATAAAAATCCTCAAACAGTCGAATTAAAGAATTCGCATTAGCAATTTCGTAAACTTTGGATTCAGCTTTTCCCGGTAAGCTTTGATTAGCAATTAGCTCGGGAGGAGCGTTGCAGCCCATTTGTTTTGCGTTACGGGTGCTCATGCGTTCTTCGGTTGTATCAGTCATTGCCCTTGCCTGCGCCGCCTTGACGGGCTGTACGTCAAGCTCCGGCGTCGACAGCATCATGCTTCAGTCGAAAACCTCGGCTGAGACAACGAGTTCGGTTGTCCGCCCGGTTCCACCCGCTCCTTTGAGCGAAATGGCGAGCGCGCCCCAGCCAATGCCCGCGGCAAATCAGGAAGAAGTACTGGCATGGGCTGGCCCTATTCCGGATGCCGGTCCGTTCAAGACGGAGCCGCCAGCTCCCATTGCGCCGAGACCACAGCCCCAGGAGCGTCCACAGGCCCGGATTTCGGTGCCGACTCCGGAGATCGCGGCCTATCCACCCGTGCGCCTTGCACCGCAGGAACGATCCAGAGTCTACAGCCACCGCTTTCGCGATGCGAAACCAATCAATTTCGGACGTTCATCGCCGCGCAAGCTGGCGGTGCACGGCGTGGATGTATCCCGCTGGCAGGGCGATATTGATTGGGTGAAACTGCGCACGCAGGGCGCAAACTTCGCCTATATCAAGGCAACTGACGGCGGTGACCATCTCGATCCCATGTTCCGCAAGAACTGGCGCGAGGCGAAAGCGGCTGGCATCAAGCGTGGTGCCTACCACTTCTTTTACTGGTGCCGTGTGGCAAGCCAGCAGGCCGATTGGTTCATCCGCAATGTTCCCAAGGAAGCTGATGCGCTTCCACCAGTCATAGACGTGGAATGGAACGGGGATTCTTCCTGCAAGAGGCGGCCTTCTCCGGCGCAGGTGCGGGAAAAAATGCAGGTCTTCATGGACAAGCTGGAGCAGCATTACGGCAAGCGACCGATCATCTATACCGCTCCGGATTTCTACGACGACAATCTGAAAGGTGCTTTCACCAACTATCCTTTCTGGCTGCGCGCAGTCGCCCAGCATCCGTCCAAAGTCTATCCCGGTCGCCCGTGGACTTTCTGGCAGTATTCGGGATCGGGCCTGTCACAGGGCGTAAACGGAAAGATTGATCTGAATGTGTTCCACGGCTCGGAAGACGACTGGCACAGATGGTTGGCGCGCGCCGGCAGCTAATTGCTCTCGAAGCTGGCAAGAGGCCAGTTTCGATGTTATGAACTCGTATCAGGGATAACCGAAGCTTTGCCTCGAAACCCGGCATGCAATCTCACCATGCCGGGACGTTTGTTGCCCGCATGGTGTTACCATGAAGGGGAACGCCAAACATGGACACCCGGATATTTGTGCTCGCGCTGGCGACATTCGTTACCGGCACCGCCGAGAACATCATTGTCGGCATTCTTCCCGGTATTGCCCGAGGCTTCGATGTTTCAGTCAGCGCCGCCGGTCAGTTGACCTCGATTTTCTCCCTTACCTTTGCGCTGGCCGCTCCGCTCGCGCTCATCCTCACCACGCGGTATGAGCGGAAAGCCATTCTGGTCTCTGCGTTGGGTGTTTTCATTGCAAGCAATATCGTCGCGGGCTTGAGCCCCAATTACGGGATTCTGTTTGCCGCGCGTATCGGGATGGCGGCGGCAAGCGCGGCCGTCTGCTTGGTCGCCACGATGCTGGCAACGGAAATGGTCAATCCGGCAATGCGTGGCCGCGCTATCGGAATCATATTCATGGGTATCAGCGGATCGATGGTGGCAGGTGTTCCCACGGGAATGGCCGTCAATGAGTGGCTGGGCTGGCGAGCGGTATTCCTGTGTCTGGCATTGGCAGCAGCATCGGTTCTGCTCCTGTCAATGTGGGCATTGCCCGGCGCGGGGCGCCGCCAGCGCGGCTTGCCGCCCTACATGCCGCACTTCAAATCCTTCCGGCTGGTATCGGCGCAACTGGTTTCCATCCTGATGATTGGCGGTCACTTCGTACTGTTTGCCTATCTTGCACCCTACCTTCTGGATGCAGTGCACGTCTCTTCGCGAAAAATTATCTGGGCAATGTTGGCCTTCGGGGTGGCCGGAATGGCGGGCGGGTATCTCGGTGGGCTGCTCGTTGACAAGGTGTCTCCACGGTTGGCTATCGTGCTGACGCCGCTTCTCTATCTGACGGCACTAACAGCGATACCGCTCGCGATCGGCTTCAGCCCTGTTTTCGGTGTGATGCTGATGATCTGGGCTTGTTTGAGCTGGATGATATCGCCAGTCGTTCAGAGTTTTCTCATTACGACCGATCCTGCAACGGCAGAGGCCGGGGTCGGGATCAATCTCTCCGCCATGCACGTGGGCGTAGCTCTCGGCACGGTAACAGGCGGGCTTGCGTTAGAGTCCATGTCGTTGCAAGCCCTGCCCTGGACAGGATCTATTCTGGTCACGCTGTCCTTGCTATGCGCTCTTAACGCTTCCCGATATTCTGCAGGTCGTAAGGCGTCGATTGATACATCTCGTTGATCCAGTTTCCGAACAGAAGATGCGCGTGGCTGCGCCAGCGATTTTCCGGCTGGCGCGTCGCATCGTCTCCAGGGAAATAGTTTGCCGGAACCTTCGTGTCTGGCTGGACCTGAATGTCGCGGAAATACTCATCCGCAAGCGATGTGGTGTCATACTCCACATGGTTGAACATATGGAGCGAGCGGTGATGCGGATCGTCCAACAGGCAGAGGCCTGTCTCTGGACTATCGACCAGCACCTTCAGCCCACTATCCGCCGGAATGTCGCTCTTGCGCACCTCGGTCCACCGTGAAACCGGTATCTTGAAATCATCCGAGAAGCCTCGAAGATAAGGCGATGAAGGCGCAAGGTTGCGCTGGCTATAGACGCCTGAGGCCTTGTCCGGGAGTTCATACTTGCCCATGCCGTGAAAATGATGAACGGCGGCCTGCGCCGCCCAGCATATATTCAGCGTCCGGTGCACATGGGTCTGCGTCCAGTCGAAAACACGCTGCATTTCGTCCCAATAGGTGACTTCCTCGAACTCGAGCCGCTCGACCGGGGCACCTGTAATGACAAAGCCGTCAAAGCGTTGATCCTGCACATCTTCCCACGGCTGATAGAAGGACAACATGTGATCGGCAGGCGTATGGCGCGCCACATGATTGGTAATTCGAACGAGGGTCAATTCCACCTGCAACGGTGTTGCGCCGAGAAGACGCGCAATCTGCGTCTCGGTGGTGACCTTGTTCGGCATAAGATTGAGGAGGCCGATCCTCAGCGGACGAATATCCTGACGAATGGCATCTGCTTCCCGCATGACCATAACGCCCTCGGCCTGGAGAACACTGGTTGCTGGCAGATCGTCAGGAATTTTAATCGGCATGTCGCGTCGGTCCCTAGTTTATGTTGGAGCGGACGCGAGTGGCTTTATCCGTATATTTGCCGGTTGGGCCACATCCTCCCCTTACAGAGAGTACCACCTTGCCCGGAAAGGCAGGTTGGCGTTGGGCGTCGCCCCAACTCTTGATGTGATGACACTTCTACTCAAACTCTCTCAGGGTGGCAATAGGGTTTAAGTGCCGCCTCGAACTGTTTGAGAAATTTCCTTTTCAGGGGCTGGCCACTGCGCGAAATCCGCACTGCGACGGACACGGAATTTGGAATGAAGGACCTTTAAATATGGTCGACTGCAGCTTTCAGCTCAGCGACGCACGCGGCTGATGTCCGAAATGATCGTTCCGCAGCGAAACCGAAGGCGATTGCACGAGAATCCTTTTCTTCGACTGAAACGCGACATGAAGCATGAACTTCTGTCGCACCGGTGGCTTCGATTATCCGGCCTACATTATGGGCGTTGACGCCGCTGCCGGGCATGATGCTGATGCGCTTGCCAGCCTTTCCCGCCAGCTGCCGCAGATTGTCCAGTCCCTCTTCCGCGGTCTGCGACAGGCCGGACGTCAGGATGCGCTCGAAGCCGAGCGCGATTGCCTGCTCCAGCGCTGTCTCCGCGTCTGGCACGAGATCGAAAGCGCGATGGAGCGTCGTTCCAAGCCCTTTTGCCTCTGCAACCAATCTTTCCAACAAAGTAACATCAAGCGAACCATCGGGAAGCGAAGCGCCCAGGACGACCCCTGCCAAGCCGGCATTTCTGGCGTTGCCAATGTCTGCCGCCATGAGGGATTCATCCTCAGCCGAGAAGCAAAAGCTGCCCGCATGGGGTCTGATCATTGCGTAGACCGGGATTGGCGCTTTTGAAGCAAGCGCCATCAATGCCTGCGAGGGCGTCAAGCCACCAAGTTCAAGGGCGGAACAGAGTTCGATGCGATCCGCGCCACCTTCAATTGCCGAATGAAGACCTTCGGCGCTATCCACGCAGACTTCGAGTAACACGCTCACGCCTGATGCCCCAATATCGCCGCCCCGACCAAACCGCCATCGCTGCCGAATATTCCGGGAACGACGATCGACTGTTCTGTTTTGCGCAGGATTCGGGCTCTCACCGCTTCATCAATGGCCGAAATCAGCTCGGACGCCGTGGCAAGCCCACCGCCTACGGGAATGATGGACGTGCCGGTTACGTTGACGACTGCAGCCAGCGGATCGGCAACCAGCTGGAGATAGGCGGAAACTGTCCTTCCAGCCTTGTGACAACCGGCGAGCCAATCTTGTATAATCTCATGGCTGGTTGCATCGGCGGCATTCAAAAATCGATGCAGCCTCTCAATTCCGCGCGCGCCGCCAATGGTATCGACACAACCGCTTTGCCCACAGCCGCAACTGAACCGTGGGACGTGCATAGTTTGTCCATCAATTTCTACGGATGTGTTCAGTATCGGGCCGTGTTCCCATTCGCCCGTCAATCCGCCCTTTCCTCGAACCAGCCGACCATCGACAACAAGCCCGCCGCCTACGCCTGTGCCTAGCACCGCGCAGAAGACGATATCGTGTCCTTTACCGGCGCCCTCAATCGCTTCGGCAAGCGTCAGACAATCGGCATCATTAGCCGCGATGACCCGGCGCTGCAGTCGCTCTCCAAGTTCGAGGCTTAGCTTGTGACCTGTAATGCAGGGAATATTTGCCGACAGAGCAGTCGTTGTGTCCGGATCGACCAATCCGGCGATGGAGAGGGCAAGTGGCCACTCGTCGTTCGCTGCATGAGTTTGTAGTGCGGTTTCCAGTGTGCCACTGAATTCATCCCAGCTGCCTGCCGGAGTGGGCAGCTTTTCGAGAATATCTATATTTCCCGGATGCGAAGAACGCGCAAGCCGGATGAAGGACCCGCCGACATCTGCGGCGAGAACAGTTCCAGACTTTTGAGACGGACGTGTTCTTCTGTTGTGCATGGGTGGATCTTCCGCCGATACGTTTCGATGTTCCATCCAATCATCGCAAATGTACCGGCAGTCAATCGTGGAGCGCGGTCTTTCCTATGGTTTCCGCGCGACAAGCGAGATGTTCACACCTTGCGGGTCCTTGCATTGAACGACCCACTCGCCGTTCGGCACCTCCATAGGTCCTTGCAGGACGGCTCCGCCAAGAGACTTGACCCTGTCGGCTGCTTCCTTGACGCCTTCCACCATGAAGTAAAAACCCCAGCCGACCGGTGTGCCGGGAGACGCGGTCATGATGCCTCCATGATCAGCGCCATCGACGCTGAATATCTTGTAGTTGCCCATAGGCCCCATGTCGAAATTGCGTGAGAGTTTCCAGCCAAACACTTTCTCGTAGAAGGGAAACGCCGTCTCGCAGTCCTTCGCGTGGAGTTCGTGCCATCCCGGATGTCCCGGCTTGCGCGAACCGAAGTCAGCCGGGGCCGGCATATCGCCCATCGGCTCGAAAAGTGCAAAGATGCCGCCTTGTGGATCGGATACGATCGCGAAGCGCCCGATATTCGGGATATCTTGCGGCGCTCTGAGAACCTTCCCGCCTTCCGCTTCAACTTTCCGGGCATAGTCATCGGCATTCGTCACACCGACATAACCGAGCCATCCCGGTTGGCCTCCGCAGTCCTCCTTGGGCATGTCCGCCATCGACATCATGCCTGCGATCATGCATCCGGGCACTTCAAACAAGGTGTATTTCATGCCTGGAACACCGGCGTCCTTGGCTGCCCAGCCGACGACTTTGGTATAAAAATCCTGCGCGCTGCCCGTGTCTGTCGTCATAAGTTCGTACCAGACGAACGGAGATGAGCCCTGTTTCATTGAACGTACTCCCTTGGTTCTCTCTTTTGTTCGGACGATCAGCCACAACAGCTATGACCGGATGCCTTTGTTTCGTATTCATCGTGCCGCTTGACGAAATGCATCGTCCCGTTTTCATTGCGACCCTTGGGCGCTCGATCGAGGATCATCAACGTACCTATCCATTCCTCGATGCCGCGGGCGTAGCTGGAATAGGTGTGATAGATCGTACCGCTTTCATCCTTGTAGAAGGCGCTCATGCCCGGCAGTTCATCGAAAGCATCTTCTGCCGCAAGCTTGTCGAAATTATAAAACACGCGATTGTTTTCGAGTTCATCCTTTGTGAAGGAGACATGGTAGTCGAAATTGAACTCGCTGCCTTCCGACGAAACCCATGGGAAATGCCAACCCATTCGCTTCTTGTAGGATTCGAGCTTTGCCAGCGGAGCGCGCGAAACAGCAACAAGTGTTACATCGTGATTGTTGAGATGAGTCACCGCGCCATCGAAATTGTCAGCAAGGAACGAACATCCCGTGCAGCCTTGATCCCAGTCCGGCCCGAACATGAAATGATAGATCAATAACTGGCTGCGCCCGTCGAACAGATCGGAAAGCGTTTTCCGGCCCGAAGGCGTATCGAACGTATAATCCTTCTCGACCTTCACCCACGGCAGAGCCTGCCGCTCACGGTTGACCTTGTCGCGCAGATGGGTGGCTTCTTTCTCGCTTGCCAGAAGCGCGCGCCGCGCGTCCAGCCAAACCTCTCGGGATACGACCTCATTCATGGTGCAAGCCCTCCTCCGGCTTTTGCTCCCGCGCCCAGACTTCAACGTTCCTGCTTGACGATTTATATTGATATCAATATTAATAAACCATGTCAAATAGCCACGATGTACCTTTTGAAACAACGCTTCTGGTTCGTGATACCTGCCTTTGCTTGCATGTTCAGCGCGCCGCCCGCGCCCTCGCCCGCCGCTTTGACGATGCTCTGCGTCCGGTCGGGCTAACCAACGGCCAATTCTCCTTGATGATGTCGCTCAATCGCCCGGCGCCTCCACCGATGAAGCCGGTTGCCGAGCTTCTGGCCATGGATCAAACGACGCTGACCGCGGCCCTGAAGCCGTTGCAACGGCGAGGCTGGGTGGAGATCATCGTGAACCCCCACGACAGGCGCGAGCGGCTATTGCAACTTACACCGGAAGGAAAAGCCGCCCTTGCCGCAGCCGTGCCAATATGGAAGGCTACACATTCGGAAATTGAGAAGCAGCTTAAAAACGGCAATGGCGACGAAATCCGTCGCGACTTGCTGGTTATGTCATCGGTCTGATTGCGGTTGCCCTCTTCGGAATGCCGTGGCCTTCAAAGGCAGCCGGTCTGGAAAACGCGATATGCAGGTATACATTGATGTCGAGCGGTCGCTGTGCCGGTGGGAAAGACTGATCGTTCGCCCAATGATCCAGAAAGCAGGCTGAAATAATGAGCGAAAAGCACGTCCCCCATCTTGTTGTTGTCGGTGCCGGTTTTGGCGGATTACAACTGATCCACGACCTTAGAAACGTCGAGATCCGGATAACGCTGATCGATCAGCGCAATCATCATCTTTTCCAGCCGCTTTTATATCAGGTTGCAACAACTATCCTTGCCACGTCTGAGATCGCCTGGCCGATCCGCCACCTGTTTCGTGACCGTAAGGAAGTGACAACACTGCTGGGTACGGTCACGGACGTAGATACCGAACGCCGCCAGGTGCAACTGGAAAACGGCACAGAGATTTCATACGACATGCTCGTGCTCGCCACCGGGGCCCGCCATGCCTATTTTGGCAACGACCAGTGGGAAGCGCTGGCGCCCGGACTGAAGGCGCTTGAGGATGCAACCACCATTCGCCGCCGCCTGCTGCTCGCCTTCGAGAGAGCCGAACGCGAAACGGATGAGGCAAAACGGAAGGCGCTGCTGACATTTGCCATCGTTGGCGGCGGACCGACCGGCGTGGAGCTTGCAGGCATTATCGCAGAACTCGCCAAGCAAACCATATGGCCCGAATTTCGCAATATCGACACCCGGCAAACGCGTGTAATGCTGCTTGAAGCGGGACCGCGCATCCTCGCGGCCTTTCCAGAAGATCTGTCCGATTACGCATTGAAGGCACTGGAAAAACTGGGCGTGGAAGTACGGCTCGGGATTCCGGTCAAGGATATAACAGCCGAGGGCGTTACAGTCGGCGAAGAGTTTATTCCATGCCGGACGGCAATCTGGGCGGCGGGCGTCGCCGCTTCCCCAGCCGCGACGTGGCTGGGCGCCGAGAGCGACCGTGCGGGCCGCGTGAAGGTTCTATCCAACCTGAATGTACCCGGCCATGAGGACATTTTCGTCATTGGTGATACGGCATGGGTCGAGGGACCGGACGGCAAGCCGGTTCCGGGCATAGCGCCTGCCGCCAAACAGCAAGGCGCCTACGTTGCCACGGTCATAAAAAGCCGTGTCGAAGGGCAAACCCCGCCGATGCCGTTCCGTTACAAGCATCAGGGCAATCTCGCCACCATTGGCAGAGGCGCTGCTGTGGTTGATATGGGCCGCTTCAAGCTGAAAGGCATAATCGCCTGGTGGTTCTGGGGCATCGCGCACATCTTCTTCCTGATTGGAACAAGAAGCCGTGCCGCTGTCGCGTGGAGCTGGCTGTGGACTTACATTTCCGGCCAGCATAGCGCCCGGTTGATCACACAGGGAAAATCTGTCGAACGATGAAAACGAAACGGCCCGCCGAAGCGGGCCGTTTCCTTTCAAGTCGATTACAATTATTCAGCAGGTTCCATCTGCGGAATAACATCCGTGATGAGAGGCGCACCGTTCATCGCCGCGGCAAGCTTGTCCGTGTCGAGTTCATTTTCCCAACGCGCCACCACAATGGTTGCCACTGCGTTGCCGACAAGATTTGTCAATGCCCGGCACTCTGACATGAAGCGATCGATACCCAGAATGAGGGCCATGCCCGCAACCGGAACGGCCGGGACGACAGACAATGTAGCCGCCAGCGTAATAAAACCGGCGCCCGTGATGCCAGCGGCACCCTTGGAGCTCAGCATCGCCACCAGCAAAAGCAGAATCTGATCGCTCAACGACAACGGAATATCCGTAGCCTGCGCGATGAAGAGCGCGGCCAATGTCATGTAGATATTGGTGCCATCCAGATTGAACGAATAACCGGTCGGAATGACCAGCCCCACGACTGAACGCTTGCAGCCGGCCTTTTCCATTTTGTCCATCAGCGCTGGGAGTGCCGCTTCAGACGAAGAAGTACCCAGAACGAGAAGCAGTTCTTCCTTGATGTAGCGGATGAGCGCCAGGATCGAGAAACCATTATAGCGAGCGACCGCTCCCAGAACGACAAGCACGAACAACAAGGATGTGAGATAGAACGTGCCGATCAGCAGCGCGAGATTGGCAATCGAACCGATGCCATATTTGCCGATCGTGAACGCCATAGCGCCAAAAGCGCCAATCGGAGCCGCCTTCATAAGGATCGCAACCAGTTTGAAAACCGGCGCAGTCAGGACGTGAAGAAAATCGGTAACAGGCTTGCCCTTGTCACCGACCAGAGCCAGCGCGATACCGAACAAGACCGAGAAGAACAGCACCTGCAGAATGTCGCCGTCAGCGAATGCGCCGACAATTGTCGTTGGAATGATGTTGCTCAGGAAACCAGTGATGGTCTGCTCATGCGCCTTGGCGGCATAGTTGGCAACGGCCTTTGGATCGAGCGAAGCCGGGTCGATATGCATGCCTGCGCCCGGCTGCACGACGTTGGCGACGATAAGCCCCACGATCAGAGCGAGTGTCGAGAACGTCAGGAAGTAGATCATCGCCTTACCGGCAACGCGTCCGACTTTCTTCATGTCGGTCATACCGGCGATGCCAGTTGTAACGGTCAAGAAGATGACCGGGGCAATGATCATTTTTACGAGCTTGATGAACGCATCGCCAAGCGGCTTCAGCTGCGTTCCCAGTTCGGGATAAAAATGACCAAGGAGAATACCGGCGGCAATAGCCACCAACACCTGGACATAAAGGTGCTTGTAAAAGGGAATACGACCACGCGGTGAAACCGCGGCGCCTGTCGGTACTGCAATCATAACGTCCTCCGTTCGGCCCAGCCTGGAACCTGTCCAACCTCCCGAGCCTTTCAGTCTCAACTCTTCAGCGATCAGGACCGCTGCTGAATTGTTTGACTGCAATGTCTGTGCCAGTTTGCCAGAAAACCACTAAACTATTGTTTTAACTAACTTTAATGTATTCGAGAGTGATCGATTTGCATGAAAAGTGCGATTATCCGCACAAATCTATTTCCTGCATGTCTGAAATGTTGCACAATAATGTAATGAAATCGCACCTTCCGAACGTGGATAGTTTGACTCACACCGCAAACGCCAACCGCCGCACATGGGCGCTGTTTGGTTTGTTTTGGGCTGTAGTTTTCACGCTCGCTTTCTGGATCGTCGGCGACCTGGCGCGAGACAAAGCGATGCTGGCATTAAGCGAACAGACGAGGATTGATGCCAATCTAAATACCGCATTGTTGCGTGCTGTCCTCGACAAGCAACGGGCGTTGCCGCTGGTGCTGTCAAAGGACAAGGCACTGGAAGCCGCATTGCAGGACAATACGGTAGCAACAATCACTTCCTTGAACGAGAAACTCGAGGCGCTGGCGCGAGGCACGCAAGCAGCCGTCATCTATCTCGTCGGCATGGACGGTATTGCCATTGCTGCGAGCAACTGGCGCGAACCGGACAGCTTTGTCGGCAATGACTACAAGTTCCGCCCCTATTTTCACAACGCATTGAAAAACGGAGACGCCGAGTATTTCGCGCTGGGCAATGTCAGCAATCGCCCTGGCTTGTACATATCGCGCCGCATTGATGGCCTGAGCGGCCCGCTTGGCGTGATCGTCGTGAAACTGGAATTCGACCGTCTCGAAAGCGACTGGAACACTGCCGGGCGTCCGACCTTCGTAACGGACGAACGCAACATAGTCCTGATCACGAGTCTGCCGTCGTGGCGTTTCATGACCATTGGATCAATCGGTGATGAACAGATCCAGTCAATTCGGGGTAGCCTGCAATTCGGAGACGCACCGTTGAAACCCTTGCCGCTTTCGGTGAAGTCGGTGGATAGCGGCGATTTTCTGCTGATCGACGCATTGTTACCCGGCAATGCACGCAGCACCGACTTTCTCGCAATCCGCTCTACTGTCCCCTCCACTCCGTGGCAAATGTACAGTCTCGCATCAATTCGCCCGCAAATTCCTGCCGCAGTCCGAGAAGCCCGGCTGTTCGCATTTGTCGTTCTGGCAGCGATTGCTAGCGTTGCCGGTCTCCTCCTGCGACGCAAACAGAAGCTTGCCGCCCGCATTGCCGACGCCCGACGCACACGCATGGAGCTTGAGAAGCGTGTTGCAGAACGCACCCGCGACCTCAGTCTGGCGCGAGACAGGCTGCAAGCAGAGATCAGCGATCACAGGCGCACCGAAACGATGCTGCAAGGGGTGCAGCAGGATCTTGTCCATGCCAATCGTCTCGCCATCATGGGACAGGTCGCGGCGGGCGTCGCGCATGAAATCAACCAGCCGGTGGCGACCATTCGCGCTTATGCAGACAACGCAAAAACCTTCATTGAACGAAAACGCCTTTCTGATGCGACTGACAATCTCGCCGAAATCGCCGCACTGACGGATCGCATCGGCACCATCACTGGTGATTTGAAAGCGCTTGCGAGAAAGGGACGTTCTCCTTCCGAGCCAACCTCGCTCAGCAAGGTTATTTCGGGAGCTCTGGTATTGTTGCGAAGCCGTTTTTCCGGGCGAATGGACCAACTCGACGTGGCATTGCCGCCGCCCGAACTGCACGTCGTCGGTCATTCCATCAGGCTTGAACAGGTTTTCATAAACCTGTTTCAGAATGCACTGGAAGCAGTTGATACCAAGGAAAATGATGGCCGGATAGAAGTCCGAACCCATGTGGAGAACGACAAGGTCATCATCATCGTCTCCGATAACGGACCAGGCATGCCGCAGCATATTCACGACAATCTGTTTTCGCCCTTCAATACATCGAAGGAAAAGGGGCTCGGCCTTGGTCTTGTAATCGTCAAGGAAATCGTCACCGACTACGGCGGGACAATTTCCGCCGAGAGCAGCTCGTCTGGCACATCTTTCCGCATCGAATTGAGAAAAGCATGATGGATAAATCACCCTCCGTTATTCTGGTCGATGACGACAGGGCGCTGCGACGTGCCACCCGGCAGACGCTTGAACTTGCAGGTTTCGATGTTTCAGACTTTTCAAACGCCCTTGATGCCTTGAACAGCGTTACAACTGCTTATGACGGCGTTATTGTTACCGATGTACGCATGCCGCAGATTGATGGTCTCCAGCTTTTCGCACGGATCAAGGCAATTGATGCCGAACTGCCAGTCATCCTGATCACCGGTCATGGCGATATTCCGATGGCCGTGCAGGCCATTCAGGATGGCGCTTATGACTTTATTGCCAAGCCATTTGCAGCCGACAGGCTCGTGCACAGCATCCGGCGCGCCTGGGAAACGCGTCAGTTGATCCTTGAAAACCGCGCATTACGCGAAGCCGCCCAGAATGTAGAGGGCGATCTGCCGCTAATCGGCCAGACACCCGCGATGGAAAACCTGCGCAGGACGTTGCGGGATATAGCCGATACCGATGTTGATGTGCTCGTGGCTGGCGAAACTGGCAGCGGCAAAGAGGTGGTTGCACAATTGCTGCACAATTGGAGCCGTCGCCGCAAAGGCAATTTCGTGGCGCTCAACTGTGGTGCCTTGCCCGAAACGGTGATCGAAAGCGAATTGTTCGGCCACGAGGCAGGCGCCTTCACCGGAGCACAGAAAAAGCGGCTTGGCCGGATTGAACATGCAAGTGGCGGCACGCTGTTTCTGGATGAAATTGAAAGCATGCCAGCTGCAACACAAGTGAAGCTGCTACGCGTGCTTGAGATGCGGGAAATCACCCCGCTCGGTACAAATGAGGTCCGTCCTGTCGATCTTCGCGTCGTTGCGGCAGCAAAGATCGACCTTGCCGACCCTGCCCAGAGAGGTGACTTCCGTGAAGACCTTTATTATCGGTTGAACGTCGTCACCCTTTCCATCCCGCCTCTAAGGGAAAGGCGGGAGGATATTCCGCTGCTTTTCGCGCACTTCCTGTCGCGTGCTGCACAACGCTTCAAACGCGAGATACCGGTGATTGACGCCGCCACGCATCGCCATCTTATGAAACACAACTGGCCGGGAAATGTTCGCGAACTGGCACATTTTGCCGACCGGGTGGCACTTGGCGTTGCAAAACCAGCCCATTCGCCAACGCCCGCGATCAGTGGCCAGGAGCCGCTTCCCAAACGGCTGGAGCGCTACGAAGAAACGATAATTCGCGAGACGCTCGCCGCGCATAATGGCAATGTTCAGGAAACGATCGAGGCGCTCGGTATTCCAAGGAAGACCTTTTACGATAAGATGCAGCGCCATGGCATCAATCGTGCGGACTATCGCAGCAACGGCGATTGAGTTTGATCTGCATCGGTACGGGAGGACCATGATGTCGCTGAAACTCTACCTGCATCCCTTCTCATCTTACTGCCAGAAGGCGATAACTGCTTTCTATGAGAAGGACTTAGGCTTCGAAGCACGAATGCTGGATGGCACCGAACCGATAGCCAGCGAGTTCGCCGCACTTTGGCCTTTCGGCAAATTTCCAGTTCTAATGGACAATGGAAAGCTGGTCTTTGAGGCAACCGGAATCATCGAATATCTTGAAGCTGCCTATCCGCATTCCAGACGCCTGATCCCGTCAGACCCAGTTGCAAGCGCCAATGTGCGCATGTGGGATCGTTTCTTCGATAATTATATAAACTACCCACAGCAACGCCTTGTATATATTGCGCTTGGGCGTGAACACGACGACGGCGGTCATCGCTGGCAATCCGCACTCACCACAGCCTATGCATTTTTGGATAGACATATGGATGGTCGAAAATGGGTCTCCGGTGATGAGTTCAGTCTGGCTGACTGCGCTGCGGCTCCCTCCCTGCTCTACGCAGATTGGACATATGCCATTGCCGAAGAATTCACCAATGTGTGGGCCTACCGCAAACGTCTGCTTGCTCGACCGAGTTATGCCCGCGCTCTGGACGAGGCACGACCGTTCCGACATCTATTCCCGCTGGGAGCGCCCGAAGAAGGCAGAGATTAGCGTGCGTTTCTGTCGGATCGGCTACAGGGATCGCATGAACTCGTGCAGAACCACAGCCTGATTATGCTCCTCGTCTTTCGCGCCATACAACAGCGTCAGACGATTGTCTTTCCGTCCAGCCTTGGCAATCAGCTCTTTCAGTGCCGGAATGTTGCTTTCGAGCTCTTCGCGATACTTTTTCTGAAAATCATTCCACTTGGCCGGATCATGGCAGAACCATTTGCGAAGATTGGCGGATGGAGCAATATCCTTTGCCCACATGTCTATACCGGCTTTCTCCTTGGTCATACCGCGTGGCCACACGCGATCCACGAGCACACGGTAACCATCGTCCGGTGAAGGAGCATCATAAATGCGTTTCAAATCAATCGTCGTCACAACAACTGCCCCGTAATGCACTACTGATACATATGGCCGTTGGATCGCCTTCGGCAAGTCCGACTGTGCATGGACAAAAGAAAAGGCCGCTGCAAATCGGACATCCTATGTCCGACAGGCAACGGCCTTTGGCGGCAAAAACCGACTGCGAGGGAGCCGCCGGTTATCGCACGAAACTGAAAACTTAGTGCTTCTTGGCCGAAACAGCCTTCTTGTGCGACTTCTTCGCAGTGTGATGCTTCTTGTGAGCCTTCTTCACATGATGCTTGGCAGCAGTCGTGTGCGTTGCAGCAGCCGGAGCGGCGTTAGCAGCACTTGCCGTCAGGACAGGAGCGGACAGGCCCAGAACAGCAGCCAGACCAAGAGCAGAAATAAGGGACTTCTTCATTTTCCGGTTCCTCAATTGGGTTTTCCGTTCGGGGTCTTCCCCGTCGGAGGTAAAGCACTTTCCTGTCCGCCTGTATCGGCCATGTCAGGTTTGACCCCTAGAAGCTTGAGGGCCTCGGCGTAGGCTCGCAAGCCCTGCGCCTCTCTTCTGCTTGCGCAGAATTTCATCCCCCTCTTCTGCAAGGCCTCTGCCTGACGGGCCTGCCGAGTTTCGGCACGGCCGGAAAGCGCGGTTTGCAGTTGATGCTGAAGCCTGTCACACCGTTCGCTACGCGTTACGAGTTGTGCTGCTGTTGCTCCGTTGGGAAGCGGGAAGGACAGCATACCCGCAAGACAAAGTGTTGAAAGAAACGCTTTCGTTGCTGTTTTCGATATGAAAACCGACTTGAACATACGAATTCAATCTTTCATTGGACTTCAGTTTCTTCAGCAAAACCGTTATGGCATAGCTTGTTTGCCCTTGTTTTTCGCATCTGTTGCAATTTGTTTCTGAATTGTAGCGCCAACTCATTGCCGGTTGAAAACCATTGCCGAAGGCTTTTTATCGTCGCAATCTAAGCGCTACTATCCCGCGACCACAGGCTATTACGGATATCTCAAATTGAAAGAAGACGCCCACGTTCTGATTGTCGATGACGACAAGGACATACGTGACCTTCTGCACGAATTTCTCAAACGGCGCGGCATGCGTGTTTCCATCGCTCAAAATGGCGAAGAGATGCATGATGTGATGAGCCGGATGGCGATTGATCTGATTATTCTCGACGTTATGCTTCCCGGCAAGAGCGGCATCGAAATCTGCCAGGATATCCGTCGCCATTCGCGTGTTCCGATCATCATGCTGACGGCAATTGCTGATGCTGCCGACAAGATATTAGGCCTTGAGATCGGCGCCGATGACTATCTGGCAAAGCCGTTCGATCCGCGCGAGCTTCTGGCTCGCATACGCGCTGTACTCCGGCGCCTGGAGAACAACCGCGCGCCCAGCCGCCCCGTCACTCATAGTTACCGCTTCGCTGGCTGGACACTCGACTGCGCACGAAGGCGACTTACCTCTCCAGCCGACGTGCGTGTGGAGCTGACGACCGCGGAGTTCAATCTTCTCGAAGCCTTCGTCAAAAGTTCCCAACATATACTCAGTCGCGATCAGCTGATGGAAATGGCCGGAAATCAGGCTGTTTACGGCTATGACCGCAGCGTCGATATCCTGATCAGCCGGTTGAGGCGCAAGCTGAACGACGACTCTCGTTCACCCAAATTAATCCTCACCATTCGCGGCGGCGGCTATCAGTTTGGCCATGAGGTCGAGACGGAATGAAGTTCCCGTTTCCGCGTTCGCTACCGAGTTGGCTCCTCACCATTCTGATCAGCGGCCTTCTGATTACCCAGATCGCAACCCTCTGGATCGTTTCGCAAGACCGTAAGGAAGCCAACAATGCGCTTGAACTTTTCCGTCTCAGCGAAAGGGCGACATCCCTCGTCAAGCTCCTCAACACGACCCCTGTTGGCGACTGGAACAGCCTTGCTTCTCGCCTGGCGAGCTCAGGTCAGGGCATTACCATTACCACGCAACCCGATGTGCCTACTGTGCTCGCCAGCGAGGAAGATCTTGCTGAACTGGAAGATGTTCTGGTCGCACGTCTGGCGCGCTACGGCGTTATCGATGCACGCATACGCCGGGACAAGCTTGCGCATGGCCCGCACACTGCCCTTGTGCAGATCACTGACAGCGGTGATATCGGCGATGTCGAAAAGCAGATCAACGACATTGCGGCAACGACAAGTTTGGGTGCCAGCCTGACGACTTCCCTACAATTCGGCGACGGGCGCTGGATCAATTTTACCACGCGGATCACCCCGGCGGATCCAATTATGACGACCGAAACCATCCCGCTTTTTGCACTTGTGGCATTCAGTGTCGTGCTCGTCGCGATCTGGGCAACCCGACGCCTGACAGCCCCCTACCGGGTACTCGAACGCGCAGTACACCGGATCGGTGGTGATTTGAAAAGTTCACCGCTGCCTGAACATGGAAGCAGGGAGTATAAGGCGGCTGCACGAGCCGTGAATACGATGCAATCGAAGCTCCTCGATTATGTGGCAGAACGTGAGCAACTTGCGGCTGCCCTTGCACACGACTTGCGAACGCCACTCACGCGCATCCGGCTTCGCCTGGCGCTTGTCGAAGATGAAGTTCTCGCGAGGTCGCTCGCCAAGGATCTTGGCGACATCGAGGCTATTTCTCGTTCCGTGATCGACTTTGCAACCTCGGAACTTGCAAACGAAAAGAAGGAGAAAGTCGACCTCTGGTCGCTTCTCCTTTCCATTGCGGATAATTATCCGGAGGCAGCTCTGGATGAAAGAAATTCCGACAGGGTGGCTGCAATAACGTACTGTCAGCCGGTTTCCATTCAGCGCAGTATCACCAATCTCATTGACAATGCCATTGCCTATGGCGGCAAGGCAAAATTATCGCTTCGCCAGGAAAACAACGAACTCGTGCTGCGGGTGAAGGATAACGGGCCGGGAATCCCAGCGAACCAGATCGAGGAAATGTTCAAGCCCTTCAACAGAGCGGACAAGTCCCGAAATCGGGATTCCGGCGGTTTCGGGCTCGGTTTAACCATCGCCCGCAATGTGGCGCATGCCAATGCCGGTAATATTCTTTTGAAAAACGATCCGTTGGGCGGGTTAATCGCTGAATTACACCTGCCAGTCTGGCGGGAATAGTCCCCGAAGCTGACCTCCGGGGACAGATGGCTCAAGCGAAGACGATATCAACGGCCTTTTTCGTGGCAGCGACAATCTTGTCTGCTTCCTCGGTCGTGAGGCAAAGTGGCGGCGCAAATCCCAGAATGTCGCCTTCCGGCATGGCGCGCCCGATAACCCCGTTGGCCAAAAGAGCCGCTGAAACCTGTGCGCCAATCTTCAGCGACGGATCGAAAAACTTGCGATCGTCACGATCTTCAACGAATTCGATAGCGGCCATCAGCCCTTCACCGCGAATTTCGCCAACATGCTTATGACCGCCAAGGGCATCCTGCAATACCTTGCGGAAATATGTGCCTGTGGAACCGGCATTTTCAACCAGCTTCAGTTCGTCGATGAGTTTGAGGTTGGCCACGCCTGCCGCTGCACATATCGGATGAGCAGAATAGGTCCAGCCGTGACCGATTGGTCCCATCTTGTCCGATCCCTGAACCAGCACCTCCCACATGCGGTCAGATACAATCGAACCGGAAAGCGGTGCATAGGCCGAGGTCAATCCCTTGGCGATGGTGATCAAGTCGGGCTTCATGCCGTAGTGGTCGGAACCGAACATGCTGCCCAGACGGCCAAAGCCGGTGACGACTTCATCGGCAACAAGCAAAATATCGTAGCGATCAAGTACAGCTTGAATTTTCTGCCAATAGCCAGCTGGCGGCGGAACAATGCCGCCGGTACCCAGTACAGGTTCGCCTATGAAGGCTGCGATTGTATCTGGCCCTTCTGCAAGGATCATTTCCTCAAGCTTGTCGGCGCAGTGTTGCGAGAATTGCTCTTCGTTCATAGAGCGATCCGAACGGCGAAAATAATATGGCGACTCCGTATGCAGAATTGGCGCGCGCGGCAGATCGAAGGCATTGTGGAAGGTTGCAAGCCCAGTCATGCTGCCCGTCATCACGCCTGAACCGTGATAACCGCGCCAACGGGAAATGATCTTCTTCTTTTCAGGGCGGCCCAGAATATTGTTGTAGTACCAGATGAGCTTGATGTTGGTTTCGTTCGCGTCCGAGCCCGAAAGGCCGAAATAAACGCGGCTCATATGCTCCGGCGCACGATCGATAATCATCTTGGCAAGCGTGATCGACACTTCGGTGCCATGACCGACATAGGCGTGATAATAGGCAAGTTTGCGCGCCTGCTCCGCAATTGCATCCGCTATTTCCGTCCGGCCATAACCAACATTGACGCAATAAAGCCCCGCGAAAGCATCCAGACTTTTGCGACCGTTCACATCTGCAATGTAAACGCCCTCGCCGCCTTCCAGCACGCGCGTCGGTGTTTCGCCGCGCGCATGCATGCCCATATGAGTGGAGGGGTGGAAGAAATGATCCCGATCCCAGGCGGCGAGCTCATTGCTATTGTTCAACATGGGTATGTTCCTTTCCTGTCGCCGAGCTTTCACGTAGCGGTATCGATGCAGAGATATTTGAGTTCGGTGAAGGCTTCGATGCCTTGATGGGAGCCTTCGCGGCCAAGCCCGGATTGCTTCCAGCCGCCGAAGGGGATCGGTGCGCCGGTGATCTTGGCGCGGTTAACGGCCACCATTCCGTATTCGAGCGCACGTCCCATGCGAAGCTGTCGCGCACCATTTGCCGTTACGACATAGGCAACCAGACCGTATTGTGTGGCATTGGCACGCTCGACGACTTCGTCCTCATCGACAAATGCCGTGACGGCGGCAACTGGTCCGAATGTCTCTTCGTGCATGATCGCGGCATCATCCGGCACATCGACCAGCAAAGTCGGCTCGAAGAAAAGCCCTGCTTCCCCAATCCGGTTACCGCCCACGACTATCGTGCTGCCCCTTTCCTCAGCATCACGCACTTGTTCTTCAACCTTGGCGACCGCGCGACTATGCATCAGAGGGCCTATATCCGATGCCGGATCAAGTCCGTTGCCTACCTTCAGTGCCGCAATACGCTCAGCAAACGCCTCGGTGAAAACTTTCAAGATACCGCGCTGGACAAAGATGCGGTTCGCAGCAAGGCAATCCTGGCCGGACGTCGCGAATTTGGCAGCCATAGCAACATCTACGGCCCGTTCGACATCAGCATCATCAAAGATGATCAACGGCGCATGTCCACCAAGTTCCATGATGAGCCGCTTCATGGTGTTTGCACATTTGGTTGCAATCAGCTTGCCGATTTCCGTTGACCCGGTGAAGCTCACCGCCCGCACACGCTCATCACGGCAAAGCATGTCAACGATAGGCGCGGCTTTGCCCGTCACCACATTAAAGGTCCCCGCGGGCATTCCGGCTCGTTCAGCCAGTTCGGCCAAGGCAAGTGCGGAAAGCGGTGTTTCTGAAGATGGATGCACGACAACGGGACAGCCTGCGGCAATCGCCGCCGCCGCCTTGCGGGTGATCATGGCATGCGGAAAGTTCCACGGGGTAACAAGCGCGACAACACCCAGCGCTTCGCGGCGCACCAGCATTTCGGCATTTGAGAGATGGCTCGCTATGGTTTCACCGTTGAGCCGTTTCGCTTCTTCGGCAAACCACTCGATGAAAGATGCGCCATAGTCGATCTCGCCGCGCGATTCCGCCAGCGGCTTGCCCTGCTCCAGCGTCATCAGCAATGCGAGATCTTCGCGATTTGCGAGGACCAACTCGAACCACCGCCGCAAGACCGTGGAGCGTTCCTGTGGTAGCTTATCACGCCAAGCCGGGAACGCCTTTACTGCGGCATCGATCGCAAGCGCCGTCTCCACTTCGCCAAGATTTGCCACGCGAGCAAGCCGGTGACCCGTTGCAGGGTCGAGAACAGGGAAGGTTTCGGCTCGTTCTCCCGCTACCCAGCGTCCATCGACATAGCCAAGTTCACGAAAAAGATGCTTGTCGCGAAGTCTGCCAAGCCCGTCATGTTGTATCGGATGATCCAGAACGGCATTCATTGCTCTTCTCCCAATTCAGGAAGAAGTTTGTCACAGGATCGCTCTGCATTCAGACCAAAGACATCCCAACGGAGACCTACATTGGACTAAAATTAAGAGCCAGATAGTCTGTTTGAGCTAGCTTGCAACTTCCTTGAACAGCGATAGGGGCGCACTCGCCTTCTCGTCCTTGACGAGCTTGGTCACGATATAGGTGAAGTAGCGTTCGATGCCGATATTCTGGTCCAGAAGACGGTCAATCAGACGTTGATAGCCGTCAATGTCGCGCGCCACAATCATCAGAAAATAGTCCACGCCACCGCCAACCGACCAGCAGGACACGATTTCGGGTACAACTGTGATGGCTCTTTCGAACCGCTCAAAATCGCTTTGACGATGATTACCCAGAGTGATCTGCACAATGACGTGCGCAATCGGAGCTATTTTTCGATAGGCGATGCGTGCGTGATAGCCAGTCACGATGCCCGCCTCTTCCAGCTTGCGCAGTCGCAGCCAGCAGGGTGTCGCAGAAAGCCCGACCTTCTCCGCCAAGGCAAGCTTGGTAATCCGTGCATTTTCCTGAACGGCTTCGAGAATACGCAAATCGACGGCGTCGAGCTTCAGGGCGGCTTTCATTCTGTTGATCCAGCATCTGCAAACATTCCTGTTCTCATTGGCACGCCCTTGCGTCGCTGACAAGGCTCCGACACCGAAAAGTCGTAACAGATCAAAATTGTAATGATCCAATATAATTATTGACATGATCCTATTGGTCTTTCACACATAGAGCCAAGAATAAAAAAATCAAACATATGGGGAACGAGGATGCGACCTTACGGTTTCGCATGTGGTGCATTATTGCACCTTCTGTCCGCTCATCCATTGCAGCGTTCGACAAAACTCAATGCTGCCTTCCCCATTGCCATGATGCTATGAGAGGCAGCGCTGTGCCAAGAATGACTCATGAAATGGTTGGTCTTGAGGAAATAGAAGCAGCGCATGAGAGGCTGAAAGGCCTCATCGTGAGAACGCCGCTTACACGCTCGGAATATCTCAGCGAACTTACCGGAGCTCCGGTCTCTCTGAAACTGGAAAATCGGCAGACGACTGGCAGCTTCAAGCTGCGCGGTGCCGCAAACGCTGTCCTTGCTCTGTCGCCGGAAGAGCGCAAACGTGGACTTGTGACCGCCTCGACCGGCAATCATGGACGTGCTCTTGCGCATGCCGCTTCCGAACAGGGATTGGTCGCTACCATTTGCCTTTCATCGCTCGTGCCACGCAACAAGGTAGAGGCAATCCGCGATCTTGGGGCGGATGTGCGCATCGTCGGGAAATCGCAGGATGACGCCATGGACGAGGTGACGCGACTAGCCCGTGAAAAAGGAATGAACGTCATTCCGCCTTTTGATGATCCGCGAATTATTGCCGGACAGGGCACAATCGGTCTGGAGATCATTGATGATCAACCCGACACCGAAACTGTTCTTATTCCTCTTTCAGGTGGAGGACTTGCTGCCGGCATAGCCGCAACTGTGAAAGCCCGGCGCCCACATTGCCGCGTGATCGGTATTTCCATGTCTCGCGGTGCGGCCATGTATGCCAGCCTAAAAGCCGGCAAGCCGGTCAATGTCCAGGAGTTGGAAACACTTGCAGATTCTCTGGGGGGCGGCATCGGGCTCGACAACCGTTGGACTTTTGCGATGTGTCGCTCACTCTTGGACGACGTGGTCCTGCTTGATGAAGCAGAGATTGCTGCGGGGATCAAACATGCCGCGACGGAAGGCGAAATTGTCGAAGGAGCTGCAGCGGTGGGCATCGCTGCCTTGTTGAGCGGCAAAATCATCCCAGCGGGACCAACTGCCATCATTATCTCAGGGGGCAATATCGATCCCGAACAGCATCGCATGATCATGGAAGACTGCTATCGGAGGGCAAGCTGATGGCCGAGATGAGAATTCTGACCGAAGCCGATCTGCGAGAGATCATAGCCCTCGACCTTGAAAGCGTAACTTGTGTGGAAAATGCTTTTCGGGCACTCGCCAGCGGTGGTGTCAGCATGCCGCCAATACTCCGGCTGGACATCCCCGCCGAACGTGGCGAAGTCGATGTGAAAACGGCCTATATTCCCGGACTTGACAGTTTTGCCATCAAAGTAAGTCCCGGTTTCTTCAACAATCCCTCCATCGGCTTGCCCTCTACCAACGGACTGATGATCCAGTTCTCGGCAAGGACCGGGCTTATTGAAGCGCTATTGCTGGATAATGGCTATCTGACCGATGTGCGTACTGCGGCAGCAGGTGCTGTCGCCGCAAAATATCTGGCGCGGGAAAACGCCCATGTGGCCACCATCTTCGGCGCCGGTATGCAGGCTGGAATGCAGCTTGAAGCGTTGACGCTGGTGCGCCCCATCACCGAGGCCAGAATTTGGGCACGCAAATTCGACAGCGCGCAAAAAGCCGCGCGAAACTTTACCGAGAAGTTTGGAATACCGGTGACAGCAGTTGCAGATGCGCAAGAAGCTTGCGACGCCGCTGATATTATCGTCACGACGACGCCGTCGGAAACGCCGCTCTTAAAGGCTGAATGGCTTGTATCAGGGCAACATATCACCGCGATGGGTTCAGATGCCGAACATAAGAACGAGATCGATCCCGCCCTGTTTCGGCGACCGATCACCTATGTGGCCGACAGCCTGTCCCAAACACGCAGGCTTGGCGAATTGCGTCATGCAATCTCGGCGGGAATTGTTACGGCGGATACCGCTTTCCTAGAATTGGGCCAGATCGTTCTCAACGCGCCCAAATTCCATCGGAAGGCTGAGGACATAACCTTCTGTGACCTCACGGGAACGGGGGTTCAGGACACCGCTATTGCTCGCCTTGCGTCGGAGCGCGCCAGCCTGCGCGACGCAGGCACGAAAATCGATTCAAACAAAACTGCAGGAGCCCGTCGATGAGTGTGGAACTCAACTTCACCCGCGCGGAATACGATCAGCGAATAGCCAAAACCCGTCGCGCCATGGAGAAGGCAGGCTTCGATGTCCTCATCGTCACCGACCCATCCAACATGCACTGGCTGACCGGCTATGACGGTTGGTCCTTCTATGTCCATCAATGCGTTGTGCTTTCGATGGAGGGGGAACCGATCTGGTACGGTCGCGGTCAGGATGGCAACGGTGCAAAACGCACGGCATGGCTCAGCCACGACAACATCGTCGGCTATCCCGACCACTACGTTCAATCACTTGAACGTCACCCTATGGATCTTCTGGCGTCGATGCTGGAAGAAAAGGGCTGGAACAACAAGGTCATCGCCGTCGAGTTGGACAATTACTGGTACACGGCCGCCGCCCATCAAGCGTTGCAGAAGCATCTGCCGAATGCCCGCTTCAAGGACGCGCAAGGACTGGTCAACTGGCAGCGCGCCGTTAAAAGCCCGACGGAAATCGGCTATATGCGCAAGGCCGGTCGGATTGTTGAAGCTATGCACCGACGCATCGTCGACAAAATCGAGCCAGGCATGCGTAAATGCGATCTGGTTGCAGAAATCTACGATGCGGGCACGCGCGGCGTTGACGATTTCGGTGGCGATTATCCTGCCATCGTGCCGTTGCTGCCTTCCGGACCCGACGCATCCGCGCCGCATCTGACGTGGAACGATCTACCGATGAAGACCGGCGAAGGCACCTTCTTCGAGATCGCCGGTTGCTATAAACGCTATCATTGTCCGCTGTCGCGCACCGTATTTCTAGGCAAGCCGACACAAGCCTTTCTCGACGCCGAAAAAGCCACACTTGAAGGTATGGAGGCAGGACTTGCCGCCGCCCGTCCAGGCAATACATGCGAAGACATTGCCAATGGCTTCTTCGCCGTGCTGAAGAAATACGGAATTATCAAAGACAACCGCACCGGCTACTCCATCGGCCTGTCCTATCCGCCGGATTGGGGCGAACGCACGATGAGCCTGCGCCCCGGCGACCGCACCGAATTGCAGCCCGGCATGACCTTCCATTTCATGACAGGCCTCTGGCTGGAAACCATGGGACTGGAGATCACCGAAAGTATCGTGATCACCGAAACGGGTGTCGAATGCCTCTCGAATGTGCCACGCAAGCTTGTGGTCAAGGATTAGGACGCTGCGATGATGCACACCTCGCCTCCATCACGTCCCTCCCCGATCACACCGACCGTCGATCTTAACCGCGACGGCGTGCAGCACGGGCATTTGCGACTGCCTTGGTCCAGAGACGATTCCGCATGGGGATCGCTAATGCTGCCCATCTGTGTGATCCGCAACGGCGACGGCCCCACCGCATTGCTGACTGGCGCCAATCATGGCGATGAATATGAAGGGCCCGTCGCCCTCTACGACCTTGCCGCCAGTCTGAAACCGGAAGAGATCAGTGGCCGTGTCATCATTGTTCCTGCAATGAACTTCCCGGCTTTCCTGGCGGGAACGCGAACATCCCCCATCGACAAGGGCAACCTCAACCGCAGCTTTCCGGGGCGCCCGGATGGTACCGTCACGGAAAAGATCGCGGATTATTTCACCCGCTACCTTTTGCCGGCTGCCGATATCGTCATGGATTTTCATTCCGGCGGACGGACACTCGACTTCCTGCCTTACGCTGCCGCGCATGCCTTGCCCGATACGGCACAGGAAGCCCGCTGCTTTGCAGCCGTCAAAGCCTTTTCGGCTCCCTTCTCCATGCGAATGATCGAGATCGATGCTGTTGGGATGTATGATACGATAGCAGAGGAAGCAGGCAAGGTGTTTGTCACGACGGAGCTTTCCGGCGGCGGCACGATTTCTGCCCGCACTGCTTCAATAGCCAAACGCGGCATTCGCAATCTTTTGCGTCATGCGGGCATTCTGCAAGGTGAGGTGGAGCTTTCACCCTCGACATGGCTCGCTATGCCATCGCAGGAGTGTTTCGGCTTTGCCGATACCGAGGGTTTGCTTGAACCGTTGGTCGATCTCGGCGCAGAAGTGCGCAAGGGCGAGATTATTGCGCGCGTTCATTCCGTAACCCGCACAGGTGTGGCTCCGCAGGAATACCGCGCCGCGCTCGACGGAATTCTCGCAGCTCGACACTTTCCCGGTCTCATAAAGATGGGCGACTGCCTGTCTGTCATTGCCACGATCAGCGAGGAGCCGGCCTCGTAACTGATCAATACCAGCCATTGACAAGCCGGGCAAAAAACAACCGGCATTCAAAAAGAGGAGTGAACACAATGCGCATGAAACTTCATACGATTTCCGCCCTGTTTTCAGCAGCGGCGGTTCTGGCTCTCACGCTTCCGTCACAAGCCGTCACGGTCGATGACCTCAAGAGTGCGGGCTTCGTTCGGGGAGCAACAGCCAATGAAGTGCCTTATGGCTATATGGACGAGAGTGGAGCGGCCAAGGGCATTGGCCCCGACGTCGCAGCCGCAATTTTCAAGAAACTCGGCATTGAGGAAATCGACTGGACAGTTACCCCCTTCGGCTCGCTCATTCCCGGCCTGAAGGCCAAGCGGTTTGAATTCGTCGCAGCCGAACAGAATGTTCTGCCGGATCGTTGCAAGCAGGTGCAGTTCACCGTTGCAAATTCGAGTTACGGTGAAGGCCTTCTGGTTCCCAAGGGCAACCCGAAGAAGATTCATTCCTATGAAGACATCAAAAAAGACCCATCGCTGAAAGTTGCAATCGTTTCCGGTGCGGATCAAATCGACTTCCTACATGGCATGGGCATCGATGAATCTCAGATCGTCATGATCCAGGGCAATGCCGACGCGCCGTCGACGGTCCAGACGGGGCGTGCTGATGCCTATGCCGCAACGGAACTGACAGTTGCCAAGCTCGTCGACAATTCACCGGAGCTGGAACAGGCGCATCCATTTACCGATCCGGTTGTCGACGGCAAGTCTGCCAGAAGCTTCGGTGCTTTCAGCTTCCGTCCGGAAGACAAGGAGTTTTACGAAGCCTTCAACAAGGAGCTCATCGAGTTCAAAAAGACCGACGACTACAAGAAAATATTGATGACTTATGGGCTTAGCGAAGAAAGCGTGGAAGCTGCGCGAACGGTGGATACGGCCAGCCTCTGCAACGCAAAGTAGGTTGATTTGCTGCCCGTCGGACCGGTCATCGGTTCGGCGGGCTTTGTCTCATCTCAATTGGAGACGACCATATGCACTGGACGGAATATCTCCCCGCCCTTTTCAAAGGGGCGCAAATCACGGCCATTCTCGCCCTCAGTTCAATGGCTATCGGCACTGTACTTGCGTTTGCAGCCGGGATTTCCCGTTTCGCAGGCGGGCCCATCCTGTCCACGATTGCGGTGATCTATATCGAGATATTCCGCGGCACATCTCTCCTCGTGCAACTGTTCTGGCTCTACTATGCCCTGCCGCTGATCGGTATTTCGTTTGACCCAATCACGACTGGCATCATGGGGCTTGGCCTCAATATCGGTGCTTATGGCGCGGAAGTAGTCCGCGGGGCATTGCAGGCAGTGCCTGAAGCACAACATGAGGCCGCGCGCGCGCTTAATTTCAGCAAAGGGCATACCTTGTTTCATGTCATCCTGCCGCAAGCGGTGGTTGAAATGATGCCAGCCTTCGGTAATCTCGCAATCCATAATCTCAAAGACACCGCGCTTGCCTCACTGATCGCAATCAGCGATCTGACCTTCCAGGCTCAACGCTTGCGCAATCTGACGCTCGACAGTGTGACGATCTATACGCTGACACTCTTTGGATACTTTGCGATGGCGCTCGTACTTGCCGCAGCCATCCGTTGGCTCGAACGGCGTTTGAGACGTCAGACCATGGCTGGAGGTTTCGCATGATCTACGGCTATGCCTGGGACACCTCGTCAACGCTCTCCTTCGCCATTTCCATTCTTCCAATTCTGGCGATCGGACTTACCGTAACCCTGAAAGCCGCTGCCACCGGCTTTGCAATTGCGCTGGTCCTTGGCCTTGTCTTCGCGCTTCTGCGCCGCAGTCCATACAAGATCATATCCTGGCCGACTGCCGTCGTGGTGGAGTTCCTTCGCGATACCCCTCTGCTGGTACAGCTGTTTTTCCTGTACTACGTGCTGCCCGTTTACGGCATTGTTCTGCCTGCTTTCCTGACCGGCGCTTTGGCATTGGGGCTTCAATATTCCGCCTATACGTCGGAAGTTTATCGTGGAGGGATCGAAGCCATCCCGCGCGGACAATGGGAAGCAGCACGCGCGTTGAATCTGACGTCTTGGCGCACCTATCGCGATATCGTCGTTCCACAAGCCATACCCCGGATTATCCCGGCTATGGGCAACTACCTCGTCTCCATGCTGAAGGAGACACCGGTGCTGTCTGTTGTCAGCATTGTCGACATGCTGAACCTGGCCAACCTGATCGGCGACCGCACGTTCGAATATCTGGTGCCGCTCTCAATGGTGGGCCTGATCTTCCTTGTGCTGACTTTGATCTGCTCAGCGCTCATACGCTTGCTCGAACGCACACTTCCAAAAAACGGGATCGCCCTCAAATGACCCAGGAAATTATCCGCTTTCAGAATGTAACCAAACGCTTCGGAGCGCTGACAGTACTGGATCGCTTCAATTTTTCGGTCAAGACAGGCGAAAAAGTCACGCTGATCGGCCCCTCGGGATCGGGGAAATCGACAGTACTCCGTATCCTCATGACACTGGAACCGTTTCAGGAGGGTACGCTTGAGCTTGCAGACATGTCCTATCACGAGCCTAACGGGAAAGGGCAATTTCAAGCGAGCGAAGGCCATTTGCGCAAGATCAGATCACATGTTGGCATGGTGTTCCAGAGCTTCAATCTGTTTCCGCATATGTCGGTGCTCCGCAACATTATCGAGGCACCGATTCATGTTCTGGGTATGAAACGGGGTGAAGCGGAGGCTCGGGCGCTTGATCTGCTCTCTCTTGTGGGATTGACTGACAAGAAGGATCACTATCCTTCTCAGCTTTCAGGCGGCCAGCAGCAGCGCGTCGCCATTGCGCGATCATTGGCAATGCGGCCACGCGTATTGTTGTTTGACGAACCGACATCCGCGCTGGATCCGCAGCTTGTTGGAGAAGTGCTTTCTGTCATCCGCAGCCTGGCGCAGGAACATGACCTGACCATGCTTCTTGTCACACATGAGATGCGGTTTGCCAGGGAAGTATCTGATCGCGTTTGCTTTTTTGATAAGGGACGCATCTGCGAACAAGGAACGCCGGAACAGATATTCCAGGCACCGACGGAAGCCCGCACCAAGGAGTTCTTGCAGTCAGTGCTCTAGGATCAATCGCCTAAGCAATCGATCCCACATCATAGACGGGCGGCAGTTGAGCAAAGGTTTCACGGATCGTCTCAAGTGCCGCCTGCAAAGCCGAACGCGAAAGCCGCCCGCCAAGACAGACACGGATGCCCCCGTTCCCTCTATCCGCGCCAGCTACAAACGGATCAGACGGCGTGACTGCAACACCTTTGTTGGCAAGGGCGCGCACGAGCCCCTCCTCCGACCAGTTGCGAGGGATTTTCAGCCAGGCGCAAAGAGACAACGGATTACTGCCTGCTACGAGTGTACCCAAAATGTCAGTTACCTGCGCTTGACGGGATCGCAGTTCACTGCGCTGGATGTCGATAAGTTCTGCCGCTGTACCATCCTCGATCCAGCGGCTGGCCATCTCTCCCATGAGATTGACACCGCTCCAGCTTGTTACGCGCAGAATAGACGTAACACGAATGGAATATTGTGTCGGCACAACGAGATAACCCGTCCGCAAGCCGGTCATGACCGTCTTGGTGAAGCTCGTTACGAAGAAGCCCAGTTCCGGTAAAAGTTCCGGCATGGAAGGCTGTTTCTCTTCGAGAATGGGTTTGTAAACCTCATCTTCGATAACACAAACGCCGTATCGCCGAGCTATTTCGGCAATGGCGATGCGCCGCTCCGCCCCCATCAGATGGCTGGTCGGATTACCCAGCGTGGGGATTATCACGAGTGCACGAACATCGCCAGACTTGCAGGCCACTTCGAAAGCATCCGGCAGAATGCCCTGCTCATCAGTGGGGAGCCCTCGCAGAGTAAATCCAAGCACATTGGCAAGGCCAATGATGCCATGGTCAGTCAGGCTTTCCGTCAGCACCACCTCGCCCGGTTGAACAACCGCCGCGACAGCGAGAAACAGTCCGTGGGCGGCACCGTTCGTGATGATGATGCGACCCGGATCAACATCCACCGATAAGCCTTGCAGCCAGCCCCTCGCCACAGCACGATGTCTGTCCAAACCCGCAATCGGACGGCACGGACGCATGAAGCTTGCATTGTCCGACCGGCTCATTTCTTCCAGCAGGTGGCGCGAGGCGTTCTCATGGGCTTCAGTATAGACGGCGCGAATGATAGACAGATCCGCCGTTCCACTGGGGTCTCGATCAAGCATGAACCGATCCGCTCGCTCCGTCACCCGATTGCACACGTAGGTCCCCCGCCCCACTTCGCCGCGGAGATAGCCACGTCGTTCAGCTTCCTTATAGCTGATACTGACGGTTTGAACCGAAAGCCCAAGCTTATGAGCCAGATCACGGTGAGTTGGCATACGCGTGGCGGGCAGAAGAATGCCCTTCTCGATATCATCGACAATTTTTTCGGTCAGAAGCCGGTGCTTGGTGATGCCCTTGCGCATTTCCAACATTGGTTCCCACATGCGTCAGCCGACTCCATCATTACATACTGAAGATTGTCTTATTGTACTAGATAATCATCATGACAATCCAGCCCAATAAGCGACTACGAGCAGCCTTCTCCTATCCCGATGATGCCCGCCAAAATGAGAGATGCGGTTCTTTCGTGGATACACGGCAGAGGTGACAAACCCGACTATTACTGCATCAAAAACAGGGCGCATCTCATCATTGAAGATGACATGACCGACAAAACAAACTATTGATAGATAAAGAAAATTCTATCTCCAACTGTACCATCGCTCCCCCGCCGGATGAAATGCGCATGAATGAAAAACGGAGCTCCAAGGCTTCCAAGCCGCAAAATCCCGCCAAACCATTCCTTGAGAATGAACGACCAACGTTGAAAACAATAGCATTCATGACCGGACTGGGTGTGACGACAGTCTCACGTGCCTTGAAGGATGCGCCTGAAATTGGCCCCGAAACCCGCAAACGTGTACAACTGATCGCGAGGCAGATCGGTTATCGTCCCAACCGTGCAGGTGTGCGTCTTCGCACCGGCAAGACTAACGTCATTGCGCTTGTCCTGAATACTCAGGACGAGATCATGGGCTTTACCAGCCAGGTCATTCATGGCGTTGCGGACGTGCTGGCCGAAACGCAATACCACCTCATTTTGACGCCCTATTTTCATTCTCGGGCACCGATTGAGCCGATCCGCTATATCGTGGAAACCGGTTCGGCCGACGGAATTATTTTCTCACGCACAGAACCGGACGATCAGCGCATCCATTATCTGATGGAACATGATTTTCCATTTGCCACCCATGGTCGCACCGATACGGGCATTGAGCACCCTTATCACGACTTTGATAATTTCACTTTTGCGCTGAACATGGTTGGAAAACTCTCGGCGCGCGGGAGAAAAAAACTTGCTCTGCTGACCCCGCCGGCACATCTCACCTACTACCGGCATATGGTGAGCGGATTCTATGAGGGACTGCGCACTTTTCATTGCAGTGGTGCACCACTCGGAGGCGTCGATCTGGATACGCCGCTTGAGGACTTGCGGCTACATGTTGCCCAGCTGATGAGAAGGCCAGATCGACCGGACGGTATTATCTGCTCAGGCAGTGCGGCCGCTCTCGCGGTCGTCGCAGGTATTGAAGACGCTGGGCTGAGCATCAGTAATGAAGTCGACGTCGCAGCCAAACAATCGACCGAGATATTGCACTGGTTTCGTCCGGGGCTGATTGTCGTCGAGGAAAGTTTCAAGCTCGCTGGACAACATCTTGGTAAAGCCATCCTGGGCCGTATCAACGGCAAAGACATCAAATCCCTGCAGACAATAGGATAAAATGGGTGGAGGCCACTCCGATCCCGCAGGATCGAAACAGCCTCCAATCGCTCGGGAGGAGCGATGCAAAGTCAGTTTGCCGCCCGTTTCTTTCTGTCTTCTGCGGGTCGAAGCAAGGCTTCTGCCGCAGCAATATCAAGTGCTTCCGGGCGCGTGCAGCGCATTTCGATGTCAATGAAACGCTTTTCTTCGCCTGATTTGAGAATAGCCAGCATGACATTGATCCCATGCAGTGCTCGCTCCAGAGAACAACGCATGTCGCGGCCATCCTGAAGGGCAGCAGCCATATCCGCCAGCCCTGCTGCTCTATAGTTCGCCATCATACCTTGCGAATGCTGTTCATTGGCAATTGCAAACGGATGGTCCCAATTTTCAACAGGTTCGGCGGGTTCACCTGGCTTCGCTAACTCCACTTCCCCGCCGAAAAAATTGGGGTCCGGCAGATAGATTGAACCTTCGGTACCATAAAGTTCCATGTTCGCATGGCGATGCGCCCACACGTCCCAACTGGCTGAAAGCGTTATTGTTGCACCTTGCTCGAATTCCAGCAGTGCGTGAATGGTTGTAGGAGTCTCCACAGGAATGGTTTCGCCCCTGCGCGGTTCAGAAGCAATCGTCCGTGTCGGCGTGGCCATTGAGGTCAGCGCGGCGACACGCTTCACCGGCCCTATCAGATTGACAAGATTGGCGATGTAGTAAGGCCCGAGATCAAGTATCGGGCCGCCACCGTGCTTGAAGAAAAAATCCGGATTCGGATGCCAATGTTCCATACCATGGCTCATGACATGGCACGTACCGGACGTGATGCGCCCCACTTTACCGCTATCGATTTCGCGGCGCGCCAACTGGTGCGCGCCACCGAGAAACGTATCTGGTGCGCAACCCACTTTGAGATTGCGGCCATCGGCAAGAGCTTTCAGTTCCAGCCCCTGCTCCATCGACAGAACCAAAGGCTTTTCCGAATAGGGATGCTTGCCTGCGGCCAGAATTCGCTTTGTAACGTCATAATGGGCATCGGGAACGGTCAGATTGACGACGATGCCGATATCGTCATTCCGAAGCAACTCATCGATAGTCTGCGCTTTTACACCAAACTCATCCGCGCGTGCATTTGCGGCAGCGGGATTGATATCCGCGCATGCTCTTATTTCTATGCCTCGAAACATAGGCGACAGCCGCAGATATGCAGCCGATATATTGCCACAGCCAATAATCCCGACACCAAGCGTTTTGGTCATTTCGTTCTCCAACTCAGAAATTTCTTACGGTTTCGATGGAACGGCTTGCAAACCTGGTGTCGTCTGACGGATTATCGTGTTCCATGATAAAATATCGGGCAGGCGTCTTGCGCAGTACTGCAAACAATGCAGCCCAGTCGACAGTTCCGTGTCCGACATCTTCCCAGCCGTCTTCGTCTGCTTTTTCACCGGTTTTGGCTATATCCTTGACATGGACCGCAAGTATGCGGTCGCCATAGCGCCTGATCCATTCAAGCGGGTCTGCACCACCTTTGATGATCCACGCGATATCTGCTTCCCAAGCCAGATCCGGCGAAGCGTCGAGAATATGTTCCTGTGGCACGGAACCGTCGGCCAAAGGCTGGAATTCGAAATCATGGTTGTGCCAACCAAAGGCATAGCCCTCATTCCGATAAGGCTCGCCAGCCGCGACCAGACGGCTCCCGAACTCCTGCCAGCCCGCAACACTATCCGGACGGCGATCTGCATCGAGATACGGACAGAAGATCGCCTTCATATCGGCGGCCTTCGCAATCTCCAGAACGCGGTCGACCTCGTTCTCCAGCATATCCAGACCAAAATGGCCGGTAGGCATGGAAAGTCCCAGAGCGTCGAGTTCTTTCTTTAATCGAACCGGATCGCCGTAAATCCCCCCATAACCTTCTACCCGTCGATAGCCGAGGTCGCTCAGCATCGTGAGTGTACGCTCCAGCGGTTGGAAATTGCGGGAGCTGTAAAGTTGATAGGAATATCCGTTCATGTCCTCATCCTTCAAACTCGTTCCTGAATTTTTCAGGCCTTCACGAGACAAAAATCTCCCTACGGTTCGAAGCAACCTTCGAGCCGCCAACGGAAAGCCAATAGCGCTGCCTCGCGAGGCTCTTAAGGGGAGTATTCGACGCTTATCATCTAAAGCCTCTCTTCCGTTTGGGCATCGAAGAGCGACAGCATATCGGGTTTGAAGCCGATCCTGACCTTCTCTCCTGCCCGGTAGCGTTTGCCGGCTTCCACCCGCGCGGATAATGGATGTCCGTTCAGGCGAAGCCAGACCAGACTGTCGGCGCCCATCGGCTCATCCAGCTCCACGGTCGCTTCAAAACCGTCCTCGGCTTCAAACCGGATATGCTCGGGGCGAACCCCGAGCGTGGCCTTTTGCCCCGGCACCAGTTCGCCGGCATATCCGTCCAGCGGCACCGCGGCTTCGCCGATATGAAATACGGGCTTGCCATGTGTGGCGGTGATTTCCCCGGAAAAGAAGTTCATCGAGGGCGAACCGAGAAACCCTGCGACAAACCGATTCTTGGGACGGTTGTAGATCGTCAGCGGATCCGCCAGTTGCTGAACCACCCCACCCTTCATCACGGCAATGCGGTCCGCCAGCGTCAAGGCTTCGATCTGATCATGCGTGACATAGATCATCGTATTACCGAGCTTCTGATGAAGACGCTTGATCTCGACGCGTAGTTCGGAACGCAATTTTGCATCCAGATTGGACAGCGGTTCATCGAACAGAAACACATCCACGTCGCGCACCAGTGCGCGACCAATCGCAACACGCTGGCGCTGCCCGCCTGACAGTGCCGCAGGCTTGCGTTGCAGCAAAGGTTCGATCTGAAGGATTTCAGCAGCACGCTTGATGCGCGTGTCGATCTCGTTCTTCGGCAGACCGGCGACCCGCAAACCGAAGGAAAGGTTCTTTTCAACGGTCATCTGCGGGTAAAGCGCATAAGATTGAAACACCATGCCGATGCCGCGATCCTTCGGCTCCTCCCAGGTAACATTTCGTCCTTTGATAAAGATGCTGCCTTCGGAAATATCGAGAAGTCCTGCGACGCAATTCAGCAGTGTGGATTTGCCGCAGCCGGAAGGCCCGAGAAGGACGAGAAACTCGCCCTCTCCGATTTCCAGATTGAGATTTTGAAGCACGTTGACCGAGCCGAAACCGAGCGACAGGTCCTGGATGGAAACGCTTGAATTCATGAACTCATCCTTTCACTGCGCCAGCGGCAATGCCGCGAACGAAATATCGGCCGGACAGAAAATATACGAGAAGCGGCACGGCACCTGTGAGGAGGGTGGCGGCCATATTGACGTTATATTCCTTCACGCCCTGCATGGAGTTGACGATATTGTTCAGCTGCACGGTCATCGGGAAGTTCTGCGTTCCTGCAAACACCACACCGAAGAGAAAATCGTTCCAGATGCCCGTCACCTGCAAAATGATCGCAACGACGAAGATCGGCAGTGACATCGGCAGCATGATTTGAAAGAAAATGCGCCAGAACCCGGCTCCGTCGACACGCGCCGCCTTGAAGAGTTCCGGCGGCAGACCGGCAAAATAATTGCGGAACAAGAGTGTCAGGATAGGCATGCCGAAAATGGTATGTATAAAGACAACGCCAGTCAGCGTGCCGAAAATCCCAAGCTCCCGTGTGATGATAACGAGCGGATAGAGCATGACCTGATACGGAATGAATGCCCCGAAAAGCAGGACTGCGAAGAAGATTTCCGATCCCTTGAACTTCCAGTTTGCAAGCGCGTAGCCATTGACCGATGCAATAGCGATGGAAACGATTACACTCGGAACAGTAATCTTGATCGAATTCCAGAAACCTGCGCTGATCCCCTCACAATAAAGCCCGGTGCATGCCTGGCTCCAGGCCTTGACCCATGGTTCAAATGTGATTTCGACCGGTGGTGAAAAGATATTACCAAGCCGGATCTCAGGCATGCCTTTCAGAGATGTCACAACCATCACGTAGAGGGGCAGCAGGTAATAAACGGCAGCGACAAACAGGATGCTGTAGAGCATGATGGTTGTGGGCGTGAAACGCCGTTTCGGCTTGCGGCCCCAAGGCTGTGAAGCCTGCCTTTGTGCCGGACGAGGTTGGGCGGCTGCAGCTTCGGTTTCAGTCGGCATCTTTCTGTGCAGGACAGCTTCCGTCATCGCGCTTTCCTCCGGCTGAACTCAAGCATCGTCCACGGAACGAGTATGATCAAAACGGTGGTCAGCATGACCGTGGAAGCGGCAAGCCCCTGCCCCAGATTGGCCCAGCCGAACATGAAGTCGTAGACATATTTTGCCGGGACTTCCGACGCGATGCCGGGACCGCCATTGGTCATGGCAACCACCAGATCGTAAAGTTTGACGATGCCTGTCGCGATCAGGACGACGGTCGTCACCAAAACGGGGCGCATCATCGGCAAAATGATGAACAGATAGGTTTTCCATTTCGGAATGCCGTCAACGCGCGCAGCCTTCCAGATTTCGTCGTCAACATTGCGCAGCCCGGCCAACATCAAAACCATGACCAAACCTGTCATCTGCCAAAGCCCGGCAATGACAATCGCATAGATGACGTAAGTTCGGCTCGACAGGATCGCCATCTGGAAACTGTCGAAACCGATATCGCGAATGACTTTCTCCAGCCCAAGTTGAGGATTGAATATCCACTGCCAGACAAGCCCCGTCACAATGAACGACAGGGCATAAGGATAGAGAAAGATTGTACGAAATGTGTTCTCAAACCGGATCTTCTGATCCATCAGAGCAGCAAGAACCAACCCGGTCACAAGGGAGAATCCCATGCAGAGGACGCCGTAGATCGCCAGATTGCGAACCGATACATGCCAGCGGGTTGCCGAAAACAGACGCGTATACTGGTCGAAGCCGACAAAGTTCAAAGTCGGCAGCGATTTGGAAGACGTAAAGGAATATACAACCGTCCAGAGCGTGCAGCCAATGAACACCACGAGAACCGTCGCGATCATAGGAAGCGCTGCAACCTTTGCATTCAGATTGCGGAATATTCCCGGCGGCTTTCTACGATTGCCCTCTTCCATGACGGCCATGATGTTCCTCCCTTACCCGGTTCTCGGGAGTCCTGCACCGTCCTCATCGATAGTGCAGACCCTTACCGAGACTATTGCGCCTGCTCGATAATCTCCGCAAAACGTTCCTGAAGGTCGTCGACCGTCATGTCGGGATTGGAGAAAAACTCAGCCGCCAGGCTTTCGATCTGCCCTTGCGTATCGGGTGCGCGCAATTGCTCCACAGAAGGAACGATGTTGTCCGGGTTCTTCAGAATATCGATGCCCGCACGCATGCAACTCGACGCCGCATCCAGATCGACATCACCACGGATCGGCAGAGAGCCCTTGGCAAGATTGAACGCGACCTGCGTATCTTTGGAAACAAGCATGCTTGCCAGCTTGAGCTGCGCTTTTGTAACTTCCGGGTCCTTGTTCTTCGGGAAGTAGATAGCATCGCCGCCGGTATCCAGGTACGGATGGACGCCGAGGCCCGGCAAGCAGTCATAATCCTTACCTGCAACCTTGCCGGCGGTGCCGAACTCGCCCTGCGCCCAGTCTCCCATGATCTGCGTTCCGGCGCGCCCGGTGAGCACCATATTGGTGGCCTCATTCCACGAGCGTCCGACATAACCCGGATCAGCCATTGTGCGGGCTTGCGCCAGCGCTTCAAATACCTTCTTCATTTCGGGGCTGCGCGCTGCCTCCGCATCCTTGTCCTTGTTGACCTTGAGATAGAGGTCTTTGCCACCGATTGCGGTTGTCAGGACGGTCAGCATGCCATTCACCTGCCATCCGTCGCCGGTTGCCAGCGGCACGATGTTCTTTTCTTTCAGCCTGGGAGCAGCAGCGACGAGATCATTCCAGTTCTTTGGAGGTTCCGTGCCAGCATCGCGGAAGGCTTGCGGATTAATCCACATCCATTCCCACGAGTGAATATTCAGCGGCACGCAATAAAGACGCCCTTCGTAGGTGCAGGATTCCAGAAGGCTCTTCGGACGAATGAAATCAGCCCAGCCTTCCTTTTCAGCAAGCTCGGTCAGGTCCGTCATCAAACCACCTTGAACCAGCTCCTCGGCCTGCCGTCCGTGATTGAGTTGGGTCGCGCCCATGGGATTACCGCCCAAAATTCGACTGATAATGATCGGGCGCGCCGTAGCGCCGCTGCCGGCAATCGCTCCATCGATCCACTTGTCACCGCCAAGCGCATCAAACTTTTCGGCCAGGACTTTAACGGCTGCAGCTTCGCCGCCAGATGTCCACCAATGCGTAACTTCGAGATTGGCTGCCGGGGCCGAACCTGCCATTGTCAACGTTGTCATAACCAGACAAACGGATGCGGCGAGTATCTTTGCTCTTTCAGGCAACATTTCATATCCTCCCAAATCTGAAACGTTACAGATATGGTATTCAAAACGGTCCTTCTTGCAAGCTTTAATTCGCGATATAGGGATTCCCCGACTGGAACGGAATTAGTAGTTTGTTTTTGCGGGAATTTTTGCGCTAGAATTTCTGTGGGTGGAGATATTCTTCGATGCGCCATTACTGACCGGATAGTCCCAGACGTATGTATACGTTTGCAAACTGTAACGTTACAGTTAAGAGTTTAACCCAATAGAAAGGGCGCCCAAAAGGGCGCCCTTCTCCGCATTCCCAAACAAGCTTCAGTCAGGCGGCCTTGCCCACCAAGCCATGCGGGTCGAGAACAAATTTTTTCGCAGCGCCCTGATCAAAGCTTTCATAGCCCTTCGCCGCATCCTCAAGCGATATGACCTGAGCGTTGACAATATCGGCTATATTCAGACGTCCGTGAAGAATAGCTTGCATCAGCTGACGATTGTACTTTAGCACGGGCGTCTGCCCCGTGTGGAATGACTGTGCCTTGGCCCAACCGAGGCCGAAGCGCAACGACAGGCTGCCCTGCTTTGCCGCGTTATCGACGGCGCCAGGGTCTTCAGTGACATAGAGTCCCGGAATACCGATAGCTCCTGCCGGCCGAGTTATCTCCATCATCTGGTTCAGTACGATCGCTGGCTGTTCCCCCCCACTGTGGCCGCGCGCCTCGAAGCCGACGGCATCGATCGCACTGTCGACTTCGTTACTGCCCGTAACCTCTGCGATCATGTCGCCAAGGCGGTCACTGGCCGAAAGATCAATCGGTTCAAACCCGACTTTCCGCGCGTGGTCGAGGCGTTCCTTGTTGAAGTCGCCTATCATGACGACTGCAGCACCCAGGATGCGTGCAGATGCGGCAGCAGCAAGTCCGACCGGTCCTGCGCCCGCAACATAGACAATCGAACCAACGCCCACTCCAGCCTTGACCGCACCGTGAAAGCCGGTTGGCAGGATGTCGGAAAGCATAGTGAGGTCCCGGATTTTTTCCATCGCCTGTTCACGATCGGGGAACTTAAGCAAGTTGAAATCCGCATAGGGAACCATGACATAGCGGGCCTGCCCGCCAATCCAGCCGCCCATGTCGACATAGCCATAGGCGCCCCCCGCACGTGACGGGTTGACCGTCAGGCAAACGCCGGTGTCCTGAGATTTGCAGCAGCGACAACGTCCGCAAGCAACATTGAACGGCACCGAAACGATATCGCCCACGTCGAGCATTTCGACGTCGCCGCCCTTTTCGATAATCTCGCCGGTAATTTCATGTCCAAGCACGAGGCCGGGCATAGCAGTGGTACGTCCGCGGACCATATGTTGGTCCGACCCGCAAATATTGGTGGAAATGACCTTCAATATAACGGCGTGTTCCAGCTTCCTCCCATCCGGTGCCGCCAACACTGGGTCTTCAATATCGCGTACTTCGACTGTCCCGGGCCGCAAATAAACGACGCCACGGTTCTTGCTCATGTCTACCTCCTCCAGGTCGAACAACACTGACAGATTTCAAACAATGCAATGATCGATAGTTTCCGGGCGCAAATTGAAAGCGTCCGTTTCTGGGAGGTTACAGACAGAACGTGCGTGGTTCAGTCCCAATCGCGACACGTCTCATTCAAATTAAACTTTAGAAGGCTGCTTGCAGGCTGTCAGTACGTTGTAGACTTTGCCTGCCCCGCACCTTCGTCGAAAATAAATGCCGGACCAACAACACGCACATTGCTGTCGCTCATGGGAGAAAAAGACGTTACGGAAATGCTGGTCTCATCATTGCGAGCCGGACGTGTGTCCGGCATGGGAACGACCACGTTTCTGAATGCCTGGCTGCCTTTGCTATTCGCTCGCAACTCACTGATCTTGTTGACATAACCAGCCCAATCGCACTTCTTGAAATCGCTGCCCCCCTGATAGTTGTAGGCAGTTGGCAGCTCGATGTAAGATTTGCCGTTGGAAACGGAAACCATATCCGCTGTTTCACCATTCGGATCGTTCAAAACATAGAGATCGACATTCTCTCCCTGACAGATGAAACGGCATTGCGCCAATGTTTCTGCCACATTGTCGGATTTCTGAAATTGCGAATGCGGAGCAGGAAACAGATAGCCATCCGACAAGCGCACGCAATACGTCAGGGCCCCTTTTACGCCAGTCGGAACCCATGGTTTGCTGGGTGCGGTGACTGAAGACGTTTTGGGCCGGTCAAGTTTCACCTTTGTAGCTTGCGGCGCTGCAGGCTGTTCGGCGCACGTCCGGGAAGAAAGCGAGCTTGCAGAGAGTTGTCGCTGGATTTCAGCAATACGCTGAGCGAGATCACGGCATGGATTGAAGAATCCTCCGCGTTCGTCGCCCCCCTTGCAACCGCGGCTGCGCTCTATCGCGCGCAAGGCTGAAAGCTGACGTTGCGTCATCAGATCCGCCGCGCCGGCTGCTCGCGTACATGACGCGGCAGCCAATTGCGGATAACAAAATAACCCGATCAAAAGCAGTAGAGCGAGGTTTTTTGTCACAACGACACCCTTTGAACCTATGACTTTATCTTGCTGACAAGAGATGAAGCGGTCTTTCCATTTCTGATCCCGCGCGTTTGGGGTTCAGCACTTCATCCGGGTCCATCTCCGATACCAAAGCAGCTAACGCCAGTCTTAGATAAAGAGGCGCATCAGTTCGATCTATGGCCTTCAAGGCAACTCGCGAAATACCGAGAGAGTGAGCCAGTTCTTGCTCGGATGTGTTCAGGGATGCACAGATTCTCGCGAGCTTTTCGTATGCACGTCTACCCATTACCGTCGTTCCCTCCTCCACGCACTGGCGACCAATTCGGCCCGCCATTGTTTTCTTCTTCCCAATTCGATCGCCTGCAGACTTATTGAGCTCAGCTTTAGTTGGATCGCTGGCGCCCCCCCCCCCGCGGCCTGATCCTCCCGCGAGAAACGCTGCTAGATGAGCTCTGCTTGCTCCAGTGTCCGGCTTTTGCCGAGGCTGACAGGATAAAATCCCTTCGAGCTAAGCTGTGCCCTGTTCGCCCGGATCGATTGGCGCTGCGCCGGATAAAAAAGAAACGCACAAGAGCACACATTGCGACGCCAATCCCCCCTCAATTACCAGCCATAGCTTGCCCGCAACAATAGAAGGACATTTTCTTACATTAAGCAATGTGAAATATCAGACAGAAAGTAAAACTACTTCCATCCAATAAGGATAAGCAAACAAAACAGCTCGATGCTCCAATATGGCACACGCGCTTCCGGAGTATACCTCTTCTTCGTATACTTATTCGATCAACGCTTTGATTTTATTATAAAATAATCAAAAATCCCCCTGAATAGGGGGATACATTTCCGCGCAAAACCAACACCCCTTGATTGAATCTATAGATGTTGGTCAAACATAAATTGCATGACTGAAAAGAAGTCAAAATGAGACAGGCATTAACGATATCTGGAAAAAAAAGAGCCACCCGTGCCTTCAACTCGGCTACAGCAACCGTGGAGTGATGGAATCGGAAAAATCGGTGGGGCTCAGACGTGGATTCGGCGCGACTTCTCGCTGGCGCACTTCCACCAGATCCGACAGCTGACGCCGAAAAACTTCAGCTCTAGAAATCATCCCTGTGGCGGATGGATTGCAGATAGGCGTAGGCGGTGCCCAAAAGCACTGGCACGATTACCAAAGCGGTCCAGAATAGAATGTTGCTCATCTCTGCCCTCTCCCATGGTGCGCAACGATGTGCGTTCTGCATCTCTGCGGGCTTTATTCTAACACGGAAATGGCCGTCTTGTTCCAGATTCTTAATGAGAGGTTAACGAGATCAAACATCCTGACCGGCGAATATCGTCACCAACCAATCGATGAATACCCGAACACGCGGGGAAAGCTGGCGGTCACGTGGATATATGACGGATACAGGCGACGGAGTTGGAGGATAAGCAGCCAGTATCTGAACCAGTTTTCCATCGGCAATGTGCTTCATCGCATGATAGCGTGGAATCTGTATGATACCGAGCCCCAAACAGGCTGCTGCCGCATAGCTTTCAGCGGCATTGACCGTAACCGGCGCGGGGATGGTGACCGTCCGCAACTTTCCATCAACCATAAATTCCAGTGGCATGCGCGCAATACTGCCGCTGGCTCTGAAACCGATCATCTGGTGGCCGTAGGCCAGCTCATCTGGATGTTCGGGGCGTCCAAATCGTGCGAGATAGAAAGGAGACGCTACGGTGATCTCGTCCAATGTCGCAACGCGTCGGGCAATCATGTCGCTATCTTGCAGCGAGCCAACACGCAGAACACAATCGATACCTTCCCGAACCGGATCGACGAACCGATCTCCTTCGGTCATATAGAATTCAATCTCCGTATATTTTTCCAGAAAGGCCGGCAATTCCGGCAGAAGAAAATGGCGCGCCAGTGTTCCCTGAACCTCGACCCGAAGCAAACCTTTGGGCGTAGCCCCGGAAAATCCGCCTTCGGCGTCCTCGACATGGGCTAGGATTTCTTTGCAGCGCTGATAATAGGCCTGACCGTCAAGCGTCGGGTTGACGTGGCGGGTGGTCCGCAGAAACAGCTGCGCACCCAGTCGTTTCTCGAGCTGCTTGATTGCGTCGGTGACGGTCGAACGCGGAATTCCCAGATCCTCAGCCGCCAGAGTGAAACTGCGTCGTTCCAATACGCGAGTAAAGACCCGCATCGCGTCGAACCTGTCCATCTTATTGTTCGCCTTTTTCGGATAGTGATAACAAACGATGCCCGATTAAACGGCGATGTAAAAGTGCCATGTTGTTGGAACCTGAATGGACGTAACGATCGGAGCACAGAATGTCAGATAGGAAAAACAAGATTGCCATCGTCACCGGCGCGTCGCGAGGTATCGGTGCCGCCATTGCGGAAAGGCTGGGTCGTGATGGTTTTACGGTCATTGTCAACTATGCCGGCAATGCTGCCATGGCAGACGCCGTGGTTGCCAAGATCGAGGCTGCGGGTGGCACCGCGCTGACAGTAAAGGCGGATGTTGCCGATCCCGCCGCCGTGAAGAAGATGTTCGATGCTGCCGAAACCGCGTTCGGCGAGGTCGACGTCCTCATCAACAATGCCGGAATCATGGGCCTGTCACCTCTCGCCGCCACAGACGATCTCGATTTCGACAAGATTGTTTCGGTCAATCTCAAAGGGACATTCAATACGATGCGGGAGGCAGGCAGGCGTCTGCGCGACAATGGACGCATTATCAATTTCTCTACCAGTGTCGTTGGCCTGAAATTGGAAAACTACGGCGTTTATGCAGCGACCAAGGCCGCGGTCGAAACGCTGACGGCCATTATGGCCAAGGAAATGCGCGGCCGAAACATTACCGTCAATGCAGTAGCGCCCGGCCCCACGGCGACTGATCTTTTTCTAAATGGAAAATCAGAGGAACTGGTTGCACGCATGGCGAAAATGAGCCCGCTCGAACGACTGGGCACACCGGAGGACATTGCAGGCGTGGTTGCGTTTCTCGCGGGACCGGACGGCGCATGGATAAACGGCCAGACCTTACGCGCCAATGGCGGGATCATCTAAGGCATCCGGATATGTTCTGCGAGACATGCATCTCGCAGAACGTATTTCCCAAAAACTATCCTAATAGTTGTAGATAATCCCTATTCGCCTTGACAGTTTGTCGCGGCGAGGCTTCACATGAGCCGGATTCTTTTCGCCTTTTCTAATAGATTGGAATGGCGCCGACCGTTGTGAGGGGATGCAAATGCGTATTGGTTTCAACCGCCTTTTATGGGCCTTTGCAGTCGCAGCCTCCGTTTCGGCTGCTCCACACAACACACAAGCCGCCGAAACCCGGCGCATAGAAATTACCAAAGATAGCGATTATTTCGGCTTCGACCTGCGCACGGAAAAGAATGTCTCGCTCGACCAGTGCAAAAGCATTTGTCTGGGCGACAATGCCTGCCTCGCCTTCACCTATAATCCGAAGGTCAAATGGTGCTTTCTGAAATCAGATTTCAACAAGCTCAATCAGTCCGTTGGCTCCATTGCAGGTAAGGTCGTAGCGCAATCTACATCGTCCCGCGAAGTCGAAGATATCGGCGCTCCGCCAACCATCTCCTTCTTTGCTGCCAATCTGGTTGACGAGGCTCGTCGCCTGAAGCGCGAACTGGCTGGCATTGAAAGCCCGGACAGCCTTCGCTCGTTGAAAATTGAAGCGGCATCTGCCGCTCTTAATGGCGATCCGCGCACGGCAATGGAAAAATTCCGCCTGGCTGCCAGCATGTCGCCGGACGAAAGCGAAATCTGGACCGGATATGCGCTGTCAGCGCTTGCGACCGAGCCGTCCAATGGCCAGGAACGCTCCAAGTTCCAGCGCGATGCGACGTCGGCCTCGTGGTTTGCCTACCAGACCTCACGCACCAAGGATGAGCGCGCGCAAGCGCTTGCCGTCATGGCGCAGGCACTCGAAAAGCGCGATGCATCGCGCCCGGCCTTGCAGGCTTATGAAGCGAGCCTTGATCTCGTCAACTCCGCATCCGTTCGGGCTGCCTATGACGATCTGAAAGCGCGCAAAGGCTTCCGCATCGTCAATAATACGGTCGATAATGATAATGCCGCGCCGCGCATCTGCGCGCAGTTTTCCGAAGAACTGGTGAAAAGCGGTGTCGATTATTCGAGCTTCGTTACACTCGATAATGGCGCGCCAAAAGCTGTTGACGCCAAGGACCGCCAGATTTGCATCGAGGGTCTGGAACATGGCCGCAATTATACGGTGACTTTTCGTCAGGGTTTGCCATCGGCTGTTGGCGAAGTGCTGCCAGCTCCGGTCAATCTTTCGATCTATGTGCAGGACCGCGCGCCATCGGTCCGCTTCACTGGCGACAGCTTTGTGCTGCCTGCCAAGGCACGTCGCGGCATTCCGCTGGTCAGCGTCAATTTGAGTACAGCCAAGGTCAAGCTTTACCGCGTTGGCGACCGTTCGCTGGCACAACTTCTTTCCGGCTACCAGTTCCTCCGTCAACTCGACAGCTACGACATCAGCACGGTTTCCGAACAGATGGGCGCGCCTGTCTGGGAAGGTGAGGTCGAGGTTGCAGGCAATGAGCTGAATAAGGAAGCGACGACCAGTTTCCCGGTTGATGAAGCGCTGCCGGAACGCAAACCCGGCGTGTATGTGCTGACCGCCGAGCCGCTGGTCCAGAAGTCCGACGAAGAATACGGCACCAAGGCAACGCAGTGGTTTGTCGTTTCCGATATTGGCCTTTCGACCTATACCGGACAGGACGGTATTAATGTCTTCGCCCGTTCGCTGGAAAGCGCAGAACCGCTCAAGGATGTGAAGCTGACCCTGCTTGCCCGTAATAATGAAGTGCTGGGCGAAGCGATCACCGACAGCGATGGCCGGGCAACCTTTACGGCGGGACTGACACGCGGCACGGACGGCATGGTGCCAGCGGTGCTGATGGCCAGTCAGAATGATGATGATTTCACATTCCTTGATATGGCGCGCGCCGGGTTTGATCTTTCCGATCGTGGTGTGACGGGCCGCGCCGTGCCCAAGGGACTCGATCTTTATGCATGGACTGAGCGCGGTATCTATCGCGCCGGCGAAGTCGTGCATGTGGGCGCGCTTGCGCGTGACGACACCGCAACCGCAATCGATGATCTGCCGCTCACCTTCATCTTCACGCGTCCCGACGGTGTGGAAGATCGCCGTCTCGTTTCCGACAGCAAGCTTGCCGGTGGTCATGCCATCGACCTGACCTTGCCGTCGAACGCCATGCGCGGGACCTGGAACGTTTCGATCTATACCGATCCCAAGCAGCCAGCCATCGCAACGCAGATGTTTCTGGTTGAAGATTTCGTGCCGGACCGGATCGAGTTCGACCTGACGTCTGACAAGCCGGAAATCGCCGTGGGAGAAACCGCCAATATCACCGTGGACGGTCGTTTCCTCTATGGTGCGCCTGCCGCCGGTCTTGCGCTTGAAGGCGAAGTCACGCTTTCGACCAAGCGTCAGTGGGACCGCTTCAAGGGGTATTACTTCGGCCTCGCCGATGAAGAACAGGGCGAAGCCACGCGCTTGCCGCTCGATGGCCTGTCGAAAGTCGATGACAACGGCAAGGCAACCTTCCCGGTTGCAGTCGATGAAATGCCGTCAACAACGCGCCTCGTAAACGCGGCCGTGACCGTTCGTATGCGCGAAACCGGTGGCCGCGCGGTTGAGCGCAAGATCGACATCGCCATTCAGCCGGAGACCGATCTCATCGGCATTCGTCCGGATTTCTCAGGCGATGAAGTGCCGCAAGGTGGAACCGCAAAGTTCAGCCTAATCGCTTCTGACAGCAAGGGTGATCGCAAGACACTCGATGGCGCGCAATGGTCGCTGGTCAAGATCGAGCGCAATTATCAGTGGTATCGCAGTGGCAACAGCTGGAACTACGAACCGGTCACTTTCACCAAGGCGATTGCCAACGGCAAGATCGATCTGAAAACCGATAGCGAGGCTGAAATCAGCCTGCCGGTCGATTGGGGTCGTTACCGTCTGGAAATCGAAACTGCCGATGCTTCGGGTCCGGCTAACAGCTACGAATTCGATGCGGGCTGGTATGTAAGCTCGACCTCGACCGAAACACCGGATGGGCTCGAAATTGCGCTCGACAAGGAGCATTATGCGGTTGGTGATACGGCTGAACTGAAAGTTTCGCCTCGTTTTGCAGGTGAGTTGCTCATCACCATTGGTGCGGAGAAGCTGCTTAAGACAATCACCGCAAGCGTACCGGAAGGCGGCACGACCATCAATATTCCGGTCGGTGAGGATTGGGGTGCGGGCGCCTATGTCACGGCAACGCTGTTCCGTCCGGGTGAGGCTATTGAAAGCCGTATGCCTGCGCGTGCGATTGGTCTTAAATGGCTGAAGATCGATCCTGCCGACAAGCAGCTTGCAGTCAAGCTGACCCCGCCTGAAAAGATCACACCGCGTTCCACGCTTTCCATCCCGGTTTCGGTTGAAAATGCGGGTGGCGAACAGGCCTATGTCATGGTTGCGGCAGTCGATGTCGGCATTCTCAATCTGACACGCTATCAGCCGCCGAACCCTGAAAACTGGTTCTTCGGCCAGCGTCAGCTAGGCCTTGAAATTCGCGATATGTATGGTCGCCTGATCGATGGTTCGCTCGGCGTCACCGGCAAGCTGCGCACAGGTGGCGACGGTGGCAATATGGCAGCGGAAGGCAGCCCGCCTACCGAGAAGCTGCTGGCGCTGTTCTCCGGTCCGGTTAAACTTGACAGCGATGGCAAGGCTACAATCACCTTCGACGTACCGCAGTTCAACGGAACGGCGCGCGTCATGGCGGTGGCATGGAACAAGAAGGCTGTTGGCCATGCGGTTACGGATGTCATCATTCGCGATCCTGTGGTCATCACCGCCGGTCTGCCACGCTTCATGGCCCCCGGCGATCAGGCCAATATCCGCTTCGATATTGCCAATACGGATGCCCCGGATGGCAATTATCGTGTGAGCCTTGAGACCACCGATAATCTTGGCGTCGAGGTTGGCTCCTATCCTGAAAGCATTGCACTGGCCGGCGGCAAGCGGCAGTCGATCACCGTTCCGCTCAATGCTGTGGCCACGGGTGCCGGTGGTGTGACCATCCGCCTTTCCAACGATGCGGGCCTCAGCGTTGAACAGGCTTTGGCATTGCCGGTGCGTCCGGTCGATCTGCCGGTCACGAGCCGCCATGTCGTCAATCTCGCGGCCAATGGCGGAAGCCTCAAAGTCGATGGCGGTCTTCTGTCGGAAAGCCTGCTTGACGGTGCTTTCGTCAGCGTTGGTGTGACGCGAAGTGCCGCATTTGATGTGCCAGCCTTGTTGATGGCGCTCGACCGCTATCCTTATGGCTGCACAGAGCAGACCACCAGCCGCGCATTGCCGCTGCTATACTTAAGCGAAATGGCTGCAAGTACGGAAGCGGCAGCGGGTCTGGAAAGTCAGGAAGAACTTAAGAAGCGTGTACAGGACGCTATCTTCCGCGTGCTGAACAACCAGTCCTCTAGCGGTTCGTTTGGCCTCTGGTCGCCGGGGTCAGGTGATCTTTGGATGGACGCCTATGTGACCGACTTCCTGACGCGTGCCCGCGAAAAGGGCTATGACGTGCCGCAGCAGGCGATGCTGTCCGCGCTCGGCAATCTGCAAAATGCGCTCGGCTATACCACCGACGTCAAGGAACGCGGTAACGATATCGCCTATGCGCTCTATGTTCTGGCACGCAACAAGAAGGCATCTGTTGGCGATCTGCGTTATTTTGCCGATACCCAGCTTGAAAACTTCGCCAGCCCCATGGCAGTTGCGCAGCTTGGCGCGGCGCTCGCCCTTTATGGTGATCAGCCGCGTTCCGAACGAGTGTTCGATGCGTCGCTCCAGCTTGCAACCAGCCAATCCAGTTTCGACTATAACCGCTCCGATTATGGTTCGCCGCTGCGCGACGGTGCGGCAATGCTGGCTTTGGCTTCCGAAACCAAGCCTGCACCGAAAGTGCTGCCATCGCTGATTACACTGGTGGAGTTCCAGCGGGAAAAGGCACGTTATCTCAGCACGCAAGATCAGGCGTGGATGCTACTTGCAGCACGTGGCCTGCAGGATGACAATGGCGCAATCAACCTCGACATCAATGGCACCGCTCATCAAGGCGCGTTCTCCGAACGTCTCACCGGTGCAGCTCTGGAAGCGCAGCCGCTGACCGTCACCAACAAAGGACAAGGTTCGGTCGACGCTGTCGTGACCGCCGTGGCGCCGCCTGCACAGTCTCTTCCTGCGGGTGGAGAAGGTTTCACCATCGAGCGCACCTATTATACGCTCGATGGTGAACTGGCCAATGTGACCGGCGTCAATCAGAATGAGCGCTATGTGGTTGTCCTGAAAATCGACGATCTGCAGGAATGGCAGTCACGTCTGCTCGTGACCGATCTGCTGCCGGCCGGTTTCGAGATCGATAATCCGGGGCTTGTGTCGAGTGCGGATCTTGGCAATTTCCCTTGGCTGGAGAGCACACAGGCAGCGCATCTCGAATTCCACAATGATCGTTTTGTGGCCGCCTTCGACCGTTCTGCAGGCGAGAAGAAGCCGATTACGCTGGCTTATGTGGTGCGTGCGGTGACGCCGGGTCTCTATACCCATCCGGCAGCAACTGTTGAGGACATGTATCGTCCGCAATTTGCAGCGCGCACGGCAACGGGCATGATGGAGGTGGCCGCACCTTAGTGTGCGGCTAAACAGATGAAAAGGCGTTGGAAAATAGCGATTGGCGGTGCCGCATTTCTCGGCATCGCTGCTATTGGAACGGTGGTCGGGCTTAACTGGCTCGACCGCGTCTATCCCCCGCCTTTGCCGGAACGGCTGACCATTTCCACTGAAGTTATGGATCGCGACGGCGCTTTGCTGCGCGCCTATGCAACGCCGGACGGCTATTGGCGGCTTAATACACGGATTGAGGACGTCGATCCCAAGTTTGTGAAAATGCTTATCGCCTATGAGGACAAGCGTTTTTACGATCATGGCGGCATCGATTTTACAGCGCTGCTGCGGGCTGCCTACCAGCTTGCAGGCAGTGGCCGTATTGTGTCCGGCGGCTCCACACTTTCCATGCAGCTTGCCCGGCTGATCGAGCCGCGCGAAAGCCGCAGCTTCGGCTCCAAGTTCCGGCAACTGGCGCGTGCGGTCCAGATCGAGCGGCGGCTTAGCAAGTCTGAAATTCTCGAACGTTATCTCACACTCGCACCCTATGGCGGCAATCTGGAAGGCGTGCGGTCAGCTTCGCTTGCCTATTTTGGCAAGGAACCGCTGCGCCTCACCATATCGGAAGCCGCATTGCTTGTGGCCCTGCCGCAATTGCCGGAGCGCCGCCGCCCGGATCGCGAGATGAAGAATGCAGTTGCAGCACGGGATCGTGTATTGAAACGCATGGTTTCGTCTGAGGCGTTCACGAACGAGGAAGCCGAGCGCGCATCGCGTGAGCGCATATCCGCTACACGTCATCCCTTGCCTTCATTGGCCGCCCACTTTGCCGATCTGGCATTGAAGCAGGCACCGACCGAGGCTCGGCATCAACTGACGCTTAAGAAGTCGGTGCAGGCTGGGCTTGAAGTTGTGGCACGCGAAGCTGCTGCCAAGCTTGGGCCAAAAGTATCGGTCGCCATGGTGCTGGCCGACAGTCGCAACGGCAATATCTTAGGTGAGGTCGGTTCTGCTGATTATTTTGACGGCAAGCGGCAGGGCTGGATCGACATGACCCGCGCCGTGCGCTCGCCGGGTTCAACGTTGAAACCTTTCATCTATGGGTTGGCCTTCGAGCAGGGACTGATTGCCCAGGAAACCATCATCGAGGACCGCCCGCAGGATTTTGCAGGCTATCGTCCGCGCAATTTCGATATGAGCTATCAGGGCGATGTCAGCATTCGCCAGGCGCTGCAAATGTCGCTGAATGTGCCGACCATCAGCCTGCTTGATGCAATTGGCCCTGCACGGCTCACCACGCGTATTCGACAGGCGGCGGTTAATCTGCAATTGCCGAAAGGTGAAGCGCCGGGACTGGCCATCGGCCTTGGTGGCGCGGGCATCAGCCTGCGCGATCTGGTGCAGCTTTATACCGGACTTGCCAATGGCGGTCGCGGTACGGCCTTGCGCGACGGCACCGAAGGCTCCGAGCCTGTGCAGCCTTCCGCCCCTATTCTCACCGAGCAGGCATCCTGGCAGATTGGCGATATTCTAGCGGGGATCGTGCCGCCGCAGGGGGCGAAACGCCTCGGCCTCGCCTACAAGACCGGCACGTCCTATGGCTATCGCGATGCTTGGTCGGTCGGTTATGACGGGCGTTATGTGCTGGGTGTCTGGGTGGGGCGTGCTGATGGCGGTTCGGTGCCGGGCCTTGCGGGCTATGTTTCGGCGGCCCCCATCCTGTTCGATGCCTTTGTGCGCTCCGGCATTGCTTCTGTCCCGCTGCCGCGTGCGCCCGCGGGCGCATTTCGCACTGCACGCGCCGATCTTCCTGTGACGCAGATACGCTTTTCATCTGCAAGCGATCCTCTGCCGGTTCTCAAAGCCAAGATCGAGCCTGCACCGCGCATCGTATTTCCACCTGATGGCGCGCATGTCGAACTGAAAGCCCTGACCGATAATGCATCGCCGCTGGTGCTGAAATTACAGGGCGGGCGCGCGCCATTTCGCTGGCTTGCCAATGGCAAGCCCATCGCCGAGATCGAGCGACGGAGGACAAAAAACTGGCAACCGGACGGAACCGGATATTCGACATTGACCGTAATCGATGCTGCCGGTCGAGCCGCAAGCATCAACATTTTTGTTGAATAGCGGCCTATTGAGCAGCTTCCGATTGAACAGTGTTCACCGCGGCCCTCTTCTCCAGCGACATGACTTTCAAATTGCCCGAGAACAGGATGCCGGTGATCGGAAGAACGGGTTGGTCGGGCAATTCCTCGTGGTGGACACTGTCTTTGGGAACATGCAGCTTGTGTTCCATGCCCTCCTCGGCACCGGACAAAGTAAGCGCGATGTTCCCGCGCGCTTCCAGCAGCTTAGCGCCGTAAAAAAACTCAAAGCTCAGCATCGAAACGAGAAACTTGTAGGTTCCGTCCCGCACGCCTCCCTTCATCATGGCAGCACGGTGCACCTCCGCGGCCGTCGTCACATCAAGTGGCGGAATGCGAGGATCGCAGACATAACCAAGCGCCAGCAGCTGTCCGCCCTCAACCTCAAAGCGCATTTTATCCGAGCCAAGATCAAGTGCCGAGATCGAGAAACGGCGATTTCTGTATTGGACCGGCACGCGTCCGAGCCGCTTGCACAATTGCTCGCCGCTCAAGGCCCGCGCATTGGCAAAATGGTCCGGATCAATGGCGAATGGCAGTGCTTTTGGATAGTGAGGAACAGACAGGGCCGGCTCGAGAACATCCGCAATCAAATTCGCAACGATAGTCGTTGAAACCGGACGCGCATAATGCCCCTGATCCAGATAAAATGCCGGGATGCCCACGACATCACGGCCATATTGCTGCATCAGCATTCGAGAGACATCGACCGGGATGGTTCCGTACCATTGCGAGATGTAATTGATACCCGCATCAATCGAGGGAACGGAATTCAGAAACGAGCCATTGCGCGCGCCGAACACAAGCGTTGCAATCCGCAATTTTGGATTGCGTTCAAGCGCATAACGAATGATCCCTTCATAAAACCTTGCCCAATGCCGGAATGGACGCCGTTCATCACCATAAACGAAAGCATCATTAATGGCATATTCGATTAGTAACAGCTCGCAATCTTCGAGATGTTCAAACTGTTTGAGCTGATAAAGGCCAAACGCGCTAGTCGTCCCTCCGACCGCAAGATCGGCGACAATGTCGAGTTCCGTTCCACGCCTAGCCATCGTCGACAGAAGCGTCGGCAGGTAGCCGGGAAGCATGACGGTGTTCGAACCGCCGATGATTACAGTCTTGAGCTTCATTTCGTCACCGTCGCAGCGCGTCCCGCCGGCGTCAGTGATCCGCAGCGCCACACGCCGTAAGGGCTCGCATCCCAATCAAAATAATAGGCGGCTGCAATCTGGCCACTATCCATCATCTGCCGAAAGCGGTCGCGTGTTTTCTCGACCAGTTGTTCGCGGTTATTGTCATTAGCAGGACAGGCCTTTGAGATATTGGCAAAACCCCATTCCGTGATCCAGCACGGCTTGCCACCCGCACCGCCGCAAACCGAAAGCGCATTGTTGATGTGTTTTGCGCGAGCAGCGCGTGTGCCGCTGCTGCCGGGATAAATGTGCATGCCATAACCATCGGCAGCTTTATCCAGACCGTATTTTTTGAGAAGATCGGTAAAGACGGCTGGATCAACGGTATCTATTCCCCGCCGGTCGGCATCGATGAAGGGGATATCGGACAAGCCCGCAGATATGACCTTTGCCTTCGTGCTGTTCTTGGTTTTCGCCAGTTCTGCTTTGACGATACGCAGAAGCTCGACATATTTTTCCGCACCTTTTTCGACCAAAGGAAGTTCCTCCATCTCGGCCAAAGAGCGCGCGGTCTTCATCTTCTCCTTGGGCAGAATGGCAAGATCGCCATTATAGGCACCCCAGTTGATCTCGTTGCCGGGTTCAACGGCAACGAGCGGCACTCCCAGCGCATCGATCTTTTGCAAGGCGTCAGCGACCGCCTGCTGAAAGCGCTCCGGCGATATGTCGGAAAGCCGATACATGTCCCATATGCGCCCGCGCCCCGACCGGGGTTTTGTTCCATCCGGATAAAAATCCGCATTGTTGAGCGAGATTTCGAGCAGGATCGCCAAGCCCTTCTTGTGAGCAAGGCGCACGGCATCGATGCTTTGGTCGAACGGTCGTGTGAGCGACAGCCGGACCGCGACCACACCGTTCTCCACCATCTGATCGAATATCTGTTCGCGCTCTGCCGGCTTGAGCCAGGCCATATTGACCCGGTTGACGCCAAAGCGCGTATCGGCAAGAGCACCATTTGAAACAATGCCCAGCAAGGCGGCACCTAGCAAGGCTGCCATTGCTCGTTTCTTGCCCCTGATGCTCTTGCAGCTAATCATCGGATACCGATATCCTTCAGTGCACCGTTGAAGTTGGCTTCGCATTCCGAATAGCGATTGATCGCAGCTGGCACATCAATCTTGGAAAGAAAGTCGCGCAGGTAAGCTTTCTTCTGTGGTTCACGATTCCAGACACTTGCCTCGATGTGCGGAAAACCGACGAAGCCCAGCATTTCGCGCATACGGTCGTCGACTGCGATCATCAGGCCGGGAATACCTGACTGCATGCCTATGATCGTGCCATGAAAGCGGCGGCTCAGGCCGAAATCCTGACTGGAAATCCAGCTGCGCCATTTGTGCGTGTCGAAAAACACCAGCAACTCGTTCTTGCGCTGCCATTTTTCCATATGCTTGTAATCGACAGGCGCGATGATGCGACTTGCGGCCTGATCATAGGCTTCGGTGTGATCTTCGCCTGCCATATTCATGTTGTAGACGATCACCTCGTCCTGAATGACATAGCTTGCGACACTGTCCTTTTCGAGCAACGCATGCGCATCGACAATGGTGTCCGCCACACTGCCAAGATAACCGCCAAAGGAAATTTTCTGGGCGTCGGCAAGCGTTGGATCGGCGAGACGAGTCAGCGAGCGCTTCATCTGGTCCGGTGCATAATAGAGTGACGGGCAGCCCGTCGGACGGACATATTTCATGCCCGCATCCTTCAGAAACTCTTCAGTGAAATGGCCTCGCGTGAGGAAGAAACTCTCCTTGCGGCGCAGAATTTCCAAGAACCGGCGCGTACCTTCCGGCAGTTCCGCCTTCAGGTTTTCCTTCTTCTGAATGCCGATGCCCATGACCACAATAGGCATGTTCAGCTTTTCAAAGACGAAGGATTCCGTTGTCGCCGCATAGCCGGGGCGCAGAAGATTGGCCGATGCGAACAGGCAGAGATCGAAGCTCTCATTGAGTGCTGCATAGGTGTCCGGCGAATTGAGGCTGTTGGCGAGGTGCCAGAACGGCACGTAGGTCACATCATGGCCGCGCACCGCGTTAGCCGCGCCCTCCCCGATGAGATAATTGCCCGTATTGGCAATCTTCTTGACCTGATCGATCACATCCTTCTTGGTGCGGATGGGCTCGAAATAAGGGCGATGCTTGACGCTCGCCCCGGAAACACTTTCGACGGTCCGCATCAGATATGACGGAATGCCGGTGATCATTATGCGCATGGTGATCCATCTTCGCTGGAGTTATAAAACGGCTCGTGGATTGGGAGCTATCCAATGCCGATTTCTGAAAGAACGCTTCGGAAATTGCGTTCTCGCGCCGAGTAGTTCTCGATGACTTCGGGAATGTTCATCGCGGCAATGTGTTCGCTCACGAAAGCCCGCCGATCATTTGCGGCGTTGAGATCGCGGGCATCGATCTTTGGCAGACCTGAGAAATTGAGCATCTCCCGCATACGGTCATCGACGGCGACCATGAGGCTCGGCACACCGGCCTGCATGGAGATGATATTGCCATGGAAGCGGCGACCGAAAGAAAAGTCCATAGTCGAGCACCAGGCACGCCATTGATTGGTGTCGAGGAAGGCGTGCACACTGACCTTCTTCTTGAGATCACCCGAGCCTTTATAGGTCAGAGGGCCGACGAGTTCGCCGGTAGTTGAATCGTAGGCGCGACCATTGACATCGGCCTCAAGCTGCATGTCGAAATGCAGCAGCTCGTCCTGAACCACATAGGCTGAACGTCCGTCATCAGAGCCGAGCGCATTCATGTCGCCGATGGTTTCAAGTTCGGCTCCCATATAACCGGTAAAAACGGTGCGGACCTCACCAACCTTCACGTCCGGCAGACGGCTGATCGCCCTGCGCATATTGTCCGGGCGGAAGTAAAGCGATGGACAACCGACGGGGCGGACATAGGAAAAGCCCTGATCACGGAGATAGCCGGCTGCATTTTCGCCCCGCGTGAGAAAATAGTGTTCGCGGCCTTTCAGCACTTCCAAAAGCTTTTTAGTACCCGCTGGCAGACCGTCTTCGCTTTCGATATCGGGACGGTTCTGGATACCGATGCCCAGCATCACGACGGGCATGTCTAGCCTGGACAGAACAAGCGCTTCTGCATCCGCCGACAAGCCCTTGCGTAGAAGGTTTGCACAGGTAAAAACGCAGATGTCGAATTCCTTGTTGACCTCTTCGAGACCCGTTCCATTGTTGACGCAATTGTAGAGGTGCCAGAATGGAATGTGCTTGGCAGTCGGCAGAAGCGCTGTCATCGCGCCTTCGCCGATCAGATAATTGCCGGTATTGCTGATGTTCTTCAGCTCCTGGATAAAATTATCCCTGGATTCGGAATCCCGCTGCTTTTCCGAGTAATAAACCTGCGCCTTATCCGCACGCTGGATAAGGCGTGTCAGATGGCTCGGAATGCCCGTGACGAGGATTCTTGGATTGGTTGGGCGGCTCATAGGTCGACCTTTCTGGTATAATCAGGCAACTGCACGACCGGGGAGAACGGCGGTCGCGCTGGCATCGTCTGCAACGTCCGGCTGGGAAGACCGGGATTTCGGATATGCGGGGCGTATTTCATTCGCCCAATCAGTAAATTCGGAGAACGCCGAGCTCCATGTACGATGAGCCGCCGAAGCGAGAGCGCCTTCGGCGGTCCGCATTAGAGCGTCGCGATCCTGTGCAAGAATGGTCAGAATGCGGGTCATGTCGGAGACAATCTGCGCATCATTGCCGTTGCGGATGAGAATGCCGTCGCGACCGTGATTGATGAGCTCGTCGACGGCACCAACGGCGGTTGCAACCGGTACGCAGCCAAGCTGCTGTGCTTCGGCAATCATCAATGGTGCACCTTCCCAGCGCGAAGGCATCAGGAGAACATCGGCCCAGGCCAGATGGTTCGCAATGTCCTTGCCGTCAAAGACGGGCGGCGATACCTTGACGCCCGCATCCTTCAGGCGCGTCATCCATGATGCGCTGGGATCATCGGAAAGAATTTCGCCGCCGATAGCCTGCGCCTCGAACGGAATGCCCTGTTCTTTCAGCTTGACGATTGCGTCATGCAGCCGGTCGATGCCCTTCTGACGGTCGAGGCGCCCCATATAAAGGATACGCGTCGGCTCGCCTTTGCGACCTTGCTTGCGCGCCGTGGAGACCTGCGCCCGCAGCTTTGTATCGATTGAAAAACTGGCTCCGTTTGGCACGGAAAATACTTTTTCGTACGGAACACCGAAGCTGTGCAGATAAATTTTCAGCTGATCCGAACAGGTGAGAAAGGCGTCATAGGCGTGTTCGAAGGCGATCGCCGCATAGGGCTGGCCTGCTTGACGGCGGAAGACGGTTTCATCCACCACATGCAGATAGCAGGCGGTGCGTGTGCCTTCCGAGCGAAGCTTCCCCATCAACGGATGCGCCGCCATGACGTGATTGTTCACAACCAGATCGAAGCCGGAAAGCTGGCCGCGCAGGATGCTCCAGTCCAGCGGATGATCTTCCGTGATGAAGTCTTGACCGAGAAAGCGGTTAGTGTCGCCCCAGGCGGGGATGCCATCCTTCCAGAAATGCAGGTAATCGAAGGACTGGTCGAATTCATCGAGCACGTCCATCCGCTCATTGCCGAGAACGAACAGATGGGTTTCGAATCCTTGGTTCTTCAACTCGCGACCGGCAGCATAAGCAACCTTTTCAGCCCCGCCGAAAGAAGCGTTCGGCACCAGAACGGCAGCCGTCTTTTTTCTCGCCGGGTTATGCGCAAGCGGCAAAACGGGTCCACCACCCAATTCGTTTCGCAACACCTGATACATTTCGGAAAGGGCCGGCAGGCGACGCGGACGCCATGTCCAGCGTGTGGCTGCGCTCTGCTTCAGCGGACTTGTTGCAATTGACGTCACCAGATTGAGCATTGACTGTTCTGGCCGTGAGAGAGCGCGGCGCTGGCGAACACGCGGGAACGGAAAGCGCACTTTCATCCGCGCCGATGTGGGCCACAATTGCTGCGTGCCCAACGATGCGAACCAATCCAGTGCATCGTTTTCAATGATTTCCTTTATGAGCCTGGTCGAAACGAAAATGAGATCGGCATGTGGCTGCCGCGTTCCCGACGGCATGATTTCTGTGTCGATACGCCGCTCGTCTTCGACATTGGTCAGTTCCACAAAGACGATGTTGGCCTGCTCTGCCAGCTTCTCAAGCCGTGACAGGATATTGGGCAACAGCCGCGAACGCGCCAGAAGCTTCAGTGTTTCGGTATTGGACGAGGCAAGAAACGGCGGGAAATGGAAATTATCCGGCTCGGAAACACTGCCCCAGAAGGCACGGATCGCATCATCGAACTTGAGATCGGTAGTGCCAAGGCCAAGATCGGTGAAAAGACTGACCGTCCCCTCGCCAGCCCGGATTACACCATAGCGCGGGCATTCCTCATGCTCGAAACCTACGAGTGTCGGACGGCGAAACAGCGCCTTGTGCCGCTTGCGCAGAAAGCTGATCGAGCCGGAGCGGTCGCGATTGGCCTCCTTGAAGCGGCTTTCCGCTCGCAGGCGATATTCAAAGCCGGTATCGTGACAGGGCGTCCCGACAAAGCCCGCTTCAATCGCCGAAAGCCAGAACTCCCAGTCTTCAAATCCGTTCTGACGATCATCGTCGAAACGGACGCCGCTGCGGAAAACATCCGCAGAAATCATCGACCCCGTATCGCAGATATTGTCTGTGATGCAATGGATCAACCGCGAATAGCTATTGCCATAATGGGCCCGCCAGTTGACCGAAAAGGTGTCGATATTGGTGTAGACCCAGCCGGCATTCGCCGCCAGCAGCTGACGGTAGAGCGTGTCGATGGTGTGCGGCTGCACGCGGTTGTCGGCGTCGACAAAGTAGACCGCCTTCACGTCCGGCATTTCTTCGAGAATATAGTCGACAGCGCGATTACGGGCGCCACCGGGACCGGCATTTTCGCCAAAGATGATATGGATGTTGGAATGCGCTGCCGCATAGAGCGTCAGGCTGTCGAACACTTCGCGACGGGGGTCTCCGTCCACCGACACCACGATCTGCGTGCGAAAAACCGTCTCTGATGCGAGAATGGTTTCCAGTGCTTCGAGCGCCAGTGCCGCATGACCGTAAAGCGGCATGGCGACGACGATCAAATCCTTCGACCTATCGTACATTCGCAGCCTCTTTGGCTAGTTGTTCCTTACCGGGGCGCGCTTCGATGTGCTTGACCAGCCGGAAGTTGAAGACCTTGAGCCATGAAAAGTCGACCGATTCTGCGGCGGCCTTGCTGAGGACAACGAGATCCATCGTCCGGTCGACCGGCCCTTCAAGCATGAAGTTGATATCGATCGGGCGATTGGGCGCGACTTCCGACCAACCGCTGAACAAAACCTGTTGGCGTCGACGGTCGAGATTGGAAATCGCATTGATTTCGTCCTTCACATCTGACGCCAGATTGACCAGCAAGAGACCGACCGCACAAGGCTGGCCTTCCGGATGGTCGATCACCGCCCGTGCAGAAACGCGGACCGTGCCTGGCGCCACCACCCGTCGTATTGCGGCTGCGGTAACGCCCTCCTCAAGCGGATGGCAGCCAATGGCATCTTCATGTTCCAGAAAACGCACGGTCGGAAAATCAGGAGTGACGGACGTAACGGACACGTTGGCTACGTTGCGCAGCAGTTCAACGGGCAGACGATAGTCGTCAACCTTTCGGCCATTGATCAGCGCAGTCGGCACGATGGCATTTGGCAGCGACGCAGGACGAACGCCCGGCAAGCCGGTGAAAATCCGCAATGCCAGCGGACGCATGTCGAGATCGGCATGCGGAATGCGCGCACGCGCCGCATAGCGCTCGTTGGCGATCACATTGCCCAGCGACAGTTCCGGCGGAACTCCACCCGAGGCGGAGATGCGCAGGCGCAGCGTCCGATGGCCGCCGTCACATCCCTTTGGAAGTGAGAAAAAATTCCATTCCGGATGCAGCGCACCGTAAGGCACCAGCCATTCGGCAATTCCTTCGCCATTTTCGAGATAGTCCAGTGTTACGATCAACTGGCCATTGCGATTGGCCGGGAGATCACGGAAATGCAGGGCGAAACCGGAAACGGCATAGCTCGATATGGGGAAAAGCTGCTCGATCTCCGATTCGCGCAGCAGACGCGCAAAGCCTTCATCCTTTGGATCGACCAGTGGGGCATGACTGAAAATCTCCGTCGAGGAATCCCAGTTGCGGGCGTGGAATGCGTCTTCAATCGCCCGATAATTCTCAAACATGGTCTCGCGCTCGCGGCGCAGCATGGCGAGCTCGGTGTGAACCTTGCTCACATGGCCCACAAGGCGATCCAGGCTGCTCTCAAGCAACTGCGTAACCAACAGCGGAGCAGTTTCGGGGGACGCTTCATCGACCCGCACAACGGGTAGTTCCGGAATGGTGCTCAGACGATAGATCTGCTGCAGAACCGTCTTCAGTTCGTTCTCGCCCTCTTGCGAGGCGGCGACCGCAATGAGTGGAAATGTATTCGCCAGACGAAGGCGTTTTCCGTCTCCTTCGACAAAGGTGGTCAGCTCGCCTAGAGACGTCGCTTCCAGCGCTTCACGATCACGCATCGAAGCAATGGCATATCGGCGGGATTTCCGCGCCGAGATCGCAGGAAGTGGTGTGCTCAACATAATCATCCATTGTGTGATGGCCGACTTGGGAGTCTCGGCCTGCACTTGCAATGTGAAAATACAGATCATGTATTGTCAACAGTCTTGTAGCATCAACTATATGATAATATTACGAATGTTTGGAAGGAGTTTAATTCAAAATTTGAAACAATGTGAATATATATTGAAACGATAGCGTAAATACGCGCAAATACGTGTTTTTATATTTATTTTACAGGGCTTGCACGCCCGATTGTCGCCACATACCAATTACCGGCCGTTTAACACTGCGTCGATCAAGGTTTTTTGCTGCCGTAAACAATCCGACAATCTGAACCGGGTTTCGACGGTTCGGCGTGCTGCAGCCCGCATCTGAAGACATGCGTCAGGATCGCGAAGGACGTTCATGATCACCTCCCCCAATATATCCGGCTCAAAAAACGGTACGAGCAGCCCGTTTTGGCCCGAGCGAATGAGTTCCCGCACGGGGGGCGTATCCGAACCGATGATAAGGGCACCGCAAGCCATCGCTTCCACGACCGACCAGGACAGGACAAAAGGATAAGTCAGATAGATATGGGCGGTCGATATCTGATAGAGTTTTCGCAGCTGAGCGTGCGGGATAGTGCCCGGAAACACGATGCGATCCGGCGGCAGATCAAAATTCCTGACAAGATGCTCGCGCCACGAACCGCCGCCCGGCGGCGGCGTTCCATAGCTGACGCCATCGCCGCCGACAAAAACGAAGATCGCATCGTCGTTCTGCCGAATGACCTTGGCCGCAGCTTCCAGCGCCTGAGGAAACCCGCGATAGGGTTCGAGATCGCGAGCCACGAATGTGATTACGCGCGATTCTCCTGCCTTCAGCGTCCGTCCATCCGGCAGCTGAATCGTTGCATGACGATCCGGATAGAAGAGCTTCGTATCCACCCCTTCGTGAACCACCGCAATACGGTTCTGAACCGAGCGCGGATAGAGGCTTTTCTGCCAGTGCGTGGGGCTGAACCCGCCGTCAATTGCGTCGAGCGTAACGAGTTGCGCCATGTTGCGCAGGCGCAGGCGCTTGCGGGTTTCGACGTCTGGCCGATCGCCGGGAGCGAAGCCTACATCCGCGCCATTCGCGCGGTAAAAAAATTCGCAGTAGCCGAGTGCGGGTACTGAGGGCAGCACGTCCTTCACGAACATCATGCTGCCCCAGCCGATATGACCGACAACGATATCGGGAGCCTGACCTTGATGAGCCATGGATTCCAGGGTTTCGGCCACCCTGTACCCGATCCTCGTGTGATGATCGGGTACTTCCAGATATCTGGCCATCGCACCGCCGGTGCGAGGACCAGACTCTGCTCTGTGGCGGATGACGCGGACCGCAGGGAGGCGACGGTCCACTGTCTCGCAGATCAGGCTTACGTCATGTCCGCCCGTAGCCAGATTCTCGGCCAACGCAGCGAACTGCCCAAAACCGCGCCTGTGCACAAATGCTATACGCATGTTACGAAACGTGTTCGGCTAGCGGCCGAAAATCATCGCAACACATCAAATACCAAACCGTGCGGCATTGCCCCACACGACTTCCAGTCTGTGCAGAGTCTGATAGGCAATCTCCAGATTCCGGAGATCGTCATCATCGCGAGTGAGGATATGATTGTAGGAGCGGCTTGCATTTCGCAAGCTCGCGCACAACCGTTCACCCTTGTCCGTCAGGCGAATCCGGGCCGATCGCTTGTCTCTCTGCGAGGTCACACGATCGACATACCCGCCATCGGTAAGCTGTTTAAGATAATAGGAAATGTTGGAACCGACGTAATGCCCGCGATCCAATAGTTCACCCACAGTGAGCTCGACATCGCCAATAGCCATCAGAACCAGGGTCTGGGCCGGGCCGATATCTTCCACGCCTAACTTCGTCAGCTCGGTTTTCAGCAAGCTCACAAAGCGGCGGTTCACTCGTTCTATCATCCGGGCCAGTTCGAAATGCGTGATAACGACTGTATGAACCGGATGTCTGCGTTCCTGTTTTTCGGCGGTAACTTCAGGAAAATCAACGGCAGTAAAGCCATCGACTGATGTTTCGACTTCCACTCCCTCGTGTAGAAGTTTTTGCATCTTTTGCTCTCCATTTTCAATTTTACTTCAAATTTTGAAGAAATTTGCAGTTATATTTTCCTTGCTCCTTTCGCATTTCCCCGCCGTAAGAACCTTTTTTCTGTCACATTCTCCACAGTATTAATTTACTGATCTTGAGAACTAGCACACAGTTTTTAGGGATATCCGCCACCTGTGACCATTCCAAGGCAGATAGCGTATGAATGATACTCGCGAAAACAACTCGATTGGCAAGAGCCCTGCGCACAAAAAGGGCCCGGACGATTCGGTAACTACGCCGAAAGGCCTGATTTTCAAGGCCCGCCGCGTTTTCCTGTCGGGACTACTTTATGCAGTGCTGCTGAGCGCCTGTATCAATTTGCTACAACTCACTGTACCTCTCTATATGTTGCAGGTTCATGATAGGGTGCTGAACAGCCGAAGCATGGACACGCTCACCATGCTGACTGTGCTCGCCATCGGCGCCATGCTGGTATTCGGGGTACTGGAATTCATTCGTTCCCTTTCCTTCCAGGCCATGGGTAGCGCACTTGTGCGCCGCCTGAATCTAGCGGTCCTGACCGCAGCGGTGCAGGCCTCCGTGAATCAAGGCATGCCGAAAGCGACTCAGACGCTTCGCGATCTCAATGAGCTGCGCAGCTTTCTCACCTCGCCAGCTATCAATGCTCCACTCGACGCGGCATGGTCGCCGATCTTTCTCGGCGTCCTGTTCCTGCTTCACCCGATGCTGGGTGTGATTGGCCTCGTCGCCGTCATTATCCTGATTGCGTGCGGCGTATTGACCGACCTCCTGACCCGAAATCTGATTCAGGAGGCGAACCAGGCGAACATCGAAGCGGTTTCAAAGATCGGCAGCAGCTTGCGGCATGCCGAAGTCATCGAAGCCATGGGTATGCTCCCGGCGCTCGCCCGCCGCTGGCGCACGATGCAGGTTCAGGCGCTGGAAGTGCTGGATCTTGGCGGAACCCGCGCCCGCGCCCTCTCCTCGATTGCCCGCACGGCGCGTTTCATTATCCAGATCGGGTCGCTAGGCATAGGCACGCTGCTTGCCATGCAGCAGGAAATCACCCCGGGCGCGATGATTGCGACCAGCATCATCATCGGTCGCTTGCTGATGCCGTTCGACCGAATCGTCGAAAACTGGCGGCAGTGGGTCAGCGCTATAGCGAGCTGGAAACGCGTCCAGTCACTGCTTTCTGAAAATCTGGCCGTTCGCCAGACCATGCCGACGCCGCGCCCCAATGGCGACCTCGTGATCGACAAGCTCATCTATGCCGCCCCCGGCGTCGATGTTCCGATCATCAAGGGCATTTCGTTCTCGATATCCCCCGGTGAAGTTCTCGGCGTCGTTGGCCCCTCGGCTGCGGGTAAATCGACACTTGCGCGGCTGTTGATCGGAATCGTCAAGCCGACATCGGGGGGCGTATTCCTTGACGGCAATAACGTTTATCTCTGGGAACGCGGTTCTTTCGGCGAGATTGCCGGCTATCTGCCGCAGTCTGTCTCGCTGCTGGATGGAACCATCAAGGACAATATCGCCCGCATGGGTGACAGCGATCCGCACCGCGTGCTGGAAGCCGCGCGCCTTGCGGATGTGCATGAAATGATCGGTCGCATGCCGCTTGGCTATGATACGCCGGTGGGCGATGGTCGCCTGACATTGTCCGGCGGGCAGCGCCAGAGAATCGGTCTGGCACGCTGCCTCTACAACCGCCCGCGCCTGATTGTTCTCGATGAACCGAATTCGAACCTCGATGCGGTCGGCGAACGCGCCCTGATCCGTGCCGTCGAACACGCTCGCGACGATGGCGCCATTGTCATCATGATTGCGCATCGGCCGTCTATCATGCAGGTGGCCGATAAGCTTCTCGTGCTCGAAAACGGGCGCATCTCGCAGTTCGGTCCGCGCACCGATGTTGTCGCTTCACTGACACCCGCCAATAATGGCCCGCAAATGGGAGCAGCAAACGCATGATGGGTAAATCGGTCATTCCTCGCCGTGTTTCCAGCCTGCTTGCGCCGCGTGCAGAATCGTCGGATCACAAGGCTCTCACCCGCTTCGGCAGCGTCAAACCTGAATGGGCGCTCGATCTGGAGCGGGAGGATTTGAGATCGCCTTTGCGCGGCCTCATCATCGCTGGCCTAGCCACAATAGGGGTTGCTTTCGGCGGCTTTTTCGCATGGGCTTATTCCGCCAATCTGGGAAGTGCAGCCGTCGCAATGGGTACTGTGATTGTTGATTCCAAGCGCAAGACCATCAGCCATCTCGAAGGCGGCATCCTTGATCGCCTGCTGGTACAGGAAGGCGATATCGTCAAGGTTGGTCAGCCATTGCTTCGGCTCGACGACACCAAGGCACGTTCCGACCTCCAGTCCCTTGAAAGCAGGCGCATCGGCTTGATCGCAAAACTCGCTCGTCTGCGCGCCGAACAGTCGGGCGCGAAGGAAATCAGCTTTCCAGAAAACTTCGCTGATGGCGGTGAAAACGCGCAGAATGCCATTCGCGCCGAAAACATCTTTTTCCAGAAACGACTGGCGCAGAAACTGAGCAAGATCGACATCCAGCAGAAAACCATTGAGCAATATACGGAGCAGGCCAAGGCATCGACCGCGCAGATAGCTGCGACGGACCGGCAAATCGAACTCATCAGCGATCAGCGCAAGGCGATTGCCAGCCTTGTCGAAAAGGGCTTTGCTCAGAAATCGAAGCTTACGGAAATTGATACACGTCTTAGCCAGCTTGCGGGTGACAGGGGCGAATATGCAGGCGACAAAGCGAAAGCCGAACAGGCGAAAGCCGGCGCGGAATTTGCCCTGACGGGAATCGAGAGCGATCTTCAGTCCGAGATAGCCGGGGAGATCACATCGAGCCAGGTCGAACTTTCGGATGTGCAGGAACGCATCGTCGCCGCCAAGGATGTGATGCGGCGCGTGGAAGTTCGCTCGCCGCAAGACGGGATTGTAGCCAACATTCGGCTGCGCACGCCGGGCGGCGTCATCGCACCGGGCGAAGCGATCATGGATATCGTCCCTGAAAACGAACCCCTCGTCGTTGAAATGAAAATCAGCCCGCGGGACATTGACAGCATTTCGGTCGGCGCAGGTGCTCAGATCCGGTTGACCGCCTATAATCAGCGCTCGATGGCTCCGCTTGATGGCAAGCTGACCTATATCGCCGCCGATCAGTCACTTGATGAGAAGACCGATACCGCATTTTTCGTCGCACGCGCCGAAATCACTCCGGCGTCGCTCGCCGCAAATCCGACTGCCCGACTTTATCCCGGTATGCCCGCTGAAATCATCATCGTGCACAAGGAACGCCGTGCCATCGATTATCTGGTTTCTCCGATCACGGATAGCTTGAACCGGGCATTCCGCGAAGATTAATATCCAGAGAATTTCAAAGTAAAACTCGATCAGAGGTTGAAATTTCCGATGGAAGCGTCGCCGCGCATGAAATGATATGCGCGGCGTCATGTTGTTGAAATATATTCGCATTTCCTTCATCTTAGCCAAATATTTCAAATTTCCAATTAATTCCTATGTAAATACAAAACAAATATAAATTATAATCACTACAAATATATTTCATATTTATGTTTACAGAACTGCAATATAAATTAATGGTAATAATTTGTTACTTACACATGCCGCAATTATACCAAATGGCGATGTTGCAATTCCACATAATGCAGAGCAGACTACTAAGAGCATAATGGTCGGAGCATTCCGGCTTGTGGAAACCCCTACAGGAACACAAGGAGAAGCAGATGGCCACTCTAGAAGGCGGCGCCTACGACGACGTGTTGTTCGGCTCCCGCTTTGACGATTTCATCCGTGCCCATGGCGGTGATGATCTCGTATTCGGAGGCGATGGTAACGACACCGTCTTCGGCGGCAACGGGAATGACATCCTTTTCGGCGGCACGGGTAACGACACCCTGTTCGGCGAAAACGGAAACGACATTCTCTTCGGCAATGAAGGAAATGACGTCCTGAGCGGCGGCAATGGCAGCGACGTGCTGTATGGCGGCAATGGAGATGACATTCTCCAGGGCGGCAACGGCTCCGACCTGCTCTATGGCGGCGCGCATAATGACATTCTCTACGGTGGGAATGGCAACGACATCCTTGATGGCGGTGCTGGAAACGACGTTCTCATCGGCGGAAATGGCAGCGATACATTCCTGTTCAATGGTGGCGGCGGAAACGACGTCATTCTCGACTTCAATCCCGGCGAAGACATTCTGCAGATTCAGAAGGGTATCAATGGTCTTGATATCTCTTCCGCAGACGATCTTGCCGACCGTGTCACGCAGGTCGGTGGCAATGTCGTTGTCGACCTCGGCAATGGCGACACCGTTACCCTCGTGAACACCAATGCAGACGATGTACAGGCTCATCCCGACCAGTACTTCACCGTTCACTGATTGAACAATTGAGAGCGTGCCCGGCAATCCTCCCGCCGGGCACGTTTCGACTTCGCCGGACACGCAACTTCCTCTGTTGGGTGTCCGGACCTCCTGCAAGCTGAACTTTTCTGCAAGAATGAAAGGGCCACACATTGAACCTCGACCATTCGGCGGACATTGAAAGCAAAACCGAGAACCTCTCCATTTGCCGTCTTTGCGCCGATGTGGCTGTGGTCATCTGGGATATTCCAGGCCCGGCTCGCACGACCACCAAATGCACATTTGAAATGCCGGTTCAGCCGGTCCCGTTGCTGAGCGTCAGCATTCCGCTCGAAAATGGCGGCCTGCGCGTGTTCTGGGCCATGCGTACCGGCAGTGAACCCGCCGAACTTTCGCTCTCGGCAGGGTCTCTCGGTCCGACGGCGCAAGCGATCGTCTATCCGGCAAGGGAACTCGCCCCTTTCGATGTCGAATATGCCGTAGGCGATCTGACGCTCCCCGGACATATCAAGCTTCTTACCACTATCCTGACCACGTGGCGCAGCACTTTCCGGCTCTCGCGAAACCAGACTTTCGCATCCCTCGTGCGTGACCTGACTTTCGCGTTGACGCCGGAACCGCGCGAAGCCCAGCATTGCGGCGAACCGGTTCAGGGACACCATCTCCTTGAAACAGCGATCGACCCGATGCTGGGCGAGATTTCGGCTATCTATGGCATCACATCCGGCGGTGTCATGGTCATTCCACCACGCTTCGTGGTTGGCCGGCAGGCGCGCAATGCCTGGCAGCCATGCCATCTTCTGCTGGAAGCAGCGCAACACCTGCCGTCATCGCTGCTGCTGGTGCTCACCGGTCAGAAGGGCGTTGCAGTTCGCAAGCTTGCGTCCACCACAAGCGAACAAACGGATTTTGCCCAATGGTGGACCAAATGGCAGGGAAACGGCGCATTGCGGGAGTTTCTTGTTCGCCAGCTCGGCAAGCTAAGTCCTGCGGGTGCGGCAGTCGCCATTGATTTGCAAACGCGCACGCCGCTGCCTGTCCGCCAGATTGCACAGTCTGCCACTCATCCGGCCGCTGAAATCGATCTCGCTCTGGCGCTCGATGGCGGGTTGATCGTGGGCGGATGGATGCATGATCCCGCCGCCATGCTTGCGGATATCGATTATCTCCCGGAAAATGGAAGCGCGTTGTCGCTGAAGCCGAACTTTCACAAATTTCCCGGCAAGATTGCCAAGCGGGAAGATGCGCCGCAGCAGGATGTGACGGGGTTCGTCGCCTGGCTTCCTTCGGTGCAAAATCTTGGGCCGCTTCTGCAGCCACGTTTCCAGTTGCGCCTTGCCTCCGGCACCACCGCGTCCCTCGTACCAGCACCACAACCCTTTGAGCCAACGGCGCAACGTAACCGCATCTTGCGGTCCGTACCGCCGCAACAGGCAAGGCCGCACGTCTTTTCCCGTATTCTCGGACCGGCCCTTACCGAAGTTGAGAAAAAACTCGCTGCAACAGTGCGGATATCCGAGGTGAAGGATTACGGGATGACGCCTGCTTCCCCGCTCGCATCCATCGTTATTCCACTCTATCGCAACCTTGATTTCCTGCGTTTCCAGTTTTCATCCATGGCGACAGACCCGTGGCTGGTGGAGAATGCAGAGTTCATCTTCGTGCTGGATTCTCCTGAAATTCAGGACGACACGGAACACATGCTGGGTGGATTGCACATCCTGCACGATATGCCGTTCAAGCTGGCAGTCATGAACCGCAATGGCGGCTATGCGCGTGCCTGCAATGCGGGTGCCAGCATCGCCACCGGAACAACCATCGTGATGTTGAATTCCGATGTCGTTCCTGCACAACATGGCTGGTTGCAGCAGTTGATCCAGCCATTGTTCGATCAGCCCAAGCTCGGAGCAATCGGCCCTCGCCTTCTGTTCGAGGATGGCTCGCTTCAACATGCGGGGCTTTATTTCGCACGTGACCGTCAAGGGATTTGGCTCAATCACCACTATTACAAGGGCATGCCGGGCAACTATCCGCCGGCACTTCGGCCACGCGAAGTACCGGGCGTCACGGGCGCCTGCCTCATAACCCGCAAGGATATCTTCGATCTCGTCGGCGGTTACACTGAAGATTATGTCATCGGCGACTATGAGGACAGCGATCTTTGCCTGAAAATCAGGCAACTCGGCTTCCATATATTCTATGAGCCTTCCGTCGCGCTTTACCATTTTGAGCGCCGCTCGATCCGTCGCAGCGCGGATTATATGCGCGGCCTCGCCAGCCAATATAATTCCTGGCTCCACACGCAACGCTGGGATGAAGACATTACCGATTTGATGGTCCAGCCACAGGAACAGGAAGGCACCGCCGATCTGTCGAATGTGATCATGACCAAATCTGAAAGGAGCGCCGCTTGACCGACGTGGTAGCGCTGAAACAGCCAGAACCTGAAGCCAAACCAGCAATACCGGATGCGCAGATCGACTGGTTGATGCAGTCGGTATTGAAAAACCGTTTCTTGCCCTCGCCCGATCCGAACAGCGTGTTCGTCGGCGACGGCGATTATCGCGCGGTCGGCGCAGAGTTCCTCGGACACTTCATTCGCAAGGGCGGCCTTCGCTCCGACGCACGCGTGCTCGATATCGGTTCCGGCATCGGCCGCATGGCGATGCCGCTGACACAATATCTGGACCCGGCACAAGCCCGCTACTCCGGCATTGATCCCGTGGCAGGCGGCGTGAACTGGTGCCGCCAGAACATCACATCACGCTACCCGAATTTCGAGTTCCGCCATATTGATATAGCTCACGATCTCTACAACCCCAAAGGGGCGGTCAACGGGCTCAGTCTCGTCCTGCCTTTCGCTGACAAGAGTTTCGATTTCGTCATCATGACATCGGTGGTGACCCATCTGCCGTCCGACGAAGTCAAAACCTATCTGGATCAGGTGTCCCGTGTGCTTGCTCCCGGCGGAAAACTGTTCATGACGGCATTCGTCGTGGACGATGTGGCCGCCCGCGACCGTCTCGGCAAACGCGACAAGCGGCTTGCATTTGAACGCCACGGCAGCGGACCGTGCTGGTTTGTACCAGAACTGCCGCCGCTTGCGGCCGTGGGATTTGAAAACGGTTTTCTGGATCGCGTCCTCGCCGGTGCAAAACTGACGCTCGAAACAAAATCCTTCGGCCACTGGCGCGGGATCGAGGCGGATCACTATCAGGATATTTTCATCGCCGCACGGGGTGCCGTCTGATGGCTCAGCGTGTCCTCATAGCGGCCCATAACCATCCGTCACTTCATCCTGGCGGAACGGAAATTTTCGCGCATGACCTGTTTCGCGCCTATCAACGTGCCGGTTGCGAAGCCATGTTCATGGGCGCCACCAACAAGGTGCACCGCGAAGCCCGCCCCGGAACAAGCTTCCAGAGCATTGGCAATGGCGGCGATGAAATCCTGCTCTGGTCCGGTCATTTCGACCGCTTCTATATGAGCCAGATCGACCTTTACGGGATTGTTCCCGACATTGTCGAACTGTTGCAGGACTTCCGACCCGATGTCGTCCATCTGCATCACCTGCTTTTGCTTGGCGCCGAATTCCCGCATATCGTGCGCCGCACGCTGCCAGACTGCCGTATCGTCCTGACCCTGCACGATTATTATCCCATCTGCCACCATGATGGATTGATGGTCCGCACCACCGGCAAGGAACTATGCCATGGTGCAAGTCCCGACCGCTGCCATGCCTGTTTCAAGGACATTGCGCTGGATAAGTTCGTGCTGCGCGAACGGCATATCAAATCGCTCTTGAGCGCTGTCGATGCGTTCGTTTCACCGAGCGAGTTCCTCAAGCAACGCTACGTGGAATGGGGCCTCGCGGAAGAACTGATCAGCGTCATTCCCAATGGTCAACCGGAGCGCCCTTCGGTTGAAACAAGGCAAGTTGAGCGCAGCAAACCGGTTTTCGGCTATTTCGGAAACCTAAATCCGTGGAAGGGAGCAACGGTCCTGCTGGAAGCAGCACAGCAGCTCATCTCAGAGGGTTTCGATTTCGAACTGCGCGTACATGGCGCAGCGCCGTTTCAAAACGAAAGCTTTGTCAGCGAAATCGAGCGGCTTTTTGCCGAGACGTATCCTTTCGTCCAACGCCGGGGAGCTTATCGACGCGATGACATCGCCCAACTGATCCAGACCGTCGACTGCGCCATCATGCCGTCGATCTGGTGGGAAAACGCTCCACTTGTCATTCAGGAAGCACAGGGACAGAACCGTCCCGTTATATGCAGCAATATCGGTGGAATGGCCGAAATGATTGAACATGAGGTCAACGGCCTCACCGTTCCGCCGAACGATCCGCTCGCACTCGCCCAGGCGATGCGCCAAATGGCGGAAAACCCGGATCTGCGCCAGTCGCTCAGTGAGAATGCGCGCCATCCGGACACCATCGACACCACGGCAGCGCGTTATCTCGATCTGATCGGGACATTGCGTATCGCGCGTGTCGAGGCAGCATAAGAGGTAAATCATGAACATCGCGACCAAAGTTCCATCCGAGGGGGAAGCAAAACAGGCAGCAGCGCCCAATGCCGCCGGGCCTCAAAGGACCGAAGCCATGAAAGGACGCGTTGACGCCATTGAGGAAGGCCGTCTCTATGGCTGGGCCTTCGATCCATCCTTTCCCACCGAACGGCTTCTGATCCGCGTTCTGCTTGACGACAAGCCTATCGCGGAAGCGCCTGCCGACAAGGATCGCCCCGACCTCAAGCGCAACGGCATCGGCGATGGAAAGCACGCATTTGAAGTGATGCTGCCGCAATTCGCAGCCGCTCGTGCTGGCGAACTCGTCGTCGTCGCCGCCAATGCTGTCGGCACCGAGCAGAAACTGCGCGTGCCGAAACCCGACGAACAGGCTGCGGAAGCGCTGATCGCCGCGCCAATGACGCGCATTCTGGACAAGCTCGACATGCTGATGGCGGCGCAACGCCAGTTGCAGGTCAATCAGCGTTCTCTCCAGCGCGTCGCGCCGACGCTGGATGCATCCGGCAATGCCGCCCCTGCGGAACTTCTCGATATCGCCAGCTCCGTCGATGGTCTGCGCACCGATCTTCATCAACGCATGACCGAACTTGATGTGCACATCATGCGCATGGATGGTGTCGTTGCGGGGCTAGAACAACGCATGGAAGATGTGCGCAAGCGCAGCAGCGGCGACATCAAACTTCTGTTCATGCTGATGTTCGTGATGGCAGGTTTCGTGGCCGGTGCGCTTCTGACGCTCGCGGTCATGCCCTGAGGAAACATCCCCATGGCGCAAGACGAAAGACCTGTCGCTCAACAGCCCGCCGCAAGAACGGCCCGGTCGCCGGATCGTCCTCCCATGATGATGGAAGGCGAAATGGTCGTCGGCAGCGTGATCGAAGACACGCTGGTTCTGGTGCTCGGCATCGGCAGTGCCACAAACGATCAGGTAACGGCCTTTCTCAACGGCGATCCTGCCATGAGCGTAAAGACAAGCGTGATCACATGGCCGCTCAAGGAACCTTCGCCTGCCGGAACGCACGGCTTTGTCGCCATCGTGCCAACCGCTGCTCTGCGCCGGGGCATGTTGAAGACGATCATGTTCCAGCACCGGGCGAAGGTCGCTCGTTATAATTTCGCGTCGCGCTCCGCTTCCATCGCTGATTTTGTTGCCATGATCGGCGATCTTTCCGGACCGAGCCTGCCGGGTGTCATCGATGAGCTGGTGGAAGGTCTGATCTCCGGTCCCATCAGCCGAAAGAAACTTTCGGCTATTACCGTTCTGTTGCAAGCGGGAGCTCGATCCGACGGTTGCATCGAACTCATCGGCGGCAGCGATGAAGGCGAGATTTTCGTTCAGGGCTGGGCACAGGACCTGACGCCTGCCGTCACCCGGCTGTTGATCAGCGGCAAAAATCCTTCGCTCGCGGAATGCGCGATCAGTGTTTTTGCGCGGCCTGATCTCAACGACGAAGCTTCCGGATTTGCGGGGCTTCTGCTTGCCAATGAGCCGGTGGAACCGACCGACATCGAACGGCTCCTGTTTCGCGGGCGGCGCGGCTGGCGTTTTACCGAAGTCTATGACCGCAGGCTCTTGTCCGGTTCGCGGGAAACACCGGGTCATATCCGGGCTATACTGCCTCGGGTACGCAGTTCGACTGACATTTTGTTGCGCATGCGTTCAGCCGCCAACCGCTTCGATGGCACAGACACGGTCTCCAGCCTTCCCTTTCCTGTCCGGATGGGCATGGACAATGTCTTTCGTGTCGAGGGAAGCGGCATGCTGCTTTCCGGCTGGCTTCTCGATCCTGACAGCCATGTGGAAAGCGTGAAGCTGCGCCGCCATCGCGGCGAAATCCAGATCGACACTACATGGACTCGTATCGATCGGCCTGACGTTACCCGCGAATTCGACAATCAGCCGCCATTCAATGCGGGCCTCGATCCCAGCCGTCACGCTCACGGCTTCGTCGCCTTCGCGCCGGAACTCGCCGGAGACAGCACCTCGCCATTCTACCTCGAACTTGCGATCAGCGACGGGCGGCGGGCCTTCTTTCCATTGACGCCTACCCGCGTCACGTCCCGCGAGGCTATTGTCCGGCAAATCCGCGCGACTGACCCCAATGCCTGGGCTTTGCGTCATATTGTCGACCAACAGTTTGTGCCGCTCCTGCGCGGCGTCAGTCGTCCAGCGCCGGAAGTCTTCGGTGTGGTCGATCTTGGACCCTTCGAGGATGCGATAGGACCTGCGATCATCCTCGGTATCGATGAGCGCGTCGAGGAAATCGAACCTTTGCTGGCGCTTCTCGCACTCGATCCGGAAACCCGGATCGCGCCGATCGTGATTGCGGCTGCCACCGAGATCATCGACCGCGTCGGCGTACAGATCAGACGCCTCGCGGATTTCTACCGCCTGCGCATCCGTCTCGTTTCCGCCACGGGGTCGGAAGACCTGTACGACGCACTCGAAGTCGGCGCCCGCACGGTCTCAACGGATCAGGTGGTATTTCTGGCCGGATCGCTGCTGCCGCGCCGCGCCGGATGGCTGGACAAACTCGTCAGCGCTTATGAAGCACACAAGGACTGTGTTCTGTCTCCCAGTCTCGCTTATGAGGACGATTCAATCCGCTGGGCGGGAACCTGGGTTGCAGGGCCGCAATCAGACCGGGCGCTGATCAGCCGCTATGCCGGTTATCCCCTCGATGCTGTTTCAGGAATGTCCCTGACGGAAGTGGCTACGGCTACATTCGAGTGCTGCATCCTTCCACGCGAAGCCCTGTTTTCCGTCGGCGGCTTCACGCGCGGTTATCTCGGCACCCATGAAAAGGGACTGGATCTCGGATTGAAACTGAAACAATCGGGCTTACGCTCCTATTGGTTGCCTTCGGCCCAGATGCTGGGAGCTGACGACACATCCGTTACCGACAGGGCATCGACCATTGCACTTATCGAGCGCATCGACAGGCAAGTCTTCGACGCCCGCTGGTCGTCCATTCTCGCTGGAAGGCGCAAGATGCAGGCGGAGGAACCCGCATGAGCGATAAGCTGCGCGTCCTCGTCATCTCGCACGCCCACCCTTCGATCTCGCTGGGCGGCGGGGAGATTGCCTCCTATAATCTGCACAAGGGCCTGAACAGCATTCCCGGCGTACAGTCGGTCTATCTGGCGCGGGCCGGGCAGCCGCTGCCTCGGCATGGCACCACGGCGTTGATGAGCATGCGCCGCGCCAGCGACGAAATCCTGTTTCACGCCGACGAGTACGACCATTTCTACCTGTCGAACAAGAACACCGATGAAATCCGCCGCGACCTGCTCCGCTTTGTGCGCGACTTCGACCCGGACATCGTGCATTTTCATCATGTTTTGGGCCTCGGACTTGAGACTCTCTATGCCATCCGCGAGGCGCTGCCGGACCGCATCGTTCTGGTGACGTTTCATGAGTTCCTGTCCATCTGCAACAATGACGGACAGATGGTCAAAGCTGGCACGTCCAAGCTTTGCAACGAGGCGTCCCCTATCGATTGCCACGCATGTTTTCCGCAGATACCGCCAGCGCGTTTTCTCAAGCGGGAACGCTTTGTGCGCGGCATGCTCGATCTGGCCGATGCCTTCGTTTCGCCGAGCGAGTTTCTCGCCAATCGTTATCTTGAATGGGGGTTGAACCCCGACAAGATGGAAGTCATCGAAAACGGCGTAGCCATCCGCGAAGTGACGCCTCCGCGTGAACTGACCGGTCCGAACCCGCGTCGCAATCGCTTTGCCTTTTTCGGGCAGATCAATCCCTTCAAGGGCATAGACGTACTGGTCGATGCGGTATCCCGTGTCCCGGAACAGGTCTGGGGTGAGGATTCTCGCCTGATGATCTTCGGCGGCAATCTTGAAAAGCAGCCCCCCGCCTTTCAGGAGCGCATGCACAAACTGATCGAGGAGGCTGGCCCGCGTGTGCGCTTCTATGGCGCTTACCAGAATACTGAGATGCCGCGTCTCATGCAGTCGGTCGACTGGGTGGTGATGCCCTCGATCTGGTGGGAAAACTCACCCATTGTCATTCAGGAAGCCCTGCACCATCGCCGCCCGGTCATCTGCTCTAACATTGGCGGCATGGCCGAGAAAATCCGCGATGGTGAAGATGGCTTGCATTTTCGTGTGCGCAGCGCCGAGGATCTGGCTGACCGCTTTACAGAAGTTCTGAGCGAACCGGGCATTTGGGACAGGCTGCACCGCTCCATCCGCAATCCAGTCCATTTTGTCGACTGCGCGAAGGAGCATCTCGATCTCTATAACCGGCTGCGTGAGTCAAAACCGCGCAGACAGAAACCGGCAGTTTCTGAAACTGCTCTTTCTCAGGCAAGCTGAGCCTGGCTTGACCTTAGTGAAACAGAAGGAAGACCGTATGGCACGCGCCCTCGTCATGATCCCTGCGGGAGAAGTGTACGATCACGACAATGTCCGCTGGTATCGTCACACAGACGTTCAGGGCAGCATCAATCATTATCATAATATCGGCGATGCCTTCGTCTTCGAGTCGTCTTTGAAGCTGATGAATTACGAGAAGGCTGCCGAACTCCCGATCACCAATTTCTCCCCGGACAAAATCGACCAGTTGCGGGAGGAATATGATTATGTGGTCCTGCGCGGCTCGAACTATATCAACAAGGACATGAACTGGCGCGACACGATCCCGGTGCTGCAGCGACTGAAACTTCCGGTCGTTGCATTCGGCATCGGGGCGCAAGCGCCGGTCAGAGGGGAAATACAGCTTTCCGAAGAGACGAAGGCCGTCCTGCGCATCATCGCAGATTCCACCAACTCCCTCGGTGTGCGCGGCGCTTACACGGCCCAGGTGCTGAACGATATAGGTATTCGCAATGTGCGCATCGTCGGTTGCCCGACGGCCTTTCGCCGCAACAACCAGCACCTGCGCATCAAGTTGCCGCCGCTTGAGGCCGTGCAGCAGGTGGGCGTCACGGTGCGCCGTGAAGTTTCGCCAGCCTATGCGCAGGATATCGAGCAGTATCTGACCCGTCACCGCGACCTCATCAAATCCATGGCCGAACGCTTCGATGTAACATTGATGGCGCAGGGCGAGATCGATGAAAAGAAGATGGTCTTTGGCACGGTAGAGCAGAAGGAAGAAGCCATCGCGGCCCTCAAGGCGCATCGCTGGACAGCGGACTGGTATTTCGACGAAACGATAGAGAACCTCTATCGCCATCGCATGTTCTATTCGGATGTCGTCGCCGATTACGAGGAACTGGTGCGCAAGCAGCAACTCGTCCTTGGTTATCGTCTGCACGGCAATCTGATGGCTCTGGCCAATGGCGTTCCGTCCATCTACTTCACCTATGACAGCCGCACGGCCGAATTTGCCGAGACCTTCAAGATACCGAGCTATGACGTCTTCAGCGACAAGCCCTTCCGGCTGGAAGACTATTGGGATCAGTCACTGTTCGACAAATACAACCGGGCATGGTTTGAGACCTATGCCGAGATGAAGCAGTTTCTCGATGAAAACGGCGTCGACAACAAGATGACCGACACCGGACTTCCCATCGCCGAACTGAAAGTTGCCTAGGTTTTATTCTGTTGGCAGTTGGGCGGGACTGTTGCCCTTCTGCTCTTCTGCCAGAAGCGACCAGGCGGCAATGAACATTGCGGCAATTAGCGGCCCAACCACGAAACCATTGATCCCGATCAGCGAAATACCGCCGACGGTGGAAATCAGCACGACGTAATCGGGCATGCGGGTGCCCTTCCCGACGAGCGGCGGACGCAGGAGATTATCGACCAGTCCGATCACGAATACGCCGACGAAGACCAGAACAGCACCGCTGATCCACTCCCCGCTTGCAAAGAACCACGCCGCCGCCGGTATCCAGACAAGGGCAGCACCAACAGCTGGCAGCATGGAGAGGAACGTCATCATGACGCCCCAGAGCAAGGCGGCTTCCACGCCGAGGAGCCAGAATGTCACCCCGCCTATCGTACCCTGAATGATGGCGATGATAATGTTGCCCTTCACTGTCGCACGGATAACGGCAGTGAACTTTTCCAGAAACTGCCGTGTGTAATCGTCGTTGAGCGGAATGGCCTGCCTGATCTTCCGTCCAAGGTCCCCACCGTCCCGAAACAGGAAGAACAGCAGATAAAGCATGATGCCGAAGCCGATGAAGAATTGCAGGGTGTTCTGACCGAAGCTCACCAGCCTTCCGGCGAAAAGCTGACTACCCTGCATGATGGCAGAGGAGATGCGCGAGCGCCATTCGGCAAAATCACCGAGCTCGAACCGGGTCAGCCACTCCTCCAGCGAATCCGGCAAGGCACCCAGAATGCGTGAGATATAACTGTTCAGGTCAAACTCGCGGCTGCTCAGGCGTTGATAGAGGGAGTTGCCCTCCTGAACCAGCGAACCGAAAATCGCCAGCATCGGAATGATGACCAGACAGATGCACATCAACACGGAAAGCAGGGCCGCGATATTCTTCCTGCCGCCGAACAGACGTTCAAGGCGCTGCTGCACAGGCGAGAAAACCACCGCAAGAATAACAGCCCAGAGTACCGCCGAATAATAGGGCAGCAACAGCCACGCAAAGGCGATGGTGACCAGTGCCAGTAGGATATAAAAGCTCGCGCGCTGGACGGACATGAACACCTGCAGCTGATTTCCGGGTCAGAAGACCCTGCCCGGAAAACCGTATCGATTCAATAGAGAAGCGCGAGATCAGCCGTTATGCTGCTTTGAGAGGCACCAGCTTCTCATTCGGCAGGGAACGGGCAAGCGCACCCAGAAGATCACTTTGCGACACCAGCCCGACGATACGGCGCATCTCATCGATAACGACGACAACATGCGCCAAACCATCAGTGAGGCTCGGCACGAGGCTCATCACCGGATCAGTCTGCGACGCGGTGGGAGCCTCCACGACATAGTTTCTGAAATCGTCGCCCGGATGCATCAATTCGCGCAAACCGATCACGCCTTTCAGTCGGCCATCGGCTGTTTGCACCGGCAATGTCAGCAGATTATGCCGCAAGATCAGCTCGCGGGCCTGGCTGGCGGTTGCCTCTTCCTCGATACTCACCACATCCCGCGACATGATATCCGCGCATGTGAGGTCGCCGCGCGAACGCGTGGACACTTCAAGCTCCACCTGCCGCAGCAAACGCCCAAGATCGTTACGATCAATATCGAAGCTTTCATCCAAGGCAAGCAAGGCGCGGTCGATGTCTTCCTCGCGGATACCCATGCGGACCGAAGGCGGCAAGTCTACAGTGCTGTGCTTGTTGACCGGAGCGGCAGCTGCCACATGCGGATATTTGCGGCGTGACAGTTTGTGAAACAGAATGCCCAGGCCAACAAGAAGACATGAATTCAGCGCAACCGGCACAAGCGGAAACAGCAAGCCCCACTTGGCGACCGCCGAACCACCCAGAACCGCTGTCAGCGCCGCTGCGCCGCCGGGCGGATGGAGGCTGCGGGTAACGGACATCGCGGCGATTGCGAGCGCTACGCCAAGACCGATTGCCAAAGCCGGATCATCGACAAACTGGGTGACGGCCAGTCCCACGAAGGCGGAAATCGTATTGCCGCCGATGATAGACCATGGCTGGGCCAGCGGGCTTGTAGGTACTGCGAAAAGCAAAACCGCCGACGCGCCGATCGGCGCAACGATCAAAGGCAGATGCGGACCGCTGCCAAGCAACATGCTCGATATGAATCCGGTCAATGCAATGCCGATCAGTGCGCCAAAACAGGCAATCGAACGTTCGCGCAGCGTTGCACCGGCAAGAATCGGCTTGAACAGCCGGAACGCGCGCGACTGGTTTGGTTCTGTTTCTCTTTGGGTCATTCCGTCAATCGGGCCGATGATAAGAAAACTCCAGCGAAACCCGTTGGAGCCAAAGATTATTCTCTTGGGGGTTGAGACAATATCCTGCCCTTGCCGGATTCGAACAAGAAAGCAAATCCGTATCCATGCGTCGGATGGGAAAAATCGTTCCGCGTTCTTCAACTCATCGAGAACAACGGTCTCAATGCCATCTCAAGGCCGAGAACCATAAGGCCGATCAGAAACCAACGGCGAAAGTTGTCCGGCCGGATTTTACGGCGATAAGCCTGACCTATGAACATGCCTGCCAGCGAAGGAAAGACGGAGAGAACGGATACCAGCAGGAGATCGCCCGAATAGGCTTCCCTGCTCGAAAGTCCGACCGCAAGTGCAGCGGTCGAGACAGTAAAGGAAAGCCCGAGCGACTGCACGAGATCGTCTTTCCTGAGCCCCAGTGATTGCAGGTAAGGCACAGCCGGAATAACGAATATTCCCGTAGCACCCGCAATCAAGCCAGTCAGCAAGCCAATGAAAGGAGAAAGCAGGCGCTCAAGCCTTCCCGGCACCTGTAGCTCCCGGGCAAACAACGTATAGGCTGCATAGATAACAAGCGAAGAACCCAGCATCGATGTGGTGACTGCAATGTTTCCGCCGACCAGAACCGCAGTTCCCGCGATGCTTCCCACGCCGATGGCAAGCATCATGCTCCAGAGGCGAAGCATTAATTGGCCAAAGCTGGGCCCGGCCAGAAGCTGCCAGAGATTGGTAACGAAAGATGGAATAATCAGCAGACTTGCTGCTGCAAGCGGAGATATCAGCGCGCCCAATATGCCCATTGCGACCGTGGGCAGTCCCATTCCTGTCACGCCTTTGATAAAACCGGCGCCAAGGAACGTAATCGCAATCGTCAGGATCAGGGAGAATGAATAGGTCATGCCTCTCCTATAGCGACATGGCCGCTCGACGGAATGCGGAAGTTCCTCACCCAGCATTCGGCTTTTCCATAGACAGAATTCGCGCTAATGTTGCTTATGCGCTTCGATCTTACCGACCTCCGCCTTTTCCTCGCCGTGGCCGATACCGGCAGCATTACCCATGGCGCGGCTGAAGTCGGCCTGTCGCTTCCAGCGGCAAGCGAGCGTCTGCGCGATATGGAAGCCACAGGGCAGGTTTTGCTTCTGGAACGGGGAAGGCGCGGCGTCACGTTAACTGAAGCGGGGGATGCCCTTGTCCATCATGCGAGGGCCGTAATGCGACAGATGGCCGATATGCATAGCGAACTTGGGTTACATGCCAAAGCGATGCGCACTGCCATTCGCGTTGCGGCGAATACCGCTGCGGTTACCGAATATCTTCCGGAGAGGCTTGCCCGCTGGATGGCTGATAATCCCCGCATCGACGTGGAACTGAAAGAACGGCAGAGCATCGATATTGCCCGCGCCGTTTTACGCGGTTTCGTTGAAATCGGCATACTGTCGGATGCCGTGGAAACGACGGGATTGGAACTAACACCATTTGCAACAGATCATTTGGCGCTGATTACGGCCAGACACCATTCTTTTGCCGCGCGCAAGCGTGTGAACTTCTCCGATCTTCTGCAGGAACACTTCATCGGTCTTTCCTCCGGCGCTTTGCAGGAGCATGTCGAAATTCAAGCAAACCGGCTGGGCAACAGACTTAAAATCAGGACAAGGCTCCGCACGTTTGAAGGTGTCGGCAATATGGTTGCAGCCAATGTGGGCATTGCGATCATTCCGCAGACGGCTGCTCGACGCCTCAGAAAAACGCTCCCCATTGCAACGGTGGCAATTTCTGACGCTTGGGCAAAAAGAAACCTGGTAATCGCAGTGCGGTCCCGTGAGGAACTGACCGCAGCCGCCAGATCCCTCGTCGACCAACTGGCCGAAAAGCGAGCTACCCAGACTTTGGTAGTATAAGCGCTTTCATTGAAGGTCAGGCATTGGCAAGCCGTCAGGATACATCTACATTCTTCCGGAGAGCACCGGATAATCATGCCGATTCAAGAACAACCTCGGTGTAAAATATTATTATTGCAGTGATTTGATAATATCGCATCTGATTGCCCGAAGCGCCCGAAGAGGCGTTGGGAACTGAATTCAGAATACGGGCTCGCCCGCCGCAACATAGTCTGGGAGGACGCTATGATGAAGACCATCGCCGCTCTGGCGACGACATTTGCCATTTCCGCTGCAACTTTCACCGCACAGGCACAAAACTACCCGGAACGGACGATTACCATGGTAGTGCCCTTCGCGGCAGGTGGGCCTACCGACACCGTGACGCGACTAGTCGCGGAGTCGATGTCCAAGGATCTCGGCCAACAGGTCATCGTCGAAAATGTCGGCGGCGCGGGCGGAACACTTGGTGCGGGGCGCGTCGCAACCGCTGATCCGGATGGCTATACGCTCCTGCTTCATCATATCGGCATGGCGACAAGCGCCACGCTCTACCGCAAGCTTGCCTATGACACGCTGAATGGCTTCGAATATGTCGGACTGGTTACGGAAGTTCCGATGACCATCGTGGCGCGCAAGGACCTAGAACCGACCGACCTCAAGGGGCTGATCGAATATGCCAAGACCAACAAGGACACCGCAACGGTGGCCAATGCCGGCATCGGCGCAGCATCGCATCTTTGCGGCATGCTGTTCATGAGCGCGATTGAAACTCCGCTCGTCACAGTTCCTTATAAGGGCACCGGCCCGGCCATGACCGATCTGCTCGGCGGCCAGGTCGACATCATGTGCGATCAAACCACGAATACGACGAAGCAGATTCAGGCGGGAACGATCAAGGCCTACGCCGTCACCTCGCCGGAACGGCTTGACGTATTGAAAGACCTTCCGACCACCAAGGAAGCTGGTCTGGACGGTATGGAAGTCGGTATCTGGCACGGCATTTACGCCCCCAAGGGCACCCCGGCGGAAATCACCGAGCGTCTTTCGAAATCGCTTCAGGTGGCCCTGAAAGACCAGAACGTAGTCGCCCGCTTCGCCGAACTCGGCACAAAGCCGTCACCTGAATCCGATGCGACACCGGCGGCGCTGAAGGCCAAGCTGGAATCCGAAGTCGCGCGCTGGAAGCCGATCATCGAGGCTGCGGGACAATATGCGGACTGACTGTCAGACGTGCAATCAAGGTGTGTCCTTTGACGCGCCTTGGTTATCGTTTTCCCTCTGTGGCGGATCAAAAGCGCAGCCGGGATAGGCGACCGAGCTCGCATGCCGGACTCCGGCATAGCCCTCTCAACGGCAAATCCGAAAGATGATTGGCCCATGAACGAGCCTTCAAGAAAATTTTCAATCGATCCGACCAACGGATTGTGCGGTGGCCTCCTCGTACTGACCGGCGCTTTTTTCGCCTATCAGTCGCTGGGTCTGGACTTAGGCACATCGTTGCGCATGGGACCGGGATATTTCCCGCTCGTTCTCTCAGGCGTACTGGTCCTGCTTGGATTGGTAATCCTTATCCAGGCTACACGAGTTTCCGGCGAGCCAATGGGTCCCATCGCGTGGCGCGGCCTGTTCTTCATTCTGCCCGCGCCGATATTTTTCGGCCTGACGGTGCGCGGCCTCGGCTTCGTGCCGTCGTTGTTCCTGACCTGCCTCATTGCCTCTTTCGCGTCAATGCGCATGAAGCCGCTCGCGGCAATTATTCTTGCCGCCGCGATCACCGTCTTCTCCGTCATTGTGTTCAGCTACGCCCTTGCGCTGCCTTATCAGCGTTTCGGTCCCTGGTGGCCGTTCTAGGAGGCCGACTTGGAACTTTTCAGCAATCTCGCGCTCGGTTTTTCCACCGCATCGACGCTCGCAAATCTTGGTTTCTGCCTTATCGGTGTATTGCTCGGCACATTGATCGGCGTGCTGCCCGGCATTGGCGCGACAGCGACAATTGCCATGCTTCTTCCCGTCACATTCCAGATCGGCGATCCGGTTTCGGCGCTGATCATGCTCGCCGGTATCTATTACGGCGCACAATATGGCGGCTCGACCACCGCAATCCTCATCAACATGCCGGGGGAATCTTCGTCGGCTGTCACAGCCATTGACGGTTACCAGATGGCACGGCGCGGACGGGCAGGCGCAGCACTTGCCATTGCGGCAATCGGTTCTTTCTTCGCCGGCACCGTCTCGACCTTTCTCGTCGCAGTGTTCGCTCCGCCGCTGACTGAAATTGCCCTGAAATTCGGCTCGGCGGAGTATTTCTCGCTGATGGTCGTCGGTCTGGTGTCATCTGTGGCGCTGGCGCACGGCTCCATCATCAAGGCACTGGCAATGGTCGTTCTGGGGCTGCTGCTCGGCCTTGTCGGCACCGACATCTACACCGGTGCTCCGCGTTTCACGCTCGGCATCACGGAATATGCCGACGGGCTCAATTTCGTGGCGGTTGCGGTGGGCGTATTCGGCATCGCCGAAATTCTGCGCAATCTGGAAAGCGAACATTCGCGCGAAGTGCTGATGGCCAAGGTCACAGGACTGATGCCGACACGTGACGATTTCAAGCGCATGACGGCGCCGATCCTGCGGGGAACCGCCATCGGCTCGGCGCTTGGCATCCTGCCGGGTGGCGGGGCCATTCTCGCCTCCTTTGCTTCCTACACTGTGGAAAAGCGTATTTCCAAAACGCCAGAAGAATTTGGCAAGGGCGCGATTGCTGGTGTCGCAGGGCCGGAATCCGCCAATAATGCCGGCGCGCAAACCTCCTTCATTCCCATGCTGACGCTCGGCATTCCGGCCAACCCGGTCATGGCGCTGATGATCGGTGCCATGATTATTCAGGGCATCGTGCCGGGTCCGAATGTTGCGGCAGAGCAGCCCGCCCTGTTCTGGGGCGTGATTGCGTCCATGTGGATCGGCAATCTCATGCTTATCATCCTGAACCTGCCGCTGATCGGGCTTTGGGTGAAGCTTCTGACCGTGCCTTATTATGTGCTCTTCCCGATTATCATGACGTTCTGTTCGATCGGGGTTTATAGCGTCAATTCGAATGTTTACGACCTCTATGCGGTCGCATTTTTCGGCTTCATTGGCTACCTGTTGGCCAAGTTGCGTTGCGAACCAGCTCCCCTGCTGCTCGGTTTCGTGCTCGGACCGTTGCTGGAGGAACATTTGCGCCGCGCCATGATCCTGTCGCGCGGCGACCCGGCAACCTTCTTCACCCGGCCGATCAGCGCCATTCTGCTGGCCATAGCCGCAGCCGTTCTCGTGGTCGTGCTGCTTCCATCGGTGCGCAAGAAGCGCGACGAGGTATTCGTCGAGGAAGGTTAGCGCGGTTTAAAGCATTTCCTGTTCAGGTGAAACGTTGTCGTTTCAGGCGCATCAATCATGATGCGCCTCAATTCATCCGCGCCGCGCGCCCGAAGATACGATGTCGAGATAAACGGCCAGAACAAGGATGCTGCCCTTGATGATCTGCTGCCAGAACGTGTCGACGCCGAGCATCGACATTCCGTTGTCGAGGCTCGACATGATGAGCGCGCCGACCAGTGCACCGAGCACCGAGCCGACGCCCCCACGCATGGAGGTGCCGCCGATGAAGCAAGACGCGATGGCGTCGAGCTCGCCGCCCATGCCCGCCGATGGTGTGCCAGCAGCAAGGCGCGAGGTTGTTGTCAGCCCGGCCACTGCCGCCATCAACCCCATCAGCGCGAAGACGGCCATCTTGACGAAATTGACGTTCACGCCGGAAAAGCGGGTTGCTTCGGTATTGGAGCCGACCGCATAAATGTGGCGACCAAACACGGTCTGTTTGGCGATGACGGTGAATACGCCGAGGATCACCAGCAGGATCAGGACCGGAACCGGCACGCCCTGATAGCTGTTGAGGATCAGGATGAAGCCAAGGATCAGAATACCTATGCCGAGCAGCCTCGCGACTTCCATACCGGATGAAAGCAACTGGAGATTATGCTTGCGCTTGCTCGCCCGCGTGCGCAGAGTCATCAGGATCAGCACTCCAAACAGCGCAATGGCGCAGAGATTGCCAAGCCAGCCCGGCAGATAGCCTTGCCCGATATATTTGAATTCCGGCGAGATCGGCGCGATGGTGACGCCGCCCATGATGCCCAGTACGATGCCGCGAAAGACAAGCTGACCGCCAAGCGTGACGATGAAGGACGGTATGCCGAGATAGGCAGTCAGCCAGCCATTAAAGGCCCCGATCGCCATGCCTAAAACCAGGACCGTGCTGATCGTGGCCCATAATGGCCATCCGAGGAGCACGTCGAGCACGGCGGCGATGCCGCCCAGAAGCCCAAGAAGCGCGCCCACCGAAAGATCGATTTCACCGGCAACGATGACGAACACCATCGCGGATGCGAGCATTCCCGTAATTGCCATCTGACGCAGGAGATTGGAGAAGTTGCGCGCGGTCAGGAACTGCGAGCGGCCCATCTCCGGATCGTAGGTGAGGATCGCAAAAAAGGCCCAGATGAGCGCCACCACAATCAACAGGGCGACGATCTTGTATTCCGCCAGAAACTTTCGAAGGCTTTTGCCTGTCAACGTCATGTCATGCACCGGTCAGATTTGCTGCGGATCACGCCGCATTGGTTGTCGGCTTGCCGATCGCAGCGGCGAGCACTTCTTCCTGGGTGAGATTTTCATTGGGGAAATCACCGCGCAGTCTGCCCTCGCCTATGACGAGCACACGGTCGCTGATGCCAAGCACCTCAGGCATTTCCGAAGAGACCATCAAGACAGCGACCCCCTGTTTCGCGAGCGTGAAGATCAGTTTGTAGATTTCATATTTCGCGCCAACATCGACACCCCGCGTCGGCTCATCGAGAATGAGCACTTTGGGGTCTGGCAACATCATCTTTGACAGCACGGCTTTCTGCTGGTTGCCGCCGGACAGTGCGGCGATTTCCAGCATGGGATCGGCGGTCTTCACCTTGAGACGCAGAATTTCGCGCTGGATCGTGGCGAGTTCGGCCTCCTTGTCGAGCAGCCCCCGCAAGGAAAACCGGTCCAGAACCGAGATCGTCATATTGTGGCCGACCGGCATGATGGGCAGGATGCCGTCCTTCTTGCGGTCCTCCGGCACCATGCAGATGCCTTGTCGAACCGCATCGCGCGGTGTGCGGATTTTCAGTTCCCGGCCTTCCAGAAAGACCTGCCCCTCATGCGCACCGGGCCAGACGCCGAACAGGCTGGAAACGAGTTCTGTGCGCCCCGCCCCCACCAGTCCGGCAATGCCGAGGATCTCACCGCGCCGCAGCGCAAACGACACGTCATCCACCACCTTGCGGTCGGGATTGGTCACATCCCAGCAACTGATGTTGCGCGCCTCAAAAATGACCTCGCCAATATCATGCGGCTCCCGCGGAAACAGGTTCTTCATCTCGCGTCCCACCATCATGGTGATGATGGCCGGCGTCGTCAGTTCAGCCATCGGCTTTGTAGCGATATGCGTCCCATCGCGAATGACCGTCACCGTATCGGAAATTTCGGCCACCTCGTCCAGCTTGTGGGAGATGTAGACGCAGGCCATGCCTTGCGCCTTGAAGTCCTTGATGAGATCGAGAAGGACGCGCGTTTCGGATGCCGTCAGCGCCGATGTCGGCTCGTCCAGAATGAGCAGTTTCGCGTTTTTGTTGATGGCCTTTGCGATCTCGATCAATTGCTGCTTGCCGCCCGGATAATGATAGACTGGAAGCGCAACATTGATGTCGTGAATATTGAGACGTGCTAGCAGTTCCGCCGCACGCGCATTCATCTGGTCATAATCGATGAAGCCGCCGCTCGTTGGCTCCGATCCCAGAAAAATGTTTTCCGCAACCGACAGGTGCGGCACCATCATGAGTTCCTGATGGATGATGACGATACCGGCGGCTTCCGTATCGCGGATGCCCGTCGCCTTCAGTTCTTGGCCTTCCCAGAAAATCTCGCCGGTCCAAGTGCCATGAGGATAGACGCCGGAAAGCACTTTCATCAGCGTGGATTTGCCAGCACCGTTCTCCCCGCAAAGGCCGACACATTCGCCCGCGCGCACTTTCAGGTGGATACCGTCAAGCGCTTTCACGCCGTTAAAGTCCTTACCGATATTGCGCATTTCTAGAAGATATTCGGACATCGCTTACGACCTTGCAGTAATGCAGCAGAATGAGCCGCTGAAAGATGGCCCGCGGCCAGCTTTCAGGGCGAAACCGCTTTAGACAACGTTGTCACAGACAGCACCGACAAGTCGGTAAGGCCAGAAGCTGGAACACGATTTCCAGACTTCCGGCCCCGCTGTTCGATCAGGCCGTATCGCTGGAGCCAACTCCAGCAATCGCCACGGGAAAGACTTACTTCCCGTAGATCTGTTCCTTCGTATAGAAGCCGTCCTGAATGTAGATGTCGATATTATCTTTGGTTACAGCCGTTGGCGTCAGCAGAAGCGTATCGACCTGCTTGCCACCATTGTCGAGCTTGGAATTGAACTCAGGCGTTTCGCCCTTGACCATCTGGACCGTCAGCTTTGCGGCTTCCGAGGCAATGAGTTTCAAAGGCTTGTAGACCGTTACTGTCTGTGTGCCATCGATCAGGCGCTTGACGGCGGCAAGATCGCTGTCCTGCCCGGAAACGGCGGTCTTTCCGGCCAATCCCTGTGCGGCAAGGGCCTGAATGGCGCCGCCAGCAGTGCCGTCGTTTGAAGCGACAACCGCATCGATCTTGTTCTGCGCGGCGGTCAGAGCGTTTTCCATTATGGAGAGCGCTTCGGTCGGGCTCCATTCCTTAACCCATTGCGACCCGATCACCTTCACCTTGCCGGAATCGATGGCTTCCTTGAGAGCCTTTTCCTGACCGGCGCGGAGAAGCTTGGCGTTGTTATCCGTCGGCGAACCGCCGAGGAGATAATAATTGCCTTCCGGCTTGGCCTTCAGAACGGCTTCCGCCTGCATGAAGCCGACGCGCTCATTGTCGAACGAGATATAGGCATCGATATCGGCATTGAGGATCAGGCGATCGTAGGAGAGAACCTTGATGCCGGACGCCTTGGCGTCGGCCACGACCGCGTCGAAAACCTTGGAGTTCATCGGCACGATGACAATGGCGTCAACGCCCTGCGCGATCAGGTTTTCAACCTGCTTGACCTGCTTTTCCTCGTTGCCGTCAGCCGACTGCACATTGACCTTGGCGCCCAGCTTTTCTGCAGCCTCAATGAAATAATCGCGATCGCGCGCCCAGCGCTCGACACGCAGATCATCGATGGAAAAGCCGATAACCGGATTTTCCGGCGAAGCATAGACCGGCGTCGACACCATGGCACCGATGCCCAAAGCCGCGGCAACCAGCGCGCCGGTCAGAAAATTACGACGTTTCATGCACTCCTCCTCCAAACACCACCGGCGTGCCGCCGGCTGATAGCAAACCTCGCCCCGAACGTATTCCGCCCCTGGAGTTCGGCACGACAAAACAGCCCTCTTCGGAGCTGCTTATTCCTCTAATGGCTGATCCTCCCGAAGGCGCCCCGCGCCAAGATCACTCCATCGGGACAACATGCAAAGACACACTGCCCCATCCTCGATGACCATTGATACGTGAAGAAAAATGAATAGCAAGCATTTTTTGATTTACGTACCTCATTTTTGATCTTATGGTCCGCGTCGAGGAGCGAGGATGAAACCGACAGTCCATGATATAGCCAGAACAGCGGGCGTCAGTCTTGCCACGGTCGACCGTGTGCTGAACGAACGTCCGGGCGTGAGAGCGAAGACGCGTGACCGCGTCATGGCTGCGATGAACACGCTTGGCTATGTGCGCGATGTGGGTGCTGCCAACCTCGCGCGCGGCAGGCTTTATCAGTTCGATTTTATTTTGCCGGACAATGAAAACACCTTCATGTTGAGCCTGCGTGCTGAACTGCAATCCGCGACCGAACGGGCACTGGCCGAGCGTGTATTGATCAATCTCGTCCTTGTCCCCGCCTTCGATGAAGCGGCGCTCGTGGCGGCGCTGGATGATTGCGCCACACGCAAGCCTGACGGCGTTGCTTTCGTCGCGGTCGATACCGACCCTGTGCGCGAAGCCTGTGTCCGGTTAAGCGAGCAAGGCATTCACGCCGTCACGCTTGTATCCGACCTCGGACAATCTACGCGGACGCATTATGTCGGCGTCGACAACGGTGCAGCCGGGCGCACCGCAGCCCGGCTTCTCGGCCTTTTCGCCAACGGGACGGATGGCGCGTTTGCGGTCGTTGCCGGTTCGTTGAAGGTCCGCGATCATCAGGAACGTTTCGACGGTTTTACAGCGGCGATGAAAGCAGACTTTCCGGGCCGCGAGATATTGCCGGTTCTGGAAGGCTTCGATGAAGGCCCGCGTGTGGAAAAGCTTGTCGACAAGCTGCTTGACGAGCGCAGAGACATCGCCGGAATTTACAGCCTGGGTGCAGGCAATAGCGGTCTGGTGAAGGCTCTGGCAAAACACAATTCCAATCGCCCGCTCGTCATCGCGCATGAACGCGATAGCGTGACCTCGAAAGCGCTGACAGACGGCATCATCCATGCAGTTCTGGCGCAGGATGCGGGCCATGAAATTCGTAGCGCCATCCGCGTTCTGAAAGCATCTGCGGATCGTCTGGCGATCGTGCCGGGACAGGAACACATCCGCATCGAAATTTTCCTCAAAGACAACCTGCCGCATTTCGACTGAGGCGCAGGCGACAAAGCCTTTCCAACAGGAGCAAATATGTATCTCGGGCTCGATCTAGGAACATCCGGTGTCAAGGCGCTGTTGATTGATGACAAGCAGACGGTCATCGGCTCGGCCCATGGCGATTTGGACGTCTCGCGCCCCCATCCGGGTTGGAGCGAACAGGACCCGGAACAGTGGATCAAGGCTTGCCGCACCGCCATTGATGGCCTGCGTGCGGACCATCCCAAAGAATTTTCGGCGATTGCTGGTATCGGTCTTTCCGGTCAGATGCATGGCGCAACCCTGTTGGACGAACAGGATCAGGTATTGCGTCCCTGCATCCTCTGGAACGATACGCGCAGCTACCGCGAGGCAGCGGCGCTCGACGCCGATCCCGCTTTTCGCGCTGTCACCGGCAACATCGTTTTTCCGGGCTTTACGGCACCGAAACTCGTCTGGGTTGCCAATAACGAACCCGATATTTTCGCAGTTACCCGCAAGGTGCTGCTCCCGAAAGATTATCTGCGCTTCTGGCTGACCGGTGAATACGTATCAGACATGTCGGATGCTGCGGGCACAAGCTGGCTCGATACCGGCGAACGCCGTTGGTCGCGCGAACTTCTGGACAAGACAAGCCTGACCGAAGATCAGATGCCGCGCCTTGCCGAAGGCACCGAGGCAACCGGACGCCTGCGGGCTGAACTTGCTGCCGAATGGGGCATCGCCAGTCAGCCGGTCGTGGCGGGCGGCGCTGGCGACAATGCGGCGTCGGCCTGCGGCATGGGTACGGTCAAACCCGGTCATGCTTTTGTTTCGCTCGGCACTTCGGGCGTGCTCTTCGCCGCAAACGGTGCCTATCAGCCGAAGCCAGAAAGTGCGGTTCACGCATTCTGTCACGCCCTGCCCGGCACGTGGCACCAGATGGGTGTCATTCTGTCCGCAGCAAGCGCACTCGACTGGTATGCGCGGCTTGTCGGAAAGACGGCCCACGAGCTCGATAGGGAACTCGGCGACACGCTGAATGCGCCGGGCAGTGCGACATTCCTGCCCTATCTCTCCGGCGAACGCACCCCATATAACGATGCAAAGATACGCGGCGTGTTTTCAGGTCTGGAACATGAATCCGATCAGCGCATCCTGACGCAAGCCGTGCTGGAAGGCGTTGCCTTCGCCATCCGCGACAACCTCGCCGCGCTGCAATCCGCTGGCACCGATATCAGCGCACTTACTGCCGTCGGTGGCGGCTCGCGCTCGACCTATTGGCTGAAGGCCATTGCGACCGCGTTGAATGTGCCGGTTGTATTGCCGGAGGAAGGCGACTTCGGTGGTGCTTTCGGCGCTGCGCGACTGGGTCTCATAGCGGCAACGGGTGCCGATCCGTTTGCAGTCTGCACCCCGCCACGCACGGAACGCACCATAGAACCGGAAATGACCCTGCTCCCGGCCTATGAGGAAGCCTATCAGCGCTATCGCGCCCTTTATCCGGCACTTCACGCCCTCGCCGGTCAGTGACGCTGCCTCAACCAATCAGACATGACGACATTCGAACGGGAGGACATAATGAGCACCGGATTTTTCGGCGACATTCAGAAGATCAAGTATGAGGGGCCGGACAGCGACAACCCGCTGGCATTCCGCCACTATAATCCGGATGAAATCGTGCTGGGCAAGCGCATGGAAGAGCATCTGCGCTTCGCGGTCGCCTACTGGCACAGTTTTGCCTGGGAGGGCGGCGACCCCTTCGGCGGACGCACCTTCGACCGCCCATGGTATTCCAACGAAATGGATGCAGCAAAGCTCAAGGCCGACGTGGCTTTCGAATTTTTCTCCCTGCTCGGCGCGCCCTATTATTGCTTCCACGATGCCGATGTGCGGCCCGAGGGACGCAACTTTGCCGAAAACACGCGCTATCTTAACGAAATCGTCGATATTTTCGAAAAGAAACAGGCTGAAACCGGCATAAAGCTTCTCTGGGGCACGGCGAACCTGTTCTCCAACCGCCGCTATATGGGCGGGGCCGCGACCAATCCCGATCCGGACGTGTTCGCCTTTGCCGCGGCGACCGTGAAAAGCTGCATCGACGCGACCAAACGGCTTGGCGGCGAGAACTATGTGCTGTGGGGTGGCCGCGAAGGCTATGAAACGCTGCTCAACACCGATCTTGGACGGGAACTCGACCAGATGGGGCGGTTCCTCAATCTGGTGGTCGAATACAAGCACAAGATCGGCTTCAAGGGCACGATCCTGATCGAACCGAAGCCGCAGGAGCCAACCAAGCATCAGTACGATTACGACGTCGCCACGGTCTATGGCTTCCTGAAACGCTACGGCCTCGAAAACGAGGTCAAGGTCAATATAGAGCAGGGCCACGCCATTCTGGCCGGACATTCCTTCGAGCACGAACTGGCGCTTGCCCGCACACTCGGCATTTTCGGCTCCATCGACATGAACCGAAATGACTATCAGTCAGGCTGGGATACAGACCAGTTCCCGAACAATGTGCCGGAAATGGCGCTTGCCTATTATCAGGTTCTGCTTGCAGGCGGCTTCACGACCGGCGGTACGAATTTCGACGCCAAGCTGCGCCGTCAGTCGCTTGATCCGCAAGATCTGCTGATCGGCCATATCGGCGGCATGGATTGCTGTGCACGCGGGCTGAAAGCCGCCGCCGGAATGCTTGAAGACGGCGCGTTGTCCAAGCCGCTTGAAGAGCGTTATAGAGGCTGGAATGGCGATTTCGGCAAGAAGCTTTTGACCGATCTATCGCTGGATCAGATCACGGCTGAAGTCGAAGCGAAGGACATCAATCCGCAACCGAAATCCGGCCGTCAGGAATATCTCGAAAATATCGTCAATCGTTACGTTTGATACCAATAAATTGTCAGACACAAAAAGGGCGCCAGTGGCGCCCTTTCTTTATTCCCTATCAATTTCTAAAGCTTGACCCAGCCACCATTCTTCTGTGAAGAGCGCACGCAGGCATCAATGAAAGCAACGCCCTTCAAGCCATCATCGACGGTCGGATAGATCACGGCACTGTCTGGCTTCTTGCCGTTCCGATGGGCCTCGATGGCATTGGCCGCTTCCGAATAGATCGTGGCAAAAGCCTCCAGATAACCCTCCGGGTGTCCAGCCGGTACGCGGGTCACGCGAGCAGCGGCGGACCCCACACCGGCACCGCCCCGCGTGATAAGCCGCTTCTGTTCGCCAAAAGGCGTGAACCAGAGATAGTTCGGGTCTTCCTGCGCCCATTCGATGCCGCCCTTCGTGCCATAGACGCGCAGGCGCAGCGCATTTTCATTACCGGGAGCAACCTGGCTGCACCACAGCATCCCCTTCGCCCCACCTGCAAAACGCAGCATCACATGCGCATTGTCGTCCAGGCGACGTCCCTCGACGAAACTGTCGAGGTCAGCGGCGAGGCTATCGAGCGTGAGGCCGGTCACGAAGGAGGCGAGATTGAAGGCGTGTGTGCCGATATCGCCGGTCGCGCCGCCAAGTCCGGATTGCGCCGGATCGGTGCGCCAGACAGCGCCCTTAGCGCCGGTCGCTTCAACCGCTTCGGTGAGCCAGTCCTGCGCATATTCCACCTGCACGACGCGAAGATCGCCAAGTTCGCCATTGGCGATCATTTCGCGCGCCTGTCGCACCATCGGATAGCCGGTATAATTATGCGTCAGGACGAACAAGGCACCGCTTTCGTCGGCAACCTTTTTCAGCTTCTTCGCATCGGCAAGTGTCGAGGTCAGCGGCTTGTCGCAGATGACATGGATGCCGCGGCGCAGGAACTCCTTGGCGGCGTCATAATGCACATGGTTCGGCGTCACGATGGAAACGGCTTCGATCCCGTTTTTCAGCCGCGCCTCGCGAATGGCCATGTCCTTGTAGCTGGAATAGATGCGATCTTCGGCCAGCCCCAGTTCTCGCCCCGAGGCCTGCGCCTTTTCCGCTGACGAGGACAAGGCACCTGCGACCAGTTCAAACCGGTTGTCGAGCCGCGCCGCCATGCGATGAACGCCGCCGATAAATGCGCCTGCGCCGCCACCTACCATGCCGAGGCGGATGCGGGGCGTTGCTGTTTCAGTGGTTTTAGCTTCGATGGTCATTGCGTCCTCATAATCCAAGCATGCGCCGGTTGGCGGCGTCATCGGTGCCGCCGGATGCGAAATCGTCAAACGCCTTGTCGGTAACGCGGATGATATGCGCCTTGACGAATTCCGCGCCTTCGCGCGCACCGTCTTCCGGGTGCTTCAGCGCGCACTCCCACTCAACGACGGCCCAGCCGTCAAAATCGTTCGCGGCCATCTTGGAGAACACCGCGCCGAAATCAACCTGCCCGTCGCCAAGCGAACGGAAGCGGCCCGCGCGATTGACCCAGCCCTGATAACCGCCATAGACGCCCTGCCGCCCGGTCGGATTGAACTCCGCATCCTTGACGTGGAACATCTTGATGCGGTCCTTGTAGATGTCGATATTGTCGAGATAATCGAGGCATTGCAGGACATAATGCGACGGGTCGTAAAGCATGTTGGCCCGCGGATGATTTTTGACCTGCTCCAGAAACATCTCGAAGGTCACGCCGTCGTGCAGGTCCTCGCCCGGATGGATTTCATAGCAGATATCGATGCCGTGTTCGTCGGCATGATCAAGGATCGGCTTCCAGCGTCTCGCCAGTTCCTCAAATGCCGTTTCCACCAGACCGGCGGGCCGCTGCGGCCACGGATAGACGAACGGCCAGGCCAGTGCGCCCGAGAAGGTCGCGTGCGCGCCAATGCCGAGATTACGCGATGCGCGGATCGCCATCTTCACCTGTTCGACCGCCCATTGCTGGCGCGCCTTGGGGTTTCCCCGCACTTCCGGCACTGCAAAACCGTCGAAAGCTTCGTCATAGGCCGGATGCACAGCAACGAGCTGCCCTTGCAAGTGCGTCGAAAGCTCCGTGACTTCAACGCCGTTCTGGCGCGCCACACCGGCAAACTCGTCGCAATAATCCTTCGATTCAGCAGCCTTTTTCAGATCGATCAGCTGGCTCGCCCATGTAGGAACCTGCACCCCGGCATAACCTTTTTGGGCGGCCCATTTGGTGATGCCATCCCACGTGTTGAACGGCGCTTCGTCGCCTGCGAACTGCCCGAGAAAAATGCCCGGCCCCTTGATCGTCTTCATCAAATTTCTCCTGAATATGCTCGGACCCCGCCATCGACCGGCATCGAGCAATTTGAGAGCGCGCTTCGCGCTGCATATCGGGATTGAAAAAGAAAAGCCGTGCGCCCGCTCCCGCAGGCGCACGGTATTTGATCACCTTAGAACGGCGAATCCGGGAAATAGAAATCCTTGGCGTTATCCTTCGTGACGAGCGTCGCATCGAGGATGTAATTGCCGCTCACCGGAATCTGGTCATAGAAATGACCGGCGGCAAGCTGCATTGCCGTGGACACCATCGCTGGCGGATAGAGAACGTCGACCGGCACAAGCTTGTCGCCATCCATGACCTTCTTGATCATGTCCTTGGAGCCCGCACCGCCCACGACATACTGAATGTCGGAGCGGTTCGCCTGCTTGATGGCTTCGAGAACGCCGACAGCCATGTCGTCATCCTGACACCAGACCACATCGATCTTCGGATATTTGGTCAGGAAATCCTGCATGACGCGGAAGGCATCGTCGCGGTTCCAGTTGCCATACTGACGGTCCAGAACCTTCACGTTGGAGCCTTCGATACCCTTGTCGAAACCATCCTGACGCTGCTGATCGATCGGGATCGGCAGGCCGCGGATGACGACGACCTGTGCATCGGGCGTGGTCTTCTTGATATATTCGCCAGCCACCTGTCCGAGCGCCGGATTGTTGCCAGCCACATAGAGATCGCGGATGGTGTTGTCGTTGCTACTCGGCGCGCGGTCGACCAGAGCGACAAAGGTTCCCTTGTCCTTGATCTCCTTGATGGCGTTGACGAGCGGATCGGGATCGGTCGGCAGGACGACCAGCCCGTCGAGGCCCTGTACGGCCAGATCCTGCAACGCATTGGCCTGCGATGCGGCATCGGGCGATGTCTTGACGATGACGTTGAGGCCTGGATGTTCTTCCATCAGCAACTTCGCCACGCGTTCGGCGTGATAGACGACACCCGCCGTCCAGCCATGATCGGCAGCCGGGATCGACACGCCGATCGTCACCTTCTTGTCCTGTGCGCTTGCCGCGCCGCCAAAGGCCAGCGCGCCCGCCGTCAAGGCGGCGAAAGCAAGCTTCATCAAATTCCCTCGCATAGTCTTCCTCCCAGTAAACGCGGGGCTCTCATTCCTCTCTGGCTGGAATCGCCCCACCAATCCCGCCAAAAACCGTAATTTCATCGCCGCGACAGCGAACGCTGCACCAGCATGGCGATGATGATGATCGCGCCCTGAATGGCCCCCAGCAGATACTCGCTGATGAAATTCGACAGGATCATGATGTTACCGATGAACTCCAGTATGAACGCGCCACAGATCGTCCCCCAGATACGGCCCACGCCACCGCGCATCAGCGTACCGCCGACGACGACAGCGGTAATGGCATTCAGTTCCCACATCATGCCGGTCTGGGCCGAGGTGGAGCCGAGACGCGGTACATAAAGCAGCACCGCAACAGCCACGCACAACCCTTGCACCACATAAGCAATAGTGCGCACCTTCTTGACCGAGATACCAGAATAGCGCGCCACATCTTCGTTGGAACCTGCCGCCAGCAAATGACGGCCATAGCGTGTGCGATAAAGCACAAAAGCTGCTAGCGCCGCCGTCGCAAAGATGAAGATAACGGGGACCGGAATGCCAGCTATGTATCCGGAGTAAACCGGGCGATACATGGCCTGAATTTCGGAATTGCGAAGGGTGATCGCGCCGCCCTGTGACAGCCAGGTCGTCAAACCTCTGTAGACCCCCATGGTTCCAAGCGTAGCAATGAAAGGCTCAATTCCGCCGACGGTAGTAATGAGTCCGTTCAGGAGGCCGCAGGCTGCTCCGAGTACCAGAGCCAGCAAGATGGCAACCAGCAGCAGCAGGACCGGGTCGGCAATGACGCCGGAATTGATGAAAAGGATCATCAAACTCGCCACAAAGGCCACCATTGATCCTACTGACAGGTCCAAACAACCTGAAGAGATTACATAGGTCGCGCCCACTGCAATAATCGCGATAAATGCGGCGCGTGTCATGACATTGAGCAAATTGTCTAGGCCAATGAAATTAGGACTAACAATAGCACCAAGTACAAGCAGCAAGGCGAGCGCAATGAACGGGGCAATTGCCCGCAAGTCCCAATCCTTGGATGTCCTCGGCACTCTGCTTTTATCGGTCGCAACCTGTGTCATCTACTTCCCACTTTATTGTTTTTATGCGGCGTTTTCGGCTTCAACGCCGGTTGCAAGCACGACGATGTCATGTTCCGTCATGCGCTCGCCTGTTACCTCACCGGCAATCCGCCCTTCCCGCATCACGACAATGCGGTCGCAGATGCCGATAAGCTCCGGCATTTCCGACGAAACGACGATGATCGATTTCCCCTCATCGGCCAGATTGGCGATGAACTGATAAATCTGCTCCTTCGTGCCGACATCGATGCCGCGCGTCGGTTCATCGATGATGACGATGGATGGATCGAGCATCATCATCTTGGCGAGCAGCAGCTTCTGCTGGTTTCCGCCCGAGAGCTGACCAGCCAGAATGTCCTTGCGGCCAGTACGAATATCGAACTCGCGGATTGCATCATCCAGCGCGGTGCGTTCCCTGTTGCGGTCTATCTGCAGCCCGCTCACGAATTTCTTCAATGAAGCAAGAGTGAGATTGACGCCGAGGTCCTTGGTCAGCAGCAGCCCTTTGCCCTTCCGGTCCTCGCTGAGATAAACGATCCCCGCCTTCTGGCTTTCATGCGCATTGCGGAAATGTACCGGCTTGCCATTATGGCGCGCATCGCCCTTGCTCGGTCGCAGACCGACGATACCTTCCATCAGTTCCGTGCGTCCCGCACCGACCAGACCGGCAAAGCCGAGTATCTCGCCCCGGTTGAGGTGAAAGCTCGCATCCTGAACATATCCTGGCACACTGAAATGCTCGATTTCCATAATGGCAGCGTTGTCATGCTGGCTTGCGCGGTCAGGATAGAGCTTTGCGACGTCGCGACCAACCATCAGGCGCGCCATATCAGACGGCTGCAATTCCGAGGCCAGATGTGCGGAAACAAGCTTGCCATCGCGAAGCACGGTCACACGATCGGATATTTCCTTCACTTCCGGAAGGCGGTGAGAGATGTAAAGGACAGCGACGCCCTTCGCGCGAATATCGCGAATGACTTTCAGCAGCGCTTCCGTCTCGAAAGGCGTCAGCGAAGCGGTCGGTTCGTCGAAAATCACCACACGATGCGGCACCAGCAGAACACGGGCAATCTGCACCAGTTGGCGCTGCGCAATCGACAGTGAACCGACAACCGCATCGGGATCGATATCGGCACCAAGATCACGGATGGCCTTGCGCGCGCCTTCGCGCATCGATTTGTCATCGACAACCAGCCCACGATGAAGCTCGCGACCGAGATAGATGTTCTGCGCGACGGTCAGATCAGGTGCGAGCAGAATTTCCTGATGAACCAGCACGATGCCCTGCGCTTCTGCCTCAACCGGCCCAGAGAAGGACACCGGCTTGCCATCCATGCGGATTTCTCCGCCCGTCGGCCGCTCATTGCCCGCCAGCAGCTTCATCAGGGTCGATTTGCCCGCGCCGTTCTCACCGATGATCGCATGAACTTCGCCGCCGAAAATGCGCAGATCGATATTTTTCAGAACCTGAACAGGGCCGAATGATTTGGAAAGCGACACGGCCTCCAGCAGCGCAGGCCTGCCATCCTCTTCCGGTGTGCTCATTGGCAGCCGTCCACGGCAACCCGCCGCAACTGACGCTTCTCAAATATGCTTTTGTCTGAAACTTCTGGCTGCACGTGAACTCCTCCCAAAGCATCACGATAAAAAGATTAGCCTTCGTTTTGAGGTACGTAAAGCAAAATATGTGCCCTACCTCATCATCGTGCCTCGCACAAAAGTCCGTCAGTCGTCCTGATGGATAGGCTCATCAACAAATGCACCGCCCTGATAGACGGCAAGTGCAGAATCCGGCGCAGGCCGCGGTGTCGTCTTTTCCAGTTCGGCGCGGAAGCGTTCGGCGTTGTCCTTCGGATGCCAGCCGAGGAAACGGGCATGGCTGTTATCCCACCACATCGAATCGTTGTTGGAAACGCCCCAGATGACGGGGCACCCCAGCATCGGTGCCCGGAAAACGCACTCGATCAGGCTGGCAAAATCGTCATAGGACATCCAGGTGGAGAGCATGCGATGATTGCGCGGCTCCTCAAAACAGGAACCGATGCGCACGATTGCCGTCTCCTGCCCGAACTTGTCGTGATACATGCTGGCAAGGGACTCGCCGAAACACTTTGAAACGCCGTAGAGGCCATCCGGGCGCGTGGGTGCCTTTGCGTCGATATATTCGTCCTGCCGGTAGAAACCGATCGTGTGGTTGGAGCTGGCGAAAATGATGCGTGGATGGCCATGCGCCCGCGCCGCTTCGTAGAGATTGTACATCCCGACGATATTCGCGTTGAGTATCTTGCTGAAAGACGCCTCGGTGGAAATCCCGCCAAGATGCAGGATGCCGTCACAGCCCTCGACAAGGCGCATGACCGCATCCAGATCGCCAAGGTCGCACTGAACAAGCTCTTCATTGGGGCTGGCTTCTCCCATATCGACAACATCGGAAAGGCGCAGCAGTTCTGCTTGCCCCACCAGCTTTTCGCGCATCACGCGTCCCAGTCCACCCGCAGCACCGGTAATCAGAAGTCTTTTCACGAAAATCTCCATTCGGACGGGATAGGGCATAATTCGACCGTTCGGCTTGCGGCCACCGACCCTCGCCTACGGTAATCCTATGGATGGAAAGGCAGCGTCCCCTCCCAGGCATATCGCCGCTTGAGCAATCATACATGCCCGAAGGTGACGGTCAACGCCGAGACCGCTTCAAGCCACTTTCGCGTTATGCGGATCGCTGATCCGGCAGCAGACTTGTCAGGTTGTCGATCAGCGGTGACCGGTTGTTCTTCATCGACACCAGGCCGAGCCGAGCCACAAGTGGCTCCCCTTCGATCGGTCTGTAAGTGACGCCAGCGAGCTTGATCTGCGCAATCGCAGCAGGGACGATTGAAACGCCGAGATCAGCCGCGACCAAATTGACGACGGATGGCATCTGCGGCGCTTCCTGCGCCACGATCATCTCGAAACCAGCGTTCCGGCAGGCTTCTACCACATCATCGTAAAGGCTAAGCCCGACAATGCGCGGGAAAAGCACGAATGCCTCGTTTGCCAAGGCTGAAATTGGCAGCTTCGGATGAACCGCAAGCGGATGATGACTTGGCAGGGCGATCATCATCGGCTCGTCCGCCAGCCGCTTCATACGCACATCCTTGGGGTTTTCCAGACCGGGACGGATAAAGGCTGCGTCCACTTCCCCCCGCAATACGCTCTGCATCAGAAGATGGCTGTTCATCTCCGTCAACGTCAGCCGGACATCGGGCCATCTGGCCCGAAACTTGCGGATCGTACCGCTGACAGCCGGATTGAACGCGGACGACGCGGTGAAACCCAATGCAAGCCTGCCGGTTTCCCCACGGGCCGCCCCTTGCGCCGCAAGCCTTGCCTTCTCTGCGGCGGCAAGGGAGGCTTTCGCTTCATCTAGAAAAGCCGTGCCTGCCGCCGTCAGTTCTGCACCGTGCGGCACGCGATGAAACAGCGCCACGCCGATCTCGTTTTCAAGATCGCGTATCTGCTGGCTGAGCGGCGGCTGGCCAATCCCAAGCTTCGCAGCCGCCCGGGTAAAATTGCCTTCTTCGGCAACCGCCAGAAAATAACGCAGATGACGCAGCTCCATCGCCATACCCAAAAGCTATTGCAATCGTTACTTTCATATATTGGACAAATGAAGCCCATTTGACTAGATCAAAATGCGGGAGGATTTGAAAAGGCAAAGTCATGTCCCGCCTCGCAGAACGCAGTCTCGACAGCGTCAGAACACAGGAAAGCCAGCTCAAGCTCGTTCCAGCTCCAGCGGCGCCCGAACAAAAACACTACCTCATCAAGGGTACACCGGCGTTTCGCAATGCGAGCATCGCACTGTTCCTGTCAGGCTTCGCGACCTTTTCGCTGCTTTATTGCGTGCAGCCGCTGATGCCGCTTTTCGCGCATGATTTTAACATCACGCCTGCGGCCAGTTCGCTGTCGCTTTCCGTTTCAACGGGTTTTCTCGCTTTTGCAATCTTCTGCGCCGCTGCCGTATCCGAACGCTTCGGACGCAGGACACTGATGTTCGTCTCGCTTCTTGGCTCCGCGCTCTGCACAATAGCCAGCGCGAGCGTGCCGGACTGGCACATGCTGCTGGTCATTCGCGGCTTGCAGGGTTTGTTGCTCGGTGGCGTCCCTGCGGTCGCCATGACCTATCTGGCGGAAGAAATCGACCCGCGCGGGCTGGGCGCATCGATGGGACTCTATATTGCCGGGAACGCATTCGGAGGCATGGCAGGCCGCGTCATTGCCGGAACGCTTGCGGAATATTTCTCATGGCGCGTCGGACTGGCAGGCATGGGCCTGCTCGGGCTCGCAGCATCCATCGGCTTCCTTCTCCTTCTGCCCCCATCGCAGAACTTCGTCCCGCAAGCTGGTTTCAATGCACGATTTCACCTCGGCGCGTGGATCGGCCACATCCGCAATCCTGCCCTGCCGCTGCTTTTTGCCATCGGCTTTCTGGTGATGGGCTCGTTCGTCACCATCTATAATTATATCGGTTTCCGCCTCGTTGCCGCGCCTTACAGCCTCAGCCAGACGGCACTCGGCGCTATTTTCACAGTCTACCTGTTCGGCATTGCAGCTTCGTGGCTTGCCGGCAAAATGGGCGACAGGCTCGGCTATTTCACCGTTCTTCCCATCGGCCTTGCCGTGCAGGCTGCGGGCTGTCTTCTCACCCTGTTTGCGCCGCTCCCCGTCATCGTCGCTGGCATCATCCTTGTCACTGTCGGCTTCTTCGTCAGCCATTCCGTCGCCAGCGCACTGGTCGGACGGCTGGCGCTCCAGACCAAGGGGCATGCATCGTCGCTATATCTGCTCGCCTATTATCTGGGCTCCAGCGTCGCGGGTGCGGCGGGCGGCTATTTCTGGATTGCCGACGGATGGTCCGCGGTCGCCGAATTCACCTTCGTCATGCTCGCCCTTGCTTTCGCAGCCGCGCTGGGCGCTGCCCGACTGTCAAGGCGAAACTGACGGCAGGCAAAAAGATAAAATTGCATGGAACCATATCCGTTGCGGCGCGTTCATGCGGCTCGGAAGGAGAATAAATGCATGCAAATTGTTGATGCTCTGGTCAAAAGGTGCGGCAAGGAAAATTCCTATCAGGTCGAATTCATCGGTGAAGATGGCGAAACTGTCTGCGTATCCTTCCGCCACGATTCCGAGGAAGAATTGAGCCACCACGATGCCATTGCAAGCGCGCTTGCAAAGATGGCGCCGCTCACGGCTTACGGTGCAGCGTTCATCAGCATCCTGTCGGCCAACAAGTTGAACACAGCCGCCACGGCTGCCTGACATTTTCCAGACCAAAGCCCTGCGATCCGAACGGACCGCAGGGCTTTTTGTATCCGCCGATCCGGCCTTTATGAACCAGTTTGGGATTGATATCCTTCTGGAAATTGCCTAGCTGCCAGACAGGAGCGAGGCAGTTGACGGAGGTGCGAACATGAGCGAGCTGGCCGATTGGCTATCGGACACCCATCCGATCACACGAAAGAACGCGGCGGAAGTCGTATTCGACGATATTCGCACCGCCATTACGTCGGGTCGCCTCGCCATCGGCACCCGCCTGCCCTCAGAAGCCCGGCTTGCAGGCCGGTTCGGCGTCAGCCGTCCGATCGTGCGGGAAGCCTTACGGTCGCTGCAGACGCTGGGCCTTACCCACACCCGAACGGGCAGCGGTACCTATGTCCTGAACACAGTCCCTGCGACGGAACTGAACTATGGCGGTTATTCGGCCCGCGATCTGATCGAGGCGCGCCCCTTTATCGAAGTGCCAGCGGCAGGCTGGGCGGCGCTACGCCGCAACGCCGGGCAATTAGCCCTTCTGCTGGAACTTTGCGACAAGATGGACAGGCAAACAGATCCCCATAAATGGGAGTTGCTGGATTCCGAGTTCCATTGCGCCATTGCCGAAGCCTCCGGAAACACGGTCTTTACCAAGATCGTGGCCGATGCGCGCGAGGCGCTTATCCAGCAATCCGAACTCGTCAATCTGATGTCCGGTCGCCGCGAAGCATCGAATGTCGAGCATCGCCGTATCGCCAAAGCCATCGAGGCCGGGTCGGAAGCCGAAGCCCGCGCTTCGATGGAAGCGCATCTGAGCAAGGTCAAGACCGCCGTTACGACCATCATCGGCAAGGATGAGGTCTAGGGCCAATCGAGCCTCCAAATATTTCCACAGGATCGAGCTCGCCATTCGTGCTGAACCGGGCCGTCACGGTGCTTTCACGCCATTTCAGCACAGGCCGATAACACTTTCTTCCTGCTGGTTTTTTCTCCGCTGAGAGATTTTCTGCAACGCACATGGGCCCCGTGAGTTGAAGCTCAATACTTGACGCACGTTCTCCGATATGCGTTAAACCGCACCCAAAACCTGTCATGCAGCTTTACAGAATAACTTTTCAGAAGGGGATGAGTTTCATCCCTCATTGAATGGCCAGCGGCGCGCCCTAATTGGCCTTGCACGCCCATGGTCGCCCCCAGCAACCCCGTGCTCTCAGGGAGGAGCGATGCCGACTGAAACCATAAAAGCCACCCCGGCCGAACGCGAAGTGTTCATTGAAGAGGATCGCGGCTATCACAAGGCCCTGAGACCGAGGCAGATCCAGATGATCGCCATCGGCGGCGCAATCGGAACCGGGCTGTTCCTCGGCGCGGGCGGACGTCTGGCGCTCGCGGGTCCGGCTCTGGTCTTCGTCTACGCACTGTGCGGCTTCTTTGCGTTTCTGGTGCTGCGTGCGCTCGGCGAACTCATCATGCATCGTCCCAGCTCCGGCTCGTTCGTCTCCTATGCCCGCGAGTTCTACGGCGAGAAGCTGGCTTTCGTGGCCGGCTGGATGTACTGGCTCAACTGGGCGATGACGTCGGTGGCTGACGTGACTGCGGTCGCGCTCTACATGAACTTCTTCAAGCACTACGTGCCTTGGCTGCAAGGCATCGACCAGTGGATATTCGCGCTGACAGCGCTTGTCATCGTGCTGTCGATGAACCTCATGTCCGTGAAGGTGTTCGGCGAACTGGAATTCTGGTTCAGTCTCGTCAAGGTCATCGCGCTGGTGACGTTTCTGGTGGTCGGCATTTATTTCGTCGTGACCGGAACGCCGATTGACGGTCATCCGGCGGGCTTCAGCATCATCACCGATAGCGGCGGCCTGTTCCCGAACGGCATATTGCCTGCCTTCATCATCATACAGGGGGTTGTGTTTGCCTATGCATCCATCGAGTTGCTGGGCACCACGGCTGACGAAACCGAAGACCCGCGCAAGGTCATGCCTCGCGCCATCCGCACCGTGGTCTTCCGCCTGCTCGTCTTTTACGTCGGTTCGGTTCTGCTACTGTCGCTGCTTCTTCCCTATACGGCCTATTCCGCGGGCGAGAGCCCGTTTGTGACCTTCTTCGGCAAGATCGGTGTCGAAGGGGCGGATATCATCATGAACCTGGTTGTTCTCACCGCGGTTCTGTCGTCGCTGAATGCCGGGCTCTATTCCACAGGCCGCATCCTGCATTCCATGGCGATCTCCGGCTCGGCACCGGCGTCCCTCGCCAGAATGAACAAGAACGGCGTTCCCTATATGGGCATCGCCGTGACCGCCGTCGTCACCGTCATCGGCGTCATTCTCAATGCCGTCGTGCCCGCGGAAGCGTTTGAAATCGCGCTCAATCTCTCTGCGCTTGGCATCATTACGGCATGGGGCGTGATTGTCCTGTGCCAGTTGAAACTGTGGCATCTTGCGCGTCGTGGCGAGATCGTGCGCCCGAATTTCCGCATGTTCGGCGCGCCCTATACGGGCATCCTCACCCTCGCATTTCTGCTCGGCGTGCTCGTCCTGATGGCGCTTGATTATCCGGTCGGCACCTCAACGATTGCTTCGCTGGCGATCATCGGCCCTGCCCTCATCCTCGGCTGGTATCTGATGCGCGAACGCATCCATCGACTTGCCGCCGAACGTGCTGTAGACGCCAGCATCCGCGGTAAGTAAGAGGATTCGGGAATATGACGCTTGCAACGCCCTCCATAGCGCTGATCACCACTGGCGGCACCATCGCCAGCAAGCGCGGGGAGAACGGAGCAAGCGCACCGGTCCTGTCGGGTGAGGACCTGGCTGGGCTGGTTCCGGGTCTCAAAGCGAAGCTTCGTCCTGTCAACCTGATGGCGAAGGATTCAGCGATCCTTACGCTCTCCGACATGCAGCGCGTCAGCAATGCCATTGACGCCGGAATGAAGGATGGTGAAATCGATGGCATCATCGTCCTGCATGGAACCGACGCGATGGAAGAAACGGCGCTGCTGGTGCAGTTGCAGTGTCGCATCGGCAAGCCGGTAATTTTTACCGGCGCGCAGTTTACCGCCGATCACCCCGACGCGGACGGCCCGGAAAATATCGCCACCGCCATTCGCCTTGCCTGCGATCCGGCCAATGCGGAAAAAGGTGTCCAGATCGCCTTCGGCGGACGCATCGTCCCGGCTTGGGGAGCCTATAAATTCAGCAGCGACAACGCCGATGCCTTTCGCTCCGCCCGTCCGGCCCTTGTCCAAAATCCGATGCTCCCTGCCCCTGTCGGCGATCGGCGCATCGACATGATAGCCATCTATCCGGGCTGCGACGCCCTCCACATTGAAGCGAGCATAACAGCCGGCGCCCGCGGCATCGTGCTTGCGGCGCTCGGTTCGGGCAACGCCACGCCTTGCGTTGTCGAAGCGGTCCGTGCGTGTTCGCGCCGCGATATTCCGGTCGTGGTTTCAAGCCGCGTGCCGGAAGGCTTGCTGGTCCCCGGTTATGGCGGCGGCGGCGGCGGATACGACCTTGCCGAAGCGGGTGCCATCCATGCGCGCACGCTTCGTCCCGGTCAGGCCCGCATTCTGCTTGCCGCACTGATCGCCAGCGGCAGCTCCAGAGATGCCATGGTGCACGCTTTCAGCGATTATCGATAAAGCGGTTCAGCCCGGAAACTGGCGATAGCATTCTTCCGCCACCTGTCGCAGCCGGTCGCGCGATATCTCGCCGCTCACCGCATAACCAAGATCGTTGTCGATCCAGTAGAAGGTTTCGACGCCGTCGCTCGAGGCAAAGCGGAAGCTCGTGTCGCGGTTATCCGGATTGCGCCCGACGATCACCGAAAGCCGTTTTCCTGTCGCATCTTCATACAAAAAGAAAGCGCCAGCCTTGCCGCCAACCGGCAAGAGGCGCCCGCCGACAAGCTGAAAGCCGAGCGAGCGGAGATCGGGTAGCCGAAGGTCGGCTATGTCGAGCCTTTTGCCAAGCCATGCCGCCAGATGCGCTTCTTCATTGGAAAAAACCTCGACCGGATGCCGTACTTCGCTGGCATAGATAAGATAAGCGGCTTGAGCCTGCTCCGGCAGGGTCTGCGCGCTGGCGAGTTGCGGTGCATTTTCCGCAAGCAGGCGCGAACCTGCAAAGCCGCCCGCGCCGCCGACAAGCAAAGCCGCGAGAACAGCCGCGGCAACGGCTCCCCGGTAGGTTCGCGACTGGCGATTTCCCGCCTGCCGGATCATTCCGGCATCGTCGTTTTTCGCCTCTGCATAGCCGGAAAAAAGTTGCCTGATGCCCTCGTTCTGCCTGCGCCATTCATCCGCGAGCGCAACCTGTTCGGAGTTGTCATCAAGAAGCCCGGCAATGCGAATATGCTCTTGTTCAGATAGTTGCCCGTCGACAAAGGCGTGCAGTTCCGCTTCGGTTATGGGAGAATTGCGGTCTGTCATCGGGTTCTCCGAAGCGTTACGATATTTGATCCGTTCAAATGTTCTGCAAGGCGATGGCGCGCTCGCGACAACCGCGACATGACGGTCCCCAAAGGTATGCCCAGCATTTCCGCCGCCTCGCCATAGCTATAGCCTTCGACGACGATGAGCATCAGCACGGCACGGTTATCTTCCGGCAGGGTGTTTATCGCTTCTTCCAGCTGCTGCAACTGGAATGGATCGGTTTGGGAGGCCGCGACACTGACATTTTCCGCAGCGTCCAGCGTTTCATGCCGGGTGCGCGCGCGGCTTTTATGGCCATTGCGATAAAGGTTGGTCATCATCGTGAGTATCCACCCACGCAGATTGAGGCCGCGCCACTGGCCGCGACGGGCCAGCGCTCTGGCCACACAGTCCTGCAGGAGGTCCTCGCCCTCGGCGTCGGACTTCGCAAGACTGCGCGAATAGCGCCGCATGACTGGCAGGAGGGCCAGAAGCTGGCCCTCGAAAGTTTCTGGAGCGGGATGGCTCACATCGGCCTCATGGCTTTGCGACGTGCCAGACCCCATTAACACCGTCTCCGGTTACATCGCCGGGCTTCTTGTCCTTCACCCAGTAATAAAGCGGCATTCCATCCTTTGCCCATTGTTCGCTGCCATCCTTGCGCTTGACCAGCGTATATGCGCCGGAAGCCTTTGCCCCTTTCATCGCCTTGAATGGCGGCCAGTTTTTCGCACAAGTATCATAGCAGTTGGATTCGCCCTTGCTATCCTTGTCGAAAGTATAGAGCGTCATGTCCTTGGCGCCAGCCAGAACCTGCCCCTTCGAGCTTTCCATCGTCTTGACGGATGGCGCTGCCAGAGCAGCGGACGCCGCCACGGCTGCGATTGCCAGTACGGACACAAAACCAAACGTTTTCATGATTTGCCTCACAGGGTTCCAATCGCGACATGCGATATGGGGTAAGACAATCGTCGGTCCCGGTTTATTCCCGAAACGACAAAATTATTTTTTCTTTTCTCCTTTTCGGGGAGCAAGTCCCATTGATTAGCAGACCGGAATTAATATATGTATAGCTACACACATAATAGATAGCTATACAAATGTCTCACTCAAATACCGATCTCGAAGCGGCCTTCACGATGGAGCTCTCCACGGCCGCGCGCAAAATGCGCAACCTGTTCGATTCCCGCGTCCGCGAACGCGGGTTGACGCTGGCGCGCGCCCGCCTGCTGCTGCTTCTCGCCCAGCCGCGCGACTGGAACCAGCGCGAGCTGGCGGATGCTCTGGAAATCGAGCATCCTTCGGTGGTGCGCCTTCTGGATGGCCTTGAAAAACAGGGATTGATCTATCGTGCTGCGGTTGAAGGCGACCGTCGCGCGAAACGTATCGAGCTGACCGACGAAGCACAGTCACAGGTGCGCGAACTGCAGGAAATCACCCGCAGCATCCGGTCGGACCTTTTGCAACGCATCGACAGGCCCACGCTGGAAGCGGCGCTCTCGGTGCTTCAGGAAATCAGCCAGACGGTCGAGACGACGCTTGCGGATAAAGACCGCTAGAAACATGCCGGAAGAAAACAAAGACAGCCAGTCAGATGAGACCTCCCCGGCAGAGCAACCCGCTGCGGCGCCAGCCGCCGCGCACATGCCGGTTTACATGTCTGCCATCTACATCGCCGCGTCGATCCTCATGTGGTCGACGCGCGGTCTCAGCATGTATTTCATCTCGGCCAACACGCAGCAGATTCAAGGAGCGCTCGGCGCAACGCTGACGGAAACCTCGTGGCTTATCGCGGCCTATATGGCGCCCTATGCCAGCCTGACGATCCTTCTCGTCAAGATTCGCACCCAGTTCGGTTTGCGCCGCTTTGCGGAAATAGCCATTGCCGTCTTTCTGGTGTCCTCGCTGCTGCATCTGCTTGTCTACGACATCTGGTCGGCGATCCCGATCCGCTTCATTGCGGGCGCGGCCGCAGCACCGGTTTCGACCATCGGCTTTCTCTACATGCTGGAAGCCTTTCCACCCGCCAAGAAGATGACCTGGGGTCTCAGCCTCGCGCTCACCTGTTCGGGTGCGGCAGGCCCGCTGGCGCGCGTCATCTCGCCATTGCTGTTCGATATCGGGCAATGGCAGCAGCTCTATATGGTCGAGATCGGCCTGTCGCTCGCGGCCTTCGCCGTGGTCTATATTCTGCCCATGACACAGGCACCCCGCGCCAAGGTGCTGCACTGGCTGGATTTTGTCGCCTATGGACTGATCGCCATCGGCTTCGGCCTTCTCGCGGTGGTTCTGGTTCAGGGAAAGAACTACTGGTGGTTTGAAGCGCCTTGGATCGGCGTATGCCTCGCGATCTCCATAGCGGCGCTGGCCTGCGCTGCCGCAATCGAACTCAACCGCGAACAGCCGCTGATGAACCTGCACTGGCTCTTCTCACCGGAAATTCTGCGCTTCACGCTGATCCTGTTCGTCTTTCGCATCGTGCTTGCCGAGCAGACGACGGGCGCCGTCGGTCTCTTTCAGGCATTCGGCCTGCAGGATGGCCAGAGCCAGGGACTTTATCTCGTCATCCTCGCCGCTTCGCTGGCGGGCGGCATTGCCTGCGGCATGTGGATGAAGCTTGAACGCGTATCGCTCATTTTCGGACTGGCATTGGTCTTCATCGCGGTCGGCGCCTTTCTGGATAGCCATGCGACCAATCTCACCCGCCCGCACAATGCCTATCTCAGCCAGGCGCTGATCGCATTCGGCGGCGCCCTGTTCCTGCCTCCGGCCATGCTTGCGGGCATCACCAAGGCTCTGAAACAGGGGCCGACCTATATGACGAGTTTCATCGTCATCTTCCTCTTCACCCAGAATATAGGCGGGCTCATCGGTTCTGCCGTATTCGGCACATTCATCGCGATCCGCGAGAAGTACCATTCCGCCTATCTGGTGGAGCAGCTGGTCATGTCCAACCCCGTCGTCGCCCAGCGCATTCAGGCACTGTCGGGCACCTATGCAAAGGTGCTTGCCGATCAGGGACTGACCAAGGCCGAAGGGCTGGCGCTCCTCGGACAACAGGTCACCAAGGAAGCGACGGTGCTGTCCTATAACGATGCCTTTTTCGCGATCTCCATCATTGCGGTCCTCTCGCTCGCGTGCCTGATCGCTTATCGCCTCTATGAAAACATACAGGCCCGCCGCCATAGCGTTGCGGCGGCCGGATAAATCCACGAGTCTTTGAAAATGTCAGTTGGAAAACAGTATATTCGCGGCGGACTTGCCCTCATCATTGGCCTTGCAGGCGTTCTGATGGTGCTGTGGGCGTGGCAGCTGCCGCCTTTCAAACACAGTGTCGAAACCACTGATAACGCCTATGTCCGCGGACAGGTGACGGTTATCAGCCCGCAGGTCGCCGGCTATGTCACCAAGGTCAATGTCAACGATTATCAGACCGTGAAGCAGGGCGACCTCCTGTTCGAGATCGACAACCGCAGCTATCAGCAGAAGCTGGATCAGGCGCTGGCCGCACTCAACAGCAAGAAGGCAGCCCTTGCCAATTCGGAACAGAGCCAGCGTTCGGCGGAAGCGACGATCCAGTCGCGGCAGGCCCAGATTTCCGGCGCGAAAGCCGCGCTTGAGGTGGCCGAAGCCAATGCGAAACGCGTGGAGGCCTTGCTGCCGCGCGGCGTGACCACGCAAAGTTCGGCTGATACGGCGCACGGTTCCCTGCTTCAGGCGCAGGCTGCTGTCGAGGAAGCTCAAGCCGCGCTGGCCGTCGCGCAACAGGACCTGCAATCCATCATCGTCAATCGCGACAGCCTCAATGCCGATATCGCCAATGCCGAGGCGACCGTCGAGCTGGCGCGGATCGACCTGCAAAACACCCGTATCATCGCACCGCGCGATGGCACGCTTGGTGAAGTCGGCGTGCGGCTCGGTCAATACGTGACGGCGGGAACGCAGCTCGTCTCCATCGTCCCGAAGACCAAATGGGTGATGGCCAATTTCAAGGAAACGCAACTCTATGGAATGAAGGTCGGTCAGCCGGTCACATTCACCGTCGATGCGCTGCGCCATGCGGAGCTGACCGGACGTATCGAAGCCTTCGCGCCTGCTGCCGGTTCAGAGTTCAGCGTGATCAAATCCGATAACGCCACCGGCAATTTCACCAAGATCACGCAGCGCCTTTCGGTTCGCATCGCCATCGATGAAGATCAGCCGGATGCTGCACGTCTTGCGCCCGGCATGTCGGTCGTCGTCCGTGTCGACACCAATGCGAAGCCCCTCGCAAACTAGAAAAGTCGCAGCTTGCGGGCATGGAAAGCCTCGGCATAAGTCTCAGGCGCGCGGCATTCCATGCCGCGCAGCCGGGCAAGCCCACGAAAGGTTTCCGCGTCGAACCAGTCCTTGGAGCGCTGGGTGCCGAAATGCTTCATCAACAGGTCGATCTTGCGACCCATGATCGCAGCCGGTAGCGCTGAATAGGCGTTGGGCTGGCCCAGATCACCATCCCATTTCGGAATTTCATATTCCAGGATTACCTGATCGCGGAAAAGGTTCCATGTCAGTTCGTTGACCGTTCGGTGATCCTGATGGGCGTCGCCATGTCGATGGGTGAACACCATATCCGGCTGCCCTCGCCCGCGCTGCTCGATCAGCCATTGCTTGATTTCGCGGCTCTGTGCCGGAAAATAACTGTCCTCGAAAGAGGCCAGATGGATGTTGAAACTATCCATGCCGCGCAGAAAATCGCGGGCGGAAGCTTCCGCCTCCGCCCGCCTTTTCTCATTTCCCGAAAGCACGCACCACTCTACATGGAGCGGCATGCCGCTCTCGATCAGGCTCAGAAGCGTGCCGCCGCAACCGATCTCGATATCGTCAGAATGCGCGCCCAGACAAAGCAGTTGCAGCGGACGGCCGGGATTTGCGAGCGAAGGCAGGTCGATCATAGCGCTATCGCGATATTGGCCGCGCGGCGTTCCGCCTTGTGTCTCTTCCAGGGCATATCGCCCTTTTCAACCATGTCCTCAAGTGTCTGCCAGTCGCGCAGCGTATCCATGGACCGCCAGAAGCCTTCGTATTTATAGGCCATCAACTGGTTTTCAGCGATCAGCCGTCCGAACGGTTCAAGCACCAGTTCCTCACCCTCGCGCATATAATCGAAGATTTCCTTGCGGAAGAGGAAATAGCCGCCATTGATCCAGATGTCGGACGTGTTCGACGTCCGGAAAGCACGCACGTCGCCGCCTTCGGCAATATCGGCAAGGTGATAGGTCAACGGCGGACGGACTGCGAGAAAACAGGCGATCTTGCCGCTGGCGCGGAAGCGTTCCGTCATATCATCGAGGTCTACATCGCTGAGGCCGTCGCTGTAATTGGCGAGGAAAATGTCCTCATTCGCCACATGCGACCGGGCGCTCCATAGTCTTTCACCGATATTGCGCCAGATGCCGGTGTCGAGCAGCGTCACGCTCCAGTCGCGATCCACTTCCTCAAGCAATTGCACATTGCGCCCGCCATCCGAAACCACGCAATCCGCAAAGGTCTGCGGACGGATGGTCAGGAAGAAATCCTTCACCACATTGGCCTTGTAGCCAAGGCACAGGACGAAATCGTTATGCCCGTAGTCGCTGTAATATTCCATGACGTGGTGCAGGATCGGCTGATGGCCGAGCGGAATCATCGGCTTCGGGATATTCTCTGAATATTCGCGAATTCTGGTTCCAAGACCGCCGCAGAACAGAACGACTTTCATGACTTACCGCTCCTCTGTGAGTAGTGCCGGGTCGATCAACGTGACGTGCGGAATGGGAATGATGAACTTCGCCCCCCATTCGACCACGTGCTGCATCTGCCGGATGATCTCGTCCTTGAAGTTCCACGGCAGGATCAGGATGTAATCGGGCCGGTACTTGTCGATTGCCGATACATCGTAGATCGGGATGTGCATGCCCGGCGTGAATCGCCCGTGCTTGTAGGGATTGCGGTCGACCGTGAAGTCCAGGAAATCCGTGCCGATGCCGCAATAGTTCAGAAGCGTGTTTCCCTTGCCCGGCGCGCCGTAGCCACAGATGCGCTTGCCCGCGTTCTTGGCCGCGATCAGGAAGGACAGGAGATCGCGCTTGGTGCGGCGGGTCTTTTCGGCGAACTGTTCATAGGTTGAAATCTCGTTGAGGCCGAAACTCTCTTCGCGCTTCAGGAGTGCCGCGACACGCGGTCCCGCCTTCCGCTTGCTGCTGTTATGCGCAAGATACACCCGCAGCGACCCGCCATGGGTCGGCAATTCCTCCACGTCGATGACCTTGAGGTGATGGCGATGCGCCATGTAGCGGATCGTCAGCAACGAGAAATAGGAAAAATGCTCGTGATAGATCGTATCGAACTGGTTCTGCTCGATCAGGTTGGCCAGATGCGGAAACTCCAGCGTGATCACGCCTTCCGGCTTCAAAAGCAGTTGCAGGCCGCGCACGAAGTCATTGAGATCCGGCACTTGCGCCAGAACATTGTTACCGATCAGAAGGTCGGCCTTGCGTCCCGCGCCGACCAGCTCGGCGGCCAGTGTCGCGCCGAAGAAATCCACACGTGTCGGCACACCTTTGGCGATGGCGGTCTCGGCCACGTTGACCGCCGGTTCGATGCCGAGGATCGGGATGCCCTTCGGCAGAAAATGCTGCAGCAGATAGCCGTCATTGCTGGCGATCTCCACCACGAAGCTGTTTTCATTCAGCTCCAGCCGCTCGGTGATCTCGTCGCAATAGGTTTTCGCGTGGCTGACCCAGCTGGTGGCGAAGGATGAGAAATAGGCATATTCGGTGAATATCTCGGCAGGCGAGAAATATTCCTTCAGCTGCACCAGATAGCAATGGTCGCAGACGAGCGCATAGAGCGGGTAATATGGCTCCATACGGTCAAGCCGATCCGCCGTGATGAAGCTTTCGCAGGGCGGCGACATCCCGAGATCGACAAAATTATGCTTAAGTAGTTTACCGCACAGGCGACAGCCGGTCTGCTCTTGCGCCATGCTCGTGCTCCGCGAAATATCCGGCGTCTGGATGGTCATACGTCATTCCTCGCCTGTTGAACCTATATGGCCGGGCTTCTGTGGGGTTGAATTCCGATCCGCGTCGGATAGCCAAAATTACTAAGCGGTCTAAAAATTGCCGAGACTGTCATCAGGGGCGAGCCGCACCTACGATCGGGCGCAATATTCACCGGATGGACTACGAAGCGTAGTTACCCGATCTTCGCCCAATGGCGGCGGGGGCTTAGCCGCATACCCCTTTCGGACAGGGTCGCTTCATCCCGAAGCCGGTCCGGATGCATCGAAGAAAGTTCTACCGTCCGAGAAACCCGCTGGCAGAATGCCCTTGATACAATTCGGGGCACGACATGCGTTTCACTTCGCTCAATATTGAAGGCGCCTGGTCTATCGAGCCGGAAAGGCTTGAAGACGAGCGCGGCTGGTTTACACGCGTCTATTGCGAAAGCGCCTTTGCCGAACGGCAGATGGAAACGCATTTTCCGCAGCACAGCCTGTCTTTCTCCCGCGAGGAAGGAACGTTGCGCGGCCTTCATTACCAGAGCGAGCCGCATTCGGAGACGAAGCTCGTCACCTGCCTGCAAGGCGTGATCTGGGACGTTCTTGTCGATCTGCGCCCGCAATCGCCGACCTATCGGCGCTGGACGGGCGTGGAGCTTTCAGCTGCAAACGGCGTGCAGCTCTACATTCCGGAAGGCTGCGCGCATGGTTTTCAGACCCTGACGCCTGAGGTCCTCGTGCGTTACATGATCTCAAAGCCCTATGCACCTGATTATGCAACAGGATTGCGCTATGACGACCCGGCGCTCGGCATATCGTGGCCGAAAAGGCCAAGCGTCATCTCAGACAAGGATCTGGCCTGGCCGCTGCTTTAAGTCTCCGTCAGCAAGCCTGCACCGCGAAGCCGGTCTGCGGCATCGGCAAGGGTCGCGAATGGCAGTTTCGCCCGTTCTGCCATATCAAGGATGGAATGTTTGCCATCCGCCAGATTAAGCACCCATAACAACGCCATTGCATTTTGCGCGGCGCGGCTGTCGCCGCCCATGCTTCCATAAAGCCCGCGCTTTCCAAGCTGCGGCTCCCCCTTTGGGGAAGTGTTCACTGGAAGCCAGTTTCGTTCGGCAATCTCAATGGCTTGCATGATCATATTGAAAGATTGAACGAGACAGTCCGGTTGGATAAAATCGAGATTGTCCGCCGATGTATGATATTCTGGAAAAGTGCCATAGAGGCTGCGCTGGAACATGCCCACCGGCAGGTTGAATCCCGGCGAACAGAACTGGCGCTCGTCATAGCCATAAGGCCAGAAATCGTGCATCAAAGCACTGGCCTGCCCCGCCAGCACATGGCCCATGATGCGGTCAATCTCCGCATCGCCGCGACGGCTGCGCTTGTAATTCGGCCCGCCCGCATCACCGACACAGGAAAGAACCAGCCCATGGCTGACAAGGTCCAGTTGCACCTCATTCTGCTTGAGCCATGCGAGCGCGCCGAAAGTCGCCGGACCGAAAAGCAACCGGTAGGTCAAGCGCGTGCGGCGCGATTGCAGCACTTCGCCGATATGGGTAAGCAGCGCCAGCCCGGAACAATTGTCGTTGGCCAGCGACGGGTGACAGAGATGGGCTGACAGGATGAACGTTTCGTCGGTTTTACCCCAGTGAACGAACTCGCCGTAGGTCAAAAAACCGTCGCGCCGCTCCGCGTCGACTACGACGTCATAATCACCGTCCTGCATCGCCAGAAATTCCCTATGCGCCATGCAGAAACCCCACCCATCCGCATGATAACAGGTGCGGTAGGGAATGAGGTCGGGCTGATCGGGCAGTGTATGAATATGCTCCTTCAGCGTACTGAGCGGCATCCGCATACGCACGGGCACGCTGAAATTCACGACATGCAGATTATGCCGGGCAAAATCGACAATGCGATTGCCATTCATGTCCGCGATATAGGCCTCGCGAATGATCCATTCCTGCGGCGCTTTCCAGTCGTAAAGCGGCGTACCGGTCGGCACCTGATGGAGCGTCAGCGGCAGGTGCTCCCCGATAATGGCGAGCGTTTCGCGCACGCCATCCCCTGCCAGACTGCGGCAAAGCGGGTAAAGGCGGGCAGCGAGATCGTAAATGGCCATCCCGTCCGATGACGATGGAACGGCCCGTTCGGTGCTTCTGCCCGCCCCCGTATCCATCACGCCGTCGCCCGCAGTGGTTGCGGCTCTTCTTCAACACGGCGCAGGTTCGTATCCAGCACGCCGTCGGCTATCAGCTTGCGGATATGAGCAATGCGCTGGAAGCGCGGCCCCTCGAATTCCTCCAGCGTCAGGGTGGAGCGGCTATAGGCGGCGAGCAATTCACGCGTACCGGCAACGGCATCCCATTCCGGTTTGGCTTCTGGCAGCACCCGCGTCAGCTTTTCAAAACTGACGCGATAGGACCGCGTATCCGGCCCCGCATCCTCCGCATATTCGATGCGGCAATCGGGAACATTCTCGGCAACGATCTCCGCAATATCGCGGATACGGTAATTATGCTCCGTCGAGCCGACATTGAAAGCTTCGTTCCAGACTTTCTCGCGCGGGGCTTCCATTGCCGCCATGAAGGCGCGGGAAATATCGCGGATATGCACGATCGGTCGCCAGGGTGTGCCGTCGGACTTGAGGTAGATCAGCCCCTTCGTCACCGCCCATGCCACGAGATTGTTGAGCACGATATCGAAACGCAGGAAGGGCGAAACGCCATAGGCCGTGGCAGGCCGCAGATAGACCGGGCAGAAGCTTGCATCCGCAAGCTCCCGGATTTCCTGTTCCGCCCGCACCTTTGACCGGCCATAGGCCGTTACCGGCTTCAGTTCGCCGGTCTCATCGATCAGATCGGCGTCACTGATGCCGTAATTGCTGCAGGACGAGGCGAACAGAAAACGCCCGACACCGGCCTGCTTCGCGGCTTTTGCCATCGCAACGCTTGCCCGGTGATTGATGTCGTAAGTCAGTTCCTCGTTGAGATTACCCAGCGGATCGTTGGAAAGCGCGGCAAGATGAATGACCGCATCGAACCCCTCGAGATCGCGCGGCGACACATCGCGCACGTCCTTGCGAAGCGTCGGCACATTCATCACCGCGCCGCCTTCCTGAAAAAGACAATGTTCATAAAGGCCAATGTCATAGCCGGACACGTCATGCCCCGCATTGATCAGGACCGGCACCATGACCGACCCGATATAGCCCTGATTGCCCGTAACCAGTACCTTCATGTCCAGCTCCTCAAACCTTGATAAATGCATGTTAACGGGGGAGCGCAGGTGCGACGACCTGACCGAAGGCATGTCCGGTTAGGACAAGCGTTTATGAAAGGAGAAAAAGGGCGTATCGGCTACTTCTTTTGGATGTCTCGCAGGCGTTCGGCGCTGCCGACCAGCAAAAGCCAGTCGGCTCCGCCACCGGCGTTTTTTGCCTGCTTCGGCCGGTAAGTTGCGTTTGTTCCCTCGACCTTCGGTCGGCCTGCATCTGCGAACATGCCGGAAACCGGATCGAACCAGATTGCCTGCCAGCCTTCCCCGACAGCATCCTTTGCCACCGCAAAGCCATCCGCGTCGCCATAGATGACCGACAGCGTGCCGTCAGGCAGGGACGAGGCGTAGCTTTCCGGCTTCAATACGATGCGCTTTTCACAATCAGGTCGCAAGTACTGCCATGGCAGTCTGTCGAACAGTTTCTTCAATACCGTCATCGACCGGGCGCCCGGACTGTTCAGCGCTTCCTGCCAGCTGCGATCGGCGGTGAAGACACCCGGCCCGGTGAAATGCCAGATCGGGTTATTGCCGAAGAACTGCCCTGCGGCACCGGCCAGCAGCGCACCATAGGCATTGCGGCGGATCATCCGCGCAGTGGTTTCCCGCTCAAACTCATAAGCGCCCTCCAGCAAGATGACCGGCATTCCGCCCGGTTTCAGCCGGGCAGAAATCGCCGCATGAACATCGTCATAGGTATAAACCGTATCGAAGCTCAGCCACGGCTGGTCAGCCCAGAGCTCAGCCGTATTGGTGTTGCGTCCGGAATGCACGGTCTGGAGCGCGTGCGGGGAAACGAGCGCTATGCCTTCGGCCAGATCAGAGACAAGCTGGCGATCCGGCGCATTGAAATCCCCGCCCAGGACCCAGACAATATTGTGAAATCCGGCAAATCGCCGGGCAATCGCTTCGCCATAGGTACGCATTTTCGCGGGTCCGGCAGCCTGAACCTTGGAAAACCAGCCCTGGCTGTTGCCATTGACGCCCAGATAGGCGGGTGCCAGGAAGACAGCCATTCCCAGTTGCTCCGCCCGCCCGATCACCCAGGCGGCATGGTCGAAATATCTCGGATTGAGCTCACCGAACGCGTCGCCCACGAAGGGCTTCTCGCCATAGGCATTGGCAGGCGGATGACTGGAAAACCGATGTTCGAGCAGATTGACCAGAATAGCGTTGAAGCCGCGCTTCCTGCGATCCTGAAGATAGATCTCGGCATCTTCCCGTTTCAGTTCGGCGATCAGCGACCAAGCCGTATCGCCCTGCAACAGGAACGGTTTGCCCGTCGCATCCTCGAAAATGCGTCCATCCTCAGCGACCCTGATCGGAAACTGGCCCGCCGCATATGAACCGCCGACCGCCATCGACAGCAGGATCGTTGCGATCATAACCGCAGCGAAGCACCTCATCGCATCGCGGAGGGATAGGCCGACGCTTCGTTGAAGCGGCGATAGACCACCTGCGAAGGACGGCCCGTCAGATAGGAACCCACCCCGTCGTTGAGTGCGCGAACATAAATGCCGAGCGCACCGTCGATTGCATCCACTGTGCGCGCAATGTCGGTGTCGCTGTGGGTGTAGCTCACGACCAGCGACGGCATCAGCACGCCACGCCGGATCGTCTCCTGAAGGAACAGCGTGCGGAAAGCTTGCGACGGCTGGCCCTCTTCATCAAGCGTACCATAGGCAAGGCAGCACGGCCGCCCGAACAGGCGAACGTGGTCCTGAAGCCCATGGCTGGCTATTGCCGCATTCACGCCTTCCGCCAGTTTGGAGCCTTGCTCATAGAGCCTTTCGATCACGGGCTCGTCGCGATAAATGGTCATCGTGGCAATCGCCGCCGCCATCGCGTGGGTTTCCGCGCCATGCGTGGTCGAAAGCAGGAACACGCGCGGATGGTCGGTCTGGGTCAGACCGCCAAGCTGCATATATTCCGCCTTGCCTGCGAGCGCCGAAATGGCAAAACCGTTGCCCAGCGCCTTGCCGAAACAGGAAAGATCAGACTCGACATCATAAAGCTTCTGCGCCCCGCGCGAATGCCAGCGAAAGCCGGTAATCATCTCGTCCAGAATGAACAAGGCCCCGTTTTCATGGGCGATGCGCCTTGCTTCGTGCAGAAAATTGTCCTGCGGTTCATCGGCCTTTGCGGGTTCGAGGATGATGGCAGCGATACGCCCCGGATAATCGTCGAACAGGGCCTGCACGCTTGCGATGTCGTTGTAGCGGAACGTCGCCGTCAAGGCCGATACCGACGCGGGGATGCCCGCGTTCATTTTCGTGGTTCCGATAAACCAGTCATCGGTCGAAAAGAATGGATGATCGGCGCAGCAGGCGATCATGTCGCGCCCGGTATAGGCACGCGCCAGCCGCACCGCGCCGGAAGTCGCGTCCGACCCATCCTTGCAGAATTTCACCATGTCCGCGCTGTCGATCAGCTCAAGAAAGCTTTCCGCGCATTCGACTTCGATGGCGCTCGGACGCGTGAAATTGCATCCATCCTGCAAGGCGTCGCGCACCGCGCGCACGACGGGCGGGTAGGCATGACCTAGCCCCACGGCGCGATTGCCCATGCCGTATTCGATATATTCATGGCCGTCGACGTCAAAGACATGCGAACCGGAACCGCGCTGGATGAAGCCGGGCGCCAGAACCGGATACTGGTCGTCGCCCTTGGCATAAGTGTGACAGCCACCCGGAATGAGCGCATGCGCCTTGCTGGAGAGCAATTGAGAATTGCGGAACTGCGACGTGAAAAGGTTCATGCCCTTCTCCTTTCTATTCACAGGTCATGCTGCCGACCATCCCGCATGCAGGCGCTCGCGCATCTGGCGCAGCCAATTCTTCACGGGCTTCGGCAGGCGGCTGCGCAGGCTGGAATGAAGCGCGTTCGGCATCGCCCATTGCGAAAGCGCCAGCGGCGGGGCAATGGCCGGGCGTTCCGCCACCAGATGTTCAAGAAGGCTCGCATAGGCGCGCCCCACAACATCGTTGTCGAACACGGTTTCCACCTTCTGCCGGGCGGCGGTGGCCATGCCCGCAAGCAGTTTCCGGTCACGTGCAAGCCGCTCGATATGGCGCGCCGCCTGACGGAAATCGCCAACAGGGAACAAAAGGCCGTCCTCGCCATCGGTGACGATGGTATCGGTCACACCGGCGATCCTCGACACAACCGCAGGGCAACCCTGGCTCATTGCCTCGATGAGCGTGAGGCCGAACCCCTCGAAGCGCGAGGGCATGACCAGCACGTCATGCTGGCTCACCCGCCACGGAACATCGGAAGGCGCAACCCAGCCGGTAAAGCTTACCCTTTCGCCAAACGGCGCCAGACGTTGGCGCAGTTCCGCCAGATCGGGGCCGTCACCGGCGACTGTCAGATGGTAGGAACAATCAAGTTCCCGCAATATGTTCGGCAGCCAGAAAATGCCTTTGGAGTTGTCCTCAATACGCCCCATATAGAGCAGGCGCAGCGGACTGCCTTCATCCTGTTTCGTAACATTGCGCGCCAGGTGAATATCCCGGTTCAATCCATGCGGAATGACCAGCGTGCGGGCCGCGTCGAAACCGTGCTGGCGGACGAGATCGTCGCGGCAGCGTTTTGAAACGCCGACCGTCGCATGGACGTGATCGCGGATCGCCCGCGCCGCCGCATAGGTGCCGGGCGTGATATTGTGCACGATCATGATGCGCAGGATATCGGCTGGCAGATAGCGCGCCAGATTGGTTTCAAAGCGATTGGCGAGAACATTGACGAAAACGGCATCGAAGCGGTTTTCCCGCAGAAAGGCGATCATGTGCCGGGCGCGTGTTTCTTCGTCCAGCAGCCCCATGCGGTCGATGGCGTCGCCCTTGCGCAGCGCATCCTCCAGCCCCTGCCCGCTCGGTACGTTGACCGTATCGCCCGCTGCGCCCGCCGCCAGCCAGCGAAGCTCTATCCCCGACCGGCCGAGCGACGAGCGCAGGCGCGTGAAGACCGAATAGGTCCCGCCAATATGAGGACGGACAAAGTAAGCACATTTCATGGCCAGAACCTTGTTGCCACGTGATATTGCAAGGGAGCCAAGACTTCGAGGGAACAACTCCCTCGAAGCCTTACTCCGGTATATCGGGGGGCAATGGATATACCGCTCGCCAGTGTATCGGAATTGAGATACCGCGCATTTCGGCTATGAGGGGTACATGCCCTCCTACAATAGAGGATGGTGTTCACCATTCTGCCAGTTTTCCCGACAGCGCGTCCGGCATTAGCTTCTAGGTCTATCGGGAGGCGCGCATATGCGGGTTGGACTTTTCGGGCAATTTGGATCGGGCAATACCGGCAATGACGGTTCGCTGGAGGCCATGTTGCAGCTTTTGAATCGCAATTGCCCCGAGGCACAACTTGTCTGCATCTGCTCCAGGCCCGACATCGTTGCGCAGAAATTCGATCTTCCAGCCCTTCCGGTCTCCCAGCCCCATCCCTCGAACCGGCTGCTTCGGGCCATCAACAAAGCCATGTTGCATCTTCCTCGCCGCGCAATCGGTTTCTGCTTCGCGCTGCTGCTTGCTTCCCAGCTCGACCTCATTGTCGTGCCAGGGACCGGCATTCTGGACGACTTCAACGAAAACCCCTTCGGCTGGCCTTTCGCGGTGCTGCGATGGTCGCTTGCGGCGAGGCTGACCGGAACAAGCATGATTTTTGTGTCGATTGGCGCGGGTCCTGTCAATCATCCGCTGAGCAGACGCTTCATGCGCTGGGCATCGGCGCTTGCCGCTTTCCGGTCCTATCGCGATCAGGTTTCGCACGACTTCATGAAACAGCTCGGTGTCAGTCCCCATGAGGATTTCGTCAGCGCGGACATCGCCTTTGCGCTGCCTACGGTTCCAGATGGAAGACGGGACGAGCGGGACCAATGCGTGGGCATCGGCGTGATGTCCTATCGCGGGTGGAAAAAGAACGGCAGGGACGGCGATGCCGTTTACGCGGATTACGTCGCCAAAATGACCACCCTTGCAAAAAGACTTCTGGGCGGTGGACGGCAGGTTCGACTGCTGATTGGTGACAAGGGTGATGTCGAGGCGGCGCGCGATATACTGGGACAGCTTGGCCCGGCGGAAGCGGACAAGGTGATGTTCGAGCCGTCGGCATCGCTGCACGAACTGATGCAGCAGATCGCCAGGACTGACATTGTCGTTGCCAGCCGCTACCACAATATCGTCTGTGCCCTTGCCATGGGGCGTCCGGCAATTTCGCTGGCTTATGCGAGCAAGAACGATGCGCTTCTGCACGATACCGGACTTTCGCCATTCTGCCACCGGATCGACAGTTTCGACCCCGAAACCATCCTCTCCCAGATCGACCTCGCCTTCGCGCAGCAAAAGGCGTTGAGCAGACAGGTGGAGGCTGGCGTGGAACACTATCGCAACCGGCTGGCAGAACAGGAACAAGTTCTTCGCGCCGCATTTCTCGAAACGGCTGACGAGAAGATCATACGCCGTTTCGACGGGCGGATCGTTTCAACAGGTAGTCGAACGGGGGCATGACCGCGAGTAAGGGCTCCCGCTTCAGAGCGAACGCCATCAGCGAACCCGCCGCTTTAGGCTGCCGCGCCAGATTTGAGATTGCGGACCAGTAGGCGCGCCTCGCCAGACAATCCCGTGCCATTGCGAACAGCCGCTGCCCTTGCGGCAGGCTGGCGCCTTCATGCTCGAAAAACGACCGGAAACCGGCCTCGAACTCCCTGTTCCAGTTCAAAATGCCATTAACCGCCGCCGACTGGTTCTGGGAATGCGTACGCGCAAAAGCCTGTATCTGACCGGTCGATGCAACGCATCCATGGATGGCGATGCGCAGCCACATTTCCAGATCGTCCGTATGTGAAAGCGACGTGCGGTAATATCCGGCCTGTTTCTGGATCGCAGTGCGCACCACCGCTGTCGGGCCGATCACCGGATTGAACGCATGCCGGCAGGCCAGTTCGATGAATTCCTCCCCGGACCGTATCCGCCATTCATCCGGGGCGGGACCTGCAATGGGATGGGGTTCGCCGTCATCGGCTTTCATCCTTCCGGTCGCGCCGTGCGCCAGATGAACGTCCGCGTGTTGCGAAAGCACGCCTGCCGCCCTCTCCAATGCGCCTGCGGCCAACATGTCATCCGAACACAGGATCAGGAAATAGTCCGATGTGGCCCAGTCTATGCCTTCATTGAACGAAGCATGCGGCCCCAGATTCTTGCGGCGAAGCAGCAACTCGACGCGGCTGTCCCCGGCGGCAAGGCCCTTTGCCACCTCGACGCTGTTATCGGTCGAGGCGTTGTCGATAATGAGCAGGCGGACATTGACGCCTGCCTGATTTAAGACGCTGTTGGCACAGAGGGAGAGATAGCGGCCATAATTGAAATTGGGGATGACAACGTCAATCGTCGGCTGCTCCGCTTTATATTCGCTCATCACCCACCTTCCTATTTCGCAAGCCGGGAAGCCGGCGGCTGCACAGCCCGCGCCCGAAATTTTCCGGCAAGCCAGACCAGCAACGGTTCGACCTCGGCGGTAAAGGGATGCCGCACTGCGAACAGCGCGCCCAGCCAGCTGAACGCCGCGATGAAGCCCATCAAGACCGCCATTGACCAGTGAATTTCCAGCGAAAAGCCAGTTGCGGCCACCATACCAAGCGGGATGGCAAGCGTGATCAGGGTAACGAGCCCGCTTTTCAGCAAGGCCCGGCCAAGCACCGCATAGGAGAAGGCCGCGTGCCTGCGCACGAACACGATGGCTATGACCATCTGTATCGGCAGGCTGATGAACTGGCCGAGCGCAACGGCGAGCAGCCCGTAGAACGCGGCGGTGCCGATGACGGTGACCGCGACCAGCCGCGAAATCAGGTTGGACAGAAACGCCTCGCGGTTCTGGCCCAATGCCATCAGCAGCGGATAGGTCAGGATGGATGGAAACCAGAAAAGGCAGGCCAGACTGAGTATCGCGACGATGGGCGCCGCTTCGGACCAGCCGGGGCCGAGAACGATGTGCACCGCCGGATAGGCAAGGAGCGCTAGCAATGCCTGCGCCGGCCAATAGACGACGGTGATATAGGACAAGGCGCGGATATAGGATTGGCTGATATCGGCTCCTTCACGGACCTGTGCCGAAAGCATCGGAAACGCGACCGTGAAAACGGCGGAAAGGATGATGCGATCCGGCAGGCCGCTCAGCGTGTCGGCGCGGTTGTAAATTCCCACCGCCGATATGGGCATGAAGCGCCCGAGCAGGAGCTGCGGAAGCGTCATGCAGATCTTGTTGAGCCCGGCGTTGCCCCCGAGAAAAATCCCGAACCGCCACGCCGTGCCGAAACTGGCGAGCGATGGGCGCAGAATGGTTCTCAAAGGATGGAGCGCAACCGCCAGTCCCGTCGTCATCAGCGCGCTTGCCAGCAGGCCGAAGGCAAAGCACATATGTCCGAACCCACAGAAGGCCATGGCAATGGTTACAAGAGCGCCGAGGCCCGAGCCAGCGGTACGAATGCGCGCCAGTCTTCCAAAGGCCATTTCGCGCCTCAACAACGCGACAATCGGCAAGGACAGGCTTTCGACCAGCGCAGCCACGATTGTAATGCTGAGAAAAAGTTCCAGTTGCGGATCGTTATAGGTTTCGGCGAAGTAGCCCAGCGAGAGATAGAGGACGGCAGACAGCAGGACCGTCACGCTCATCAGGAAAGTAAGCGAAGTCTGGATGTCCTGATCGCGCACCTTATCGATCTTTATCAGGAACTCCGGACTGGCGAATTCACGCAGGGAAAAGACGATCGCCGTGACGCTCAGGCCTATCACGCCCATCCCGGTTTCCGTCGGCCCCAGAAAGCGCGATACCGCAGCGACCGTCACGAAGTTGAAGAGCAGCCCCGCATACTGCTCCAGCGCCGCCATGAGAAACCCTCTGCGACTGCCGTTCATGATGCGCTCCAACGAGTGATATTCCGCAGCGCGGTCGGCGGTTTTCGTGTCACCTCTTTGTCCCCCATTCATCCAGCCGAACAAGGGCGTGCACAGACGCAATCTTCCCGGCCAGGCCCAGAATAGCCTTTTGCCACAGGCACGAAATGTCGCCCTTGGTGTTAGCACCCGACCTGAAAGGCGTATGCGGCACGCTCTAAAGCCAAGTCGTGGACGCAAGCGGCAGTGCGTAAAAATTTGCGGAGTTCGATCTTTTGCACGCGCCTCGGAGCAGACATGACAAGTCTTTCCTGGATCACGCTTCTGGCCTTCGCCCTTTCCGTCGCCTTTTGCCTCGGCTTTCGCGGGCTGGCACGCGAATGGTATCTCATCGATGTCCCCGATGCCCGCAAGATGCATGACGGAAACGTCCCGCTTTGCGGAGGCATCGCCATTTTTCTCTCGTTTTCCGTTGCCGCGCTGGTGGCGCTCGGCGTTTCAGGTCACGCCAATGCAGTGACCCTGCTGCCGGGGCTGGTGCTGATCCTCGTCACCGGCGTTCTCGATGACCGCTTCAACCTGCCCGTAGCGCCGCGCCTTGCGATTCAGCTGCTTGCAGCCATTCTGATGCTCGGCATGGCCGGGGTCTGGCAAATCTATCTGGGCCTCGCACCCGACGGCACCGGCACGCCCGCAGCGGCTCCGGAGGACACGCTGATCCAGCTTCTTACCGGCCCGCTTTTCCTTCTTGTCGCGCTTGCTTTCATTGTCGGCCTCGTCAACGCGGTCAATATGAGCGATGGCGTGGACGGGCTGGCGGGATCGGCAAGTGCCGCCGCCTTTTTCTGGCTGGCCGTCATCGGTTTCGGCGCGGGCGAGCATCGCCTCTGCTTGCAGGCGCTCGCCATCGCCGCCGCCTGTCTCGGCTTTCTCGTCTTCAATATGCGGCATCGCTGGCGCAACAGGGCAAGCCTTTTCCTTGGCGATGGCGGCAGCACCTTTCTTGGTGCGGCCCTTGCCGGGTTTATCCTCATCCTTGCAAGCGGAACCGCCGCCGTCGCCTTTCCCATCCTGATCTGGATAGTCATCGTGCCCGTCATCGATACGCTGAGCCTGATCGTGCGCCGCATGTCGGCGCGCCGGAGCCCCTTCTCGCCGGACCGCCAGCACCTGCATCATCTGCTGATGGATGCGGGGCTTTCGTGCGGACAGACAGCCGTCGCGATCATGGTGCTCAATTTCATGGCCGGTGGCGTCGCCTATCTCGCCGTCCGGTTCGACATCGCTGTCTGGCCGATACTTCTGGCACTGGCGATCCCGGCTGCGGCGCACACGCTTTTCGTGTTGCACATGACCAGAGGCCCGCGTCAGGCCGCCGCCGCTTCAATGGTCGAGGCCAACCCGGCCGCCAAACCGAAAATCACTTACCCCGGGGCAACTTCATGAATGTTTCCGTACTCATCATGACGCTGAACGAAGAGGCCAACCTGCCAGCCTGTCTGGCTTCGCTGGACTGGTGTGACGATATCGTCGTGCTCGATTCCTTCAGCAGCGACCGCACGGTCGAAATCGCCAGGGCAGCAGGCGCTCGCGTCTTCCAGCGTGCCTACGACACCGAGGACCGCCAGCGCATGTATGGCCTGACCGAAATCAAGTTCAAGCATGACTGGGTCTACACGCCCGACGCGGACGAGATCACCCCGCCGGACCTGCGCGACGAAATGCAGGCGATCGCCGCCGACCCCGACCGACCGGAGGTGTTTTTCAAGGCGCGTTACAAGAACATGTTCATGGGGCGCTGGATACGTCATGCCAGCCTTTATCCTACCTGGATCACGCGGCTGGTGAGGCCGGACCGCGTGCGGTTTGAACGCTCGGTGCATTCCCGCGCCAGCGGCGGGCCTGAGGGTGCCTTGCAGTCCCATTTCATTCATTACAGCTTCAACAAGGGCCTCGAAGCCTGGTACGACAAGCATAACCGCTACTCGACAGCCGAAGCTGATCTGTCCGCCTCGCGCCTGCTCGAACGCAAGATCGACTGGGGCGGCATGCTTTCGGCGGTGCCTGAGCGGCGGCGGCGGGCGTTGAAATCGCTTTCCTATCACATGCCTTTCAGGCCGGGCCTGCGCTTTCTCTATATGTACCTGCTGCGCCGCGGCTTTCTCGACGGCAAGCCTGGTTATCTTTATTGCCGCCTGCTTTCGGCTTACGAGTTCATGATCGTCGTCAAGATGGAAGAACGGCGGCAGCGCCAGTTGGCCGCCCTCGCGGAGACCTCTCCGGCACGGCGGCCGCCGGAAGCCGAAGCACCGCAACGGCGTATGGTATGATGCTTCTCGTCGCTCTGCCCTGTGCCATCCTGTTCGGCATCGCCGCGATGTTCTTCTCGGAACCGGTTCTCACCTTGCAGGACGATGGCGGCAGGGCGGATGTCATCGTCGTGCCCGGGGGAGACGGCCCGCCGCGCGCGGCGCAGGCCGCCCGCCTGTGGAAGGAAGGCCGCTCGCCGGTGATCCTCGTTACCGGCGATGGCGACTGCCTCTATAACAAGCGGATCATGGTGCGCAACGGCGTGAACCCTTCGGCGATCTTCGTCGAATGCCAGTCGGGCAGCACGTGGCAGAATGCGCAATTTTCCGCTCCCGTTTTGTGGGAAATCCGGGCCAGAAGCGCGCTGATCGTGACGAACTGGTATCATTCCCGGCGCGCCATGGCGAGCTTTCGCGCCGCCTGTCCGCAGATGCGTTTCATCTCTTCTCCCATCGGCGGCGATGGCGGACGCCCCGGTTTTCCGGCGACGCCCGCAGACATGGAGCTCGTCGCCAAGGAATATGTGAAGCTCGGCTGGTATCTGGTTTCCGGCCGCATTTTCCCGCACGATCTTTCCTCAGGCGAACCGGCGCCCGAACTTTCGGACATATGCGCTGCGGCGAGGGTCACGCAATGAACCTCCCGCTCACCTGGATTTTCGTCGGGTTCGTCCTCTACCTTCTGGCTGGAGGCCTCTTCTCCCGACCGGAACGCATGTACCAGTTTCCGTTTCTCGCTGGCGTGATGACCTTCGGTTTCCTGCTGCCGCAGCTCCCTGCCCTCGTATACGATCAGTTTCTGCCTTCCGGCGCTTATGCCAAGACGATGATCATGGGCATCCTGTCCTTCGCAATGCTTGTGACCGGGTGGCGGATGACGAAAAAGCCGATCCGGTTTCTCCGCATGAGTTTCAGCGAGCGGCGGCTGATCTGGGCGGCGGCCGGGCTGTCGGCTTTCGGCGCCGTATTTTATTTTCTGCTGAGCCGTCTTCCGGGTGATGTTTCCATCGGCATGCAGATGACCGGCATGCCGGTGGTCTATCTGTTCTTCGCGCAGCTCATGCCCTATGGCCTTGCCATCGCCGTCCTGTGTTTTGCGCGGCGTCCGACATGGGCCGCGCTGGCGATCATCCTGTTCGATCTGGTTTTCTATCTGGACCGGATTCTGGTGACGGGAAAACGCGCGGAGACAATACAGCTCGTCCTCATGTTCCTTCTCGCCTTCTGGTTCTACCGGCGGATTGTGGTGCCCCGAACGGTCATGGCAATCGGCATCCTGGCCGGCACTTTCCTGATGACCAGCATGGGCGATTATCGTCAGGTAACCCGCACGGATGCGAGCTTCGTTCTCGATGAGATACTGGAAATCGACTATGCCGCCAATTTCCGCAGCACCCTTGAGCGCGGTGGCCCTGAAATGCGCAATGCCGTGCAACGCATCGATGAAATCGACCGGCGGCTGGAATTCGACTACGGCAAATATCACTGGAACCGGATCATCTTTACATTCGTTCCCGCGCAGCTCGTGGGCGGCGATATCAAGGAAGCGCTCTATCTCGATGTCCCTGAACCCAGCCGCGATTACAATCCGCTGACCGGCACCACGGAAACCGGGCTTGTCGATGCGTTTTCGTCATTCTGGTATTTCGGCACGTTGAAATTTCTGGTGCTCGCCTGGGCCATGCGCAGGCTCTGGGAAACCGCGATGGCGGGCGAGATGCTGGGCCAACTGGTTTACATGCTTTCCATCGTCCCGGCCATGCATTCCATTTCTCACCACACGGATTGGGTCGTGCCGGTCTGGATTCACATGGCACTGTTCCTCATTCCCGTTCTCTCATTCTGCGTGATCCGCAATCGATCGATCCACCTGCCGCTTCCGCCATCGCAAAGCGGCACGCTTCAGGAAGGATGGTCATCATGACCGTAACGTCGGACCACAAGGCACTCGGAGAAGGCATCAAGGGCAAAATGAACGCGTCGCGTCCGCTTGAGGGTGGCGCGACCTTTACGCTCGGGCACCGCGTCCAGCGCCTGTGCTGGCAGGCAAGCTGGCTGGTGCTGGCGGCATGGACGCCATCCTTCCTCTGGCGCTGGCGTGGCGCGGTGTTGCGCGCCTTCGGCGCCAAAATCCACAAAACGGCCATCGTGCGCGGCAGCGCCCGCATCTGGTGGCCGGGCAACCTGACCATGGGCGCGCATTCCTCGCTCGGACCGGGCGCGCTGTGTTACAACGTGGCGCATGTGACGCTTGCGCCTTTCGCCATCGTCTCGCAACGGGCGCATCTGTGCACCGCGGGACACAATATCGATCAGGCCGACTTTCCGCTAACGGCAGCACCCATTCATGTCGGCGCTTATGGCTGGGTTGCGGCGGAAGCCTTCGTCGGACCGGGAGTGAATATCGGCGAAGGGGCGGTTCTCGGCGCGCGCGGGGTCAGTTTCCGCGACATGGAACCGTGGATGGTCTATGCGGGCAATCCGGCCAGAGCGGTGCGGCCACGGCGAAAGCCCTGAGCGTCAGCTTGCCGGAACGGACCGGAGCGCCTTGCGGCTTGCAACCGCGTCGGTCTTCTGCGACTGAAAATCCTGATAGGCCGCAATCGTCTGAACCGCGATGCGCGGCCAGGTGTAGTTGTCGCGCACCAGTTTTGCACCGGCGGCGCCCATCCGCGCCGCACGATCCGGATCTTCCAGAATCCGCTCAAGCGCCGCAGCAACCGCCATCGGATCGAGCGGGGAAACAACACCGGCGCCCGCCTCGCCAACTTCGGGAAAATGGCACGCATCGGTAATCGCGACAGGCACGCCGCAGGCAAGCGCCTCGGTGATGGCGACGCTGAACCCCTCCTGACGGCTGGGCAGACAGAAGCAGGCCGATCGTTTGAGGGCAGCGATCTTGGCCGGGCCATAAAGTCCCCCGGTCATGTGCACGCGCTGTTCCAGCCCGTATTGCCGGATACGCTCGCGAAATTCGTCTTCCGCCCCGCCATCGGGACCAGCCACCACCAGATCGACATCAGGAAACAGCGGAGCGACCCGGCGAAAGGCATCGGCAAGAATGTCGAGACCCTTCTTGTAGTGAAGCCGCGACAGAAACAGCACATAGGGTCGCCTGGGCAAGCCGCCGACATCGGCCTCTCCCCCCTCGACCTCGTTCAGAAAAATCCCGTTCGGGATAATCACCGGCGGAGCCTTCAGGCCCAGGGGCCGCATCAGCTCGATCTCATCCGCATTGAGCGCATGGATAAAGGCCGCGCCGTCGAGCATCCGGCGAAAGCCCAGCCCCATGGCGAGTTTTTTCTTCCACGCGCTTTGCTTCATGCTCCACACATCGAGCATCCCGCAGCAGCACACGCAGTAAGGCACGGAAAAGCAGCGGCAGAGCATCGATGCGCGCAGCAGATTGGTTTCCCAGACGCCATGAAGATGCACGAAATCCGTAGCCCGCAACAGCGCTTCCATCGCCTTCGCTGCAGCACTTCCAAACAGCGTCTCGCGCAGATCGGGCATTGGCAGCAACAGGGTCCGCACCCTGTCGAACCCGGGAATTGCAGCAGTCGCCGCGACAGCGCGCCTGCTCACCTCGTCGTCGCTGTAACTTACGATTGTCACCTCATGGCCGAGCGCCGCCTGTGCCGCTGCCAGCCGCACCACGACCGCCTGCGGCCCGCCTTTTGCTGGATCGTAGGAGCCGATGACATGGACGATGTTCATGCCGCCCTCTTCCCGAATATCGCCGCAGCAAGCCTTTCGCCATAGCGTGACAGGGTATAATCGGCTGCACGTTCACGTGCATTTTCCCCCATCCGTTCCAGCGCCGCCGGATTGCCCGCCAGCTCCCGCAAGATTTCGGACGTCTCCCTGACGTCGCGTATCGGCACGATGTAACCATCCACACCGTTGCGAACCACGCTGCCGGTATTTTCGGTACAGACCACGGGCAGGCCTGCGGCCAATGCCTCATAAACAGAGATCGCCGACCCTTCGCACAAGGATGGAAGCAGAAAGACATCTGCCCATTCAAACTGCTTGCGCATTTCGCTGCGCGGGATGGGACCGGTCAGTTCAACCGTTGCAGCCAGCTTTGCCTGCGCCTCGGGCAAGAGCTCCAGCGGTCCCACCATACGGAATTCCGCCTGCCCCGCCAGCAGCCTCGAAACCGAGCCGACATAGGGCGAGCCTTTGCGCAGCCCCACCGCGCCCACCGTCAGCACGCGCAATTTGCCCGGCGCCCGCGCCTTTCGTTCGATCCGGAAGCGTGTATCGACCCCGGTTGGAACCACGACGATCTTTTCCGGCGCGCAGCCTTCCTCGGCAACATGACGGGCAACGAAAGGCGACGGACACACGACCAGATCGGCGAGCTGCCATTCGGTTCGCTCGCGCTCCGCGAAAGCCTCGCAATAGCCGTCGTCTTCCACCGGCAATTGCCAGCCCGGATTCAACAATTCCTCTTCTCGCCCCAGCCGATCGACAATCGCGCGCGGCGCGATCACCTGATCGACTGCGGTCCACAGGCCCGCTTTTCGCGCAGCCGACAGCACTTCCACGGCTTCGCCGCTGAAAGCATAGACCCCGCCCGCGCCGTGAAAACCGCTTTCAGCGACCAGCCTGCCGAATGTTTCGCCAGCCCATATCGCATTGGCGGTGGATTTCGGCCCGGTCTGGTTTGCCAGCCTGCGGAGGGCTGAATGCAGTCCGAAAACCGGAAAGGTCGTCATCTGCTTCAGCGGGATGCCCTGGGGCTTGCGCCCGACCAGCCGGCGCACCGAGGATGGGAGTGCATTGGGCGGAACGCTGCCGAGCAGACGCGGCCATCCCTGAAAGGCGCAGATATCCGTATAGAAATGCGCCAGCCTCTGATTGTTTGCGAAAATGCGCGGGACCGCATAATGCCGGCGCGCGCCAAGCTGGCTGACAACGATCGACCCATCCATCATAGTTCCCTCGGCTGGAACTGACGGTCGAGAACAGGCATGGCCTGCGGCACCACCTTCTCCTCGAGCCGCGAGATGGCCGACTGCCAGACGGCGGCGCCATATTCCCGCGAATAGGCGGTTTCCATCAGATAACGGGCATTGTTGCCCATCGACATGCGTCCGACCGGCGAGTGGCGCAGATGAAGGATCACTTCGACCAGCGCATCCACATCGCCCGGCCTCAGCGCCATGCCGCATTGGAAATCGCGGACAATCGTGCCGATCTCGCCTTCCGTGTCGCCGATGAAGATCGTCGGGCGGGCGGCGGCAAGCACGCCGTAAAACTTGCTGGGAACGATGCAATGTTCCAGTTCCGGCTTCAGCGAAACCAGATGCACATTGGCCGCGCCGAGGCTTTCGGAAAGCTTTTCCACCGGCTGGAAGGGCTTCATCATCACATTGGTCAACCCACGCCGCCTGACCTCGCTTTCGACAAAGCCGCGCTGCTGCCCCTCGCCGATCATCAGGAAGATGATGCTTTTCATATGCCGCAGCCGTTCGGCGGCATCGAGCACCGTCTGGAATTCGTGGGCGCGCCCGAAATTGCCCGAATAGCCGATGACGAACTTGCGTCCGAGACCCCAGGCGCGACGGAGCGGATTGTGCGCCGGTGGCACGGGAACGATCTCATTGCGGTCTGCCCAGTGATGAACCACGCTCAGGCTTTCCGCCGGAATATCCCGTGTCGAGAGATAATGCGCCATGCGCTCTATCGGGCAGATGGTCAGCGCCGACTGGCGCATCGACCAGTTGCGCAGGATCAGGGCGAGCCTGCCGGAAACCGTATTGGACCTGATGAGACCGAGTTCCATCGCCGTTTCGGGAAAAAGGTCCATCACCCAGTTGACCAGCTTAGCCCGGCGAAGGCGGATTGGCAGCGCAGCCGACACCGACAGAAGCGGCGGATCGGTGCAGACGACGCAAACATCGTCCTTCTTGGCATTGGACGCGAACCACGCAGCAGCGGACAGATGAAAGGTCGCATAATCGACCGCGCGCCCGACAAGCCTGCCGCGACCGAAGCCGGAGGTCCATATGCGGTGCACATCCACGCCGCCGATGGTCTCGCGCGCAGGAAGCACGTCCTTTCGCCTGTCGTGATAGCTGCGGCTTGCAAGCACGGTCGTCTCTATGCCTTCGCGCACAAGCGTATGCGCAAGGCTCGTCACCATCCGGCTCGTCGCCGACTGGTCCGGGTAGTAGTAACGATTGGCAAGCACCACACGCATGATTTCGCTTCCTGTTGAACGACCCCGTTGATCAGAGGATCGCAACAGCGCAGCAGAACCCGCAAGAAACACAAAGGCATGGCAGGCACCGACAGCGGGCGAACCGCCTACCTCTTTGGGGGAAACCGGTCATGCGGGGCGCGCTTCAGTCCTCATCCGAAGAGGGAGGTTCCGGCCCGCGATTGCCGTTTTGGAGCCGTTCTGCCCGCGCGGGAAATCGCTAACATGCTTCCATCGTGTTTCTGATTGGAGGCAGGGTCTTGCAGGAGAAAACAGCTCTCATCGTCGGTGTGACCGGACAGGACGGCGCTTATCTAAGCGAGCTTCTGCTCAAGAAAGGCTATCGCGTCCATGGTCTGAAACGGCGGTCATCCTCGTTCAACACGGCCCGCATCGATCATCTCTATCAGGACCCGCACGAGGAGGACATTCGCTTCCGCCTGCATTTCGGCGACCTGACGGATGCGACCAATCTGTGCCGGGTCATTCAGGAAGTGCGGCCCGACGAGATTTACAATCTCGGCGCCCAGAGCCATGTGCAGGTGAGTTTTGAAACGCCTGAGTATACGGCGAATGCCGATGCGCTCGGCACGCTTCGGCTGCTTGAATCCATGCGCATTCTGGGGCTCGGCAAGACATGCCGCTTCTATCAGGCTTCCACATCGGAGCTTTTCGGCAACAGCTCGCCCAAGGCGCAGAACGAGCGGACGCCTTTTGCGCCGCGCAGTCCTTATGCGACGGCAAAGCTCTATGCCTACTGGACAACGGTCAATTACCGCGACGCCTATGGCTTCCATGCTTCCAACGGCATCCTGTTCAACCATGAAAGCCCGCTTCGCGGCGAGACATTCGTCACCCGCAAGATCACGCGGGCCGTCGCTGCCATTGAACGCGGCCTTCAGGACAGGCTTCGGCTCGGCAATCTCGATGCCCGCCGCGACTGGGGCCATGCCCGCGATTATGTCGAGGGCATGTGGCGCATCCTGCAGGAAGATGAGCCGGACGATTATGTGCTTGCAACCGGCGAAACGCATACGGTGCGTGAATTTGTCGAACACGCGTTCAAGGCGGTCGACAAGGAGATCGAATGGCAAGGCGACGGTGTGGAGGAAATCGGCCGTGACCGAAAAACGGGCAATTGCCTGATCGAGATCGATCCGCGTTATTTCCGCCCTAACGAGGTCGATTTCCTGCTTGGCGATGCGTCCAAGGCGAAGAGCCGTCTCGGCTGGCAGCATACGACCGGCTTCGACAATCTCGTCGCCGAAATGGTCGACTGGGATTTGCGCAACATCATGCGGGAGGTCGGACGCAATGACTTCTACGGCTGATATCGCCCCTCTCTATTCGCTCGAAGGCAAGAAGGTGTTCGTTGCCGGGCATACGGGTATGGTCGGTTCGGCCATCCTGCGCCGCCTGCAAGGCACGGATTGCGACATCATCACCGCCGCGCACAGCACGCTCGACCTGACCCGTCAGGGACCGACGGAAAATTTCATAAGCGGCCGCAAGCCGGATGTCATCATCATCGCAGCCGCCCGCGTCGGCGGCATTCTGGCCAATTCGCAATATCCGGCGGATTTTCTCTACGACAATCTCGCCATTGGCATGAACCTCATCCGTGCCGCCCACCAGAACGGCGTCGAGCGCCTCTTGTGGCTCGGCTCAAGCTGCATCTATCCCCGCGACGCGGCGCAGCCGCTCACCGAGGACGCGCTGCTGACCGGTCCGCTGGAGCCGACAAATGAAGCCTATGCCATCGCCAAGATCGCCGGGCTGAAATATGCGCAAGCTTGCGCGCGGCAATATGGCAATCATTTCATGACGGCCATGCCGACCAATCTCTACGGCCCGAACGATAATTTCGACCCAGCAAGCTCGCACGTATTGCCAGCGCTGATCCGGCGGATTCATGAGGCCAAGATGCGCGGCATCGATCACGTCACGCTATGGGGCAGCGGCAAGCCCTTGCGGGAATTCCTGCATGTGGACGACCTTGCCGATGCCTGCCTGCACATGCTGCGCTTCTATGACGGCATCGAGCCCATGAATATCGGAACGGGCGACGAGATTTCGATCAGGGATCTGGCGCTCACTGTCGCCCGCGTCGTCGGCTATGAAGGCCGCTTTGAACACGACCTCAGCAAGCCCGACGGCACACCGCGCAAGCTTCTCGACACGTCGCGGATGCGGGCGCTCGGTTGGAAGCCGCGCATTCATCTGGAGGACGGCCTGCGCGACGTCTATCGCGATTGGTCGCGGGAAACCGCCAATCCCGTTGCGGCTTGAATAGCTCGCCCTATGTGCCTGAATCAAAAAGCGGCAGGCCGTGGCGAAAATGGTGATTTTCGAGTATCGGAGCGCAACGTACTTAAGGTACGTGAGCACCGGAACGCAGAAAAACACCATTTACAGACCGGCATGGCGACTTTTGGAACAGCCTCTAAGAGGGCGAGCCGCCGGTCCTGCTCATGTCCAGCTCGACGCGCAGGATATCGCCCGGCTTGATTTCCGTGCGCTCATTGGCAACGATATCCTGGAAACTGCCATCAACGATCCGGCTGATCGAGAAGATCAGCTTCTGGCGCAGTGTGGACGAGGCGATATTGCCGGATGACTTGGCGATCTCGGCCATTGTCTGGAGCTGCGCATTGCTGCGGCGTTCCATGCGGGCAATATTGAGATCGATGTCCTGCAAGGCGGTAGCCGCCTCGCTCTTGCGGCTTTCGTCCAGATTGGCAAGGCGTTGCTGCATGGCAAGCTGGTTCTGCCTTGCCCGTGCAAGAAAGGAGGCGAGCTCCAGCGCGGCCCGACGGGTCGCCGACAGATCGCGCTCCATGTCGCGAAGATTGGATTTGGCGGCAAGGCCGCGATCCACCAGCGACTTGCTGGAGTCCACATTTTCCTGCAACAGCCCGATTTCCGTGTCGTGCAGCTTGATGCTCTGCTGCAAGGTCTCGATCTCGTCGCCATAGCTCGCCGCCTGCGCCTCGAGCGCCTGACGTTCGGCGGCGAGATTATTGCGGCGGACAGTGAAGACGGTCTTTTCCCCGTCCAGCATCTGCTGGGCCAGCGCCGCCGTTTCCTTGCTGGAGGCAGGCTGTTCCGGCAGGCTATAGGTGAATTCCGTGCCGTTCAGTTCCGCCTCGAAACGGGCTCGCCGGATCGTCATGGCCGTGATCTGCATCTGCAAATCCACATATTCCTGCTGGACGGTGATAAGCTGCATGCCGGCGGTCAGGGCCGGCGTTTCGGCCTTGCCGGCCCCGCCGCCAAGCGCCATCAGTTCAAGCGCCACCATGCCGGGCCGGAACTGGTATTTTCCCGGCGCCTTCACGTCGCCGACGACAAACACCGGCGCATACTGGTTGATGGTTGCCGTGACCGTCAGGCCGGGAATATGCTGCGACAGCGATCCCGCGATCTTCTCGCCAATCTCGTTGATGGTGAGCCCGCTCACCGGAATATTGCCCACGATCGGATAGCCGATATTGCCGTCCACATCGACCGGGTAAAGACCCGTCAGGGACGGCTGGCCATAGACGGTCACCTGCAACACGTCGTTGGCCCCGACCCGGTAGGCCTGTCCCTCGCCAAGCGCGGCAAAACTCCCGCCAGCCAGAATGAGCCCCGCGAGCATCGTGGCCCGCAGATGGGTGGCAATGCGGTTTCTGATGATCCTGTGCGACATGGTGTGCCCTCACGCCTGTTCCTGAACGCTACCTGCGACCGGCTTTCGCCGCCGCGAGAAAATGCCGCCTAGCCCCCGCCCCGCCTTCTGCAGCGCCATCCCGCACAGCGCGACGGGAAGCGTGATCCAGCTTTGATAGGAAGCGGTATTCTGGTTCACGACCGCAAGCGCGGGCTTGCGCCCGAAAGAAGCCATCGTCTGTATCAGCGCATTGGTCGCGAGCTGGTCCTGGCGGTCGGGCTGGACCACGAGCAGCGCCGTGTCGGTCGCCCGCGACAGGAGAACCGAGCGCTTGTCTTCCAGGACTGGCGGAAGGTCGACGAGAATGATCTTGTGATCGGGCCGCAACTGGGCGATCAGTTCGGCCAGCCAGTCTCCCTCGCGCATCTGGCTGTTCGGCTTGATGATGTCGATGCCGGAGCCATGATCGTGCACGAGCGTCGCGCCGGTGAGTTGCCGTCCGGTGGGCACACCGCCAAAATCATTGTGCGGAAGCCCGAAAGCCTCGGCCAGCCCCGACCGCCTGTTGGTCGCATCGATGACCGCGACCGTCAGGCCGGTGGCGGCGATCTGCTGCGCAAGCGCGGTGATGAGCAGCGTCTTTCCCTCGCCGCTGGACAGGGAAACGACCGAGAGCGCCAGCGAATCCCGACCGCGTGTCAGTGCCCGCAGGCGATCATGCACGGACTTGATGGCGCGGCCGAACGGGCTTGCAGGATCAAGGCCGCGATTGACGAGAAGCGGCACGGTCATCTGCGGCGAAACCGGCAGCAGCGTCGCTGCCGGAATGCCCGGCAGCACCAGCGATGCCGTCTGCGCGGGCCGGATCTTGTCGAATGTTTCCTTCAGCATCGTGCCTGCAAGCGCAACCAGCCCGCCAAGCCCCAGCCCCAGCAACAGCCAGTTGGGCAGGTTCGGGCTGGCCTTGGCCATCGCCGGTTCTGCGGGCGAAATCATCTGCGCTTCGGGCGCAGCCATGCCGTCCTGCTCGATCAGTTGCTTGTAACGCGTCAGATAACTTTCATAGACCGTGCGGCTGGCATTGGCTTCCCGGTCAAGCTGCACGGCCTTCACCTGCGCCTGATTGGCTTCGGCAAGATCGGCTTCCGCCTTCCTCAACGCTTCTTCCAGTCCGCTGCGCCGCTGGCGCGCTATCTGGATTTCGTTGCCGAGGCTCTTGATGATTTCGCCGACCTGGCTGGAAATCTGCTGTTTCAGTGCTTCCCGTTCAGCTTTCAGCACAGGAATTTCAGCGCTTTTCAGCGCGCCATTTGTCTGCAACTCGCCAAGCTGGCGCTCGACGCGCGCCTGCTCGCTGCGCAGGGTCTGGATGGCTGGCGAGGCCAGAACTTCGGCCAGCGCGGGCGCTTCATCCTTATCCTTCAATTCTTCCGCCGTGCGCAACCGCGCCTCGGCAAGCGAAACGGCGCCCGTTGCGGCGACGATCTCGCTGTTGAGAGCCGCCACACGCTGGGCCTGGAAACTGATCTGGCCCTGATCGCCCGCAAGGCGCGACTTCTGGCGGAATTCCTCCGCCGCACGTTCGGCACTTTCAAGATCGCTGCGCAGGTTGCCCAGCTTGTCGCCAAGCCACTCGCTGACCCGCCGCGTGGCCGATTGCTGCACATCGATCTGGTGGTCGAGATAGGCGGTGGCAAAGGCGTTGGCGACCTGCGCCGCATAGACCCGGTCGGAAGCGCGATAGGAAATGAAGATCGTATAGGACCGGCCGTCATTGGTGACGCGCAGCCGCGACAGAAGAAGATCGATCTGCTGGCGTTCGCGCAAGGCCGGATCGACCTCACGCCCGCCCTTTGCCTGCAAGGCCGCATCCGAGGCAGACGACAAAACCGTGCGCGATCGGAATTCCGTCGGCACGGCGATGTTTTCCGCTTGCAGAATGTCGATGACCTTGCGCGCCATCATGCGTGAATTGATGATGTCCAGCTCGGAACGAAGAACAGGGCTGTCCTGCGGCAGCGGCGTGATCGCGCTTTCGTTGGGAAGCGCCTGCAACCGCCGCATATCCAGCACCAGCACGGACTCCGACACATAGCTGACCGGCGCTGTCAGATAGCCCGCAAAGCCGACGCCAATGCCCGCGATCACCGGCACGACAAGCATCATTTTTCTGCGTTTTATAATGGCGAGCATGTCAGCCACCGGCTGCCGCCCGTTTCCTGCTGAAACGTCGGAGATAATCACCCAAATTCTCCTTCACGGAATGATTCAATCCGCTGAATGTCCCCTGGCCCCCTGAGTGGCCGCCAGGTCCCGCCTATTGCAGGTCTGAAAACGATGTTTCCGAAGGAAACAGCTCGTTGATCATGCAAGCCACCTCGGTGCGATTGGACGCCTTCAGCTTCTTCATGATGTTGCGGATATGAACCTTCACGGTGCTTTCCCGCAGTTTCAGCTCATAAGCGATGATCTTGTTCGCCTTGCCCCGCCGCAGCGCATTGACCACTTCGGCCTGACGCTGGGTGAACATTCCGCCAAGCGGTTGCAGCCGCTGCGAATTCGGATCGGTGGCGTGCCGCAGGGCGAGCACGCTGCTGGCCGGAACGAACGTCCCTCCCGCCATGGCAAGCCGCAACGCTTCGACGCAGACATTCACATTGACCGATGTCGGAATGTAGCCTCTCACCCCATGATCGAGCGCCTTGAGAACCTGCGAGATTTCTTCCTTGTCGGCCAGAAGAATGACAGGCGCCGGAGCGCAGTCCGTGACAATGCGATTGAGGTAATTCCCGACAGCCGGGTCGGAGACCTTCTGTCCGCCAATGTTGAAGAGCACCGCGCCCGCCGTGCGGCCGCGGCGCTGATGCTGCCACTGCTCGAAAGAGCTGAATGTGGCAATCGACATTTCGATGCTGTGGTTCGTCAGTCCGTGTGCAAGGCATTCTCGATCCAACGCACGGTTGTCTATGATGACCAGCAGCGGCAACACGCAGTCACTGGGCAGTTCAGGCTTGAAGGAAGCGTCTTTCGCCCCTCCGTAGCCATTATTCTTTAATTCGCCGGTCCTGTTACTGAACTGTGGGGAAATGTTCATTTGCTCGCCCTCTAACCCAATTCAAAAACGCGCCTCCGTTGCTTGCACGTCACAATCAAGCAAGCGCATTGGTTACTTGTTTTATTTATCTTCGTGATATCTAGACAACCACCGGCAGAAGTTTCCCGGCCTTTGTTCTTATTTTCTTGGAAAGTTGCCCGAAAATTTCTTGAGTGTCATTAACCTAGATTAAGGGCTTCAGCAAAATATGGTTTAGAGGAATCGCGGATACATACCCAATTAGTGGTAGAAATTACCACCTTGCCAAAATAAACGCCCTCGCTGAAACTCTTGCGATGCCCTGCTTCCGGGCGAGAGCGGGGAAAACTGAATGCGGGGACATCAGACGTAAAATTAAAATTTTCCTTTGCTGGGCGAAACGGCAGGTAGGCTCTATGGTGGTAAATGCCGACGAAGCAAAATCGCTGCGCCATTTTCTGGAGAGCGCCCCCATAGGCGCGGTTTTTGAAGAAAGCGATCTCAGTATCCTCAGCGCCCTGCCAATGGCTTCAAAGACCTATGCCGCCCATACGGTCGTCAGCAGCCAGGGAGAATGGGCCAACTCGGTCCACATCATAAAAAGCGGCTGGGGCTGCATCTATCGTGATCTTCCCGATGGCGACCGCCAGATTCTCGACTTTCTCATGAAAGGCGATTTCCTCGGTTTCCGCACCGGGCTCGGCTTCAACTACTATACGCTTATTTCGGTTACCGAGCTTTCCGTCCTCGAAATCTCGCTGGATCATCTCACAGAAAGCCTGCTCAAATCGCCGCGGCTGGCCATGACATTCATGGAACTGATGGCCCGGCAGCGCGCAATCCTGATCGAACACCTGATCAGCATCGGTCGCCGCAGCGCGCTTGTGCGCATCGCGCATCTTCTGCTTGAACTCGGACACCGGGCCCGGATCAACGGTACGGGCGACGTCAACCGCTTCTTCTGCCCGCTGACACAAAGCGAGCTTGCCGACGCGCTCGGGCTGACCCCGATCCATATCAACCGCATGCTGCGTGAACTGCGCGAAGACGAACTTCTGGTTTTCCGCAACAATGAGGTAGAGTTCCTCAACCGCTCCGCCCTCGTGCATATTGCAAGTTTCGATGAGCACTATCTGTCCATGGAAATCTTTCCCCGAGTCCGGATCAGCCGTTGACGTCGCCGGATCAGTAGCCGCTATCCGATTGATTGTGTTTCATATTTTCCGCCACGACGGCGAAGTTTTTCGTGCCGGTTACGCAAAGCGGATAAAATCACGCATTATTGCAATACGAAACTATCCTTGATATCCCTCAGAAAATCGTATACTAAATATACCATTCATATATAAATTATCGTGCAGTACGCCTCTCAAACTGCTTAATGATACAGAGATCGTCGCACCCTTTAATGGGCGCGGGCCTCAAATACGCCTTCGAATATTCATATATGCGCTATGTATTTATCAGGAAATTATCGCTAGTTTCCGCTTCATCGTCCTGCCCCACGGGCAGCATTGAGGAGGAGGCTCAACGATGCAAGACAATCATGTCGATTCAGCCGTCGGCAAGGCGACGAAGCGACTTCTGCCATTTCTGGCGATCATGCTTATCCTGGCTTTTTTGGACCGGGCAAATATCGGCTTCGCCAAATCGGAATTTCAGGCCGATACCGGGCTGAGTGACGCGGCCTATGCTTTCGGCGCCGGCATTTTCTTTATCGGATATGCTCTTTTTGAAGTTCCAAGCAACATCATCATGCACAAGGTCGGCGCCCGCCTGTGGCTCAGCCGCATCATGATTTCATGGGGCATTGTCTCGGCCGCCATGATGTTCGCTCATACTGAAGGCGTCTTCTACACGCTTCGTTTTCTGCTGGGCGTCTGCGAGGCCGGGTTCTATCCCGGTGTCCTGCTTTATTTGACCTATTGGTTCCCGGCAAAGCAGCGTGCCCGCGCCACCGGCATCTTCTATCTCGGCGTTCCGCTGGCCCTGGTTCTGGGAAGTCCACTTTCGGGATGGCTGCTGACGCATCACGGCATTTTTGGCCTCACCAACTGGCAGTGGATGTTCGTTGTGGAAGGGCTTGGCGCATCGCTGGTCGGTATCATCGCCCTGTTCTATCTGACGGATCGCCCCGAAAAAGCGCGCTGGCTTTCCGCCGAGGAGCGCGATGCCCTCACCCGCGTCATCGCCGAAGAAGAAGCGGCAAAGGAAACGCAGGCCGCGCATTCTGCCATGTCGGTTCTGAAAGACCGCCGTGTCTGGGCCTTCATCGGCATCTATTTCTTCCTGCAGATCGGGACCGCGCCTTTGACCTTCTACTTCCCGTCACGCTTTGCGCAGGCGGCGTCCGATGGACACATGAACCTTCTGATCGGTTCGCTTCTGGCGCTGCCGTGGCTGTGTTCGGTCATCGCGACGCGTTATTTCACGGTTCTGGCAGATCAGACCAACCAGCATCGGCTTGTCTGCATGGGCATGGTCATCGCGGGAACAGTGGCGCTTGCCGTCATCGGACTTACGGGCAATCCGTGGCTGATGCTTCTCGCGGCCTGCATTGCCGTTCCTGGCCTCACTGCCTCGCAACCCGTGTTCTGGAGCCTTCCTACCCGCTATCTGGGCGGCATAGGCGCAGCCAGCGGAATTGCCTTCATCGTTTCCATCGGCAATCTCGGTGCATTCTTCGCGCCGCAGATCAAGAACTGGGCTGATGTCGCGGTCGGAAACCATGACGCCGGTTTCTATACGCTTGCGGTGCTTTGCGGGATTGCAATCCTGCTTCTCGCAGGTGCAGGCAATGCCACGCCCCGCGAGAAGCTGGCGGCAGCGAAGTAGCTTCCTCTTCGGAAAGTAGTGAGAACCCCGCCCCGGCGGGGTTCTTCAACAGTTAGTCATTTGCTGCGGACTGGAATAGTTGCTCTCGTCGTCCTAGATTCTGGACACATATGAAGGGAGCGCACATCATGACCTACAGCAAGAACCCGGAAGCGATTGCCAGGCTCACGCCGGAGCAATATCGCGTCACGCAGGAAAGCGGCACCGAGCGCCCTGGAACCGGCGAATATCTTTATAACAAGGAGCCGGGAATCTATGTCGATATCGTCTCGGGCGAACCGCTCTTCGCCTCCGCCGACAAATACGAGTCCCATTGCGGCTGGCCCAGCTTCACAAAGCCCATCGAACCCGCCAATGTCATGGAACTGACCGACGTGTCGCATGGCATGGTGCGGACGGAAGTACGCTCGGCCCATGGCGACAGCCATCTCGGTCATGTCTTTCCTGATGGACCTGTGGACCGCGGCGGCCTTCGCTATTGCATCAATTCCGCATCGCTCCGGTTCATTCCGAAGGACCGGATGGAAGCTGAAGGATATGGTCAGTATCTCGATCAGGTCGAAGATATCGGCTGAACGGAAGGTCAGATCAAAGGGCCGCGCGAAGTATTTGAAATAAAATTCGTGCGATATGAAATTAATCCGGGTCCGGATTAATTGATCCACAGCCATTCCCGGCGCCTGAGAAGTAAGACTTCTTTCTGTCGCAATGATCACTAATCTGATCCCGCGCACCGCTCCGGCGGAATCAGGCAAATGCGCAGCCTCGGTATGATTATGCTATCACCACACATACCGAGGCTTTTTTGGGGCTTTCCAGCGATTTCGCCCGGTTTTCCGCCGCCCTCCTGCGAATTGCATTCTCCCGCCAAGGGGTGAACCGGGCATGGCAACGGTTGCATTGATTGCATGAATTCCATTGCAAATAGCGGGCAATTATATTCAATATACTGTCCCGCTGTTATTGAATGATGGTTTTCGATCACGCAACATTTTGGGAGGCGGCTTGGATAGTGCGGTTGAGGCCTACCGGATCTATTCCGAAAGGGAGTGCGCGGAAGCGCCGGCGCTCGACTGGCCTTATCTCTGCGCCTTGCATCTGCTCAGGAAACCTGTCGGGAACGCCATTTCGGAATTTCTCGCCGTCGTCGGCCATGCATCGCAGGCCGACCGGGCGTGGATGATCGAATATGCGCCCGATCTTCTGCGGTTTCGCAATACGCATGAATGGTGCAAGGGCAGTACGGTGCCCTATATTTCGGAGCTTCAGGAGGTTCCCACCACGCTGATTGCATGGCTGCACCGCTATCTGACCAAGGGACAGGCCGTCGCGGTTCATGATGTCCGGGGGTTGCCGCGCACTGCCCGCGCCCTTCAGGCGGAGTTCTTGCGGCAGGGAAATCAGAGCATTCTCAGCATTCCGCTCTTTTATGGCGACCGGCTGCGCGGGATCATCGGATTCGATACGACTGTCGAAGCCAGACGCTGGTCGCGGGCCGAGATCAAGGCCATGTTCCAGTGCGCAAGCCTGATCGCGCAGGCGAAATATGCGACGCCCCAAGACGTGCCCCTTCCGCATGAGGAACCCGACCCGACTTCGGTGATCTATGTCAGCAAACGCGGTGTCATGCGCGGAGTTTCGCCGGAGGAGATCATCGGCGTCCGGTCGGCGGGCAATTACAGCGAGATATGGCTTGGCGACGGTTCGACGGTTCTCGATTCCCGGCCGCTCGGTATATGGGCAGGCATTCTTCCGGCAAGCATCTTTTTGCGCATTCACCGCACGACATTCATCAATGTCCTGCACGTATCCGACATAGACAGAAGCATGATCGACAAATGGCTGGTCAGGATGCGCGGCGTCGAACAGTCGTGGCCGGTTTCACGATCCTACCGGAAGGCCCTGAGGGAGCGATTGGGCTTCTAGCCTTTATTTTGCCATGTTTTAGTCCGCTCGTCGCCACAAAATCCTATGCAGAAAGCGCAGGGTTTCTGTCCGAAAGCATTGTTTCGATGCTGAATGGGTGAAAATCCCGGTTTTGCCTCAATCTGAAAACGGCGTTTACGACAGGTCGAGATGCGCCTTGAGCGGCATGTCGTCATGCACCGGAACGGTCTGCCTTTCGATCATGCGATGGACCAGCGGCGGCTTGTCTCCCTTGTGCAAGGCGAGCAGCCTTTCTGACACTTCCGCATCGGCATGGGTGCGGCGCTGGTTGTGACGGACATACTCTACCCAGGTCGGCACGTGATAGCTTTCCGTCCAGGTTTCGGGATTCTCCAGATCGCGCAGCAGCACCCATTGCCGGGCACCGTCGCGGATACGCATGCGCCGCCGCAAGGCCATGGCCGAAAGGAAGGCTGGAACGTCTTCCTGCGCGATCTTGTAGTCGACCATGATCATGATCGGACCGCTGCGCGAACGAAGATCCAGCCTAAGCTGCGGCTCGCTGAAACGGTTGAGCGGATCGAGATTGAGGGATTCAAACTCGGGCTGCGGCAGGAGAAGTCCGATCACTGCGCCGAAAACGAGCACGACGGCGGCAGCCAGAAGCGCGCCCGGCACGCTATATTCATCCGCCACGGCACCCCAGAGCCAACTGCCCGCCGCCATTCCGCCGAAGGTGGCCGTCTGGTAAAGCGCCAGAGCGCGCCCCACCACCCAGCGCGGCGTGGAAAGCTGCACGGTGACGTTGAAGAGCGACAACGCCAGAACCCATGACACCCCGGCAGGCAACAGGAAGATGCAGCTGAGCCACACGTTCCGGCTGATCGACAGCAAGCCACAACTGACCGCGAAAGCGATGAAAGCGCCGCGCACCAGCCATTCATTGCCGAGCAGTTCCCGAAGCCGGGCGCTGAGCAACGCGCCACCGATGGCGCCAAGCCCGAAGAAGCCCAGCATGATGCCGTAGGTAAGCGCTGTTCCGTGCACGAGATCGCGCGCAACCAGCGGCAGGAGCGCCAGAATGACGATCGCCGACAGGCCGAACAGAAAGCCCCTGAACATCACTTTCAGAAGGTTCGGCGACATGGCGACGTAGCGCAGCCCCGCCACCATGGCCGGTCCCAGAGTTTCGCGCGGCAAGGTGGATTTGACCGTTTCGGGCTTCCACTGCCACAGCGCCAGAATGAGCGCGCAATAGCTGAACGCATTGAAAATGAAGGCAAAAGCCGCACCCGCCGCCGCAACGATGATACCGCCGATAGCGGGACCGATGCTGCGCATGAGATTGAAGCTCATGCTGTTGAGCGCCACTGCTGCAGGCAGATCGGCGCGGGGCACGATGTCGCCCATCGACGCCTGCCATGACGGATTGTGCAACGCACCGCCGCAGCCGATCAGGAAGGTGAAGCCGAGCAGCATCCAGGGCGTGAGAATGCCGAGATAGGCAAAAGCCGCCAGCGCGACCGAAATTATCAGAAGCAAGACCTGCGCGGTCAGCATGATGCGGCGGCGGTCGAAATTATCGGCCAAGGCCCCGGCTGCGACCGAAAAAATCATCACAGGCAAGGTTGTCGAAGCCTGCACCAGTGCAACCATGTCGTCCGAATGGGCGATGGTTGCCATCATCCAGCCAGCGCCGACCGTCTGCACCAGACCGCCGAGGTTGGAAACCAGTGTAGCTGACCACAGCGCCCGGAATGTTTTGTATTGAAAAGGCGCGAGGGGGGACATTCTCTGCGGCACCGGACGACCTCCCGTTCCATCTGCCTGATTAAGGCGATACGTGAATCTCTCCCCAGGGACAAGGGGTTAAAACCAAAACCGGCTTAGAACCTCTCCTTCGCCGGTTCATCCACGCGTTTCATTCGCCGATTGACTCCATTTCCCGATTAGGTAGACTGGTCTACCTATTAAATTGGGCGATGCAAGATGGGCGATTCCGTAACGACAAGTTCGAGACCGGCACGCGAGCGGCTTCTGCAAGCGGCGGCGGAGCTGTTTTACGACGAGGGCATTTCGGCCACCGGCATCGACGCGATCATCCAGCGCGCAGGCGTGGCGAAGCAGAGCCTCTACAACAACTTCGCATCCAAGGCGGAGCTGGTGGCCACATATCTGGAACACCGCCACGCCGAATGGCTGGACCTCTATGAGAAGCGGTTGGAGAAGGCAGCAGGCCCGTTGGACGGGATACTGGCGGTCTTCGATGCTTATCGCGATCACGCGGAATTTGCCTATGAACACGGGTTTCGCGGCTGCGGTCTTCTGAATGCGGCAGCGGAACTGCCCGCTGGCGATCCGGGCCGCGAGGCGGTGAGAAAGCACAAGGAAGAGGTCGAGGGCCTGCTTGTAACGCACCTCACCGGCTTGATCCCCGACGATCCGCCACGGGTAAGCCAGCTCGCCGTGCAGCTCTCCTTCATCCTCGAAGGAGCGATCATGCGGGCCGGGCTTGAGGGTAACAGTGCGCGCCTGGGCGAAGCCAAGGCGATGGTCGCAACAGTTTTGAAGTCTTCATAAATGCAATCATCGAGAAGCTACTTTCTGGGAGTGACTGCGATCATCGCCGCTTCCACCATCTGGGGCACGACCGGCACGGCAGCGACTTTCGCGCCGGAAGTCGGCGCGGCTGCAATCGGCGCCGCCGCCATGGGGCTTGGCGGACTGGCACAGGCCGCGATTGCCTGGCGCGGCATCATCGCGTCGCGAAAGGCGCTTGCCGATCAATGGCGCATCCTGATGCTCGGCGCGGTCTGCGTCGCCATCTATCCCCTCGCCTTCTATGCCTCGATGCGGATGGCTGGGGTGACCATCGGGACGGTCATCTCGCTCGGGTCCGCCCCTTTGCTTTCCGCGGGAATCGAATACCGGCAGAGCGGCTTTCGCCCGTCATTGCGCTGGCTGGCCGGCGCGATTGTCGGCATTACCGGCATGGTCCTGCTCAGCATATCGGAAGATGGCGGCAGCCACGCCGTGTCCGCTGAAGGCTCGCCGCTCATCGGCTCCCTGCTTGGCCTCGTGGCAGGCTTTACCTATGCGCTTTATTCCTCCTGCGCGCGCCAGCTGATGCAGGGCGGCATATCGTCGACAACCGCCATGGGCGCGACCTTCGGCATAGGCGGCGTTTTGCTGATGCCGGTGCTGATCGCAACCGGCGGCCCATTTCTCGCCTCATGGAACAATGCGGCTGTCGGGCTATACATGGCTTTCGTGCCGATGTTCCTCGGCTATGTCTGCTTCGGGTACGGCTTGAGCCGCGTCGAAACAAGCGTTGCAACGACGATCACCCTGTTTGAGCCGGTTGTCGCCGCGTTCTTCGCGGTGGTGATCGTAGGAGAGCGGCTGTCCGCCCTCGGCTGGTTTGGCGTCCTTCTGGTCGTCATCTGCCTCGTCTGCATCACCATGCCAGCCCGCAGCCGGAAAACGCAGCTGGAAGTGCCTGAGCCATCAACCTGATGCGCTGGCGCATGATCGGAGCAGGATCACAAATCAGTCCGGCGGACTGATTTCCCTGCGTAGGCGTTTCACACTTTTCGGGATGCGTCTTGTTTGTATTGATGCGCATCTCATCCGAAAACCGTTTCACACTTTTCGGGATGCGCTTTTCAGCCAGCCCTTCACGGCCTCCACGGATTCAGGATGGCGCGGCTTTCGCAGCGAAACCGCGTAGAAGTCCGCGCCGACCCGCAGCTCGGTAGCCAGCGCCTGGACGAGACTGCCCGCGGCAATTTCCTTTTCCACGAAAAAGCGGCTTGCCAGCGCCAGCCCGTGCCCGGCGATTGCCGCATCGATGGCAAGCGAAGTTTGGTTGAAGCGCGTATTTTTCGGTGAAGCCGACACGCCGCCGGGAAACGCCTTCTCCAGATATCTCGGCCAGAAATTATGCGCATCGTGCAGCAGCGGATAGCGCTGCAGATTTTCCGGCAGGCCCGCATCGCCCAGCCTCTCGACCAGAACCGGACTTGCGACGGCAACGATCACGTGCTCGAAAAGCAGCTCCGCATTCAGCCCCGGGCCGAAAGGCGGCTCGCCGTAGCGCACCGCGAGATCGACGGCATCTGTCTGAAAATTGGCGACCTTGTCGCTGGCGACAATGCGCAATTCTATATCGGGATGCGCTTGCGTAAATTCTGCCAGTCGCGGGATAAGCCATTTCGAGGCGAAGGTTGGCGTCACGCTGATAGTCAGGTGCTGCGGCTCGGGGCGCAGCATCTCGGTCGCCTCCGAAAGCAGGTCGAACGCCCGCCGCACGCTGGCGATATAGGCGCGGGCCGGTTCTGTCATGACCAGCGTGCGGGGCTGGCGTTCAAAGAGTTTCAGTCCAAGCTCCGCCTCAAGGCCGCGTATCTGCTGGGCCACCGCCGCCTGCGTCACGCCAAGTTCCTCCGCCGCCAGACGGAAATTCAGATGCCGCGTGACGACTTCAAATACACGCAGGCCGTTGAGCGAGGGAAGTCTTTTCATGAACTTATCCGATAGATTTTCTATTGCTTGACGTTACGCATTTTCGTTCGTCAGGATAATGGTTCTCCGTTATAAATGGAAGGAACGGTTATTGGCGGTTGCCGTCTCGGGCAGCATTTCCCGGAAAGGAAAGCATCATGACAGTAGAAAAAGTAGCGATTGTGACGGCTGGCGGAAGCGGCATGGGTGCCGCCGCTGCGCGCAGGCTGGCGCAGGACGGTTTCAAGGTTGCGATCCTTTCGTCCTCCGGCAAGGGCGAGGCATTGGCGCAGGAACTGGGCGGCATCGGCGTCACCGGCTCGAACCAGTCGAATGAGGATCTGAAGCGGCTGGTGGATGCGGTTGTTGAAAAATGGGGCCGTATCGACGTGCTGGTCAACAGTGCAGGCCACGGACCGCGCGCGCCCATCCTCGAAATCACCGATGAGGACTGGCACAAGGGAATGGACACCTATTTCCTCAATGCGGTTCGCCCGGCCCGTCTGGTCGTGCCGACGATGCAGAAGCAGAAATCCGGCGTCATCATCAATATCTCGACCACATGGGCATTCGAGCCGAGCGCCATGTTCCCGACTTCGGCGGTGTTCCGCGCCGGGCTTGCCTCCTTCACCAAGATTTTCGCCGACACCTATGCGGCCGACAATATCCGCATGAACAATGTTCTGCCGGGCTGGATCGACAGCCTGCCCAAGACGGAAGAGCGCCGGGAGAGCGTTCCGTTGCAGCGCTATGGCAAGAGCGAGGAAATCGCCGCGACGATCTCCTTCCTCGCATCGGATGGCGCCGCCTATATCACCGGGCAGAACCTGCGGGTGGATGGCGGATTGAGCCGTTCAATTTGATTGGTGTTTGAAACGGTCGGCCGGCACATGGCGGCGACCGTTTCCGACGAACTTTTCAATCTTATCTGACGCTTGGGGACGCTTAACCTGACGCTTTGGATTTTTTCCGCGTCTTCTTGGCTTGATTATGCGCGATGGCAGCGTGAACGAGCCCGATGAAGGCGTCCTCATCGACCGTTTCGCCCTCGCTTATATCGAGCGCGCGGCGCGTATTGCCTTCAAGACTGGAATTGAAAATGCGGGCCGGGTCATCCAGTGCCGCTCCATTGGCGAAGGTCAGTTTCACTACTTTCTTGTAAGTCTCGCCGGTGCAGATAATGCCGTCATGCGACCAGACCGGAACGCCGCGCCATTTCCATTCCTCGACCACTTCGGGGTCGGCCTGCCTTATGAGCGCGCGCATTCTGGCAAGCGTCTCGCCGCGCCAGTCGCCGAGTTCGGCGATGCGCCCGTCAATCAGCCTGGACGCCTCGTTATCGTCTGCCATGAAGTCCCTCCCGTGGCATAAAGGTGTAAATTCGCCAGTCCGGCATCACGGATTTGTATCTACATTTTCTCGCCCGGCAAGCGGCTCGCCTGCCTGATCCAATCGGCAAGCTGGGCTTCGTCCACCTCGTCATGCTCGCGGATGTGGAAGTACCGCGTGTCCTTGCTTCTGGATTCGACCGGCGGCATGGGCGTCAGCTTCGCACCGCGAAAGAACGCAACCTTGATATATTTCTCGTAGCAATGATAGCTGAGGAACCAGCCCTCTCCCTTCAAACCGTAGAGGGGCGAATTCCATTTGACCGCTTTATGGACATCGGGGACCGTGCGCACGATCAAGGCATCGAGGCGGCGGCCTGCCGCGCTTTTCCAGCCCGGCATGGCGGCGATATAGGCCCGCACCGGCGCGTCGCCTTCGCCCTTGGCGATCTGCGGATTGCCGCCCGATAGAAGTACCGGACCGTCAGGTTTCTTGTCGGTCATGAATTCCTCGCTGCCCGCCTCTGCCGCCGCCACCCATGAGGGAACATACCATAGCCGCCAGTCCGTGACCAAGTCCGGCTACGGGACGGCCCGGTCGAGCCTTCTGTCGGCGCCTGATTGCGCAAGGGCAGCGAGCGCCATGCCCATCGGCAAAGCGGGGGCGAACAGGAAGCCCTGCCCGCTGTTGCAGCCAAGCTTGCACAGCATGTCGCGGTCGTCTTCCGTCTCGATCCCTTCGGCGGTTACCTTGACGCCAAGCGCATCTCCCAACGCGACCATAGCCCGCACGATATGCTGGTCGCCTTCCGATTCCGCGATGCCGCGCACGAACACCTGATCGATCTTGATCTTGTCGACGAGACCTTTTTTCAACGAAGCAAAGGTCGCAAAGCCGGTGCCGAAATCATCCAGCGCGATCGAAACGCCAGCCTTCGACAACGCGTCCAGGCTGTCATTCATCCCTCGCTGGTCGAAGGGGGCCTCTTCCGTAATCTCGATTTCAAGCATGGAAATCGGCAGGTCGCGTCTTTCCATATGGGACAGGATTTCATGCGGAATGCGCCCGCCGGCCATTTCGCGCGGCGACAGGTTCATGGCGACCGTCAGATCACAGCGCCCGCTGTCGGTGAGCTTGTCAATCATCTCGCAGCAATTGAAGAACACATTATGCGTAAGCTGGCGCACCACGCCGACTTCACAGGCAACATCGATGATTTCCGGCGGGGGAATTGTGCCATGCTGCGGATGGTCCCAACGCAGCAAGGCCTCGAAGCCGATCATGCGACCGCTGGAAAGTTCCACTACCGGCTGGAAGTAGGTTTGCACCTGCCCGGTTTCGATTGCGATGCGCAGATCACGCTCGATGCTCTGCTTGCGCTCCCATTCGTGCTGAAGGCGCTTCTCGAAAAAGTAATATTCGTTGCGGCCGCGTTTCTTGGCCGCATAAAGCGCGAAATCGGCACGCAGCAGCATTTCGACCGGATCGAGGCATTCCAGCCGGCAGATGCCGACGCAGGCGCCGATTTCGACCGACAGGATGCCCTCATAATGGGCGCTCAGGCTGCCGATGATGCGCGCGGCGATCAGCCCCGCCTCGATTGTCGCCGACGGTTCGGGATAGACGAGAACGAATTCGTCGCCGCCGATGCGCGCCAACACGGACCGCTCGGGTGAAATCTGCCGGATACGCTGCGCGATGGCGACGAGGAGATCGTCCCCCACCTTGTGTCCATAGGTATCATTGACGGATTTGAACCCGTCGAGATCGATCAGCATGACGATGAAAGGGCCATCCTCGACAGGCAGCCGACGGATGGAGGTTTCCAGCCCGCGCCGGTTGAAGAGGCCGGTCAGCGGGTCTTCCTGCGACTTGAGCGCCATCTCGTCAGCAAGCTGCTTGGCCTCGTGTTTCAGCCTGCTTGTCTGGATGAAGCGGTGCTGCCCCAGAAGCGCGCCCCGCGTGAGCCCGCACCAGAACAGAACGACGGATACAGCGATCACGCCATATTGCAGGTCGGCTCGCATGGCCAGGCACACCACCGTCACGACGAGCGGCGGGGTAATGAAATTGATCGCAACCGAAGCATAGGACGAACCATAGGTGACGGCGCCCGCGCAGATACCGGCAAGGATGACCAGATAGACCGGCGATTGCGGGTCCGCGAACCCGCTGGAAAGCACCGCAACGCCGGACCAGACCAAGCCGGACAGGGCAGCAAGCAGCTGGAACCGCCTGATCTGGCGCTGCAAATCCGCGACCTGCTCAATCGGCACCTGACGGCGGTTATGGGCAATTGCCTCGAAGAAACGCAGCGCATTGATGAAATTGACCAGCGCGAACCAGGCAACTGCCTCCCAGAAATGCCCCGCGGCGACCTGCACCACCAGAATGAGCACCGAAAGAACCGTGCTGATGGGCATCGAGAAGCGTGCCCCCTCGCAGATCTCCCCGAGCTGGTCCGCAAGTATCTTGTCGGCTATCGGACTGTCGTGACTGCCATATGCCGACCTGACCAGTTGAAGCCAATATGCAGTTTTCGACCCCATCGATACGCAACCATCAGCCAGAGCACGTTCAGCTTTTTCTGATCAGGACGCCCCCGTGTTCCCGGCCAAAAAGGAATGGCAGCAGACCCGCCTCCCAACTGATAACTATAACATGCACTTTATCTGAAATGCCAATGGCCAGCCGTTCAATCGATACAATTACTTCGGCGGATGGGGCATACCACCCGGCATTGCCCCGTCCTGCAAGTCCTGAAAACACTTATTGATGGCCCGGCTTACTCGGTCGCCGGTTCTTCCGCCGTCAGCAACAGCTTGTCGATGCGGCGTCCGTCGAGATCGACAATTTCAAACACCCAACCGTTCTTGACGAAGGTTTCGCCCACATCCGGCAGATGCTTCATTTCCTCAAGCGCCAGCCCGGCCACGGTGTTGTATTCCGCGTCCTCATCGATGGGGAAACGCAAAAACTCCGAAAATTCGTCAATCGGCATCCAGCCGGAGACGAGATAGGAACCATCCGCCCGGCGCACGATCGCCTTTTCCTCGACATGGTCCTCTTCCTGCATGGCGCCGATAATGGCCTCGATCACGTCGCCCGCAGTAATCACGCCTTCAAAATGGCCGTATTCGTCGTAGACGAGCACCATATGGGTTGGCGTGCCGCGAATGGCTTCCACCACGTCCAGCGCATCGGAAAAATCCGACACGACGGGGACGTCCCGGACGATCTCGCGCAGATCGACGCTGCCCCTGGAGGACAGCTGGTTGAAGAAATCGCGCACCTGCAGGACACCGATCACCTCGTCGGAATCTTCGCCGCGCACTGGCAGCCGTGAACGGCTGGTATTGTGCAACTGCTGGCGGATTTCATCGAAACTGTCTTCTATATCGACCATTTCGACGTCCATGCGCGGCGTCATCAAGCCGCGCGCCGTGCGGTCTGCAAGGCGCATCACGCCTGCGATCATGCGGGATTCTTCGGTCTCGATCACGCCAGCGCTGTGCGCCTCGGCAAGAACGGACTTGATCTCCTCATCGGTCACGCCATCGCTCGACTTGCCGGACTGGCCGAGCAGCTTGAGGACCAGACGGCCCGATGTATCGAGAAGCCAGACGAGCGGCGCCGCCATCCGGGACAAAAACGTCATCGTCGGGGCGACGCGGCTTGCAACCGCCTCCGGTGCGCGCAGCGCAATCTGCTTCGGCACGAGTTCGCCGATGATCAGGGACAGATAGGTGATAACCACGACGACCGAGCCGACGCCAAGCGCATCCGCAAGCGCCGGCGACACGCCTTGTCCCAGAAGCCAGCCCGACAGGCGCGCACCCAATGTCGCTCCGGAAAATGCACCTGACAGAACGCCGACCAGCGTAATGCCGATCTGGACGGTGGACAGGAAACGGCCGGGATTATCGGCAAGCTCAATAGCCATGCGGGCGCCGCGGCTGCCCTTGTCGGCCATTACCCTCAGCCGTGCCGGTCGGGATGAAACCACTGCGAGTTCCGACATGGCGAGAACGCCGTTGAGGACCGTCAACAGCACGACCGTAATTATTTCAAAATACAAAACTTCCCCTCAGGATCAGATCATCGGTATATAATGATAGAAAGGAACGCCCCCTCTTTCCAGAGGCGGCCGCATAAAATACCAAGCTACTGTCAGATTTGCAGTAATGATGCGTTTTCTTCTGCTCCGCTTCCGCCCCGGAACGGAAACCCCTTATCTCCGTTCCGGTAAATGATTCATGAGGCAGATCGAACGGCTGCCCCCCTCTGGTCAGGCCAATTATCCCGCTCATTGGGGTTTTGACGGCGGCATTTCCCTATAACGTGGGATTTGTGTCGTTCCCGCAAAATTGGCTTGACCAGAAACCTGCTGCCTTCTACTTCTTCTATTGATAGGTGATGAAACTTTGCGCGAGGGAGGAAGCGCGATGGGAGGATTGCCGTCAGCGACAGCGCGCGCGGATGCCGCGCCTGTATTGCTGAAGCTGGATTCAGTTTCCAAGGAGTTTCCGGGCGTCAAGGCCCTGTCGAACGTCAGCTTCGAATTGCGGGCGGGCGAGGTTCATGCTGTCTGCGGCGAGAACGGCGCTGGCAAATCGACCCTGATGAAAATCGTCAGCGGCGTCTATCAGCCGGATGGGGGGACGATCCATTATCGCGGCCAGCCGGTCCGCTTTGCCTCCACGCTTGAATCGGAAGCCGCAGGCATCGCCATCATCCATCAGGAACTGAACCTCGTTCCCCACTTGAGCGTTGCCGAAAACATCTATCTTGCGCGCGAGCCAAAACGCGGTTTCTTCGTCGACCGCCGCAAGCTGAAGGAGGACGCGCAGCGCTGCCTCGACCGGCTTGGCGTCAAGATCGACCCGTCGACACAGGTGCTGAACCTGTCGGTTGCCCAATGCCAGATGGTTGAGATCGCCAAGGCCCTGTCGCTCAACGCCTCCGTCCTCATCATGGACGAACCGACCTCATCGCTGACCGAGCAGGAAGCGCAGCTTCTGTTCAGGGTCATCCGCGAATTGAAGGCGCAGGGCACCGGCATCGTCTATATCTCCCATCGCCTCGATGAAATGGCTGAGATTGTCGACCGCGTCACCATCCTGCGCGACGGCCGCTATGTCTGGACCAAGGATTTCAACAATGTCACCGTCGATGAAATCGTGGCTGGAATGGTCGGGCGCTCGCTGGACGAGAAATTTCCAGAACCGACGCGAAAGCCAACGGAAGACGTGATTTTCTCCGTTGCCGGGCTGACGAGAAACGGCATCTTCGAGAATATCAGCTTTGAACTGCGGCGCGGCGAAATCCTCGGCTTTGCCGGGTTGATGGGCGCGGGACGGACCGAAGTGGCGCGCGCGATCTTCGGCGCCGATCCGCACGATGCCGGAACCATCGTGCTTGAAGGCGATACGCTTTCCGTCGCCAGCCCGCGCGATGCCATCGAGGCAGGCATCGCCTATCTGTCGGAAGATCGCAAGGCGCAAGGACTGGCCGTCAAGATGCCGGTCGACGCCAATCTGACGCTCGCCAATATGGAAGCCGTCAGCAGTTCCTATGGCGTGATCGATTTCGAGCGCCACCGGCAGGCAAGCCAGCGCTATGTCGACCTTCTCAATATCAAGACGCCGGGACTGGCCCAACCCGTTCGCCTGCTGTCAGGCGGCAACCAGCAGAAGATCATCATCGGCAAGTGGCTGTTCCGCGAGCCGCGCATCATGTTCTTCGATGAACCGACGCGGGGCATCGACGTAGGCGCGAAATTCGCGATCTACCAGATCATGGACGAGCTGGCGGCAAGGGGCATCGGCATCGTGCTGATCAGCTCGGAACTGCCGGAAATTCTGGGGCTTTCGGACCGCGTGGCGGTCTTTCACGAGGGGCGCATAACCGCGGTCCTCGACACGGCTGCGACAACGCAGGAAGAAATCATGACCTATGCCTCCGGGCGGGGCCGGCAGGACAAATGAGGACGCAGTAATGGCCGAAATCACCACGGACAAGCCCCAGCAGACGGCAAAATCCAAAGGGCTCAGCGACCGCCAGAAGGACATCATCCAGAAGTTTGCGGCTGTCGGCAGCCTGATCATTCTGGCGGCGATCTTTTCCGTCACCAGCAGCGCCTTCATGACCGTTAACAATGCGATGACCATCGCCTTGCAGGTGACGTCCATCGCGCTTCTCGGCATCGGTGCAACCTATGTCATCATCACCGGCGGCATCGATCTTTCGGTCGGCTCCGTGCTGGCGCTTGCCGGTGTTGTGGCCGCGCTTGCGGTCAAGGAGCTGTCGCTGCCGATCCCGCTTGCCATGCTGCTCGGCATATTGACGGGATCGCTCTGCGGCCTCATCAACGGTTTCGTCATCACCAGGCTCAAGCTGCCACCCTTCATCGCCACGCTTGGCATGATGCTGATCGCGCGCGGCGTCGCGCTCCAGATCACGGGCGCGCGCGCCGTCTCCGGCCTCGGCGAAGCCTTCGGCGTGCTCGGCAACGGCTCGCTGTTCCGCATCGAGAGCATCGATGAACAGGGCTTTCCGGTCGTCACCTTCCCCGGCATCCCCTACCCGGTGGTGCTGATGATCGTGATCGCGATTGCGGCAGCGCTCGTGTTGAACCGCACGGTGCTTGGCCGTCACATCTATGCCATCGGCTCGAACGCCGAGGCAGCCCGGCTTTCCGGCGTCAATGTCGCTCGCGTGACGGCCTTCACCTATATTGTTTCGGGAACGCTGGCAGGGCTTACGGGCTGCGTTCTCATGTCCCGCCTCGTGACCGCCCAGCCCAATGAAGGCGTCGCCTACGAGCTCGACGCCATTGCGAGCGCGGTCATCGGCGGCACGTCGCTCATCGGCGGCGTCGGCACGATCTCGGGCACGTTCATCGGCTCGTTCGTCATCGGCATCCTGCGGAACGGCCTCAACATGAACGGCATTTCCGCTTTCACACAGCAGATCATCATCGGCCTCGTCATTCTTGTCACCGTATGGATCGACCAGATGCGCAACCGCCGATGAGAGGGGAGACGGAATGCGTCAGGCATTCCGGCAAGGGTAGAGCCAAGAGCTCGATAACAGGAGGAAAACATGCGTAAACTGGTGTCTGCATTGATGGCTTCGGCCTTTGTGCTTGCAGGAGCGGCAAGCGCTTCGGCGGGCGAAATCGCCGTTATCGTGAAGACCGTGAATTCGACTTTCTGGCAGAACGTCCAGAAGGGCGCCGAAGCTGCCATGAAGGAATCCAAGGATCACACCATGACCTTTCAGGGTCCGGCAGCTGAATCGGCCATCGCCGACCAGGTGAACATGGTGGAAAATGCCGTCAACCGCAAAGTGGATGCGATCCTGCTTGCTCCGTCCGATCCGGACGCGCTGACGCCCGCCGTGAAGAAGGCATGGGAAGCCCGCATTCCGGTCGTCATCATCGACTCGCAGCTCGCCGATGGCGCGGACAAATATTACCAGTCATTCCTCGCCACCGATAACCGCAAGGCCGGCGAAGCCGCAGCCAGGGCGCTGATCGACAAGGCAGGCACGACCGGCAAGATCGCCGTCATGTCCTACGTCGCAGGCGCAGGTTCCGAAATCGGCCGCGTCGGTGGTTTCGTGGACTACATCAAGGCCAATTCCAAGCTGGAAGTCGTCGGCCCCTATTACTCGCAGTCGCAGATGGCAACCGCGCTCAACCAGACCACCGATGTTCTGGCGGCCAATGGCGATCTCGTCGGCATTTTCGGCGCCAACGAACCGACCGCCATCGGCATGGGCCGCGCCATCAAGCAGGCAGGCAAGTCCAGCAAGCTGACCGCCATCGGCTTCGACGGCAATCAGGACCTGCAGGAATTCGTCAAGGACGGTACGCTCAACGCCATCGTCGTTCAGGGTTCCTACCAGATGGGCGAAAAGGGCATCGAAACCTTGTTGAAGGTGCTGAACAAGGAAAAGGTCGAGAAGTTCGTCGATACGGGCGCTGTTGTCGTCACCAAGGACAATATCGACCAGCCGGAAGCCAAGAACGTGCTTTATTAAGCCACAACAGCTTAAAAATATAAAAGGGAGGCGTAGTGCCTCCCTTTTGTTTTTGCACATTATCAAACGCAAAACCGCTTGGCACGTTTGCTGGAAATACTCTGTTAGCGACCGTTCTGTTCGCGCCAGTTCTGGAACTTGCGCTCGGTCTCTTCCTTCGTGCACGGATAAAGGCCGACAATGGTGGCGCCGTTCAGCACCTCTTCCAGCACGAAATCCTCATAGGTTTCCATGGCTGTGCATTCGGTGGCAATTTCGTCGGCAAGATGCGCGGGAATGACCATGACGCCATCGGCATCGCCGACCAGCACATCACCCGGAAACACTGCCGCATCGCCGCAGGCTATCGGCACATTGATGTCCACCGCCTCGTGCAGCGTCAGGTTGGTCGGCGCGGAAGGCTTTGCGCAATAGGCAGGCATATCAAGCTCGCCGATGCCGCTCACATCGCGAAAGCCGCCATCCGAAACAATGCCAGCCGCGCCGCGCAGGGCGAGCCTTGTCACCAGGATCGACCCGGCGGTCGCCGCGCGCGCATCCTTGCGCGCATCCATCACCAGCACGCAACCGGGCGGGCATGTTTCTATCGCAACGCGCTGCTTGTGGTCTGGATTGCGGAAAACCGTGATGGGGTTGCGGTCCTCTCGCGCCGGGATATAGCGCAGTGTGAAAGCCTGACCGACCATGTTCTCGCGCTTGCGAGCCACCGGCAAAACGCCTTGAATGAACTGGTTGCGCAGGCCGCGCTTATAGAGCGCGGTCGCGACGGAAGCCGTCGAAACCGCCTTCAGCTTCGCCCGCGTTTCGTCGGAAAGCACATAATCTGACATCGAAGCTGCCTCTCAATAGATGACCGGTTCGTCGACGGGACGGCCGAAATCGGTTTTCAGGAAGTCGAAATCGCAGCCCTTATCGGCCTGCTCGACATGCTTGGAGAACACGAACCCGTAGCCGCGCTCATATTTGGGCGGCGGTGCCCGCCAGGCGGCGCGCCGCGCCGTCAGTTCCTCATCCGAAACCAGCATGTTGAGACTGCGGCCCGGAATGTCGAGTTCCACCATGTCGCCGGTCTTCAAAAGGGCGAGCGGCCCGCCGATGAAGGATTCCGGGGCGACATGCAGAACGCAGGCTCCAAAGCTCGTTCCCGACATGCGCGCATCCGAAATGCGCACCATGTCGCGCAGGCCAAGCTTAAGCAGTGCCTTAGGCATGGGGATCATGCCCCATTCGGGCATTCCCGGCCCGCCCTGCGGACCCGCATTGCGCAGCACCAGAACCGTGTCCGGCGTCATCGGATAGTCGGGATCATCGATGATCTTCTTCAGGTCGGGATAGCTGTCCGCGACGAGCGCCGGTCCCTTGTGGCGGTGGAAGCGCGGATCGCAGGCCGCAGGCTTTATCACCGCGCCATCGGGACAGAGATTGCCTTTCAGCACCGCGAGCGACCCCTCGTGATAGACGGGATTGGACAGCGGACGGATCACGTCCTCGTTCCAGATTTTGACATCCTCCAGACCGTCGGTCAGCGGCTTGCCGGTTACGGTTATCGCGGAAGGATCGAGCTTGTCGCCGAGCTGCTTCATCAATGCCCGCAGCCCGCCCGCATAAAAGAAATCCTCCATCAGATAGGCGGTGCCAGACGGCCTGATATTGGCGATCACCGGCGTCGTGCGCCCGATGCGGTCGAGATCGTCCAGTTCCAGCGGCACACCAGCCCGCCGCGCCATCGCGATCAGGTGAATGATTGCGTTTGTCGAGCATCCCGTCGCCATCGCAACCGTGACCGCATTGGTGATCGCAGCGGGCGTCATGATCTTTTGCGGCGTCAGGTCTTCCCAGACCATCTCCACGATGCGGCGACCGCATTGCGTGGACATGCGCTGGTGATTGGCGTCGGCAGCCGGAATGGACGACGCGCCCGGAAGCGTCAGGCCCATGGCTTCGGCAATCGCGGTCATGGTCGATGCGGTGCCCATCGTCATGCAATGGCCGTAGGATCGGGCGATGCCGCCCTCGATCCCCTGCCATTCCTCCTTGGAAATGGTGCCTGCGCGGCGCTCATCCCAATATTTGAAGCCGTCCGTGCCGGAGCCCAGATATTTACCGGCATAATTGCCGCGCAGCATCGGGCCCGCAGGCAGGAAGATGAACGGCAGGCCCATGCTGACCGCGCCCATGACGAGGCCCGGCGTGGTCTTGTCGCAGCCGCCCATCAAAACCGCGCCATCGATTGGGTGCGAGCGCAGCAGTTCCTCCGTCTCCATCGCCAGCATGTTGCGGTAGAGCATGGTGGTCGGCTTCACGAAATTTTCCGACAGCGACAATGCAGGCAACTCCATCGGGAAGCCGCCCGCCTGCAGGATACCGCGTTTCACCCACTCCACCCGATCCTTGAAATGCATGTGGCACGGCTGCGCCTCGGACCATGTATTTATGACGGCGATGATCGGACGGCCTTCCCAGTCGACCGGATCATATCCCATCTGCATGGTGCGCGAGCGATGCCCGAATGAACGTTGATCATCGGGCAGCATCCAGCGCGCCGAACGCAGATCACCATAGGTCTTTCTGGTCATTTCATACCTTCCCGGTCAAAGCGCATCCCGAAAGCGCGAAACGGCTTTCGGGAGAAATACAAATGTTTGGAAATATGCGGGCGGTCATGTCACACACCCCTCATCCGGCTGACTGCTGCTCCGGTAACAAAAGCCTCGGCCAGAAACACGCCGCCCGACAGGGGCGCTGCGTCCAGTGCCGCGCCCGGCACCTGCCGATGCGAAGTGATGGCCAGAAGTGTCAGGCCCGGCCCGCAAAAACAGGGCATTGTCGGGGCTGGGACCGGGACTGGAATCTTTTCCAGCAGATTGCCGTCACGGTCGAAGCGGTTCAGGACACCCGCCGATACGCCCGCGCTCCAATAAGCGCCCCCGGCATCGCAGGCCCCGCCATCCGGCCTGCCGCCCTGCTCATCGAGATCGCGAATGCGTTGGCGCCCGCCGATGTTCCCTGTCTGCGGGTCGAAGTCGTAGCGGTCGATCCACGGCCCGCGTGAATCCGTATGAAACATGGTTCTGCCATCCGCCGTCCAGGCGAGGCCGTTTGAAATCTTGAAGCCCTCAGCCTTCACGGACGCATCGCCATCCCCTGTCACCCGATAAAGCCGCGATATGGGCTCGCGCTCGGGACGGCCATCCATGCTGCCGACCCAGAACGCACCGTCGGGTCCGACTTTGCCGTCATTGAGGCGGGACGTTGCAGGCTCATCAAAGGCGGACCATAACGCTTCCTGACTGCCGGTTTCGGGATCGAACAGCACGATCTCGCGCGAAAGCGCCACAACAAGACGCCCGCTTTCGGTCAATCCAAGGCTTGCTACCTGACTTGCGAAGGACCACTCGCGAAGCGGACCCCGGTCAATGTCGATTTCATATATACGCCGCCCCTCGATGTCGCAGGCAAAGAGCGTTCCCCTGCGGTCATCCCAGACCGGGCTTTCCATCAATTCCCCGCGCAGATCGGCTATGCAGCGAAACCGTCCCATCATTCGGCCTCCGTCTTTCGCCTTATGACGTCAGGGTGATCGAGCACGAAACCGGAGAGTTCCAGTCCAAGGCCCGCGCCTTCGAATGGATAGATCACGCCTTTTTCGATGCGCGGCATCACCGTCACCAGATCGCGATACCAGGACGTGTAATAGGCGCGGACAGACTCCTGATAGATCGCGTTTGGCGCATTGAGCGACAGGTGAATGGAAGCGGCAAACACCACCGGGCCAGTACAGTCATGCGGCGCGATGGGACGCTGGAACGCCTCGGCCATGGTGGCGATCTTCTTGGCTTCGGAAAGCCCGCCGCACCATGAAATATCGAGCATCACATAGTCGGAAGCATCGGCACGCAGCACATCGAGAAACTGTGCGCGCGTCGCCATGGTTTCGCTGGCGCAGACCGGAATGCCGGACTGGCGCGCATAGACGGCCAGCGCCTGCGGGTTCATCATCTTGATCGGGTCTTCCGACCAGAAGGGCCGGAAGGCTTTCAGCTCGCGCGCGATGGCCAGCGCCGATGTCAGGTCCCACATGGAGTGGAACTCGACCATGATTTCCATCCGGTCGCCAACCGCATCGCGTATCTGGCGGAACGGTTGCAGCGCCTTGTCGAGATCGCCCGCGTGGATGAAATTCCCGCCGGAAGCGACGGCAAACGGATCGAAAGGCCAGATTTTCATGGCCGTTATGCCTTCCGACAGAAGGCTTTCGGCAAGCGCGCCCGCATCCCGGTGAAAGGCGAGCTGATCCTCGTATGGCCCCTCCTTCGCCTCGTCGGCATCGCCGATATAGCGGCGCGCGCCGCTCTTGTTATAGGTGTAGCCGGCGCAGGTATTGTAGGTGCGGATCGATTGCCGCGACAGGCCGCCCAGCAACTGGTGGATCGGCTGGCGGGTCACCTTGCCGAAAATATCCCATAGCGCAATGTCGATTGCCGAGGCGGCGCGGATCTCCACGCCCGAGGAACGAAAGCCGACATAGGGCTCCAGCAGCAGCTTGGAGATACGGTCGATCTCCAACGGGTTCTGGCCAAGGAGCAGCGGCGCAACATCGCTGTGGATATAGGCTGCTACCGCATTTGCCCCACGAAATGTCTCGCCAAGCCCGACGATACCTTCGTCGGTGTGAACCTGCACCCACAAGATGTTGTTGAGGTGCGGAAGCTGCACCGTTTCGATTGCGGTGATTTTCATCCTGTAGCCTCAATGCGCGGACGGTTGACGGTTGCGTGCCACGATCTGCGTCGGATTGACGAAACGCAGCGCCAGAAGCAGCCAGACCAGCGATGTGACCATGTAGATGACCGCCATGGCGTCGATGGACTGCACGGAGCGGACCCCGGCGGCGAACACCGAATAATAGAGCGCGACGACAAGTGTCTGCGAAGTCGGCCCGGCGGTGAGGAAGGTCAGTTCGAACATCGCGACCGTGCGCACCAGAACCAGAAGCATGGCCGCGAGCACGCCCGGCATCAGCATGGGCAGAAGCACATGGACGAAGAGCTTGAACGTTCCCGCCCCGAACACCCGCGCCGCCGCCTCCACCTTCGGATCGATCTGCTCGATGAAGGGGATCATCACCAGAATGACGAAGGGTACAGTCGGCACGAGATTGGCGAGAACGACGCCCCAGAACGTGCCGCCCACGCCGAACTTGTAAAGCACGGTCGCCAGCGGAATACCGAAGGTTATCGGCGGCACCAGAAGCGGCAGCAGGAAGATCAGGAGCACAAGCTTCTTGCCGGGAAAATCACGCCGCGCCATGGCATAGGCTGCCGTCACACCCAAAATGCCCGACAGGATCACCACGGCAAAGACGACCTGAAACGTGACCAGCAGCACCTGATCGAGCTGGAATTCGGCCCACGCTGCCGCATACCAGCGCGTGGTGAACGCTTCCGGCAGCCAGGTGCCGAGCCAGCGCGTGCCGAAGCTCGAAACCACCACAGCCGTGATGACCGCAAGGACATTGAGCACGAAGAAGCCGGTCACGAGCCAGACGAGGGTGATCCAGAGCTTGGAAAGGACAGAAGTATCGCGGATCATGGCCTAACCCTTTCCGCCAGCGGTGGAACCGCGATAGAAGAGCGAACGAACGCCCAAGAGCGCGCCGACGACGAGCAACTGTACCGCCGCCATGATCATGGCGATGGATGAGGCCAAAGAGTCGTCATATTGCTCGAACGCCGCCTGTGCCGCGGCAATGGAGATCACACGGGTCGGTCCCGACGGCGCGCCCAGCAGCACGGCAGATGGAAACACGGCGAATGCCTGCACGAAGGTGAGGCAGGCCGCGACGACCAGCCCCGGCACCAGCAAGGGCAGCATGACATGGCGGAAACGCTGCCAGCTGTTTGCGCCATGGGTGGCGGCGGCGCGTTCCAGCGCGGGATCGATGCCGGTTATGTAGGAAAGCGTCAGCAGGAAGGTGAACGGAAACACCGTGATGACCAGCGATGCAAAGACGCCCCAGTAATTGTTGGTGAGCTTCAGCGGGCTGTCGATCAGGCCGATGGTGATGAGCGTGCGGCTGAACCACCCTTGCGGCCCCAGATAGTTGAGCAGACCTTCCGCGATCAGGACAGTGCCAAGCGTTACCGGCAGGACAAGGATCGTCGTCAGCAGGCGCTGGCGGCGCATCAGCCGCACGCGCATGGCAATGGGAACCGCGAAAAGCACGCTGATGATGGTTACAGGAACCGCCAGCCACAGCGTCGCGCCGATGGTCTTGTAGAGGTAGGGATCGGAGAAGAACTTGCGATAATTGGCCAGCGCCCCGCCGCCATCGAGCGGATTGAAGGACAGCACCAGCCCGTAAAGAAACGGATAGATGAACACGCCCACCACAAAAAGCAGCGCAGGCAGGATCAGAAGGGTGACGCCATCGAAGCCGCGATTGGCGAGGCGTTGCCGCAAGCCGGGCCTTAAAGTGGGCTTGAGGGAGGCGTCAGCATAGGTTTCGACTGCCATCGCTCAGCCCTCCGCCGGAAAGACCAGCGCATGGCCGGCATCGATTCCGAGCACGATGCGGCTGCCGGGTTCCACGCCCTGCGGCCCGTGAAAGATCAGTTCCATCCCGGTTTCGGTGCGCGCGGTGCCGACATATTCGCGCCCGCGATATTCGATGGTCTCGACGGTTGCCTCCAAGTCGTTGCGGTGGCCCGAACCGGACACGACATCATCGCCGCGCGCCATCAGCACGGCATCATCGCCCGGCCGAAGCTCATCCATCGCACGCCCGACGAGTTCGCTTCCGGCCACGGCAATGACCGCCTGCCCGTTTTCGACGCGCAGGACCTTGCCCGGCAAGGCGTTGCGGAAGCCCATGAAGGCGGCAACGTCGCGATAGCGCGGCTCTTCGTAAAGCTCGTGCGGCTTGCCCACCTGACGGATTTCACCGTCGCGCAGGACCACGATGCGGTCGGCAAGCGACAGGGCCTCGTCCTGATCATGGGTCACATAGATCGTCGTGGAGCCGAGCTGGTTATGGATGCGGCGGATTTCGGCGCGCATCTCAAGGCGCAGCTTGGCATCGAGATTGGAAAGCGGCTCATCCATGAGAACGAGAGGCGGCTCGATGACGATGGCGCGGGCAATCGCCACACGCTGCTGCTGACCGCCGGAAAGCTGTCCGGGCAGTTTTTCTTCCTGTCCCTGCAACCGCACCAGAGCCAGTGCGGCCCGCGCGCGCTTTTCGATCTTGCTCTTCGCCAGACCGCGCATCTTGAGACCGAAACCGACATTCTGCAGCACATTCATGTGCGGAAACAGCGCATAGTTCTGGAACACCATGCCGAAACCGCGATCCTCGGGCTTCAGCTGGTCCACGCGGCGGTCGTCGATAAAGATACCGCCGCCCGTCGTGCCAAGAAGACCGGCGATGCAATTGAGAGCCGTCGATTTTCCGCAGCCGGAAGGGCCAAGAAGCGCGATGAATTCGCCCTTGCGGATGGTGAGGTTGATCTCCCTCAGCGCATTGAAAGTTCCGAATGATCGGCTCATCCGGTCAAGCCGGAGTTCTTGAAAGGACATTGACGCAAACACCATGATTTGTTTGACGAGCATGAGCGTTTCCGGACGAGTTGCGGCTCGCCCGGAAATAGCTGCCGGCAGTCTCAGCCCCCGGCGACCTCTTCGTCCCAGCGGCGGAACGCGGCGACCAGCGCTTCCGGTTCGAGCGGCAGCTCGATCGGATTATTGGCGATCCAGTCGGCATATTCCGGACGGCCAAACTCGGCGATGATGTTCTGGCTTTCCTTCGGCGCCATTTCGATGGTGACGTCCTTCACCGCAGGCCCCGGATAGAAATAGCCGGCATCGTAGGAATAGGCCTGCTGGTCCGGCTTGAGCGCGAACTTGATGAACTCCATCAGGACCGCGACCTTTTCCTCTGAAACGCCTTTCGGAATGGCGAAATAATGCGCATCGCAGACCCAATGGAAGCCGTCGAGTTTGCTGACGCCCATCTCCTTCGGCACCACGCCGAGCGCACGCGGATTGATGTCCCAGCCGGTTGTCGTCACCGTCATGTCACGCGTGCCTTCGCCCAGTTCCTTCATGAGCGCGCCCGTGCCTGCGGGGTAATATTCGATATTCTTGTGCAGTTCCTTCAGATAGGCCCAGGTCTTGTCCCAGCCCTTGACCGGGTCTTTCGGGTCGCTGTCCTTCAGAAGATAGGGAAGCCCCATCAGGAAGGTGCGCCCCGGACCGGAATTGGCCGGGCGGGCATAGATGAACTTGTTCGGGTTTTCCTTAGCCCAGGCGAGCAGTTCTTCGGCGGTCTTGGGCGGCGTCTTCACCTTGTCGGGATGATATTCAAGCAAGGGGCCGGATGGATAATAGGAAACGACGACGCCCTTGCCCTTCGACATTTCCTGCATGCGCCATGCCGGTTCCAGATAGATATCCTGAAGCTTCGGCAAGCCGTTATCCGGCAGCGCGATGATGTCGGTCCATATGTCGTCGGCAAGCCCGGCGGAAAGCGCATCCGGCCCGACGATCACCATATCGATATCGATGCGGTTGGCGCGCTGCTGCGCCTTGATCTTGCCCGGCAGTTCCGGCGCGGGCGCCTTGTTGAAAGTGAAGCGCGAGACAAGCGCCTTCTGCTCGGCTGCGAAATTATCGAAGATCGGCTGGGTCAGCGCCAGATTGCCAGCGGCATCGATGACGTTGAGCGCCACCGGCGAGGACGGCAGTTTCGCCGACTGTGCCCACACGCCCTTCGGCAACATGATGCCCATGCCGGTCGCAATCCCGGCCCCCGCCATGAATGTGCGGCGTGAAATTCCCTTATTCATGTTCTCCTCCACTTTTTGGTTATCCGGTGCGCCCCTCTTCTCCCTGTCAGGACGCCCGGGTTTCATTTGTCAGACAATGCCATCGGTCTCCCAGCCGGAGACGATCTTGCGAAGCGTCTCGCGATCATTCGCTTCAAGCTGCGGCAATCCGGGAAGCCGAACTTTACCGACCTCAAGCCCTTGAATTTGCAATGCTTCCTTCACAACGGTCACATTGGCGCCGTTGCGGTATTTGGTGCGCATGGTCTCGAAATCGGCAATGCTTTCGACCACTGCCCGCGCCCTTGCGAAATCTCCCGCCTCCAGCGCATTCCAGACCGCAAGCGAACGCTTCGGCGCAACATTGACGAGGCCCGAGGTGAAACCGCGCCCGCCAAGGGCATAGAACGGCAAGGCCCAGCTTTCCGCCAGACCGCAGATCCATGTCGCATCCATGCCCTTCGTCGCCCGGCAGCACTCGAAGAAAAGCATCGTGTTCTGCGACGCAAACTTGACGCCCGCGACTTTCGGATGGGTGGCAAGACGCACCATTTCATCGAGCGGGATCAGGTCCGAGCGGATATAGGCAACGATGGGCAGGTCAATAGCTTCGGCAATGGCGACGAAGTAATCCACCTGCGCATGGGGCGCAGCAAAGGGATCGAGCGGATGGTGGATCATCACGCCATCGGCTCCCGCCTTGCCTGCCGCGCTCGCGACCCGGATCGCCTCACGCACCGAACGCCCGGCGGCAGCCGTTACAGCAGCCTTTCCGTCGACCGCGGCAATGGCAATCGCCTGCAGGCGAATGACTTCCTCCTCGGTGAGACTGTAGAATTCGCCGGTATTTCCACCCGTAACGATGTTATGAACACCTGCCTGCGCGATGCGCCCAACGATTTTTCCCGTCAGTCCGGCATCGATCTCGCCCCTTGCGTCATAGGCAGTCGCATGCACGCCCGAAATGCCGCGAAGCACCCGGCGGTAGCCCGCTAAATCCATTATTTCCTCCCAATGTACCGGTCAGAAGACCAGTTCGATATGCGTATCCCCCGCTTTCACGATATGCTCGCGCATCAGCCGCTCGGCCAGATCGCCGTTGCGCGCCGTAATTGCCTGCATGATCGCTTCATGTTCCTTGAACGACTGTCGGCGCACATCCTCCCGCGACAGGACAGTCACCCTTGCTGCGTGGTCGTACATGCGCTGCGCATTCTGCAACCGGCGCAGATATTCGCACCCCGAAGCCTCATGAATGCCGTCATGGAACTTCTCGTTCAGCTCGATCAGCAGATCGACACTGCCTGCCTCCACCGCCGCCCGCATTTCTTCGATCACCGCGCGCAGGAAACCAAACGCCTCCTCGCTGCCATGCTTGGCCGCCTGCCGCGCAATGATGCTTTCCAGCGCCGCGCGGGCAAGCGTCATTTCCTCGGCCTGCCGCGCATTGAACGATACGAACGTTCCGCGCCGCGCCTCGGTCCTGACCAGCCCTTCCCCTTCCAACTGGCGCAATGCCTCTTTCAAAGGGCTTGTGCTGATGCCCAGATCAGCCGCCAGCTGCCTCTCGTTCAGCTTCTCGCCAGACTTGATCCGCCCGGAAATGATCGCTTCCCGCAGATTGTCATGCACATGGTCTCTGAGGCTCTTCACCTTGATCGGAGAAAGGGGAGAAACGTTATCACCCAAGGTAGCACCTGCTTGTCACGAACTTGCGGCCCTGATCCTGAAACAGCGAATCTGATATGTCAATATCTGATACATCAGATATCAAAGAAACGCATCTTCCAACCAAGGGACGCAAAAAGACGGCGAACGCCGTCTTTGCCGGATAGCTTCATGCAGAATATGGGTGCGGTTTGAAACCGGCAGTCAAAGGGAGCGATTGTGCAGGTGGGCCTATTGCCCCGCCAGAGCATTTCCAGCAAAAGTGTGAAACGTCTACGCGGGGAAATCAGTTCACTGGACTGATTTCTAATCCCGCTTCGATGCGTTGGATAATGCGATAAAACAAATAGTTAGAGCGGTTTCGGCGTTCTGTCAGAACAGGAACCGCTCTAAGACTGATCCGGCCCGGCCTGCGCGATATGCAGGCGCTTGTAGCGCCCGTCTTTCATGGCAAGAAGCGTGCCATGGCTGCCCTGCTCGGCGATGCGCCCGCCCTCCACTACCAGAATGCGGTCGGCATTGACGATTGTTGCCAGTCGATGCGCGATCACCAGCGTGGTGCGGCCTTGCGAAAGCTCGGCCAGCGACTGTTGGATGGCGCGTTCTGTTTCCGTATCGAGCGCAGAAGTTGCTTCATCGAGGATCAGGATCGGCGGATTTTTCAGGAATATGCGCGCAATGGCCATGCGCTGCTTCTGCCCGCCGGAAAGCTTCACGCCACGCTCGCCGATCACCGTGTCGTAGCCATCCGGCAGATTGGCGATCACGCCGTCCAGCCTTGCACGGCGCGCAGCCTCGACGATTTCCGCGTCGGTCGCATCAAGACGGCCATAGGCGATATTTTCCCGGATGGTTCCGGCGAACAGAAACACATCCTGGCTGACGATGCCGATGTTTGACCGCAGGGATCTCAGGGTCATGTCGCGAATGTCAATGCCATCGGCAAAAATCGCGCCCTTCGTCACGTCATAAAAACGCGGCAGCAGCGAGCAGATCGTCGTCTTGCCCGCACCCGAAGGACCGACGAAGGCAATCGTTTCGCCCGCACGAATGGAAATGTCGAGACCGTCGACAATGGGGCGCTCCGCACTGTAGCCAAAACTGACGCCGCGATATTCGATATCACCGGTCAGGCGCGCAACCGCCTGCGCACCGGGCCGGTCGGCAATATCCGGGCGCGTATCGAGAAACTCCGTATAGCGCTGAAAACCGGCAATACCCTTCGGATAGGTTTCGATCACCGAATTGATCTTCTCGATCGGACGGAAAAACACATTGACCAGCAGCAAGAAGCCGACGAACCCGCCAGCCGTCAGCTCGCCGCGCACCACGAACCATGCGCCTGCCAGCATCACCACGACCTGCACGAAACGCATCGACAGGTAGGAAAGTGACATGGACGCCGCCATGATCTTGTAGGCGGCGAGTTTGGTGGTCAGGTATTTGTCGTTGCTTTCCGCGAAAAGCTGCCGCTCGTGGTCCTCGTTCGTAAAGGCCTGCACGACGCGGATACCGCCGACATTCTCCTCGATGCGGGCGTTGAAATCGCCGACGCGCCGGTAAAGCGCGTGCCAGGTGTTGGTCATGCGCCCGCCATAACGGGTGGTGACATAAGCCGAAAGCGGAACGATGACTGCGGTAATAAGCGCCAGCGGCGGATGCACCCAGAGCATTAGGATGAAGGCGCCGATGAGGGTCATGATCGCGATGAAGACATCTTCCGGCCCGTGATGCGCCACCTCGCCGATCTCTTCCAGATCCTTGGTCAGCCGCGCCACAAGATGGCCGGTCTTCTGGTTGTCGAAGAAGCCGAAGGAGAGCTTCTGCAAATGATCGAAAGCCTTGCGGCGCATCTCTGTCTCGATCTTGATGCCAAGCATATGCCCCCAATAGGTCACGATGACTTGCAGGAAGGCATTGAGAACATAAATGGCAAGCAGGCCAACCGCAGCAATGGCGATCACGCCGAGCTGGCCGGTCGGCAACAGCTTGTCGATGAAAAGCGTGACGGCAACCGGAAAGGCGAGCTCCAACAGGCCGGATGCCACCGCGCTGGAAAAATCCAGCGCGAACAGCCCACGATGCGGACGGTAATATCCGGCAAAGCGTTTCAGCAACCCAGCCATGGCGCGGCTCCCTCGAAATCAATCACAGGGTGCCTAACTCATTCATCTCCCTATTAAAAGGGTAATTTGACCAACAGGTTCAGGATTTGGATGCTTGCGCTGCCAGCCGCCCCATGATGCGGTCGTGGAAAATCATTCCCAGAGCCATCATCGCGACAAAGAGCCAAACCTGCGGCAACCCCATGGAAAGTGCGGACACGACGGGGCCGGGACAGAAGCCCGCCAGCCCCCAGCCTGCGCCAAAGATTGCGGAACCGACAATCAGCCGCCGGTCGATTTCGGTCTTTTCCGGCAGGTGGAAAGACTGATCGAGCACCGGGCGCGTCATGCGCCGCTGCAACATCACGCCGGGGATTGCCACCAGAAGAGCACCGCCCAGCACGAAGGCAAGGCTCGGGTCCCAATGGCCGCTGGTGACATTCAGGAAACCGGTCACGCGCGACGGATCGATCATGCCCGACAAGGACAGACCGAAACCGAAGATCGCACCGGCAAGCAAGGTCATGGAGAGGCGCGCAAATGCCGACTGTTTCATAGGAACGCTCCCGAAATGCTGGCGACCAACACGCCGGTTATGAGGAAAGTGAGTGTTGCGACAATCGAACGTTTGGAAAACCGTGCCATGCCGAGAATGCCATGACCGGAGGTACAGCCCGATCCCATGCGGGTTCCGATACCGACAAGAAGCCCCGCCACGACGATGACGGGCCAGGACATCGCCATCGTGACCAGAGGAAAGGAGCCATAGATTGCAGCGTAGATAATCGGCCCAAGAACGAGACCGACGACAAAGACCGCATTGGCTGGAATCTGCTTGCCACCCAGAAGCCGCCCGACGATGCCGCTGATGCCCGCGATGCGCCCATTGAAGACGAGCAGCAGGACTGCGGAAAGGCCAAGCAGCATGCCGCCCGCCAACGATTGCAGATAGGTGGCGATCATGACCGGACCTCCGGTGCACAGAAAATGCCGTAGAGCGCCTCGATCAGCTGTGCGGCCTTGGCTTCCGTCAGCCGGTAGAATATCTGCTTTGCTTCACGGCGGGTTTCGACTACGCCGGCCTCCCGCAACACGCCCAGTTGCTGCGACAGCGTCGGCTGACGGATGCCAAGCGTGTCCTCCAGTTCTCCGACCGAATATTCCCGTTCTGCAAGCGTGCAGGCCAGCATAAGCCGCGCCGGATGCGACAGCGTCTTGAGAAGTTCGGCAACCTCGGTTGCCCGCCCCTCCATCTCCGCCCGCGTCATCCTGTTTTCATCAGCGGGCGCAGAACCCGATATCGCATCCATCATACTACCTCATAATCAATATATAATTAAATATAATGTATAATGAAATTTGCAAGAGGGAGCGAAACAAAATACCGCCGTTCATTTCTGGACGGCGGCTTCGGGTCAGTGGCCGAGAAGTGACTGGACGGCGGTGAGTTCCGTCTGGCGCAATTCATGTCCGCCGGGATGCCAGACAAGTTCGACATCGGCTTTCTGGCGCTCGAAATAATGTGCCAGCGCTTCCGTCAGGTCAGGCGGACAGATCGGGTCCATCCGCCCGGCGGTCATGAGAACTTTCGCGCCTTCCAGCGCCGGATTATCCTTCGGCCTGAACGGCACCAGCGGATGCAGAAGTGCTGCCTTGTCGAACACCTTGCCTTTCTCGATCAAAAGGTTCGCCATGATATTGGCGCCATTGGAATAGCCGAGCCCGATCACTTCGGAGGGCTTGTATTCAGCCACAAGGCCCGCAATGAACCCGGCCATCTTGTCGGTGGCGCGGGCAAGGTCTTCCATGTCATAGACGCCCTCTCCCGTGCGGCGGAAGAAGCGCGCAGCGCCATATTCCGACACATCACCACGCGGCGACACGATGGTGGCAGCCGGCAAGAGCTGTTCCGCCAGACCGAAAAACTGGTTCTCATCGCCACCCGTACCGTGGAACACGATGAAGAGCGGAGCGCCCTTTGCACCGGCCTTCAGCCGGTGCTCATAGGTTTGTATGGTCATGTTCGTTTCCTCCCTGCGCCTCAAATCTTGTCGAGATGTTGTTCAAGATAACTGCGCAGATGCTGATGCTGCGTCGGCAGCTTCAATGCTTCACCGAGATGGGCCGTATCCTCGTCGCGGTCGAAGCCGGGTTCGTTGGTTGCGACCTCGAACAAAACACCGCCCGGCGTGCGGAAATAGATTGCCCAGAAGTAATCGCGGTCGATGACCGGCGTGACGTGATAGCCCGTATCCATCAGCGCCTTGCGCACTTCCAGCTGCTTCTCGCGATTTTCGACGGCGAACGCCACGTGATGCACGGAACCCGCACCCTGCTGGTTGCGGCCGACTGCTGGCAGGGTTTCCAGATCGATGACGCCCGCGCCATTGCCCTCCGGCATGATGAAGCGGCTGATGCCGTCTTTCGCATCGGACTTCTGGTATCCCATATATTTCAGCAGTTCGGCTGTGGCGCCCTCATCGCGAAGCCGCATCGAGACCGAATGAAAGCCACGGATGGCATGATCGGCATCGATCCCCTCATGCGCCCAGGGCGCACGCGGATCGTCCTTCACTTCGACCAGCGCAAAGCTGTCGCCGTCCGGCCCGCGGAAATGGATACGCTTTTCACCGAAAGCCTCGTCTTCGGATTCCACCTTGACGGCGGATTGCGCGAAGCGGTCCTTCCAGAAATCGAGCGAGCCCTGCGGCACGGCAAAGACGGTCGTCCCCACCTCCCCGGTGCCATCGCGTCCGCGCGGTATGCCGGGGAACGGGAAATAGGTCATGACGGTGCCGGGCGTGCCGACTTCATCGCCATAATAGAGATGGTAAACGCTCGGATCGTCGAAATTGACTGTCTTCTTGACGCGGCGCAGCCCAAGCACATCGGTGAAGAACCGGTTGTTGGAGCGCGCATCGGCGGCAAGCGAGGTGACGTGATGGAGGCCCTTGATCTGGTTAAGCATGGCGATCTCTCCTGTTGTGTTGCCGCTAATATAACCATCGCCATGGGACTTGAAATATTGACGATACTACACAGATTGTATCTGTTTCAGATACAGTGGCGAGCACCGGTGATTTCCATCTGGACGCAGCGCCCCTTGAACGTTTAGCTACCGCTAACCCAACACAGAAAGGTTTCCCATGGCATCCGGCTTGTTCGCACTTCTCGATGATGTCGCGGCCATTGCGAAGATGGCGGCAGCCTCGCTCGATGACGTTGCAGGACAGACGGCAAAGGCCAGCGCCAAGGCAGCGGGCATCGTCATCGACGATACGGCTGTTACCCCGAAATATGTCGTGGGGCTGAAGCCGGAACGCGAATTGCCGGTCATCTGGAAGATCACCAAGGGATCGCTGCGCAACAAGCTCGTCTTCCTGTTGCCGCTGGCCCTCATCCTCGGCTATTTCGCACCATCCTTCATCATGCCGCTGTTGATGATCGGCGGTGTCTATCTGGCGTTTGAGGGAACGGAAAAGCTGGTGGAATTCTTCATTCCGCACAAGGAGGAGGCGCATGAGGAAACCAAAGGCGCGACACCGGGAGAGATCGAGGAAACGACCGTCAGCGGCGCGATCCGCACGGACTTCATCCTGTCGGCGGAAATCATGGCGCTGACGCTGGCGGGACTTGGGCCTTCAAGCATTTATATGCAAGCGGCCATCCTCGCCGCCGTTGGCATATTGATCACCTTCGCCGTCTATGGGGTGGTCGGCATCATCGTGAAGCTTGACGATATGGGCGTTTCGCTTGTGCGCAACAGCCATACGGCTTTCGGCAGGCAACTCGGCAAGGGGCTTGTTGCGGGCATGCCCATCATCCTGAAGGTTCTGAGCACTGTCGGCACCATCGCCATGCTCTGGGTTGGCGGCAGCATCATCGTTCACGGGCTGGATTCCATCGGCATCCACAGCGTTGAAGCCTTCATCCATTCCATCGTTTCGCATCTGCCGACCGAAGGCACCCGTTTTGCAACCGCCTTCGAATGGATCGCCACGTCCTTCCTGCAAGCCGTGCTGGCCATCCTGATCGGCATTGTCGTGGTGATAGGCGTTCACAGCTTCAAATCGCTAAAGACCAAAGCCTAGAGCGCCGATCTGATTGCATCAGATCGGCGCTCTATCTGTTTGTTTCCACGCATGTCTTTATCCCGAAACCGGTTTCCACTTTCGGGAGACATGCTCCAACTTCAGGCCAGATAGCGCTTGAACCATTCAATGGTCCGGTCCCATGCGAGCTTTGCCGCCGCTTCATCATAACGCGGCGTGGAATCGTTATGGAAACCGTGATTGACGCCCGGATAGATATAAGCCTCGTAGGTCTTGCCGTTTTTCTTCAACGCCTCCTCATAGGCGGGCCAGCCCTCGTTGATGCGCGTGTCGAGTTCGGCATAGTGCAACAGCAGCGGCGCCTTGATACGAGGAACCTCATCCGCCGGGGCCTGCCTGCCATAGAAGGGCACGGCGGCGGCCAGTTCGGGAAAGGCAACCGCTGCCGCATTCGCTACACCGCCGCCATAGCAGAAGCCGGTAATGCCGACTTTTCCGGTGGTCAGATCGCTCTTCATCATGAAATCGACCGCCGCAAAGAAGTCGTTCATCAGCTTGGTCGGGTCGACCTGTTGCTGCAATTCGCGGCCCTTGTCATCATTGCCGGGATAACCGCCGACCGAGGTAAGGCCATCGGGCGCGAGCGCAATGAAACCAGCCTTCGCTACGCGGCGGGCGACGTCTTCGATATAGGGATTGAGGCCGCGATTTTCGTGCACCACCACCACAGCGGGCAGCTTGCCTTGCAGCTTCGCCGGTCGCACCAGATAGGCGCGCACATCGCCGTTTCCTTCCGGTGACGGATAGGTGATGTATTCGGGATGGATATCAGGATCGGTGAATTCGACCTGTTGCGCCATCGCATAATCAGGACTGAGCGAAGCCAGCAAGGCTGTTGCCGTCATGGTCCCGACCGCAAATTTTGCGGCCCGGTCCAGAAACTCGCGTTTGGTTATCCGTCCATGCGCATAGAAGTCGTAGAGTTCGAGAAGTTCCTGCGGGAAATCCTTCGCCGTCAGACGTGTCATGGTCAGCCCTTCCTCTCAAAGAAGGACAGTCTAGCACAGGGCTGACCAGCGTAAATGTGGGATGTCCCGCACGGGAAAATGTGCGGGACGAAGGCGATCATCGATAGACGATGCCGCCGTCCGTCAGGATGGCCTGGCCGGTGATATAGTCGGAATCCGGACTGGACAGGAAGGATACCAGAGCCGCAACATCGTCCGGTGTCTGGGCGCGGCCAAGTGCGATCCCGTCCACATATTTCTTGTAGGTTTCGCCCTTCGGCGCACCGGTGATTTCCGAGAAGCGTTCGTCGATCTCCACCCACATATCGGTGCCGACAATGCCGGGGCAATAGGCGTTCACCGTGATCCCGGCACTCGCATATTCCTTGGCGGCAGCCTGCGTCAGCGCACGCACCGCGAATTTCGTGGCCGAATAGACGCCCAGCATCGCAAACCCGTCATGACCGGCGATGGACGATGCATTGATGATCTTGCCCTTCTGGTTGCGCGCCTTGAACTTGGCGGCAGCCGCCTGAATGCCCCACAGAACGCCATCGACATTGATGCGGAAAATCCGCTCCACCTCTTCCGGCGTGACATCGGCTATGGGCTGAACCTGCGCAATACCGGCATTGTTGACGATGACGTCGAAACCGCCAAGCTCCTTCTCGGCATGATCAATCGCGGCATAGACGTCATCGCGCTTGCTGACATCGGCGGAAAAGGTGGATGCCTTGCGACCGAGCGCCTCGACTTCCTTCCTGACCGCATCCAGCTTGTCTTCCTTCAGGTCGACCAGCGCAATGTCGAAACCGTTCCTGGCCAATCGCAACGCGATGCCGCGCCCAATGCCCTGCGCTGCGCCCGTGACCAGAGCAACCTTTCCGTTTACCGACATGATTCATCCTTTCCTGAGGGTTGGTGAATGGCAATGCAGTGCATCCCATCAGCAAGATGGAACACGCATTTGCCCCGTCATCCCCAATCAACTCCCCCAAGGACCGGATTTCATTGATTGCGATCAAAATTGTCGAATTTAGCCCCCCGAACAAAAAGTCCGGCAAAAGCCGGACCTTTTTCGACGGGTTATATTTGGCGCGTCAGATACTGGGCTCGATCTTGCCCTTGCCCTTGGCTCCGCCCTTGTCCTTTGCGGTGAGCCTGTCGATATAGGCGAGAAACAGCGCCGAGAACACGAAGGCCAGATGGATGATGGTGAACCACATCAACTGGCCCGACGTATAGCTGGTCGCGTTGAGGAATATCTGCAGCAGATGGATCGACGAAATCGCAACGATGGTCGACGCGACCTTGATCTTGAGCGAACCGGCATCGATGGTGCCGAGCCAGTGCACCTCGTCGCCTGCCTGATCGAAGCGGCTGACGAAATTCTCATAGCCCGAAATGATGACCATCACCACGAGGCTCGCGATCAGCGCCGCATCGATGAGCCCGAGAACTTTCAGGATCGTGTCGGTATCATTCAGCGCGGTGACTTTTGTGGCAAAGTCGAACAGTTTTCCCACGAAGGATACGGCATAGATTGCCAGCGCGATGGCAAGGCCGAGATAGAAGACCACCAGCAGCCAGCGCGACGCCAGAATGATGTTTTCGATCAGGAGTTCAATTCGTTTCATCGATCCGTTTCCAGGTAATCATGCGGATACCTCTTAAAAAACATCGCGCTTTTGACAAGCGCGGGAGATATTGAATGATGTGCAAAAGTAGGAACGCGACCGCTTTCCTGCAATATCAGCTTTTGGCGTTTGCCTGTAGCAGTTCCAGCGCAAGCTCTCGCGCCCCGGCGGAAATGTCCGGATTGAAGATCAGCCAGTAGCCCTTGTCGCTCGTCTGCGACACCTCGCATGCGTGGACAAGCTGCCCGCGCTCCACGGCCCCATCGATCAGCCCGGCCCAGCCAAGCGCCACGCCCTGATCGGCAATGGCTGCCTCGATCACCAGATTATAGGTGTTGAAGACCAACCCGTAATTGCCGTCTTCAATATCTTCCCCGATAGCATCGAGCCATGACTGCCATGTGAACCAGCGGTCGCCCTGCAAGGTGTCGAGATGCAGCAGCGAGGCGGCACCCAGCCGCTTTCCGCCCGCAAACGGGCCATGCGCGGCAATATAGGCCGGGGAGCAGACCGGCACGACTTTTTCGCCGATGAAGGCTATGGCATCCTTTGGAAAGTCTTCGCGTCCGCCGAAGAGAATTGAAATATCCGCGTCACGCCGGTCGAGCGGCTGGAGCATAGACGACGCCATGATGCGCACGTCTACCTCCGGGTGCTTGGGACGGAACTGCGCGACGCGCGGCATCAGCCAGAATGTCGCGAAGCCGTAGTCGGTCGCAATACGCAATCCCGGTGCGCGCCGGCGGCGTTTGATCTGCTGCACCGCCTCATCGATTCCATCCAGACCGGTGCGCACCGCATCGTAAAGAATGCGGCCTTCGGGCAATATCTCGACGCCGCGGGCGCGCCGCGCGAACAGCGCGACGCCCAGACGCTCCTCGATGTGTTTTATCTGATAACTTACTGCCGGTTGGGTCATGCCGAGTTCACGCGCTGCAAGGGTCAGATTTTCCAATCGTCCCACCGCTTCGAAAACGCCAAGGCTGCCAAGGTCCCAGGATGGAGAAACCATAAAAACTTTCTATAGCTTCGATAAAAAATGAATGGGTTTCTCCTTAGCCTAAATGATGTTTTTCTTAAAGTAGGAATACGAGACATAATCGGTGTTAATTAATCAGAGGGGTCATCACATGCGCTTTTTCAAGATTGCGGCAATGGCATTCACTGCACTGACTGGGCTCTCAGGAGCGGCTTCCGCAGCCGATCCGGCAGCTTGCGAAACCATCCGCCTGTCCGATCCGGGCTGGACCGACATTACCTCCACCAACTCCATCGCCAGCGTTTTGCTGGAAGGTCTCGGCTACAAGCCGGATGTGAAGACCATGTCCGTCCCGATTGGCTATGAGGCGCTCAAGACCGGCAATCTTGACGTTTTCCTCGGCAACTGGATGCCCGCGCAGCAGAAATTCCGCGACGATCTCGACAAGGCGAAAGCTGCCGAAGTCATCGTGAAGAACCTCGAAGGGGCGAAGTTCACGCTTGCCGTGCCGGATTATGTGGCGAGCGAAGGCGTGAAGGATTTCACCGACCTTGCCGCCCATGCCGACAAGTTCGGCAAGGAAATCTACGGCATCGAACCGGGTGCGCCCGCCAACCAGAATATCCAGAAGATCATCGAGGACCAGAAATTCAAGCTCGACGGCTGGAAGCTGGTGGAATCGAGCGAGCAGGCCATGCTCGCGCAGGTGGACCGCAAGAACAAAGACAAGGATTGGGTCGTGTTCCTCGCCTGGGCGCCGCACCCGATGAACACAAAGCTGAAGATCGAATATCTGGCGGGCGGCGATGACTATTTCGGCCCGAATTTCGGCGGCGCGGAAGTCTACACGCTTGGCCGCACCGGATGGGCCGCGCAGTGTCCGAATGCGGCAAGCTTCTTCAAGAACCTCGTCTTCACCGTCGACATCGAGAACGAGTTGATGGGCAAGATTCTCGACGGCGGTGCGGAGGGCCCCGCAGCGGCGAAGGAATGGCTGAAGGCGCACCCTGACCAGATCGACAAGTGGCTTGCGGGCGTCACCACCTTCAAGGGCGAACCGGGCGCGGAAGCCGTCAAGGCAAGCCTCGGCCTCTGATCCTGACAAGCAAGACCTGCAAGGCGGGCGTTTCGGCGCCCGCCCTTTCGCGTTTCCACACCTGCCAACGGTTCCGCACAATGAAAAAGCCGAATATCCTCATCCTCATGGTCGACCAGCTGAACGGCACCTTCTTTCCCGACGGTCCGGCCGAATTTCTCCACGTTCCACATTTGAGAAAGCTGGCCGAACGCTCGACCCGTTTTGCCAATTGCTACACGGCGAGCCCGCTTTGCGCCCCGGCGCGCGCATCGTTCATGTCGGGTCAGTTGCCGTTCCGCACCGGCGTCTACGACAATGCGGCGGAATTTTCGTCGGAAATCCCGACCTATGCGCATCATCTGCGCAACGCCGGCTACCAGACGGCGCTTTCCGGCAAGATGCATTTCGTCGGGCCGGACCAGCTCCACGGTTTTGAACAGCGGCTTACAACCGACATCTACCCGGCGGATTTCGGCTGGACGCCGGATTATCGCAAGCCCGGCGAGCGCATCGACTGGTGGTATCATAATCTGGGCTCGATCACCGGAGCAGGTTCTGCCGAAATCACCAACCAGCTCGAATATGACGATGAAGTTGCCTATCAGGCCGAAGCGAAGCTCTATGATCTGGCGCGCGGCCATGACGAGCGGCCATGGTGCCTGACGGTCAGCTTCACCCATCCGCACGATCCTTATGTGGCGCGCAAGCGCTTCTTCGATCTCTATGCGGACATTCCCGAACTCGATCCGCAGATCGGACCGCTGCCAGAAAGCGAGATCGATCCGCACACCGAGCGCCTGCTTAGGGCTTGCAAGGCGGAGGACTACGATCTGACCCGCGAACAGGTTCGCACGGCGCGGCAGGCCTATTTCGCCAATATTTCCTACGTGGACGAGAAGATCGGTGCGCTGCTCGATGTGATCGAGCGCTGCGGCATGGCGGATGACACGATTGTCGTCTTCACCTCCGACCATGGCGACATGCTTGGCGAGCGCGGCATGTGGTTCAAGATGAGCTTCTATGAAGGTTCCGCCCGCGTTCCTTTGATGATCGCCGCGCCGCAATTGCAGGCTGGCCGCGTGGACGCGCCGGTCTCCACGCTCGACGTCCTGCCGACACTGGCAGACCTTGCCGGCATCGACCTCAAGGGCATCATGCCATGGACCGATGGGGTTTCACTGACAGACGTTGCATCAGGTTCCGCCGAACGCGGCGCGGTGCCTGTGGAATATGCCGCCGAAGGCACGGTCGCGCCGATGGTTTCGCTGCGCGACGGCGACTGGAAGCTCAACCTGTGCCGCGCCGACCCGCCGCAACTTTTCAACCTCGCCGACGATCCTGACGAGCTGCGCAATCTGGCGGAAAATCCGGAGTTCAAGGCAGTTCTGGATAAGCTTCTGGCCAAGGCGGAACAGCGCTGGAATCTGGACCGCTACGATGCCGATGTTCGCGCCAGCCAGGCCCGCCGCCACGTCGTCTATCCGGCGTTGCGCAACGGCGCCTATTATCCATGGGATTACCAGCCGCTGCAAAAGGCGTCCGAGCGCTACATGCGCAACCACATGGACCTGAACGTGCTGGAAGAAAACCAGCGCTTTCCGCGCTGAATTATGAAGCGGGGCCGCATGGCCCCGCCTGCTCCAGTTCCTACTGTTCCGAGAACTCCAAAACCGTGCCGCTGGCATTTTCCGGCAGCACGGCGATGCCTGCCGGTGTCGGCACGTGGGAAACACCATTGGCGTCAAGCACGCCACGTGCCTTGTCCAGCGATGCAACGCGGATGCGCAGGGCGGCAAAAGCATTGCCCGGCGTCTGGCCGAAATCCACACCGGGATAGAGCGCGGCTGCTTTTTCCCCGGTCACAACCCATATGTCTGCCGAACGAGGGCCTGTCGAAACCTTCCACCCGCCATCCTGTGTCTCGGCCTTGCCGTCCGCGAAAAGGCGAGCAAACCCCTTGGCGGCTGTTTCCGGATCGGATGAAATGGCAATAATGGCGGAAAGGCCGTTCGCACCATTTGCATGTTCGATCAGCTCCGGCAGCCAGACTGTCTCACGGGTCTTGTGCTGGCACATGAACACCATGCCTTGCGGCACTTCGCTTTCCGCAAAGGATACGGTTTCAAAGCCCGCCACACCCTCGCCGCCACCCGGCAGTTGAACCGGCCGCTGGAACGCGCCGACCTCGCCTGTCCCGATGCCGAGCGCACCCAGTTCCGCCTTGGCGTCGCGCGCATTGTCGATGCGGCAGGCAATGGCGTGGAGGCCCTCGCCCTGTGCCGCCAGCTTCTCACGCTGATGCAGATTGCCCGGCGTCTCGGCAACGATGCCAAGCAGCTCGAAATAATCCTCCGGGAACATGATCGTGTAGTTGCCGGTTCCCTTCTCCTTGCTGTGGAGCCCGCGCGGGCTCAGCGTGAATCCGAAACGGCGATATTGCGCAGCACTTTTCTCCAGATCCCCGACCAGCAGGAAAATATGATCGACGCCTTTGACCGGATGAGACATGCAAAACTTCCTTTTACTTCTTGGTCGGAGCCAGAACGATCTCGTGGATCGTAACCTTGGGATTCATATTGGCAACATAAAGTGCCGTTTCAGCCATATCCTCGGGCTGGATGACCTCATCCATGCGGGAGAGATCGAAGCCCGGACGGCGCGCCAGAAGCGGCGTCGCCACCTCGCCGGGGCAAAGCACGGTCGACCGGATGCCGTTCTGCCCTTCCTGCGCATTGAGGCTGGCGCTCAGATCGTTGAGCGCATGTTTGGACGCGCCATAGGGAACGCCGCCGCCGGGCGCAGAAAACCGCCCCGCCCATGACGATGTGTGGATCATCAGTCCGCCGCCCTGCGCTCGCATCGGCGTCAGGGCAGCCGCAATCACGTTGATCGCTCCCTTGATGTTGATATCGATGACATCATCCCATGAATCGAAATCGATATCCGCCCAGCTGCGGCGCGGAATATTGAGGCCCGCATTGTTGCAGAGCACGTCAAGACGGCCTGCCCATTCAACGATAGCTCCGGCCGTAGCGGCAATCGCCTCCCGATCGAGAACATCCGCCGGAAATATCTGCGCCTTGCCGCCATCCGCGACAATTTCCTCGGCAATCGCTGCCAGCGCATCCGCCTTGCGGCCCGTCAGCGCCACCTGCCAGCCCTCGCGTGCGAACCGCCGCGCCATTGCGGCGCCGATGCCGGAGCCTGCACCGGTGATCCAGACCGCACCACGCTCACTTTTGCCCGAACTGGCGCTCTGGTCGTTAGAAATCTGGCTCATAGGCAAACTCCGTCGTAAAAAATTGACATTTATTAACCCGGTCTGGTCGAGAAATTTTACCAATTTTGCCCGACATATTAGTTTATCTTGACAATATCGCCACGGAATCTAGCATATCAATGCTTGCATACAATAAAGACCCTCTGAAGCGGCATTTCGTTGCAATTTCAGGGGCTTGAACAATATTGGGACGTGCGGGAAAAGAGGCTTGAAAGCCCTCCCTCAACGTCCTTCAGGGGAACAGAGAATGCATATCAGAAAAGCCGGCCTTGGCCTGTTAGTTGCGGCGTTTTCGCTTGCGGCGGCGTCTTCCCACGCCGAAGAAGTGAAGCGCGGCGGCACTGTCATCGTCCATATGAACACCGAACAGGGTGTGCTCAACCCTGCGCTGCGCGCTTCCACTGGCGTCTATCAGATCACCGGCCGCATCATGGAGCCGCTGATCGACCGTACCTATGAGGGCTATGTGCCGGTTCTGGCCACAAGCTGGTCGTCCTCGGAAGACGGCAAGGCCATCACCTTCAAGCTGCGCGAGAATGTGCGCTGGCATGACGGCCAGCCCTTCACCTGCGATGACGTTTCGTACAGCGCGATGAACCTGTGGAAGAAGCTGCTCAACTATTCGACCACGCTTCAGGCCAATCTGGAAGCCGTCGACTGCACCGATCCGCACACGGCAGTGTTCCGCTATTCCAAGCCGATGCCGCTGGAGCTGCTCGTCGCCGCCATGCCTGATCTCGGTCACCCCGTGCCGAAGCATCTTTATGAAGGCACGGACATCCTCAAGAACAAGTATAACGCAGCGCCGGTTGGCACAGGCCCGTTCAAATTCGTCGAATATGAGCGCGGCCAGCACATCATCGCCGAGCGCAACGACGATTACTGGCGTGGCAAGGAATATCCCTATCTCGACCGCATCATCTGGCGCTTCATGCCGGACAAGGCCGCAGCCGCCGCAGCGCTTGAAGCTGGCGAAATGATGGAAACCGCCTTCAACGGCATTTCCATGTCGGACACCGAGCGCCTTCAGAAGGATGGCCGCTTCGACACCGGCACCAAGGGTTTCGAGAACAACGTCGCGCACTCGACCATCGAGTTCAACCTGCGCAATCCGATCCTCGCCAATCTGAAGGTCCGTCAGGCTATCTATCACGCGCTCGACATCGATTTCGCGATCAAGACGATCATGCGCGGCTATGCCAAGCCGGGCCGCGGCCCGATCCCGAGCGCTGGCGGCGCCAACTATACGGATCAGGTGCAGACATATCCGTATGACGTTGAAAAGGCAAAGAAACTGCTCGACGAAGCCGGTTATCCGGTCAAGGAAAACGGCATCCGGTTCAAGCTGCGCCATCGCCCGGCTCCATGGGGTGAATATACGCAGCTCTGGGCTGAATATTATGCTCAGGCAATGAAGGAAGTCGGCATCGATGTCGAAATCCTGACCAATGATGCGCCGGGCTTCCTGAATGGCGTCTATCGTGACCACGACTTCGACACGGCCAGCGGCTGGCACCAGTTCCGCTCCGATCCGGCTGTCTCCACCACGGTCTGGCTGCGCTCCGGCGCTCCCGTCGGCACGGCATGGTCGAACCAGTTCGGGTACAAGTCGGACGAGATGGACAGTCTGATTGATCAGGCCGCATCCGAGCTTGATCCGGCCAAGCGCGCCGATCTCTATCACCAGATCCAGCAGCTGGAGATGAAGGACCTTCCGGTCATCTTCGCCATCGAGCATCCGTTCGTCGGCGTGACCAACAAGGTGCTGAAGAACCATCACAATACGCCACGATGGGATTCTTCCAGCTGGTACGACCTCTGGATCGACCAATAAGCCAAACACAGCCGCTGCCGATCATTTGGCAGCGGCTCCCCTTATGTGAATGCTGAAATGAATATCTTGCAGGAAAATCCGTAATGCCCCTGCCCCCGCTCCTGACTTTTGCGCTGCGGCGCATCCTGCAGGCGATCCCCGTCATTCTCCTCATCATGATCGGGTCGTTCCTGCTGATCAAGCTTGCCCCCGGCGATACGGTGGACGCGCTTGTCGGCGACATGGGCGGCGCAGACCCGCAATTCGTCGCCAATCTGCGCGCCGAATATGGCCTGGATCAGCCGGTCTGGGTGCAATTGTGGATTTACATGACGAAACTGGCGCAGTTCGATTTCGGCTGGTCCTATGTCTATGAGCAGCCGGTGCTGGACGTGCTGATGGCCCGGCTCGTGCCGACGCTCCTGCTGATGGTTTGCTCCCTTTCGGTCGCGTTCATTTTCGGTATCGCGCTCGGTGCTTTCGCGGCACGGCGCGCCTATTCGCTGACCGACAATGCGATTTCCACGCTCGGCCTCGTCTTTTATGCCATGCCGAGCTTCTTCCTGAGCCTCATCCTGATGTTCATCTTTTCCGTCAAGCTCGGCTGGCTGCCGGTCGGCGGCTACAAGACGCTTGGCGGGTTCTATACGGGGTGGAAGAATGTCGGGGATATTGCGGTCCATCTCGTCATGCCGACGACGGCGCTTTCGCTCATCTATCTCGCCTTCTACATGCGCCTGATGCGCACCAGCGTGCTGGAAGTGGCCGACCTCGATTATGTTCGCACCGCACGCGCCAAGGGTGCCAGCGGCGCAAGGCTGATGTTCCACCACATCATGCGTAACGCCTTCCTGCCGGTCGTCACGCTGCTCGGCCTGCAATTTTCAACCGTGCTCGGCGGCTCGGTCGTCATCGAGACAATCTTCTCGCTGCCGGGTCTCGGCCAGCTTGCCTATACGTCCGTGATCAAGCGCGACCTCAACACACTGATGGGCATTATCTTCCTGTGCTCGGTGCTGGTGGTGATCGTGAATTTCATCACCGATCTCATCTATGCGCGGCTTGATTCCAGGATCGAACTGTCATGACTTCACAGGACCTTTCCCTCACCCGTCCGCAGGTCTCGCGCACGAAAATTCTGTGGCAGCGCTTCAGCCGCAACCGCGCCGCCGTGCTGGGCCTTGTCCTCTTCATCGCCGTGGTCCTGATCGCACTGCTGGCGGATGTCATTGCGCCCGGCGACCCGCTGCGCCGCGCTGGCGATCCGCTCGTCTGGCCGTTCCTCAACGCGGCAACGCCGCTTGGCACCGACCAGCTTGGCCGCGATATCATGGCGGGCATCTTCCATGGCGCACGCATCTCGCTCATGATCGGCGTCGTCGCCACGCTGATTTCGATATTCATCGGCATCATTATCGGCGCGCTGGCCGGTTATTACGGCGGCTGGGTGGATGACGTGCTGATGCGCGTCACCGAAGCCTTCCAGACCGTGCCAAGCTTTGTGCTTCTGCTGACACTGGTGGCGATCTTCGGCTCGTCGATCGAAAACATCATCATTTGCATCGGCATTGTGTCGTGGACCGCGCCCGCCCGCATGGTGCGCGCCGAATTTCTGGCGCTGCGCAAGCGCGAATTCATTGACGCGGCGCGCAATCTGGGCGTCGGCAATATGTCGATCATCTTCCGCGAAATCCTGCCCAACGCTTTGCCCCCGGTGATCGTCTTCGCATCCGTGGTCATGGCAACCTCCATCCTGATGGAAAGCGCGCTTGCCTTCCTTGGTCTCGGCGATCCGAACTATGCAAGCTGGGGCAACATGATCGGCCAGGGCCGCGCCGTGCTGCGCACCGACTGGTTCTGCTCGGTCATTCCCGGCATCGCCATTCTGCTCACCGTTCTTTCCTTCAGCTTGCTTGGCGAAGGACTGAACGACGCGCTTAATCCGAGGCAGAAGAAATAATGACCGCCGCACCCGTTCTTGAAATCAAAAACCTGCAAATCGCGCTGCCGAAGGGCGCAGACCGTCCTTTTGCCTTGCAGGACCTTTCACTCACCATCAACCCCGGCGAGATCGTCTGCCTCGTCGGCGAAAGCGGCTCTGGCAAATCGCTCTCGGCAGGCGCGATCATGCGCCTTCTGCCGGAACCGCATGTGCGCGTGACCCACGGCACGATCAGGCTTGAAGGCACCGATCTTTATTCGCTCAGCGAAGCCGACATGAAGAAGCTGCGCGGCGACCGCATCGGCATGATCTTTCAGGAGCCGATGACCGCGCTCAACCCGCAAAAAACTGTCGGCTGGCAGATCGACGAAGTTTTGCGCTTGCACACGAAGCTCGGACGCAAGGAGCGCCGCGCCGCCGTGCTCGACATGCTGGCAGAGGTGAAAATTCCGGACCCGGAATCCGCCTATAACGCCTATCCGCACCAGATTTCCGGCGGCCAGCGCCAGCGTGTCATGATCGCCATGGCGCTGATCCTGAAACCGCGCCTCATCATCGCCGACGAACCGACCACCGCGCTCGACGTGACCACGCAGGCGCAAATTCTGAAGCTGATCCGCGATCTGCAACGCGAGCATGACACGGGCATTCTCTTCATCACGCATGACTTCGGCGTGGTGGCGGAAATCGCAGACCGCGTTGCCGTGTTGCGGCTTGGCGAACTGGTCGAGCAAGGCCCGGCCAATGAGGTGCTGAACCATCCCCAGCACGCTTACACCAAGGCGCTGATCGCTTCGGTTCCGGCCCTGACCCCGCCGCCAGCCAAACCGTCTCTTGAACAACCGGTCATTCTCAGGGCGAGCGCCCTGCGCAAGACCTTCAAGGCGCGCGGCGGCTTGCTCACCGGCAAACGCAGTGCTGTATCCGCCGTGAAGGACCTTTCCTTCGAGTTGCGTCAGGGCGAGACGCTCGGCGTCGTCGGCGAAAGCGGCTCGGGCAAGACCACCGTTTCGCGCATCGTGACGCGACTGCTGGAAGCCGATGGCGGCAAGGTCGATGTGAATAGCCGCGATTTTCTGAGCGCCAGCCCGCGTGAAGTGCGCGCCATGCGCAAGGATATCCAGATGGTCTTTCAGGATCCGATGGCCTCGCTCAATCCGCGCCGCCGCGTCGTGGACCTGATCGCGCAGGGGCCAATCGTCCATGGCGTGCCGAAGGCTGAGGCACACGCGAAAGCCCGCGAATTGCTGGAACTGGTCGAGCTTTCGCCCGCTGCCGCCGACCGTTTCCCGCATGAGTTTTCGGGCGGGCAGCGCCAGCGCATTGGCATTGCCCGCGCTCTGGCGCTGGAGCCGCGCATCATCGTCGCGGACGAACCGGTCTCGGCGCTCGATGTTTCGGTGCAAGCGCAGGTGCTGCGTCTTCTGGCCGACCTGCGGGAAAGGCTCAACCTGTCGCTGCTATTCGTCACGCATGATCTGCGCGTTGCAGCACAGCTTTGCGACCGCATCATCGTCATGTCGAAGGGCGAGATCGCCGAAGCCGGCCCAACGGCGGAAGTCTTCGCCAACCCGCAACATGAATATACACAGCGCCTGCTCGCCTCCATCCCCGGCAAGAGCTGGACACCGCCTCGTTTGGAACATGCGTGAAGCCATGCAGAAGATAGAATTTCCACCCTCCATATGGGCTGCAACCGCCCCGGCCCGCACCCCGGCAAAGCCGTTGACAAGCGACGCGGAAGCCGATGTCGTCATCGTTGGCGGCGGCTTCACGGGGCTTTCGGCTGCGCTCCATCTGGCAAAACGCGGCAAGCGCGTCATCCTGCTGGAAGGCAATGCGATCGGCTGGGGCGCATCCGGACGCAATAATGGCCAGGTGATCCCCACCATGACTTCGGCGGAACCGGATGCCATCGCCAAACGCTACGGCGCGTCGGGCGAACGCTTCGCCAGACTGATCGGCAACAGCGCCGACATTCTTTTCTCCATCGTGCGCGATGAGAATATCGAGGCCGAAGCCGAGCAGAACGGCTGGTTCCAGCCCGCCCATTCGCCGGGCCGGGTAAAGCTTTCGCAAAGTCGCGTGGAAGCATGGAAACGCTTCGGCTTTCCGGCGGAGTTTCTCGACCGCACGGCAACATCGCGGCTGTTGGGCAGCGATTTCTGGTATGGCGGCATGTTCAATCCGACCGGCGGGCATATCAATCCGCTGGCTTTCGCGCGCGGTCTTGCCGCTGCTGCCGAACGCCATGGCGCAATCATCCACGAGCAAAGCCCGGTCACGTCCTATGCTCAAGTGGGCGACCACTGGGAAGTGCGCACCGACAATGCCACGGTGCGCGCCAAGGGTTTTCTGCTCGCGACCAACGCCTATACCGGCGAGCTGCGCGAAAGGCTTGCGCCGCGCCTTGCACGCACCATCGTGCCGGTGCTCTCGTGGCAGATGGCGACCGCGCCCGTCAGCGACAATCTGCGCGCAACGATCCTACCCGGAAGACAAGCCGTTTCCGATACGCGCGGCGACTTGCGCTTCTTCCGCTATGATGCCCGCGACCGGCTGATTACCGGCGGCATCGTGATGGGCGACTACAATGTTGCCGAACGCGTCAAACGCAAGACGGCACGCAATATGGCCGAAGCTTTCCCGGCCCTTGGCGAACCGGAAATCACCCATGTCTGGAGCGGCTATATCGGCATGACATGGGATCGTTTCCCGCGCGTGCACCAGCTCGGCCCCAATGGTTGGGCATGGATCGGCTGCAACGGTCGCGGTGTGGCGCTTGGCACATCGCTTGGCCGGGAATTTGCGCGCGCGCTGGATGGCGAGCCGGTGCAGGAGCTTGCCCTTCCCGTCTCGGAACCGGCGCCGTTGCCTTTTCATAAGGTCGCACGGAAGATCGCGCCATTTTACCTCGCATGGCTTCGGCGCAAGGATCTCTCGGAACCGAACTTATAAATCCGCTTCTTCAATGTTCATGTGAAAGGTCAGGTCCATGAATCAAATGTCAATTCTCGAACGTCGCCGCATCGAAGCGCTGGTTCTCAAGAATGTTTACGAAGTCATTCGCGAGCGTTCCGGTGAGGAAGAAGCGCAAGCCGCAATCGGCGAGGCGGTCAGCCGCTCGGCCATCGAACAGGGCAAGAGCTTTGCCGACGAACTGGGCCGCACGCCGACGATACAGGATTTCGCCGATATCCAGCCGCTCTGGACGAAGGAAAATGCGCTGGAAATCGATGTGATCTCGCAAGGCGAGGATCATTTCGATTTCAACGTGACGCGCTGCCGCTATTCGGAAATGTACCGCGAGATGGGTCTTGGCCATATCGGCCATCTGCTGTCATGCAATCGCGATGGCGACTTCTGCATCGGCTACAACCCGGCCATGAAGCTGGAGCGCACGCAGACCATCATGAAGGGCGCCAGCCACTGCGATTTCCGCTATCGCCTGGAACAGAACGACACGAAAGACGGGGAAGCCTGACATGCCGGTTGAAAACTGGACTTCAAACCAGATCGAGGAGCTGGTCGCATTCCGCCGCGACCTGCACCAGAATCCGGAACTGCTCTATGACGTCAACCGTACCGCCGACAAGGTGGCCGAAGCGCTGCGCGCCGCAGGCGTCGACGAGGTGGTGACCGGCATCGGGCGCACCGGGGTCGTCGGCGTCATTCGCGGCCAGTCGAACCGCTCCGGCCGCGCCATCGGCCTGCGCACCGACATGGATGCACTGCCGATCCTCGAAGAAACCGGCGCTGAATGGTCATCGAAAGTGCCGGGCAAGATGCACGCCTGCGGACATGACGGCCACACGACCATGCTTCTGGGCGCAGCACGCGAACTGGCACAAAGCCGCGCCTTCGACGGCACGGTCATCGTGATCTTCCAGCCCGCCGAAGAAGGCGGCGCGGGCGCAAAGGCGATGATCGACGACGGACTGTTCAAGCGCTGGCCGGTCAACGAAGTTTACGGCATGCATAACCGCCCCAACCTCGCGGTCGGGCATTTCACCATCAATTCCGGCCCGATCATGGGATCGGTCGATGTGCTGGATATCACCATTGAAGGCGTTGGCGGACATGCGGCCTCTCCGCACCAGACCATCGACCCCATTCCGGTGACGGCGGCGCTCATTCAGGCCATCCAGACGCTGACGGCGCGCACCATCGACCCGCTCGATTCCGCCGTGATTTCCATCACCACCATTCAGGGCGGCGATGCGTTCAACGTCATTCCGCAGAAAATCCGCCTCACCGGCACTGTCCGCACGCTGCGCGAGGAAGTGCGCAACCATATCGAGGAAAGGCTGGCCCGCGCTGTGCAGGGCATTGCCGATGCTTTCGGCGCCAAGGCGACGCTCGATTACCAGCGCAACTATCCGGTGACGGTCAATCACGAACAGGAGACCGAGCTTGCAGCCATTGCCGCCGAGGCGGTGGCCGGCGCCGACCGTGTGACCCGCGACATGCCGGCGACGCTTGGCGGCGAGGACTTCGCCTTCATGCTCAATGAAGTGCCGGGCGCGATGATCAATATCGGCAACGGCCCGAGCGCCAATCTGCATCACCCGAAATATGACTTTAACGATGATGTGATCGTCTGGGGCTGCTCCTACTGGACGACCCTCGTCCGGCATCGCCTGCCGGTCAGCAACTGAATAATAGAGTTTGAGGAATTATGATGGGCGGCCCGGTGGGCCGCCCGTTCCGTTTTTTTGCGCACGAAGCCCCTAGTTTATGCAAGATAACCATAATATAAGGCGGCCCAACAAACCATCGCGGCATTTCCCGATGGAACGGACAACGCATCCCGAACATTGTGAGACGGCTTTCCATCTGGACACGTGTTTCGGCAAAAAGTTGGAACGGAAATCCATGAATATCGAGTCTGCCCTGAGCGACAGCGCCAATATTTTTGACCTTGCGCCAATCTCCCTGTGGCTTGAGGACTATAGCGGCCTGCGCAAGCAGTTCGATGAATGGCGTGCGCTCGGCGTGACCGATCTCCGCGCTTTCCTGCACGAAGACACGACCCGGCTGCGCATCTGCACCAGCCATATCCGCGTCCTTAAGGTCAACCGCAAGACGCTTTCGCTATTCGAGGCGGAAAGTGTCGAACATCTGGTCACCAATCTGGAACGCGTGTTCCGCGACGACATGCTGGACCCGCATATCGAAGAGATGGTGCAGCTCTGGAATGGCGGCAATGCTTTTTCAAGCGATACCATCAACTATTCGCTTGCAGGCAAGCGGCTCGACATTCAGTTGAAGGGCGTCGTGCTGCCCGGCTATGAGCACACGTGGGAGCGTGTCCTGCTTTCCATCGAGGACGTGACGGCCCGCGAGGATGCCCGCCGCGAACAGGACCGTCACAAGCAGCATGCGCAGGGTCTTTTCGAGCATTCGCCGGTTTCGCTCTGGGTCGAGGATTTCAGCCGCATCAAGCATTTGATGGACGATGTGCGCCAGCGCGGGATCGTCGATTTTCGCGTTTTCACCGACGTGCATCCGGAATTCGTGCGCCAGTGCATGAGCGAAATCCGCGTGCTCGAAATCAACTCCGAAACACTTACCCTCTTCCTTGCGCCCGACAAGAAAACCCTGCTGCAAAACCTGCCGCTCATCCTCAAGGATGAGATGGAGACATCGTTCCGCGAACAACTGATCGACTTGTGGAACGGCGCGCTGTTCCAGCGCCGCGAAGTGGTGAACTATGCGCTCGATGGCACCGAACGGCACGTGCTGATGCAATTCTCGGTCCTGCCGGGACACGAGAAGGACTGGTCGCTGGTGCAGGTTGCCCTCACGGACATCACGGCCCGCAAAAAGGCGGAAGCCTATCTGGAATATCTGGGCAAGCACGATGTGCTGACGAAGCTGCACAACCGCGCCTTTTATGTCGATGAACTCAACCGGCTGGAGCGCAAGGGCCACACGCCGATTTCGATCATCATCATCGATCTCAACGGCCTCAAGGCCGCCAACGATCAATGGGGCCATGCCACGGGCGACGGATTGCTGCGGCGCCTTGGCGAAGTGCTGAATGAGGCGGTCAAGCAACCCGGCCATGCGGCCCGCATCGGCGGCGACGAATTTGCGGTCGTGCTGCCTTATGTGGACGAGCGCGGCGCCGAGGCTATGGTCGAGGACATTCAGCGGCTGGTTGATATCAACAACCAGTATTATTCGCAGTTGAAGCTCAATCTTTCCATCGGCACGGCAACGAGCATGCCGGGCGAAAAGCTGGAAACCGTCGCCAAGCGCGCCGACCTGCTGATGTATGAGAACAAGCGCCAGCAGCGGACGATCACGGACCTGTAGGATCGATCAGCCTATTCGTCGAACTTGATGACCGATTTTCCGCGTGTCAGGTCAGTCACGAGCCGTGAAAGATCATCCTGGGCTACAATGGGCATGACGCCTGCAAGCTCGACGCCCGTTCCGGTAAAGTTTTCTTCCGTAATGGCGAGATTTTCGACCGCAGTGAGACGCGCCTTCAAAAGCGCGTGATCGGAGAAATCGCAAGCGAAGTGAAAGCCGATCAGCGCAATGACCTCGATCTTTTCGGCCTGACGAAGACAGCTCGCGGCCGTGCCGCCATAGGCGCGCATCAAGCCGCCGCTTCCGAGCAGAATACCGCCGAACCAGCGCGTGACCACCACCGCGATATTGTCGAGCTGCTGGCCGTCGATGGCTTGCAGGATCGGTTTGCCCGCCGTGCCGCTGGGCTCGCCGTCATCGCTGAACCGATAATTCTGCCCCATGCGCCACGCCCAGCAATTGTGATTGGCGGACGGGTCGGAATGCTCGCTCAGGAAATCCTTTGCCGCCTGTTCGCTTGCAACGGGCGCGGCAACGGCCAGAAACCGGCTCTTCTTGATTTCCTGATTGAAGGTTTCGACGCGGCTGATTGTGAACATGGCAATCCCGAAAACAATATCTTTTGCGCCCTAACACTTTCTGTTGCGGATGACGACCCCTGCCGACTTATATCCGGGCGCTAAGATGCTGACGCATCACGCCCGGAAATGCTCAAGCGCCGCACGGGCTTGACCAAAACTCGATGAGCCAAACTCATTGAGTTTTGGTATTTCCCGGCATTGCGCCCACCCGTTATAGGGTATAAGGCAATTGAAAAATGAGCCCCTCTTTTTGGGCTCGGTTCTTGCATACCCAGATGAAAGGTCCCGCCAATGTTCGATTTGATCGTGAGAAACGCCAATCTCCCCGACGGTCGCGAGAAGCAGGACATTCTGGTCAAGGACGGCAAGATTGCCGATATCGTTCCTTCCACGGGGGAGCATCAGGCAGCTCACGAAATCGATGCAACCGACCGGCTCGTAACCCCACCTTTCGTCGACCCGCATTTCCATATGGATGCGACCCTGTCGCTCGGCCTGCCGCGCCTCAACCGTTCCGGCACTCTGCTTGAAGGCATAGCGCTCTGGGGCGAATTGAAGCCAATGCTGACCGTGGAAGCCATGGTCGAACGCGCGCTGCGCTATTGCGATCTGGCCGTCAGCCAGGGCCTGCTTGCGATCCGCAGCCATGTCGATGTCAGCGACCCGCGCCTCCTCACCGCTGAAGCGATGATCGAAGTGCGCGAGAAGGTGAAGCCTTACATCGACCTGCAACTGGTCGCCTTCCCGCAGGACGGCTACTACCGTTCGCCGGGCGCGGTCGACCTCGTCAACCGTTCGCTCGACATGGGCCTCGACGTGGTGGGCGGCATCCCGCATTTCGAGCGCACCATGGCCGATGGCGCAGCCTCGCTGGAAGCGCTCTGCCGCATCGCTGCCGAACGCGGTCTGCCGGTCGATATCCATTGCGATGAGAGCGACGACCCGTTGTCGCGCCATGTTGAAACGCTTGCTGCGCAAACCATGCGCTTCGGACTGCAGGGCCGGGTTTCCGGCTCGCATCTGACCTCCATGCATTCCATGGACAATTATTACGTCTCGAAGCTCATTCCGCTGATCGCGGAAGCGAAGATGAACGCCATTCCGAATCCGCTCATCAACATCACGCTGCAAGGCCGCGCCGATAGCTATCCGAAGCGCCGCGGCATGACCCGCGTGCCGGAACTGATGGCGGCGGGCGTCAATGTAGCCTTCGGCCACGACTGCGTGATGGACCCATGGTATTCAATGGGTTCCGGCGACATGCTGGAAGTCGGGCACATGGCGATCCATGTCGCGCAGATGACGTCCATCGAAGGCAAGCGGCAGGTTTTCGACGCCCTGACCGTCAATTCCGCCAAGGCGCTCGGCCTCGATGGCTACGGGCTTGCAAAGGGCTGCAATGCCGACTTCGTGGTGCTGCAGGCACGCGATCCGATTGAAGCGCTGCGCCTCAAGGCAAACCGCCTCAAGGTCGTGAAGCGCGGCAAGGTCATCGCCGAAACCCCGCAGCGTGTAAGCGCCCTCAACCTCGAAGGCCGCCCGTCTTCGGTTGACGGGGCTGATTACGCGCCAATCGGCCAGCGTTAGAATCTTCTTGAATTAAAGGTGGTTTGGGCAATGATGGAAATCGTTGCTCATCAAATCCGCACGTCAAAACGAAGCAACCGGCTGCGCGCGCTCGCGTGCCGAAAACACATACGAGGGGTCCCTAACCAAATGACCAAGATCATCAAGACAACGAACTTCACCCGCCGCGATATTCTCGCAATGTCGGCTGCACTGGGCGCAACGGCGATCACCAGCCGGGTCTTCGCCGCCGATGAAAAACTGAAAGTGGCGGGCATCCACGCCTCGCCGGTGGAAAATGCCTGGAACTCGCGCCTGCATGAAGCCCTGAAACAGGCCAACGACGCGGGCGTGATCGAATATGTCTTCTCGGAAGGCGTTTCAGCGAGCGACTATCCTCGCGCCATGCGCGAGTATGCCGAACAGGGCATCAAGCTGATTGTGGGTGAATCCTATGCCGTCGAACGCGAGGCGCGTCAGGTTGCAGGCGACTATCCGCAGACGGCTTTCGTCATGGGTTCTTCCGGCAAGCCGCAGGGCGACAATTTCGGCGTCTTCGGCACCTGGAATTTCGAAGCGGGCTACCTCACCGGCATGCTGGCGGGCGCGATGAGCAAGTCCGGCGTCTTCGGCTCCGTCGGCGCAGTGCCGATCCCGGAAATCAACATGCTGATCAACGCCTTTCAGGACGGCGTGCGGGAAACGCGCCCCGATGCGAAGTTCGTCGCTTCCTTCATGGGAACCTTCTTCGACCCGCCGAAGGCGCGCGAGGCCGGGCTTGCGGCGATCGATTCCGGCGCGGACATCCTGTTTGGCGAGCGCATCGGCACGGCGGACGCCGCCAAGGAACGCGGCATCAAGGCCATTGGCTCGCTGACCGACTATACGCCGCGTTATCCCGACACGGTTTTTGCCAACGCAATCTGGAACTTCGGGCCGATCCTTAATGCTGCAATCGCAGACGTGAAGGCCGGGCAGCCCGCAGGCAAGGACTACACCCCCTTCAGCATGATGAAGGAAGGCGGCAACGACATCATCTATGTCAAGGGCGTCGCACCGGCGGAAGCCGAAGCGAAGATGGAAGCGCGTCGCAACGAGATCAAATCGGGCGCATTCACGCTGAAGCTCAACGCTGAAGAGCCGAAATAATCACGCTTCGCGCCGGTGTCTGGCACCTGTTTCAGCACCGGCGCATCCATTGGCTCGGATAAATTTCCGCGAACCCGGCTCCCGCTTTTCAGGCCCGCTTCATGTCTTCCACCGTGCTCGAACTCCGCAACATAACCAAGCGCTTTGGTCCGCTGACCGCCAATGACGATATTTCGCTGAAGCTCGGGCGCGGCGAAATTCTCGCGTTCCTCGGCGAGAATGGCGCGGGCAAGACCACGCTGATGAACATCCTGTTCGGCCATTATGTGCCGGATGAAGGCCGTGTGTTCGTCAAGGGCGAGGAAATCCCGCAGGGCAAGCCGCGCGCCGCCATCAATGCGGGAGTGGGCATGGTACACCAGCATTTCACGCTCGCCCCCAATCTTACCGTGCTTGAAAACATCATCACTGGCACCGAAAGCCTCTGGAAGCTCAAATCCGCGCATGGCCCCGCGCGCACCAAGATCGCCGCAATCGCGAAGCGCTTCGGCTTGCAGGTCGATCCCGATGCGCGGCTTGGCGATCTTTCGGTAGGCGAGCAGCAGCGCGTCGAAATTCTGAAAGCGCTCTATAACGACGCCGATATCCTCATTCTCGACGAACCGACGGCGGTTCTCACCACGCAGGAAGCCGAAAACCTGTTCACGACGCTGAAAGAGATGGCGCGGCAGGGCCTGTCGCTGATCTTCATTTCTCACAAGCTGCATGAAGTCATGTCGGCAGCCGACCGCGTGGTCGTCCTGCGCGGCGGCAAGCTTGTGGCCGAGCGCAAGGCTTCCGAAACCTCGAAGGAGGAACTGGCCGAACTGATGGTCGGCCGCCGCGTCTCGCGCCCTTCCCGCGCCGCTTCCACGCCCGGCGAAACCCTGCTGGAAGCACGGAATGCAACGATTGTGGAGGACGGCGCAACCCGCCTTTCAGACCTCGACTTCCACGTTCGCGCCGGTGAAACGCTTGGTATCATCGGCGTGTCGGGCAATGGGCAGGCGGCGCTTGGACGTCTCGTTTCCGGCCTCAGCCAACCGGCAAGCGGCGAACTTGTCATGTTCGGAAAGACGGTGACGAAATTCGATCCCCGCCAGTTTGTGGCCGAAGGTGTCGGCCGCATTCCGGAAGATCGCAATGCCGAAGGCGCAATCGGTGATCTGACTCTCTGGGAAAATGCTGTACTGGAGCGCGTGCGCGATCCGCAGTTTTCCAATGGACTTCTGGTCAACCGTGCAGCGGCGCGGGAATTTACGGGCCGCATCATCAAGGATTTCGATGTGCGCGGCGGCACGCCTGACAGCCGCATTCGCCTGCTTTCCGGCGGCAATATGCAGAAGCTTATTCTGGGCCGTAATCTGGAAACAGCCCCGCGTATCCTGATCGCGGCCCAGCCGACACGCGGCCTCGATGAAGGCGCGGTCGCGGCCATCCATGCCCGCATTCTGGAAGCGCGCGCCAAGGGAGCTGCGGTGCTGCTTATCTCCGAAGATCTGGATGAAATCATTGGCTTGGCGGACCGGGTTCAAGCGATTGTTAAAGGCCGTCTTTCCCCGCCCATCGACGCGGAGGAAGCCAATGCACAGCGATTGGGCCTGATGATGGCCGGTGAATGGCAGGCTAATAACACGAAGGGGCTGAACTGATGCGGATCGAACGACGCGAAACACGCCCCATGGCGCTGGTAGCAACCGCGCCGGTGATTGCTGTTCTGGCCGCTTTCATTCTGGCTGGCCTGCTGATTGCCGCCGCCGGTGCGCCGGTGCTGGAGGCCTTCCGCCAGATCGCTATCGGCGCATTCGGCAACAAGCTTTCTATCTCCGAAACGCTTACCCGCGCCGCGCCGCTGATGCTGACCGGCCTTGCCGCCGCCGTCGCCTTCCGTTCCAAACTCTGGAATATCGGTGCGGAAGGACAGTTCTACATGGGCGCGCTGGCAGTCGTCGCCTGCGGTACGCAACTGCAACTGCCGGCCCCCATTCTCATTCCGCTGCTGCTCATCATCGGCGCGATAGCGGGCATGATCTTTCTTCTGATCCCGCTTGGGCTGCGCCTGCGCTTCGGCGTCGATGAAGTCGTGACCACACTTCTTTTGAACTTCATCGCCGTGCTTATCGTTTCCATGATGATCGAAGGACCGATGAAAGATCCCCTTGCCTTTGGCTGGCCGCAGTCCGAGCCTGTGCCGGACGCTGCTGTGCTGCCGAAAATCATGTCCGGCATGCGGCTTCACATCGGCATTGTTATCGCTATCGTGCTAGCGCTCGTCATTGCCTATGTGCAGAAACGCACGGTCTTCGGCCTTGAAACCAAAGCTGCCGGGCTCAATCCACGCGCTGCCCGATTTGCCGGCGTCCCGCTTGGCAAGACGCTGGTAAAGGTCGCCTGCATTTCCGGCGGGCTGGCGGGTCTCGCGGGCGCGATACAGGTCATGGGCGTGAAGGGCTATGTCACGACCGATCTTTCGCCGGGCTTCGGCTATTCTGGCATCATCGTTGCAATGCTCGCCAATCTCAACCCCATCGGCGCGATCTTCTCGGCACTTTTTGCTGCCGCCATGTTCGTGGGCGCCGACGGCATGAGCCGCGCCATCGGCATCCCGAGCTTCATCGCCGATGTCACCGTTGCGCTGTCGCTGCTGACCATGCTGGTCGCTCTGTTCTTCACACAATACAGGATCGCCCGATGAGTGCGCTGATGGATATTCTTCTCTCCGCCGGCCTGTGGGTTTCGGTCCTGCGCATCGCCACGCCGCTGATCTTCGGCACGCTCGGCGCGCTTTATTGCGAACGCGCGGGCGTGCTCAATCTCGGCATCGAAGGCATCATGACCTTCGGCGCAATGATCGGCTGGCTGACAGTATTCAATGGGGCGGACCTTTGGACCGGCGTGGCGGTTGCGGCAGCTTCTGGCGCGCTGTTCGGCCTGCTTCATGCAGCCCTCACCGTACCACTCGGCCTGTCGCAGCATGTGGTGGGCCTCGGCATCACGCTGTTTGCGTCAAGTCTCAGCTATTTCCTGTTCCGGCTTCTGGTGCCGCTTTCCTCAACACCACCGTCCATCACGCCTTTCCAGCCGCTCAATCCGGCCTGGCTTACGGACATCCCCTTCATCGGACAGGTGTTTGGCACCCAAACGGCCCTCACCTGGATCGCCATTCCGCTGGCGCTCCTGCTCGGTTACGTGCTGTTCCGTACGCCGCTTGGCCTTGCCATCCGCATGACCGGCGAAAATCCCCATGCGGCGGAAGCGCAGGGCATCAATCCGATCCGTGTACGTATTTTCACTATCATGTTCGGCAGCGCGCTTATGGCAGTCGGTGGCGCGTTTCTTACGCTCTCCGCCTTCAACTCGTTCTTCCCGACCATGATGCAGGGGCGCGGCTGGGTCTGTATCGCACTCGTCGTCTTCTCGTCGTGGAAACCGGCGCGCGCGCTTCTGGGCGCACTGCTCTTCGCGCTGTTCGACGCCTTCCAGCTGCGCCTGCAAACCGTCTATGGCAAGGCCGTGCCTTACCAGCTTTTTCTCATGATCCCTTACATCATGTCGATTGTGGCGCTGATCGTCATGGCGCGGCGCGCCCGTGTTCCGCAGGCGCTGATGCAGCCCTATCGCCGCGGCGAACGATGAAAAAGGCCGCCAGACATTGCAATCTGGCGGCTCTCCGTTCTCAGGCGCTATAGCGCTTCTGGCCCGACAGCCATGTTTCGCTGACCTTGATCTTGCTGATCGTGGCCGGATCGATTGCAGTCGGGTCTTGTTCCAGAATGGCCAGGTCAGCATATTTTCCGGGTTCCAGACTGCCCACGATATCGTCTGTGTGACATTGCCATGCCGCATCGATCGTCACGGCACGCAAGGCGGCATCGACGGGAATCCGTTCATTCGGGAAGAACACATCTCCACCGTCGTTCATGATGCGGGTTACGGCATTTTCGATATAGCGAAGCGGTTCGATGGGCGTCACGTTCCAGTCGGAATGGAGCGATATTTTCAGCCCCGCCGCCAAAGCCGAAGCACATGGATCGTAGAATTTCGCACGATCCGGCCCCAGAATTTCATCGCGAAATGCCTTGCCCCACCAATGAACATGGCCGATCAGAAAGCTCGGTGACAGGCCAAGCTCCTTCATCTTCGTCATATGTTCGGGATGAAGCATACTGCAATGTTCAATGCGATGACGATGATCGTCGCGCGGGGTTTCCTTCAGCACGGTTTCATAGGCGGCAATCGTAGCATCGATCGCCGCATCACCATTGGCATGAACGCCAAGTTGCCAACCGCCCTGATGAGCGCGGCGAATGGCCTCCGTGAGCTTTTCAGGCGTATAGTTCATCGCACCACGGCTATTCGTGCCCAGATAATTCTCTCGCTGGTAGCCGGTTTTTGCCTGGTTGGAACCATCGGCCCACGCCTTGATGCCACCCAGACGATACATATCCGTACCGCGACCGGGCTTGATGCCAAGCCGTTCCCAATCATCCATGAAAGTCGAAAACAGCATGCCTCGATACCGGATCGGTGGATTTTTGGCCAAGGCACTGTCTATGATTGCCAGATCGGGCACTCCGGCCACCATGCCGATGCCGCAATCGTGCAAGGATGTGCAGCCAACCGAAGCAGCAAGATTCATTAGTCTCAGCACACGATTTTGCATTTCAGCAGCATCGGGCGTCGGCATTTTGGCGAAGAACGGCGCATAGGAAGGCCCTTCTTCGAGACGGCCTGTCAGCTTGCCGTCAGGGCCCTTCACAAACCGCGATTCCGGCAGATCAGCCGAACTATCGGAAACACCGGCAAGCTTCAAGGCCACGCTATTTACGTACGCGACATGTCCGTTGCCCTCCATCATGAAGAATGGATTGCTGGGCACAAGCTCATCCAGCTCCTGAAGCGTGGGAACATGCGCGCCCTTGGTAATGCTCGGATCGAACAACTGGGCACGCACCCATTCGCCTTCCTTCGTCTTCGCCACCGCATCGCGTAGCTTGTTCCAGACCTGTTCGAAACTCGGTGTGGCGATCGGACCGACATCCACCCAGTCATCCGAGATCGTGAAACCGGCATGCATGTGCGGATCGATCAACCCCGGCATCAACGTCCTGCCGCCAAGATCGACGATCTGCGTGGAACTGCCGCGATATGCGTCGACATCTTCTGCAGAACCGATAGCCAATATCCGGTCCCCGCGTATAGCCAGGGCTTCTGCGCGGGGCGCAGCAGGGTTGATGGATAGGATCGGCCCACCGCGAAAGATCACATCGGCCGGATCATCGGCGGCGTAGGCCCGAGCGATGCCGAGCGACGGCTCGGCTACGGTTGCCGCAAAGACCGACGCGGCGGCTCCACCCATATACTTCAGAAAATCACGTCGCGTTGCCGCATGATTTGCAAAAGAAAGCATTCCTGGATTACAAGCTAAACACATTTGGCGTTTTTCCTGTTATTGGAGATTGAATACTATTCGCCAAAGAAAATAAATGCTATTAAAATTATTAAAGATGATTAATATCAAATATATTTTATTTAACTAATATATACCCATAAAGTAAAACGGCGCCCGAAGGCGCCGTTCTCAATTCGATTGAGCGATACCGTTCAGGCAGCGCTCGACTTGCTCTTTTCAAAGCGCTTGCGCTCGTTTGGATCGAGATAGAGCTTACGCAGGCGGATGGACTTCGGCGTCACTTCCACCAACTCGTCGTCCTGAATCCACGACAGGGCGCGTTCCAGCGTCATCTTGATCGGCGGGGTGAGCTTCACGGCTTCATCCTTGCCAGCGGCGCGGATGTTGGTGAGCTTCTTGCCCTTCAGAACGTTCACTTCAAGATCGTTGTCACGGCTATGGATACCGATCAGCATGCCTTGATAGACCTTGACGCCAGCGTCGATGATCATCGGGCCGCGATCTTCCAAGTTGAAGAGCGCATAGGCAACAGCTTCACCCTGATCGTTGGAGATCAGAACGCCGTTGTTGCGGCCAGCGATTTCACCCTTGTAAGGCTGGTAGTCGTGGAACAGGCGGTTCATGATCGCCGTGCCGCGCGTATCGGTCAGAAGTTCCGACTGATAGCCAATGAGGCCACGGGTCGGAGCATAGAAGACCAGACGCACGCGATTGCCGCCGGAAGGACGCAGCTCGACCATTTCGGCCTTGCGTTCGGACATCTTCTGCACGACCGTGCCGGAATATTCCTCATCGACGTCGATGACGACTTCTTCCACCGGCTCCAGCTTTTCGCCGTTCTCGCCGTCCTTCATGACGACGCGCGGACGCGAAACGCCAAGCTCGAAGCCTTCACGACGCATGTTTTCGATCAGAACGGCAAGCTGCAATTCGCCGCGACCGGAAACGAAGAACGAATCCTTCTCGGTCGATTCCTCTATCCTCAGCGCGACATTGCCTTCGGCTTCCTTGAGCAGGCGGTCGCGAATGACGCGGCTTGTCACCTTGTCGCCTTCGGTGCCCGCATAAGGGCTGTCGTTGACAATGAAGGACATGGTGACGGTCGGCGGGTCGATCGGCTGCGCGGCGAGCGGCTCGCTGACAGAAGGATCGCAGAACGTGTCGGCGACGGTGCCCTTGGAAAGACCGGCGATGGCGACGATATCGCCGGCATGTGCTTCTTCGACCGGCTGGCGTTCGACACCGCGGAAAGCCAGAATCTTCGAGATACGGCCGTTTTCGAGCAGCGAGCCATCCTGAGTGAGAACCTTGACGGCCTGGTTCGGCTTGATGGAGCCGGAATGGATGCGACCGGTGATGATACGGCCCAGGAACGGATCGGCTTCGAGGATGGTGCCGATCATGCGGAACGGACCTTCGGCGACCTTCGGAGCCGGTACGTGCTTGAGCACCAGATCGAACAACGGTGCCAGACCTTCATCCTTCGGGCCTTCCGGGTTGAGCGCCATCCAGCCGTTGCGTCCGGAACCGTAGAGGATCGGGAAGTCGAGCTGTTCGTCGGTGGCGTCAAGATTGGCGAAGAGGTCGAAGACTTCGTTAACCACTTCCTCGTGACGGCCATCAGGACGGTCGATCTTGTTGATGGCGACAATAGGTTTGAGGCCGACCTTGAGAGCCTTGCCGACAACGAACTTGGTCTGCGGCATCGGGCCTTCGGCGGCGTCGACCAGAACGATGGCCCCGTCCACCATCGACAGGATGCGCTCGACTTCACCGCCGAAATCGGCGTGGCCGGGCGTATCTACGATATTGATGCGGGTGTTCTTCCAGACAACCGAGGTCGCCTTGGCGAGAATGGTGATCCCGCGTTCCTTTTCAATATCACCGGAGTCCATCATGCGTTCTGCAACGCGCTGGTTGTCGCGGAACGAGCCGGACTGCTTCAGGAGTTCATCGACCAGTGTGGTTTTGCCATGATCGACGTGTGCGATAATAGCGATATTACGCAATTCCATATGGAGATCACTTCTATATGAGTTGGGAGCCGCGCCAACAAACCCGCGCGGAAAAACAATGGGGCGCTCTTACAGGTTTTTTTGCGTTTTAGAAAGGGGCAGCGCGATACTGCCCCCTATTTAGGCTTCAAAACCTTATTTTCAACGCGCTTTTACACTGTCAATTCGACAGTTTTTTGAATTCTTTCGGGCATGTCATATCGCGACATGCCTGTCCTTATAAGAGCGTGCCGGACAGAATAACCATCGCGACGCTGAAATAGATCACGAGACCCGTCACATCGACCAGCGTGGCGACGAAAGGTGCCGATGCGCTGGCGGGATCGAAGCCGAGCCTTTGCAGGATGAAGGGCAGCATGGAGCCCGTCAGCGAGCCGAAGGTGACGATGGCCACCAGCGCCATGCCGACTGTGAGCGCCACGAGAATCCAGTGTTCGCCATAGTCGTAGATGCCGAGCGTCTGCCACGCGATAATGCGCAGAATGCCGATACAGCCAAGAAAACTGCCGAGCGCGAGTCCGGATGGGATTTCACGCAGCGCGACGCGCCACCAGTCCTTGAGCCTGATTTCCTGCAAGGCAAGCGCGCGGATGATGAGCGACGTTGCCTGCGAACCGGAGTTGCCGCCCGAAGACATGATGAGCGGGATGAAGAGCGTCAGCACCAGCGCCTTTTCCAGTTCCGCCTCGAAATGCTGCATGGCGCTTGCCGTCAGCATTTCGCCGAGGAACAGGATGCCGAGCCAGCCCGCGCGCTTCTTCAGCATCTCACCGAAACCGATGCGCATATAGGGCTTGTCCAGCGCTTCCATACCGCCGAAACGGTATGCATCCTCGCTCGCTTCCTCGGTCATGGCGTCAAGCACGTCGTCGACGGTCACGATGCCGATGATATGGCGGCTCTCATCCACCACGGGCACAGCCAGAAGGTCGTGCTTGCGGAACAGGCGGGCGACTTCCTCACGGCTTGCCAGCGGCGAAATGGTGATCGGCTCGTCATCGCGGGCGATGGACAAAATCGGCTCGTCCGGCTGGCGGATGATGAGACGGCGCAAGCTGACCACACCCAGCAGAACGCGGCTGGCCGGATCGACGACATAAATGGCATAAACCGTTTCACGCGTGCGCTCGACCTTGCGGATATAGTCCAGCGTCTGGCCGACATTCCAGTTGGAAGGCACTGCGATGAATTCGATGGTCATGAGCGAACCCGCCGTGTTCGGCGGATAGCCCATCAGTTTTTTCAGCGCGATCTTCGTTTCAGGCGCAAGAATGGGAAACAGGCGTGCGCGGTCATCGTCCTCGAGTTCCTGAAAGACGTCGGTTGCGCGGTCCGCCGACATTCCATCAAGCAAGAGACTTGCAAGACCGGGCGGAAGCATGGCGATGATTTCGGTGGCACGGTGCAGTTCCGGCTGGTCGAGCAGACGGATGGCATCTTCGTGCGAAAGCTGTGCGATGACGGCGACTGCATCATCGGCATCTAGTTCGTTAACGAGTTCCACTGCGTCGCCGGTACGCATATCCGCGATGCGGCTTGCGAGGGCAGCAGCAGGGAGGTCGGCAACATTGAGCACTTCCGGGAAGAAGTTGTTGTCGGTCATTGGCTTGCCTTTCTGTCGATCCGCCGTCAAAGGCAGACCGTGCAAACCGACCGCGAGCGATCAGATCACGAACTGCCTTGACGGCTGAAACAATCGACTGTGACTGTCGCTTGGCATAAGAGAATAAAACTCCGGTTGAAAATGCTGCCGCAGGAATTCGGCTGCGGGCGTGATGTGCGCTTGGTCGCCAATAAAGTCAAGCCCTGCAAGTCACTGTCGAACGCTTTTTCCCGAAAGCCACCTTCAGAGGGCTCAGAGGCCCCTTGCCTGCCTGCAAAGCAACGCCTAAGTCTGAGCATATTAATGCCATCTGAACCGGAGTCTCATCATGTCCGACAAGCCCGCACACAATCACGCGCTGACTGAATGGAGCGGACCGCTGGGCCTGCCGGATTTCACCGCATTCAAGGACGAAGATTTTGCGCCTGCCTTCGACGCGGCACTGGCCGCGGACCTCGCGGAAGTGGAAGCTATCACCAGCGCGACCGATGAAGCGACCATCGAAAACACGCTCAAAGCCCTGCAGCTGACGGGCAAGGCGCTCGACCGCGTATCGGCTATTTTCTGGCTGCGCGCCGGGGCGCACAGCAACGACACGATCCAGGCGCTGGAGCGCGAGATCGCGCCGAAAATGTCGCGTCATTATTCTCGCATCATGATGGACCCGGCGCTTTTCGCCCGCATCGATGCACTGTATGAGAACCGCGACATGCTGGATCTCGACACCGAGACAAAACGCGTCCTTGAAAAGACATGGAAGGGTTTTGTCCGGTCGGGTGCGAAGCTCGATGAAGCGGGCAAGACGGAACTTGCAGGCATCAATGAAAAGCTCGCCGGGCTGGGCGCCCGTTTTGGCCAGAACGTGCTGAAGGACGAATCCGGCTGGGCGCTGTTTATCACCGATGAAGCCCACCTCGCCGGCCTGCCGGACTTTCTAAAGAACGCCATGCAGAGTGCCGCCGCCGAACGCGGAAAGCCGGATGCATGGGCCGTCACGCTGTCGCGCTCGATTGTCGAGCCGTTCCTTTCCTTCTCGCAGAATCGCACCTTGCGCGAACAGGCATTCAATGCCTGGGCAAAGCGCGGTGAAAATGGCGGCGAGAGCGACAATCGCGAGATCGTGCGCGAAATGGTGGAACTGCGCGAGCGCAAGGCGCATCTGCTCGGCTACGCCAACTTTGCGGCCTACAAGCTCGATGACACCATGGCCAAGACGCCCAAGGCAGTCATGGACCTGCTGGAACCGGTCTGGGACAAGGCACGTGCCAAGGCGGCAGAAGAGGAAACAGAACTGGAACGGCTGATCGCAGGCGATGGCGGCAACCACAAGGTCGCGCCATGGGACTGGCGCTTCTATGCGGAAAAGCTGCGCGCAGAACGCTTTGCCTTCGATGAAGCGGAACTGAAACCTTATCTGCAGCTTGAAAAAATCATCGAAGCCGCTTTCGACGTCGCAGGCCGCCTGTTCGGCATCCGCTTCGAGGAAAAGACGGGCATCCCCGCATGGCATCCGGACGTGCGGGTGTTTCAGGTCTTCAATCCCGATGGCAGCGAACGCGGCCTTTTCCTCGGCGATTATTTCGCCCGCACCTCGAAGCGTTCGGGCGCATGGATGAGTTCGCTGCAATCGAGCCACAAGCTCGACGGCGGGCAGAAGCCGATCATCTACAATGTGATGAATTTTGCGAAGCCCAAAGCTGGTGAACCTGCCCTGCTCTCACTTGATGATGCGCGTACATTGTTCCACGAATTCGGCCACGCGCTGCATGGCCTGCTGTCGGATGTGACATGGCCAGCCGTTTCGGGCACCGCCGTCTCGCGCGATTTCGTCGAACTTCCATCGCAGCTTTACGAACACTGGCTGACCGTTCCGGCCGTCCTCGAAAAATACGCCGTGCATTACCGCACCGGCGAGGCCATGCCGAAAGCACTTTTGGACAAGGTGCTGGCAGCGCGCACTTTCAATGCGGGCTTCAACACGGTCGAGTTTACTTCATCCGCGCTGGTGGACATGGCATTCCACACCGGCACGGAAAAGATCGCCGATCCGCTTGCCTTCGAGGTGAAGACGCTGGAAAAGCTTTCGATGCCGGATGCCATCATCATGCGCCATCGCACGCCGCATTTCACCCATGTCTTCTCCGGCGATGGATATTCCGCAGGTTACTATTCTTATATGTGGTCTGAGGTGCTGGATGCGGACGCTTTTTCGGCCTTTGAAGAAACCGGCGACGCCTTCAACCCCGAACTGGCGGCCAAGCTGAAGCAGCATATCTATGCCGCTGGCGGAAGCCGCGATCCGGAAGAGCTTTACAAGGCCTTCCGCGGCAAGATGCCGACACCGGACGCGATGATTGAGAAGCGTGGATTGAATTAAAGCCAAAAAGGCCGGGAAACCGGCCTTTTCAGTTTCTATGGGTCAGAATATTCACGAGCCGACCGTAAGGGTCACGCGTGTAGAAACGGCGCACGCCCCATTCCTCATTAACCGGACCGTATTCCACGGGAAATCCGAGCGCGATCGCGTGCTCCAGCACGGCATCGACATCATCGACCTCAATGGAAAGATCGGGTACCGGCGTGCCCGCCCCACCTTCGCTCATGATGCTTACCTGTACCTGCGCCGCAGCATCGGTGGCATAGGTGACGATCCAGCCGAAATCCATCGCCACATCAAGGCCCAGCAAGTCGCCGTAGAAGCGCTTTGCCGCAGCCGGATCACCGGCTGCAATATTGGCGACGATGCGGCGCACGGCCATCAGTACTCGCCGAGCTTGATGTCCGGCGTGTAATCGACGCCGTCGACTTCCTTCACCACCGGCTGGCCGCAATGCATGACGCCCGTTGCTGCGTTGAAGGCATAGGTCGGCGAGCCATAGAGCTGCCAGCCCTTGTTGAGGGCCGCCGTGACGCGATGGCAGAATGCGGAATCGTCCGGACCTGTAATGAAACGATATAACTTCATGTTGTTACTTCCTCTGTTATAACTTTACGCCCGCCTTCGCGAGCAGTCGCTCGGCCATCTCGAGATGGAGCCGTTCGACCATCTGTCCATCCAGAGAAACGACCCCCTTATCGGCATTTTCAGGGCGGGCAAAGATTTCAACGACACTGCGCGCATGAGCCACTTCATCCTCGGCCGGCGAAAACGCCCGATTGGCCGCTTCGATCTGGGCCGGATGAATGAGCGTCTTGCCGTCAAAACCCATGGCGGCACCTTGCGCGCATTCTGCCTCGAAACCCACGCTATCGCGAAAATCATTATAAACACCGTCGAGAACGGTGATCCCGCCAGCGCGCGCCGCAAGAATGATCTGCATCAGCCATGGGACGAGATAAGGCCGCCCCGGTTGCGGACGAACGCCCGTTTCCCGCGCAATATCGTTCGGCCCGACGACAAAACAGGCGAGCCGCACCGCCGAACGATGCCCAAGAACCGCGATTTCGTCGGCATTGAGAATGCCTCGTGGTGTCTCGATCATCGCCCATACGCCAACTGCCGGATCGGCATCCTGGCGATCAAGCCGGTTGGCCGCGTCGATAATGTCCTGCGGGCGCTCAACCTTGGGTAAAAGGATCGCATCCGCGCCCATCTTCGCAGCCGCCGCCACATCGTCCTTGCCCCACTGCGTTTCTGCCGTGTTCACCCGCACGATCCGCTCGAAACCTGCTTTCGGATGGGTTGCAAAATGCGCCGCCAGTGCATCCCGCGCCAAAACCTTTGCCTCCGGCGCGACGGAATCTTCCAGATCATAGATCACGCAATCCGCCGACAGCGTCAGCGACTTCTCCAGAGCGCGAGCATTGGCGGCAGGAACGAAGAGGACGGAACGGCGAGGACGAACAATGGTTTTCATGCCCCGATTTGTGCACCGAACCGTGTGAACGCGCAAGGTCCCGAAGCATTCGATATGATCCCCATAAGCCTCGCCGGAGACGGGACTTGAAATCCACGGCGTGGCTGCTTATTTTCCGGCCTTCGGTTGAGTGCACCTGCCGCCCGCAGCTTCCAAGCCACGGTAAAGCATTCTGAAATTTCGTTTTTGTTCCGGTGACGGCAGAAACGGCAATGCGGGCACCCGTTCATGAAAACGCCGCTCACACACAGGAGCGAAAACAATGACCACAGCTATCATCGCTGGGACCAATAACGCTGACTTCAAGCATCAGGCCCGCCGCCTGCGGCAGGCTTTGAGCGAGGAAGGCATCGCCATCAGCCATGGCAAGGCGCTCGACCTTGTGGCGCGCCAGTCCGGCACACGCGACTGGAACACGCTTGCCGCCAATGGCAGCAACGTGGAAGCCGCACCCGTTCAGGACGACACCGCGCTTTACCGCGTCGGCCAGCGCATCACCGGCATGTTTCACACCACGCCGTTCGACGCCCGTATTATCGCGGTCGAGGAAACGATCAAGCCTGAACTGTGGCGCATCACGCTCCAGTTCGATCCGGCTATCGATGTGGCGGTTTCGCCCAACCTTTTGATGCTGCGCAGGCGCGTCACGGCTGTTGTCGGCACCGACGGCAAATCGCGCCGACTGACCGGCAGCGAAACCGGCGGCATCGCGCTTAAAGTTTCATAATTGCGCAGGACGCACCTCAGGCGCATGATCCGGAAAACTTGACGCGATTTACAGACAGGATTATGCGCATAAGCCGAAACCCGGACTATCCGGCGCGCTTGCAAGCACGCCGGATAATTCGCGAAACAGGTCGGGAGTTGCGACCTATTGGGCAGTTTCGGCCTCAAACGTTGACTCTCCGTCAAGCTGATGTAAACCAGTTTGCAAATTGCAAATTCCCAACCGACAGGTTCAGGACATGGATAAGTTCACCAAGCTCACAGGCGTCGCCGCCCCCCTGCCGATCGTCAACATCGATACGGACATGATCATTCCGAAGGATTATCTGAAGACGATCAAGCGCACGGGTCTGAGCAAGGGTCTTTTCGCCGAAATGCGCTTCAACGAAGACGGTACGGAAAACCCGGATTTCGTCCTGAACAAGCCGGGCTACCGCAACGCGCAGATCCTCGTTGCTGGCGACAATTTCGGCTGCGGTTCCTCGCGCGAGCATGCGCCATGGGCCCTGCTCGATTTCGGCATCCGCTGCGTGATCTCAACCTCTTTCGCCGACATTTTCTACAATAACTGCTTCAAGAATGGCATCCTGCCGATCAAGGTTGCCCAGGAAGACCTGGACAAACTGATGGACGACGCTTCGCGCGGCGCCAATGCAACCCTCACCATCGATCTCGAAGCCAAGGAAATTCACGGCCCGGATGGCGGCACGATTTCCTTCGACCTCGACGATTTCAAGCGCCATTGTCTGCTCAACGGTCTCGACGACATCGGCCTGACCATGGAAAAGGCTGGCAGCATCGACGCATTCGAGGTCAAGCGCGCTGAACTGCGTCCCTGGGCATAATGACGGCATGTACTATATATACTCGGCCAGAATGCCCGCCAGAATGCTCGGTTGCAGGTCTGGCGGCCTGCACAAGTGAATAGGACACGATTGGCTGGAATGGCCCGAGAAGATCAAAGCGGCGACTGGGCGGGACGTCTCTCGCCCTCGCTGGACGAAATCGAATCCATCGCGATTGAAGCTCTTGCACACCTGCCGCAGGAGTTTCGTGCGTTGTGCGGCGACATCATCATCCAGATTGCGGATTTTCCTGATGATCAGATCATCGAGGATATGGGACTGGAAACGCCGTTCGACCTCCTCGGCCTTTTTGAAGGCCGCGGCATCGGCGAACGTTTCAGCCTGCAGACCGGCGAAGGCCCGAACCGCATCACGCTTTATCGTCGCGCGATCCTCGACTACTGGTCCGAGCATGAAGAAGTGCTGGGCGATATCATCACCCATGTTCTGATTCACGAGATCGGCCATCATTTCGGCCTGTCCGATGACGATATGGAAAATATCGAGGCGCAGGCAGAGTAGCTGCCCGCCGTTTCTAGGAGCGCCCTAAAGCGCTCCATCTTCCTTCAAGAATTTGATCCCCATGAGCGAAGCGCACCGGCTGAGCAAGAGGTCTCGTTCATCTGGAAGGTCGGCGGCAAAGCGATCTGCAAGCCTGCGATATGAAGCATCTATTGCTGGATTTGTGAGGTAGCGCGCTTCCATTCTTTCACAAGTGGAGCGGAGTTCGTGAATATTCGGCGAATTAATCATCAATATATCCTCCTATAAAAATCGGAAGATATCATAAAATATAAGGCGCCCTCTTTGGGGCGCCTTTGTGTTTCTTCGTTAAGCCACGCTCAGGCGGACATCGATGTTGCCGCGTGTTGCGTGAGAGTACGGGCAGACGATGTGTGCTGCCTGAACAAGTTCTTCAGCCTTAGCCTTCTCCACGCCGGGAAGCGCTACTTGCAGCGCCACATCGAGGCCAAAGCCCGTACCATCTTCACGTGGGCCGATACCCACAGTCGCGGTTACGGTGCTATCAGCCGAAATGTTGACTTTCTCCTTGGCCGCAACGAATTTCAACGCACCCAGAAAACACGCCGCATAGCCGGAGGCAAAAAGCTGTTCTGGATTGGTGCCCTTACCGCCCGAACCTCCGAGTTCCTTCGGCGTGTCGAGAACGACGCTGAGGCGCCCGTCAGCAGTCTTGGCGCTGCCGGTACGGCCGCCGGTTGCTGTGGATTGGGTTGTGTACAGAATAGGCATTCGAGTTTCTCCTTTGGCTGGTATTCGCAGCCAAGCTTGCAGATTATTAAATTGTGCACAATCTAATTTTGCAAAATATAATATCACGATTATGTGACGCCCAATTCAATTGCGCATGATGTATATATTTGCCAAGGAGTCATCACGATGAAGCGCGACGAACAGGATTCCAACCTCGCCCTTTCCAATATGGTCTGCTTTGCGATCTATTCGACCGCGAATGCGCTGACGCGTGCCTATCAACCAATTCTGAGCAAACTCGACCTCACCTATCCGCAGTTTCTGGTGATGATCGTGCTGTGGGAACAGGACGACCGGACTGTCTCGGAGATCGGCGCAAAACTCAATCTGGATTCAGGCACCTTGACCCCGCTGCTGAAACGCCTTGAAGCCGCCGGACGCATTGCACGACGGCGCGACCCACAGGACGAGCGGCAGGTGCGCATTACATTGACGGATGCGGGCCGGGAGTTGCGCAACGAGGCCGAGAACATCCCCGAGCAGGTGTTCTGCGCACTGGGTCAGCCTATCGATGAGTTGCAGGACTTGCGCACGCGCTTGCTCGACATACGCGGCAATCTCGCCAATAGCATATCCCGCTAACAAAAAAGCGCCGGTTTCCCGGCGCTTTTCAATATCGGTGCTGAGAAAGCAGATCAGGCAGCAAGTGCCTTCGGCTTGATGAGGCCGCGCGCCACCAGCAGTTCGGCAATCTGGATCGTGTTGAGAGCAGCGCCCTTGCGCAGGTTGTCGGAAACAACCCACATTGCCAGACCGTTCTCGACCGTGATGTCCTCGCGGATACGGCTGATATAGGTCGCGTCTTCGCCAGCGGATTCATAAGGCGTGATGTAGCCGCCATTTTCGTGCTTGTCGACAACCTGACAGCCCGGGGCTTCGCGCAGGATTTCACGTGCTTCTTCCGGCGTAATCGGCTTCTCGAATTCGATATTGACGGCTTCGGAGTGACCAATGAAGACCGGAACGCGAACGGCGGTTGCGGTCAGCTTGATCTTCGGATCGAGCATCTTCTTGGTTTCGGCCACCATCTTCCATTCTTCCTTGGTGTAGCCGTCTTCCATGAAGACATCGATATGCGGGATCACGTTGAACGCGATGCGCTTGGTGAACTTCTTCGCCGTGACAGGATCGGCGACAAAAACAGCGCGGGACTGCTCGAACAGCTCATCCATGCCCTCCTTGCCCGCACCCGACACCGATTGATAGGTCGACACGACGACGCGCTTGATCTTGGCGACATCGTGCAGCGGCTTCAAAGCCACGACGAGCTGGGCGGTCGAGCAGTTCGGATTGGCAATGATATTCTTCTTGCGGAAGCCTTCGATTGCGTCGGGGTTCACTTCCGGCACGATCAGCGGCACCTCGGCGTCATAACGCCAGGCCGAGGAATTGTCGATGACGACACAGCCCTGCTTGCCGATCTTGGGCGACCATTCCTTGGAAATTTCGCCGCCGGCAGACATCAGGCAGATGTCCGTATCGGAGAAGTCATACGTGTCGAGCGCCTTGACCTTCAGCGTGCGGTCACCATAGGACACTTCCGTGCCCTGGCTGCGGCGCGATGCAAGCGCGACAACTTCGTCAGCCGGAAAGCCGCGTTCTTCCAGAATATTGAGCATTTCGCGCCCAACATTTCCGGTGGCGCCGACAACTGCAACCTTGAAACCCATTTTTCGTCTCCTGTCCCTCTCCGCTTCCAGATTCGGAACCCCGCAGGCCACGCGGGACTTCCGCCCCCGGGCCAGACCCGGGGAGAGGGCGAGCAGGCCAAGGGAATCAGACCGTTTTCGTGGTCGTTTTAGTAATGGCCGTGAGTGTTTTGGAAATCGAAGGCATGCGCGCCGCCCCGGCAAAAATGCCGGCAGTTCCAAGCGAAACTGACGCTACGTTGACGCGATCCACGCGGTTCTCCTTCGTTCGCCCCTGCTTTTACGCGGTTTATAGAAGGAGTCAATTCTCCAACCCCGCAGGGAGCGCATTTTTTGGCGCTTTATTATTTTTACCTAGTATTTCAAGCCGTCAGTTCTGTCTCATACTAAAGACTACTGCACGAATCCCCTTTTTCGGTTCATCATGCAAGTGTGAGGAGAGTGCCCGGACAGTTGAGAGGAACTGTACCCGGCGCATCAGGCGGACTTCGTTTACCCGGTGAAGAAGGATCGTCTTACATTTGCCCTCAGGGGCTCTGTTTGGGAGGACAGATTAATGGCAGTCTCGTCAAGTGCTGATGTCGGCACACAGAAAATGACGAGCGAAGAACGCAAGGTGATCTTTGCGTCATCGCTTGGTACCGTCTTCGAATGGTACGACTTCTATCTCTACGGAACGCTTGCGGCCTTTATCGGCGCGGCATTCTTCAACGAATATCCGGAAGCAACCCGAAACATCTTCGTTCTGCTTGCCTTCGCGGCAGGCTTCCTCGTGCGCCCCTTCGGCGCCCTTGTTTTCGGACGCATCGGCGATCTCGTCGGGCGTAAATACACATTCCTTGTGACCATCGTCATCATGGGCGCATCCACGTTCCTCGTGGGTATCCTGCCCGGCTCGGCCACGCTCGGCATTTTCGCGCCGATCATCCTGATCGCCCTGCGCATGCTGCAGGGTCTCGCACTCGGCGGTGAATATGGCGGTGCTGCAACTTATGTTGCGGAACATGCTCCGAACAATCGTCGAGGCTTCTTCACGTCATGGATCCAGACCACGGCAACGCTCGGCCTGTTCCTGTCGCTGCTGGTGATCCTCGGCATCCAGGCTGTGATGAGCAAGGAAGCTTTCGCTGCCTGGGGCTGGCGCATTCCATTCCTCGTCTCCATCGTCCTGCTCGGTATTTCCGTCTGGATTCGCATGCAGATGAGCGAATCGCCCGCCTTCAAGCGCATGAAGGAAGAAGGCAAGACCTCCAAGGCTCCGCTTTCCGAAGCATTCGGCCAATGGAAGAACGCCAAGATCGCACTCATCGCCCTTTTCGGCCTCACCGCCGGTCAGGCCGTGGTCTGGTATTGCGGTCAGTTCTACGCCCTGTTCTTCCTGCAGAACGTTCTGAAGGTGGAAAATCAGTCGGCCAATATCATGGTGGCCATTGCCCTTCTGATCGGCACCGGCTTCTTCGTTTTCTGGGGCTGGTTGTCGGACAAGATCGGGCGCAAGCCGATCATCATGGCGGGCCTGCTTCTGGCGGCTGTGACCTACTTCCCGCTGTTCAAGGCGCTGACCCATGCCGCAAACCCGGCTCTGGCCCAGGCTGAACAGACGATCAAGGCAACCGTAACAGCAGCGCCCGGCGATTGTAACTTCCAGTTCAATGCCACCGGCACGTCGAAGTTCACCACCTCTTGCGATGTCGCGACAAGCTTCCTCGCCAAGAGCTCTGTGCCTTATGAAATCGTGCAGACGGCAGCAGCGGGAACGCCTGCAACCATCACGCTCGGTGACAGCACGATCACGTCTTACGACGCTGTTCAGGCTGGAGCAGACGCTGCGACCAAGCAGTCGGCGCTGTCGCATGACGTGAATCTTGCCTTGCAGAAGGCCGGCTTCCCGCTCGTTCGCGATCCCGCGAAAGTGCCGGACAGCAAGCTCGACGCTTTCGTCGCCGCCAATCCGGAACTTCAGCTGAATGCCGAAGCAATCCGCGCTGGCGAGAAGACCATGGTTCCGGCTGCCGATCTGGTGAAGCAGAAGCTTCTGACCCAGACTGAGGCGGACGGGCTCGGTGTCAGCACACCGCAGGCCGTTTTCACGATCCCGGGCGCTGGTGCATTCAAGATGGTTGCCGACCCCGCAGAGGTCAATTGGGTTCTGACAATCGCGATCCTGACCATCCTCGTCATCTATGTGACGATGGTGTATGGCCCGATTGCCGCGATCCTCGTCGAGATGTTCCCGACACGCATCCGCTACACCGGCGTGTCGTTGCCATATCATATCGGCAATGGCTGGTTTGGCGGTCTGCTTCCGGCTGGCGTGTTCGCACTCAGCGCTGCCAAGGGCGACATCTATTACGGTCTCTGGTATCCGATCATCATCGCCTCCGTCACCTTTGTGATCGGCATGATCTTCGTCAAGGAAACCAAGGGCGTCGACCTGCACAAGCTCGACTGATCCTGCAAACAGCAATGCGAAACGCCGCTCCCTAAGGGCGGCGTTTTTGCGTGGTCAGTCTAGATTTTCAGCGATATTGCGCCTCGATCTCGATCAGTTTCTGCTTACGCCAGAGACCGCCGCCATAGCCTGTCAGCGATCCGTCCGCACCGATCACGCGATGGCACGGAATGATGATGGCAATCTGGTTCGCGCCATTGGCCCGCGCCACCGCACGCACGGCAAGCGGCTTTTCCATGGCCTGCGCGAGTTCACTATAGCTGCGTGTCTCCCCAGCCCGGATATTCTGGAGCTCGCGCCAGACATGCTGCGTAAAGGCACTCCCATGCAGGACCAGCGGCAGATCGAACGTCGGAGAATTGCCCTCGAAAAAGGCGTTCAGCTGTCGCTCGACAAGATCATGCGTATCGAAACGACCGATCCCCAGATCACCGCGACAAGTGGCATAAAGCTTCTTCAGTTCGGCTGGCAACGCCTTGCGGTCGACAAATTCGAGGAGATGCAGGTTTCGCGCATCGCAGATCGCGATCATCGTGCCAAGCGGTGACTTGATCCAGTCGGCGCGCAGCAAACCATCGCCCCGCAATTTGCCGGGAGGAAGCCCAAGAATACGCGCAAAGGCGCCGCGGAAAGCTTCGGGAGATTCGAACCCGGCATCGATCTGTGCATCAATCACGCGCCCGCCATCGGCAAGCGCCTGAAACCCGTACCGCAGGCGCTCCTGCCGCGCCATTTCCAGAAACGTCATTCCGAAATGGCGGCGGAAACTGCGCCGGACGGTAGAAGGATCGAGCCCCATGCGAACGACATCCTCTTCGCTCCAGCGGCGCTGCGGGTCGGCTTCAAGCGCTTCGAGAAGTCTCCTGACGGAAGGTTCCGCTTCCGCAGCAGGCTGTAACGGATGGCATCTTTTGCAGGGCCGAAACCCGTCGGCCATGCATTCGGCAACAGATGCGAAGAAGCGGCAGTTTTCCTGTTTCGGTTTTCGCGCCGGACAGGTCAGGCGGCAGAAAATCCCGGTCGAGATAACGCCGACATAGGCCCTGCCCTCAAAAGCGGCATCGCGGGCAACGAGTGCATCGTAAAGTTTGTTTTGATCAGGGAGCGTGAACAACATGCCGCTATTCTTATGCAGCGAAGCACGAATTTACAGCCTCAAATCGGGCACTTATTCAAAAAAGAAAAGCCCGCCATGCGGAGTGCATGACGGGCCATATATCAAGCGATCCTGACCTGCTTAGGCAGCGGAAAGCTTTGAGAACTTGTCGAGGATGGCGTCGCCCATTTCGACGGTGCCGACCTTGGTCGTGCCTTCCGACCAGATATCGGCCGTGCGCAGGCCGTCATCGAGAACCTGTGCAATCGCTGCTTCCAGACGGTCGGCTTCGTCAACAAGGTTGAACGAATAACGCAGGCACATGGCAAGCGAAGCAATCATCGCAATCGGGTTGGCGACGCCCTTGCCGGCAATATCCGGTGCCGAACCGTGGACCGGCTCATAAAGCGCCTTGCGCTTGCCGGTCTTGGAATCGACCGCACCGAGCGAAGCCGATGGCAGCATGCCGAGCGAGCCGGTCAGCATCGCGGCCACGTCAGACAGCATATCGCCGAACAGGTTGTCCGTGACGATGACGTCGAACTGCTTCGGCCAGCGGACGAGCTGCATGCCGCCAGCGTCGGCCAGCATATGTTCCAGTTCCACGTCGGCATGCTTTTCCTTGTGACGCGCGGTCACGACCTGATTCCACAGAACGCCGGACTTCATCACGTTGCGCTTTTCCATCGACGTGACCTTGTTGCGGCGCGTGCGCGCCAGCTCGAAGGCGACATCGGCGATGCGTTCGATTTCGTAAGTGTCGTAGACCTGCGTATCGATGCCGCGCTTCTGGCCATTGCCCAGATCGATGATTTCCTTCGGCTCGCCGAAATAGACGCCACCAGTCAGCTCGCGCAGGATGAGGATATCGAGACCTTCAATAACTTCCGGCTTCAGCGAGGAAGAATGGGCCAGCGCCGGATAGCAGATCGCCGGACGCAGATTTGCATAAAGCTGCATGTCCTTGCGCAGACGCAGAAGACCGGCTTCAGGGCGCACTTCATAAGGCACGCTGTCCCACTTCGGACCGCCAACGGCACCGAAAAGCACGGCATCGGCGGCCAGCGCCTTCTCCATATCCGCATCGGAAATCGCCTGGCCATGCGCATCATAGGCGGAACCGCCAACCAAACCTTCTTCCGTCTCGAAACCGAGATTGAGGCCTGAGTTGAGGAAAGCGATGATCTTGCGGACTTCCGCCATCGCCTCTGGACCGATGCCGTCGCCGGGCAGGAGAAGGAGTTTTCTGGATGCCATAATGCCAAGCCTCTGTTTTATTTCGCATATTCCGCAAAACGGAGACCCGCTTTTTCGAGAATACCGCGTTCAAATTCACGACAATAACGAACAGCGTAGCACCGTCCGCCATCATCTTTATCAAGTTCCGCGAGGGTTATAGAGCCCCGTTGTCCGACAAGCAATAATGCGCATGGCTGAAACTTATGAAAAAGATAGTGGCTTGTGTGGAAATTATATAACAGCCAGGATAGCAGACGCGGCCCAGCGTCGACGCCCAAAGCAACTTGCAGAAAAGCCTGGCAATCACTCAGTCAAACTGCGCGCTTCGGATGGCAGCATGATGGGAATGCCGCCCCGAACCGGATAGGCGAGCTTCGCCTTGTGCGAGATCAGCTCACCATGTTCCGCGTCATATTCAAGCGGGCCCTTGGTTATCGGGCATACCAGGAGTTCCAACAGGCGCACGTCTATATTGCCGGTATCCGTCTTGTCGTCCATGTTCGTATTCCTGAAATCTACTGTAAACGCGATCCGAAATCGTCGTCCTTGACCCGGGCCAGCACCATTTCGGTGATGGCGATCAAAGTAGCGGCACGCGTCTTCAAATCGGGAGCTTCCAGAAGCGCCTGCTTTTCAGCCGGGCCGAAGGGCGACATGATGGAAAGCGCATTGACGAGGGTTTCGTTATTCGCCCGGGCGATACTATCCCAATCAGCTTCCAGATTGTGCGCTTCCAGATAGTCGCGGAACGCACCCAGCAAGGCTTCACGGTCGATCTCTGATGAATCCCGGGCTTCCTCCAGATCCGCAAGAAACGGCATGATGCGGCATTGCCGATAAGGCTGCCGGCAATTGACTTCCTCACGAACACGAAAACGGCAGATGCCCTGAAGGGTAATCAGCAACCGGCCATCGCCCGTTTCCGCAAAAGTTGTTATACGGCCAAGGCAACCGACACTACTCAATTGCGGGCGAAGGCTTTCATCCAGCTCATCGACCGCTTCGTCATCCTCGCCGTCGATTTTCGGCTGGATCATGCCGATGATGCGCTTGCCTGCCAGAGCATTCTCGACCATCGCCAGATAGCGCGGCTCAAAAATATTGAGCGGAAGCTGGCCACCGGGCAGAAGCAGCGCTCCCTTCAACGGGAAAACCGGCACCGTCTCAGGAATATCGGCGCCCGTCCTGTAACGGGCATTGCCCACCTGCATTGCAACCTCCTTTTAGGACTCACGGAGCATGTGTCCTAACAGTTGGAATCCGCATGGCGCGCAAAGCACAGTTTGCCGCCATGCTCCAGACCGCTCGCGATCAGGAAAAGAGAAGCGACGAGAGCTTGCGCCGCGCACCGAGCGTTGCCGGATCGGCATTGCCCCAAGCCTCGAAAAACTGGAGCAACTGCTTGCGTGCTCCGTCCTCGTTCCATTCGCGATCAGCTTTCATGATAAAAAGCAGCTCATTGGCCGCATCTTCACGCCGTCCCTGCGCGTTGCGCACCTGCGCAAGGTCGAACCGCGCCTGATAATCCTTCGGGTCGGCCTGAATTCGTTTCTCGAGTTCAATCGGGTCACCGATGAGCTTGACCTGATCAGCCAGCGCAAGACGTGCTTCCAAAGCTCGAACGGCAGGCGCATTCTGCTTGTCTGCCGGAATCTGGGCCAGAATCTCCCGTGCCTTTTCCGCGTCTCCAGATTCCAGAAGGCAGGTCGCAAGGCCCACAACTGCATCGACATTACCCGGGACCGCATGAAGGATGGACGAAAATATCTCCGATGCCTGAACAAAATCGCCAGCTTCGACCAGCTCGTTCGCCGCAGTGATTGCCTCGGCAATCGCAGTTTCCGCGTCGCTCGGCCCGCCGATCTTGGCAATGAACTCCTTCACCTTCGATTCAGGCACAGCCCCCATGAAACCGTCAACCGGCTGACCGTTGACGAAAGCGATTACCGCCGGAATGGACTGAATGCCCAACTGGCCGGCGATTGCCGGATGATCGTCGATATTCATCTTGACCAGCTTGACGGCGCCGCCAGCCTCGCGGACCGCCTTTTCAATGATCGGAGTCAACTGCTTGCAGGGGCCGCACCACGGCGCCCAGAAATCCACCAGCACCGGCTGATTGCGGGATTCAGCAATTACATCCGCCTGAAAGCCTGCCGTTGTCGTGTCCCTGACGAGATCGGTTCCCCCGGCAGCCGCCGGCGTCGAACCGAAAGAGACATTCGCCGTCATCTGGCCACCTGCACCTGCATAAGGATTATTCTGGCTGGTCATAAGGAATTCCTTCGTATTTTCCGGCCGTTGCCATTCCGCATGCAAACCGGCGTCGTTCATTCAGTTCGTATCTTCGAAAGCCATTTTCAAGACGGTCGTTTCAGCAAGTTGCACCGTAACCTAGCGCTCCTGCTTTCCACTTCAATCGCCCATCGCGGAGCAGGCCGTCCCTGTTGAAAAGCAGTTTATACCGAAGCGTCCGCCTTCGCACCCTCGGAAACGGCAAGAATGCGCGGCTCGTGTCCCGTGGACTTGAGAAAAGCCACAAGGTCGTCGCGCTTGATCGAAGTTGTCGCTTCGTTGGTCAGCGGATGCCCGTTAATGACATCGTATTTCATCAGATCGGCGTCGAGGATAATCTGTACATTATGTTCGGTATCGTTGATCGCGCCGAACACTGTGACCGAACCGGGGATCACGCCTAGATATTCCATCAGCTTTTCCGGCTTGCCGAACGAAACCCGGCTTGCCGCACCGATCAACTGATGAATCGACTTCAAGTCGACTGTCGCATCTTCCTCGACTGTCACGAGGAAAAAATTGTCCTTCTTGTCTTTCAGGAAAAGATTCTTGGTATGACCGCCGGGAATTTCACCGCGCAGGTTTTGGGAATCGGCGACCGTGAACAAGGGAGGATGTTCGACAGTCTTCACTTCGATACCGAGTTTCTGAAGATAGTCGTGTAGCTCGCTCGGCGACAAAGGCATGATCCACCCATTCTGTTCGGTACTGAATATGTCGTGCATGTCGTCACGCTCCTCACGCTTCGACGACATACAGCTGCGCTTATAAACCATGGATGCAGGCTTAGAAACCAGACAAAACAAATTGGGATTATTCCCATCCAGCGCGACGGTATGACTCGTCCTGGCGAAGCCTAGGTTCCTTTATTCGTGTACGCGCCTGCCTTGTTGTTTTGAGAGAAAATCACAGCGGAAACTACGCTCTACGTTTTGAAATAATTTCATATTTACAATTAGTTACCAAAACCATGACAGCTAATTTCGTTGAAACGACATTTTCCTGTAATTTCCCTGTTGCAATCTCGGAAGCGTTAGTTCATATACCGCCTGCCTGACGGAAATGACTGGCGCGAGCGGGTGTAGCTCAGGGGTAGAGCACAACCTTGCCAAGGTTGGGGTCGAGGGTTCGAATCCCTTCGCCCGCTCCAGTTTTCCGGTAAGTAAAGGCAACAAAATCCCGGCTTTGTCCGGGATTTTTGCGTTTCAAGCATATTTGACATTCCGCAGGAACTACTCCGGAGCAGTGCGGTTGCCGTGTGGTCACGAGTTCAGCCCGTGGAATGCTGACCGCGAGCTGAACCTTGATTGTGAAGTAACACAAAGTGTTACGTAACCACGTTTTCTTCGTAAGTCCTTTTAGCCGCTGGAACACAGAGGCAGGCTGGCACGATGAGCACGGCAATAAGCATCATCGCAATGAAAGTTGTGTGAAGGGCATGTTGGAGCGCCAGCCGAAGCTCCTGCCGATCAATCAGCATCTCGGCGCCATTCAGCAGGTCCCGAAGCTGGTCTGACGTAATCGCTACACCGTGATTTGCGTTGGCAAGACCGTAGGTCAGCACCGCCCCCAGAATGGCCGCCCCAAGCGTACTGCCCAGATTGCGCGAAAAGACATTCGATGCAGTGGCGCTGCCGCGCTCGGACCAGTTCACGCTGTCCTGCGTCAGAATCAGCGCCCCGATATTGAGCAGACCCATACCGAATCCCATGATCAGCGAACCGGCGCCCGCCAGTGTGGCTGAGCTTGACGGGTCCAGCATGACGAGCAGAGACGTTCCTAGCGGAATGCAGATGCTCCCGATAATCATGATTGGCCGCAATCCGAACCGCGTAAACTGCCGCGAAGCAATCGTTGCTCCGCATGGCCAGCCAAGCAGCAGCATGGTCAAGGCAAAGCCCGCAACCACCGGAGAACGGTCGAGAACCGTCTGCACATACATCGGCAGGAATGTCGTCAGCCCCATGATCGACATGCTGGCCAGGAAAACCGCCAGATTGGAGAATGCAATCGGGCGCTTCAGCCACAAGCCGGGCGCGACCATGGGTTCCTTCGCGCGCCGCTCCTGCCAGATAAAGGCAATCAGCGAGAGGCCAAAGAGAATGAAAGCCAGAATCACTTCCAGCGAAACCGCGCTCTCCATCAGGGTGAGCGCGATCATCAACGAGGAAATCGAGACGGCAAAAAGCGCTGCGCCAAGCACATCGACGGATACGGGTTTGGAGCGTTTCTCCTCATGCAGGAAGAGAAGAAAGCCCGACGCCGCCAGCATACCGACCGGCACGTTGATCCAGAACACCCACGCCCAGCTGAGATTGTGAATGATCAAACTGCCAAGCAGCGGGCCAACCACCGCAGACAACGCCCAGACGCTGGCAAGATATCCCTGAACCTTGCTGCGCTGAGCTCCGGGAAAAAGGTCTGCCACAACAGTCATGGATGCTGGCTGGATCGCCCCTGCCCCGATGCCCTGCAATAACCGGAAAACAATCATCGAAGGCATTGACCATGCGAAACCGGCCAGTACCGAAGCGATCAGGAACAGGGCGATGCCGAAAAGAAGCACCGGCTTGCGACCATAAATATCCGCCAGTTTTCCGAACACGACTGTCGTTGCCGTCTGGGTCAAAAGAAAGGATGAGAAAACCCAGGAATAGAGATTGAGCTGGCCCAGCTGCGCAGCGATCTGCGGCATTGCGGTCGATACAATCGTCGCCTCGACGGCGATCATGGCCATGCTTGCCATAATCGCGGCAACAACGAGCCCGCGATGAGAATGTTTTTCTGTCATGGATTGCCTTCGGACCGGAACCGGTCGTCTTTGAGGGAAGCCTCCTCGCTTCCGACCTGTTTCTTAGACCTGCCCGGCCACCATCGCAATAGGTTGCCCGGCCCGATCAGTACACATTATTGCTACCTCGGTTATGGCAGTCGGCAGCAAGGCGAGGACGGAACGATTGCTCCGATGTTCAGAGACGGAAGATCAGTTCGCCTTTATACATAATGATGTTCTATCCGGTTGTTTTAATGGGCTATGTGTCCGACAACCGCTTCGCCCTTTTGGAATACCTCCTGGAGAATGACCATGACAAACAGCACAGCGCCCTACTTCCTCGAAGACGCGGACGAAAGCGAGATTTCTTCCGATGTCGCAGGTGTCGGCAATTTTCTGGTAACCACCCACATTCCCATCCGGGCCGATGGGACAATGGAAACCGGCGATATAACCGCTCAAAGCGAGTGCACGCTCAACAGCCTCAAGACATCGCTGGAAAAGGCGGGCAGCAGCCTGGCGAATGTCATTCACTTGACGATCTACCTGACCGATATCAACGAACGCCCCGCCTTTAACGAAGTCTATCTGCGCTTTTTCAAAAAGCCTTTTCCGGTTCGTTGCGCCGTTGGCGTTGCGGGGCTTGCCACGCCCGAGATGCGGGTTGAAGTCACGGCGATGGCGGTACGCAATCAATAATCGACGACGGATGGCGTCGTTCGCCATATCGGGGCCTCGAGCAAGAAGGCCCCGAATTCGCCCTGCCTCAGCAGGAATCCTGCGTGGGCAGCATATAATCATACGCTAATTTCATAATTCGTTTCTTCTAGCCACCTAGCCGACACTCTCGCGTTTATGCAATGCTCATCCATCCAACCAGTGGAGGGGTTCGATAAGATGAGAAAAATCATAACAATAATGGGCATTGCAGGCGCCATTCTGGCAACAGGATTCGCGGCTCATGCGGGAGAGACGCTGGATCGCGTCATGGAAAAGAAGGCCATGGTTGTTGCAACCAATGCAGGCTGGCCTCCCCAAAGCTTTCTGGATGATTCCAACCAGCTCGTAGGATTCGACGTCGACGTGGCCAACGAGATTGGCAAGCGTCTCGGCGTCGCCGTATCCTTCGAGACCCCGGACTGGGCAACTCTGACCGGTGGGCGCTGGCAGGGGCGCTATGACGTCGGCGTCGGATCGGTCACGCCGACCAAAGCGCGCGCGAATGTCATCGATTTTGCCGGCATCTATTATTACAGCCCATACGTCTATGTCGTGCACAAGGACAGCGAAGCGAAGTCGGTCGCGGACCTCAAAGGCAAGGTTATCGGCGTCGAGACCGCAACTACTTCGGAAGATTATGCTCGTCACCAACTGGAGATCGACGCGCCCGGCCTTCCCCCGATCGAGTATAAGCTTGACCCGGGCGAAATTCGTACCTTCGCGGATTCCATGCTGCCTTTCGACGATCTGAGACTGGGTGATGGCGTTCGTATCGATGCGATTGTCGCACCCGAGCAGACAGCGCAGAATGCCATCAAGAACGGTTATCCTGTAAAGATCCTTGAGGGCGAATACGCCTTCCGTGAACCGCTCGTCGTTATTGCCGAAAAGAATGACCCGGATTGGACTGCCAAGATTGGCGAAATCATCAAGGAGATGAAGTCCGACGGTACTTTGGCGACACTCACGGCAAAGTGGTACGGCAAGGACTATAGCGCCGACTGACCTGCCTTTTACATCAATATTGTCGTGAGCCATCGTAACGATGGCTCATGCGATATGCTTATTTTGGTGTTACCATGACATATCCCGTCACTTATTACAGCCGCACCAAGGCAGACGACTTCGCGCGTCCGACGCTTGATCGCGAAATAACAGCAGATGTCGCGGTGATTGGCGGCGGGCTTGCCGGATTGTCGGCCGCTTTGCAGATGTCACATGCAGGCAAGAAGGTTGTTGTCCTGGAAGCCGAAAGCATCGGCTTTGGCGCATCCGGGCGCAACGGCGGATTTGTCAGCCCCGGCTTCGCGACTGGCGGCGACGCGATTGCCGCCCGCGCCGGGAGTGCTGCCGCCAAAACGCTTCACGAAATGTCGATCGAAGGCGTCGAGTTCGTTCGCCAGAACATTGCCGCGCTGAAGATCGAGGAAGCCCAGCTATCACCCGGCATTATGAGCGTTCGCCGATATGACGATGGCGACAGCCTGAAACACTACGCCGATGAACTCTACCGCGACTATGGCTACAAGATCGACTTTCACACAACAGCCGAAACGCGCAACATCCTTAATTCCAGACGTTACTTCCAGTCGGTGACCGACCCGAACGCCTTTCATATCCATCCGTTGAATTATTTGCGGGCGCTCGGCCGAGAGATAGAGCGGCTTGGCGGGCGGATATTCGAGCATAGCCGTGTTGTCCAATTGCTCGACCATAGTGATGGCAAGCTTGTGAAGACGGCCGAAGGACAAGTCAAAGCCGGCGCAGTGCTGATAACCACTGGCGGTTACACCGACGGACTGGTCGGGCAGATCAAGCGGGCCTTCCTGCCCATCGCAACCTATGTGATGGTGAGTGAGGAAGCGCCGGAACTCATTGCATCGGCAATCCGCACCACATCCGCGATCGGTGATAACCGACGGGCGGGCGACTATTATCGCGTGATCGATGGTGGCCGCAGGCTGTTATGGGGTGGGCGCATCACGACACGGGCAGCCGATACGCCCGGTGTCGTCCGGGAACTGCGCACCGAAATGGTGGGAACCTACCCTCAGCTTGCTTCGCTGAAGACGGAACTCGCATGGTCCGGCCTGATGTCCTATGCGAGACATCTCATGCCACAGATCGGCAAGCTGGATCGCGCCACCTGGTATTGCACGGCATTTGGCGGCCACGGCCTCAACACGACCGCCATCGGCGGCAAGGTCGTAGCCGAAGCCATCTGCGGACAAACTGACCGGTACAAGCTTTTCGAAAAGTTCGGGCTCGTCTGGGCCGGAGGTGCAGCGGGTCTCGCAGCTGCCCAGCTGACCTATTGGAAATTGCAGATGCAGGATTGGCTTGCCGAGCGAAAAGCAAGCTGACAGGGGAGAGAATATGCTCGGGAGGTTTTTTCTGACACGGCCTGAGGCCGCCAAACGTACTGTTCAGGTAGCGTTTTTTGTTATCCTGACAGCGCTCTTCTGTTTCATGAATGTCCGGTTTTCCGGCATAACAAACCTGCTTGGCATCGACCCGAAGGTCGCGAAGGCGGGTTTCACCAAGGCGACATTGATTTCCTCTGTTCTGCTCAGTCTCGTGATCTTCGCCAATTGGAGCTTTCTGAGACTTTTTCCGCGTTGGGCACAGATCATCGCCATTTGGACGGAACTGTTCCTGCTGCTGATGATCTTCTTTTATTCATTCAATCTCTCGTTTGAATTCATCGCCAGAAAGATCGGATTTCTCATCAGTCAGGGCGTCGTCACGACGCTTTATATTTCCACCGCCTCCATCTTCTTCGCAACCGTTCTGGCGCTCATCGGCGCTGTGGCCAAACTCTCCAAGAACGGTCTGGTCTACGGCCTGGCGACGTTCTACACATCGCTCTTCCGCGGCCTGCCATTGCTGATGCAGATTTATATTATTTACCTCGGCTTGCCGCAGGTGGGTTATGTCATCGGGCCGATTCCCGCCGGTATTCTGGCGCTGTCCCTGTGCTATGGCGCTTACATGACGGAAATCTTTCGTGCCGGCATCGAAAGCATCCCACGCGGACAACAGGAAGGGGCCGCGGCCTTGGGCCTCGGACCGTCGCAAACAATGTGGCTGGTCATTCTTCCTCAGGCAATGCGCATCATCATTCCGCCAACGGGCAACCAGTTCATCGCCATGCTGAAAGACTCGTCGCTGGTCTCCGTCATTGGCGTATGGGAACTCATGTATCTTGCCCGCACACAGGGCCAGACCGAGTTCCGGCACATCGAAATGCTCATAACTGCATCGATGATCTACTGGGCCCTGTCCGTCGTTCTGGAATATGGTCAGGCGAAACTCGAAGCTCGCTTCAAACGTTCTTTGGCGCGTTAAACGCGCCATCGGGTGTAGGCCTGAACGGTACAAACGAAAATCGGCGCGGAAATAACCGCGCCGATCCATTTTAAAGCCCGTTTCTGATTACCGTCGCCACCTGAGCGACATGCACGACAGACCGGCATCAATCCGGCCGATTTCCCCGGTCTTCAAGGCGACGACCTTGTATCCCTCTTTATCCAGCAGATCGATTGTGCGGGGATAATCCGCACCGACGAATACGACATCGTTGACCCTGAGCGCGTTGGCCGCCGCCTCTTCACCCTCCGGCGTCACAATTTCGCGCATACCCCGAAAGAAACCGGAACCCGCCAGCCTGTGCGTTGCAAGCACTGTCTCTTCGTCCAGCAGCGAGCAATCGGTCTTGAAATGCAGCACGCCCTTCGGTGTCTCTACGATTTCCGCGGCGCGACCGAGGGTAGCCAGCGCTGCACGAAGTCCCTCGGCGCCGCCTTTATCGGTACGCGCCGACAGGCCGATCATCACTGTCGATGATGTAACCAGAACGTCCCCGCCATCGGCGAATCCCGGTGAAGGAAGCGGCACGACCCGCTCGAAAAGGGAACGCAGAACCGGTTCGATTTCAGCCGTTTCGCCCATGCGCGATGGTGCGCCTGGGCGCAGCAGAACTGCTCCTTCGTGAAACACCAGCGCCGGGTCTTCCACGAATATCGAATCCGGAAATTCTTCCATCGGCGGAAGAACGGTCACGTCGACACCTGCGTTCCGCAACGCTTCTACATAGGCTTCGTGCTCTTCCTTGACGCCCCCATAGGTCGGATTGCCCCTGTCATCGGCACGCAAGCCGTTGACGACGGATCGTCCCGGCGTGCGGACGATAGCTGCATTGAATTCATATACGGCTGCCATGGGATCACTCAGATTTAAGGTAGGTTTCAGCAAGCTCGGTCCAGAAGGCCGCGCCGATGGGAATGAGGTCGTCATTGAAATCATAAGAGGGGTGGTGGAGCTGAAAATCGTTCTCTCCCTTGCCGCCCCCCACAAAGAAGTAGGTTCCGGGTCGCTCAACGAGCATATAGGCAAAATCCTCACTGCCCATGAAAGGACGCTCCAGATCAATCACGTTCGTCGCGCCAAACGACTTGATGGCCAGAGTACGTGCAAAATCTGTTTCTGCACTGTGATTAATCGTTGCGTCGTAACTGCGCAGATACTCCACTTCAGCAGTTAGTCCGAAGCTCTCTGCCTGATGCGCTGCAACACGTTTGATGCGTTGCTCGATCTGATCGCGGATGGTGGGCGAAAAAGTGCGAATACCGACGACGATTTCTGCAGTCGATGGAATGATATTGCTGGCCGAACCACCATGGAATGCGGCAACGGTCACAACCGCCGGGTCAAGCGCCGGCACGTTACGCGACTTGATGGTCTGCAGGGCCATCACAATCGATGCGCCCGCCGTTATCGGATCGGCGGTCTTTTCCGGCTCCGAGCCGTGTCCCCCGTAACCGTTCACCCTTATAATAGCCTCATCGACCGCGGCCATGATCGGCCCATCGCGGAAGGCGAATTTGCCAAGCGGAATGCCGGGATCGTTGTGAAGGGCAAAAACAGCATCACAGGGGAACCGGTCGAACAGGCCTTCGTCTATCATGATCTTGGCGCCGCCGAAGTTTTCTTCAGCGGGCTGGAAAATCAGATGAATTGTTCCGTCGAAATTACGGCGTTCCGCCAAAGCCTTGGCAGCACCGAGCAACATGGTCGTATGGCCATCATGTCCACAGGCATGCATCAGACCCGGAGACTTGCTGGAATAGGGCAAATTTGTCTGCTCATGAATGGGAAGCGCATCGATATCAGCACGAATGCCGATGGACTTGCGGCTTGATCCGTTCGTCAAAGTGCCGACGATCCCGGTTTTCGCAAGTCCTCGCGTGACCTTGTATCCCAGAGCCTCAAGCTGCCGCGCAACGATCTCGGAAGTCCGTTCTTCCTCGAGTCCCAGTTCAGGGTGGGCATGAAGGTCATGCCGCAATGCCGTCAACTCGGGCAGGCTATTGAGAATAGTGGGTGAAAAATCGCGCATTCAAGCACCTCTTGTCGGAATTCGGTTCTCAAGACGCCGGAAGACCCAGACCAGGCCCGCGGTCAATATCATGTAGATGAGGGCCAGCAGCAGAAGCGGCTCATAAGTGAGATAGGTTTCCTGGCGTACCCGCGAAACGACGCCATAGACGTCAACAACGGTGATCGTCGCCACCAGCGGGGTCGATTTCAATTGCAGAACCGTTTCGCCGTTCAGCGTGGGCAAGGCGCGATGGATGGCGCGCGGCAGCCAGATACGACGAAACACTTTCCAGGGCGACATGCCGAACGCACGCCCGGCCTGCAGCTCGCCAGACGGCACGCCGGCAAACGCACCGCGCATGACCTCCCCCTCATAGGCCGCGAAAGAGATCGTCAGCGCGGCAAGTCCATATGGCCATGCCTCGCGCAGATAAGGCCAGATAAAGGAGCCGCGAATGCCGGGAATAGAGGGAAACAGCGAACCAAGGCCATAATAGAGCAGCCACAGCTGCAACAGCAACGGTGTTCCCCGGATGACGGTGCAGAACGCCTTCGCTGGCCACCGCAACCACCATGGGCCAGTCACCTGGAGCAGCCCGAGGGGAAGAGCCAGCATAAACCCCAGAATTGCAGATCCGAACAGCATGAACAGAGTTACCACGATGCCGGAACCCAGGCGGGGCAGGTATTGCGGCAGCCACTCCCAGCGACCAAATATCACCGCCGATGCAACCAACGCGATTGCGATGACAATCAGCACAAGCCGGTGCGGTTCGAGCCAGTTTCTGACGGAGGTCTGGTTTTCCAATACTGCTATGCTCATCTCAGTCGATCCGCGCAAAACCACGGCGCGCACGGCGCTCGATAATGCCGATGAAGGCGTTCGAAATCAGTGTGAGGCCGAGGTAAAGCACGCCAGCCGCCATGAAAAACAGCAGATAATGCTTGGTTGTCCCGGCTGCCTGCCTTGTCACAAGCGTCAATTCGCTGAAGCCGACGACCGCCAGAAGAGCTGTATCCTTGGTTGAGATAAGCCAAAGATTGGCAAGACCCGGTATGGCGAAGGGCAGCATGGCCGGTATCGTGATGCGTCTGAGCATCTTGGACGGCGGCATGCCGAATGCGCGCGCCGCCTCGATCTGGCCGGGCGCGATGGCTTTGATCGCACCGCGCAGAACTTCCGTCGAATAGGCGCCCTGCACGACACCGATGACGAAAATGCCAGCCGCAAGCCCGCTGATATCCACTTTGCCATGGCCAAACAGCGCCAACAACTGGTTCAACAGATCGGTGCCTGCGTAGTAGAGGATAAGGATCAGCACCAGTTCCGGCACGGCGCGCACGACTGTGGTATAAACTTCCAGCAGATCGCGAATGATCGGGCCGCCATAGAGCTTGCCCAGCGCACCGAACATGCCAATCAACAGACCGAGCGAATAACCACCAACGGCAATTTGCAGCGTGTGCCAGAAGCCCTGCAGAAGCACCCCGCCCCATCCCGGCGGATTGAGCGCAAGCAGGCTCCAGTTGATCAATGGTGCATCCATCGCCGGTTCCGTTCATGCTGAAATCAGGGGACCAGCCGACAGGACGCCGGCTGGCTGCTGACGTTCACTGGCCGTAAATGTCAAAGTCGAAATATTTTTTCGTGAATGTGTCATAGGTTCCGTTGGAACGGATGGCCTTGATCGCCGCGTTCAGCTTGTCTTTCAGCTCCGCATCGCCCTTGCGCAATCCGATGCCCACCCCCGGCCCCAGAACCTCGACATCCTGAGCGACGATGCCCTTTTCCTCGCAGCATGCCTTGCCGTTATCCGTCGCAAGGAAGGTCCGCAGAGCCAGAGAATCCGCCTGCACGGCGTCGATACGCCCAGCGGTGAGGTCGTTGTTGGCTTCGTCCTGCGTCTGATATTCCTTGATCGTGGCACCGGCCGGCGCGAAATGCTTCATCGCGTAAGCCTGATGGATGGTAGAAACCTGCACGCCAATCGTCTTGTCCTTCAATCCCTCCGGCGTCGCGTCGAACTTGAGATCCTTCGTGCCGATGACGATCGTCGGCGTATTATAGTATTTGTCCGAGAAATCGATCGTCTTGAGACGTTCAGGCGTCATCGACATTGAGCCGACGATCATGTCGATCTTGCCGGTGGTGAGCGCAGGGATGATGCCATCCCAGGCAACAGGCGTTATCACGCAATCAAGCTTGGCCTCTTTGCAGACAGCATCTGCAAAATCGATTTCCCAGCCATGCCATTTCCCCGTGGCGTCAGGTTCAGTGAAGGGCGGATAAGGTTCGGCTGCGATACCGAGTTTCACCTGTTCGGCATTCGCCGCCGCAACACCCGCAACAGCCAATGTTACACCGACGCACAGACTAGCTAAAAGACACTTCATTGGTACTCCTCCATTCCCATTTCAGTGTGTTGAACTGATAAACTTTTTCAGCCGCTCGGATTTGGGCGATCCGAAGACTTCTTCGGGAGGCCCCTCTTCCTCAATCCTGCCATCGTGCAGAAAAACGATGTGACTGGCGACCTTACGCGCAAATTTCATCTCGTGCGTAACCAGAATCATCGTGCGTTTTTCCCTGGCCAAATCGCCGATAACAGTGAGAACCTCGCCGACCAGTTCAGGGTCAAGCGCGGATGTCGGCTCGTCGAAAAGCATCACCAACGGCTCTATCGCCAGCGCCCGCGCAATCGCGGCGCGCTGCTGCTGACCACCGGACATGAACGCGGGATAGACGTCTCGCTTCTCATAAAGCCCGACGCGCCTTAAAAGCGCTTCGGCCCGCTCAGTCGCTTCGGCCTTGGGCACACCCAGCACATGCACAGGCGCTTCGATCACATTTTCCAGAACGGTCATATGTTGCCAGAGATTGAAGCTCTGGAAAACCATTCCCAGCCGCGTGCGAATACGCTCGATCTGCCTTCTGTCCGCGGGTATCTGACTGCCATTGCCGGTATTTCTCATAGCGATAGTTTCACCATGGATGGCGACCGCCCCCGACGTTGGCAGCTCCAGCATGTTGATGCAGCGAAGAAATGTCGATTTGCCGGAGCCCGATCCGCCAATAATGGCGATAACATCGCCCTCGCGCGCCCTGAGTGAAACGCCTTTAAGCACCTCGAGATCACCGAAACGCTTGTGAAGGTCGACGACGGAGATCGCCTCTTCGCCCTGACTCATGCGGCACGAACCTCCCTTGGCCTGCCCACCCTTGAGGTTTGTCGCAAGCCGTCTGGATATTGCTTTCTTATCAGCCACTTCGGAGTTCTTTTCGACTTCTCGACAAGCGGCCAACCGTTCCCTTGACGTTGACTATACACTTGAATAAGTATTGCGCAAGTGCATAGTCAGACATCGAGGGAGGAGAAGATGACCGCATCGTTTCGACGTGCGCCGGACTTCGATCGTCGCACAGACATGATAGAGGCTACGCTCGATTGCATTGCCGATCTAGGAATTCAGGCAACGACGGTTCGCGCCGTTGCCGCGCGCGCAGGCGTCAGCAATGGGTTGATCCGTCACCATTTTGCATCGAAGGCCAACCTCATCGCCGCCGCATACCAGCGCATGATCGAAATGATGACCCTGCCCGCATTGAGCATTCTGGAATCGGACGGCGGCACGCCCCACGACCGACTGACGCGTTTCATCGCTGCCAGCCTTGGTGGGGCTGTGGCAGATCCGCGGATGCTTTCGCTCTGGGCGACTTTCGTCAGCCAGGTCCATCTTGATCCGGATCTGGAGCACGAACATCGCGAAGGTTATCTCGCTTTCCGCCGCGCCACGGAGACCCTGATTGCGGAAGTATTGTCGGCGGAAGGCCGGGAGCCCACGCCGGAATTCTGCCGAAGCCTCGCCATCGCAGTCAACGCACTAATTGATGGCCTTTGGATCGAAGGCTGTCTCAGCGCGGACGAAATCGACGAAACTATGCAAATTGGCATCGGACTAAGCTCAGTCGGCGCCCTTCTCGGCATCGAGCTTCCTGCCGCGCCACCATTTCCGAGAAATTGACATGCATTATGCTTCCATCACCGACAGGCTCTCAGGATTGGGATCGGACAAATGGCGGGTCCATGCCCGTGGCAGAGAATTGCGCGCGCTTGGCCACCCGGTCATCGAATTCACGATCGGCGAGCCTGATGTAGCTCCTGATTCCTCACTGCTGGAGGCGTGCAATAACGCCATGCGCGCCGGTCGAACCCGCTATTCCAACGGTCGCGGCGAACCGGCTGTGCTGGCAGCGCTGGCAGCAAAATACTCAAAACGCACCGGCCGCGCCATCACGACCAATAATGTCCTCTATTTCCCGGGAACCCAAACTGCACTTTATGCCGTTTTGACAGGACTGGTCGAAAGTGGCGACAAGGTTCTCGTTCCCGATCCCTATTACGCAACTTATGAAGGCGTCGTACGCGCGCCAGGGGCCGATATCGTTCCGGTACCATTGCGGGCCGATGATGGCTTTCATCTCCGAGCCGACACACTGGAGGCAGCAATCACGCCCGGCTGCCGCGCATTGCTTCTCAACAACCCGCACAATCCGACCGGCGCGGTGCTGACAAAACCCGAGATAGCAGCCATTAGCGAAGTGTGCCGCAAACACGATCTCTGGATCGTGTGCGATGAGGTCTATGAAGAGCTTACTTTCGGCGCCGCATTTGCCTCGCCGCTCGATCTCCCGGAAATGGCTGATCGCACCATCGTGGTCTCGTCCATATCCAAATCGCACGCAGCCCCCGGCTTCCGCTCCGGCTGGGCGGTGGGTTCGGAGGAGTTTTGCCAGAGATTGCTGCCCTTCTCCGAATCCATGCTCTTCGGTGGACAGCCTTTCATCGCCGACATGGCAGCCTATGCGCTGACACATGATCTGCCGACAGCTTCAATCATGCGCGCGCAGTACAAAGCGCGGTCCGAGCTGATCGTGGACCGGCTACGCGGCGTTGCCGGGATCAAGCCCCTGATGCCGGAAGCGGGCATGTTCGTGCTGCTGGATATCGGCGGGACAGGCCTCAATGGTGAGGAATTCGCCAGTCGGCTGCTTGAAGAACACTATGTCTCGATGATGCCCGGAACGTCTTTCGGTCAGGTCGCGAAGAATCTGGTCCGCATGAGCGTCACTGTTCCCGAAGACAGCATTATCGAGGCATGCGACCGCATTGCTCGTTTTGCCCGCAGCCTCAACTACAGAGCCGAAAGTCTGGTTTCATGAGCAGCGAAATAACAGTCGGGCAAGCGCTGATCCGCCTTCTGGAAGCCCACGATGTCGATACCGTATTTGGTATTCCGGGCGTGCACACAGCAGAACTTTATCGGGGCCTGGCCGGATCGAGCATCCGGCATGTAACTCCGCGCGACGAGCAGGATGCGGGCTTCATGGCAGATGGCTACGGGCGGGTTTCCGGCAAGCCAGGTGTCTGCCTGCTGATTACCGGTCCGGGGCTTACCAACGCCATCACGCCGATGGCCCAGGCCCGGGCCGATTCCATACCGATGCTGGTCATTTCGGGCGTCAACGCGCGCCACACGCTCGGGCTATATCGGGGGCACCTGCACGAGCTTCCCGACCAGTTCGCGACCATGCAAACAATCGCCCTGTCGTCAGAACGACTGGAACAGCCCGGTGATCTGGCAGAACTGGTTGGCCGTGCCTTCGCCCGAATGAAATCCGGACGTCCGGGCCCTGTGCATATTGAAATCCCGACGGACCTTATGGAAGCCCGATTTGAAGGAGCCTTGCGTAAGTCTCCGGCAGGCACAGCCCCCACGACCATGGATTCCAACGTCGGGAAAATCAAAGCCGCTGCAACTCTTTGCGCCGAAGCCCGCCGCCCTTTGATTCTTGCCGGCGGAGGCGCCAACTGGGCGAGTAACCCCATTTCCGACCTCTCGCGGATGCTCGATGCCCCGGTGGTGACCACAACGAACGCCCGTGGTTTGCTGGGCCGCCATCCGCTTGCGGTACAGGCAAGCCCCAGCCTGCCGCCGATCCGCCAGCTGATCGCCGATGCCGATCTTGTCATCGCGATAGGAACCCAATTCGGCCCGACCGATTACGATATGTATGTGGATGAAGGTTTTGAGCCGCCTGCCAAAATGATCCGCATCGACATCGACCCCGAGGCCGAAGTGACAAGCTATCCAGCCACGCTGATGCTCGTGGGCGATGCAGCCCGGATAACCGCAGAACTCACCTCTGCTCTCCACCTTCTTCCTCAGGCATGGCGTGAGGATGGAACGGAGCGCGCATCGGCGGCCAGGGCTGCGGCATACAACTTCCTTTCACCCAAGATGCAGGTTTTGACCGAAGTCCTGGACACCATTCGGGATGCCCTGCCCGGCAGTATCCTAGTCGGGGATTCCACACAGCTCGCCTATGCCGGCAACCTGTTCTTCGATGCCGATGGCACAAGAAGCTGGTTCAATGCTTCGACGGGTTACGGCGCGCTCGGATTTGGTCCTCCAGCTGCGGTGGGCGCCAGTCTCGCGCAAACTGGAGTTCCGGTCGTCTGCCTGGTGGGAGACGGAGGTTTCCAGTTCTGTCTCGGCACGCTCGGCACTGCCGCCGACGAGAATGCACCTGTGATCTTCGTCGTCTGGAACAATCACGGTTATCAGGAAATCGAAGATTACATGATTTCCAGGGGTATCGAGCCGGTGGGCGTGCGCCCCACACCTCCCGATTTCATCAAGCTCGCGCAGGCCTATGGAATACCGGGCGAGCGCATTCGACTGACAAATGAAGACAATCAGGAAGCGCTTCATCCAGGCGCACTCGATCTGACGCAACTCGCCGGGGCGCTGCACCGCGCCCATGCCATCGAGGGCCCCGCACTCATAGAAATAACGACGCCATAGGCCGGGACGGTCTGGCAAAGCGACTGGGAGGAACGCTATGCATTTCGGACTGACTGAAGAACAGGAAATGATCGTCTCGACAGTTCGAAGCTTTGTCGAGAACGAGATTTATCCGCATGAAACGACCGTCGAACGTCTCGGCCATGTGCCACACGAAATCGGCGAAGAAATCAAGCGCAAGACGATCGAACTCGGCTTCTATGCCAGCAATTTCCCGGAATCGGCGGGGGGACCGGGGCTTTCCCATCTCGAGTTCGCGCTTGTGGAGCGCGAGTTGGGACGCGGATCGATGGCGCTCACCCATTTTTTCGGACGCCCGCAGAATATCCTCTTGGCCTGCAAGGGCGAGCAGATTGAGCGCTATCTCCTGCCTGCGGTGCGCGGCGAAAGGATGGATGCGCTCGCCATGACCGAGCCTGACGCTGGCTCCGACATTCGCGGGATGAAAGCCAATGCGCGCCGCGATGGAGGAGATTGGCTACTCAACGGCACCAAACATTTCATTTCAGGCGCCGAACACGCCGATTTCGTCATTGTCTTCATGGCTACCGGCGAAGAGCAATCCTCTGCCGGAACCAAGAAGAAAATCACGACCTTTCTGGTTGACCGTGACACACCGGGCTTCACCATCCGCGAGGGCTACAGATCCGTCAGCCATCGCGGCTATAAGAATATGATCCTCGAATTCGACGACTGCCGCGTTCCGGATGCGCAGGTTCTCGGAGAGGTGGATGGCGGCTTTGCGGTCATGAACGAGTGGCTTTACGCCACCCGCATAACGGTTGCGACGATGGCGGTGGGGCGCGCGCGCCGCGTGTTCGACATGATGGTGGACTATGCCGCACAGCGTAAGCAATTTGGCCAGCCTATCGGCCGCTTTCAGGGCGTCGGATTCCAACTTGCTGATTCCGTCACCGAAATCGATGCCGCCGACTGGCTGACGCTGGCAGCGGCCTGGCGTCTCGATCAGGGATTGCCCGCAAATCGCGAGATTGCCTCAGCGAAAGTCTACGCATCCGAAATGCTGGCTCGCATTACCGACCGCGCCATCCAGGTGCATGGAGGCATGGGCCTGATGGACGACCTCCCACTGGAACGCTTCTGGCGCGATGCCCGTGTCGAGCGGATCTGGGACGGCACGAGCGAGATCCAGCGCCATATTATCGCCCGCGACCTTCTTCGCCCGCTCGGAGCCTGACTGTGAGCAAAAAGAACCTGTCTCGTGTTTTACGCCCCCGTTCCATTGCCATCTTTGGCGGAGGATGGTCTACGGCTGTGCTCAGGCAATGCCGCAAAATGGGTTTTGAGGGAGAACTCTGGCCGGCCCATCCCACCCGCGATACTATCGATGATATTCCTTGCTATCGCTCTGTCGCCGACCTTCCCGGCGCACCGGATGTAAGCTTCATCGGCGTCAACCGCGACGGAACAATCGATATTGTTCGCCAGCTCTCAGCGCGGGGAAGTGGCGGCGCGGTCTGTTTCGCCTCCGGTTTCAATGAAGTATCCGATGGCGCCGAACGCAATCAGGCCCTGCTGGCGGCAGCAGGCGAAATGCCTATTCTCGGCCCCAACTGCTACGGCTTCATCAATTACCTCGACGGGGCTCTGCTTTGGCCTGACCAGCACGGCGGCAAAAGGGTTGAAAGCGGTGCTGCCATCGTCGTGCAGTCATCCAACATAGCTATCAATCTTACGATGCAGCGCCGCGGTCTTCCCATTGCCTATGTGCTGACAGCCGGAAATCAGGCGCAAACCGGTCTTTCCGAATTGGCGGAAGCCGCACTCGAAGATCCGCGTGTCACTGTTCTTGGCCTACACATAGAAGGCTTCGATAATATTTCACGGCTGGAACGTGTCTTCGCCAAAGCGCGTGAAATGAGAAAGCCCGTTGTCGCGATCAAAGTCGGAACGTCTGCCGTAGCGCAGGCGATGACCCTTTCGCATACGGCATCGCTCGCTGGAGCCGACACGCTCGCCGACGCATTTTTCGCGCGATGTGGCGTCGTCCGTGTTCGAACGCTCGACGAATTTGTCGAAACGCTGAAGCTGCTTCATGTGCTTGGCCCCTCGCCTGACAACACTCTGGGTTCGATGAGCTGTTCGGGCGGCGAAGCCTCCCTCGTGGGCGACCTTGCGAACGCGGCAGGTCTCGATCTCCGACCGCTTGCAGCTGACGAGGCAACGAAACTTCGCGCCACCCTGCCCGAAATGGTCACCATTTCGAACCCGCTCGACTACCACACCTTTACATGGGGGAATGGACCGGCGCTCACGGCGACCTATCGCGCCATGCTCGATAGCAATTTCGGCCTGTCCATACTGGTGCTCGACTTTCCCCGTGGGGACCGTTGCGTTGACAATGGTTGCGAAACATCGCTCGAGGCGGCGATCGCGGCGCACAAAGCTGGAGGGGGTCGTTTTGCGCTGGTCGCCAGTCTGCCGGAGAACATGACGGAAACCCATGCCGAACGTCTGATAGCAGCCGGAATAGCCCCGATGATGGGCCTTGCAACAGCGCTGGCGGCAGCTGCCAATGCGGCCTGGATCGGCGAAATATGGTCGAAACCGCAACCTCCAATGCTGGCTGACCAAGCGCCAGCGTTGCCATCCGCAGCCACCGCAATGGACGAGTGGTCATCGAAATCGGCCTTGCGTGAAATCGGCCTGACAACCCCAACAGGCGGTGTGGTATCAACTGTCGATGATGCTGTCGCGCTTGCCGAAAAGCTCGACTACCCCGTCGTTCTCAAGGGCGTCGGAGAAAAATTGCTCCACAAAACGGAAATGGCTGCAGTGTGCCTGAATTTGGCGAATGCCGAAGCAGTCCGTACTGCCGCCCATTCGCTTGCCCGCCTGAATTGCGATTTTCTGGTCGAGAAAATGGTTCAGGACGGAGTAGCTGAACTGATTATCGGCATCGCGCGCGACCCGCAATTCGGGCTCTATCTGACCATTGGCGCTGGCGGCGTGATGGTTGAGCTTTGGAACGATACACGCGCCCTACTTTTACCCGCGAGCCGCGATGAAATTCGTGAGGCGCTTCTTTCGCTACGCTCCGCTACCCTCCTGACAGGCTTTCGCGGCAGGTCTAAAGCCAATATCGAGGCCGCGGTCGAGGCCGCATGGCTGGTTGGCAACTATGCGCTCGCACAGGCAGGGAGACTCGAGGAACTTGATATCAACCCGCTCATCGTCACAACGGATAATGCCATCGCCGTCGATGCCCTAATACGCAACAGGAGAGCTTGATGACTGACGAGGTGAAGACCGTGCGCAACGGTCAGATACTGGAGATCACTCTCGACCGGCCCAAGGCTAATGCCATCGACCAGCCAACCAGCCGAAAATTGGGCGATGCTTTCGCCATGTTTCGCGACGACCCAGATCTGCGCGTTGCTATTTTCACAGGCGGCGGCGAGAAGTTTTTTTCCGCTGGGTGGGATCTGAACGAAGCTGCGGCAACAGGCGGAGATGGGTATATCGCTGACTATGGTCAGGGCGGAATCTACGGCTTTTCCGAATTGCCCGGATTGGAAAAGCCCGTCATTTGCGCAGTCAATGGCTATGCCATCGGCGCGGGCTTCGAAATTCTCCTGACCGCCGACTTCATAATCGCCGCCGACCACGCGCAATTCTGGCTGCCGGAAACTTCGCTCGGTGTCCTGCCGGATATCGGGTCGTTTGTTCTGCCAAAACTCCTGCCCAAGGTTATAGCAAACGAGGTTCTATATGGGGGCCGGCGTTTCAGCGCGCAGGACTGCCTACGCTGGGGCCTGGTCAACGAAGTTGTGCCGCAGGCTGAGCTTTTAAGCGCTGCCCGGGCACTCGCCGCACGTATCCTGCGCTCCGCACCGCTTTCTGTAGCGGCAGCCAAACAGACAACGCGTATGGCCGAACATATGAGCCTGGCCGAGAGTTACGCAGCCATGCGAGCTGGTATTTTTCCATTGTTCAAATCGCTCATCGAAAGCGAGGACGCGCTGGAAGGACCGCGGGCAGCGGTCGAAAAGCGCGATCCCGTATGGAAAGGCAGATGAAATGAGCACACATGCCGAAGCCGCCATAACAACCCGCCGGGACGGCGCTATTCTGGAAGTTACGCTGGATCGGCCCAAAGCCAACGCCATCGATCTGCCAACATCGCGCGCGATGGGACAAACCTTTGCAGCCTTCCGCGACGACCCGGAATTGCGTGTTGCCATCCTCAAAACGGCGGGGGACCGTTTCTTTTCTGCCGGTTGGGATTTGAAAGCCGCGGCAGAGGGTGCGCCCATTGATGGCGATTACGGAATTGGCGGATTTGGTGGCATTCAGGAACTGAGAGACCTGAACAAGCCGATCATTGCCTGTGTCAGTGGTATGGCCGCAGGCGGCGGCTTCGAACTCGCACTATCCTGTGACCTGATCTATGCCTCCGACCACTCTACCTTTTCTCTCCCGGAAATACGCTCCGGAACCATTGCGGACGCAGCAAGTATCCGGCTTCCAAAACGCATTCCATATCACATTGCAATGGAACTTTTGCTGACCGGCCGCTGGATCGACGCTCAGGAAGCTCATCGCTGGGGTTTCGTCAACGAGGTCCTGCCTCCGGAGAAGCTCGAAGAACGGGTTTGGGAAATCGCCCGGTTGCTCGCCTCCGGTCCTCCACTCGTTTACGCCGCAATCAAAGAGACCGTTCGTCGTGCCGAAAGCGAGGACTTCCAGACCATGATGAACCTCATCATGCGGCGAAAGTTAGCGACGGTCGATATTCTCTATGGATCAGACGACAATCTGGAAGGCGCGAGGGCTTTTGCCGAAAAGCGCGATCCTGTCTGGAAAGGGAAATAGCGTTGAGCGCGGAAACGGCACCCCTTTACGTTTTGTTTTGGTGGTTTAGAACGCCAAAACCCGCCGCTGAAGCGACGGGTTTTGTTGGTATTTTTGGTTGCGGGGCATGCGACCATCTCAACTTGCTTTTCCGGGCGGCCGCTTGAGCAGTATCCATTCGGCGTAGGCCGCAGGGTTACCGCTTGAGCAGTCCAGGGTTCTCTTTGTAGAACTCGATGAGGTTTTCGATTCCGAAGTCGGTGAACGCCTAGACGCCGTCTTCTCTGACGCCATAGACCTAAGCGCAATGGGATTTGCTTGAATCGCCATCGCGCCTGGCTCTTTGATCGAGGGTGATCTATCCGGAAAATCGCTACACTCTTTTCCGGATCATGCTTTAGCTGTTTACCGCCAGAAACCGCTCCATCGTCGTTGCGAAATACGGCGGAGCTTCTTCCATGGGGTAGTGGCCGCAGTTCGGCATGGTCGCGACTATGACGTTGCCGTACCAGCTTCGGAACATTGGAGCGATGGTTGCCTCATCAAGACCCGGATCATGGTCCCCGAGGATCAGCATGATGGACGTAGAGGAACCTCGGACTTCTTCGGCGAAATTCGTCCTGAACATCCCAAGGTAGGTGGTTTTGGCATCAATCGAAGCGCAGCTTCGGCTCTGTTCAAGCTTCGCCTCGATCCATCCATCGGAAAGCTGACCGGACATGAAGCGCATCAGTTTGCGAAAAGCATCGTCGACCCGGACTGTCGATGCGAAGAAGGCCAATGCCTCGTCGGGTGCGGCCGAGCCTGCCGCCGACAAAGGACAGACGGTGACAATGCTTTTGACGCGATCCGGTGCACGCACCCCGACACGTTGGGCCGCCGTAATTGCGAAAGGAGGCGCATATGAAAAAAGGCGGGGCTTCATCGCAGAAGTGATTTGGGCGGCGGCAGTCGGCGGAGCTGGTGTCAGAGGCTGGCGCACGACGACCGGCTCGATCAGCGTACGCTGCGATAACGAGAAGAAGCACAGGCGAGAATCGCAGGCTGGATCGTGCCGCATGAAAAGCAAGGACAACCCCTCGATCGTTTTCCTTGTTTGAAGACATGGTTTGAAGCCATCATGGCTAGGCCCGCCGTGAAGCGAGGAATGGCAGTTGAGCGCGCCGAGCGAAATAGAACGAACTTTTCTAATGGTAGTAACTGCTCGAGCCATATTATTTGGCCCCACAGAGACAACTTGAAGTTAAATCTACTATGGAAAGCAGAAAGTGCGTCGACAAGCTCGCTGTCGGTCAATAAATATTCGGTCGCCTGATTTTTTATTTAAGGCGGGCTAATTGCTGGATGGCTAAGCGCGACCCCACAATCGAGCTTCGCCATCTTCGCTATTTCTTGGCAGCCGCGGAGCACGGCAGTTTTCGTAAGGCGGCTGCGGCCCTCGGGATTCAGGAGTCGGCGGTTAGTCGTCGAATTTGAGATCTCGAGGACCAACTCGGTGCCTCCCTCTTTCAGCGACATAATGGCGGCGTTTTTCTAACTCTCGCTGGGCAGCAGTTTGTACGTCACGCGCGTAAGGCGGTACGGCAAATTGCGCGGGGAGCGAAGGATGTTGCCGCGATTGGTCGCTCGGAAGACGGTCGCATCAAGATCGGAATCTTTTCGTCACTTGCGTCTGGTTTTCTCTCGGACCTGCTGCGAGCATACGACAGAAGCCACCGACGGGTGCGGATCGAATTCATTGATGGCGATCCGGCGGACCATGCCTCGGCGATCCGGCAGCTCCGGCTCGATGTGGCATTCATCACGGGAACATCTGAATGGGCCGATTGCCAGACCGACCAGCTTTGGTCCGAGCGGGTATTCGCGGTGCTCCCCGACGATCACCCGCTTTGTGACAAGCAAGAACTGGATTGGGCGACCTTGCCAGCGAACGGTTCATCGTCAGCGATGCGGCGCCAGGCCCCGAGATTCATGACTATCTCGTCCAGCGGCTCGCCGACCTTGGTCGCCACCCCGAAATCCACACCCATTACGTCGGTAGAGACAACCTCCTCTCGCTTATCGCCATCGGACGCGGCGTGACGGTTACGAGCGAGGCAGGGACCGCTGCGCAGTTTGAAGGCGTTCCTGCAGGAGGCGGAAGAGCCGCCACCTCTCCTTCACCCGAACATAGCGCACCACTATCGCGTCTAGGTCGACGAACTGTACGCCGCGCTTCAAAAGGATTCGGAGGCCAAGCGGATGACTGCCGCCGACGTCATCAGGTCGCTGGTGAAGGAGATCATCCTGACGCCCGAGAATGGCGAACTTCAGGTCGACGTTCGTGGCAATCTGGTTGGAATCCTTGCCATTTCGCTCGAAAGCAAACGGCCCACCGGAGGACCGGGCCGATCGCAAGTTGAGCTGGTTGCGGGGGCACTGAGGCATAGCCACACGGTGAAATTGGTAGCCGCTGACCGTAGCGGATTGTCTCGCCCCGTAGCGTAGTTTGTTACAGGCCATCAAATGAGCGTCCACCAAAAAGGTCGAGAAGTTTATCTTGCCGCCAAGGCCGTCATCAAGCCATGTTGAGCAATTCCAGAGGCTCGGAAACAACCCGGCGCGTCGGCCAACAGATCGGTTGTGAGATCGGACTGTGGATGACATTGCCGCGTTCGGTGAAATGATTGTCGCGACCATCCATCTGCAAATGTCAGCGGCCATTCCGGCTGCGCGGCTGAAAGGTAATACCAGCGTCTTTTGACGCTGACTCTTTTTTTGACTTCCGCTTTGATGGATTTCGTGTTTCACCATTGCACGAGCCTCTGGCGACTAGCGAGACCACCAAGCGGCATAGCCGGGATATGAACGGCCCGGTAATCTGCCTCGCCTCAATCATAAAAATCCGGCGCGAGCCTGAATTGCGACCACATCACCGGGTCATGGCCCGGGACAAGAGTTGCTCCCACCTGCTCGGCGAGCGCACGCAATTTACGCACCGACCGCACGGTATCCACGGAGGAGGCCAGGAAGCCGGGCAGTGCCTTCTCGTGCCAGTGATCCATCGTATAGACCGCGTCAGCGGCCAGCAGGATGGGCCACTGTTTGGCAAAGTCACTAGAATGGATTGATGACCGAGTGTATGTCCCGGCGTGAAGACGATCTGAAGAACGCCGTCGCCGAACAGGTCATAATGATCGGTCGCTTCACCTTCCAGAAATTGCCAGCACAGACCGGGGCGATCGAAGTCCTTGCGCGCATAGGCGCCAGCGGCGAACCAATCAGGCGTGAAGGCATACTCATATTCCCGCCGCTGAACGATGTGCCTTGCGCGGGGAAAGCGCCCAATTGCGCCGGTGTGATCCGAATGGAGGTGAGAAAGCACGACAAAGCCGACGTTCTCAGGCGTTAAACCGAGCGTCGCCAATTGCGCGACGCAACCCTGACTTTCAGTCATAACGGGTTTGTAGGAATCCACTGAGGCGCCCCAGTAGGCTCGTGGATCGGACAGGCCCTCGGCCGCCAGGCCACCGTCTATGATGACATTACCTTTGGGATGAACAAGGAGAAACCAGGGGACCGGGATTTCATAATCGGCACCATTGCCCTGATTCATCTTGATATCATGCACCTTGCATAGCTGAGTGCCCGACTGAAACATGTAAAGTTTGATGTTGCTCATGAGCCTGCCATCCCCTGATTGGTTTCACCCTGATCGGGCGAAGTTACGGAGCACATTTTGTAGAATGGATAGCCCGATCAGTAGGTCGCTTATTCCGTTTTCATTTATCGGATCATTCGATAAGATGCCGGTCATGGATTATCTGGCGGCAATGCGGGTTTATGTGCGGGTGGTAGAGCGCGGCAGCATGTCTGCAGCCGCTCGCGATCTGGGTATCGGGCAGCCGGCCGTCAGCGAGCGGATCGAGCGGCTGGAGGCCGATCTCGGCACACGCCTGTTGTGGCGGAACACGCGCGCGATTTCCGTGACGGGTGTCGGCGCGGTATTTTACGAACGGTGCAAGATCGCCATTGAAGCTGCCGATGACGCGCTCGCCAGCGTGCAGGAAGATATGCCGTTACGCGGCACATTGAAGATCGCGGCGCCCTACGGATTGGGAGAGTCCCTGTTGCCCTCCATCCTGCTCGACCTCCGCGATCGTCATCCCGAACTCAAGGTGAATCTGTTACTCAATGACCGGATCGTCGATCCAACGACCGAGGGGGTGGATATCTCGCTCCGGCTGGGCAATGCCGGAGAAGGCAACTTCGTGGCACGCAAGCTGGGCCATGTTTCCCGCATTCTGGTCGCTTCACCGGGATATCTTGAGCGCTATGGCGCGCCTATGACGCCGGCCGAACTCATCCGCCACCCCTTTGCGCGCGTGTCCGGCCTATTCAACAACGGACGTCTCACCTTGCAAACGGCAGATGGGCGACTGACATCGGCACCTGTGGACATCGCCATGACCATGAGTAACTGGCGACCTTTGCACGCCATCCTGCTCCGCGGCGGAGCGATTGGCGTCTTGCAGGAACCCGTTTGCTTCGACGACCTAGCCTCCGGGCGTCTTAAGTGCATCCTCCCTGAATTCGAGGTGCCCGGCTTTGATCTTCATCTTCTTTATTCGGCGACGCGACCGATTCCATCGCGAATCCGGACGACTGCGTCTTTGCTCGAACGCGAGCTGCCGAGCCTTATCGCATCGAACCATTCGTGCCGGATCACCCAACGTTAACCAATTTTCCACTTCGGAGGTTTTCACTACGTGGAAGATCGATCACTCGCACACACATGACGAAACTGTTTCCAGAACGGTTACCGGCAGTCCTGAACTGCTCTCCTGCGATCAAGTCCGGCATCGTTGAGCTTGTGGGCGTAATCCGTTTCCGAAAGCGCCCCGGCACCGACGCGATGGCCATACATGGAAAAGCATGCGAGCGATAAGAACAAGCCACGTCCCTCAGGCTGGCGGCGGCGATGCGTTGCTTCACATCGCGCAGCGACCAGGCCAGGCCAACAACTCAAGCGTATCTTCAACCGACGCGCCCCCCAATCACCAGATCCCGAAGCATGGACACTCAGGAATCCAGAACATTCAATAAAGGACAACTGTAATATTACCCAATTGAGACCAGCTTCTTGTTTCATATGCGCATTGGGCTGGCACCAGGATTTCCGCTCATGCCCACCCGTATCTGCTGTGCGATTTCACTGACAGCGCGTGGGAGCTGTCCCTTCGCCTGGTAGAGATTGATTGCGAACGACGGAAGTTCGGGAAGATTCTCCTCAAAGGGCAGTATGTTAAGGTCGTTCGGAACAGTCGATGCCAGCCAGGCCGTCACCGCGAGATCTGCCCGAACCGTGGCGCGCGTCGCATCAATGCTGCCGCTCTCGAACATCGTCCGCCACGTGAGATTGCGCTCCTCAAGTGCTTGCAAGACAACAGGACGAAACGCGCAGGTTTCCGCAACCATGGAAACCGGAAGCGGTGTCTTGAGATGCGCCGCACCTCCCTTGGCACCGACCCAAACCAGACGATCGATCGCAAGGCATTCGGCATTTGAAATTCCAACCGGCTCTTCGATCAAGGCAAGGTCTATCGAGCCACTGGCAATGCCGCTTAGAAGCTCGGGGGAGGCAAGACAAACGAGCTCAATCTCCACTTTCGGATACATTGCTGCGAAAGCTTTCAGGATCGTGGTCAGCCATGTCCCAACAAGATCATACGGAGCACCGAGACGAACGGAGCCCTTGATCGGCTCGTCCGACATCTCAGCCCACAGCTCGTCGTTGAGCGCAATCAGGCGACGAGCCTTCCCGAGAAGCCGTTCTCCGCTCGGCGTCAGACGAAGAGTCCGCCGCTCGCGAACAAACAACGCGCCAGATAGATCTTCGAGTCGGGCAATCTGCTGGCTGACAGCACTTTGCGTCAGGTGCAAGGCGTTCCCAGCCGCAGTCATACTGGCGTGATCTGCGACGGCGACGAAGGTACGAAGCAGTGCGATATCGAGATTGCGGATCATAAATCCATTATGAATCATAATGTATTTCATGCACAAGATGCGCTTTTGTTGTATAAGAGGGCGCGATAGAGTTTCCCGGATTTGTCTGGGAAGCCATATGTCCTTCGCTGAATTCCTACCACTTGCCCTGTTTGCAATTGTCTCCACGATCACGCCGGGCGGAGCCACGACATTGGCTACGGCTTCCGGCGCTCATTTCGGCTATCGCCAGTCCTTGCCATTCATGTGGGGAATCGCAGCGGGCCTTGGATCCATGAGTGCTGCCGCGGCTGCCGGATTGGGGGGCATTATTCTGGCTTTTCCATCGCTTCAACTTGCGATGAAGCTTATCGGTTCGATCTACCTGTTATGGCTTGCATGGAGGATGGCGCGCAGCGGCCCGCCGCATCTGCATGCAAACATTGCCAAGCCAATGAGTTTCGTTGGCGCGGTTTGGCTGGTCTGGCACAATCCAAAAGGCTGGACCATGGCATTGGGTGCTACCGCGTCATTCGCTTCTCTTGCGGGCAAGCCATTCCATCTCGCGCTTATACTCGGATTCTCGTTGGGGCTAGCCGCGATCCTTTCGCTCACGCTTTGGTGTGTTGCCGGTTTGCTACTTGCACACCTTCTGCGGTCCGACGCGCAGTGGCGCCTCGTCAACGCTTCATTGGCCCTCCTCCTTGCAGCCTCGCTCATTCCAATGTGGTTCGAATGAATTACGCCTTTATTGCGCCGTCGCGAGTTCGGACCGGCGCGCCCTCATGCATTTTGCCGTTTATTCGGTTAGACCAAGCGAGTGGACTTGCCCTTCTCGAACGACTCGGGAAGTGCAAAAGATTCACTCTGCCAACGTGGTTGTCCGGTCGAACTCAACATATGAAAATAGCTCTGCTAAAATATGCATTATCGGTGCTGAGCCTCGATAAAAAAGTTACGGAACTCAATACATATGGAAATAACTATAGGAAAACCTGCGCTGACAGACCTGCCTACGCTTGCACAAATCTATCTCGATGTGAGGCGGGAAACGATTGATCGGGCCAATCCCGGCATCTTCCGGCTCGAGGATTTCAGCGAACACTCGTCAGGCGAAACTATCCTCGTCGCGCGCTCGGGCAAAGGCAACATCTTCGGCTTCATTTCTGTTTGGACCGCCGATGACTTCATTCACATGCTCTATGTGAGTAGCCAATGGCGAGGCCTCGGCGTCGGGAGTGCCCTTTTACGAGCAATTCGCGAATGGCCGGTTCGACCCTATCGCCTCAAATGTCTCGTCAAGAATCCGCGTGCTAAGGAATTTTACCAACGCCACGGTTTCACCGTAGTCGGTTACGGAAAGTCCCCTGAGGGCGACTATGAGGAGATGACGCTCCCGATGAAAAACTGAGTGGAGTGAGTTCAACGCGGACGTTTGCGATCGGCGAGCCGCGCACCATGCGCTGCCGGTGTTTTGGTATGCGCCTCCTTGTAGAAGCCCGTACGCCGCAGCTGCGCGAGCCAGACTGCATCGCGCAGATTGGTCTTGTTGGCCTCCATCGCTTCACGTTCTGATGCGCCGGACGTGCGTCGACGCAGACGATCGCGACGCCCAACTCGCGCAGGCCCAGTGTAACCGGAGAGATCATCCGGCCCGACCATGACGTTCCAGCGTCGCAGCGGTTCTCCAATGACAACCGCTCGCCATTCCAAGTCTTCGCTGAACTCGCAGCATAATTGTATCTGGTGATCAGTCTGACTCTGGTCCAATCAAAAATTTGCGACACAACCGCCTTGGCGCCACCACGACATGGTATGGCAATAACGGCTTTTATGTCGACGGTCAGGCACAGGTGACGTGGTTCGACAGCGACCTGAACTCGGATACGGCCAATACCGGCCTTGCCGATGGTCGCAAGGCAACCGGTTATGCGCTGAGCATCGAAGCCGGCCAGCGGATCGCCATCGACCAGAACTGGTCGCTGACCCCGCAGGCACAGCTCATCTATTCCTCGATCAATGCCAATGGCTTCAACGATGTATGGGACAGCCATGTCAGCCTGCATGATGGCGACAGCCTGATCGGGCGGATCGGGATTGCGGCCAACTATGCCAATGCCTGGAAGGGTGAGGACGGCCTGATGGTCAACACCACCGTCTACGGCATTGCCAATCTCTATCAGGAGATGCTGGGCGGCTCATCGGTCAATGTGGCGGGTGTCGATTTCGACACCGACAATGACCGGACCTGGGGCGGCATCGGTGCCGGCGGCACCTATGCCTGGGCCGACAACAAATATGCCGTCTGTGGCGAAGGCTCGATCAACACAGGACTTAACCACTTCGCCGACAGCTACAGTCTCAAGGGCACCGTCGGCTTCAAGGTCAAGTGGTAAGAAAGTAAGGCGGTAGAACACCTTCCTTCCGCCATACTGAGGCCCCCGGGATCACGAACTCGGGGGCCTCCCTTTTTTGAAACATACAGGGAAGGGCATCGCCAATGGCGCGTCTGTTCTCACGTGAGAGGTTCCACAATCTCATCTGGTCGCGTCCGTTGGCAGGCCGTCGTCTCCTGAAGCTCGCGATAGGAAACCGGATAGCGCACGTAAAAGAGGGCCGCATGCAGGATGATACTTTTGCGAAAATGTGCGCCCTTGAATGCGACTGCCATCCGCTTCACACTCTCTTCGGCCATACATAGCCCAGACGCAATAGCGCGGAAAACCAGAAAAATTTGCGACAGAGCCTCGCGCAGGCCTGACTGGCTATGGCGGAGCTGCTCCACTGTTGGCAGCGTATCGCGGTAGTCGGGAATAAAGTCCCTCACATGGAGGTCGAGGGCGACCGGATCCTCGAACTGCTCCAACAGCAGCGCACAGGTGAATTGCTTGGAGAGCGAGCAGATCGGCAAGCGCGTAGCCGCCGGTACATGTCGGCAAATCCCAAGGCATGGTGGGCTATCACCTGCCCATCCTTGCCCACCCCGGCGACACCACCCGGCCCTTTGTATCGGCGCGGCAGGAGATTGAGCATTCGATCGAGCGCGGCGGCATCAATGGCTGTCATGATGAAGAGATCTGTGTTGGGAACACCATGCCGAGCGCATGGTTAGGAACGAGAGAAAGACCGCCGGGCCGCCGCTTGGAGCCAGGGCTCGACGGCGACGGTGCCTGTCATCAGGCCCTGTCAGAGAATACGAGGTGGGTTGAAGGCCCAGCCAGCGTCAGGAACGTCAGCAGATTATCCCGCGAAAGCGCCGCGCATCCCGCCGTAGGCGTGTAATCTGGACGGGCTATGTGCAGAAAGACGGCACTACCCGCGCCTGCGACCGGTGGCTCATCGTTGTGGCCCAGAACGACGACGATGTCGTAGAGATCGTCATCCATCCAGAGCTCTTCGTGACTTGCGGCAAAGGGCAGCTTTACCTGGCGATTGTAGTCCGGATGCGAGGGGGCGTCACACCAGCCGTCCAAGCGATCAATGGCACCTGTCCGAAACGGCGATTCCGGTTTGGCGATCCGGTCAGCACGGTACAAGACTTTGCGGATTGGCCAACGCCCGATCGGGCTCGCACCATCTCCCTCGACCTTTTCGCTTGCAGCGCGCAAACCGCCGCGGCCAATAGCGCAGCGCCAGTGCTTGTCTCCATAGGCGGCCCGCCAGCCATCCCCGTTTCGAGATACGATCAAATCCAAGCCTAAACTCCTTCCTTGACGTGAAACACCCCGATCACCGATCCAAGGGAAAATGACATGCGACGGCCCGGCCACCATGGTGTGACAACGCTGGCTCCTCGCTTCTGCAGATCGCCTGGGCATAGGGGCAGCGCGTATGAAAACGACATCCTGACGGCAGGTTCATCGGACTTGGAATGTCGCCGACCAGCATCGGCCTTTCGCGGCTTCTCTGATGCGGATCAGGGCGTGGGACCGCCGAGATCAGAAACATCGTGTATGGATGGCGAGGATTGGAGAAAATCTCTTCCGTCGTTCCGACCTCCACCATCCGCCCAAGGAACATCACTCCCACGCGATCGGCAAACTGGCGCACGACGCTGAGGTCGTGCGTGATAAACAGATAGGTGAGTTTCAGCTGTTCCTGCAGGTCACGCAAGAGGTTGAGCACCTGCGCTTGGATCGAGACGTCGAGTGCGGAGACGGCCTCGTCGCAGACAACGAACTCCGGGCTGTTGGCAAGTGCGCGTGCGATGCCGATGCGCTGTCGTTGCCCGCCGCTGAACTGGTGGGGGTAGCGGCGCAGGAGCTGCCGGCGCAGTCCGACCATGTCGAGCAGTTCGCCGCAGTGCTTCTCGATCTCGGCCTCGGTCCCGAAACCGTGCGCGCGCAGTGGTTCCGCCAGTATGTCCTTGATCCGCATGCGGGGGTTAAGCGAAGCGTAGGGATCCTGAAAGACGATCTGCAGCTTCTTGCGCATCGCCCGCATCGCAGCTTCGTCCAGCGTGTGCAGGTCCTGGCCGCGATACCGCACAGTGCCGGCGCTCCGCTCGATCAGACGCAGCATCACGCGGCCGAGCGTTGTCTTGCCACAGCCCGACTCGCCCACCAGTGCGAAGGTCTCCCTTTCGCGAATTTCGAGATCGATGCCGTCCACCGCACGGACCACCCGCTCCGGGCGGAAGAAACCAGAGCCGATGTGGTAGTGCTTGCTCAACCCCTCGGCTGAAATGAGGACTTCGCTCACGCTTTTCCTCCTTGTTTGTCGTGCAGCCAGCAGCGGGCCTGATGCCCGTTGCCCAGATCGGTCAGTTCAGGCGACTTCAGCTTGCAGATCGGCATCGCGTCAGCGCAGCGCGGATGGAATCGACAGCCCGTGGGAAGCTTCGCGAGATTGGGCACCACACCCGGAATGCTGTTCATGCGCGTGGCCGTGCGCTTTTCCGTTGCCATCGGGATCGAGGCAAGCAGACCTCTGGTATAGGGATGTGAAGGCCGATCGAAGAGGTCGAAAACGTTGGCGCGCTCGACGATCTGACCGGCATACATCACGTTCACCTCGTCGCACATCTCGGCAATGATCCCGAGGTCATGCGTGATCATGACGATCGCTGTACCGACCCTGTCGCGAAGCGCCATCATCAGCCGCAGGATCTGTGCCTGGGTCGTCACGTCGAGCGCCGTCGTCGGTTCGTCGGCAATCAAGAGCTGCGGTTCGCAGATAAGACCCATGGCGATCATCGCCCGCTGCCTGAGACCACCCGACAGCTGATGCGGATAGACGTCCAGCCGTGCAACAGGCTCCGGAATGCCGACAGTCTCGAACATGCGCAGAACCTTCTCGCGGATGGCGCGCTTGCCAAGATTGGTGTGGATGGCGAGCGGCTCGCCGACCTGCTGGACCATGGTCTTGACCGGGTTCAGCGACGTCATGGGCTCCTGAAACACCATCGCGATTTCCCGACCACGCCAGCGGCGTAACTCGTCCCTGTTCAGTCGCGCCAAGTCGGTTCCGTTGAGCATGATGCTGTCGGCGTTCACCGTTCCCGGCGGAGTGGGCACGAGCCCCATCAGCGACAGCGCCGTCATGCTTTTTCCGGAACCGGACTCGCCGACGAGGCCGACGATTTTGCCACGCCCGACGTTGAACGAAACGCCGTCGACGACCCGGACAGGTCCGTTTTGTGTTTTGAATTCCGTGCGAAGGTTACGCACGCTCAGCAAGTTAGCCTGATCTGTCATCATCGCGCTCATCAATCTTTCATGTAGGGATCGAGCGCGTCCCGCAGGCCATCGCCAACAAAATTGAATGCCAGCACCGTTATCAGGATCGCCACCCCCGGCATGATGGCAACAAGCGGAGCCGAGAAGATGTACTCCTTACCCTTGGCCACCAGAAGTCCCCAACTCGCCTCCGGCGGCTGGACGCCCACCCCGAGAAAACTGAGGCTCGATTCCCACATGATCGCCTCGGGGATGCTGAGCGAAAACAGCACGATCAGGGTCGGGACGACATTGGGAAAGATGTGACTGCTCATGATCTTCACCTTCTTCGTACCATTGGCGCGTGCTGCCTCGATGAACTCCTTCTCCTTGACCGCAAGTGTCTGGGCACGCACGACACGGGCGACACCGGCCCAACCGACGAGGCTCAAGGCGATGAAAATGTTGAAGAGGTTCGCCCCGAGCGTGTACATCACCACCATCGCGAGCAACAGCGAGGGGAAAGCAATCATCATATCGGCGAGCCTCATGATGATGAAGTCGATCCGACCGCCAAGGTAGCCGCTGATGATGCCCAAAACAGCTCCCATCATCAAAGAGATGAAGCTCGGAACGATGCCGACGATCAGCGAAATCCGCGCCCCGTAGAGAATACGGGTCAACAGATCCCGGCCAAAGTTGTCTGTTCCCAGCCAAAACGTGGCGGAGGGTGGCAAGAATTGTTCGTCCATGGCCACGCGATAGGGATCGTGGGGGCTTATGAACGGAATAAAAAGCGCCACGAAGACCAGAAGGCCGACCAGGATCAGTCCGACCATCGCCATGCGGTTCTTCGCAAAAACCCCGATGCCGTCGCGCAGGAAGCTGTCGTTGCCGGCATCGTCAATGACGTCCACGTTGCCCTCTGGGATCTCTGTCATTTCGAGTCTCCCTTCATTTCATTGCGAATGCGGGGGTCGAGGACGGAATAGAGAATATCTGCGACGAGATTGCCCAGGATCACGAGCGCGGTGGCGAAAAGCACGGAGCCCTGCAAAAGAGGCATGTCGCGCGACTGAATGGCACTGACGGAGATGCGGCCCACTCCTGGAATGCCGAAGATCGCCTCTGTAATAACGGCGCCGGAAAGAAGCCCTGCGACTTGGATCGCCATGATGGTGACAACCGGGATGAGAGCGTTCTTGAGCGCATGCCGGCGGATGACAAGCAGTTCACGCAGGCCTTTGGCACGCGCTGTGCGAATGTAGTCATGGCGCATCACTTCAAGAAGGCTGGAGCGGGTGAGACGGGCGATCACACCGGCGGAGCTCCAACCAAGAACGATGGCCGGCATGATCACGTACTGGTAGCCGTAGAACCCTGATACAGGCAGCCATTTCAGCTTCAGGGCGAAGACGTACTGCATCAGCAGAGCCGACCAGAAGATCGGCATTGACACGCCAATCAGCGAAAAGCCCATGAAGAGATGGTCGACCAGGGAGTCGCGCCGCACCGCCGACAATACACCCACGGGGATACCGATCACCCACGAAACGAGCGCCGCGCAGATGGTGAGGATAAGGGTGTTGGGGAAGGCGTTCAGGATCAGCGTCGTCACGTCTCGATTGAGCTTGATCGAAACACCGAGATCGCCCTGGAGGGCAGCAAAGAGGAACCGGAAGTACCGCGTGAGGAGCGGATCATCGAGGTGCATCTGGGCCCGAACGCGCGCGATAACGTCTGCGCTCGCATGCTCCTTCATCAAGAGCGCGATGGGGTCGCCGGGAATCACGTTGAGCATGATGAAAAGCAGCGCCGTGATGCCGATCAGAACAGGGATCGAGATCGCGATACGCTTTATTACGAAGGTCAGCATCGAAAGAAATCTTTCACTCAGCCTCGCGACACCGCAGGCGCAGGGAGGTTGGTTCTACAAGAAGTGGAAACGAGTGTGCGGGCGTTGGGTTACCAACGCCCGCCAGCAGAAACGTCTTATTCGACTTCCATCTTGTAGTAGCTCATATCGCTCCAACCGTTCCACGGCACCACGAAGTTCTTCACCCGCGGCTGAACCACATAGGCGTGGTCGAGGCTGAACATCGGCACCCAGGCGGCGTCTTCCTGCACGATCTTGTCGGTCATCTTCTGATAGAGCTCGCAGCGCTCCTCGGCATTGGTCATCGAGCGGGCCTTGTCGAGTGCTGCGAAGACCTCCTCGTCGTTGTTGTTGTAACCGCGAACTGCCGTGCCGCTCTTGCTGAAAAACGTGTAGAAGAAGTTGTCCGGATCGTTGAAGTCAGCGGACCAGTTCTGCGTGTAGTTGTCGACCGTGCCAGCCTTGCGGCTGGCGAAGTAGGCCGACTCGTCCATCGTCTTGATCTGCGCGTTGAACCCGGCCTCCTTGATCTGGGCCTGAATGATCTGGTTCATGTCGGACCACTTCGAGGACCAGCTGCTGACCTGCGTGAGGTTGATGTCCACACCATTGGGATAGCCCGCCTCTGCCAGAAGCTGCTTGGCTTTTGCCGGGTTGTATTCGATCGGTGTGGCAGCGGTGTAGCAGCTGATGCCGCGCGGGATGACGCCGTTCTCGATCGCACCCTTGCCGTAGAAATTCTTCTGGAGAATTTCATCGCGATTGATCGCCATCTGGAACGCCTTGCGGACGCGAACGTCGTCGAAGGGCTTCAGTGCCTGGTTGATATGGTAGTAGTACATGCCGACGCGAGGGCCCGACCGAACCTGGTCTTTCCACTGATCGCTCCCGATAAAGTAGGGGAGCTGCGTTGGCGCATAATCGATGTCGAAAACATCCAGCTCGCCCGATTCAAACAGGAGGCGCAGCGTTTCTGGATCCGCAACGACGCGGATGATGATCTCGTCGAGCTTCGGACGGCCCTTGAAATACTTTTCGTTGGCTTCGAGGATCTGGTTGTCGTTGAGGTTGTATTCCTTCAGGATGAAAGGGCCGGTGCCGTTGGTCGTCTCAGGCGTCAGTCCATATTGATCGCCGAGCGGCTCTGTGAATTTCCGGTTGTAGATCGAGGCGCCCGGGCTGGCGAGCAGCGCGATAAAGGCTGCATAGGGTTCCTTCAGGACGATCTTGACAGTGTACTTATCCACCGCCTGCAATCCGGGAACCGAAGTAGCGGTCCCTTCCAAGCGCTCCGCGGCGCCATCCACGAAGTTGAGGATGTCGGTGCTGAGGGCCTTGGTCTTGGGATCAAGCATGCGCCCGAAGGTGTAGACCACGTCGTCTGCCGTCAGTTCCTCACCATTGTGGAAGAGCACGCCCTGGCGAAGATGGAATGTGTACGTCTTGCCGTCTTCGGAGATTTCCCAACGCTCGGCGAGGCCAGGCACCAGCTGTGTCTGACCGGGGCCGTTTGTCTCTGCTTCCACGAGGCGATCGTAGACGTTGAGAGGCAGCGTATAGAAATCCTGCGTCATCTGAACGTCGACAGTCTTCGGATCCTCCTGGTAGGCGATCCGAAGTACGTGGTCGGCCGCAAGGCCGCTGGTGGTCAGGGCAAGCGTCACAAGCCCCGTTGCCATCAGAAATTTGACCCTATTGAGCATTTTCGTTCCCTTCTTTTTAGTTCCCCATCCGGGTCGGCGGCCACGACAATCGCGGCGTCCTTTCCCGGCGGTCTCATTGTCGGACCCGTGTCCGGTTCAGCCTGTACCGCGGGCCATCATCGGCTCGTGCGCGCCCTCCGATGGGCTAGCAACCTGCCATGCCCCCGCTTGCTCAAGCTTCAGCATCTCGCCGATATCCTGCCTATGGCGGACCGTTCTGAAGCGATTTCCGTCGACAAGGACCTCCGCAACGAGATCGCGGGAGTTGTACGTCGATGCCATCGAAGCGCCATAGGCTCCGGCACAGTCAAAGGCGAGCAGATCGCCCGCGTTGAGTGTGCCAAGCCCTTCATAGGATCCGAACTTGTCGGTGCTTTCGCAGATCGGGCCGACGAGGCTGTAGGCGGGGGCTTGTTCACCTGCTTGCGGCGCGCGAAGCGGGAGGATGGGGTGGTGTGCGTCGTAGAGTGCCGGGCGCATCAGATCGTTCATCCCGGCATCCAGAATCCCCATGGGGCCGTTCGCCATGTTTTTCAGATAAAGCAGCTCAGTGACGAGCAAACCCGCCCGTCCCACCAGCCAGCGGCCCGGCTCGACAGTCACCTTGCAGCCGAGATTGCCGACGGTCTCATGGATGATCGCGGCATACTCGGCGATATCCGGACCAGCTTTTCCATCGTCAGCGATGCCGATGCCGCCGCCGAGATCGAGGCGCGGGACAGCCAGACCTTGGTCGCGCATCGACGTTACAAGGTCAGCCATCGCCGCAAAGGCTTTGCGAAACGGTGTCATATCCTGGATCTGTGATCCGATGTGAACCGCGACGCCAACCAGTTCCAGCTCGGGCCGTGCAGCAGCTTCGGCGTAGATGTTCGCCACATCACCGATCGCGATGCCGAACTTGCTCTCTTTCGTGGCTGTCGTGATCTTTGCGTGTGTTTTGGCATCGATATCGGGATTGACGCGGATTGCGACGGGTGCGCGCTTGCCGAGGGAACGTGCCACCTCGGCAACGGTCGTGATTTCGGCAGACGACTCCACGTTAATCTGATGGATACCCACCTTGATCGCACGGACGATTTCTGCACGGGTCTTGCCGACACCGGAAAAGATGATCTTCGATGCCGGCACTCCTGCGGCCAGCGCGCGCTCCAGCTCGCCGCCGGAGACAATGTCCATACCGCAACCGAGGTCGGACAGCAGACGTAGCACCGAGATGTTGCTGTTCGCCTTGACCGCAAAGCAAATGGAAGCCCCGATGGGATGGACGGCGGTTGCAAGGTGCGCGTAGGTGGAGCGGATGGCATCCGAGGAATAGCAATAAAAGGGCGTCGACACCGCATGTGCGACGGCGCTCAGACAGACATCCTCGATATATAGGTTGCGGCTGCGGTAGGAGAGCCACTTTCGGTCATTATCGCGATCATTTCTCATCGTTTCTCTACGATTTATCATCTATCCATCACAACTATAGGTCCCGCGTCACACCATGATTTCAGAGCATGATGCGGGAGGGAAATAATTGATGCGGCTTTCTTATTCGGTTCTGATATAACGCTCCGGCGCCGTTTACAGCCGTGTTCACGGCTAACCTATTCAACTATAAATACCGGTGAGGCTGAACCGTGCGGCTCAATCAAAGGCAATTGGAGATTTTCAACGCGATCATGATCAACAAGACCATGATCGCGGCGGCGGCGTCACTGGGGACATCGCAGCCCACGATCAGCCGCGAGTTGCGTGATATGGAGCAGCGGATCGGCTTCGAGCTCTTTCTTCGCTTTGGCAAACGACTCACGCCAACCAACCAAGCGCTTCTGCTGCACGAGGTCGTGCGCCGTGCCTTTGTGGGTATGGAGGAAATCAGTCGCGCTGCTTCGGCGATACGGACCCACAACGCGGCAAACTGTCGGGTCGCGACCATCCCCGCCTATGCCGAAGCCATTATCCCCCGAGTGGCACAAAGGTTGTTGAAACAACGTCCAACCGTTCATCTTTCACTGCATTCCCTAGAGGAATGGTCGCTGCAACACGAAATGGCGACGACCGTGTTTGACCTCGGAGTCACCGAGGGGCGGTTCGAGTATCAGGGGGTGATCTCACAGCGGATTGACGTGGGTGAACTCGTTTGTGTTCTGCCATTCGGGCATCGCCTCTTGGCAAAGAGGCTGCTCGTGCCGGAAGATTTCAATGATGTGCCGTTTGTTTACTTCTCTCAAGACGATCCGTACCGACGAAAGCTGGACGACATCTTCTTTGCGGCAGGCGTCTCGCGCAGCTATGCAGTCGAAACGACGACGGCTGGCAGCGTATGCTCGATGGTTTCAGCCGGGGTGGGCGTGTCGATCATCAATCCGCTGACCGCTGCAAGCTATCTGGGCAAGGGCGGAGTGGTTCTGAGAAGGTTCAGTGTCGCCGTGCCTTATACGCTTGTGGTGTGGCGTCCGGCTCGCAAGTCGGGTTCAGCGGCCGCGGAAAAATTCACGTCGGTTTTGAGAGAGGTTGCCAACGAGATGCGAGCGACTTTGTTGTCCGCCATGGACAAGAGCTAGTACACCGACGTCAGATATTGGTAACAAAATACGGGATCTTCGCGCTTACCATCGCACCGCGTTATTGAGTGATATCCGCCTGACGCAAAGCCCGTCGGTAGTGTCGCAAATTTTCATCGTTTGCGCGTTATGCCACTGTGCTTATGCATAATGGAGGATAGGCGTGAAGCAGATGGCAGTCGAATTCAAGGGCGCTCATTTCCCAAAGGTGTCATCCTGCATGCGGTGTTCTTTTACGTTCGCTATCCGGTTTCCTATCGCGAGCTCCAGGAGATTCTGGCTGAGCGCGGCATAGTCGTTGACCATGCTACGCTGAGCCGGTGGGTTATCCGGTACTCTTCTCAGATCGCCGCACAGTCTCAAATGCGCAAGCGACCTACGGTCAGCTCCTGGCGTGTTGATGAGACCCATCTCAAGGTTCGGGGCAAATGGGTCTACTTGTATCGGGCGATTGACCGCGATGGCCAAACACTTGATTTCATGCTGTCAGAACGCCGGGATCTGGCTGCAGCACGCCGATTTTTTCAAGAAGGCCATCGCCGCCAAAGGCGTTCCCGAGAAGGTTGTTATCGACAAGAGCGGAGCCAATCTGTCTGGCTTGCAGGCCATGAACACAATCCTGAAATTCACCGGAACGGGCGACATCATTGAAATCCGCCAGATCAAATATCTCAACAATATCCTTGAACAGGACCATCGCTGCATCAAGCGGCTTACAAAACCGATGATGGGTTTCAAGGCGTTTCATTCGGCGTCGACTACCCTTGTCGGCATCGAGGTCGCCCACATGATCCGCAAGAACCAATTCGCCAATGACAACCGCTCGCCATTCCAAGTCTTCGCTGAACTCGCAGCATAAGTGTATCTGGTGATCAGTCTGACTCCGGTCCAATCAAAAATTTGCGACACAACATCTGACCTATTTCGAGTGGGCAGAGATCGAACCTCTCTTGCCCAATAAACCAAGGGGCATGTCGCGCGTAGATGGTCGGCGCGGACTGAATGGCGTATTCCCGGCGCTGCGATCTGGTCGCCCTGGCGCGGCTTATCGGAATGCTATGGCCCTCGCACCACTTGCTACAACGGCTTCGTGAGATGGCAGAAGGCTGGTGTATGGGCTCAGATGATGGATGCCATTACCGCCACAGAACTCCACTATCCGACAAATCGTGCGCTGAAGCCTTACATGAAAAATGAGCGACAGCTTGGGCCGATCATCCTGTAGCGACAGCCGCTCAGGTCGGCTATTGAGACCAATACGCCCGGCGCACCGGCATTATGTATACTGACTAGTGAATATACAAATGGCGCTTAAGGAGAGATCGTGGGGGCATTGGAGACATGGAAGAGAAAACCGATGACCGATCTCGTACTGACTGAGCACAACGATGCAATCATAACCCTCACACTCAACCGGCCGGAGAAGCTCAATGCGCTGAGCTACGCGCTAATCGACCGGCTTTTGGAATTGCTGGATGCCATCGAAACCGATGACGCCATTCGCGCGGTCATTCTGACCGGCGCCGGGGAGCGCGCGTTTTCCGCCGGCGGAGACATTCACGAATTCTCGAAGAGCGTCGCCGCCGGGGCCGATGTCGTCATGCGGGATTTCGTCACGCGCGGCCAGCGGCTGACGGCACGGCTGGAGGCATTTCCCAAGCCCATTATCGCGGCCGTCAACGGGATTGCCTTTGGCGGCGGCTGCGAGATAACCGAGGCCGTGCCGCTCGCCATTGCCAGCGACCGCGCCTCCTTTGCCAAACCGGAAATCAATCTCGGCATGCCGCCCACCTTCGGCGGAACCCAGCGCCTGCCGCGCCTGGCCGGGCGCAAACGCGCACTCGAACTGCTGCTGACCGGTGATGCGTTCACTCCGCAGCGCGCGTGCGAACTGGGCCTTGTCAACCAGGTTGTGGCCCATGACGATCTCCTGCCGGTGGCCCGCGATCTGGCGGGGCGCATTCTGCGGCATTCGCCGCTGGCGGCCGCAAGCATCCTTCGGGCGGTGACGCGCGGCGTCAATCTGAGCATCGCCGAGGGGCTTCTCATTGAGGGCGAACAATTCGCCCGAATGGCCCCGACCGCCGATTTGCGCGAAGGGCTCGATGCCTGGATCGCGCGTCGCAGGCCGAGCTATCCGGGATCCTGGTCGATCAACGCGCCAGCCGTATAGGTGGAAGGACGCGCCTTCGACCATCCGTTTCATCGGGCCGCCCCGCAGATGTGCGGCCCGATTGTGTATATCGACTGGATGGTATACAAGGGCATATGCCCCACACAGCAAAACCAACACGCAATCGCATCGTCGAGGCTGCGGCAAAGCTCTTTCATTCAGAAGGCATCGGACGCGTCAGCGTCGATGCCGTCGCGGAAAAGGCAGGGCTGACAAAACGGACGCTCTATTACCACTTCCGCAGCAAGGATGACCTGATCGCCGCCTATCTGGAAATGCGCGACCAGCCGAACCTGCTGCTGTTCCAGCGTTGGTATGAGGAGGCGGATGGAGATGCGTCCGATAGGATAAGGGAAATATTCAAGCATCTCGCGGCGGCGGCCCGGCACCCGAAGTGGAAGGGATGCGGCTTCCAGCGCACCTCGGTCGAACTATTTCATCTGCCTGGCCACCCCGCCCTTAAGGTTGGACGGGTCCACAAGAAACGGGTCGAGGACTGGCTCTACTCGATCTTCGATCGGACGCGGGCACCCGACGCAGCACGGCAGCTGGCGCGGCAGATCATCCTGCTGCTCGACGGGGCCTTTGCCGTCGCACTGCTTCACCGGGACCCCAGCTACATCGAAAGCGCCGGTGACGCCGCCGCCAGCCTCGTGCGGCAGTGACTCGATCCTGCGGGCATCTGGCAGCGCCGTTCATGAAGCGAAATTGACCGCGAAAGAAATGTTGGAACCATGACGGCCCGAATGAGTATCTGATTGCGATAAGCCCATTCTTCCTCGACACACATCCTTCCTCTCCCGTCCACGCCGCGCGTCATCACGATCCGATCTTTGAACGGTTGGCGGCCTGGACGCGCCTGATCGCGATCGATCCTCCCGGCCGGTCACACGCCTCCACGGATTGACGCGATCGCTCCCCTCTAGACGTCGGCTGGCGCCGCCCCAGTTTCGCCGGAGGACATGCGCGCAAGTAACAGGGCCGTCTCGCGGATCAAGTCACCCATAAGTTCCGTTGCATTGCGCCGATGGATCAGGGGCGCGGCCTGCCCAGCCTGCATCGAGATGAGGTCACTCCGCCCCTGCTCGATCGCCGCCTTACGCAGTGTACCACTGAGCCAATTGCGGACAGGGAAAGGCGGCAGCTCGGCGATGTACGGAGCCATTTCATCCATGAAGCCATTTCGTAGGCTGCGCGCCAGGCGACCGCTGAACGCGCGGCTAAGTGCGGTGTCGCGTGGACCGGTGGCAAGCATGGCTTCTTTGTGAACCGCCGGCGCTCCGGACTCATCACAGGCGAGGAAGGCTGTTCCGATCTGCACGCCTTGCGCCCCAAGCGCCAGCGCCGCGGCAATACCGCGCGCATCGGCGATACCACCCGCCGCGATCACGGGGATGCGCACGGAATCCACTACTTGCGGCACCAGCGCCAGCGTGCCTGTAAGGCATTCTTCGGCCTCTTGCAGGAACGAGGGGCGATGGCCACCAGCCTCAAAGCCGGTGGCCACGACCGCATCGAGTCCGGCCACTTCAACGGCACGCGCCTCGGCGACGGTCGTCGCGGTGCCGATGGTCAGAATGCCACGCGCATGGCACTCATCGACAATTGTCGCCGATGGTACACCAAATACGAAACTGAGCGCTGGCGGGCGCGCTGCCAGTATCGCCTCGATTTGCTCGCGGTAGTCCTGACCAAAGTGGGTTGGTACTGGTGGTCGACCCACCCCGAGGGCGTCATAGAAAGGTTGCAGCCGCGTGAGGGCGTGCTCAAGCTCCGTTACGGTCGGTGTCGGCTCCGACCCGTCGCTGACCCATAAATTGACCGAAAAAGGTTTGTCGGTCTGCGCTCGGATCTCCTCGACCACTGCGCTGATTTGCGCTGGAGGCAACGCGTTGGCCCCATAGGAGCCTAGACCACCAGCATTCGAAACCTTTGCCGCCAGCAGCGTTGAAGAAAGGCCCCCGCCGAACGGTCCTTGGATAATAGGAAAAGCGATCTGAAATTTTTCAGTGAAAGTTGACTGAGTCCACATGCCGCGCTCCCCCCTAATACTTTGCGGCAATCTAATGTTCCAGCTTGCGTAACGCAAGCTCTTGGTCGGCGGTAAACCAAGGCGCAACGGCTGAGATCCTTGACTGCGGCGATGTCCAGCTCAGCGACGAGCGCGCGTCCAATCGCCTCTGCCAGCTCGGGCAGCAGTTCGTCGAGATATCATGCCAACGCTCGCGGCTCAGCCGGATTTTTTCCATCCGCGTGATTGCCCCCCCCCCCCGCGATCTCGTGCTCGTACGAGGTTGATATGGCAAAGCTAGAGCTTTGCCCAAGCATGACCACGCTACTGCGCTGGTCAGCGGGAGCCTAACCGCAGTGATGCTCCATCAACTTCGAGCAAACAGTCTGATGTAGCCCGCCCCGTCACTCCAGAACCGGCGACCGATTCATGGACGGGAATTTGAAAGAGGTGCGGTCGCGAATCGGCGTTGATACTCGCGTGGGGATAAGCCCGTCTTTCGCTTGAAGAGCTCGCGAAAAGTACCGACATCGCGATAGCCGACTTGCTCGCTGACGGCCTCGAAGCTCACCTGGCCGGTTTCCAGCAAGCGCTTGGCCACTTCTACGCGCAATGTCTGGAGATAACCCAAAGGCCCATCCCCCACCGCCTCCCTGAAGCGCCTGTGGAGTGTGCGCTCGCTCACGGCGAGATCGGCAGCAAGCTCGGACAAGCGAAACTCCCGGGCGAGGGTCGCTTCCATCCGCTGCTGCGCTTGAGCCACCAGACGATCGGTGTGCCCGTGCTCGCCGAGCAGCGTCGCATAGGACGCTTGCGAAATCCGGCCGATGTCGATCAGCATGGCTTTCGCCGTGATCGTGGCAAGCTGGCGACCTGCGAATATCTCAACGAGACGAACGGCCAGATTGAGGAAGGATGTCACAGCGCCACTGCACAGGATGCGCTCCTGCTCCGTCAAAATCTCATGAGCGCGAAGCTCGGTTCGCGGATAGCGGCGTGCGAAATCTGCCGTTCGGGCCCAATGCGTGGTGGCTATCCGACTATCGAGCAACCCGGCCTCGGCCAGCAGGTAGGCGCCAGTGCAGTAGGAGGCGACGATCGCCCCCGCGGCGTGCTGGCGTTGCAGCGCGACGGACAGCGCTTGCAACAGGTCGCGACGCGCGATGAAGCTGTCCATGTTCGCGATGAACGGCGCCGTGACGAGAATGGCGTCGGCGCGTTTGCGGGCATCGATCTTGCCGTCAACCGCGATGATCTGGCCGGAGGCTGTCTGCACCGGCTGACCATCGAGGGATTCGATGCGGCAGGTGAATATCCGGGAGACTTGGCTTCGGTCGCCAGCTTCCTTTGCTCCGAAATGATTGGCTGCCGTGAATATATCCACCGGCCCGGATACCCCGGACGCCAAGATGCCATCGTAAACCCAGATGCGTATCAACGTCATTGGCGTGACCGAATTCCCACTAAAAATGGCAATTTGGCCACTTTCGGGAATGCCGTCAATCCGTAAAGATGCGGCGATGAACAACCATTAACGAGGTGATTACAATGCCCATGGTCGATATTTTTATACCCCAAGGCGCACTTGTCGCCGACGCCGAGGCGTCGCTGATGAACGAACTCACCGAGATTCTGATACGCCACGAAGGTCTCGATCCACAAAATCCGCGAGTACGCGATGTCAGCTGGATCTTCGTGCACCGCCCGGCTGCGGTCTATCGTGCGGGCGCACCCGCGCCCGCACCGATCTATCGTGTTGTACCGTCCGTTCCTGAAGGACAGTACACCGACGCGGCAAGGGCCAGTTTGGTGAAGGAAGTGGTCGCGGCGCTGGCGCGCGCGGAGGGCACGTCCGCAGAGGAGATCGCAAAGCGCGCCTGGGTATTTCCGACGGAAATCGACGATGGCTGCTGGGGCGGCCGAGGCGCGGTACGCCGCCTTCCCGACATCATGGAATCTTTTGGAGGCGAAACGTTCAGAATCCTCGGCGAGAAGCGTCTGGCGGACAAGCGGCGCAGGGATGCTGCAAGAATCCTGGAAGCTGCGGCTCAATCCATGCTCGACGGCCTGCCCGAACTTCCACGCCAGCCCTAACGACGACATCCTCTCTGCCCTCGGGACAACGCTCGTCACCCCTCCTCCCAGTCCGAGTCGGGATAAGGGATAGCCGGGCGTTCTCGAGCGGCAGGCTGAGCCCAACGAACAGGCGGGCTTCTGCACTATCGCCGCGCAAAGCTCTTCCTGCCATGCGGCTTCGCTGCTGCCGGTCTTGTCTTGCATCCATGACGCCTCCGTGTTTCGACGTCACGGACAATCATACGCGGCAATGGGCACAATCCACGATATGGATATAATCGAAAGCCACGCCGGAATATATACGGTTCACCATCCGAGGCCGGCCGAACAGACCCCGTTCGCACGATTTCCGGGAACTGGGACAGAGTGCTGCACGCCTTACCGGCCTATTTCATCTCGCGGAGAGGTTTGGCGCCGCCTCTCGTACAAGCGCTCCGCACTCATATTGTCGAAGGAGATCAATACGACGCACCTCACTCTGGAAGCCTAAGTTGCGCTCGTAGAGCACCTGTGGCCTTTGCCGTAACGGCCGCCCCACAGATTATCCGCTTTGAGGGCTCTTCCCGCTATTTCGAGCGCCTCCACTTCCCCCAGGTCTGCTCCGTGCTTTTTCCTGCGAAACTGGGGGCAAGCGCACGATCGTATCTTCTGGACCCAATACACGGCCATCCTGTGATCGGAGCTCCAGTCTGCGAACTGGTAGGCCGGCTTTCCTGTCGACCAGAAGCACATGCGCCTCGTCGGGCTCGAAGAAGAAATCCTCGCCCCACTGCCTGAGGGCGACAAGAAGCGGAAACAGGCCCCGCCCCTTCTCCGTCAGGACGTACTCCTGGTAGGGACTGCCATCCGAAGCAGGCGCCATATCTATGATGCCGTGCGCCACGAGATTGCGCAGACGGGCTGCCAGAATGTTCTTCGCCAGTCCAAGGCTCTTCTGAAATTCCCCGAACCGGCGCAGGCCGTCGAAGGCGTCGCGAATAATCAGCAACGACCACCAGTCCCCGATGGCGTCCAGCGGCCTGGCCACCCCACACATTGAGTCCATGTGGCTTATTCTTTTAGCCATCTCGATATGATCTCCCTCGCCCCGCCCTGCTCCATAAGCCCAACCTTCGGCCACGTTAGCCGGCCGAGCCAGACTTTGTCATTTACTGAAACATAGTGGTTGCAATTAAAAACCTCAAGCGCTAGAAGCCCACTGGTTGCTAACTAAAACCACACATCCTGCAGGGCGCGAGCAAGGAGATATGCATGATGTACTACCGCACCGTCGACATTGATGGCTCAAGATCTTCTATCGCGAGGCTGACAACCAGACGGCAACCGCCGCTTGGCGCCTAAACCGCAGCCAGCGGGCTGATCGCCTGCCAAGCACATGGCGCACCCGATCCCCTCATTCAAAGAGATCCCTCCCATGATTCGATCCGACGCCACATTCGGTGGCACCTTTCCGTTCGCGCCGCACTTCACCGGCGTCCCCGGCTTCCAGATGCACTATGTCGACGAAGGACCTCGGGACGGCGAGGTCGTGCTGTGCCTGCACGGCGAGCCCACCTGGGGCTATCTGTTCCGACACCTCATTGCCTCATTGAGTCAAACGCATCGTGTGGTGGCTCCAGATCACATGGGGTTCGGAAAGAGCGAAACGCGACCCGATCGCAGCTATTGGCTGCAGGACCATATTGACAATTTGGAGCGCTTCGTTCTCGCGCTCGACCTCAGCGGCATCACCCTCGTGATGCATGATTTCGGTGGCCCTGTCGGCATGGGGTTCGCCGCCCGGCATCCGGATCGCATTCGTCGGATCATCTCGGTCAACGCACCGACGCCGTTCGGACAGCCCGACCTTCTCGAACGCGTGACGGCGAATGCCACACACTCGCCCTGGTTCCAGTGGATCATGAAAGCCTCGGCCGACGGCAGCCTCGAACAAGTGCTTGGGCAGCTTGGCTTCAACATTCTGAGTACGTTGAAGCTCAACGGTTTCGAGAACAACGCGATCATCACTGATACATGGCTCGCCGCCTACGGCACACCTTTCGCAACTCCGGCTGACTGCCTCGGTGCGATCGGCTGGGCGAAAGGATTCGCAACGGGCGCACACAGGTTCGAGATCCCTGATCCTGCGGCTGACCGCGCTATTCGAGCGAAGCCTGCACTGGCCATCTGGGGCGAGGCAGATCGTACGCTCCGGGCGGAGCATTTCCTGCCGCTCTTCAGCACCCTTTTTTCCAACGCCTCCGTCAAGCATGTCGTCGCTGCGGGCCATTACTCTCTTGAGGACGCCCCGGACGCGATCGCTATCTTAATCTGGGATTTTATCCGGCAGACCCAGCGCCCTCTCCACTTCGTTCGAGCCGACGCTTCGGCTGTCGAACTCAAAAAACGCTGAAGAGATGTCACGCGGGCGACTCAATGCCCTATTCAAGGTTGCAATTAAAAACCAATGGCGCGATTTATGTCTCTAGAAGGCAAGGCCGTGGTGGACGGTGATAGGTCTGCAAACTTTACATTTAAGGCTGCTGAGGAGGCATCGCGTGCAACTGCGAGGCTATCCGCGGCATGGCTCTATTGTTCGCAGTCGCCTGCGGCCTTGCTGTTGCCAATGCCTATCATGCACAGCCCCTGCTCTACACTATCGCTGACGAATTCGGAACAGCCATGCGATGGTCGGGCTTGTCATCACCATCACTCAGATCAGCTACGGGCTCGGGCTTCTCCTATTGGTGCCGCTAGGCTATCTCCTGAACAGGCGAGGCCTGATCATTGGTCAGGCATCGCCTGTTCTCCAACCAGAGCCTAATCTACCGCGTGCGGCTCGAAGCGCGCAGCAGGCTGACCGCCGGTTACATGATCTTTTATTCGGCGGGCTGTGCCACGGAGTCAGTTGCGTCGGCTCTCGTCTACGACCAAGCTGGTTGGATTGGTGTTTGCGTCGTAGGGGCGATGGCTTGAGGCCAACATTGATCGCCGCAAGATGCGCGCTAGACGTGAAGCCGGCCACACGCGGGGTCGACGCTGTCAGCATTCTTTGCCAACAATCAAAACTGGAGAGAAGCTGTACTCAGCTTACCCAGGGAAAGAGCATGTCTCAAACAAGCGATCGCTTCCTAAGTACTCGCGCCCGCTTTTCACCTGTTAATCTTGGAGTTTGTGTTTGATGTCGGGGATTTAGCGCCGATGACCGTAGTGCTGTAGCGCAGAGGATCGTAGTTTTGAGCTATTGTTGGATAGCGTAGCGTAGGAATTGGTTGCGGGGGCAGGTGACGTTGCCCCCAAGTTTTATCCAGTTTTGAGTTCGCTCCAGCGGTTTTGGGTTGCTGTATTCGGGGCGGTAGCGGCGGGTTGCGGTGCGGAGCCATTCCTGCTGCGCAGCACCGCATCACGTCGC
>NZ_JAGPOU010000011.1:0-1254 GCF_018066705.1 Ochrobactrum sp. AP1BH01-1 | reverse complement strand
TGACGTTGCCCCCAAGTTTTATCCAGTTTTGAGTTCGCTCCAGCGGTTTTGGGTTGCTGTATTCGGGGCGGTAGCGGCGGGTTGCGGTGCGGAGCCATTCCTGCTGCGCAGCACCGCATCACGTCGCGGATTGATTGTTTGAGCGAACTCGGCAGGCGTCATCCAGCCGAGTCCAGAGTGTGGTCGATGATCGTTGTAATCGCTGCGCCAGTTTAAAAGCGCTGATCGAGCAAGGGTCAGTGACGAGAAGAGCGTTTCATTCAGAAACTCATCTCGCAGCCGCCCATTGAAGCTTTCGATGAAGGCGTTCTGGATCGGCTTGCCGGGTGCGATGTAATGCCATTCGACTGTCGTCCGGTCGGCCCATTGCAGGATCGCGTTGCTGGTGAACTCACTGCCATTGTCGCTGACGATCATCTTCGGCTTGCCTTGTCCCGCAATGATTCGGTCCAGCTCACGGGCAACCCGCAAGCCGGAAAGGGACGTATCGGCGACAAGGGTCAGGCATTCTCTTGTGCAATCATCGACGACCGTAAGCACCCGGAACCTGCGGCCATCGGTGAGTTGATCCGACACGAAGTCCAGGGACCAGCGATCATTGGCGGCAAGCGGGATCAACATCGGCGCTCGGGTGCCTATCGCCCGCTTACGCCCGCCACGCTTGCGTACCGTCAGCTTCTCCTCCCGATAGAGCCGGAAGAGCCGCTTGTGGTTCACAAGGTAACCCTCACGCCTGAGAAGCACATGAAGACGTCTATATCCAAAGCGGCGACGTTCATGCGCCAGCTCCTTCATCCGCTCGCGAAGGTCATGATCATCGCTGCGCCTGGTTTCGTAACGGATCGTCATACGGCAAAAGCCCATGGCTTTACACGCCCGCCGTTCGCTCATCTGGTGGTGATCCATCAGATGAACGACAGCCTTCCGCCTTGCTGCGGGCGTTACCACTTCTTTCCCAAAAGGTCTTTCAAAGCGGCGTTGTCGAGCATCGCATCTGCCAGGAGCCGTTTCAGCTTCGTGTTTTCATCTTCCAGCGTCTTCAACCGCTTGGCTTCAGACACCGCCATGCCGCCAAACTTGGCTTTCCATTTATAGATACTGGCATCGCTGACGCCGTGCTTGCGACAAAGCTCCGCGACAGGCGTGCCCGCCTCGTGCTCCTTCAGAATGCCGATGATCTGTTCGTCTGTAAAACGGTTGCGCTTCATTCTCTGGTCCTCTCAATGGGCCAGAGCTTACTTCAAAATGGATTAT
>NZ_JAGPOU010000013.1:0-354 GCF_018066705.1 Ochrobactrum sp. AP1BH01-1 | reverse complement strand
TTGTCGATGGTGTGCCTTATGCGGCGGTCGCCAATGGCGACGGCACGTGGACGGCGCAGGTTCCGGGCAGTGCTCTGGCCGGTGCGACGACGCCGACGGTGACGGCGGAGGCAGTGTTCGCGGATGCAGCCGGCAATGATGCTGCGCCGGTGACGGGCACGCAGACCTATACTGTCGATACGGATATTCCTGCTTCGCTCACCGCTGATCTTGAGAATGACACGGGCACGCCTGGCGATGGCATCACCAATGACGGCACGGTTGTGGTCGGCGGGCTTGAGGCCGGGGCGAGCTGGGAATACAGCACCGACGGCGGTGCGACCTGGCAGGCGGGGAGCGGTACGAGCTTTGAGC
>NZ_JAGPOU010000010.1:0-2500 GCF_018066705.1 Ochrobactrum sp. AP1BH01-1 | reverse complement strand
GGGGTGAAAGGCCAATCAAACTTGGAGATAGCTGGTTCTCCGCGAAATCTATTTAGGTAGAGCGTCGACCGAATACCCCCGGGGGTAGAGCACTGGATGGGCTATGGGGACTCACCGTCTTACTGATCCTAACCAAACTCCGAATACCGGGGAGTACTAGTCGGCAGACACACGGCGGGTGCTAACGTCCGTCGTGGAGAGGGCAACAACCCTGACCACCATCTAAGGTCCCTAAGTTATGGCTAAGTGGGAAAGGATGTGAGGATCCCAAAACAACCAGGATGTTGGCTTAGAAGCAGCCATCATTTAAAGAAAGCGTAACAGCTCACTGGTCTAAATAAGGGTCTTTGCGCCGAAAATGTACCGGGGCTCAAGCCATACACCGAAGCTGTGGATGCACATTTGTGCGTGGTAGCGGAGCGTTCCGTAAGCCTGTGAAGGGACAGTCGTGAGACATCCTGGAGGTATCGGAAGTGAGAATGCTGACATGAGTAACGATAAAGGGAGTGAGAGACTCCCTCGCCGAAAGTCCAAGGGTTCCTGCTTAAAGTTAATCTGAGCAGGGTTAGCCGGCCCCTAAGGCGAGGCCGAAAGGCGTAGTCGATGGGAACCACGTTAATATTCGTGGGCCTGCAGGTAGTGACGGATTGCGTGTGTTGTACGTTCTTATTGGATTGAACGTGCAGCGAAGCGGTTCCAGGAAATAGCTCCTGCATATAGACCGTACCCTAAACCGACACTGGTGGACTGGTAGAGAATACCAAGGCGCTTGAGAGAACTGCGTTGAAGGAACTCGGCAAAATGCACGCGTAACTTCGGAAGAAGCGTGACCCTTATTTGCGCAAGCAGGTGAGGGTGGCACAGACCAGGGGGTAGCGACTGTTTACCAAAAACACAGGGCTCTGCGAAGTCGCAAGACGACGTATAGGGTCTGACGCCTGCCCGGTGCTGGAAGGTTAAGAGGAGATGTGCAAGCATTGAATTGAAGCCCCAGTAAACGGCGGCCGTAACTATAACGGTCCTAAGGTAGCGAAATTCCTTGTCGGGTAAGTTCCGACCTGCACGAATGGCGTAACGACTTCCCCGCTGTCTCCAACGCAGACTCAGTGAAATTGAATTCCCCGTGAAGATGCGGGGTTCCTGCGGTTAGACGGAAAGACCCCGTGCACCTTTACTATAGCTTTACACTGGCATTCGTGACGACATGTGTAGGATAGGTGGTAGACTTTGAAGCAGGGGCGCCAGCCTTTGTGGAGTCAACCTTGAAATACCACCCTTGTTTTTATGGATGTCTAACTGCGGCCCGTTATCCGGGTCCAGGACCGTGTATGGTGGGTAGTTTGACTGGGGCGGTCGCCTCCTAAAGAGTAACGGAGGCGCGCGATGGTAGGCTCAGAACGGTCGGAAATCGTTCGTCGAGTGCAATGGCATAAGCCTGCCTGACTGCAAGACTGACAAGTCGAGCAGAGACGAAAGTCGGTCATAGTGATCCGGTGGTCCCGCGTGGAAGGGCCATCGCTCAACGGATAAAAGGTACGCCGGGGATAACAGGCTGATGACCCCCAAGAGTCCATATCGACGGGGTTGTTTGGCACCTCGATGTCGACTCATCGCATCCTGGGGCTGGAGCAGGTCCCAAGGGTATGGCTGTTCGCCATTTAAAGCGGTACGTGAGTTGGGTTCAGAACGTCGTGAGACAGTTCGGTCCCTATCTGCCGTGGGTGTAGGAATATTGAAAGGATCTGTCCCTAGTACGAGAGGACCGGGATGGACGTATCTCTGGTGGACCTGTTGTCGTGCCAACGGCATAGCAGGGTAGCTATATACGGACTAGATAACCGCTGAAGGCATCTAAGCGGGAAACTAACCTTAAAACGAGTATTCCCTATCAGAGCCGTGGAAGACTACCACGTTGATAGGCCGGGTGTGGAAGTGCGGCAACGCATGCAGCTTACCGGTACTAATAGCTCGATCGACTTGATCACTCCCATTTACAATATCCATCGAACGAAGTTCGATGATGAAGGCAATATGGCAGTTGGGCAGTAAGGCAATATGTTGCCTCGCTTCCCTTAACCATCGCCTGCACAGAAAGACAAAGCACGAAGGCAAAGGACGGGCGCAGCCTAAACATACTGCCCTATTCCCATACTGCCTTACTGCCCTAATCCAGCTTCTCGAATATTGTGTTCTTCGCCGACCTGGTGGTTATGGCGGAGCGGCTGCACCCGATCCCATTCCGAACTCGGCCGTGAAACGCTCCAGCGCCAATGGTACTTCGTCTCAAGACGCGGGAGAGTAGGTCGCTGCCAGGTCTGCTAAGCACACAAATCAAAACATCTTCTCAAAGCCATGCAGAACACAACAGCTAAGCGTTCAGATAACGCAAAAATACCAAAACCGGTTCAATAAACACACCATGGCGCGGGGTGGAGCAGCCCGGTAGCTCGTCAGGCTCATAACCTGAAGGCCGCAGGTTCAAATCCTGCCCCCGCAACCA